>NZ_OZ032156.1 GCF_964026545.1 Candidatus Tisiphia endosymbiont of Dioctria linearis | reverse complement strand
AACGATAGTAGGAATTATCCAATCTACAGAACCTTATGATCATGCCACTCTTGGGCAATTAATTCGCCAAATAATGACTTGTACTAATAAGCCTGTCACCATCCTAATTGACGAAGATCTGCGGCATACAACAATTAATACGCTACTTTGGGCTGTACTTGGTACTTTGTCATCTGCTAACCTAATTGCCATTACTACTTACAACAGATGCTATGAAAAAGTACTCTTGCAAAAGGTAAATATAGAGGACGATTATCTTCTATAAGTTGCTGCTACTTATTGTAAAAGATACCATACATTTGGTAGTAAAAAATCAAATTTAAATATAGATGAATAATATATCCAATAAGGTAACTAAAACTATTCTTTTAGCTCGTGTCTCATCAAAAGAACAAAAAAATAGCTATTCTATTGAAGTCCCAAAATACCATCTGCAGGAATATAGTATCTGTAAAGGTTTAAAAGCCCTGAAAATCTTTGAGAGTCTATAAGATAGTATTGAACCCTTAATCCAAAACTTATTAACTAAAATAGGAGAAATTTTATGACAGAAAAAGCCAAGAAAGCAGTAATATTAGCTAGAGTTTCCAAGAGAACAAGAAGATGGTTATTCTATTGAGGCACAAAAATATCGCTTACAAGAGTATTGCACTCGTAAAGGTTTAGAAATTTTAAAAATCTTTGAATTTTCAGAATCTTCTACTATTGGTAATCGCAAAAAATTCATGGAAGCTATAGATTTTGCTAAGAAACAGAAGGAGTTAGTTGCAGTTGTAACTGATAAAGTTGATCGGTTGCAACGTAGCTATAAGGAAACACCACTATTAAACGATCTAATTGAGAAAGGCAAAATAGAATTGCATTTTTATACAGAAAATTGTGTTATTCATAAAAACTCTACCTCACAAGAGCGGATGATGTGGAACATTTTTGTGATGATGGCTCAGTCTTATGTCGATAGCTTGAAAGATAATATCAATCGTAGTATAGAGCAAAAACTACGTCTAGGTGAGTGGGTTAGTACTACACCTATTGGTTATCTGCATGTGACAAGTAAAAAGTCAGAACGTGGCAAAGGACAAATCATCATTGATCCTGATCGTGCACCACTTGTGAAGAAAATATTTGAAACTTATGCTACAGGTAATTATACGTTGTTAGCAATACTGAAAAAAACTCGAAAGTGGGGCTTACGTAATTCTCATGGCAACCAAGGTTATTTATGTTGTTCTCATATATACAAAATTATTCAAAATCCGTTTTATTACGGGGTAATGAGATTATTAAAAACTGGAAAACAATATCCGCATATATATCCTCCTATAATTAGTAAAGAACTATTTGATGCTTGCCAAAGGATGCGTCTTAACTGGAATAAAAAACCTTTTAAGTATGGAGAAAAAGAATATATATTTAGAGGATTGATAAAATGTGCTGCTACTGGTCGAGTTGTTACTGCTGAAACCAAAAAGAAGACCTATGTTAATGGTAAAACAACAGAGTGGACATATTTACGAGTTTGGCAGCATGGCAATACTAATAAAAGAATCTACGTACAAGAGAAACAAGTATTAGGAGAAGTAGAAAAGGTATTAGCAATGCTCTATTTGAATCCTAAGTTATTAGTTGAAGTAATTTCTTATATTAAAAGCTCAGCAAAAATTGAACAAGATTTTCATAAAAGGAGAATAGGTGAGTTATACACTGAACAGACAAAGATAACAACACGTATGAACAGGCTCACTGATCTATTTTTAGACGGTGACATTACAAAAGGAGAACATGAAGAAAAACGTAAAGAATTAACACAAAAACGAACAGATATTGCTATAGAAATAGAAAACCACGAAGTAGCCGATGATAAATTTTCACAACAGCTGATAAGCCTAGTAGAACTGGCTTCTGGGGTATTAGAAACGTTTAAAGGTTCGACTGCTACAGAAAAACGTAAATTGTTAAATTTCGTATTTGCTAACCTAGAACTGAACGGTTGTAAGCTAGACTACACCTTGCGTCCACCGTTTGACATGTTCATAAAATGTACCAAAATCGAAGAATGGCGCACCCTAAAGGATTCGAACCTTTGACCTACGGATTAGAAATCCGTTGCTCTATCCAGCTGAGCTAAGGGTGCGTATACTCGCAGACTTTCAAGACCTGCTTTCTGGAAATATCATGGGTTCACGTACTAATGTACTGGTATGTATTGCGTGTTTACTATTCATTTTTAAACCTAATTATTGAAATCATTTGAGTGTATACTGCTTTGAGCTTAATAATTGAATTTAAGCAGACGCTAGCTACCATAAAGCATGTGATTCCATGATAAATGAAAAAGAAATTCAAATACGCAAAATAGTATATACAAAGCTGTCTGTTTTATATCAGCTAAAAGCATTTTTTTCAAGTGAAAAATAATAACTTTTCTCTACATAACACTTGTTGATAACGCCAGTATAGGAATAAGTGATTAGGAAGTATGAAGTTTAAATTAGATTTTTTAATGGAATAGCTAGTCAAACAAGCTAGACACTGTTAACAAAGGTGTAATTTAATAGCAGCAAGAGCGATAAAAGAGAGGAAAGAAAGATCATCTTTTTCATATCGGACAGCAAGCCTCTGATTTTCTTTTATTTTTCCAAAGAATATTCCAATAGCTCCTCTAAGTTTGTATTTTTCTCTATCATAAACAATTTTTGTTTTTCTATTTTTTCTGCCAGGGATAACGGTAATATTATTCTGAGACTCAAGGTTTTGTCTATTTTTATTACTATCATATCCACGATCTTGGATAACATCACATCTAACGATGTCTGCAGTTAACTCTTCTACTACAGCCAGTCGTGATCTAATTTTTGGTGGTAAGGAAGGTATCTTAATTTATAGAGGTATAAAAAATCAAACTTATTATAAATTTCAGTAGCCATTTTTATTACTGTAGTTATAGTAGGCTATATTAAAAAAGCAATGAATGAATAGCTGGATATATTAATGGAAAATTATGATATAGCAATTATTGGGGGTGGACCTGGTGGTTACGTCGCAGCAATTAGGGCTGCACAACTAAATAAAAAAGTTGTGTTGATTGAGAAAGAGCATTTAGGAGGGGTTTGTTTAAATTGGGGATGTATACCAACAAAAGCACTACTTAAATCAGCTGAATTATTTCAGAAAATTAAGCATGCTCAAGATTATGGTATTATAGTCAATGAACCAAGCTTTGACTTAAAAAAAATAGTACAGCGTTCTAGAGATATATCGACGCAGTTAACATCTGGCATTAAGTCCTTACTAAAGAAAAATAAGGTTACGGTAATTGATGGTACTGCTGTACTTGGAACTAGCAAAGTGGTAAATATTGATAGTAACGGTCAAAAAATTTCGATTAAAGCAACAAATATAATAATTGCCACAGGGGCAAGGTCTAGAATCTTAGATGGATTTAAACCAGACGGTAAGCAAATTATTACCTCTAAGGAAGCTATGATTATGGATAAATTACCAAAATCTATGGTTATAGTTGGCTCAGGAGCGATTGGTATAGAGTTTGCCTCATTTTATAACTCTTTAGGAACAAACGTCACCATAATTGAAGTACAAAATAGGATTTTACAGGCTGAAGATGAAGAAATTTCTTTAATGGCACGAAAAACTTTTGAAAGAAAGGGTATAAAAATTCATACTAATAGCAGATTGTTAAATCATAGCCAAACACAAGATCATGTTATGATTGAAGTTGAGATAGAAGGAAAGAATCACAAAATACAAGCTGAAACTTTACTGATGGCAGTTGGTATAGTTGCTAACACGGAAAACCTTAATCTAGAAAAAACTAATATCAAAATAGAGAAAGGTCATATTGTTACCAATCAGTTTATGCAAACTGATGAACAAGGAATTTATGCAATAGGCGATGTCACATCTCCCCCGTGGCTTGCACATAAGGCAAGTCATGAAGGTATTATTGCTGTGGAAACTATTGCCGGACTCAAAACTCATCCTATAGAAAAACATAATATTCCAGGCTGTACTTATTCCTCACCGCAAATTGCTAGTGTAGGACTTACTGAAGAACAAGCAAAAAAAGCTGGTTACCAAGTGAAAATTGGCAAATTCCCATCTATCGTTAATGGTAAAGCTTTAGTTGATGGCTATACTGAAGGGATGATTAAAACGATATTTGATACAAAAACTGGGGAATTGCTAGGAGCTCATTTGATAGGCGAAGAGGTTACTGAACTAATTCAAGGTTATGTAATTGCTAGAACTATGGAAGGTACAGAGCTTGATTTAATCAATACTATTTTCCCTCACCCTACTTTATCTGAAATGATGGGTGAGTCAGTATTGCAGGCTTACGGTAGATCCATTCATATTTAAGGAAAATTTTTTAAAATATACTTAGTGGTAAGGATAGATTGTGTTATAAAGTATAGCTAACATTACTTTGTCATTGCGAGGAGCTACTTTAGAGCGACGAAGCAATCCAAATTTATCGATTTCCTGAATTGCTTCGTCGGCTTACGCCTCCTCGCAATGACGTGTAATATTATTTAGATATAGAGTACAAGCAATGAGTAAGATGAATGCTGAGGATTATGAAACTTTTCCACGAAAGCGGCAAATAAATATCGTTATGCGGCATGGTGTGTCATTTGGTTCGGCACTGGCTATGGCTATTTCTTTTAATATCAACCATTCTGTGTTATGGGCAATCTTACATGGTTTGTTTTCATGGCTTTATGTGGTTTATTATTGCTTGGCTTATTAGAGTTTTATGGATGTAACAGTATAATGATCAATAATAAATTAGTACAAAATTATACTTCTGCGTTATTTAATAATGCACTAGCTAATGCTTTGGAAGATAAAATATTTGAGCAGGTTACGATTATCGATCAATTTATCAACGATAATCCACAAATCAAGGCTGTTATATTTTCTCCTGTAGTAAAGGATATTGATAAATGTAAAATAATTGAATTAATTACCAAAAACTTTAATGTTGAATCTATAGTTAAGCGGTTTTTGTTAATATTGCTAAAGCATTCACGTATGCCTATTTTATCAAGCATAGTGGTATTATACCAACAACTACTTAATAGAAGCAAAAATATTAAGATGGTAACAATAACTTCTGCTAAAATTCTGCATAGTAAAGAAAAACAATGGTTAACTAAATATTTAGAAGATGATTTCCAGCAGAAAGTTGCGATAAATTTTAGTCAGAATCAGTCAATTATTGGTGGTATTATTATACAATATGATAGCATTGTTAGGGATTACTCTATTGCTGGAATGTTAGAAAAAATAACGAAAACCTTAAAAACTGCAAAGATTTAGGTTATATAGATAGTTAGAAATGGATTGCCACGACCACTATAGGTCTTGCTAATAGCGGGGAATACTAATCAGATTAGTTATAGATAATATTTTAAATAAGATTTATGAGGTAAATAATTATGGGTTCTACCCAAAAATTAAAGGCTGTTGAACTTGCTGAAGTACTAAAAAAAGAAATTGCTAATATTGAACAATTTAGCGATTTACGAGAAGTAGGACAAGTTATAACAGTTGGGGATGGCATAGCTAGAGTATATGGCATCGATAATGTCGAGGCTGGCGAGGTAGTTGAATTTGCTTCAGGAGTGAAAGGGCTTGCTCTTAACCTTGAAACAGACTCGGTAAGTATCATATTGATTGGCAATGACCGAGAAGTAAAACAAGGTGACTCGGTAAAAAGGACTGGCAAGACTATACAAGTACCAGTGGGTAAATCACTGCTTGGTAGAGTCGTTGATGGTATGGCGAGTCCTATTGATGGTAAAGGTGAGATTATAACCGATAGCTATAGAAATATCGAGGAAAATGCTCCGGGAATCATTGCTAGAAAAAGCGTTACAGAGCCGGTACAAACAGGCATTAAAGTGATCGACTCTCTAATTCCTATTGGTCGGGGGCAGAGGGAGTTAATTATTGGTGACAGGCAAGTAGGAAAAACCGCTATTGCTATCGATACGATTATTAACCAAAGACAAGCTCATCTTGACAATGATGAAAAAAATAAGATTTATTGCATTTACGTAGCTATTGGTCAAAAAAAATCGACTATCGCCCAGGTAGTAAAAAAATTGGAAGATTCAGGGGCTATGGAATATACGGTAGTTGTAGCCGCTACCGCCTCTGATCCCGTTGCGTTACAATATGTGGCACCTTACACTGGTTGTAGTATTGGCGAGTATTTCCGTGATAATGGCATGCATGCATTAGTTATTTACGATGATTTGAGTAAACATGCTGTTGCCTATAGACAAATATCTCTATTGCTCAGAAGACCACCAGGGCGTGAAGCATATCCGGGAGATATATTTTATCTACATTCTAGGTTACTGGAACGAGCAGCAAATATGTCGGATAAAGATGGTGGTGGTTCTCTTACGGCTTTGCCCATTATTGAGACCCAGGCAGGTGATGTTTCTGCATATATTCCAACCAATGTTATATCAATTACTGATGGACAGATTTTTTTAGAGAATGAACTATTTTATAAAGGTATCAGACCGGCGGTAAATATTGGTATATCAGTTAGCAGGGTAGGAGCAGCCGCCCAAGTAAAATCTATGAAACAACTAGCAGGAAGCGTCAAACTTGAATTAGCCCAATTTAGGGAATTAGCCGCTTTTGCTCAGTTTAGTTCAGATTTAGACAGCTCAACTAAGCAGCTTATCTCACATGGTACAAGGTTAAGCGAGATATTGAAGCAGGATCAATATGCCCCCTTCCCTATTGAAGAGCAAGTGGTTAGTCTTTATGCTGGGGTAAAAAATTACCTTGATACTATTCCTGTTGAATTAGTAAAAGAATTTGAGCTTAAATTACTCCAAGAAATAAAACTTAAAGAAAACGATATTTTATTATCCATTAAAAATCAGGGACAAATCATTAAAGAAACGGAAGAAAAGTTAAAATTTTTCTTAGAAAAATTTGTACAGAACTTTCTTACTGACAATAAAGTTGGGTAGCTATGTCAGGTTTAAAGCAATTAAGATCTCGTATAAAAAGCGTTAAATCAACGCAAAAAATTACTAAGGCTATGCAAATAGTCTCGGCTACCAAATTTACCAAAGCCAAAAACCAAGTTAAGGACTCAGAAGATTATATTGAGGCTCTACGGGATATAATGGCTAATGTAGCATCTAGAAATAATTTACAGGATATGGCTGAAGAAGGGAAAAAATTCTTCTCAGAAGGAACATGTTCAAGTGATTTGAATAGACCGCACTTACTGATAGTAATTACCTCGGAACGCGGTTTGTGTGGATCTTTTAACTTTTCAGTATCCAAGCAAGTGAAATTTGATATTGCAAATTTGGAAAATGCTGGTAAACAAGTAAGACTGATGATTATTGGTAAAAAGGGTTATGATCTATTAAAATTGCAATATTCCCATTATATTGACAATTATTTTGATTTTCCCAAATATCATAATAATAATTTGGCATTTCAGGTTAAAGATAAACTAATGGAGATGGTAGGCAGTTCTAAAATTAGCAATTGTCAAATATATTTTAATAAATGTAAAAATGCTATGACACAGATTGCAACTAAACAGCAAATATTACCAATTGAAAAACAAATATCTTCAAATGAGCAATATTCAAGCTATGAATATGAAGGTGAAGGGCTTATTTTGAATATGATTAATCTTTACGTAACGGCACAAATTAATTATGCTTTACTACAAAGTAGGGTTAGTGAAGAAGGGGCTAGAATGACAGCAATGGATAATGCAACAAAAAATGCGAATGAGCTTATTAATAAGTTAACATTAACTTTGAATAGGTCTAGACAAGATATAATTACTCGGGATTTAATTGAAATTATTGCAGGAGCAGAAGCTATATAAATTAATTAGGTTAGTGGACTAGTCATTGCGAGCAAATGGATTGCTTCGTCGACTTATGCCTCCTCGTAATGACGGTTTTAGCTTCCAGCGTCATTGCGAAACTACGTAGTAGTTGAAGCAATCTAGGAAAATGATTAGAAATGGATTGCTTTGTTGTTACTAAAGTAGCTTCTCGTAATGACGATTAGGGTCTAATTTACTATAGATAGACAAATATAATGTAAGGTAAAATATGACAAAAATTATCGGTAAGATTGTGCAAATTATCTCAGCTGTGGTTGATGTGCAGTTTAATAGTGGTGGGAATTTGCCGAAGATTCTCAACGCACTTGAGTGCTATAATAATGGAGAAAAGGTGATATTAGAAGTATCACAGCATATAGGGGATGATATTGCTAGATGTATAGCTATGAATCCAACAGAAGGGTTAGTAAGAGGTCAAGAGGTGGTCGATACCGGGGATACCATTAAGGTACCCGTTGGCACTGGGACTCTTGGGCGTATAATGAATGTAATTGGTATGCCAATTGATGGAAGAGGTGAAATTAATTCCACTAAATGTGCTTCAATTTACCGACCATCCCCAGATTTTGTTGACCAATCAACTGAAAAAAACATTCTGGCTACAGGAATTAAAGTCATTGATCTCCTAGCTCCTTATGCAAAAGGAGGAAAAATTGGATTATTTGGTGGTGCCGGGGTAGGAAAAACAGTATTAATTATGGAGCTTATTAATAATATTGCCAAGGCTCATGGAGGATATACGGTTTTTGCCGGAGTTGGAGAAAGGACTAGAGAAGGCAATGACTTGTATCATGAAATGATTGGTTCCAGCGTAATTGATCTAAAAAATCCAGAGAAATCTAAAGTAGCCCTGGTTTATGGACAAATGAACGAACCGCCCGGTGCAAGAGCTAGAGTTGCTTTAACTGGACTCACTATAGCCGAAAGTTTCAGAGATTTAGATGGAGGACAGGATGTCCTGTTTTTTGTCGATAATATTTTCCGCTTCACTCAGGCTGGTTCTGAGGTATCAGCCCTTTTAGGTAGAATACCTTCGGCAGTGGGTTATCAACCAACACTAGCAACTGATATGGGCGAGTTACAAGAACGTATTACTTCAACAAAGTTGGGGTCAATTACTTCGGTACAGGCGATTTATGTGCCGGCAGATGACCTGACTGACCCTGCTCCTGCTGCCTCTTTTACCCATTTGGATGCAACGACTGTACTTAGTCGACAAATTGCCGAGCTTGGTATTTATCCGGCAGTAGATCCGCTTGATAGTGGTTCACAGTTGCTAAGTCCAACAATTGTGGGAGAAAAACATTACTCAGTTGCTCGTGAGGTGCAAAAAGTTTTACAGACCTATAAGTCGCTACAAGATATCATTGCAATTCTGGGAATGGATGAGTTATCAGAAGCGGATAAATTAACTGTTACCAGGGCAAGGAAAATTCAACGCTTTTTATCTCAACCTTTCCATGTTGCTGAAGTATTTACAGGTATGCCTGGAAAACTTGTTAGTTTAGCTGATACTATTGAAGGGTTTCATGGCTTGGTTTCTGGTAAATATGATCACTTACCAGAGGCTGCTTTTTATATGATAGGCAGTATTGACGAAGCAGTAGAGAAAGCTGAAACGCTTAAAGCCAAAGTAGCATAATGAATAAAACAATTAGGGTTAAAATTGTAACACCAATAAATGTGCTGTTTGATAAGCAAGCCCAAGAAGTAATAATGCCAGGAGAGTTAGGAGAATTTGGGGTTTTACCTGGTCATGAATTATTGATTGCCAGTTTGAAAGCTGGATTGACAAAAATAACAGTAGATAATTCTGTATTCAAATATTTTGTCTGTTCAGGATTAGCTGAGGTTAAGGATAGCAAGGTAAATATAATAACTGAATTTGCTGTTGATGCTAGCAATTTGCAACCAAATAAAATAGTTGAAAAAATAGAATTTTTAAAAAAAGAAATAAACCAAGAAAATGACGATACAAAAAATGACATTATTAAGTTGGATATAGCTAGATATGAATCTTTGCTAACTTATCTTGAGTAACTATGTCATTATATAGCTAACATTACTACGTCATTGCGAGACTACGTAGTAGTCGAAGTAATCCAAAGAAATGATTAGAGATGGATTGCTTCGTCGTGTTTACACACTCCTCGCAATGACGTAGTTTGCTAATTAACACAACTACTTTTACTACAGTAAAAGACAAACATTAGGAGATATATTATGTTTACAGAAAATGCCTATGCAGATGACGATACAATAGCAATCAAAGAAACTGTAGAAGTAGTTCCAGCAGCACCTGAATCATCTATGCAGTCAGTATTAACAAGCATGGTGCCGATGGTATTAATTTTCGTTGTATTTTATTTTTTCCTAATTAGACCGCAAGAAAAACGTCGTAAGGAGAAAGAAAGTGTGGTGAGTAGCGTAAAAAAGGGCGAAGAGGTAGTAACTAATAGCGGAATCTTTGGCACAGTCAGCAAGATTAATGATGCTGACAACACAATAGACCTTGAAATATCTGAAAATATCCGAATCAAAGTTTTAAAATCTGCAATACTCGATATTACAAGTCGTCATAAAAAAGAAGCTATAGCTGTTAATAAAAGTAAAAAAGACAAAGGAAAATAACTGTGCATAATATTGCTAAATGGAAAATATTCTTGTCTATTTTATGTACAATAGGAGCCTTTATTTGTGCTTTACCTAATTTTACAACTATAGATTCAAAAATATTACCCAATTATAGGGTAAATCTTGGTCTTGATTTAAGAGGTGGTGCTCATCTATTGCTAGATGTCGATTTTGACGCCTATTTAAATGATGTAATGGAAGGTTTGGCTGACCATTTACGGAAATATTTACGGGAAGATAAGATAGGCTATAAAAATCTTATTGCCAAAAATCGTACGGTGCAATTTGAATTAAGAAACCTAGAAGATTACAAAACAGTGAAAAATATCTTAGATAAAATCGATCGAGAAATTACTGTAGAACAAGATAATTCTAATATTAAGCTTAGCTATAGTGACTCTAAACTTGACGAATTAAGGCATAAGGTAATTGCCCTATCGATCGAAATAATTAGAATGAGAGTGGATAGTACAGGTACCAAAGAGCCTAACATACAGAGGCAAGGCGATAAACATATATTGCTCCAGGTACCAGGTGAGGAAAACCCACAACAACTCAAAAATATTCTTGGTAAAACTGCAAAATTAACCTTCCATTTAGTTGACGAAAATGCCAACATACAAGAAGCAATAAATGGGCGTTTACCCTCTGGTTTAATCCTAGTTAAAGGAGAGAATTCAGATAAAAAAGAATATTATGTAGTTATTAAGAAAAAAGTTATTGTTAGTGGTGAGCAGCTAATAACTGCTCAAGCTTCTTTTAACCAAAATACTCAACCAGCCGTTGCTTTTTCCTTTAATAATCTTGGTAGCAAATTATTTGCGGAAATAACCAAAAATAATTCTGGTAAAAGGCTTGCTATCGTGCTTGATAATAAATTATTAAGTGCTCCAGTAATTAATGAACCAATTCTTGGAGGAAGCGGTATAATTTCAGGTAATTTTACTGTTGAATCAGCCAATGAATTAGCCTTATTACTTAGAGCTGGTTCGTTACCAGCTCCTTTAAAAATAATAGAGGAACGAACCATAGGACCAAATCTTGGAGCAGACTCAATAGAGGCAGGTAAGAAAGCAGGGATGATTGGTTTTGCCAGTGTGGTGATATTTATGATTTGGTCGTACGGAATTCTTGGAATTTTTGCCAATATCGCATTAAGTCTAGCCTTACTCTATATTCTAGCTTTATTGTCACTTTTCCAAGCAACATTAACTCTACCGGGAATTGCTGGTATAATATTAACGATTGGCATGGCGGTTGATGCCAATGTACTCATTTATGAGAGAATAAGGGAAGAGCTTAAAAAGGGTGCATCTAACCTTTATGCTATAAGGACAGGGTTTGAATCAGCTTTTGCGACAATCCTTGACTCAAACGTGACAACCTTGATAGCGGCTTTTTTACTTTTTATATTTGGTGTTGGTGCTATAAAAGGCTTCGCGGTAACACTAACTATTGGTATAATATCATCGATGTTTTCTGCAATTATTATTACTAAATTGTTAATTGATATTTGGATTAAATACCAAAATCCAAAAAATCTGGGATTGTAGTAATAACCGTCCATGGGAAGTAACTAGAAGGCTGCCTGCGATAACTAATTAAACTACAGGATTTACAATATGTCTAAAGCTAAACTCTTACAAAAAATGATGCTACCTATTATAGTAACAGGAATGTTTACTGGGGTAACATATGAAGGTTATAAACGCTCGTCAGAATTTTCTAAATTTGAGATAGCTGCTAAGGGATTAGGTTTCACTTCCCCAACTCAGCAAGACAGTTTGTTAAAGATTCTTCATCTAGCCGGATATTTACAACCAGAAAAATTATGGCATGATCTAGCATGTTTTGATAAAACTGGTAATTCAGAAAAAATATTTGCTTCAATTTCTAGAAGTTTAATTAAATCTCGAGCTACTCAAGATGCTCCTGATCAATTCGATGCTAAATTATTGCGTAAAAATTTATTTAAAGCTACTAATGAATTGAGTGTACGAGATGTTGAAGATTGGTTACTATATGTTGCTCAGAATGCATTTAATCGTAAAGTTGGTCAGGAACGTAATGAATTAACCAATGAAAATTGGATGATTAAATATGCCTCTCAATATATTCTGGAGCCTCTAGAATTGGCTTATTGGCACGGATAATTTACTATAATAAAATAATAGAACAAATTAAAGTTAATGAACCAGTAGCAGTATTAACCGGGAAAAGACTATTATGGGCTAATATTGATGGCATTAACCCAGAGACATACGACAAATTACTAAAAATATGGAAAGATAAGGGGGATATCAATAAATTAGATGCTTCTTTATTAGTTGGAGAAGATCTAGCTCGTACAGAGGAAGGGAAGGCATATCTTAAATTACTTGCTCAAAATCATAATATTGCCTTAAATCCAATACAGCCCTTCATTCAATATACCACAAAAGAAGAATGTCCCAAAGGACTCTTTCCTGGAAGAGTTTACCCTAATTATACAACTACAGACGAAAAAAAACTCACAGAAAGTTTGATGAGTGAGGATTTATTAACTGATTTCCTTGATAAGGATCATAAAAGTTCTGCTAAAGTAATAAACACCAAGGTAGGTAAGAATAACGAAAGACCTAATACCGCTACTACTGCTTGTGATGCTGCAGTGATTCTTGTTAATAAGATATCGAATGGGGAGTTTGGTAAGCAAAAAGATTATGTTATTTTATTTATCAGCAATAACCCTTATAGTAAAAGCAGTTAAGTTATGTTACAGCAAAGAATGCACAAATGGTGTTATACAATTCTTGTGAAAGCCCGATTTTTTGTTTAATCCACCTTTTCATATTAGCCCAAAATTTCTCTATTGGATTTAGGTCAGGAGAGTAAGGTGGTAAAAATATTACCCTACATCCTACTGATTCTATTAAATCTTTAGTCTTCTTAGACTTATGAAAAGCAGCATTGTCTAAAATCACAACTTGACCAGCTATAAGCTCTTTTATCAAAAATTGCTCTACCCAATTATTAAATAGTTCGGTATTACAGGTGCCATTGAATACAAAAGGGGCTATAGATTTATTACCTACCAAACCTGCTATAATATTCGTCCTTTGGTAATACTTCCCACTCTTCTTTGCTTGTAGTGTTTGACCTTTCTTTCCCCAACCTCTATCTTGGGTAATGTTCATCTCTATTCCGCTCTCATCTATATACACAAGCGCATCTGTAGCTAGATCTTTGATATCTTCTAAATACTTACATCGCTTTTCAGCATTAGCTTCCACATAGGTAAAGGCTTTTTTTTATAACTAAATCCCAATTGTCTTAGCCAATATCTTGCCCCACTAGCGCTTATCCCAAATTTCTTACCAATATCTTCCGTTTTGCTATTAGGATTTTCTTCTACATACTTGATAAAATCATCCATTTCTATACTAGGCTTTGCTCCTTTATACTTCCTTGCTTGATAATGACCTTCTTTCTTATACCTTACATGCCATGTATTTACTGTTGTAGGGCTCAATTGAAAAACTCTAGATGCTGACCTTTGACTATTTCCTGCTTCTAGATATTTTATTACTTTTTCTCTTAAATCTATACTGTATGGGCTAGTTGACATTTTTCATTTTATATTATCACAATCACTAACATAACTCAACTGCCTTTACTATACATTCAACGCCAAACAATTGCTACTCAAAGAGAAGTTGATAAAATATTACAAGAATATGGATTAGATAAAAAAGGTTATCATGTTAAAGTCGAAGGAGTAGGTTTTAGTTCCAAACAGGATGTCTCAACTATTCATTCTGAACTGGCGTGCTTGATAGCAGAGCTATGGAAAAATCATAATCTACTAGTTTCTAATGAAGCGGGGCATTCTATCGAGCAATTATTGTTTCAAACTCGTAAAGACCTTGCAATAATACCGCCAATGCCAGAAATCAAAGAAGAGAATGTAGGGATAATTGGTCAAATGGTTTTATGGACTCAGGATGTATGGGATCATTTATCGCACTAAATAACGCCAAAGTTTGTCGGTACCTTTGCTAATGCCAATTCTAGGGGTAGTAATAAATTGAGGAGTATCACCTACGTCAATAACACAAAAGGATTGATTGCTAGTCATATCCTGACCATTTTGGGTTTTATTAATTCCAAGGGTACGACATAATTTACCAGGTCCATCAAGTAAAACTGCTGAAGGTTTGTATTGATATACTCCTCTAATTAATACAGCAGCTGGAAATCCTGGTTTTTCTGTCACTATATTTAAACAATAATACATACCATAAATTAAATATACATAGGCATTACCTGCAGAACCATACATAAGCTTTGTACGAGGCGTTATACCCCTGGCTGCATGGCAAGCCGGATCATCTTCTCCAACATAAGCTTCTGTTTCAATAATTCGTGCCTCTATATTACCAAAACACAGAACCTTGCCAAGTAGTTCCTGTGATACAATAAGCGTATCTCTTTCGTAAAATGTTTTTGGAACTATTGTAGACATATGTGAATGCTCTTATATATTAGACTTCCTGCATAAGTCAAACAAAATTTTAATTGTTTAGATTTTGAGTATTTTTAAGCGAAAATTAATAAGATTTTTGCCGGAATAGTTAGTTCTATTTCAAAAAAATCTTATAATTTGCAGCTAAAAAGAGTCGAAATCTAGTAATTTAAATTTTGTTCACAGAGCCTAGGTAAGTCTATTTTGTCCTAGCTCATCCGATTAATCTCAGCTTGCTTCAATAATTTATCAACTTTATCGGCATTATCAAATCCGTGATCATAATGAAAACGAATTTCCGGTGAATATTTTAAATTAATTTTAGCAGTTATAAAATTTCTTATAGCATATTTCGAATTATTTAAAGATTCAGTAAGTTGTATTTTATTAAAAGCCGTATTAAACGGTAAAAAGTAACAATCTGCTACTTTTAAATCAGCAGTAACTAAGACTTTGGTAATAGTTACTGGACAATTAATCAACCGCTCATCTAACATCTTACCACGTCTTAGTACTTCCACTAATGCTGCATTTATTAATGTTGCAACTTTTTTTTGTCTTGAAGATTTTTCTCTATCGGAAACTTTTTGCATTTACAATAATTGTTTTTTTTCTTCAATAATTTCAAAAACTTCTACAATATCAAATTGTTCGATATTCTCATAATTTTCAAAAGCGATACCACATTCAAAGCCCTCGTGGACTTCTTTGACATCATCTTTAAAACGTTTGAGAGTTTTAAGTTTTTCCTCATGAATAACGATATTGTCTCGTAATAAGCGAGCCCTAGCACCTCTTTTAATAGTACCTTTAGTAACATAACTCCCAGCAATTTTTCCAACTTTCGAGACAGTGAATATTTGCCTGATCTCGACTGTACCAATATATTGCTCACGAATAATTGGTGAAAGCATACCGCTGACTATTGATTTAATATCATCTAGTAAATTATAGATCAGAGAGTAATATCTAATATCCACTTTTTCTCTTTCTGCCAGAATCAAAGCATTACTATTAGCCCTAACGTTAAAACCAATAATAATAGCATTTGATGCTGTAGCTAAGGTAACATCTGACTCCAATATTCCACCTACTGCGTGATGTAAAATTCTTACACGAACTTCATCACTTGGCAGCTTTAATATACTAGTAACGATTGCTTCAATCGAACCTTGCACATCGCCTTTAATAATTATCGGTAACTCTTTTATCATACCAGTGTTGCCAGAGGCTTTTAGGAATAATTCTTCTAGGCTTGATCTTTTGGTAACAGAAATTTTCTTTTCTTTTGCCAGGCGTTCACGATATTCTACAATATCCCTAGCTTGTTTTTCATTCTGCACCACATTAAACTGATCGCCTGCCTGCGGAGCTTCATTTAAACCATAAATCTCTACTGGTAAACTTGGTTCTGCCTCGGTAATATCCACTCCCTTATCATTATTCATTCTCTTAATTTTACCGTATTTCGTTCCGGCAACTACTATATCTCCATTTCTTAGAGTACCACGTTGTACCAATATAGTAGCCACAGCTCCTTTACCTTTATCAACTTTTGCTTCTATGACCACACCAGCAGTGAGTCCGCTAAAGTTAGCCTTAAGATCCTGCATTTCTGCCACTAATAATATAGCATCTTCTAACTTATCTAAATTAGTTTTTTTCAAAGCGGAAACCGGTACAATTATAGTATCGCCACCTAATTCTTCACTAACTAAATCGTACATTAACAGATCATTTTTAATTCGGTCAAGATTAATATCCGGCTTATCGATCTTATTTATTGCAACAATTATCGGGACATTTGCTGCCTTAGCATGATTAATTGCTTCAATCGTTTGCGGCTTGATTCCATCATCTGCTGCAACTACTATAACTACTATATCAGTTACCTTAGCACCTCTAGTCCTCATCTCTGAAAACGCTTCATGCCCTGGAGTATCAATGAAAGTAATAGCCCTACCATCAGGCAATGTTACCCGATAAGCACCAATATGTTGGGTGATGCCACCTGCCTCTTGACTTGCCAAATCAGTTGATTTTAAAGCGTCAAGTAACGAAGTTTTACCGTGATCGACATGTCCCATAATCGTTACAATAGGAACTCTATGCTTTAAATCTTCTTCTTTATCAGCTTCACTAATCAATATATTCTCAACATCGGATTCTTGTACCCTTTTTACTGTATGCCCTAAGGTCGTAGCAATAAGTTCAGCTGTATCTGTATCGATTGTTTGGCTGGTCGTAGCCATGATGCCAAGCTTCATCAATTCTTTTATAACATCGGTTGCTCGCTCAGACATTCTATTGGCTAGATCTCCGACAGAAATGGCTTCAGGAATAATAACTTCTCTATACACTTTGTCGGGTGTTTGTTGATAAGCTTTACGTTTTTCTTTTTCCCTTGCTCTTTTTATTGAGGCAAGGCTTCTAGTCTTACCGGCATTATCACTTCCGTCTGCATCAAGCATATTGAAAATATCTGCCTTTTTTAATTTTTTAGGCTCCTCAATTTTAACCTTTGGTACTACTATTTTATTATCACCAGCCTTATCTGTTGAAGAAATATCTTCAAGTGCAACACCGAAATGGCTTTGAGAACCAATCACTGGTGATCTAACAAATGGCTTTGATTGATTTCTATCTTGCGAAGATGGAGTTGTAGGAGGTACCTCAAAATCATTTTCAATATCTTGTGAATCATCCTGGGTATTTTCTGGGATATCTTCTAAATAGTCTTGTGACGCAGATTGATTAATAGATGCAAGTTTACTAAGAGTACTAATCTTATTATCAATACCCTTAGATTTTGCATCTTCTGCTGCTTTTTTTAAAATAGTTAGGCGTCTATTAAATTCTTCTCCAGCAGCAGATTCCCCACTCTGAGCAGTAGAACCACTAGACCAAAGTTTGTTAAAAGACAAAGTACCAGTTGGAGTACTACTCTTCCTAACTTCTACAATGGTTTTTGCAGAACTAACAAAACCTCTAGTAACATTAGTAGGTTGAGATGGTTTGTTAAGCGAGAGTTTTGAGCCACCAAGTGTTAATTTCTTTGGTTTAGGTTCCTGGTCATACGTCATAAATATTAAACCTTTAAATAGCAATTATATATGCTAAAGTTTTGTAAATAATTCTGCTACCTAATTCAACGATTAGCAGATAGTATACTCTTCTGATTTGAAGAATTATTTTGTGAGCATTCACGGAAAAAAGTTAAAGTACAAGACGTCTATTAGCAAGAAGGCATAAACCTAGAAGCAATCCATTCCTGACCATTTTTTAGATTACCACATTACCGCAAAGCGGCTCCTCGCTAATAGACGGTTGGTGAACAGATTTTTTATTCATCATAAGAAAATAGCAAAAAACCGTGAACGCTCACAAATCTTTGTTGGTAATGTTATAATAGGAAACTACCTACGATAACTAATTAAATTATATCAATAAAATTCTGAGTACTAATACTTAATGTTAAATTATTTGAAAAAATTTTTAACTTTCTAGGATTTGAAACATCCATAACCAAATATTTCACCTCAACTCAAACAGCTTACTCATCATCAGCAGTACGAGCTGTGCGAATTAGTAATTCGATATCATTATCTACCATACTAGAATTAGGCACTAAAGATTTAAACTCATTAACTGTTAGCTCTCCCAAATCTTCTATAGTCTTTATACCATATTCAGCTAATTTTAATATGAATTCCGGTTGTAAATCCAATACATCAATTAATTCTTGTTCAACACCTAAATCCTCAAGCTTAATAATAATTTTTTCATTCTTAGCATTTACATAATTTATTGATCGCTCGATGATCTCAGTTGCTAATTCTTCTTCAAATCCTTCAATATTCATTAAAGTTTCAATCTTACTAGAAGCCAACTGTTCTAAAGAAGTAAAACCTTCAGCAGATAACAATTGTGATATCACTTCTTCAACATCCAGCGATTCCATAAATAATTCAGTAGCAGAACGAAACTCATCATTTCTTCGTTTAGATTCTTGATCTTCGGTCATTATATTAATATTCCAACCAGTAAGCCTAGATGCTAAACGAACATTTTGACCTCTTCTACCAATTGCAAGACTCAAATTATCTTGAGATACGACTACATCAACTATATTTTTATCTTCATCGATGACAATTTTTGCAATTTCTGCAGGAGCCAATGCATTCATAATAAACTGGGCAATATTCTTACTCCATAATATTATATCTATCTTTTCACCATTAAGTTCATTAGTAATAGCTCTAATTCTATTACCTTTAATTCCTACGCATGAACCTATAGGATCAATGCTAGAATCAGAAGCAAATACTGCAACTTTTGCCTTTGATCCAGGATCACGGGCTATAGCTCGCAATTCAATTATATTATCATAAATCTCTGGAATCTCTAATTCAAGTAATTTTATTAGCATTTGGTCATCGCTTCTAGATAGAAAAATTTGTGGACCTTTAGACACCAATCTTACATCTTGTACATACGCTTTAATACGGTCATTAACTTTAAAGTTTTCTCCTCTAATTAGCTGTTCCTTTTTAATTATTGCCTCAGCACGACCAAGATCAACTATGATATTATTAAACTCTATTCTCTTAACAATACCATTTAAAATCTCACCTTTCTTATCTTTAAAATCTTCATATTGTTTTTCTCTTTCCGTTTCACCAACGCGTTGTATTATTATTTGCTTAGCTGTTTGAGCTGCAACATGCCCAAGATCAATGGGTGGTAAGAGTTCATAAATTTCATCGCCAATTTTAGCATCAGCTTTCTTCTCAGTAGCATCACTTAAAGAAATTTGAGTAAAATGATTCTCTACATCATCTACTACATCAAGGACTCTAAAAAGACTAATATTACCATTTTTTCTGTTAATCTCAGCTTTTATATTATGTTCATTGCCATATTTCTTACGTCCTGCAGCCTGTACAGCCTGTTCCATAGCCGAAAGCAAAGCTTCCTTAGGCAGGTTCTTTTCTCTAGCCACAGAGTCTATGATCTGTAGAATTTCTATGTTACCAATATTAACCATAAAATCACTACCTTTTAAGATTTTTTATTCATTAAATTTCTGAACATTTCATCTGTTAATACTAAAGAGGCTTTTTTTATCATATCAAATGAAAGCACTATATCTTCACCATTATTATGCAGATGAATTTTATTGTCTTCAGCTTTAACTATCTTTCCCTGATATCGAGTTCTACCATTTAATAATTCTTTTAGTTTTATTGTAGCTTCCCTACCAAGAAATCTCGTATAATCTTCAAATTTTATTAAGGGACGTTCGATACCTGCTGAACAAATTTCTAAAAAATATTTATCACTAATTATATCTTCAACATCTAAGAGTGCCGAGATATTTCTACTAACATTACGACAATCTATTATATTAACCTTCTTGCCATCCAATCTATCTATTAACACTTCAAGTACTTTATGGCTTGAACCCTTTAAAGTTACTTTTACTAAATCAAAACCAAGATCTTTTAGGCTATCTTGTATAACATATATAATTTGTTGTTCTATAGTTTGCATTACTAATATAAATATTTTAAATACTTCAATAGACTTCCTGCATAAGTCAAAAAAACCCTCGGGATTTTTAGGAGAAAAGAAGCCTGCTACCTTCGCGTACATAGACGATTGTTAAGGAGCGGAGGCAAGTTTCGACGACAAAATCACCAACTAGATTGACTTATGCAGGAAGTCTAATAAAAAAGGTGGGTTAAACCCACCTTTGTTCTTCACAACAATTTCAACCCACTAAACTAAAATACAATATTTCTATGGTATTAGCAACAATTAAAAAATATTACCATAGTTGTAAATTTGCTATTACAACTAGCCTATTTATATAGTAAACACAGCTATTTATGAGTTATTTAGTTACATTATGATTTATCTTATGCTATAATTTTAAATAAGAAATTGGTCTGTATTTAAGTAAGTATGGATGAATGAAGATAAGTGAATTGAAATTTAGGTATTACAATGAAAAAATTAATGATATTACTATGTTTTTCTTGTTTTTCAAGCATAGCATTCGCTAGTGGTAGTGCTACTCAAGCTGATGCTGCTTCAGATACAGAAATAAAATTAGAAGGGTGTTTTGATTTCCAATCTGGTTATAGAAATCAGAAAAAATTGTCAGGGACAAGTAAAAATATTACTGATAATAAGAAAAATCTTGGATTTTATACTGAAGCTGCTTTTATGGCTACTGCCAAACAAGAATTGAATGATGTGACAGTTGGAGCCAAAATAGTTTTACTAACAACCACTAAAGCAAAACTTTCTGCAGCTTATAATGGTTCTCATATTTTCTTAGAAACAGACTATGGTAAAGTAGAGTTAGGATCTCCTCATGACGCTGCTTCTAACATGAGTGTTGGCACTGGTTCAACTGCTGTACCACTTGCTGGTTGTGGTTGGAGTAAGTTTGCAGTACTATATGATGACAATATGAAATATAAGGGTCTAAAGCCAGATTTTGATACGTCCGGTAGTAGTATTTTTCACATGGGTTCGTTCAGCAATAGCTTTGATGACATCAGTAGCAAAACAGAGACATCTAGAAAAGTTTCTTACTATACACCTGAAATGCAAGGTTTTCAGTTTGGTATTTCTTATATTCCTGATTCAGCAAATACTGGTGGTAATCGTAGTCTAAAAAATTTAGACGATAAGGGTTTGAGTAAATTAGGGGTTGGTGTAACTAAAGTAAAAGTACCAGATATAAACGGTGGTAAAGATAATCAGGTGATTATAAATCATAATGTCAGAGATGCGATTTCTGCAGGAATATCCTATAAATATGAAATTATAGATGATGTATCAGTAAAAGTGGGCATTACAGGAGAGTATGGTAAACCAGCTAGTAAGATTATAGTATTAGATCCCGATGACAAGGTATTATATAGATATAAGCTATCAAATCTAGCTTCTTACAATTTAGGAGCAATCTTTACTTACGGTAATATTTCCTGTGCAGCTTCTTATGGTAATTTAGGTAAAAGTTTAACTTCAAAAGCTTATCATAAAGTTGGTCGTAACACGCAATATTATAAGGGGGCAATTGCCTATGGGCAGGGACCTATGAAAACAAGTGTTTCCTATTTTAGATCGCTGAAGTATAAAAATACTGTTGATACAATAAGTCTTGGTACTCAGTATTTAGTAACACCAGGGTTGTTGCCTTATGCTGAAATATCTTATTTCCAAGCTAAAGGTAAACCAGTTTATTTTGTTGAAGCTCCTAAAACAAAAACTAGAGGTACTGTTGCTCTTATTGGTGCAAGGCTTAAATTCTAACTTGTGAGCATTCACAGAAAGAAAAAATTAAAGTACAAGATATCATTGCGAGAAGGCGTAGCCGACGAAGCAATCCATTTTCAATCACGTTCCTGGATTGCTTCGTAGACCTTACGGTCTCCTCGCAATGACGCTTGGTACTAAGATTTTTTTTATTTATCACAAGAAAATAGCAAAAAAATCGTGAACGCTCACAATAT
Source organism: Candidatus Tisiphia endosymbiont of Dioctria linearis (assembly GCF_964026545.1). Taxonomy (NCBI): domain Bacteria; kingdom Pseudomonadati; phylum Pseudomonadota; class Alphaproteobacteria; order Rickettsiales; family Rickettsiaceae; genus Candidatus Tisiphia; species Candidatus Tisiphia endosymbiont of Dioctria linearis. The sequence goes on along the minus strand of NZ_OZ032156.1, from coordinate 1,452,200 downwards.
CCTTCAACATTTACAAGAATGTTATTAAATATATCACAAGGACTTAAAAAGGCATTTTTAGTCCAGGTGGTAAACCAATGTTACCAAAAGCATTATGCATAGAATTTTGTGAATCCTCATCAACTTTGCTTTTTGCATCACTGAAAGCTGCAACAATTAAATCTTCCAGCAACTCTTTCTCGGTCTCTTTAAGCAAAGAGGCATCAATAGAGACCTTACGAACTTCACCTCGACCACTAACGGTAATATTTACTAACCCGCCACCTGCATTTCCAGAATATTCAGTACTTGCCATTTGCTCTTGCATCTCCTGCATTTTTTTCTGCATTGACTGAGCTTGTTTTAAAAACTGATTAAAATTTACCATACTTATATCTCTTTAATTCTTTAACAGGATATCTGAAATCGTGATATTTGGAAAGTGTTTTGTTAAAATTTCCCAATCTTTACTTGATTTTACTTTATTCGTCAATTGCTCTTTAAGAGTAATTATTGTTAGTTGTTTTGTAATGATAACATTCCAGTTTTTACCTGACCAAGCAAATAACAAGCTAGCAATTTGCTCTCTTATTTTATTATTCAGATCATTTCCAGCAATTTCCATAGTCTGAAGTGCAAAGGATTTTAACTCCACTTGGTTTAACAATATGTAATAAATTTCCATCTCATTCTGCAAATGTAAAAACTCCAGAAAATCGGTAATTTGATAATTTTGAGTTGATTGTTGTAATACAGGCTGTTCTAGTTGTGCCCTATCATTATGTATATCCACTAATTCCTCTAGTGATGGCAACATTTGTGAGTAGATGGATTTTATCACCAACATTTCAGCTTCTATTAACTGATTATGGGAAGTTTTCATTTCTATAATCCCTTTACTATATATTTGCCAGATAATAGACAATTGAGAAAGGGTAACTTTTGTTAAAATAGCTGTAACCTGATCATTAAAAGGTAAATATATAGGATTTTGATAATCAGGTAATATCTTTGCCTTATTAAGATAGGCACTAAAATCAGCAACTAAGCCTACAAAAATTTCTAAATTTGCTGAAGAGATATAAAGCTGGTTTACTAAATCAATCGACTTAGCCGCATCTTTTTGAATAATATACTCAAAGAATTTGATGATACTAGCTGTATCAACTAAACCAAGTATTTGATAAACGATTTCAGGGGTAATAACCTCCCCTGCCCCCAAACTTGTTGCTTGATCTAGTACTGAGACCGCATCTCTAGCCGACCCATCAGATCTAGATGCAATTATTTTAAGAGCCTCTATTTCAATTTTCAACTGTTCTTTTTTGGCAATTTCTTGAATTAATTGGAAAATATCATCAAATGTTAATCTTCTTAAATCATAGCGTTGACATCTAGAAATTACGGTCAATGGAATTTTTTGTGGTTCGGTAGTAGCAAATATGAATATGACATGAGCTGGTGGTTCTTCAAGAATTTTAAGTAACGCATTAAATGCCCCTTTAGACAGCATATGAACTTCATCAATTATAAAGATACTATACCTACCAATTAGCGGTTTGTAATCACTGCTTTCTATTATTTTACGAATATCATCAACACTTGTCTTACTGGCAGCATCCATTTCAATTATATCAGGATGATTATTTTTGTTAAAACTATTACAATTCTGACAATTCTCACAAGGCTTAATATACTCACCTTTAACTATTGGATTGGTACAATTAATAGTTTTAGCAATAATACGTGCTGCCGTAGTTTTACCAACTCCTCTAATACCAGTAAGAAGATAGCCTTGAGATATACGATCCTTTTGAATAGTATAGTTTAGAATTTTTGTTAAAACTTCTTGTCCGTATAGTTCAGAGAAATTAGCCGGACGATATTTTCTAGCAAAGGTAATATATTGGTCAGTTGTTTTTGTCACAGCTATATTCACAAAATATGATGAGATGCGTTATCATAGTAAGAGCAATTTAATTAAGGCATACAACTAAAATAGTTGATATTTTTTATATTAATAATATTCCTTAAACACCTAGGCTCTGTGAACAAAATTTTAATTGTTTAGATTTCGACTCTTTTTAGCTGCAAATTATAAGATTTTTTTGAAATAGAACTAACTATTCCGGCAAAAATCTTATTAATTTTCACTTAAAAATACTCAAAATCTAAACAATTAAAATTTTGTTCACAGAGCCTAGTTAATTAATGATTTAAAGTGAGATAAACCATCTTTTTCGTATCTAGATAACAAATTATATAAACCATCAGGTAAAAAGTTAAGATGTATCAGTTCATTAAATTTTATCCAATGGAATTTTAAGTGATCTTCCTTTGATTTAACTTCTCTATTTATAGATAAATCTTTTGAAATAACTTTAAAAATTATGCAATGCTCATGAACAGCTTTGCCATTATAATCCCATATATTTTCTATCATGCCAACAAAATTGCCTAATTCAAAATTAATTAGCCCTATTTCTTCTCTTAGTTCTCTTGATAATGCGGTATGAATTGACTCTTGGTGTTTTATGTGACCACCAGGCAAAAATAGATTTTTTCCATTGTCAGCAACTAATACAGAATCTTCATCTCTTATATAAGCCCGTGCAATAGCATGAATTTTGTTTGTTTTCATATATATATTATATGCTAGTAATGACCCACCAGAGACTATTTTGGCTGCTTCCTTTCGAACCTGACCAACTGAACAGAGCCAATGCCCACTACTAGCATGTGATAAAATAGTGCTTTTTTCATCTATAGGCAAGCTATTTAACTAGCTAAATTATATTTTTTTTCTATATCGCTTTTGTTCAGTCTCTTTGGTGCTCCAAATATGTCTGGATGTTTGAGCTTGAACAAATCATCATCAAAATTCTGTACTTTTGCAATATGATTAAATTTTATGGTAATAACATTGTCATCCTCAAGTATTTTTAACATTTTCATCTGTTTAGTCTCTTTGTCAAAGGTAATTTGACTACGTCGCTCTGATAAAGTATGATAAATAGTAATTTCAAACATATTATCTCGATCTATCGTCGACTCAATTTTAAAATATTTATCAAAATCTATGCTGTCTTCTAACAAAAAATTAAATACGTTCTCCTCTGCCTTAATGCGACTTACATGTTTCATATCATAGTCATATACCGACACATAGTTAGCATTACCAATAATCACCAAAGGAAATGGTGAATAATAATTACAGCGAAATTTCGCAGGTTTATTAATTAACAGCTTCCCTTCAGTCTGATTTCCCGCCGAATCTTCTTGGGTAAAATCCACAGCAATAGATTTTATTTCCCGTAAATATATTTTGAGCTGGTCAATAGCCTGGTTGTCAACAGGTCTATTCTCTAACTGTTCAGCCTGTTTTTTGACTACAAAAAAATTTTCAGCATGGGCTGCATGGGTTATAGTTAGAAGAAAATAAACAACAATAATACCTTTACAAAACCAGTTAGTCATTTATACCTACATAAAGTTACATTTGTTTTGTATACTACATGAAGATATTATTATTTCAATTTATTTTCCGCAGCTGGTTCAACACATCTTCAGCATGTTTAGCCACTTGCACTTTTGACCAAATGTGAGCTATCTTACCTTTTTTGTCTATTAAGAAGGTAGTTCTCTCGACCCCCATATATTTCTTACCAAACATCGATTTTTCTACCCAAACTCCATATTTTTCACAAGTATCAGAGTTAGAATCTGACGCAAGATCAAAATCCAAACAATATTTTTTCTTGAATTTATCATGAGAATCTAAATTGTCCTTTGATACACCAACAATTACGGTATTCATTTTTTCAAATTCTGGCTTTAGCCTATTAAAATCACCTGCTTCAATAGTACAGCCTGGTGTATCATCTTTCGGATAAAAATATAATACAACAAACTTACCTGATAAATCTGATAAATTGATTTTACTATCTTCGCCTATTGGCATAGTAAAATTTGGTGCAATATCGCCTACTTTTAATATCATAACAACTCTCCCTACTTAATTTTTAATTTCTTTTAGGCAAATGATAAATCACAAACATTATTGCTAATGAAATTGCCAATGTAAACCAGGTAATGGCATATTCTAAATGATCATTTCTGACATTTAACAGATTGTTAATCGATAAACTTTTAACAATCTCAGATTGATTATTGTTACCTTCCATAATTAAATAAAAACTCTCTAATGTCAAACCAAGAATATCAGATGCTTGAGTTAAATCTAAAGTAAACCAAACATTATTTTTAACATCATTATCTAAGACAAACAGCTTGGTTTTCTCACCAAGGAGAATTACACCGGTAATTTCCGTAGAATCATCTACTATATTATCAATATTTTTCTTATGTTTTCCAGCAAACCACCCTAGTACAACTAAGATTATCTTATTATCATCAGTTTGAAAAGGACTAACTAAATAATAACCATCTTTTTCAGTGGACATTGATTTACGTCCATAAAGATGTAAATTCTTACCAGTTAAAAAATGCCCATTCATCTTTACTTTAGCATATAATTTATCTGCACTAAGTGTTTTTATATCAATAGGAGGATTATTAAGATTATTTTTCATTGAACTTAAAAATAGTTCTTTTTCCTGTAATCTAACAATCTGCCAAAACCCTAGTGATAAGAGGATGACAAATGCTAATATAGTAAGCAATAAAGGTAGTAACTGTACTTGACACTTACCGATTTTTAAAATCTTGGACATCATAATTCCTATTAAACTGAGGTCGATTACTGGAAAGTTGATACTCATGTACAACCAAATAATCTCATAGAATTCCCATTCTATCAATTATATATTGTACGGAACTTTTATGTCAGAGGCATGGATAGGAAAATCTTTGGTATTTCTAGTTATTAACAAACCATTGCAATACTTAGCTGTTGCCCATATTATTGCATCAGGTAGTTTGATTTTATGCTCTTTTCTAATAGAGATGGCAATTTCAGCTATTTCTTTATTTAAGTCAATTATGGTAAAATTATCTAAGAACTCTCTGGTGGTTTCGTCGTTATCCTCTGACGCTCCAACTAATATTTCCATTTTAGTTATTATACTAATTTGACAATCTTTATATTGCTCAAGTTCTTTACTAGCCACTGTATGTCCTAACAAATAATCTATCAATATATTAGTATCAAATAATACTTTCATTCACCCCACTCACCACGTAATTTTTGTTGATATAATAAGCCATCCAATTTTTGATCTTTCCATATACCAAATGCTGATTTATAGCCTTTTTTACTTTTAGTATAATTGGTTATATAGTCAGCCAAAGCTTGTCTTATAATTTCTGCCCTCGACACTTTTTTTTTCTTTGATAGTTGATTCAAAATTTTTACTTGCATGTCAGGTATATCAATAATAGTTCTCATACTATGTTCACTATATTAGTTATCATTATCTGATATATAATAATGTACTTTATTAATTTTTTCAAGACTGCTGTTATTTGGGCAGCAATTATAAATTCAAAAATATTAGTTTTAAAACAAAATAACATTTTAAAGTCTTGGACATCATAATTTCTTCATTAATTATCGCAGGCAGATAGCACCCTATATTTTTTTACTATTTTCTTATGATGAATAAAAAATCTGGTTACCAAGCGTCATTGCGAGGAGACCGTAAGGTCGACGAAGCAATCCAAAAAATGAACCAGGAATGGATTGCTTCTTGGCTTACGCCTTCTTGCAATGATGTTTTTATTGCTGTTGTAATACTTATAGAATAAAAATTGTAGGGTACTATGATTTGTTATACTCTCTATTAACGATTCTATACGTTTTATAATTAGTTTATCGCTTTTTATCCAAAAACAAAAATCCGTTTTGGCTTCATCGTGCCAGATTATCTGATGCAGTTGAGAGCAAATATACCCCTTATTTTTCAACTTGTAAGGAGCATATGGATTGTTTTATAAAATTAGAAAACCCTGGAAGGGTAATAAGTATTGGCGGAGAGAGAGGGATTCGAACCCTCGATACGGTTAACCCGTATAACGGTTTAGCAAACCGTCGCCTTCAGCCTCTCGGCCACCTCTCCAAGTCATATGACCATAGCACCGCTTACTTATAGCATTAAATTGTTTACATTTCTATAATTATTTTATAAAGTTATAGTGTAACTTTTAAATCGCCCTGAATTACGGTGATACTAATTAATCCCTTGAATTTACCATTGAATAATCTAAAATGAAAGATAAGTACTTAATTTTTTAATATATTTTATTTAGTGATTTTATATTTGTATGACCAATAAAGCTTTTAAGATTTTTTCAAGATACTATCTTGTTATAATAGTTGCATTGTTAAATGTTGGGTGTTCCCATAAAAAAGTTGGTGCTTTATCTAAGTCACATCCTGATATTGTAAGATTTCACAATGATTTTGCTCATTTACAAAGAGAACTTCCTGTATTGCAAAAGAAAAACTTACTTTTCCTAGACCCTGTGCCAGTTGCAAATTATGGTGACAGAGAAGGTAGAAAAGTATCAATGGTTATAGTTCACCATACTGGTATATCAACATTAAAAGATACAAAAGAATTGCTAAACAAAATAGGTCTGTCTGCTCATTTTATTGTAGATAAGGATGGCAGTATTACGTTAACGGTTCCTTTAGAAAAGCGAGCATACCATGCTGGTATTAGTTATGCTAAAATTAAAATGGGTGAGCAATTTGAAGAATTAACTGCTTTAAATAATTATTCTATCGGCATAGAAATAGTGAATACTGGGCGTGAATTGTTTTCACAACAGCAAATGGAATCTGTAAAAGAATTGCTCCTATATCTTATGAAACGTTTTAAAATAAGAAAAGATATGATATTTAGTCATTCTGAAATAGGAACAATATTGTATAGTAAAGCATTTGACAGTTATGTGCTACGTAAAGTTGATCCGCATAGATTATTTGATTGGGAGTTATTGGAAAGAAATAATATAGGGCTTCATATAAATAATAGAATAGAATCCAACGAGGCTAAGCACTTAATGGATAAAGTATTATATAAAATGGGAGATAAAAACACAGATATTCTAAAATTAAAAGAAAGACTGAATAGATTTTTTTATAAGATACGACCTTGGAATGATAAAGAAGGTAAGGTAGTTTTGCCTGATGATCGTATCAATTATTCAAATGAATTTGATGAGAGTTTTATGTGGGTAGTATATCAGTTTTCGATACATAATCTACCAATAGAAATTAGGAAGGATTTACCTTTAAAACTTGAGCAACAAGATGTATTTCCTAAGCTTTTAGATAAGTATCGAGATAGTATTTATAGTGAATTCAATAATTTACACTCCAAAATTCATATGCTTATTAAACCACGTGATTTAAATGAAAAAGACTATAAATATTTATTAACTTCCCTTACAAATTATGAACAAGAGGTATCACGTAATACGTTCAATAGCTTAATATATAAAATGGAAATATATTATAATTCTGATTTAAGGTATGATATAATCTTGCCATATAATACCTTTAAAAACAATTTATTAAATAAAATAGATGTTTTACAACAAGACATTTTATCTTTGGAATCTTTAGAAGCTCATAAAATTACTGAGGTTTCAAATTTAATAGCTATGTTTAAAGAAAACATTTCTTCTGAATTCCAAAAATTCGAACAAGAATATTATCAGCAATACATAACAGTATGGAAGAAAGAATTCCTACCTCTTATGAAAAAACAAGTTAAATGGACTAAGTTACATGAAGAAATATTAAAATACTTAGAGAAATCTAAATCACAAATTAATGAGACAAACTAATATTATACCCGATATTGGTATTGATCCATAGCAAACTGCCATCTATTCACAATAACGTTTGAGGATATTGTAAACTACAACGGTCATTGCGAGGAATCGTTTTATGACGACGAAGCAATCTAATTAATGTGGATTGCCACAACCTACTTGCGTGGTCTCGCAATGACACCTGCTGGAGTAAATACCCGTATTGTTATTGGAGAAAGCGTATTCTTGCCATTATTATTACAATATCCTGAAATACCTAATATACAGTCGTTAGCGGCTAAACAATATTTTCAAGTAATTTATTTAGATCAGGTTGTTGAATGAATTGATGAATAAAAAACCTGCTCACCAAGAGTCATTGCAAGGAGTTGCTTTGCGGCAACGCAGTAATCCAAAAATGAATGGATTGTTTTGTCGCCACTAAAGTGGCTCCTCGCAATGACGTCGTTTTGATACACCTACTTAACCCCAACATTAGTGTACACTGCCCTTATACACCCTGACCACCTACAGGTCGAATTTTATGGGGAAGAGGTGGTGGAGGAAGGGGCTTATTGGCTCCTGTAACATTCTTGGATTTAGGGATAGCGGCTACAATAGCTTTTGCTTCTGCCTGAAGCTTTTTAGGGAGCTCTTCCTTTGTTGCTACCACTTCAACAACAGGCTTAGCTGATAAGTCAAGAGCATTGTTCTCATACTTCTCTTTAAGTTCATTTAGCTTGTTAACGATTCTTGTTTGTTTCTTTTCCTGATCATCTTCTTCCCATTCCTCAAAATCTTGCCCACTGAAATCTTTCTCAATAAATTCAACTAGCTTTTCTTTGGTCTTAATAATATCTTTAGTCTCAGGAAGTTCATCATGAAGTGTATTAATAAGAGTAGATTCATTAACTTTTTTATTTTCAATAAACTCCACAAGCTCAGCATGTGGGTGTTCATCATCGTAATCAGGTTGGAATGCCTTTGCTCTAGTAAGAATTGCGTCTCTCAGAGATGTAGCAATAGAAGGTTCCTCTCCTGCTTTAGTTTTATCTACAGCATCTTTGTGTTGTTTATCTGTACCTACTTTTTTAAGTTTTAATCCAGCTCTAATTGCAGCTAATAGATCGTCCCCTACCGGTTTCTTCTCAGATACTGCTACTGATTTAAGTTGTATTTCCTTATTAATTTCATTTAATAGCTGCCCATGAGCATTCTCCTGCCCTTCTATTGGGTTTGCTGCTGCCGGGTTGTTAGTTTGACCAGGTGGCGGCGGTGGTGGTGGTGGAGGTGGTGGTAGCGGTTGATCAAACCCTCCTGGTAGAGGCGGCGGAACTGGTTGGGTTGCTGTAGGTGGCAATGGTGGCGGCGGTGGTATTATTTGGGGTTCTTGATGAGCCCCTTGTTGTAAGCCTGGTACCACATGTGGTGGTGGCGGTGCTGGAGGTATTTCCGCTGCAATATTTGGTTGTGGGTCAGCTAGATTCTGCAACGACGTAGTACGTACAGGTGGAGGTGGAGCATGCCGTTTTGTTGACGATGGCATAGATGCTCGTCTAGCATGTTCTTCTGGTTGTGGAGCATTTATATCCGGCAACGAAGTAGTAGGCGTTAGTGGAGGAGGCGGCGGTGGAGCTGGACGTATTGGTCGTGGTATAGAGCCGGCTGCTTGCTGAAGACCTGTACCCCCAGGTAGAGGCGGTGCTGGTGGTATTGTATTTTGTTGCTGAACAGCTTGGTTTGGTAATGAGGCGTTAGCTAAATGAGGTGGTGGCGGGGCTGGACGTAGTGGCACCGTCTGTAGATTAGGCATTGATGAGTGCAAGGCTTGTGACTGAGTCTGCTCTTGACCAATCGTAGTTAGTAATGGTTCTGAAGTAGAAATTATTTTGGAAAAAGTCAAATCAATTTCACTACTTAAAAGTTTTACGCGTTCTGACTGTTCAGGTAATAACTTCCTTTTTTTCAGATTTTCTAATTCTTTCTGCAGCTTATTTTGTCTATCTAACTTTGAACTTTCTATGATCTTACCAGTGGTTTTTAAAGCATTATCAACATACTGTAACGTTAGATTATTTTTGTTTACGGTGTCTTTTAAAATTTGTTCTTGACTTTTTACGAAAGCATATTTAATTTTTGCAACAGATTTCTTAAGGTTGTCTAGCCAAGTTGATGGTAATTCTTGTTGCAATTCTGCTAATTCTTTTTTTATAGCAAGCAGTCCTTGAACCTTACTATTAGCATTTACCAGTTCGGTTATATCTTGTTGTATTTGTGTTAGCTGTGTTCTTTCGTGCATTAATGCTACAGCCTCTTTAGCATTATAAAACTTTGGTACAATTTCTCTAAAATCTTTTTGGGATACACCTAAACTGCTCAAATGCTCTTGTAATTTTCCTGCTCTTTCCAATTGTTCTGGCAATAATGATTCATTATTAAGAATTTTATCTAATCCTATCTGTAATTCTTTATCGATGATTACTTGTAAAGATGAAGATTTTTTTCCTACTTTTGTTAATGTATTATCAACATATGTGAGTATCTCTCTGTTGATTTCTCTCCTTTCTGCGGCAATCTGCTCATCATTTTTTATAAAAAGATATTTCACTTGAGGAATAATTTGTACGAATCTTTTAAACCAAGGTAAAGATGGTGCTTCCTTCTTTAACGCATCTACTTTCTGTTTTAGTTCTATGCTACCTTTTAATTGTTGATTAGCATCTAGGAGTTCACCTATAGCATTCTGCATCTTTGTTAATGAATTTGCTTCACTTGATAATACAGCGTCTATGTTTTTTTGATCTTGAACTTTCGACATATGATAACCTCTTAATAACTTTACTATGAACGTCTATAGTAAACAATAGTCAAACGTCTTGTCAAATTAATACTTGAATTTTTTAGCATTTAGTACTATCATTACCCAATATTATTAAAAGCTCTTGGGAGAAAAAGATGAGTGAACTATTAGAACTTGCAGCGGAAATGCGGGAGAAATTTGGGACAGGAGCTGCAAGAGACCTACGCAGAAGAGGTATGGTTCCTGCTGTGGTTTATGGAGCAAATAAACAGCCACTTGCCGTTTCTATTGAAGAAAAAGAAATAACTAAACACTATAGAAAGCCTGGTTTTATATCATCCATTGTTCAAATTAAAGTGGGGAACAAAACTCATAAAGTATTACCAAAAGCTGTAGAATTGCACCCTATTACTGACATAGTTAGGCATGTTGATTTTGTCCATTTAGAAGAAAAAACCCAAACAATGGAAGTTCCAGTAGTTTACGAAGGTAAAGAAAGAGCTTTAGGAGTTAAAAGGGGTGGATTCTTTAATATCATCAAAAGAACTATGACTCTTTTATGTGATGTCAATAATATACCTAAAAATGTTAATATTGATGTTAGCAATATGCTAATAGGTCAGTCTTTAAAAGCTAAAGGCATTAAATTACCTGAAGGAACTCAGCTAGCTAGTAAAAGTGATTTTATTATTGCTACTATCATTGGGCGTAAGGGTAGTAAGGCAGAAAGTGAAGAAACTGCAACTGACGAAGTGAAAGCAAAATAATTATATAACCGTCATTGCGAGGAGTGTGTAAGCTTTAGCCGTCATTGCGAGGAAGACCGTAGGTCGACGAAGCAATCCATATGACAATTTATGGATTGCCACGCTCACATACGTTCGCTCGCAATGACGTGTATGCATCTCAAACGTCGTTGCGAGGAGTCGTTTTATGACGACGAAGCAATCCATTTTTGTGTCATACCTGCTTCGGTGCGGGGTCTAGATTCCCGCCTACGCGGGAATAACAAATTCACTCGTCCATATATGACAATAGTGGGTGGAAATGATGAAGTGGTGTGAAATGACAAAAGGTCGTAATAATGACATTATCAAAAACGCGTGAATATCCCTCAATTATTGGCGAAGCCAATTCTTCAAAGCCTTCAAATATATACTCAAATCAGAAGAGTGTACTCGTTGTAGGTTTGGGGAATATAGGCAAGGAGTATCAAAATACTCGTCATAACGTTGGCTTCATAGCTGTCGATTATTTATCAGAATACTATAAAATTTCTTGGAATACAAAATCCAAACTTCATGCAGAACTGGCACAAGGGATAGTGGACGGACAGAAATTACTATTGGCAAAACCTGTAACTTATATGAATCTGTCCGGTAAAGCAGTACAAGCCATATGTTCTTACTATAATATCAACCCACCAAATATTTTCGTTTTACATGATGATATAGATTTAGAAATTGGTCGAATAAAATATAAATTAGCTGGTGGTAGCGGAGGGCATAATGGTTTAAAATCATTGGATCAGTGTGTAGGGAATGATTATCACCGTATCAGAATTGGGGTAGGAAGACCAGCGGCATATGATGATGTATCGGATTACGTCTTAGCTTCTTTTTCTAAAGAAGAATATAAAATTATTATCAGTTCCATTGAAGTAATAACCAATAATTTCCATTTATTACTTTCAGGTAAAGTAGAAGAATTTAGCAGGAGTATAATTTAAATTATGGAGAAACCATTAAATTTACAGATAATCTATGCAGATAATAGCATAGATGCACAATATATGAAGATAATGGAAGATGGTTTAAATGAGCAGGCTAAAGTCAAGAAGGGGCTTGATGTTATAAAATCATTTTCCTTCACCTGTTTTGATAATGATAAAAATTTTGTTGCTGGTGTAGATGGCAAGATCTTCTATGGTTGTTTATATGTTGACATGTTATGGGTTTCCGAAAATTTTCGTGGTCAGAATTATGGCACTTTACTGATGGCAAAGGTGGAAGATGTAGCACGAGAGCGTAATTGTAAATTTATGACTGTATGCACTACCGATTGGCAGACCAAACCATTTTATGAAAAATTAGGCTTTAAATTAGAGTTTGTAAGAAGTGGCTATGATAAAGATTCGGAAGTATATTATTTAAGGAAAGATTTATGACATTAAGATGTGGTATTGTTGGTTTGCCAAATGTAGGAAAATCAACTTTGTTTAATGCTTTAACTTCCAGTATTGCAGCAGAAGCGGCTAATTATCCTTTCTGCACTATAGAGCCAAATTCGGCTATAGTATCAGTACCGGATATTAGGCTAAATGAGTTGGCAGTTGTTGCTAATTCTACTAAAATTATTCCTACTTATATAGAAGTCGTCGATATTGCTGGCTTGGTACAAGGGGCTAGTAAAGGTGAGGGGCTTGGTAATAAGTTTTTATCTCATATACGAGAGGTCGATGCTATTTTGCACGTATTACGTTGTTTTGAGGATATAGATATTACTCATGTACATAATAAAATTGATCCAATATATGATGCTGAAATAATAGAAACAGAATTAATTTTAGCCGATCTTGAATCGGTAGAAAAACGTTTAACGAATGCTGAGAAACGTTTAAAAACAGGTGATAAAGCTTTAAAAGATCAAGTAGAGTTATTAAAAGAAATTCAAGCAACTCTAGCGATAGATAAGCCAGTACGCAGCATCAGCAAGGCTTATAGCAAAGAAATGTTAGATCAATTGCAATTATTGACTTCTAAGCCAGTTTTATATGCTTGCAATGTCTTGGAAAATGAGGCGATTACTGGTAATAAATTTACCGAGCTTGTAGCAAAAAAAGCTGAAGAAGAAGGGGCAAAACATGTCCTCATTTCATCGAAAATTGAAGCGGATATTGCAGTTTTGGAAAGTAAAGAGGAAAAAATTGAGTTCTTAAATAGTATAGGGCTTGCGGAAACAGGTCTGAGTAAAATTATAAGAGAAATGTATAATTTATTAGATCTAAAAAGCTTTTTTACTGTTGGGCCTAAAGAAACACATGCCTGGACTTTTAGTAATGGTACACTGGCTCCTAAAGCAGCTGGTATTATTCATACTGATTTCGAGAAAGGTTTTATTCGGGCTGAAGTCATTAGCTATCAGGATTATATAAAGTTTAATGGGGAAGTAAAAGCCAAAGAAATGGGTAAAATGCGTTTAGAAGGTAAAGAGTATAAAATGCAAGATGGAGATGTAGTGCATTTTAGGTTTAATGTTTAAATCAAGGGTAGTTAATTGAGAAAATTATACCATCATCCTATTTGTCCATTATCACGTCAGGTTCGGGTGTTGCTAAAAGAACTAGATGCTCAATTTACTATGGTTAAAGAGGATTATTGGCAGAGGAATCAGGAATTTTTGTCTTTAAATCAGGCGGGTACTTTACCGGTCTTACAAGAGGCATCCAATTTAATTATAGCAGGAATTTATCCGATCACTGAGTATTTTCATGAAAAATATCCAAATTTTAATTTTATGGACGAAGATTTTGATATTAGATGCGAAATCCGTCGATTACTCAGTTGGTTTAATGAAAAATTTTACCGCGAAGTAACAAAAATTATTATCGATGAAAAAGTAGTAAGACCATCCTGCCAATTAGGGGGACCTAGAACCGATTTTCTTAGAGCAGCAAAGACTAATTTGTCACATCACTTGAACTATATGTCCAATTTATTGGAGTTACGTAGCTTTATTGCATCAAATTCCTTAAGCTGTGCAGATATAGCTGCCGCCTGTCATATCTCCGTTCTAGATTATTTCGGTGAAGTTAACTGGGATAAATGGTCATCTATTCGTCATTGGTATGCAATAGTCAAATCCAGACCTAGCTTTCGCTCCCTACTACAAGACAAAATACCAGGTTTTACTCCACCCACATGCTACGCCGATTTAGATTTTTAATGGTTGAGATAATGGGAATTTTCTGCTACAATTTCTAGTGAAGTCCATGGATAAAAAATTTAATTAAATAATCAGAGGAAATTATGGGTAAAAAACTAGATGAAGTTCAAGAGAGTTTGCCTGCAAAAGAACTAAAGAGTCATATAGGAGAAATGCCTGGTACTTTTCTAGCCTTGCAACAACTAGAAGAAGTAAAAAAGAATCTGGAGGAAGCACGGAAATGTTTTTCTGGTACTGCTAGTAAGGCTTTTTCTGGGGTAAAGAAATTAGAATTTGAGAAAGCAGGAAAGGTGTTTGAGGAATTTATGAGTTCATTTGAAAAACTCAAGGAATTCGCTGATAATGTAGATCATAAAAAACCTCTAGATAAATTAAGCTCTTCACTAACTCTTACAGGTCGCTTAAAAGATTTTGCTACAGAACAATTAAAAAAAGTTGAAAAAATATTTGAGGCACCCATTAATGCCATCAAAGATAATAAGATTTTAAATGCGGTGGTGAATGTAATAAAATGTTCATGTAAGGCAGTTAGCGCTATAGTTAAAAGTAGTTTAAACAATGCTATAGCCATGGGAGACGTTGCCAAGAGTGTTGTTAATCTAGGTTCGGCAATAAAAGAGGCTGCTATGGGTAAAGGGACACAAGCATCAATGAGTAAGTAACTATAGCTAACCCGATTAGCTTAGCATTTATCAATGTAAACTAACGTCATTGCGAGGAGCCGCTTTACGGCGACACGGCAATCCGAAAATGGATTGCTTCGTCGGCTTACGCCTCCTCGCAATGACAAGCGAGCTATATGCCTACGTCATTGCGAGCGAACGCACGTGAGCGTGGCAATCCATAAGCCTATCACTCCCCTCACCTATTATGATCATTATTTATGACTGTTAGCAAATAGTTTTTTAAAGCAAGAGCATTTTTATTATATTTTATAATAAACTCCGGTAGTTTAGAACGTATTATATCAATATTTTGTTGAACCTTTTCTATTGCTTTAAATATGGTCAGCGGACAATCAACGCGATTAACAGTTAACATATCACGTAAAAATTGATCATCATAAATATCTGCTGTAGGACCAACTAAGCAAGGCACTCCTAAACTTAGACTCTCTAAAACTATCATAGGTGAACATTCTGAATTAGTAACGTATAAAGTTAAATTAGTATTGGCAATAAGTTTTATTAGTTCTTGATGTGGTAATTGCTCAGGAAAAACTTTAAGCTCTACATCCTGCATCATCCAACAAGCATGTTTATTGTCATTAAAATGGCAATTAGTATAACAAGAAACCTTATCTTTCAACATACTTATTGCGGCAAATTGAGGATAGAGATTTTTTATCCATATGCTAGAAGCACTCCATATACCAATTGTAAATTTACTATTCTCTATAGCTATCACCTTTTTTTCAGGCATTGATGGTATGAAGTTTTGTAATAAATAAGATTGAATACCATTAGCTATCAAAAATTGTTCTAGACCTTTCTTCAGGGTGATAATAGCCTTAATCTTATTTTGTTTATATAAATTTAACCATTTATAAAAATCTTGGCAATGATGAGAATCTACCCATTGGGCAGGAGAACCATGCCATAAAAAGTAAATATCTAAATAATTATCAGCCTTAAGCTGATGCAACTTTTCTACTAATTGAGCATGAACATCAAGCCCACCCGATATAACTAATTTTTTAATGCCTGTTTTGATAATTAACTGAGCTATTTTAGTGATAATTTTGTTAGGTAAATATGCATTAATATAACTTAGCAAAATAATTCCTTTGCCTATAGGAAAAGGAATTATTTGGTCAAATAATTCTTTAGTGGAGTTAGCGACTCCAGGAAAAGTACTAGAATATATTACGTAAATATCGTTATAGTCAATTGATGGGAAGTTGGTGACGTTGTCGCTCAATGCTCGCCTATTACTTATAGGCGTCGCTCCATCGTTCCTGCTACCTAATTCCCCTGAATTGACTATATCCTTTTGCTGTCCTTGGTATTTGATTATAAAATTTTTAAAATTATCATAATCATTTTCTGAAGAACAAGAATAAAGCATTGTAATTATTCGTCTAGCAAGCAATCTAACCCAATAATATCTTAGAAGAGGTTGTGCTATCTTTTTTAACAAACGAATAGAACGGATTTTATCAATTATCGATGGAGCTTCGCCCTTACTAACAAGATTAATATCTCTTAAAATTTGTTGCTTTATTTGTAAATTTTGTTTTTTGTTATGATTTTTTACTGAAATATCTATAAACGAAAGCCATAAATTTTGCAAATTGGTTTTATCGGCAAAGATTTTTTGATAAGCAAGAAAATTTTGCTGTTTAATTTTTGTTAGTAAATCTCGGTCAACATCTAATTTTTTTATTACCTCCGTAAGATACAGATGATTCCTGTTGATTATAAACTGATGTTGTATATCAGGTAGCACCTCCCGGACAATCCCCACGTCAGTAGTAATAATTGCACAACCAAATGCCATCGCTTCAATAAGCGTCAACGGTGTTCCTTCTTGCACGGAGGCTATTAGCAAAATGTCTGTTTCTTTTAGAGTATCCCAAACTTCTTGTTTTGAGTGTAATCGCTTATTTTTATCTATTATACATTTTTTGATATAAATTTTCTCATGCTCAAGATGTTCTAGGGCTGGTATAATTACTGTTTTTAGACCTTTGTAATCGTCAATAGTACTATACCAACTTTCCCAAGCACTATTACCGATCCATGTGATAACTAGCTGACTAGAGGCTAAACCAATTTTAGGATCAGGGGGAATTTGTGAATCTGGAATTAATACATTATCATAAATTACTTGCCACGGTTTTGGATATTCTGGGATATTTGCATAAATATCATACAATCTTTTAGAGCTAGTGTAGTAGTTGTCAATAAATCGGAAAGTTGGTAGATTTTTTAGTATGTCAGATTCATTTTCAATAAATAAATGATCAGGTATGCTAATGGTAATGGCAATATTTAATAATTTTTCAATATTACTATTAGTGTTAATACTGTTATCTGCTATAATTTGCAGTAAGTGCGTTAAATACCCGCGATGAAAAAAATGTATTAATTTAATAGAATTATATTGGTTTAAATTAATTAAAAACTCCTCCGATGTTTTATAATCACCGCTATAAATTATATGACAATCATATTGATCATTTAACAAAGATTGAACAAACGAAGCAACGCTATCAAAAGCCCACCCCCTAATATCTGCTACTAAAATCAGGGTTTCTTTGGAATTCATAAATTTACGCTAAATAACTCTAATAATCCAGTTGCTAACTCATATGTTGCTTTATAATTTAAAATCTGCTGAGCCAATTCTGGGCTGCCAACAGAAGTATTTATACTACCAACTTGAGGTGGTAGATATTTCATTCCTTTGATAACAGCGATTTTATCAATTAATTGAATAAGTTCATTTATAGAATAGGCACGTCCTGTGCAAACATTTAGTACTGGTGCCGATGATGCCGCCATAGATAAGGCTCTAACACACATATTTGTTACATCTGAAACATGTATAAAGTCCCGACTTTGATTTCCATCACCAAAAATCACCAACTCTTTACCATCTTTCACTTGTTCTCTAAATATTGATATTACACCAGAATAATCAGAATTTTTAGGTTGTCCTGTACCATAAACATTAAAAAAGCGTAAACCACAGCTTTTAAGAGATTTAACCTCGCCAAAAGCCTTAGCTTGTAGCTCGCAGGCATATTTATCCGCCGCATAAGGAGAAAGTGGACTCACTTTGCCATTTTCTTGTAGAGGAAAATCACTGATCTTCCCGTAAACAGCAGCAGATGACGCATATACCACAGGAATATTTTGTTTACTTGCCTGAAGGAAGATATTAATGGTTCCTGTTAAATTTACTTGATGGCTATAGTGCCAATTATTAATTGATTCCTGCACGCTTGCCACTGCTGCAAGATGAAAACAACCCTCGATATTTCTAAATACTTTCTTCACAATATCTTGATCTAAAATATTTCCTTGAATAAATTCAATATTTTTATCAGGTGAATTATTAAAGGTACCAGTTGAAAGATCATCCAATATGACAACTTGATGCCCTTCTTTTGTTAATAATTTAACAAGGTGCGAACCAATGAAACCAGCCCCACCAGTGACTAAATATCTTGACATATACTATATAATAAGTTTAATTCAATTATACTCAAATGATTTGAAGAGTTTGCTCCGCAAGACTGTAGGTAATTCGCGTGTTCACCCTTTGCTTATTGTCCCCATTTCCCAAATCATTTGAGTATGATTTTATGTTATAGAGTTATTATAAAGAAAAATAAATGAAAAAAATCATTATTTTTACAAATACAGATGGGCACTTTTATAACCATCTTCTGCCAATCGCTTTGACTGGTAAAATGAAAGGATATGAAGTTAAAGTACTAACAGATATTGGTGAATTTAAAGATAAAATAGAACAGCATAATTTACCAATAATTCCAATTTCAATAAAGCGTGGGAGTATTAACCTTTTTGCTGATTTACTATTATTATTCAAGTTAATCAGAATATTAAATAAGGAAAAACCTGATATATTACATAATTTCACTATAAAACCAATTTTTTATGGAAGTATCAGTGCTTTTCTGTGCAATATACCACAAATCATTAACACTTTTGTTGGTATGGGCTTATTGTTTATCAGCAATAAATTTTTACTAAAATGCCTTAGGAAGATCATAGTTAAAATATTATCCCTAATAAGCTATTATAAAAGCATGTTATTTGTTGTACAAAATGATGATGATTTAGCTTTAGTAGTGAAATTAGGTATTGCTCCACCAAATTTAGTCATTAAACAATGTAGTGTTGGTATAGAAACCAAGAAATTCCCTCTCCTACCAGAACCGTTAGGTAATAAAATAGTAGTTGCCTTAGTAGCTAGAATGCTTATTGATAAAGGTGTATATGAATTTATATATGCCGCAAAAATATTAAAACAGAAAAATATCGATGCTGAATTCTGGTTAGTTGGTCAGCCTGAGCAAAATAATAAACAATCAATAGCACAATCCATATTGAAAGACTACCAAAATCTAGGATATATCAAAT
This sequence comes from Candidatus Tisiphia endosymbiont of Dioctria linearis, assembly GCF_964026545.1. Taxonomy (NCBI): domain Bacteria; kingdom Pseudomonadati; phylum Pseudomonadota; class Alphaproteobacteria; order Rickettsiales; family Rickettsiaceae; genus Candidatus Tisiphia; species Candidatus Tisiphia endosymbiont of Dioctria linearis. The sequence goes on along the minus strand of NZ_OZ032156.1, from coordinate 1,432,580 downwards.
ATCTTGGATATCAGAAAGATATAGAAGAAATATGGAAAAAAGCCCACATCGCCGTATTGCCCTCCTATCGTGAAGGACTAAGCCGCTCCCTTTTAGAGGCTGGGGCATATGGTAGAGCGATTATTACTACTGACGCTCCAGGTGGCAGAGAATTAATACAAGACAAAATAAATGGGTTATTAGTCAAACCTCAAAATATAGAAGATTTAGCAATAGCTATGGAGCTGCTAATCACTATGCCTTCGTTACGAAAACATCTTGGTGCGCAAATTCGACAAGATATTTTAGAAAAATATGACAACCAATTAATCTCTGAGAAGATGGTTAACTTTTACGATTAGTGGTATTGATGCAATCCAAAATTTATTTAACTTGATTATAAAGCATTTGTACTCTCTCGTAGTTAATTGGTTTATAGTAAAAGCAGTTAAGTTATGTTACAGCAAAGAATGCACAAATGGTGTTATACAATTCTTGTGAAAGCCCGATTTTTTGTTTAATCCACCTTTTCATATTAGCCCAAAATTTCTCTATTGGATTTAGGTCAGGAGAGTAAGGTGGTAAAAATATTACCCTACATCCTACTGATTCTATTAAATCTTTAGTCTTCTTAGACTTATGAAAAGCAGCATTGTCTAAAATCACAACTTGACCAGCTATAAGCTCTTTTATCAAAAATTGCTCTACCCAATTATTAAATAGTTCGGTATTACAGGTGCCATTGAATACAAAAGGGGCTATAGATTTATTACCTACCAAACCTGCTATAATATTCGTCCTTTGGTAATACTTCCCACTCTTCTTTGCTTGTAGTGTTTGACCTTTCTTTCCCCAACCTCTATCTTGGGTAATGTTCATCTCTATTCCGCTCTCATCTATATACACAAGCGCATCTGTAGCTAGATCTTTGATATCTTCTAAATACTTACATCGCTTTTCAGCATTAGCTTCCACATAGGTAAAGGCTTTTTTTTATAACTAAATCCCAATTGTCTTAGCCAATATCTTGCCCCACTAGCGCTTATCCCAAATTTCTTACCAATATCTTCCGTTTTGCTATTAGGATTTTCTTCTACATACTTGATAAAATCATCCATTTCTATACTAGGCTTTGCTCCTTTATACTTCCTTGCTTGATAATGACCTTCTTTCTTATACCTTACATGCCATGTATTTACTGTTGTAGGGCTCAATTGAAAAACTCTAGATGCTGACCTTTGACTATTTCCTGCTTCTAGATATTTTATTACTTTTTCTCTTAAATCTATACTGTATGGGCTAGTTGACATTTTTCATTTTATATTATCACAATCACTAACATAACTCAACTGCCTTTACTATATTTCCTGGAATCTCTAAAAAATATTCTAATTGCCATGCTTGAGTTTTTTTAGCCTGCTTGTTTATAACAATATCCCAAGGTGGGTATACCCTTATCGCTCTCTTACCACCTTGGTTATTGTGCGAGACTATATCATATTTATACAAAACAGATTGTGGAAATATAAATTGACCAAAATTATCTCCTTTACGTGTTGTCACAATAAAAAGATCAATTGAATCTGCAGTATCATATGGCTGAATTGCTCCATTCCCAATTCTCTTCCATAGTGTTACAAATTGACCAATCTTTGTAGGAGTAATCTTAGCAACACGAAATATAACATTCATAGAATTTAGTTTGAATATGTAGGCTCCATATTCAGCACTTTCCTTTTCTATTACTGGTTCAGAGCATATAAACTGACATGGATTATATATTAAATCTCTCGATGCAATAAGTTCTGAGTGAATTAAATCATTAGTACTCCAAGAATTGTTGGTACGGTTACAAATAAGATTATTCACAAATACCCCACAGATTTGTTATAGTCAATTAAGGAGAATTGGGTAGTAGCAGGAGCAATAGAACAACACCTATAATAAGTAATTCTATGTTTAGCGTCATCCACCCTTAGCAGCTCCTACTCCTTTCCCTTGACTACTAATACGAAAAGCTTCACTTTTGTTTTTGCTTAAAAAGCCACTAAAATCTTCTTTTGTAAATTTAAACTCCGCAATATTCTTTGCTGGACTTTTTTCTGTATCCAATCTTTTATCTTGTTTTTTATCAATAGATAGTAATTGTATAAAATCTTCTTTAATTTTACTTGATGTTGTTGGATAGTTTAAAGTCTTAATCAGCGATTCTAATGCCTTGGTATCATTTCTGACTTCTTTATTTCGGTTAGTTGCTGCAAGTATTACATACTCTTTTAAGGTACTCTTATTATCTTTACCTTCCCAACGTTCTGCCGTACAAAAAGATAAAAGTGTATCAGCTTTTTCTTCATGATTTCGCATATTATCACGATCTTGCCAACTTCTCTCAGTTTTAGGTTTTGACGGAATTATATGACCTAACAATTTCTGAGAAAATGTTTTATTCAAATTTTCATTATCATAAGCCTCATAGACACTTAGAAGGAATTTTTGCCGTTCAAAGTTTTTATCTACATTTTCACCTAGGTCGTAATTATCTAAATATTCCAACGTCTGAAAACGTCCTTTAATATGCAAGTAACCTGCATATTTCTGAGCATCATCAAAATCAAGAGTGGATATACCTTGAGTATCTAGCGTCACCGTGTTTAATGCATTCTCACGTAAATTAGTAAGAGCAGCTTTATCAGTTTCCGTATATTTAAAATGTCCCCCAACTTGAGCCAGAGTTTTATATATTACATCCATTAAAAATTTTATTATAGCACCTGGACTGTCAAAAAGCTTGGCACTATATATTGCCACATTTGTTGAAGCATCCATACCACTACCAAAAGCAAGAGCCAGTACCCTACCCTGTTTTTTTGCTAGAGCAACATTCTCAAAACCCTCTAACTCTTCGACAGAATCCACTTTGTTCTCATTGTCAGGAAAATATCCAATAGGTACATTGTCCCTATATCCCCCATCAACATATTCAACCCCATCAATTGTTACCGGTTGAAAAACTATAGGAATTGAAGCAGAGGCACGGCAAGCTAAAGCAATTTCAACATCAGGGCTATTTTCCGCACTAAAAATTTGCAACGTACCATTATCTCGCCTTACTGCAGTAATTAATAAATCTTTAAATTGCTCTGAATCAACAAGTCTTAAAAGAGCTAAATCCTTAAAAAGGATTTTCCCACCAACTTGGCATTTTTCCATTAATTCACTGAACTCTTTACCATTAGAGTCTATGATAGTTTGAATTTTGTCAAATTGCTTATTTAACTGTTGTTTTTGAAAATCCAACCCTTGAATATTTTCATTTATATCACTAATCTGTTGACTATTATCACCATCTTGTTGTTTTAATTGTTCAATCGAGTTTAAAAGCTCTTGCTTTTTTCGCTCTAACTTTTCTTGCTGTTGTACAATCCTATCACGACCTGACTGACAAAGCTCTCCAAAATTCTTGTCCTCCAAAAAATTTAATACCCCTTTTCTGATTGTAGTATCTAAAAGACCATATAATGGGGTACCATCCTTGCCAATCTGCACCGGACCAGCTGAAAATCCTTGCGTACCAAGTAAACCTTTAAGATTAGTCTCTTTTGAAATTTTCTCAAATTCTTCAGGTGGAATACCACAGGCAACCATCGCCGCACTTATCGCCCCAGCAGATGAACCTGCAACCGCCTTGACCATTCCAACTGCTCCAGATTCTGCCAAGGCTGAATAAACGCCGGAATATATTGCCCCCTTGGCTCCTCCCCCACTAAATACCAAATACTCAAAAGGAGTTTCCTGCCTTTCCTGCATTTCTTTTTGTAATTTACTCATAAATTTTACTCAACATTTAAATTTTACCACCTTACGCATGGCATTTACAGGTCATCGTTATTGCGAAGAAGCCTTATGGCAACAAAACAACCCATTTTTGATTACTTTTATGGATTGCCACGACCTACTTGCGTGGTCTCGCTAATGAACCTATGCGTCGTCACTCATAAACGTCAGTTTAAGAAAATAAAGTAGAAAAGTCGTCTATTAGCGAGGCACCGTAGGTGGCGTGGCAATCCATTTCTAATCACTTTTCTGGATTGCTTCGTCGACCTTACGGTCTCCTCGCAATGACGATTTCTCAATTATTGTTTTCTTAAACTGACGCTTATGCGTCGTCACTCGCCTATTACTTATAGGCATCGCTTCATCATTCCTGCTATAGTCAATTCAGGGGAATTTGGGGCTAGGAACGATGGAGCGACGCCTATAAGTAATAGGCGAGCGACGAGTGACGACGTCACCAACTTCCCATCAATTGACTATACCTAATTCCCCTGAATTGACTATAACAATAGGCTTTAAACCTGAATTCTAGGATTTATGCCCACTTTAAACCTTGTGTCAAAATTTTATCCAAAAATGACAAACATTATCCGGTTAAATATTTTTCAGGGTAGCTATTGTCATCTTCTATGATAATCTTTCTGCCTGGTAAATTTAGTAGAAGATAGGAATAATCCGGCTCCTATAACTAAAAATACTGAAACAGTAAAAATACTAGCTATCATAAAATGCCCGAACATTGCTAAAATTAGCGTAGTAATACAGACCATTATCATAAATATAACCGCACTAACTCTCCCTTTTTTTGTTATGTTTTCATAAACCTCAATACTTTTAATATCCATTTGCTGTCTATGCGTTTGTTCTTTCTCTGCCATAGCAATTAATTTTGCCAAGGTTCCAGGATGAAGATTTTCATATTCTTCCATTAAATCTATAGGCGGCATAACATGCTCAAACTTCTTACGATAGAAGCTATTATCTTTTTCTCTAGGATTATTGTTAATTTTTGAATATCCTTTATTCAATCTATTATTACTAGCAAAGAAGCTTTTACTCTCTTTCATATTCTTTTTTTATTTCTTGAAATGTTGAATTAATATATTTTTCTATTTTAACAAAATACTCAGACAAATCTGTCTCCGGCTTCTTTCTTATTGTTGTTTTAGATATTTTAAATATACTAAAAAAGCCAGTTAGGAAATGTCTTACAAAATCTTTACTCATTTAGTTTTCATATTTTATTTTTCATATTTATTATCGATTACCACGACCACTACGTGACCTAAGAGGTTGCCATACATTCTAAATCACTTTTATAAAATTATCATCAGGAATCAATGGCTCTCCTCTGAAATTTACTGCATTGTTGAATTTATTGCAACAAGTTATAAAGTTTTTATCACAACCTATAGTAAGATCAACCGTTTTATTACACTTCATACTATCAGGAATTAATTGATCCAATATAATTACATTTCCAGAATGACTAATTATCTTACTATAAAATTGACCATTAGCTAAAATAGCATCCCCATAATTAAAATAACCACTTTCTTTATCAATATCTGAAATGACTATAGTTCTGCCAAATATTTCCTGAATATTATATATCTGACTATAAACTGTTTTATCTATTTTGCATTTCAAATCTCCAAAACTAGCACGACATTTCTTACTAAAAGATTGCAGTAACGACTGATTATATAGCTCTATATTTGGCTCTAAACGTAAAGTAAAATCTAAATCCCTTTTAGTATAAGTACTGCAGCGATAAGTAACAAAATGCCTACAAGAATTAGTAAAACAAGCATATATTTTGACCATAGCTTGTGTTAAATCGTAATGTTGCTCTACTCCATTATTCTCAAAAATTCCTTCTAAGATAATGTAATTCTGTGCAGAATCATTAAAAACTCCTTCCTTTAAAGTTATTCCAGAATTTGGCATAAATCTTATACCATCAATTGATAAAGATTTATCAGATTCAGTAAGATACAACTCAAAACCGTCTTGTAACGTGATATGGAAACAATAAGTAAAATTATGTACCGCTATGGAATTATCCATATATTCTGTCATATAACCTCCAATAATTCTATTTGCGATAATTCTATTGACCCATCAGGAGAATAAGAATATTCAAAGCTATCATTAGTAAATCATACAGCTACATCAAAAATAAAATTACCTGTCAAAATTTGCTCTTTATCTAATGGTCTTGGTAAGGTTAGAACTCCAGTATTATAATCAAGCTGAACATCCAAATTTACACCATTAACATAGAATTCTTCACTACCAGCTACCGGTTTATTAATTGTTCTAGCATAGGGTAAAATTGGGTCATCATATAATTTAATCAGTTGACATTGGGTTAATTTTCCATCGCCTTCAGCAATGAATTGCCCTGATACTTGATGATCAACATTATCTCTGAAGCGAAAAGAAAAACTCCCCCCCTTCTTGCTCTGAAGAAAGAGCTAAATTGCTCAAATTCAAAACTACTCAGACGACAATTTTTAATCAAATATCTTTGTCTAGCATATTCTCTATCTAAATTTCTTACTTCCCTACCTGATAATGTCATAGCACAAGAAGTAGCAAATTCCGGTTTACCAACAGCAAAAGTTTCAATAAATTCCGGCATACGTATATCATGAAAATTCATAATCACTCCTATTAAACTGTTAATCAATATCTTTACCCCCCTTTACTGCAGACTTTTTGCTAATTCTGTTCTCCTTTAATAAGGCTTTGTAATCTATAGTAAGCTTAGTAGTAATAAGGTCAGAACTACGCTGAAAATTTATATTACAGGCTTTCATACCAGCAACAATGTAATCTTGAAGAATACACGAATTAGCTGTTAATTTATTAGTAATTTTCTCCGCCAGTAAAGTTAAAAGCCCCTGATTTTTATCCCTAGCAAAAGCACTTATCTCAAATTCCACTTGGTAAATATCCTGCCCTAATCTTGAAATATTTTCAACTTTCAAAATATTTACTAGTAAGAACGGATATTTTGCATCCTGGACTACCGATATGTAAATCCGGTCAACACTAAGCCTAATATCTGGCTCCCTAGATAATAAGTTATATATGGTCATGTGAAAATCATGAATAAAATTAACAGACATATATTTCTAACCCTATAATATTCAAGAATTTACTTCTTTCTTCAACGTTAATAATCCGCTTAATTTCAAATTGCCTATCTCTAAATGATATACGCATTTTGGTGGTAATACCGGTGATAAATCTCATTTTAAACACATAAAACCCTTCGGTCATAATATGACCAAAATTCAAATGTTCTATCGAGGTAAATCGATTATCAGAAATAGGTTTTATTTCAGCATAAGTAGAAAATCTTTCTTGCCATTTTTCTTGCTCTATCTCACTTGTAGAAAAATTCTCTAGAATTTTCACCTGATGTTGTAGAGTACGTGCTATTGATTTCTTCATTTTTACCTTTCCAAAAGCCTTATATTCTTAATTGTCTATATGGTAGATATAGATTCTTAATTTCTGTCGACAGAGAAGTGGCATTTTGCCTTTCTCTGTCATACATTTCTGCTATATGCATTAATATGCCATGCTTTATTGAAGCTGGAATATTAATTTTATCATAACCCACAATATATTCAACTATTAATTGACAATTTTCTAACTTTTTATTCAAACATAACAATGATCGATCGTGATCTAGGTGATATTGATCAGATCGCAGCTCAATAGATTGACTGTTATTTGTTAGAGTAATCTTCACCAATTCCTTTATCGGCTGGTATTTTAACTGAAAATTTTGTTGATTTTTAATATTACAAACAAACTCTACCCGCCTTGTTATTATTGCAAGTTTAGTAAAATTCTCAGCAGCCATAATTGCAGCATCTATCAAGCTGTTAATTAAATCATCATCATAATTTCCTTCTATCCTCATATAATTTTTGACTTCTACTAGAGTCCAAATAGTCTGAGGTATTAATTCAATAATCCTAAAAGTATTTTTTTTATGCATATAGCTACTTCACATAGGTTAACTAAACATAGCCAGCTTAATAGCACTATGATTCACTACGTCACCCCCTACCCTTTTAACTGCGTAAAATTTGACAAATGGCTTATCAGTATAAGGATCTCTCATTATACTAATACCACCACGATCTATGATTTTATAGGCTGATTTAAAATCACCTATAGCAATTGCCATATTACCTTCCTTGATAGGTGGCATCTCAGAACAGCACAGCACCGATATACCAAATATTGTTTGCTTTAAAGAATCAGAGAGCGATTGTTGCCAAATAAATCGACCATTATTATCTTGAAGTTTTTGAACTTCTGATAAAGTGGTACGGTTCATCAAAAAACTAGCATTTGCCAAATATTCTTCATCAAGTAAATTAATGAAATCTAATAATTTTTCGGCAGTAACTTGTCCCCCCATCTCAAATAGCTCTATTTTATCACGAGCTCTTGATAAGATACCCCTTGGCTTTTTCTTACCGTCACCATTAATAAACGCATCATTTTCTGCTTTAACAAAACTATCTCTTAAACGTTCTATCAACCAATTCTCTATCCGAATGGCTGAGTCATCTATCAAAGTTTGGCTGGCTTTTGGCTGAGCATAAAGCTCATGTACAAAAATTCTCTGTTGCTTTAGTTTAGAAGTAGCTGTTTCTTCTCTTGCCTGTAAATCACCAACCCAGCCACTAGCAAAATTCCCCTCTTCAATTACTATATCAAGGGCATTACTAGAAATTGTTTCGATTGATGCTAATTGCCGCATAGGTGATCTAGCGTTAATCTCAGTGATGATACTATTATACAGAGCTGGTACTAATAACACCCCTCCTTCCTCAGACCCGCTATTTAAAGATTTTTCGATTAATTCACTTTGGTTACCTTTACGAATATAATTATTAAAGGCAGTTTTATGCTCAATATCTTGCATCCCCCCTATTTCTGGACGAGATAGAAAATTTTCTAAATTATAAACTTTTTCTTGTAACTCATTGATTTTTACTTCATTGTTATTTTGTTTTGTTATTAGTTCTGTATGCATTTTATTCTCCATTAAAATTGAATGTTTTACATTTTTTTGTTTTAAAGAAAAGCTATCGCAAATCTGCTGATTACTAGCCCGTTGCTTATTGCCTAAATTATAAATTGATGAAAAATCGCTCCTGCTACCCAATTCCCCTGAATTGACTATATTCAAATCATTTAAGTATCTTTGTTTAGTGATATGCGAAATTTTGGCATGGTAATTGGTCGGGAAAGTTACGATACTCACCTCAATTAATTCCGCTTCAGTGATAATTCTTTGGTTTAAGTTATTGTAATTTGCTAATTTTATATTAAAACCAATGGAAAGACCATCAACGGCTCCTTGGCGAACAAGCTCTATAGCTTCTTTACCTTTGTCGATTTTATTATTAATTATAGCTTCAACTTTTAAGCCGTAATCATCTTCCTCCAAAGACTTAATCACCCCTATTGGCTGTTGCCAATCATGCTGCCAAAGAAATTTGATGCACGAATGATCTGCTGAAGCAAAAGCCCCTTTAGCAATCAGGTCATTATGCTGATCAGAAATATTATAAACACTAGCATAACCTGAAATGACTACACTATTATCTGTAACAGATTTTATGATTAAATTTTGAATCGCTTGATTTTGATATAAGCTTTTAGTACACATATTACCTCATAATTGCAATAATTATAGGTAATATATACTAAAAATCTCTAGCACTAAGTAGTTTAGGAAAAAAATATTGATTTTTATCAAATATTTTTAGGTTCTGTGAATAAAATTTTAATTGCCTAGATTTTGAGTATTTTTAAGTATACCATATACTAGATATGACTTTTAAACTCACCTTACGCATGGTATTTAAAAGTCATATAGAAAATAGCTTGGCGTCATTGCGAGAAGCTACTTTAGTAGCGACGAAGCAATCTAATGAATGTGGATTGCTTCGAGCACGTAGTGGTCTCGCTAATAGCGTTTTGTACTTTTCCGGAATTTTTAAATTGTCATGGGGTTTATGCGTAAGGTGAGTTTTAAACCATCCTGATAAAAACCCCTAAATTTATTCTTCACAATTATTTACCTTCATCTATACTCTCATTTGTAGATATTCTAAGAGTAAATTATGTTACAAACTAGCAATAAAATTTTTTCTAATCTTAGTGGGCAGAAAAAATATGATATAATAAGTAGCAAGCAACGTGGAGATTGGGATAATACAAAAGATTTTATTATTAGAGGTAGAGAATGGATAATTGATGAAATAAAAAAATCAGGTTTGCGAGGACGGAGCGGTGCTGGATTTCCAACTGGTCTCAAATGGTCGTTTATGCCTAAAGAACACCCGAAACCTAGCTATTTAGTGGTTAATGCTGATGAATCAGAGCCTGGTACATGCAAGGATCGTGATATTCTAAGACATGAGCCGCACAAATTGCTTGAAGGCTGTTTGCTTGCCAGTTTTGCTATTAACGCACATACTTGCTATATATATATTCGTGGTGAATTTTATAACGAAGCATCCAATGTGCAACGGGCTATAGATGAAGCTTATGATGCTGGTTTTATAGGTGATAATGCTTGTGGTACTGGGTATAAACTTGACATTCATTTGCATAGAGGGGCTGGGGCATATATTTGCGGTGAGGAAACAGCTCTGCTCGAAAGTTTAGAGGGGAATAAAGGATTTCCTAGACTGAAGCCACCATTTCCAGCTAATTTCGGCTTATATGGTTGTCCAACAACTATTAATAATGTTGAGTCAATTGCCGTTGTACCTACTATACTTAGACGTGGGGGGGATTGGTTTGCTTCAATCGGGAAGCCTAACAGTACCGGCACGAAAATTTTCTGTATTTCTGGTCACGTAAATAGACCATGTAATGTTGAAGAATCTATGGGCATACCTTTAAAGGAATTGATAGAAAAATATGCTGGAGGTGTACGTGGTGGTTGGGATAATCTGAAAGCTATTATTCCAGGTGGTTCGTCAGTACCATTGTTACCAAAATCACTATGTGAAGATTTGGCAATGGATTTTGATAGTGTGAAATTAGCTGGCTCGGCTCTTGGGACTGGTGGAATTATTGTTATGGATAATTCTACGGATATTATTTACGCTATTGCCAGGCTTAGTAAATTCTACATGCATGAATCTTGTGGTCAGTGTAGCCCATGCAGAGAAGGTACAGGGTGGATGTGGCGAGTTATGATGAGATTAGTACGAGGTCAGGCAAAAATAGAAGAAATAGATCAATTGTTAGACGTGACTAAAATGATCGAGGGGCATACTATTTGCGGTCTTGGAGATGCCTCTGCTTGGCCTATTCAAGGTTTAATTCGTCATTTTCGTCACGAGATTGAAGAGAGGATTTATTCAAAAAACTGTGAAAGTTTTTAGATTTAGATGGGTTATATTCTAAAAAAAATAAGCAATACCGCAAAAATAATGAAAACAGCTATTAGTGGAGCAAAAAAATCTGTTATATTTATAGATATAACAGATTTTTGAATAGCTTGTTATATCGAATTCAGGTTAATATATTAGCTGATAAGAAAAACAATTTGAAAGAAGGGTAAAGGTTATGGGTAAGGATAAAGAGCAATCTCGGCTTAGCAAATTACGAGCAAAAATTCAAAAGGTAGTAAAGCCGGACGATTCTACTTTGGGAGAACTGCAAAAAGATATTTATAAGAAAGAGAAAGATATATTAAAATTACAACAAAAAACAACTACCTTAGAAAACGAAAATCAAATTGCAGAAAAAAGAAAAGAGATAGCACAATATCAAAATCTATTAAATGGTAGGTTAGGAGAATTATTGAAAAAAAATCAAGATTATTCTGAACTTATTAACCAAGGAAATCAGAATCATAAAGACAAAGCTGCTAAAAAGCAATTAGACTCATGGAACCAAGAGTTACAGAAAATTAAGAATGAATTAAGTAATCATAAAAAGTTGGTTGATAGATATAAGAAAAAAGAACAGAAACAAATTGAGAAATTAATGATTGAAGAGAAGAAAGCTGAAGAGAAAACGGAAAGTTCATATCAAGAAGAAAAGGATAAAGCTTTTAGAATAGCTAAGGATATCTTAAAGGATAGAGATGGTATGGAGAAAATCCTGACTCCTTTACTATCGTCAAAAAAGCAGGAGGACACTATTAGTGCAGGTCAAAAGCTTCAAGCTGATATGAAAGGTATTGGGTTTGCAGCAAGTCATATATCTCAGGGTATTGCCATTGCTACCTCGGTATCATTTTACGCAGAAGAACTAGCCAAAATACAGAAAATATTCAATGGTGAAACGCCATATGATCCATCTCATCCTCCTTTCTTCATAAGATTATTAAAAGATCCTGACACTTCTCAATTTCTTACTGACAATACTGTAATTCTTAACTATTTAGTTCAGCATCTTGCCCCAATGCTAATTACTGTAATGCTAAAAGAGTTAGGAGAAATAAATAATATAAAAAAAGAATTTGATGATCACAAAAAGGATATAGATAGTCTGCCGACGTTGGAAAAAGAATTACAGATTCTAAAAGACAAGAAAGATGTATCTAAAATGCCCAAATTAGAAGAGAAAGTTAATTATCTAAAATCTCTACAAAAAAATTATGATCGAGCAATTTTATTCAACAACTTAAAAGAAGCTGGTCTTGATAAAGATTATATCAATAGTAAGTTACTGCCCATTGTCCAGGACATTACTATTTCGATGTTAGAAAAACCAGAAGATTTATTAAAAATAATTAACCTATCTGTAGATATGTTAATTATTAAAGATCCTGAAATCAAAAAAGACTATCAGAGTAAAATATTAGATACAATAGATATTAGTTCATTATTAAAAAGTGGTAAACTATCTAAATTTCTAATTGAGGAGAAAAAATATGTAGAAGCCGCAGCAGAAGTAATTATTTCATCAAATATGGCATTAGATAAAAGACTAGAAGATTCTGGTATAGGGAAAGAATTATTGCATGATGTAGTACCTATAGTTTCAGAATTTGCTGGTATAGCTTTGCAAGACCCTAAAAAGGTGGGTGCTTTATATGAAACATTAAAATCTGTTATATTAGATGATACTGATAGTAAAATACGAGAAGCTAACAGTTTGCAGGAAGTCACAGCTTTAGATAAAGCAGGAGGCATTAAAAAACTTGCCGTAGTACAACAACTACCAAAGATTCTGCTACAAAATGAAATGCTAGAATTACTACACGATCAATTACCGGCAACTCTGACAAAACATAAAGGGGAAATTGCAAAAATTGCTTCTACAACTATACCAAAATTGCTAGAAATGCTAGATAATAATGCCCGCACTTTAGCGAAAGAATGTAATAAGACTTTCCAAGAAGAAGATGTACACAAAATAATAGTATCTCCAATTGTACCAATGCTTAACGGAGTGGATCACAAATTTTATGAGTCAATTATACCTATATCTATTGATTTACTAAAAAATACTATGACTGTTTTAAATGTGGAGGATATAAAAGAGATATATAGTGATATGCAAACCTTAGCTAAAACCGAGGATGTAGAACAGAAAGACCAAGCGACAGAGCGATTAAACAAGCATGTTATCACATTACTTAAAAACGAAGATTTACAACAAAATATTGCTGTAAATCTACCTCAAATCATTAAGGATAATGAAGCGGCACTAGCAGTAATAGCAAATAATATAGTTAGTAATAACCAGGATTTTAAGAAATATGATTTATCAGCAGAGTTAATAAATGCTACAACATCATTAGCAATTAAAGTAGTTGATACTGGTCTAAGTAGGGTGCCAACGCTTATGAAAATTAATGATAATTGGCAAGAATACCAAAGAGCCGATATAGACGCTAATGCAAAAGAGAAGGTTTTAACTAAAATAATCGATGATGTTGGAGAAATAGTCCAGAGCCTTTCTCCTATATTAGAACACTCTGTGCCAGAATATCTGCAAACAAATAAGGATAGTCTTTTGGCCTTGACAGAAAATATGATTAAGCAGGAAGAACTTAAGAGGCAATTAGATAGTGCAGGAGTTTCCTCTGAGCTAGCTTTCAGAATGGTCGATACTGCTATCAATATCACCCCACATCTCCTACCTATAATTACCAAATTTGCTAATGCATCTTTAAAGGATAAAGATGGAGTTATTGTTATTGCGAACAAACTTCAGGAGCTTCTCAATACATCCGAGCAAGAAAAAGACTCTAAAGGTAGAGAACTGGCAGATTCTGTTGTACAATTTATAGAAAGAAATTCAGCAGTAAAAGACGTTATCATAAAAGATATTCCAAAACTCCTTAACGAAAATTCTGCGATCCTGGGACCTATAGTAGATGAATTCCTGAATAGCACTTTCATAGGGAGAAATTTGAAAATCAAAGGTCAAGAAATTATTGAAAAAATTAGCGAAAAAGTGCCTGCATTAACAGAGATAGCGATGCAGTATAATAAGGGTAATTATCTATCCGTAATTACTGGTACATTTAAGTTATTATCATCTGATCCAGTAGCAAGAGGAATGGTAACAAAATTATTAGTTGAAGGAGTTAGATATAAGGTACAAACAAGCTTTACCTCTTACAAGAAACGTAGACAAAGGTGGCATGAATATGCAGGTGAAATTATAGATAAAGTGCGTAAGCGCATTCCTACCATCAATGGGCAGAAAGCAGATTTAGGAGAGTTACTACAACAACAAACCGATAACACGCATGTTGCTAATAAGTCAAAAACATTGGAATATTCTTTAATTAGCAGGGATTTTAGCGGTCTTATCTTTAATAATGAAACGAACATGCCTCTTGAGAATGTCAAAATTAATGGTTTTAATTTCAATGATGCGACGTTTATGGACAATTCTTTTCAAAATAGTGAAATTAGTAATTGTTCATTTAAGGGGACAGATTTCAAAGAGAAAATAAGTTTTACTGGAGCTACTATTGATGCAAAATCCTTAGAAACTCTTTTACCAGCAATTAAGCAATATAATAAAAACCATAAAAAAGATCCTATTACTTTAGATAATGTACAACTCACCGGTGATATAAGTAAATTATCTTTCAAAGGTGTATCAGTGAACAATAGAGCAGATATAACAGTAGCTAAGTTGGCAATGGAAAGTAAGCTAAACCATACGGATCATGCAAAAAAAATAGGTAAAGATATAGCACATCATATGTCAAGAAGTGTGCAAGATGATAAAAATACTCCTCCAAACGTAGAAGCAATAAAAGAGAGTATATCGAAGCATATTAGCACAGACGTAGCTGGACAAACGAAGAGTCAGATGAAAAAAACAGACCCACACAACCCGAATTCTGGATTAACAAAGATAAGCAGGTAGGGGTATAATGGACTAATGGAATGTATCTACCCTATATACAAAATGAAGAGCAGATACTAATCTTCTATAGGAAATGAATCCTAAACAACAATAAGGAGATTCATTCTATTACTCCATTTATAATACTAATCAGAAGAAAAAGTTAATGTTACAGTAGTGCCTATGCCTATTTTACTTTGTAAATCAAATTTACCTTTCATTAATTCAACCAACTTGCGAGTAAGTGGTAAACCAAGACCGGTTCCTTGGTATTTTCTGCCAACAGTACTATCAATCTGCCCAAAGGTTGACAGTACTTTGGGAATATCTCTCTCATCAATTCCTATACCAGTATCTATAACCTGTATATAAACTAGCCCTTTAGAGTCATCTTTCTCAGCATAAATTGTTATAGTACCTGATGCTTTGGTGAACTTTATAGAATTAGATAAAAGGTTAAAAAATACTTGTTTAAGTCTTTTGGGATCTGCTTTTATAACAATATGATCTTTTGGTAATTTTTCAATTAATTGCACTGATGCCTGATCAGCTCTTGGGTTCATTATCCTTACAGTAGAAGTAATTAATTTATTTAGGTCTAACTCGACAAAATCAACTAATAGCTTGTCAGCCGATGCTTTTGATAAGTCTAATATATCAGTTATTATACTGAGCAAATGCTTGCCTGCGTCATTAATATCTTTTATATAATTACCATGCTCTTTATTGTAAGGCGTGGACATCATAATTTCTGAAAAACCTATAATAGCATTCAGAGGAGTACGCAGCTCATGGCTAACATTGGCAAAAAATTTAGTATGAGCAGAACTTTCATTTCTAACCTTAATTACCGCTTCCTCTAATGCTTTATTAGCATCAAATTGTTGGTCTATAATTTTCTGTGCATAATTTGTATTACTCGTAACTATAACTAAGAATATTACCAAAATAATAAAAAAGGTCAGTAATACTTTTTCTTCCAGCTCTATAACACTTGACCATAAACTAGTAATATTGGTATTAATCTCTAACACACCATCAACAGGATAGTCAGATAGGTCGCTGTTTATTATTGGAATGTAACTTGTTATACAAGATGCCTTCTCTACTTTCCCTGACATATGGAATATGGCTTTAGGAATTAATGCATGAGTTGTTACCCCTTTAAAGGCTTTGTTAAAGGCTTGTTCTACAACCAGTTCTTTTAGAAAATATTTATCAATTCTGCTAAGAATTTTTTGATACAGATTATCTTCAGGAGAGTTTTCTTGACTTGTTACTTGAATTGGAGAGCTGGTTATAATTTTATGACCTTGTAGATCATATAAAGAAATATAGGCATTGAGATTAACAAAAATATCAACTGAAGTAGTTGCGAACCTAATGAAATCCGCATCTCGCAATAAATTTATATAACCAAATTCATGTAACTTATTTACAACAATTTTATTCCTATTCCAAACATTTTTTGTATAAACATCAGCTATTTTAATATTTGCTTCTCCAACTTGCTTTAAAATCATTTCTTCAATA
Source organism: Candidatus Tisiphia endosymbiont of Dioctria linearis (assembly GCF_964026545.1). NCBI lineage: Bacteria > Pseudomonadati > Pseudomonadota > Alphaproteobacteria > Rickettsiales > Rickettsiaceae > Candidatus Tisiphia > Candidatus Tisiphia endosymbiont of Dioctria linearis. The sequence continues at coordinate 1,415,852 of NZ_OZ032156.1, read as the reverse complement.
ATGAAGTAACGATAGTAAATCATGTTGACAATGATATTTATAAATAACCCAAAGAATGCCAGTCTAACAATATACTTATTTTGAATCATTAGATTTGCACATATTATTTAGAGTATAGCAGATTATTCACTAGCACTAAGTTTTTTCTTTGTAGATGATTCCTTAGGCAATTTTTTATCGTTCACTGATTTCAGCTGATCAAAAATACTTAAAGCTTGAGTTATAAAGCTTCCTGGTTCAGAAAGATTTGCCGGTAGAATTACGGTATTACTATCCTTGGCTAACTCACCAAAAGCAGATATATATTGTTCAGCAATTTTTAAAGATACTGCATCGTTTCCTCCAGATTTCTGAATAGAGGCTGCTATAAGCTCAATACTTTTAGCAGTAGCCATGGCTACTAATCCTATTGCTTCAGCTTCACCCTTAGCCCTATTTACTTGATCAATATAGGAAGCTTCAGAATTTAATACAACTTGAGCCTTCTCGCCTTCCGCATGGTTTATTTTTGCTTGTCTATTGCCTTCTGAGTCTAAAATTTGAGCTCGTTTTTGACGTTCTGCTGCAACTTGTAACTCCATCGCTTTAAGTATTGTTTGTGGTGGCTGAATGTCTTTAATTTCATAACGCATACATTGTATCCCCCAATTGACTGCCGCTTGGTTAATAGCAGAAACAATAGCGATATTCAAGGTTTCTCGTTCTTCAAAAGTTCTGTCTAATGGTAACTTACCTATTTCTGAACGCATGGTGGTTTGTGCAAGCTGGGTGATAGCATAATATGGACTATTAACCCCATAAGATGCAGCAACTGGATCGACAATTTTTACATATAACACACCATCTATTAGTAACGTAACATTATCATTGGAAATGGCTGTTTGAGCAGTCACATCAATCGCTTCTTCCTTTAAAGTATGTTTGTAGGCTACTTTCTGAATCACTGGTATCAAAATACTCAAGCCAGGCTGCAAGATGCTATCAAATTTCCCAAATTTTTCAACAATCCATGCTTGTTGTTGTGGTACAACCTTAACCATCTGTATAATAATAAGGATCGCCACGATACTACAAACTAATAATATATATTCCATATTTTCTCCTTTTTAAATCTATAACTAACCCGATTAGTATTTACCCATACAAACCGTCATTGCGAGGAAGCCCGTAGGTCAACGAAGCAATCCAGGAAAGTGAATAGAAATGGATTGCTTCGACTACTACGTAGTCTCGCAATGACGTTTAAGATGCATACACGTCATTGCGAACGAACGTATGTGAGTGTGGCAATCCATTATTCTTGGATTGCTTCGTAGACCTACGACCTTCCTCGCAATGACGGCTGAAGCTTACGCAGTCCTCACGTGACGTCAGTTCACATGGCTAAAACCTTGTTTGGGTAGCTGTAGCTATAATAATTTCACTATGCTACCGTCATTAATCTTAGTAATTCCTTCCACTACTACCATATCTCCCTCTTTGATTTCGTCTGAAATAATCTCTGTTAGACCATTTAGACTAGTACCTAGCTTAACATAAAGTTGCTGCACTTTGTTATCATTAAGTTTATATACAAAATACTGACCTTTACTATTACTCTGCACTGATTGACTAGCTACTGCTAAATTCTGATGTTTGTTAAGAATTAAATCTATAGGTACATAGCTTCTATGTATCATATTACTATTAGAATCAACAATAACTTTAGCACTTATAGTACCATTATCTGAAACATATTGTGAGATTTCAGCAATTTTTCCATTAATCTTATCACCATTATTATCGGTTATCACTAAATCAGTAGATACTGACACCTGATTATAAAGCCCCTCAGGTAACTCCATTAGAATATTTTTAGTGGTAGAATTTTGAGCAATAATGCTAAAAAGATAATTTTTTTGTTCTACCTTATCCCCTTTTTTTAGCTTTATTATACCAATATTTCCATCAAATGGTGCTACGATAACCATATCGTTGTAACTATTCATTGCTTTGGAAAAAGCAAGCTTAGCTGTTTCTAAATCACTATTTGATTTTTCTAGTACATCACTACTAATATATTTTTTGGCAAATAATGCCTTATCACGTTCATAAGCAGTCATCGCAGTTTTTAAAGAGATTTCTGCTTGTGACTTAATTGACATAGCCAAATCTTGGTCAATAATAAGCAGGACATCCCCTTTGTCAACCTTGCCCCCTTGAGAAGTAGATACTACATCAACCGTACCAGAAACATTTGCATAATAATCCCGACTCGTATCATTTTTACATTGTCCGACAACGCTGAAAACATTATGCAAATCAGCCATTTGTACTTTACTGGCTTTTACCGTAATGCCCTCTTGTTTTTCAGCGATAGCACAGCAAGAAATAATGCATATACTTACAAAAACAATTAATTTATTCAACATTTCAAATACCATATTAAAGTTTTAAATCTGTTAGCCAACGATGTTCTTTCTCTAAAATCTCAAAACGAATTTTTTCACTTTTTTTATCAAGCTCTGGCTCCGGCACTAGTGAAGCTCCATTAAATTCAAAACCATGATAGTTAATCTGTAATTTAGCACATATTTTTTCCACTGACTCAATATTTTCTAAAACATCATCAACGAATATTATGGTTTTAGGGTAGTAACTTTTCTTGTGTAAAATATTCTCTAATACTATCCCTTTATCAATATCGGCAGTAAGAATCACCCCTTCTTCCATCATCGGCATACCATTCTCACTATGTAATTCATCAATTAATATTTCCTCTTTTATTGGAGTAGATTTCATAAAATCTATATTTATTCCTTTAAGCTCTTTTAAACGCCAATTGGTAAAATCTTCAATAACCCCGAATCTACCTGTATATAGCTTGGTTAAAGCAACAGTTGGAATTTGCCTCTCCCATAATTTACTCAATATATCATTTATATTGGGGTTCACTAAGCGAATAGTACGATTTTTTAGAATAATACTAAAAAAAAGTTGCCTTTCTTTTCTAGTAAAGCGTTTTTTGCTTTCAACACACCATTCAAGTCTATAAGGATGAGTTAAGCGATATTCATCTTGAGCCATGATCAGTACGTCATCCACATCAAAAAGTACCAAACTATCTTGATCTAGCTTATCTATCATTTCTGAAATTTTTAAAAAATCAGAAATTTTAGTTGTTTTAGTAAATTTATGGTTATTCATTAGTTTTTATATTTTATTATTTCTTCCAAAGAATTAGCAATTATAGCCAAATCTGATTCTCTTGAGAGATTGTGATGCCCATCTTTTATTAATTTCATTACTACTATATCACTAGTAATTTTTTCTACCAACTTACTTGAGATGGTATAAGGCACATCAGTATCTAGTATCCCATGAATTAAATGAACAAGTTTCTTAAGATTAATACTATTTGAGTTTAGTAACAAGTGATTTTTAGCTTCAAATATTAATTGATAACTTATTGGGTATTTACCATTACAATCACGCCCATTAAACTCAAGCCATTTTTGTTGTTGCATTTGTATTTTTTGAATTTCAGTTAAATTATTCCAAATAGTTTCTGTAAAATCTAGTGCTGGAGCAAGAGCAATAAGACCACAAATTTTACTAGGAAACTTTATAGCAGCAAGAATGGCAAGCCAGGCACCCATGCTGGAACCTATTATAATAGTTGGTTGTATGATAAGTTTATTTAACACCAGCTCAACCCCCGTAAGCCAAGAGCCAATAGTTTCATCTAGAAAATTACCTGACGACTTTCCATGACCAAAATTATCAAATGTGATAAAATTATAATCATGTTTTTTACAGTAATTTTCAAGAAATACAGCCTTTGTACCATTCATATTTGACATCAAGCCATGTAAGAACATTACGTGAGGCATATTTTTTTTGTTGCTTTTATAATGATTATAAGTGATAAATTTTTTCTTTTCTGTATTATATATTTTTTCCATTTAAATTATTTAATTAATGATTTCATCAGATTCACCCAAACGATACCATAAACCAACCATTTTGCAAGTAGTTCCAGCTTTATTCTCTGGTGGAGTAGAGAGAGGGACAGTTGAAGTGGCAAAAATGTTAAAAAAAGCTGATTATAATGTTATTGTAGTCTCATCTGGTGGTTCGTTAGTTGAAGAGTTAGCAGTTGCAGATATACCACATATTTCTATGAATAGTGCTACTAAGAATCCCTTTTCAATATGGAAAAATGCAAGGATTTTATCAGAAATAATTAAGGAATATGGCGTAGATATAGTACATGCAAGATCAAGAGCTCCAGCTTGGAGCTGTTATATGGCAGCAAAGGCTACTAATACTAAATTTTTAACAACGTTTCATGGCATTTACAACATCTCGAATTTGTTCAAACATTTCTATAATAGTGTGATGATTAAAGGCGAGAAAGTCATAGCTGTGTCTAATTTTGTAAAGCAGCATATATTAACTAATTATAAAATTCTAGAAAATCAAATTACTGTAATACGTCGAGGAGTAGATTATCGTTATTTTGATCCCAAAAATGTCACAGAAGAAAAATTAATAAAATATAAAAAGAAATATGGTATATCTGACAGCACTCCTATAATATTGTTACCATCAAGATTTTCTAGTTGGAAGGGACACATTAGTCTTGTTGAAGCACTTGGCAAATTAAAACATCTAGATTTTTACTGTCTCATGGTTGGGGATTTATCTAAACACCCAAATTTTACAGATCGAGTAAAATCTCTTATAAACGTATTGAAACTACAAAGTAAAATTCAAATTTTTGGTAATGAAATTGATATGCTCAGTCTTTATGGTGTTTCAGATATAGTATTATCTACTTCAATTGAGCCAGAAGCATTTGGTCGTACTATAACTGAAGGACAATCAATGGAAAAGCTAGTAATTGCTACAAATATTGGTGAAGCTATTGAAACAATATCAGATACAAAAACTGGATTTCATGTTAAACCAAACGATCCTATCGATTTGGCAGAAAAAATTGAACATTGCTTATCTATACTCAAAACCAATGAAGGTAAAAAAATACAACAAGCAGCAAGAAAAGCAGTAATCGATAATTCCTCCCTTGACTTAATGCTCAGTAAAACCTTAAATTTATATAAGGAAATGCTCAAAAAAACATAATATTTTCACAGAACCTAGATTCTTATATCTTGAAAATCTGATATAAAAGCCTAATCTATTTTTTTTTCCCATAAATTCATATTATGTTGTTTGCAATACTCGAACATAGATACAGTATTAGTGTGATTTACTCCAAACTCTTTTACTTGCTGTTTACCAAAAAACTTATAACTATGTAAGTCTCTTGCTTTACAGGCAGCTTTAGCTCCTTGACTATACAACTCACTAACTTGTGCCACATTTTTACGATTATCTCTATATAAATAATAATATATGGTATAAGCTTTATTATAGGATTTTATTGCTTCTTTTATGTTATCTTGAGCAAACAAAACATCACCTTGTACTACATAACTTGCTGCTAAGTTTATATCTTCGGAATAATCTGCACCTTTAGGATTCCTATGCTCATCGGCTAAAAATATGGTGATAGCCCTATTAACATACTCTAAGGCATGGTCTAACTTACCAAGCCCTAACTCACTTCTTGCCATTTGGGCAAAAATGCGACCAAATATTTCATGCTCTTCTTTTTTAGAGGATTTATGCATATCATATAATTGCTTGACTACAGCATGTGCTTCTTGGTATTTTTTAAGATAATTTAATATTTCTGCTTTAAGCATATAACGACTTGTAAGAAAAAAATCATCCGGTTTTAATCCCTGTTTTATACTTTCTGCTATGTCTTGATTAATTTGATCCAATGCCTTAGGATATTTTCCTTGTATAAAAAATAACTGTGATTTAACACAATATAGAAACCCTATATCACTGTTATCTACCAAGTTACTAGTAAACATTTGCTTCATAATTTGTATATTTTTTTTTGCTTCTTGAATTTGACCTAATGCAATATTAGATGTTGCCAACGCATAAAATACGTTACACTTAAAAGTTTCGTAATCTTTTACTTTGTCAAAAGCTTCTTTTGCTCTAATGTAATATTCAATTGCCACTTGATTGTTAGAACAGTTCTTATAATACCTTCCTATAAACTTTATATATCTTGCATATATATGTTTTTCATCATTATTCATTAACCATAATTTAAATTGCCCTTCTTGATCATTTTTATTAAACCAATCAACTAATTTCTTTGCATTATAGTTATCCCAAGAATTAAGATATTGTAGTATTACATATAACTTTAATCCCAGAATCTTATATATATTAACTTTATATTTTTCCGAGTTTTTTAAAATTATTTCAAGATTTTCAGACATAGTCTTAGCAGTTCTAAAAATACGACCTTTTATTCCACTTTTTGGGGTAGCATCAATTAATTTAACAACAATATCCTCTAAGTAAGGTTTATTAATTTTTACTCCATTCATTTCTATTATTTTCTGAACAATAACATCATGCATTTCAAAGACAGGGTTAGTGTCATGCGAGTCAATGTTAGATATTAAAGCAAATTTAGATAATTGATAGAGATCATCATCAAGAGTATTTTGATTATCCGTAATAATTTTTAAAAGTTCTTTCGAGAAACCTTGATTATTTATTAAGGCTATTTTATTTAAAAGTTTCTTAGCACTTGGCTTTAACTCATTGATAACTAATGTAATGTTTAATTGAATTTTATCTGTTGATTGCTGGATTTTATCCTTATATTCTTTTCTATCTAAATCTTTTACATTATTTAATAATTGTGCACCTTGTACTATCAGGATAGGATAACCAGCAAACTTTTCGCTCAAGAATTCTGCTAATTTAGCGTCATTATTTTCTATAATATTATTAGCCAGAGTAATCGCATTACTTTTTTCAAAGGCAGTCATTTTGACTATATTAGGTAATATTTCGCTATCTTGGGAGCAGAATATAACGCGCCCATTATGTTCCCAATCAACGAACTCTTGAACTTTTTTATTTTCACTTATCTTCAGATTATCGAATATCAGCAACCATTTATCTTGATTCGATAAATAGCTCATTAGTTCTTTTCGTACCAATCTCATATCTTCTGATATTAGATTAGATTTAGCGGTGCTATTAATAGCTTTAGCAACTCTTGATTAATATCTAAATTACAATCAATAAACCAAATAAGTTTATAATTATTTTGATTCTCATAACAATACATTCTAGCAAGCTGTGTTTTCACCATGCCACTAGTGCCTACTATGCTTATTTGTCTGTATTTAGTTAAGTTATTCTTGAGTAGATTTAGTTGTTTGACAAAATAAGTAACTGGTGTAACAAAATTAGATATTTGTTGTTGAGCAAATGAATTATGCGGCATTATCAATAATATTATTAATGTTAAATATTTATCCATTTTTGCTCCTAATAAACGGTTTCAGGAAAGTTACATTACTCTTTCTGTTTAATTCTAGTTTTATCTACTAATACGAATTTAAGACATTTTTTTAGCAGTTAGTACACTATTCTGTTTTATTAAAATATCAATTTGCTAAGCTATAGATTCTATTTATTCAAATATGACTTTTGATAGTTATCTTTAAAACGGAAAGTTATGGTTTGAATAAATTGCCTAGACCGCTACGCATTAGGCTTTTGGGATTCATATTGCTTGCCTTTTTCATAAAACCACTTATTTGCTTAAATTGTTTCAATAGATTATTGACTTTCTGAACTGATGTTCCCGAGCCTTCAGCAATACGCTTTCGACGTGAAGCATTTAGCAAATCTGGTTTTTTTCGTTCTTTTTTGGTCATTGACAAAATTATTGCTTCTTGGTGGTCTATTAATTTACCGCTTAATTTCGATTGATCAACTTTATCGATAATTTTATTAATGCCAGGTAACATATTTATCATACTAGCAAATCCACCTAATTTTTTTATACTCCTCATTTGCGTTAGGTAATCTTCCAAGTCAAATTTACCTTTTTTTAGTCTAGCAGCTGCTTTTTCCGCCTCTTCCTGATCTATTAGGCTACTTGCTTTTTCAACAAAGGAAATAATATCTCCCATATCTAATATTCTCGAGGCGATACGTTCTGGATCAAATAACTCTAAATCTGCCAATTTTTCACCAGTACTTAGGAACTTAATAGGCTTATTGGTAACATGCTTAATACTCAAAGCCGCTCCACCTTTAGCATCACCATCAATACGAGATAAAATCACCCCGGTAATTCCTAGTTGTTGGTCAAAATTGCTAGCTATAAGTACTGAATCTTGCCCTGTCATTGCATCAACCACCAGAATTATTTCCTTTGGCTCTACTAAATTTTTTATATTTACCGCTTCTTGCATCATTTGATCATCGATTTGCAACCTACCTGCCGTATCATAAATAACGACATCATAGGCGGCTAATTTTGATTCGTACAAGGCTCTTTTAGTAATATCGACAGGAGTATGGTTGGGGATAATAGTTAAACTATCTACCTCTATCGATTTACCAAGGATAGTTAATTGCTCCTGAGCAGCAGGACGATAAGTATCAAGAGAAACTAAAAGTACCTTTTTATTTTGGTTTTTTAGCCTAAGTGCTAATTTGGCACTAGCGCTAGTCTTACCACTACCTTGCAGCCCAACCATTAAAATATTTACCGGAGGGGCAGATTTAAGTTGTAATACACTCTCCTCTGGAGAAGAGGATAATATATTAATTAACTCATTATGGATAATTTTTACTATCATCTGCCCTGGAGAGACTGATTTTATCACCTCCTGCCCCATAGCTTTTAACTTTACTTCAGCAATAAAGTCCTTAACTACCGGTAGTGCCACATCTGCCTCAAGAAGGGCAATCCTAATATCACGCATAGTATCGTTTATTTGAGCTTCCGATAAAGTGCCGCTTCTTTTGATACGATCAAAGATTTTAGTCAGATTTTGAGTTAATGTTTGGAACATAAAAATGCAAATTTAATAAGTTATTTAATTTTATTATTCTAGCATATTTACTAAGAAGCACTAAGCATATTAGCAAAAAAATAACTAATTAATTCACCTTAAGCATAAAAAATAGCCTGGCATCTATTAGAATGAATGTGGATTACCGCGACCTACTTGCGTGGTTCTCGCAATAATAGACCTCTTCGGAAACTCTACTTCTGCTGGTAATTTGTGCGTCGAGCCGGTACTCAAATCCTCATAGTAGAACATTCTCAATATACCCGACAATAGCTATTCTACAGAATCAGGGTTTGTTGACGACAGCTCTAATCCGCCCATAACATCTATAGTATCTTCTACGAGACTATGACTATTACTACTTTCGTTAGTGTTATCTTCAACTACTTCTTGTTCAACTAGAGAAGACTCCTCAGAAGAATTATAATGCTTAGCTAATAATTCTAGACTATCTCCTGTCTCTTTATGATGCCATACAATATCTAAATCTTGATAAATGCTTTTAGCTACTTCTCTTAACTCTTCCCTATCTAAAGTATGTTCTTCAAAAGAAAGTGTATAGGTTATTTTTGGTGTCTTTTCTAGTAATGCAATTCGTTCACTAATATACTTATGCTGTAACTCATTAGTATCCCCTATAATATGTATCTTATAGCCCTCATGCTCTAACTGAAACTGATACAACTTACTCAATTTTTCTGAATTTACCGTACACATAGCATTCCAACAATCATCAAAAGCATTATCTGCTAATTGGATACCACCCTTATTTTTTATAAGTTCATTTAATTTAGTACGAAATTCAATAGTATCAATACCACCAGATTTGTATTGTGAAATTAATCCTCCTTTTTCTTCTTCTTTTGATGCTATACCCGCTATATCTCCTTCTGATAATCCAGTTGCTGTAGCAAATGCCTTTATTGTACGCATCCTATCTGTATCAATTAGTTGAGAATATCTAAAAATATGTATTGTCATAATATCCCTTATGTTTAATTAGTTAATTAGTTAAGATTTACTGACTCGTTGATAAGGTTCATTGCTCTTCCCTATACATCGTTTTACAGCACGACTTTTTCAGGCTACCATGATACCACAAAACTATAATTAATTCTAGACTATCTTATGAATTTATGCTACAATTTAAGACTCAGTATAATTATTATGTTGTTAACACTCAAAATTATAAAGGAGTTATTATGTTAAAAGACTTAAGATTATCGTTAGAACGACAATTACCGGCAATTTCCAAAAATTTAAATTTTTCTTATCCGACATCCTCATTTTATCATACCACCATGTTTTGGTGTCTTAGCCATTAATCCATATTTTTCTACTTTTTAAAATTTTTATTACTATTTGCTTTTAGCAAGCATTTGTTTGTTTTTTTTAATTGTTTTACCCTCTCGTCATTGCGGAAGTTTAACCATCCAACGTCATTGCGAGGAGCTACTTAGTAGCGACGAAGCAATCCATATAACAAGCTTCATGGATTGCCATGCTCACGTATGTTCGCTCGCAATGACGCCAAGGTATTGCCTACGCGTGGTCTCCGCTAATAGACACTTGGGGAAGATTGTAATCCTCATTTAAAAATAATAAATCTTAACTGTTCTGCTAAGAGTGACTTTTTTAAACTTAATATATCAGATTAAATCATTAACAATTGGTTTGATATAAAAATACATTGAGGTTCACGATGAGTAATTGTGTTGATTTACTAGATATAGATAATCTAGATATTGATAATATTAAAGAAACTAAAATATTTCCTAAACACCTAAAACTTCTATTTTTCGTTGAAATGTGGGAGCGTTTTAGCTATTATGGAATGAGAGCTTTGCTGGTGCTATTTCTTACATCACATTTAGGATTTAGTGATGCTAATGCTTATGCCACCTATTCTTTATTTGCCGCTATTGGCTATGCCGGTCCGGTACTCGGAGGCTTTTTAGCTGATAAATTAATGGGATTTCGTAATATGGTACTAATTGGCGGTATAATTATAACAATTGGTCATATTTGTATGACCTTAGTAGGATCAGAAACAAATTTTGTATATTTAGGCTTATCACTATTAGCATTAGGAACAGGTTTATTTAAAGGTAATATTACAAATTTGCTAAGTTGCTGTTATAAAGAAAATGATCCAGATAGAGAAAGAGGTTTTACCTTATTCTATGTTGGGGTAAATTTAGGATCATTCTTAGCTTCTATTTCCTGTGGTTATGTGGCAAGTACTATTGGTTGGGACTACGGATTTGGTTTAGCTGGTCTAGGTATGTTAATTGGACTTATTATATTTGTTAAATTTCAGAATTTACTAGGTAATAATGGTCTATCACCTTACCCACATCTCATGAAAAAAAGATTTTTCTTGAGGTTGAATCCTTTTACTATAATAATAGTAAGCACTATATTTCTAACATTTCTTGTGTCTGAAATGTTAATATTTGCTGAATTTTTTGCTAACATGCTTAGCATTATAGGTTTAGGGGTATTTGGGATATTTGGCTATATTATATTTAAGTCTCCAACAATTCAAAGACAAAATCTAATTGCCTTATCGATGATGATCTTTTTATTAATGTGCTTTTTTGCGTTGGAAATGCAACTTGGGTCTCTTATTAACCTATTTACCGAAAGAAATGTGGTCAAGGAAGTATTTGGTACAATAGTTCCTGCCTCAGTATCACAAGCAATAAATCCTTTCTCTATAATAATATTTGGTTCTTTATTAGGCACTTACATGAAGTTTAATAAGAAATATGCAACTTTAATGTTAATTTTAGGTCTTTTGACCTTAGTTGTGTGTTTCTTTATTCTTTATATCGGTTGCGTAAATGCTGATAGTAATGGTAAAGTAGGATATTTATATTTAGTAATTGCTATTTCTTTTATGAGTTTAGGAGAGCTTTGCATAGCACCATTAGTACAGTCTCAAACGACTTTACTTGCTCCAAAACACTTACGTGGATTTATAATGGGTATATTAATGCTATCACTAGCATTTTCAAATTTACTAGGCACTGTAATAGCAAAATTTATGTCGGTACCTTCTATTGGAGGAGAAGTAGATTTTATGGAGTCACTATCTATATATAAAGAAGGTTTTTTATATATAGCCTTCTTTAATTTAGGCATAGTTGTTATATTCACCATATTTTGCTCTATTTTCTTACATAGAGTTTTAACTAGACAAAGTTATAGCTAACCCGCCGTCATTGCGGGGAACTACTTTACTAGTAACGCGGCAATCTATAAGAATATGGATTGCCACGACCTACTTGCGTGGTCTCGCAATGACGTGTTTTAAATTTACCTACAGTGTAATTGCAAGGAGGCATAGCCGACGAAGCAATCCATTTTTTCTGCAATTTTTAAATTGCCACGAGGCTTATGCATAAAGACGAATTAATTAGTACCAGTTGCCTTTATATCATCATCTTCACTGAGAAATTTTTTCTGCATCTCTGACTTGCCAAGTGGCTTGTTAGTTTTATTATTCTTGCTGGCTTCGACTTCCTTAATTTTTTTACTACTACCTGTTTTAGCTTTATTTGGTAAAACTTTATCAACAGTTTGTTGGTTAGTAGTTTGTCGTGCAGGGCATTTATATTTTTCTAAATCTTTTTTAGTTTCACGTAACATAGCTTTAATCTGCTCTAGCTCTTTGTGCAAATCACTGTTTGCCTTATTGTTTTTATCACTATTTTGTCTCTTCAGCTTATCATTTGCCGAATTCAATGAAGGATATTCTTTTTCTTGATTTTGCTTGCGTTTTTCATTACGTTCCGCATCTTGTTTTACCATCTTAAGATACATTTGACGATTTCTTAAAGTTGGATTGATTGTTTCGGTATCATACTCACTAAGCAAATCGCCCTCCTCATCATCAAAATTTTCTTCCATAACGTTTCTCTTTGCCGTCGCTATATATTTTTTATTATAAAGCGGCGGACGTTTACCACCAGCAAAGCCTTTTCTATCTATAATTTTATTATTAGCAGATCTTTTGAAATACCCTCTAAAACCATCAGTACAACCTGAAAGTAAGGATAATCCCAAAAATGTAATAATAATTCTTTTAAACATAAACTAATCCGATAATTTTATAGTAACATAATTAATGACATAAAATCACCAAAGTTGCAAGAATCAATTAACCAGGAAGTAGTTGTAGGGAAAAAACAAGCTGATTGACCAAAATTTATCTTGTACTTTTTAATAAATATTATATAAAGCCTATTCATAAGTAAATAAAGGACTTTATGTATGCCAGAATCTACTATAGTAAAGGCAGTTGAGTTATGTTAGTGATTGTGATAATATAAAATGAAAAATGTCAACTAGCCCATACAGTATAGATTTAAGAGAAAAAGTAATAAAATATCTAGAAGCAGGAAATAGTCAAAGGTCAGCATCTAGAGTTTTTCAATTGAGCCCTACAACAGTAAATACATGGCATGTAAGGTATAAGAAAGAAGGTCATTATCAAGCAAGGAAGTATAAAGGAGCAAAGCCTAGTATAGAAATGGATGATTTTATCAAGTATGTAGAAGAAAATCCTAATAGCAAAACGGAAGATATTGGTAAGAAATTTGGGATAAGCGCTAGTGGGGCAAGATATTGGCTAAGACAATTGGGATTTAGTTATAAAAAAAAGCCTTTACCTATGTGGAAGCTAATGCTGAAAAGCGATGTAAGTATTTAGAAGATATCAAAGATCTAGCTACAGATGCGCTTGTGTATATAGATGAGAGCGGAATAGAGATGAACATTACCCAAGATAGAGGTTGGGGAAAGAAAGGTCAAACACTACAAGCAAAGAAGAGTGGGAAGTATTACCAAAGGACGAATATTATAGCAGGTTTGGTAGGTAATAAATCTATAGCCCCTTTTGTATTCAATGGCACCTGTAATACCGAACTATTTAATAATTGGGTAGAGCAATTTTTGATAAAAGAGCTTATAGCTGGTCAAGTTGTGATTTTAGACAATGCTGCTTTTCATAAGTCTAAGAAGACTAAAGATTTAATAGAATCAGTAGGATGTAGGGTAATATTTTTACCACCTTACTCTCCTGACCTAAATCCAATAGAGAAATTTTGGGCTAATATGAAAAGGTGGATTAAACAAAAAATCGGGCTTTCACAAGAATTGTATAACACCATTTGTGCATTCTTTGCTGTAACATAACTTAACTGCTTTTACTATAAAGATCACTTAGTTATTACCGAAAACAGAACCTTTTTTTGCAATAAAATGCCATATATTAGCAGACCTGAACGCTATTACTTCAAAGTACTCAAAAATATAACGCTAACTGTAAAATATCCAATTGATATAAAAGTTGTCGTGCATCCCACAGATACAGTTAAGTTACCTTTAGAGAAAAATTATTGTAGCTTTCAAAATCAAAGTACCCGTCAGTCTGTAGATATATTAAATAAAGATTCTATTACCTCACTTCTACTCCCTATAGACACTAAAATCAGCTTTACTAAAAACAATATTAGCTATCATTTTGAAAACACAACTTCAAAAGAACTAGTCGTAGTGAATCTAAATTTAATTATCAATATTTACGAATACCTAACTGGCAAATTACCAGGCACTCCTTCCATTTTTGAAATTAATAAAATAACTAAAATGGCACTTGAGTCTCATGATATAAGGTATCTAATATTTTATAAGATGAATCAAGAATTAATAGCTTTATTTGCTAAACAAAATAATGGGAATTTAGATTGCCAAAAAATAGATGCATTTATACAAGAGCATTTTTTAGAATTACCTGATATTATTCTTACAATATTACATGATTATCTTGGTTCAAAAAATCCCTATTACTTAAGTTCTCTCCCTCCAAAAATATTAAATGAAGATTTTTTGTACTTAAAGTCCTCCGATGTAAACTTTAGTAAGCATGTTGATATTAATGATAATCACACCATCCCCCCTCTAGGAACCGTAGAAATTCCTGGAGAAACACAATAAAATCCCGCTAGAAGGCAACTTCCTAGACGTCTTCTCCTCCCGCTAATAAGACGATTAGCTTGCGTTTTTCCTTAAGTTGACTATCAACCCAAAGAAATCAGTTTACTATTTGTTCTACTGTATCAGCTAAAACCATACTACCGTCATTTTTCCTTTTTAATAATTCACAAGATGCCCGCTCCAGTATATCACGATTTTTTATTAGCACTAAGAGTTTATCGGCTAATTTTTCTGCAGTAATTTTATTTTGTTCAAAACACCACCCTGCCCCACTATCTTCCAGAGCCTTAGCATTATAGAATTGATGGTTTTCAGTAGCAAAAGGTAGCGGAATAAAAATTGCCGGCAAGCCAATATAGCTAAGCTCAGAAATAGTTGATGCCCCAGCCCTTGATATTACTAGTTCTTGATTGGCATATTGCTGATCCATATCATAAAAAAAATCGGCTACTTTATGTGGGATGTTTAACGCACTATAAATTTTAGCAATATTGTCTAAATCTTCTGGAGGAGCTTGTTGGGTAATATGTAGTTTAATATCAGGATTTGATTGCACTAATATCTTAATCGCTTCCGGTATTAAAGTAGAAAAAACCTTTGCTCCCTGACTTCCACCAAAAATCAATATTCGAAAAATATCATTGCTAAAATTATCCTTAACTTTCAGCTTTTTAACATTATCCCGTACTATATTTCCTATAACTAATTTCTTATTATAGTCAACAATATTATAATTTTTAGTTTCCTCATAGGTAAGAGCAACCCTTCTGGCCCATTTTAAGAATAATCTATTGACCTTACCAATAAAGCAGTTTTGTTCATAAATTACAATAGGGATACGTAACAATACAGCTGCTATCAAAGGAGGGGCTGTTGGATAGCCACCAAACCCAATTATAACATAAGGTTTGACCTGCACTAATAGCAATAACATCTTAAAAGTCACAAATAATAAACAAATCAATAATTTAAACTTATTAAACAACCCTTTAGCTGGTAATCTAAAATTTATTATATGTGGAATGAGCGGTAAATCTTCAGTTAAATATTTTTGACATCTAACATCCGTAATAAGATGTAATTTATACCCGCGTTTCACCAATTCTTCAGCCAAAGCAATAGCGGGAAATAGATGACCTGCCGTACCACCACCAACAACAATTATATTCTTCATAGGTCAATATCTTGGATTTTATAGTTAGTAAGGGATGTTTTATGTTTGGTAAAACCAAGCACCATCCCTGTAGCAATAGCTATGGCAAAAGTTGAAGAACCACCATAGCTAATAAACGGTAAGGTCATCCCTTTGGTTGGTAATAAATTCAAGGTAACACCTATATTAATTAAAGCTTGTAAACCTATCTGTGCAACAATACCACTTGCTGCCAATTGAATAAATTTATCATCTTCATTAATCAGTTTTAGTAAACTACGAATCACTATAAAAGCAAATATCCCTACAATTATCAAGCAGATAATTGCTCCAAATTCTTCACCAGCAACGGCAAAAATAAAATCAGTATGAGAATCCGGCAATACTTGTTTTACTGCTCCCTCACCAGGACCACAACCATACAAACCACCATGCTCAAATGCTCTGATTGACTTACTAACTTGATAATTACTAATACTCTCCGGATCAAAAAAACTATTAATCCTTTGTGCTACATGAGGCAGCCAAAAATAAGCTGCTGTAACGCCAAATAGTAGCATAAAAGCAGCAAGCACAATCCAAAATATCGGCATACCAGCAATAAAAAGTTGAATACCAAAAACTGCAGTAACCATCACTAACATACCAAAATCTGGCTGGATAATTAATAATAAAGCAATGATACTATACAAAGCTATACAGATAGAAAAACTTGGAAATTCCCCTTCAAATTTCAGTGACAATATCCAACCAGCCACTACCGCAAAAAATGGTTTTATAAATTCTGAAGGCTGCATAGAAAAACCTAGAATATTAATCCAACGAATAGCCCCCTTAACTTCATAACCATAGAATTTAACTAAAATTAATAACAATATGCTGACAATAAATCCTAAAATTGACAATCTCTTTAACCATTTTTTGGAAAAAAAGGAAAAAAGAATAATCAATAGCGATGCACTAGCAAGATAAAATAATTGTCTAGAGGCAAAATAATGCTCATTGAGTCCTATTCTATTTGCTATTACTGGTCCGGCTGTAGTAACCAACATCATACTAAAAACAAACAGGATTACTAAAGCAATAATCATTTGCTGGTCGATACTACGCCACCACCATTTTAGGTAATTGTTAGATAATTCATTATTATGATTATCTTTGATCATGGTTAGCTATAATATTATATAATTCTATAAATAGATTTCCGCGTTCTTCAAAATTTTTAAATTGATCATAAGAGGCACAAGCCGGAGCTAATAAAATATTTTTTAGATAGCTTGTATCCTCCATTGCATCACTAACGGCAGCATTAAAAGCCTCCTGCAAATCTTGACAAATTTGGAAATCTACCCTGCCCTTAAGTGACGATGTAAAAAGCTCTTTATCTTGACCAAAAAGATAAGCCTTACGAATTTTATCAAACCATGGTTCTAAATTTGTTATTCCCCCTTCTTTTGCCACCCCTCCAGCTAACCAATATATATTATCAAGTGCTGTAATGGATTTAGAAGCAGCAATGCCATTGGTAGCTTTGCTATCGTTATAAAATTTTATCATATTCGAATGATCTGAGTATATTGTACCAACATATTGCATTCTGTGTGGTAACCCCTTAAATAACTCGATAGCAGCAATTATTTGTTCTGGTCTTACCCCTATAATCCGACAAGCCGCATAACTGACAGCAGCATTTTCTTGATTATGTATGCCTTGTAAAGAGCTATTATTTGGCAGATTAATAGTAATCGGTTCAAAAATATTATCATAAACAACATTATTATAAATTGACACTCCTTTATCAAGAATTTTACCAACAGAGATTGGTATTAAATTTGTGGTATTCTCCTTTTGTAACTCTAAGAAAATATTGTTGGTAATTTCATTATCAACACTAATTATGGCAAATGAATCTTTATCCATTCGATCAAAGATTTTCTTTTTAGCGACAATATAGCCTTGCATATTATTATGCCGATCTAAATGATCCTCGGTAATATTAAGTAGCACAGCAATTTTAGCTTTAAAACTGCTTAATAAATCTAACTGAAAGGAAGATAGCTCTAATACATACCCTTGACAATCTAATCCCATACTTAAGGCAGGAAAACCAATATTTCCGCCAACTGGATAATCAAAACCACAAAATTGTAAAATATGACCAGTTAGAGCAGTGGTAGTACTCTTACCATTAGTACCAGTTATACCGATAAAATTAGCTGTCTTACCCCTTCTGAACTTAACTTCCTCAAATAATAGATCTATATCTGAGGTTATTGGTATATTATGGGAATTAGCCATTGTAACAATGTCATGCGACAAGGGAACGCCTGGACTCAACAATATCTTATCAAGATCATGCCACCGCTGATCAGACAAGCTAACCAAATTATCGTTTCCATAAATTTTACTGAAACTATCCCGACTGCTATTTACTTGATCATAACAAATTATTCTAGCTACTTTATTTAGTGATTGATAAGCAGCCGTACCAGTCTTACCCAAACCAACTATACCTATATTCTTATGTTGTTGTGAAAGAAATGATGACATAATTTTTAGTTTTCTTTATTTTATATTCCTATTAAAACCCAGTATTGCTAGGCTCTGTGGAGCTAAAACTTGATATCTTAGTAGACTTACCTAGGTCAGTAATTCATTGATTTTAGTAATAGATAGTCTAGTAATTCTTGCTATTTCCTCAATAGAGGTACCATTTTTTATCATCATTTTTATTAATTTAGCTTCACCTCTAGCTTCACCTCTAGCTTCTCCGATTTTGATGCCATCTTGTACCCCGATTTTAATACCATCCTGTAGCCCGATTTGAATACCTTCTTCCTTAGATACTTGAATTATACTAGGCATAAGTTCTTCTCCCTTTTCTTTAGTTAAACTATTTTTTAATATTTTTTCTAACTCTATTTTATCACTTTGCTCAATAAAGGTCAAAGTATACTGTAATAGATTTCTTATGTGGTCATAGCCTATTGTTACTTTACTCAATTCAGGCAAGAGATGAGAGATTTCTTGCCATCTTTTTAGCAATTGACGCTCGTGGATGTGTTTGAGAAAAAATAACAAAATCCCAGACCATACTTTTTTCTTGAGTTCTTCATCGGAAATATCATGTACGTTAATAAGTTGACAATCATTTGTCCAAAAGCCTCTGGCTAAATCTGGATGGGTAAATAGCTCCCATATATTAAGCGGTGCGTCATATTTCTTTTTTCCATTGTATAGCACTAGGGGATAAATTAATGGAAGACATTTAGATTTAGGATTAGTAGTTAAATATCGATCACAAATATTCACCATATATTTAAATAGCCTAAATGCCATTAGCTGATCAACAGTACTTTGATGCTCCAATAATAAAAAAATATAGCCATCTGTATCATTAAATTTAACAGAAAATAATACATCCGAAATAGTTTCAGAAAGGTCTGGCTCAATAAAACTATCTTTTTCTAATTTTAGAGTTGTGCTATCGATTAAAGCCAGCACATCCTTAGGTAAGTAAGTTGCCAAAAACTCTTTAGCAACTATTGGATTCTCCATAGATTTGCGAAAGATTTTGTCGTGCTTAGGTTTGTCTGAAGTCATAGTAAAATTTACTTATATAGTATGTTTATTCACTTTCTCATCTCCAGGTAATACATAACTCGGTTCCTTCCAACTTGAGGAAAAATCAAATTCTCTATATGGTTGATCAAGTTTAACTGGCTCGTATACTACTTTCGCCAGAGTCTCATCATATTTAACTTGCACATAACCAGTTAATGGAAAATCCTTTCTAAGGGGGTGACCAACAAAATCATAATCTGTTAGAATACGACGAGTATCATGACTCCCAACAAAATTCACCCCAAACATATCATATGCTTCACGCTCATACCAACAAGCAGCACTAAAGATTTTGGTAATTGAAGGGATTACGTCACTTTCTCCAGCCTCAACTTTGACTAATATACGCTTATTTAATTTAAGACTTAGTAAATTATATACCACCTCAAACCGCTTAGAACGGTCTAAAAAATCGGCAGCAAACAAATCTGTCAGCACAGTAAAACGTAAATCCTCAGATTGCTTAATTGCAGATAAAAATGGTAACAAACTTTCTATAGTAGATTTATAGGCAGCAAAATATACATTTGAACCATTTGAGTATACAGGCAAAGCAGTTAGACTAAGCCCTTGATTCTTTATTAAGTTATCAATAATCTCTTCCATATTATACACTAGCACTCTTAAATCTAGTAGTTCTTTTAATTTTCTTTTGTAACTGCATTAAACCATAAATCAAAGCCTCAGCAGTCGGAGGACAACCTGGTACATATACGTCTACCGGAACGATTTGATCACAGCCACGTACTACCGAATAGGAATAGTGGTAATAGCCACCACCATTGGCACAGCTTCCCATTGACAGAACCCACTTAGGTTCAGTCATTTGGTCATAAACTTTTCTAAGAGCCGGAGCCATCTTATTGGTCAAGGTCCCTGCAACTATCATTAAATCAGATTGACGTGGACTCGGTCTAAATAACATACCGAAACGATCCATATCGTAACGGCTAGAAGCAGCTTGCATCATTTCTACTGCACAGCAGGCAAGACCAAAGCTCATCGGCCAAAGTGAATTAGATCTAGCCCAGCCTAGCAAATCATCGAGTTTAGTTATCAGGAACCCTCGATTTGAGATTTCCTCTGCAAGTAACTTATCTTGATCATACATATCTATCTTTGCTTTCATGCATCACTCCCAATCTAAAGCTCCTTTTTTCCATTCATATATAAAACCAACAGTAAGTACAAATAAGAAAAACATCATTGAAAAAAAACCAAATTTACCAATTTTCCCAAGCGTAATAGCCCATGGTATCAAAAAAGTTACTTCTAAATCAAAAATAATAAATAAAATAGCTACTAGATAAAAACGTACATCAAATTTGCTTCTAGCATCACTAAAAGGCTCAAATCCACATTCATAACTATCTAGTTTAGCCTTATTATATTTCCGAGGACTCAAAATCCTTGGTAATGTAACTATTATCAACGACAAAACTGATGCTATAGCAAAAAATACTGCTATAGGCAAATATTCCTGTAATATGTGCGATGTTTCCAACATTAGTAATTACCTTGAAAATTTAGTTAGAAATAGTCACTGATCGACGTAATAGTAATTTAAGCAAAATAATCGCCCCAAAGGCACTGCAAACCCACCATACTTGCCAAATATTAAATGAGATCATACCTATTATATAATAATTTATAAAGCAAGCATAGGCAACAGACTTATAATTTAACATATCTATATCTATTTCCTTACTTGCTAAATTCATCTTATCATATTTAGAGGGCTGCACTAAGCTTATATTACTAATTTTTTGAATATATTTATAAATTAAAGATAAAAATAGTATCAAACCTATTAAGCCCGTTTCAAATAAAATTTGCATTATATTATTATGTGGGTGTAGAGGGAATGGGGACCAAGTCCATTGATGATAGCTAACCATTTGTTCTTTATCAACTTTAAAATTTCTTGACGAAGCAAATCCATAGCCCAAAATTGGTTTCTTGATAATTTGTTCGGCAACAAAGTGCCAAATAAACACCCGATGCTTAGCAGTATCCGGTAGAAACTTAGCATAGTTCTCTAATGCATAATATGGTTGTATTTTATAGCTAATTATCGGCATCATTATTGAACCGGTAAGCATAGCCAAGGTAAATAATTTCAAAAAAATAGATTGCAGTGCTTTGGTTGCTAACAGCCTATTTGTTAAAAATACTAACCCACCTACGGTAAATGCTAAAAAGCTTGCCAAACTATCTGAGATAAATAATAAATAAAAAATTAACAGATAATATATTAGTGCCAATAGATATTTATGATATAGTATCAGTATAGCAATGAGTAACCAGGAAAGAACTGACAATAAAGAACAGCCCCGATCAAGAAGGAATAAAAAGAACTGACCGGAAGAATTTGGCTGAAAAATAGTACGGAAGGTTCTTGTTATAATACCATGAGATAGATATTCTATAAAGAATAGAGCAATTGCCAGCACTATTCCTATAATAAAATATATCTTTATTTTGGTTGCATTGATCGGTAATTTGTCAATATTGCTATTTACGATAAACCCTATTAGAACAATTAAAAAAACTTGTAGATAATTAACTAAAGAGGAAGGATAGTTATGTGAATAAAAATTTGTTACAAGACACCAAAGACAAAATAGTAATTCCAATTTCCAAGTGGATAGCAAAGTTTTTTTAACAGTAGCATATTGCAAATTAATAAAAATTTTACCTCTTAAAGCGGTTAATATAGTTAATAACCAAATAGGAACTATTACTGCTGCAGAGAAACCGGAAATTAATCCAATTGCTGGAAATAACATTACTAACACGTAAATCATGGATTGTATCATTCTTAAATATCCTTATAAACAATCTTTAGCAAAAATTTCATAAATTGGATGCTCAAAGGTGGAAACTGAAATGCTTGATGAGATAAGCCATCCTTGGAAAATTAACATAGGGTCTTCATCAATCTTATGTTCTGTAATGGTTAATAGCACGTAATGATCTCCATTGTAAGGATCAAGGTTTTTTATGCATTTATGCAATTTAATTTGAATATTACCAAAATATTGTGGCTCATTAGGCTTTAATAACATTTCCTTTGATGTTGCGGTAATTTTATTTAAAGCAATAATTTTGCCCTGCTGGCAAATTTTTAATTCTGAATTTTCAGCATTATTTGGTATATTGGATAAGTTATTGTCATTAACTTGGTAGCCTTTAATTTCTAAGGCTTTAATTTCTAACTCGTTACTATCTTCATCGGTAGTATCGAAGAATTCTATATCTTGAACGACGTCTTCGGCTTGTCCATAAGGAGAGAGAACGCATAAAAAACCGATTATACTAGTAAATATAAGACGTTTCATCAATTTTTGTAGCATTCGAAAATAATAATTCTTTGAGTTATATTGGAGTGGTAGTTATACTACCTTGTAATAAAATTGTATATGTAAAAATTTACATTTTTTTATTGTAATTTATTTTTCTATACTCCATATTGGTAGAGTAACTAATATATAATTTAGAGTCAATTGATGAGAAGTTGGCTATATCAAGACTTCTTTTAGAAGTCACTTATGTTGAGGAATTTGAAGGAAACTATCCATCCTAAGCTAGATTATGGATAAATTTTTCCTGAACCACCTAAGAATCTAATACATTTGAGTAAGACTTAATGCAAGCTATTATCCAACTTATATTAACCAATCCACAAATTAAATCTAAATTTAGGACTGGTTTTTCGTACTTGTCTATATTTATTTTTATGGGCTTTGCTACTTTTGTATCTTCATCGATCAATAAATTCGTTAATGATACTATGTCAATTACCATAGCGGAACCAGAAATAGTTGACCCCTTAAAAGAACTATCGGATGAAATATCCCAAATTGTTACAGTCAAAAAAGGCGATACATTAAAAGCAATACTTTTGCATCAACAAATTCCAAGTAAAGAAATAACCCAAATTATAAAAATAGCAAAAGACAAAAATATTGAATCATCTTTAAAGATAGGGCAACAACTGGTTTTTGATTATGAAATAAAATTTATCGAACAAGATGATCAAGACCTTGCTTCCGAGTCACGTACATTGAAAAAACTAACTATAGCGTATGATAAAGTCAAATCTTTAGAAATTATTAGAGAAGGTGAAGACCTTCTTGCGAAAGACGTAACCAAAGTTTTCAATAAGCTCTTAACCAAATCGTCGGTAGTTATTAATTCAAACTTTATGTCAGCTTTAAAATCTTTAGGATTATCAAGTAATAGTATAATTGAAATGATCAATTCGTATAATTATCAAATTGATTTTCAACGTCAAATTAAAAATGGTGACACTGTAACTGTGCTCACTGAAAAATTTGTTACCAAGGATGGTAAATTTTCCCATCATGGTAAGGTTATATATGTATCACTTAATTTATCCGGTAAGGAGTATAATATTTTTCGATATTCTCCAAATAATACAGAAAATAATCATGATTTCTTTTCCGAAGATGGTAAAAGTGTTAAAAGAAGTTTGCTTAGAACCCCTATCAAATTAGTTAGAGTTTCCTCACATTATGGTAATAGACATCATCCTACTTTAGGTTATACCAAAATGCATAAAGGAGTTGATTTTGCAGCTCCAACTGGTACGCCAATTTATGCGGCAGGTAATGGAGTGATAACTGAGATAGGCTGGAAATCTGGTTACGGAAAATTCATACAAATTAAACATAGTCAGAATTTATCAACTGCTTATGCTCACGCTTCTAATTTTGCTAAAAATCTTAAACCAGGAAGTATAGTGAAACAAGGGCAAGTAATTGCATATGTCGGTAGTACTGGTAGGACTACTGGAGCACATTTACATTATGAAGTTAAAATAAGTGGTAAGAACGTAAACCCTATGTATGTTAAATCTACCCCTGGTATAGAACTTAGCGGCAAGCAATTGGCACAATTTAAACAATTTAAAAATAATATAAGGTCTTTAAGTAGTGAACTTGATAGTAAATCAGAAATTACTGAAAATTCAGCAACGAAATTTCTTTAAAATTTTATCAAAGAAGCTCTATAATTTAAGTTATTATGACTTCAGATAAGCCAAAACATGACGAAATTTTTCGCAAATCTATGGAGAATCCAATAGTTGCTAAAGAGTTTTTGGCAACTCATTTGCCGAAGGATGTGCTGGCTTTAATCGATAGCACAACTATAAAATTAGAAAAAGATAGTTTTATTGAGCCAGACCTTTCTGAAACTATTTCTGATGTATTATTTTCTGTTAAGTTTAATGATCAGGATGGCTATATTTTTTTGCTATTGGAACATCAAAGTACTATTGATAAAATGATGGCATTTAGGTTATTTAAATATATGATTAATATTTGTGATCTATATTTAACTACTAATCCTAAAACTAAAAGCCTTCCATTAATTTATCCCCTAATAATTTATAATGGCAAGAAGAAATATAACGCATCGCTCAATATATGGAATTTATTTAGCCATCCAGATTTAGCCAGAGGCTTTTGGACAAATGATTGTCAGCTTATTAACGTACATGATATCCCCGATGAAGAACTCAAGGAAAAAGTATGGTCTGGGATTTTGTTATTTTTCCTCAAACACATCCACGAACGTCAATTACTGAAAAGATGGCAAGAAATCTCTCATCTCTTGCCTAAATTGAGTAAAATAACAATAGGCTATGACCATATAAGAAATCTATTACAGTATACTTTGATCTTTATTGAGCAAAATGATAAAATAGAGTTAGAAAAAATATTAAAAAATAGTTTAACTAAAGAAAAAGGAGAAGAACTTATGCCTAGTATAGCTCAAGTATGGAAAGAAGAAGGGATTCAAATCGGGCTACAGGATGGTATTAAAATCGGAGAAGCTAGAGGTGAAGCTAGAGGTGAAGCTAGAGGAGAAGTTAGAGGAGAAGCTAAAGGTAGAGCCGAGGGTAGAACCGAGGGCGAAGCTAAATTAATAAAAATGATGATAAACAATGGTAGCTCTATTGAAGAAGTAGCGAGAATTACTGGACTATCTATTACTAAAATCAATGAATTACTGAAAGTATAGTAAATAATGAATTATTAGATTAGCTATATAAGCAAATTTTATTATGACTCTAGACAAGCCAAAACATGACGAAATCTTTCGCAAATCTATGGAGAATCCAATAGTTGCTAAAGAGTTTTTGGCAACTCATTTGCCGAAGGATGTGCTGGCTTTAATCGATAGCACAACTGTAAAATTAGAAAAAGATAGTTTTATTGAGTCAGACCTTTCTGAAACTATTTCAGATGTATTATTTTCTGTTAAGTTTAATGATCAGGATGGCTATATTTTTTTGCTATTGGAACATCAAAGTACTATTGATAAAATGATGGCATTTAGGTTATTTAAATATATGATTAATATTTGTGATCTATATTTAACTACTAATCCTAAAACTAAAAGCCTTCCATTAATTTATCCCCTAATAATTTATAATGGCAAGAAGAAATATAACGCATCGCTCAATATATGGAATTTATTTAGCCATCCAGATTTAGCCAGAGGCTTTTGGACAAATGATTGTCAGCTTATTAACGTACATGATATCCCCGATGAAGAACTTAAGGAAAAAGTATGGTCTGGGATTTTGTTATTTTTCCTCAAACACATCCACGAGCGTCAATTACTGAAAAGATGGCAAGAAATCTCTCATCTCTTGCCTAAATTGAGTAAAATAACAATAGGCTATGACCATATAAGAAATCTATTACAGTATACTTTGATCTTTATTGAGCAAAATGATAAAATAGAGTTAGAAAAAATATTAAAAAATAGTTTAACTAAAGAAAAAGGAGAAGAACTTATGCCTAGTATAGCTCAAGTATGGAAAGAAGAAGGGATAGAGATAGGGCTACAAGATGGTATCAAAATCGGAGAGGCTAGAGGAGAGGCTAGGGGAGAAGCTAGAGGTGAAGCTAGAGGTGAAGCTAAAGGTGAAGCTAAATTAATAAAAATGATGATAAACAATGGTAGCTCTATTGAAGAAGTAGCGAGAATTACTGGACTATCTATTACTAAAATCAATGAATTACTGAAAGTACAGTAAGTAATGAATTATTAGATTAGTTATATAAGTAAATTTTATTATGACTCTAGACAAGCCAAAACATGACGAAATCTTTCGCAAATCTATGGAGAATCCAATAGTTGCTCAAGAATTCTTGGCAACTCATTTGCCGAAGGATGTGTTGGCTTTAATCGATAGCACATCTTTAAAATTAGAAAAAGATAGTTTTATTGAGTCAGACCTTTCTGAAACTATTTCAGATGTATTATTTTCTGTTAAGTTTAATGATCAGGATGGCTATATTTTTTTGCTATTGGAACATCAAAGTACTGTTGATAAAATGATGGCATTTAGGTTGTTTAAATATATGATTAATATTTGTGATCTATATTTAACTACTAATCCTAAAGCTAAAAGCCTTCCATTAATTTATCCCCTAATAATTTATAATGGCAAGAAGAAATATAACGCATCGCTCAATATATGGAATTTATTTAGCCATCCAGATTTAGCTAGAGGTTTCTGGATCAACGATTGTCAGCTTATTAACGTACATGATATCCCCGATGAAGAACTCAAGGAAAAAGTATGGTCTGGGATTTTGTTATTTTTCCTCAAACATATCCACGAGCGTCAATTACTGAAGAGATGGCAAGAAATCTCTCATCTCTTGCCTAAATTGAGTACAATAACAATAGGCTATGACCACATAAGAAATCTATTACAGTATACTTTGATCTTTATTGAGCAAAATGATAAAATAGAGTTAGAAAAAATATTAAAAAATAGTTTAACTAAAGAAAAAGGAGAAGAACTTATGCCTAGTATAGCTCAAGTATGGAAAGAAGAAGGGATTCAAATCGGAGAAGCTAGAGGTGAAGCTAGAGGTGAAGCTAAATTAATTAAAATGATGATAAAAAATGGTAACTCTATTGAGGAAGTAGCGAGAATGACTAGATTATCTATTGCAAGAATCAATGAATTATTGAAAGTACAGTAAACTGGCACTTATTAGCAAGGCGTTACTTTAGTAGCGACGAAGCAATTTAATGAATGTGGATTGCCACGACCTACTTGCGTGGTCTCGCTAATAGACCTCTTGTACTTTTCTGCAATTTTTAAATTGCCACGGGGTTTAATGCTAATCAAGTTAGCTATAATTTACAAACAACTAAGAATTCGAGGTATCAAAATTATGTTTAAGCAATTAACTAAATTAATCGTAGTAGTTTTATGGATTAATACAACAACAGCGTATGCAGAAGATAATCCAACTAAAGTTAATGAAGACGAAATGAACAAAACAATAAGAATACCTGCAAATCCTATTAAATTTCCTTTATTTAAGGAAGATAAAAAAGATATAGACAGACTTATAAAGAAGTTTAATAACAAGAAAAAACGAGAAATTGTTTTTTCAATATCTAGTAGGGAACCGTTAAAGAAATGGCGTCCAGATTTAACTCAAACTATTCGTGACACTCCGCGTGTTAACTGTTTTAGTCAAATTCCTAACACCCCATGTATTAACCCAGATTATATACCTATTGGCATTAGAATGCCTGAAGATGATGAATATTTTTATGTAAGAAAAAATGAAACTAGTCCGGTGAGACGTTATAAGAAAACCTTAAGGCAAAAGATGGAATCAAAAATTAAATGCATATACTATTAACATTAAAAAGAATATTACTAATTATTCGTCAGAATAGTCGTATAGTTATTAAATTGGTAATTATAGATCAATTAGTAAAATGGTGGTTTATAAATTATCTAAGGGGCAAGATTGGTCTAACCATGAAGGTAACAAGCTTTTTAGATATAGTTTATAGCTGGAACCATGGTATTAGTTTTGGAATGTTCCGAAATTATTATCAGTATAGCAATATGTTGTTTATAGTTATTAACTCTGTTGTTATAATATATTTATGGTATATCTTATTAAAATGTAAGACAATGACAGGCTTTGTTGGTTATAGCTTTGTCATTGGTGGGGCTATCGGTAATTTGATCGATCGTTTTGTTAATGGAGCGGTATTTGATTTTATTTATTTTCATTATCAAGATTTTGGTTTTCCAATATTTAATCTAGCTGATAGCTTTATTTCATTAGGTGTAATGTTCTTATTGCATGATTATTATAAGACTAAGAAAATTGTTGAACAACAACAAGATATTAAATATAATCATACTATGATACAAGCTGAAGCAGATAGGATCCGTGAGCTTGCTTTTAAGGAAAATATAAATTTAAAAGGAGATTGAGTGCGTATAATTCTTTGGTTATTTGCTACTGTAATAATGCTGTCTGCGTGCAGTAAAAAAGTAAAAGAAACAATAGGGATAGTAACGCCTGGTCCCAATGAGTACAGGGTTGAGCGTAATAAGACTTTAGAAATGCCCCCTCACTATGACTTACCTGCTATTGAAGGAAAGGATAAAGAAAGCCATAAAGCCTCTTCTCCAAAAACTCTTAACGATGGTGAACAAGCCCTCATAGAGGAAATAGATAGGTAAAACTAATTATATAATTTTTTTACTTTTTCACTTAGTGGACGAAAATTTTGGTATATACTCAAAGATATAGAGAAACAATAATTGCCGGGGTTTAAAACAAGGTGAGTGATAATAATAAAAGCGTTGTACTGAATTTCGGTCCACAACATCCAGCTACCCATGGGGTTTTAAGATTAATCTTAGAAATGGATGGTGAGGTAATCAATAAGGCAGACCCGCATATTGGTTTACTGCATCGTGGTACTGAAAAATTAATTGAGTATAAAACATATCTACAAGCTATACCATATTTTGATCGATTAGATTACGTATCGCCAATGTGTCAAGAACATGCCTTTGCTTTAACAGTTGAAGGATTGCTTGGCTGCGAAGTTCCAAGACGAGCTCAATTTATTCGAGTGATGTTTTCTGAACTTACCCGTATCCTTAATCACATACTTAATATCACAACCCAAGCTCTAGATGTTGGTGCTACTACACCTCTATTATGGTTATTTGAGGAACGTGAAAAAATTATGGAATTCTATGAGCGTGTATCTGGTTCTAGGATGCATGCAAATTATTTTAGACCTGGTGGCGTTGCCCAAGACTTACCAGATGGTATATTAGAAGATATTCATATTTTTATTCAACAATTTCCTAAAAAATTACAAGATGTTGAAACCTTGTTAAATGACAATAGGATTTGGAAACAACGCCTAGTAGATATCGGAGTAGTAAGCCAAAAAGAAGCTATGGATTGGGGGTTTTCTGGCCCAATACTGCGAGGCTCAGGTATCGCATGGGATCTTAGAAAAACCAATCCGTACGATGTGTATGATGAACTAGATTTTGACATACCAATTGGCAAAAATGGTGATTGTTATGATAGGTATTTGGTTCGCATTGAAGAAATGTACCAATCACTTAAAATTATACAACAATGTCTTGAAAAAATACCGAAAGGTAGTATTAAAACTGATGACCCCAAAATCGCCCCCCCATCAAGAAATAAAATGAAAGAATCGATGGAAGCAATGATTAATCATTTTAAACTTTATACTGAAGGATATAACGTACCACAAGGCGAGATATATCGGTTTGTTGAAGCCCCAAAAGGCGAGTTTGGGGTATATTTATACTCTGATGGAAGCAACAAACCTTATAGATGCCGTATTAAAGCCCCTGGATTTGCTCATCTGCAAGGTTTAGACTTTATGTCAAGAGGACATTTGATGGCAGATGTGGTAACTATTATTGCCAGTCTTGACATTGTTTTTGGAGAAATTGATCGATGAATGATGAACCACTAAATTTCAGTTTTAATGATGAAAATCTAAAAAAAGCTCAAGATATTATTAAGAAATATCCTGAAAATAGACAGAAAAGTGCGATCCTACCGTTACTTGACCTTGCCCAACGGCAAATGAATGGTTGGTTACCTAAAGCATCGATAGAGTATGTAGCAAATTTTCTAAATATACCTTTCATCAGAGCTTATGAAGTTGCAACATTCTATACCATGTTTAATTTACAACCAGTAGGACGATATCACATACAAATTTGTGGTACTACCCCCTGTTGGCTAAGGGGTAGCGATAAAATTGCTACTATCTGTAAGAATAAACTTGCTATTAATTTCGGTGAGCTAACCAGCGATAAAAAGTTTAGCCTTACAGAAGTTGAATGTTTGGGTGCTTGTGTTAATGCACCAGTTGTCCAAATCAACGATGATTTTTTTGAAGAGTTAGATGAAGAAGGCATGGCTAAGTTAATTGATAGCCTTGCTTAATATTTATTTTATATCTAACCCGTTCGTCATTGCGAGCTGATGTATCCCCACGAAATTAAGCACGACAAAGCTGTAGAAGTCAAGATTTGATCTTACAGACCCCATAAATTAACTTATTAGATTGTCAGATAAGTGTTCAAGATACAAGATCTCATTATTTTTTTCAAACGCTAATTTTTTACTATCTTTAAAGGTTTGCATTGGAGTTTTACCATAGCAATACTTGCCGGAATGAGGACGTTCGTTATTATAATAATGTAACCAGGTATCAAGATCTTTTTGCAATTCAAAAAGTGAATTGTAAATCTTTTTACTCATTGCAGTATCATAAAACTCATTTTTCATGGTTTTATGAAACCTCTCACATATCCCGTTAGTTTGAGGGGAATATGCTTTTGTAACGGTGGGTTCTATTCCTTCAATACTTAAAAACAATTCAAAGGCATGATGTTCTATATTTCCTTTATATTCAGTACCACGATCAGTTATAGTAAAAGCAGTTAAGTTATGTTACAGCAAAGAATGCACAAATGGTGTTATACAATTCTTGTGAAAGCCCGATTTTTTGTTTAATCCACCTTTTCATATTAGCCCAAAATTTCTCTATTGGATTTAGGTCAGGAGAGTAAGGTGGTAAAAATATTACCCTACATCCTACTGATTCTATTAAATCTTTAGTCTTCTTAGACTTATGAAAAGCAGCATTGTCTAAAATCACAACTTGACCAGCTATAAGCTCTTTTATCAAAAATTGCTCTACCCAATTATTAAATAGTTCGGTATTACAGGTGCCATTGAATACAAAAGGGGCTATAGATTTATTACCTACCAAACCTGCTATAATATTCGTCCTTTGGTAATACTTCCCACTCTTCTTTGCTTGTAGTGTTTGACCTTTCTTTCCCCAACCTCTATCTTGGGTAATGTTCATCTCTATTCCGCTCTCATCTATATACACAAGCGCATCTGTAGCTAGATCTTTGATATCTTCTAAATACTTACATCGCTTTTCAGCATTAGCTTCCACATAGGTAAAGGCTTTTTTTTATAACTAAATCCCAATTGTCTTAGCCAATATCTTGCCCCACTAGCGCTTATCCCAAATTTCTTACCAATATCTTCCGTTTTGCTATTAGGATTTTCTTCTACATACTTGATAAAATCATCCATTTCTATACTAGGCTTTGCTCCTTTATACTTCCTTGCTTGATAATGACCTTCTTTCTTATACCTTACATGCCATGTATTTACTGTTGTAGGGCTCAATTGAAAAACTCTAGATGCTGACCTTTGACTATTTCCTGCTTCTAGATATTTTATTACTTTTTCTCTTAAATCTATACTGTATGGGCTAGTTGACATTTTTCATTTTATATTATCACAATCACTAACATAACTCAACTGCCTTTACTATAATATACGTAGTATAGGAATACCTTGTTCTTCGTACCAAGGTAGAACTCTATCATTTAACATATCAGCAGAGGTTATAGCTGTTTTGTCTGTGTATAATTTGGCATCCGTCACCCTGGAATAGCTATCGATAAAAGTTTGACCATAAACCTTACCTATTCCTTTAAAGTTGCCAACATAGTAAACATCTTGACAACCAAGATAGCCTGGATGTTCTGTCTCTATTTCCCCATGTGCCTCTTTAAGATTCTTACGATTCTCCAAGACACGTAATTGAGCTTCCGTAAGTATAATGCCATCCTGAGCCATTTTAGTTTCTAAAGCTACTAGCCGTTTCTTAAGATTATTGAGATCGTTCCTAAGCCAGATAGATCTAATGCCACCGGGAGATACTAAAATCCCATCTTTTTTTAATTCGTTTGATACACGAAGTTGACCATAAACGGGGTACTCTATTGCCATGTCTAATACCGCTTTCTCTACAATAGGATCAACTCTATTAGCCAATATGGGTTTCTTACGGCTTATTTCATACAAGGCTTCATCGCCACCATTCTCATATAATTCCTTGAATCTATAATAACTATCTCTGCTATACCCCATTGTCTTACATGCACTAGATACATTTCCTAAGCTTTTTGCTAGTTCAAGTAATCCTATTTTTGGTCTTATTATTTTCTGATTTAAATTCATTTTAATCTCCATTTAATAATTTGTTTATTTTACTAAATGGTGGAGTAGACGTAATAGTCACCTATTACGCCCCTCGTTAGAACCGCATCGTGCCCTATTAAGGCAATGGGCTCAAGATATCATCATTTACACAGTATGTTCACTTAAAATAAATGCAAGAGATTATTAAATCTCTTGCCCTTATCCTGTGAAGATAACCATGCTATTCTTTTTAGTTTCGTTTCTGTATTTATTTGATACTCTGTTGTTATCATAACATTTCCCTAAAAAGACCGATTCTACCCAGGATCCTTCGCTCCACAGACTTTCCTCTGCTTCAACACTACTATGATCCATCCGACTTCCTATATCCCATCTCAGCTCCCTTGGGTTTTACTCTTGTCGGCTGATACTTCAAAAAAAACAATGGAAAGAGAATATAGGATATCCCACGTTCATAGATAAACTTTTATTACATGCCATGCTCTCCGACCCCGAAGACCTAAACCTATATCTGCCTAATTTACGATATAGATAATATTGCATTCCTTTATCTTAACAAAGTCTGCGATCTCGTATAACATTTTTAACGTGGCTCAATCACTACGGCCTGTAATATCTCTGCCTACGCTTAGCATAATTGTTACCAATTTTTGCCCAAGGCTCGATACTTAGTGTGCTAGGTCAACACTTCTAAGACTGTTCTTTCAACAGCTAGTTTATCTACGCTTCGTGGCGCACTAAGATTAAATCTCAACTACTTCAACACAGCTCATGCAATTGGTAGTTCTTTTATAGCTATTATATCTGGAACCTTACTTACTACGTTTGGTGTCCCATCCTTATTCTATTTTCCAGCTATAATTTCTATTGTAATTCTTATGAATTTAATATACCATCTTGATGAATATCCAGAAGAAACAATGATAAATAAAACTATTGATGGAAATTCAATTACACAACATGTTGATTTTACTGCTTATAGCAGAACAATTTTAGAACATCTATTTAAAAACTCTGTAGCTTGGAATATGGCACTTGGCACTATGTTTTTATACGTTATCAGAATAGGTTTGCTCAATTGATTGCCTACTTTTCTTGTAGAACAAAACAATAATGTAAATTCTATAGGTTGGCAATTTTCAAGCTTGGAATTTTTAGGCATATTTGGTGGCATTGTTGCTGGATATTTTTCGGACAAAGTTGGTTATGCACATCGCTCAAAAATTGCCATGATACTAATATTAGGCCTTATAATATGTATTGCGGCTTTTATATTTCTGCCTCTTAACTACTCTGTCTTAAAAAGCGTAGCAATTATACTTTGTGGTTTTTTTATTTATGGTCCTCAAGTATTAGCAGGTGTTATTGCTAATGATTCTGCTGCAAAATCTATATCCGCTACAGTTAGTGGTCTTGTTGGGACTTTTGGTTACATAGGTGCAACATTTTCTGGACTTGGTTTAGGAATCATTGTTGATAAATTTGAGGATAGAATTAATAAAATTTAATGACCTAATTTTGGAAATTTACACAGTTTTTTGGACAGAGCCTTTTTTATTGCAAATAATACAGCTAAAATAGAACAACTATAAAATGGAAAATTTAGTAACATTTATAATATTAACTTTTTTTGGTAAGTTAATTAATTATATAGGGTTAAGTATATCATTTTTATCTGGAATTTTATATTATGTACTTATCCCTCTGCTTTTGTTTGTTAAATTAACTCAGTTTGATTACGCAATTGACATAAATTACAATTACATATTCATTTATATCATTTCAGTAATCATTATATCACTATGCAGCATCTGCTTAACTAAATTCAATCAACTCTCTTCGTTTGCCATACTTCCTCTTATAAGCACTTTTATGAATACTTCTTTCCTAGGTCTACCTATTATCGAAGCATTATTTCAAAATCCTATTTCTGCAATTACTGTAAACATTATTCAAGTCACTATTGTATGTCCTATTTTTTTAGTCCTATTAGATTTTTTTTCTAGAAAAGATAAAAATTTTAGTATCTTATTTATCATCAAAATGATATTTAATCCAATGACGGTAGTTCCAATATTGACTATCATGTTAAATCATACCTATCTAAAAATTATTGTCCCTGCATGGCTAACAGAATTGGTATTTTTTATACCTTATATTGCTATTATATATTTCGGTTCTGAGCTACAATTCACATATATAAATATTAAAACTATTACATACAACTCACTTATTCTAATTTTGTTAAAACATATTCTATTCCCATTAGTAATATTGGTGTTAGAAAAAACACTCTTTCCTCTAGAGAAATATTGGTTATACTCTCTGTTGATACTTTCAGTTACTCCACCAGCCAATATAGTTGCCATAATTGCTAGGAATAGCAAGTCACACTTTATTGAAGCACAACAAGTGACAATTGTCTCTTCTGCAATACTTGTAATGGGCATGATAATATTGTTTATCAGTATAAGCTATCACTTAACAAACTATATTATGTGAATGAGACATATTAAATTGCATATTAGCTGTACCATTGGTTATAAACGGTTTACCATATTTATTATAAATAAATTCTAAATTTTGCGGTAGTAATCTAATATTATCAACCTTTTTCCTCACTCTTAGCAGTTGCCTAGCAGTAAAGCTAATAAAAATAACGATAGTGATAATATTACTAAATTATTGATACCAATAAATTTGTACAACAAGCACAGGGTTGGTCTAGTGATAGAACATAGCTTGGATCAAATTATAGCGTACTACATGGACTCCGAAGGAAAGTACATACCTGAAGTTTTAAAGAATAGCCTTGAAAATGAACTAGTTAAACTATATCCAGATTTACATATTGAGATTACTGAGCAACCGGTGGCAAGTCAGAAATATAATAATTGTGGTTCAGAAGTAATAGAGAACCTTGTTACTAGTTGTGGTATACCACGAATAACGGAAGATGATGTACTGGCTATCCATTCTTTGTTAGTGGAAGATAAGCAACTAAATGTTGATGACACTATTCGTGATACATTCAAAATTTTTGAACAATCTCTACTTGGTGAAAATTGGGAAGCTATTAATTAATATGTATTAGTTGGAATTTAATATTAAAATATACTCATAAAATTAAAGTCAAAAAGACATAATGAACTATGTAAATATAGGCTGCGATCAAAAAATTTTTATTGAGGTTTAGCCTGGATATTGTATGATGAATTATCAGTAAATCTTTCTATCCCTTGAGTAATAAAGGTTACGAGATTAAATTTGATAAAACTCAAAAATACAATTTGTATTTTTGTATAATTCCTCTGAACCCCTTATATTACAAGGGGTTCAGAGGTGAATTTTGCTACCTTCATGCAATATCCGGGTTAGACTCAAAATAAACCAATAAAAATTTTTTGATCGCAGCATAATATGTTGTCACTATGTTTCAGTTTGTTTTTTTTATAAAAAAAACAAAAAATTATAAAAATTTTGCTAATTACCTCTTAGTGGATAATAAAATAAGGAGTATAATGATATTATGGTTAGAAGGAACACGTGAAAACAATGATAGAAGAAAAAAATAAAAATAATGTTGATGATCAACCAACTATGTTAGTTGGCACTGATGACTTCAAGTCTTATGGCTAGAAATTTGAATTTTCTCGGACTCGCCATTTCCTCTAGTCTTTTTTGCCCTTGAATCCCTAGTACTCATAGGCTTTCCTCCTATAATTTGAATTGATATTTTAATACTATTTGAACCTAATATATTGGTCAATTTATGATAATAATTGTGGCAATTTCTTAAAAAAACAGCCATAGAAACTACATGAAAAACAATAGTTTTTAAACGCATTTTTAGTTGAATTGTTATTATAATATCCAACAAAAATAGGTTAATTTTTTTAAAAACACTCAGTTCTTATAAGTTAGTTTTTATTAAAGATAATTAATCTAAAATTACATCAATATTAAATCAAATATCTAATCAACTTTTATATATTTATTATAATTATGTAATAAATCTAGTTTAGCTAGATATATGGCACCAGGTCATTTCATCTTCCTAAAAATACAACAACCACAGCTCAGATTAGTAAAAATGTTAACCCTCAAAAAACTATAATAACAATTTTAGCGACTGTTACTAGATTAACACTATTCTAAAAAACTTAAAAAATCCCCTTTACTCTGGGGAAAAATGATAGTATTTGTAAAAGACGATACTACGTGGTGTAGTGTCAAGCACCGAGGTTAGAAGACAATCTACCAAATTACAATCTAACCTCAGTGTCCATTTTCCGAAAAACAAAAAACAGGACTTCACTTTATGCCCTCCTCTATTAAAAATCAATGAAAAACCACTTAATCTAAATAAAAAATACCAATAACATCATCAGTGACAACATTGCTGAAACTAACAATATAATTGAGGTAGATATATGCCAACTTTTAAGTCACATTTTACTCAAGAAGCTATTAGTAAAATTATTCTTCCTGAAACTAAACAAGATTTTTATAATGATACCAAAGAAAAGGGGCTGTTTCTTATTGCAAGAAAAAGCAAGACTTTTTACTTACGTAAAACAGTGGAGAAGAACGGTCGTAGTCGTACAATTAAATTAGGTGCATTCCCTTGTATGTCGGTAGTAGAAGCAAGGAATAAAGCTGCTGAGCTAAAAAATCAGATTAGCAAAGGTATTCCTCTTGAAAAATTAGCTATTGCAAATAATCAAATAGATAATAAACTAACCACACTAACAAATAATCCAATAGATGATAAACTAACCAAGTTAACCGTTAAAGAGTTCTTTTATAAGTATATTGAAGAACACAGTAAACGTAAAAATAAGGGCTGGAAGACTGATATTGCTAAAATGAAGCGATATGGTAAAGATTATTATGACATGAAAATATCTACTGTAACAAGGGATGATATTCAGAAAACGTTTAATAATCTTACCAATAATAATGGTCCTTATAGTGCTAACAACTTTCTTAAGTTATTTAGGGCAATGTTCAATAGGGGTATTAAATGGCAAATGTTAGAGAAAAATCCAGCAAAGGATATTGAAAAAAATCCGGAAAAGGTCAGAGAACGATATATTGCAACCCTAGAGGAAATGTCAAGGTTCATTGAGGCAGTTATTGCAACATCTACTAGGATAATTGCGGATTTTATCTTAATGCTATTACTTACTGGAGCAAGGAAAAGTAATGTTTTATCTATGAAATGGCAGGATATTAATTTTGAAAACACGACATGGACTATACCAGCTACCTCTGCTAAAAATAAAAAAACACAAAGAGTTCATTTAGTAAACTCTGCCCTAAGCATATTGACAAGAAGGAAAAATGAGAGCAATCCTGAAGCAATGTGGGTATTTTCTAGCGATCAGAGTTAAAGTGGTCACATATCCTCTCCTAGTGAAACTTGGAAGAAAATTTGTACATTGGCTGATATTAAAGATATGAGGATTCATGATTTGAGAAGAACACACGGTAGTTGGATGCGTAAAGTTGGAGCAGATAGAGAGATAATAGGGGCGGCTTTAGGTCATAAGGATCAAAGGTCAACAGAAGTATATGATATTATAGCGAAGGAACAAGTTAAAGAGTTTCAGGACAAAGCTGTGGTTCCGTTAGACAAAATTTTAAAAAACTTAGATTTTTTTATAGCAAGTGAGGTAACTATACCAAAGGAAACAAAAGAAATTGCTAATAATATTGAAAATAATACTATAATCAATCCAGGAGAATTGGGTAGCAGGAGCGATGGAGCGACGCCTATATATAATGGGCAAGCATTGAGCGATGACGTCACCAACTTCTCATCAATTGACTATATTGAAGCCCTGCAAAGTCAGATTAAAGCACAGCAAATAATGATTGAAGAATTGATGCAACAGATAAGACACTAAATATACTTAAACGCAAGAATAATGCTGAGTATGTTGAGTAATCAGCATATACTCAGCTTATTTATAATTAGTAATGATAAGCTCTTTAGTGATTTCTTTCTGTACGGCTACTTTCTGTCCGGTTATGGTGTATTTAATGTCAACGGTATTTATGGTAAAATCTTGGTATATTTCCCTGATAAAGTTGGTATTGCTATTGGATATCATTAATTTTACCCCTTTGCTAGTGAGTTCTTTGGCAAAATCTCTTAGCCTGATTTGTTCTTGTTCATTAAAAGGCAAGCGAGTATAAAACTTCTCTCCAGCCTTATGATAAGGTGGGTCAAAATAGACAAAATCATTTTCTTTAGGTTCGATAAACGAGAAATCAGTAACGTAAATTGAGGTGTCACTTAGAAAGCTACTACATTGTTGTAATTTCTTATCAATATTAGCACTATCATATTTCTTTGACGAAAAGGACAAACAAAGCTTGCCACTCTTATTAACTCGATACATACCCATGAAAGAATATTTGTTTAAATAGAGAAACCTAGCCGTAATACTAGTTGGGTCATTGCTATCATTACGTTTTTGTACGCGGTAATAATATTTTCTCGAGTGATGTTCTTTATGGGTGGCAAATAAATCGCTCACTGCTGTTGGATTCTTTTTTACAGCATTGTAGCTGGTAATTAACTCCAGGTTAATATCAGATAGAAAACATTTTTGACACCTATCTTTTATTTTGAAGAATAATGCCCCACCGCCAAGAAAAGGCTCATAATAATTATTAAAGGTAACAGGAACATATTGTATCAATTGATCGGTGAGTTTTCTTTTACCACCAACCCAGTTAAAAAATGGTAACGGTATTTTTAGTAGTAGTCATGATGATAAGTGTTCATTATTCAAGTACATAAATATCTCACTTATTGTATCATAAATATCACAAAGATTCTATAAGAATTATCGGTATATTGGTAAAAATGGCGTTTTAAAAGTCACAGTCAATGAAAGTACACCCTTGCTTTTGCTAAGTAATGGGTTTTGTTTGGTGCAAAAAAACCTGATACAATTTTAGGCTCATATTTGCCTTAAAATACAAGTAGCTAATTAGCTATTTATTCAATTAACCGCATTAGGCAGCTTGTTTAAATAGCTAATTTACGGCTTACTTGTCAGCTATTTAGCCGCCGACTATAAGAATAATCTTACTCACTGTCTCTGGTTTAACACTATTCTAAAAAATTTTATAAAAAAATTTACTAATAGTGAAAAACCGCTTTACTATGGGGAAAAACTAGGATATTTGTTAGTAGACGTTACGTAGTGTAAATGTCAAGCACTAAGGTTAGATACGAATCACCAAATTTTTCTCTAACCTCAGTGTCTATTTATCAATCACGAAAATAGGAGTTAATTCTATGCCTACCGATATTAAAAATCAACAACAAAATAAATCTACCTGTGAAAAAAATAATATCAGTAGTGATATTATTGTTGAGTTACAACAAGCTAGGAGGAATCTAGAACTAGCTAATTTTATCCACCAAGATTTTATAAGGACTGTATCCATTAGCATAAACAAACCTTGTAATGACATTTTTGCCCTTTCTACAATTCTACATGTAGGAGAGGAAGAGCCTAACAAAAGGAGTACTATAGCGGAGATTGTCACTTCTGCTGAAGACTTAATGTATTACTCTAGAAATATAGTAAATTTTGCCACCACAAGCGTAGTACCAGTACCCACAATCTCTGGAAAATTTAATCCTAAAACGTTAGTAAACAACGTTATTAATAAACTAATACCAAGCTCTAAGTGTAAAGGCATAGGGTTTGCAAATAATTTCACCAATGGTATTGCAGATATCATCATTGGTGATAGTTATCGACTTGAAGCGATATTAACTCAGTTAATTACTAATGCCATTAATTTCACTGAAAAAGGCAGTGTTATGGTAACCACCAATTTTTTTCCAGCAAGCCCCATACTCTCACAAGTTGATAAAGATTGTGGTGATGGAAAAAGTACAAGGGGCAAAGATATTTTACAATTCATCGTGCATGATACAGGTATTGGTATGTCTGAAGAGCAACAACAATATATCTATAAGCAATTAAATGCTCCTGATAGTTCTGCCTTTACTAGTGGCTCGACTAGCAAAGCTACAGGTGAGGAATTGGCTACGGACTCAAACTCAGAATCAACTTTAGAATTAGGGCTAGGTTTAAGTCTAGTCAAACAATTTATTAGCAATCTAAATGGTAAAGTTAATATTGCTAGCCAGCAAGGTAAAAGTACAACCTTTACTTTGCAAGTGCCAGTAGAATTACATTGTGATTAACAATAGACTTCCTGCATAAGTCAAAAAAGCCCTCGGGATTTTTAGGAGAAACGAAGCCTGGTACCTTCGCGTACATAGACGATTGTTACGGAGCGGAGGCAAGTTTCGACGACAAAATCACCAACTAGATTGACTTATGCAGGAAGTCTAATAATTGGCAATAGGAAGCTACGTAGTGTGGGGTCAAGCACCGAGGTTAGAAGACAATCGAGCAAATTTCACTCTAACCTCAGTGTCTATTTTTATGATAAAATAGGAGTTAATTGTATGTCTAGTAATGTTAAAATTTTTAAATAATACAAAAAATATTAGTATTTCTACTTTTAGTGTAGTATGATTTATATTTAAAGTATTTCTGTTCTCCAAATTATCTAATGGAAAG
This sequence comes from Candidatus Tisiphia endosymbiont of Dioctria linearis, assembly GCF_964026545.1. NCBI lineage: Bacteria > Pseudomonadati > Pseudomonadota > Alphaproteobacteria > Rickettsiales > Rickettsiaceae > Candidatus Tisiphia > Candidatus Tisiphia endosymbiont of Dioctria linearis. The sequence goes on along the minus strand of NZ_OZ032156.1, from coordinate 1,374,073 downwards.
GCAGAATGATAGTTTATGAGTCTTTTATGACAAGTTTATATTGATTTTTTAACTAATTAATTTCTGATAATTGACAAACTAATTACTACTTGTTAACATTAAAGATTCCTTTTCGTGTAATATTAATTATGCAGTATACTACTAACGATTTACGTAACATTATATATAATATTAGTACTAACCTGCGTAACAATGGTGTAGCAGCTGCTATACACTACAGATTAAAAGACCCTTACTCTGCTTTAAAGAAGATGCTAAGAAAGAATATATCTGTGAAAGAATTAACTGACCTAATTGCTTTTAGAATTATAGTTAATAAACAATATGATTGTTATAAGGTTTTGGTTATTCTTTACAATATATATCCTGTTAATATAGCGAAGACTAAAAACTATATTGATAATCCCAAGAATAATGGTTACAGCTCCTTACATATCGTAATTATAGATTATATCTATGACTGTAACATAGAAATACAAATACGAACTAGAAAGATGCATGATATAGCAGAATCTGGTACCGCCAACCATGAGGAATATAAAAAGACGCAGGAAGAAAAACTAAAAAAATTATTCTCTGAGGAAAAACTTAACACAGTTGCTATTAATACTGAGATAAATAATGCCCATGATATTTTTAACCAATTTAATTGGACTATACTCGACCTCGTTGCTTATGAGCAGGCGATTGAAAATCTTTGGCATAAATTCCAAAAGAATTTTTAAAAGATATCCAAAATTATTGGCAGTATTTTTATTTAATCTAATGTACAATTAAACTAATGGAGAGGTATTTTATGGAAGATATTGGCAATTGGCAGGCAAAGTTTGAGTGTTGTGAATATTCTGCTAAGTTACTTAATAAATTGATTTTACTAAACAAACAAGTAGCTGATTCAGTAGATATCAACGAAATTACCAAAGCTATCTATTATGCTAAGAAATATCATGGTAGTCAAATGCGACAGTCTGGTGAACCATATTACTCTCATCCAATAGAAGTAGCTTACATGGTTGCTCAGTACACAGCCCAAGAAATTCACCAATTGTTTAAAACTGAGATGATCGTTACCAGTTTACTGCATGATACGATCGAAGATACAACACTTACCGAAGAGATGATAGCTCGAATTTTTGGCAGTAATGTTGCTAGCCAAGTGGAATCTCTAACAAGAATCAAGCCTTACGGTAAGATTAGCTCCAAAGAAACTTTGAATTTATTATATCAACAAAAAAGATTTGACGTGATATTGATTAAATTATTTGACCGCATTCATAACCTACAAACGCTAGGAGCTAAATCACCAGAAAAGGCACTGAAAATAGTTAAGGAGACTATAGGCTATTTTATAAAGCTTTGTTTCTACTTGGAAATACCAACAGCCGAGCAACAATTAATAGAGCTATGTTACAAAAATTTACCTATTGCCCCTAACCCACTTGTTATAGACTATAGATTTTTTTGAGTAAATGATTTCAGATGGTTTTACTAGATTTTCAAAATGAGATAACCCGTAGGCAAAACCGATAATTGTCGGAATCATAATAAACCATATTCCCCAATTGCCAAAACACTCAATAAGGTAGACAAAACCAAAAGCAGTAATAACATACATCAAAGCACGAGATACCGCAAATGTCATGCTAGCACAGGTAAAACGTTTAAATATAGGAAAGCGTTTTAAACAAATGGGAGTAGCGGGGTCTAAACATTTTTTCCATAGAACTATAAAGAATTGAATCAGAAATAACTGATCAGGACAATTAACATTATTCAATAAATACGGACAAAATATCATAAAAATAGAAAATATTAGCAGTATAATTTTCATGATTACTAATGGATACACTTCTAAACTTAAATAACATAATATTAATGTAATTAACACCTCCATTAGACAAACAATAAAATTATGATAAATAACTTCGGACAATGTATAACCAAAGCTAGTTTTTAAAATATTACCACAATATATATAAATAAAATAAACACATACCGGTAAGGCACATTGTAATAAAAAGAAAGCTATTGCTGTTTTTTTATTAACTTTTTCTTGCAAAAGAGGATAGTCTTGTAAAATATTTATATCGGTATTAGTTTTTCTTAAAACTTTTTTTATTCGACGCTTTGCATCAGCAAATTCTGGTGTCTCTCTTAATTTTGTACGAGCTACTGAACCAATTAAGGCAACTATTGCACCCGTCCAAAATGCCATACGCCAGTTAAAGATATGAGAAGCAACAAGTGAGGCAACCCCTAAAGCCCCTAATTTTCCTAAGGTAGCAAAAGCCCCTATCAATCCAACACTTGCATATTGTATTGGCGGATGAAGCATTTCAGTTAAATAAAGCTCTGTTCATACTATTTCGCCTAGAGAAGATAGACCTTGAATAGCCCGGCAGATGGTCACTATCCAAGCCGCTATGATTCCTATTTGTTCGTAAGTAGGCAGATTAGCCGTAACAACGCAAGCAGATGCCATCATGAAAGTTGTGATGATAACTGTTGCCTTACGCCCTATATTATCACCTATCCATCCAAATATTAAAGCTCCTAATGGTCTAAGTAAGTAAGTTGAGCAAAAAGTAGCTGCATAACACAAAGCAGTAGTGTGTGGATCAGTTTTGGGAAAAAATGCTCCATTAAGAAATACCGCCATGTGTACATAGATCATTAAATCAAAATATTCAAGGAAGGTTCCTATTGACAGTAACCCTATAGTTTCTTTTTGTGCTGTTGTTAAACTTATTTGTTCTTGAGGATACCCTATCATTTTTTTACCATCAATAGACCAACTATTAATGATAGCAAAAAGAAAATAATATTAAAAGTGGAAATAATAAAGTTTATTTAATAATATCCACAAAGATTAATAAAGCCTAAACAGTCTGGGGGAAATCTCTTTGACATATTCACTATATAGTTCAGGATAATCACCTTTAAACTTTGGTAGGTCAAATGTTCTGCGGGTGCAGTTTTTCCATGAGACAAGAACATTATCCCCCATTTTTAGGTAAATGTGGAACTGCATATAGTTCATTACTTCTAGCTTTATACTATCTTCCTTGCAGAGTAGATGTTGTTGCATCTCTTCCAACTGATGCAGTTCTTTCACTTTTTCAGCTATTGACTCATTTGCTTCAATGATATTTCGGCTATCAATATTATTACTAGAAATAGCATAATGTTTTCTTGCCTGCTCAACAGTTTGCGGCATAGTTTGGGACGTAGTTTGTGGCATCACCTCAGGGGCAAGGGGAGTCTGTTGTATAGTATCATTTACTATAACTTCTTGAGGCTTATTTTTCTTCTTGCTTAAATTGACAATATTTTGATACTGTTCTTGATTTTTTTCTATTTTTATCCTTGCGGCTTTCATTTCTTCATCCTCGTTGCATGATGCTGTTTGTTTATAAAATTCTTACATAAATAGCAGAACTAGATATGACAGAGGAATTTTAACGACAAAATTACCTGTCATATCTAGTTCTGTAAAAATATTTCTCTCTCTAATAATCGCCTTCTCACCAAGCCCTTAAGCTTAATACCGCGGGCATAAACCCATTTAGGAAATTCATCGGCAGCTGATAAATATTCACCTCTGAGCAGTTTTTGTCGTAAACTGGAAGCTTGAAAGGCACCAGCTCCACAGTTGAAAACGAATGATATCAAAGCTCCCTCTTGAGAGTAGTTTAATGGTATGCGGCAATGTCGATAAATGGCATATTTAGCTTGCTCTATGTCCTGCTCTAATAAATAATCAGCGTGTTCTCACGATATACCATTAGACATTTGTTGTTGCTCATACTCTTTGATCACATGCCCCCAACCTATAGTTTTTAAACCAGCTGGGCAGTAATATGGTTGTAATCTTAGTCCTTCAAAGCTCTTAATTATATATTCTGCTTTACTATTAATATTTGTAACCATTAATTTTACCATTACCACTACCATTGACATAGGGGTAACCACTACCATTCCCATAGAGATAACCTTTATTGTTATCGTAACCATTAATTCGGTGTCTGCCAAAAGCTCGATGACCAAACCAAAAACCAATAACCGCACAAAATATACCTTGATCCTCACTGCTCCATATGGTGTCGACTGATGCACCAAATTTTATGAAAATGGCTAATTTTAATGCTACATAGAGCAGAAAAAATATATAAGTGATCATTGGTCTAACGCTGGTAGCTAAAAAATCAAACCAATTATTATTGCTATTATTGGCTGTTTGCATACTCGCATATTGATACAAATACTTACTTTCATCATTATCAACCTTAATTTGGATTTCCTCAAGCCTAGCACTATGACCAGTTTTTAAAGCTTTTAATTGCAAATCAATTAATTTCAGCTCGTGTTCTTTGTCCTTCTTATCCTTAAGAAAATGCAAAATTTCTGGTAAAAAACTACTGAAGAACCCCATAAAGGCACTTAATATCGCTATCATACTAAATCTCAAAAATTATTAAATATTAGACCTATTGAGCTTAATAAACATTAATGCCACCACAACTACTGCCACCAATAGTTAGTTTTCTATTAACGACATCAAGAATGACATTACCGGCAACATTGTTAATGCTAGCATAAGAGTTCCACTCTAATAGATTTGTTGAAATACCACTTATTATCTGTAAATGTGAGTCTGCAAAATCGATACGACCATTTATGTTATTTGGTAAGATTAAAGTCCAATTTGGACTAGAACTGTTTCTTGTATAAGTTTGCAACTGAGTCTGCTGAGTTTGTGCCTGGGTTTGTAAATTTTTCAGCTGTTTTTCTAAATCATCTATTTTATTAAGCAAACCTTCAGTTTCATCTTCTGCCGCAATATCTGATAGGTGCAAACTAGCTAGTGAGGTTAGGCTTTGGCTTAAGTCTTTACTACTCTCAAGGCTAAGGTTGCTTAGGTTGTCATCACTCTTAACATAGATGATATATTTTAGTTCTCTAATATTGCTAGGAATCCGGTTTATTAGGTTTTTCAGATTATCTCTACCAACTCGACTATCTAAGTTCCAGGGTAGGACAATATAATTACCTTCATCCTCAGAGGTCATAGCTACTTTAGTGAAAGGATGTTGCGAGCCAAGATAAAAGCTTAGTGCAGCGTTAGAAAATGTTATAATTTCAGTGCCGTTGGCAGTTATTATGTGCAACTCTGCTTTATCCACCTGACTCGGTATAAAAATCTTTCCACCCAAATGAAATTTAGCAATATCTGGTAAATGATCGCTATTACTCGCGTAAACATTTTTCATGATTTTTTTAAGATTTTCGATCTCTTTTAATTTGTTAAATTTGACAGTAATTATTCTCATATAAATCCCCTGTAGTATCTGTATTTCAAGGGAATTATTATACCATAAAAAATCACAATTTGCATCAAGTTTTGTGATATTTTTACATCACAAATTGCCAAAGTAAATCAAGCCATACAAAAGCAGAATAGAAACAATAAAAAATGTTTCAGAGGAATATAAGCTACTTGGCAAGTAATCAATATCTGTTAAATTGAAACTAGAAAATTCAATTAGTAATTATACTAGTTCCCGAAATAAAATGCGTTAATAGATTCTTTAAAATTATAATATAAGCACATTACTTTTTCCTGGTCTATAATAAATTTCTTGCTAATAATTTATTGATAATAATAAAATTGTGTTATAACAATAAAGAAAGATGTTTTAAAAACACTGATTAACATTAGATAACAAAACTATGCAAACAAAAACAGAAAAAAGGATATTAAGTTGTTTTGATATAGCTAATTACTTTCTGGTCTTAGTAGATAGAGAGGCTGGAGATACCATAACTCAACTAAAATTGCAGAAGTTGATTTATTTTGCTCAAGGGATCAGCCTAGCCTTATTAGATAAACCCCTATTTAATGAAGAAATTGAAGCTTGGGAACATGGACCTGTAGCTAGGGAGTTACGTAGAACATTTGGTAATTTCAAAGATAGTGCTATCCCAGCCCCTGGTGAAATTGATTTTGACTTATATGACAGAGAAGAAAAAGCATTGATCTATAAAGTGTATGCTGTTTATGGAGAACACACAGCCTCTTACTTACGCCAGCTAACTCATGAACATTCAGTTTGGCGTGATGCTATGGCTATGGATAACAAGATTATTAGTAAACAAAAGATGAGTGAATTTTTTAAAAGATTAATTAACACTGACTTTTTATTAATGTCACAAGAAGACGAGTTAATAATTGAAACTGCAGAAGATCAATGGTGGATGAACTATGATAGTGGAGTTCCAGCGGAAGACGTGACTAATGAAATCTTACAATCAATAGAGGAGATTAAAGCAGGAAAAGGGATTAGGCATGGAAAAATTAACCATTATTTGGTCTAGTAACGCTTGGTCTCAGCTGCAATTTTGGAAACAACATAACCTTAAAATAACGAAACGAATTCAGGTATTAATTAACAATATTGAACAAACCCCTTATTATGGTATAGGGAAGCCTGAGGCATTAAAACATAAACTTAACGGTTCTTGGTCAAGAAGAATCGACCAAGAACACCGTTTAATCTATTCGTTCAATCAAGACATCAATACCATAGAAATAAAAAGTTGCAAAGGACATTATAAAAAAGAATAGTATTATTAATTACTAAAGCCTCAAAAAGCCTAATAAGTTTATCATCACCTATATCGTATTGCTAATAGTTTAGTGGGATCATACACAAAGCCGGTTGCAGGTAAAATAAGTTTCTGCCTGGGATGTTTCTTTGAAGGGATTTTTTAAGCAATTCTTCTGCTTTATCCAACTCACCATTTTTGATTAAAGTAACTATTGTGCCAAAATCGATAATGTCACTACCCATAGTGCCTGCTAAAGCTTTCAGCAAATTATTATAACTATCATACTCATTAAAGAAAAAATCCCCAAATAATCCAAGACCACCACCCTGTAACAAGGATGCCATAAATACTCCTTCTTCGTGTGGATCAAGCCGCTCTTCCCCTTGCACCAGCCTTTTTGCATTGATCGATAAGTAACCAAGTCCTATGGAACCTGCTAATAATTGAAACAACATTTTAATACTAGTTGGGTTTCTCATTGTTTTAGCAATATCTTGCCATGTCCCTAAATCAAACAAATTGCCACTACCCATTTGTTGATGAAGTGGTATTTGGTCGATAGTTACTGATTTTAAGGGTCTAGTAATGTAAGTATAAGCAAAAGTTTTGAACTGCATGATACACTGAATCACCGCAGCAGCTGGCGAACCTGGCTTAATGCCTAAATTGCCAAATAATATGGCATTTCTCTCGGCAGTATGGGGAGTGGCAATAGCTGTATCAACCCGGTCAAGCAAATATCTTCGTAAATTATTGGTCAAATCTTGTTTAAGTCTAGTCCTATTGAGAATACTTTGTTGTTGTAAATGTTGGTCTAGTAAATGATCAGGTAATAGTGCCATATCGGGTATTAAATATGGCTTATTGTCTATTTGCTGGACTAAATGCTGATAAAGATGCCAATTACTTTCATTAATCCCATATCTATTAAGCAAGGTCTGTAAATTATGATATAGCAAGTTAAAGGGCTGATTGACTTGTAACGCTAAATTATGCGATAACAAATTACCCATTGTCGATTTCCAACTATTATCCCACCATTCCATAAAATTTAATTTAAAAAATGCATTGGTAAGTTTAAATATGCTTCCAGATACTGGGTATTCTCCTGCAAAACGAGAATGACTATGACCAAGCAGTGAATCTACCGCCACACCAAGCAAATTAGCAAGTTCTTTTTTCTTTTCGCCATTAAAGCTTGTCGCCGCCACTTGTAAGATATTCTCATAAGATTGCAGTAGTGGTATGCCATTATTCTGTAACTCACTGACAAAACTTATCATATCAGGAATTGAAGAAAGTACCACTTTGCCAAGATTTGCCATACATTTCCAAGAGCGATAAGCTCCAAGGATGCGGTCAACTGACGGTATTTGTGGTTTAACTCCTAGCATTAGCTCTAACTGATTGATAAAACTATTTGGCTTACTAAGCACCGCCAATTGCTTTAAAATAGCTGGGTCTTTAGTCGATAACTCTTGTAGCTCCCTGGTAAAAGTACCTTTGATCGATTGTAACATTAACTCAGGATTACAACCCATATTCTCCATTACCCCAATGCTTCGACCTAGTATATTAAGGTTACTAACTATCGAATCAGCAATAAAAGAACGACTTTTTATTAGAGGGCTAATGATTTTGTCAACAAAGTCATTTTGTCTGTAATTACCAAACTGCTTCTGATATGCTAACCAAGCTTCTGACGATTTAAAATGTAGTTTCCTACTAGCCGATGCCACGTCAGCTAGGTTACTACCTCTAACGTGAGTGAATGCTATATTTAAATATTGGTCAGTATCTTTTAAATGAATGTTACTGGCAAGATTATTAAATATTGCCTTATAATCTATTTTATCATTTAGTTTAGCAATTTTTTGGTGATCAAGTAGTGGATAGATAAATTTCAGCCATTCATCATAACCAGCTTCTCGGATTTTAAAACTATCGTGACTTTGGTGAGTAATATAGCCTTCTAGCGGTATTATATAACCACCTGCTAGATTAGCTCTATTGATGGCAATTATTTGCCATTTATTGATTATTTGAGCGACTAACATTGCCCTTTCGCTACCAGTTGGCTTTTTATCGGGATGGCTAATATTCCATAATTCTTGTATTATGTCCTTTTCATAGGCAATATCTCCGAACTCGTGTACTACACCAGCTTTCTCTAAATCTCTTGTAAGACCATATAATAACTCTTTGGCAATAGTGTCTTGCCGTAAATCAGTTTATCGTAAATATTCTTTTATCGCAGCAACCTTATTCAGATGATTTCTAATAAATCTCTCTATGGCAGCCATCTTGATTAAATTTAGGGCGTTATTTCTTTTTTTTATAAAACATTCCTTCTTAAAATCATCAATGAACCTATCTATTTGTTTATCTCTTTCTAACAAATCTAATCTTTCCTGTCCGGCAAACTCTTTATGGATAGTTTTTAGCTCATCTACTAATTGTTGATCAACAACATCTAGAGTTTTAAATAACTCTTCTAATTCTGAAGGGGCTGCCCCTTGCTTAACTTTACGTAAAATTTCTTCGGTTCGTTGGTAAATAACATCTTGTTTGATGGCTTCTGCTTGATAAGTAACCTTTTGTTGTTCAGGTAGGTAGGCTATGTCAGCTTCTAAAGAAGCTAGATGTTCCTGCAGATTGGGGCTGGCATTATTAGTATCAAATTTCTCATCATCACCATGGTAAAAAGATTCAGCCTCTTGTGGATTCTCAAGATTTATATGTTTGCCTTCCTCTAGCTGCTTTCTTGCTATATATGAGTCCTCTGGCGATAAATCATAGCCTTTAGTTTCCCATTGTTGACGTTGTAAATTATTGATAATTTGCTGATCTAGTTGTTTTCCTGCTACCAAATATTCCTGAAACTCTGGATTATTAATATGTTGCTGATGTAATTGTTGTAATTTGCCTTTTTCTTCTAGCAGAATATCCAAGAACCATTTTGGTATATTCAAATGCTTTGAAGAATTGGCTTCGCAAAACTGCGGGGTATTCGCGTACTCACGTACTAGTTGTACGCTCCGTTCGCTCACCCCTTGTTTTACGTTCCAATTCTCCAGATCATTCGAATATATTTGCTCAATCTTGCCATTAGTACCAAACTGGTCTTGCATATGTTGTTGTAATTCTGCTATTTTCCGCAGTTGAGCAAAATATAAAGGATATTGTTGCTCGGCTGCCGTAATTAATTGTAACTTCTTTGCTTGTAACTCAGCTAAACTTAATAAAGAACTTTCAATATTGGTACTGTTACTTGTTGGTACCTGACTATCAACTTGCCCAGTTTCCATTGTCCTATCCATTGCTTGAGGAGATGACTCTGTTAGTACAGCATCAATATTCTCTTTTAACTGACCATCAACTATCGGGTGTAAAGTCTCAACTTCCGGACGTAACTTATTGGAATACACGTATAATCTGTCTCGCAAATATTTAGCCGAATAACCAACACCGTGCAAAGTTGCACCAAATAAACCACTTTCTATAATATTAACCAAACTATCTGACAAGTCATAAGGTCTTTGTTCAGTATGTCGTTCATTATAAAGAAATGGTTCGATAGCTGCCTGACCTACCGCACCACCGACCAAGCCCTTAGCTAAGGTTGTTGGAAGTTTGCCATATTTTAAAGCAGCTGCCGCCCACATTGCAGGTTTACCAATAGGCACGAAGCTAGCCGCAATATTAATTAGTGATAAATTACCAAATACTATCTCAGATCCAAATTTGCCAATAGCCTCAACTAATCCGCCTTTACCTGCCGCAATAATATAGTCATTAATTTCTCGCTGCTTTTTCCTCTCTAAAATATCTTCTACTAGTTGATTGGTAAAATTAGGGTCATACTTTAAACCTGAGTCAGCATATTTTTGCTCAAACTCTTCCCTGGTTAGTTTGTTATTATAATTTTTAAAATATTCAGCAATATCTTGTAACTCAGGATCAATAATATCTTGTGGGTTAAAAGCTCGCCCTAAAGTTGATAGGCTTGGACTATCTGCATAAGCTTGGCTACTAACTGCCTACCAAACATCCATTTTGCTGCTACCTAACAAATCAAAGACACTATTATAAGATATACGCTCCGGTAATAAGGTAGAATAGTAACGTTGGTGAATTGGTTTGCTATTTGCCTGATAATCTAAGTAATTATTTAAGCTGTCATTATTTTTCATCGTACTAATCTATTGAATATGATTCAGAGATACCTTGTAATAATCTTTGCTTTTGTCGCTCTAAAGCTTGAGGCTTGTTGAGTTCTATCAAATCAAATTTTAATATTTTACCATCTTCTGTCATAACTGGCATATACTGACCGTCTTTCGTCAGGAAAGTATAATAGACACTCTTTTTATCAGGCGTTAGTTTCCATCTGCCTTGTTGTAAAGATTCTCGTATTTTTACAGCAGCATATTGTCCTGTTGGGTCGTTGATATTATCGATAATATGGCTACCACTACCCTTAGCTACAATAGTACCATAATCACAAGCTATATTACCGCTAATAATAGCAAGTTGCAGCTCTGCTAGACTACTCTCTATGTAATCAGCATTCAAATCAATAATCATACGTTGTGCTACCACCTGACGGGGTATTATTATATTCTTACTATCTAGTCGCATATAGACCTTACTAATCAATTCTTGGGTTGCTTTTTTTACTGCTTTGTCAATTGGTAAATCTTCCGTACGTTGGTAGTATTTAGCTAAATATTTTATGGCTTGCCGTGTTTGGTTAATCTCTGTTTCATTTTGAATATCAGTTTTAGCTAAATTCTTACCCCATTGCTTTAATATATCATTTTTGTCAATTTCTTTGTTAAATTCTGTCATTTCATGATTGATAAATAATGGCTGACTTTTTAATGATAGCTCATTAACTAATGCGATCATCTGTATAAAGGCTGATGCAGTCTTACGGTCGTAAAGTCTACTTTCAGCATAGAATTGAGTCAAACACTCTAAATCTCCCTTACCCCTTAAGATTTCGTCCATTATCTCCAAGCCAAATTGTTCCCCGCCTTCTGTATCATCATCTCGCAGACTAATTATACTATCGGTGACTTGTTTAATTTGGTTAACATCTTTAGTATCAATCTTTTTTGAATACTCATCACATTCTTTGTTCATTAAATATCTCTGATCGTAACTAGGGATGCCTTTTTGTTCTTGCAATTGTTTCCTAAGCAAGAAACGTTGTGACCATGGTATGTTGTTAGGTATTTCACCGTTTTCCTCAACCAATCTAGCTGGGTCTGTTTGAGCCAATTTAAGCTGTTTGTTAAACTGCTCTAGTAAAATATGATATATTTGCTCTTTTTTGTCATAATCAACATCTCCGCTCTTTGGAGCAATTTGTTGTAATATTTCCTGACATTGGTTGAATGGTAGGTATTTTAATTGTTGCGAGACAATAAAAGCCTGCTTATACAAAGCTTCTTGGGTTCTGAATTGCAATAATCGTGGATCATCAATATTAAAGCTGGCTTGTAGTAGATTCTCAACACCATTAACACCTTTGCCAGTATTTAGGATACTGTGCAAATGGGCATTGGTAAGCGAACTAAGTTGATGTTGTCTCATTAATTGCTGATGATGTATTAGATTATTTGCTTGTCCCTCTAGCTTAACCCTTTGTTCAAGCGACAAATCTTCTTTCCATTCAGCAACTATATTGGGATTTAATATAGCATCCGGCGAATGCTTTAAAGTACCTTGTGCTGCAGCAAATGCTAAAGCATGTCTGACATTGACTAGCATTTGTTCTTTTTCTTGCGGCAATAATGATAAAGAGCTAATAGCTATTATGCTATCTTGTAAATTACTAGCATAAAGTTCAGGATTATCATAAGTAGCAATCTTAAACTTTTCGATAGCTTCAATTGCTAAATGGTTACGTTTACCATCAATCAGCTTGGCTTCTGTATGGCTTATATGTCCAGCTAAAGATATTTTATATTCATTAATCCTAGCTTGCAACATACGCTTAGTCAGTGGGTTCTTGGCTTGTTGCAGATAATCTACAGCCCGCTTATCATACTTGCCTAAAAAATACTCGATGAACGGTTTGTTATTTTCTAAAAAATCCGGATGAAATTCATCAAATTGCGTCAAGCAACCAAAACCACCAGTTTTGTTATCGCTAACTACCTCAATATTACTCTGTGATTGATGCAAATGCGTAGTGGTCTCTTTAATAAAATCTGCCCATAAATTTGGCATTTCTACGCTGGCATCTTTCTCCAGTTTACGTATCAAATAGCCTTTAGCTTCCTCATTAATTTTCTGACTTATTCCTGCTATAACTTGCCATTTCATCTTATTTAGTCACTTTTTTATTAAACTTTAGTTATATCTATAAATATAACAGATTTTTATAATCCACTAATAGCTATTGCCATTATTTTTGCGGTATTCTTATTTTTTACTTGTCTATTATACCTTCGTTAATTCTTGATATCCTAGCCAGATCAGATACTCCGCTTAAAACCGTACCAAGATTCTGCCAAGGTGAAGCTGACCTGATCGAAGCAATATTACGGTTAATTGCCTCCTTGTTTAAATCAATCATTGCCGTATTTAAGTTTGATCTTGGTCTTTGGTGAAAATGTTCAGCTTCTACACTTCTTGCCTTCATCTCATCCATATAAGCCATATGTCGTAGTAATAAACCAGCTGAATCAGTGCCAGTTATACCAATACCAGTTTTCAGGATATTATAGCCCAATTGTTGGCGATTATATAACTGCTCCTGCCTCAGCATATCGACATGATAACTTGATATTGCTCCATATTCCGCCGTTCTTTCGATTAGTTGTTGACGGTCAAACCTGACATTCTCCTGTTGCTGCCTCAACAAATGCTGCTGCTCATATAAGGCTTGCTTGGTTTTCTCTTTGTTACTCCTGAGTTGAGCATAAGTATTAAACAAAGAGGCTCCTGTAGCAAATATACTCTCTTTACTCGAGAAAAAATTTAGGAGATCAAACATTGCTATTTTTTACCGTTTAAAGATTTTTAGCTATTTAATTTATTGCAAAAATATGTTATACTATAACTAGTATTAGTTGTGTAATGTGCTGAAAAATCTGCCTAACGGGAGGTATTTTTAGCAGTCGATTCTTTCGAAGAATAGGGCATTATCCGATTGGTACTTGGACTGGGGAACTCGGTCGGCGTTATGACCCTTGTGGTTAGTGGGGGTCTCTCGCTTATTCATCCACTACCCTTATAATTTGGCAAGATTTTTGCCTTAGCATAGATTTTTAATATACTAACCGGATAAGGTTTATCGACCTTAAAAGTAACATCAATATCAGTTTTAATTTCCCCGTGCATAATGAAATTTATCCAACCTGATTGATAGGGAGTGGTAAATAAGTCACATGCTTGTTTAGTAGCTGTTGATGTTGTTAAATATTTCTTATCATTAACCAATCTAATCAATGCATCACTATCTACATATCTACTATTAATATGTTGCCTATCTATTTGCCCATTATCAAGCCTTTCTTCAATATAACCACCTTTACTATTAAAGACCTTCAAGCCAAGTTCCGCATCTTTTTTCGGAGTATGTTCTACTTCATCTGGGAATATCAGGGGAAAAGTCTGTAATATCGAAGAATAAGGAAAGCCTACCGACAAATGTCTTACTGGATGTTTTAGCTTAATCAGCTCATTATCGATAATTCGTAAATCATGTAATTCTTCATCACCAATAATAGACACGGCTATTTTCTGAAAGATTGGTAATATAGTGGCAATATTTATTTGCTGGAATGATGGCAGACAGTTGCGAGCTATACTACTTAATTCATAACCACCAATATCAGGAAATAGTTTTTTAAAAACAGGAAAATATCTTTTTGATAAAAGTAAATATTTCTCTAATTTTATGCTCTTCTCATCTTCAAGAATATCTTTCAGTAAAGCTGGATGAAAGCTCGGCATAATTAACTGACAATACTCAATAATGTTCCGCTGCAAATAAGCTAGCCCTTCTTTGAGTTCTTGCATTTGCTCAAATATTTTATCCGCTAGTGGTTCAGTATAATCTTCTTCACTATATACCGACGCTCTAGAGGACGATAATAGACTTCCTGGATAACTCAATCTAGTTGGTGATTTTGTCGTCGAAACTCGCCTTCGTTCCTCACGTACGTCTATGTACGCTGCGGTACTCGGCTTCGTTTTTCCTAAAAATCCCTCAACTATCTCTGACTTATCCAGGAAGTCTAATGAGGAGCCGCACTCTCTTACCATTGTTGTGGCAATTCTGTTAGCTACTTCATCTACAACATTATCGATAGTTTGACTAAAACTATCAGACAAAATATATTCTCGAACATCTTTACTTAATGGTTTATCGAGTATGATACTTCTTAGACAAACAACTATTTCTTCTCGCCTCTTAAAATTGGTTAGCTCATTAATCTTGTTGTCATTATGTATTTGTTGTAATTTATCGATTAATTGATTGGTAATAGTTGATAATTTATCATTTATTTGTTGCCTGTTAGTATGTTGGTCAAATTCAGTAATTTGCTGGCTAATTAATTGTTTGCTTTGCTCACCAAATATATATTTAGTAAGTTCTGGATGAGCGATATTTAGCAATTCTGGGTAAAAATCCACTCCAGTTTTGGCAAAAAACTTTTTTAAATTAACTAGCAGTCCACATTTTTTATCGCTATCATGCTGGGCATAATATAGCAATATTCTCTTATTGATATGGCTAACCGCTGATCGCATCTCTTGTATTTCTTTACTTATTTCAAATTGTGAATCGATATTTGACTTAGCATTTTTTAGAATATCTTGCACCGTACCAGCAATTAACCTAATTAGATCGGTATTTAGCTTTTTTATTTGCAAACAAATAGTTGGACGGAAAGAAAAAGCACTATTAGGCAGATATTCCATTAAGCCACCATCTCTTAAAATAGCTGGTACATCATCTTCATTTAGTCCTTCTACCGCTTCAATAATATCCCCACCAAGCCGCTCACCATCATATAATAATTGCTCGATTGTCACAAAGCTTTCAGGATTATTTAAAAATATATTGTCTAATTCCGCATAAATACGCGAAAATATTCGATGATAGGCAAAAGATATCGCCAAAATATTCATAATCTTAGGCAAATAATTTTGATAATATTTTTGTAAAAAACTCTCTATTTCGGGTCTATATTCATCATAATTAGCAATTAGCTTGTTTTTGTATTTAAAAGAATTACCAACATTATCTAACTTAAGTTTTAGGATAGTTTCTGCTTGAGCTTGTACAATATGCTCTAATTTGGTTATATCACCTCTAAACTCATAAGCACTATCGTCCTTTAATGCTTGTATCATTGACCGATAAGCGGCATTCTCTCCGGGCTGTTGGATATTAACGTGACAGTCAGCATAAACGGCTTTATCGGTAACGAAATGCTTAGCAGAAAAATAGCGAGTTTGCAGTACTTCTAGATATTCCTTACTGCTTATGCCAGTATCATCACTTCTCCTAACATGCAAATATAACATATCGGCACTTTCAGCATAGATTGGCGTAATGCCTAATACTTGACCATTACCACCTAGCTAATGTTGCAACCAACCCATAATTTTTAAATCATGTGAATAGATAAAACTAGCAAAAGAGCCATTTTTTAACACTGCCACTATCATTGAAAAGGGACTATTACAGCCGACAATTTGTCTAATGCCACCAGCAAATATATGCTCAGCATAGGCAGTGATGTCTGATATCTGAAAACCACCTTTTTCTTGTGAATAATACAAACTATTAATTTTACAACCATTACCTTCAACAAAAAAGATGGTCTTACCGATTATTACTGGTTTCAGTGGTGATATTGGTAGCTCAATCTCCTTATGGATTTTGACAAATTCTCCCTTAGCTCGATCTCCTTCTTTCACTAAATAAATACCATCACTAGTGCCTAATAATAATTCATCGGCAAAAGGCACTGACCATAGGACATTATCAAAAGTTGAAGAGGAGAAAGTTGCCGAAAAAGCACTTAAAGGATTACGAGCCTCTAGCAGGGTTCTATATGCCATCCTAAAATCACTAAAATCTCCCTTATAGCTTGCCCAAATTGAATGAATATTTTTATTAACTCCAAAGCACCATAATCGGTTTTCAAAAGTAACCACTGAAGTACAATATAATTTCTCTTGCTTGGCTTGGTAGATGGGAGATTCTTTAGTATATGATAAACTTGCTGCTTGCTGGTAAAGGGTTTTTAGTGTATCGTTAATTTTATCTACTTCTGCCCCATAGATTACCTCATTAAAAGGTTTTTGTATGGTATTATATCCGGTTTGCCCTACAGTAAAATAATTAACTTGGCATTTCAGTGGTTCGATAATAAACATCTTCTCTTTACCAGGAAAATTGCTGGCTAGCTCATAGCTACTACTAGAGGCTATCTCGGCTCTTTCACCATATTCTACCTATCTCTTTCTTGCCTGCTCTTCAATATGTTGGTAAAATTGCTCAACAACTTGTGGGTCAATGGAGAATTTAAAAGATTGGTCTCTTATCACCAAAGGAGATATAAGCAATTCCTTGAAATACTACATAAGAGAAATCCTTAGGACAAAAATGAAAATCTTGCCCATCATCTTTAATAATTTTATTGGTTAGCAATAACTCACCGCCAACAAAAAATAAGCAGTTAGTATGTAAATTATGGGATTCAAAAACTAGCAAGTAGGACAATTTCCTTGAAAACATCACGGCTGCCATCTTCTTTGGTACATTATTATCGAATAAATGAACAAATTGTGTACCATGTCTACGCATAATGCCACCTGACGGCAGTAGCATAAAGTTAATCAGCTTCTTAACGCCATTCTGATACAATGCCAGCTCAGTTCTACCTTCAATGGTCGGAGTTAGCTCACCACCTGAAAAGTTGTTTTTTTGCGAATAAACAAATTGTTCTTGTTGCATAATTTCTCCCACTCTTTTAAAAATTGTTAGCACAATTCTTAAAAGAGTGCATAAATAATGAACTGACAAAAATTCAAGGCGGCTTTCATTTTTGTCAGCAAACATTATGGTTCCTATTAATTATTAGTTATATTAATATTATATATTCTACCTATAGTTGCCTGTCAATCAATTATTTTCTATTTTTATGCAATATTATTAAAAAAGTTATGTTCTAATCATACTTCGCCGGAATTAATTAGGTTATAATCAGCTGAATAAATTCTTCTTGTTTCTTCTAATTTGATTAAATATTGTTTCTTTAGTCCATCAGCAAACACACTATCTGAATACATAGCAAATGATACTTGTGAGGCTAACGATAAAGCTGCTAATAACTTAAAGCTCTCAGGCACTTGTTGCCAAATAGTCGTATCGTTATTTAGTAAATTATCAACAATATTTCTGCTGTAGTAAAACAGCGAGGTAAGTTTACCTCCCTTAAAGTAAATCCTACCTGCTTCCGTATAAAATTGTAGATTAGATGGTACTATTACTGCACATTTAATACAATCATCAATATTCGGTATTTTAGTGAAGTTTTGTCTATTACCTTCAATATTATCAACTCTCCGTAAGGCAAACGACCATTTAACCATTAATATAGTATCTTCAATAGCAGGGTTAACAAATTCCTCACATAATTCCTCGGCTTTTGATACTCTACCGCCACCAATGCTACTAATACCAACATTTGACCCAAGTAGTACTACTGCCTTCTTGATAATTTCATATTTCACGGTAGTTACACCAGGAAGTTTATTGAATAAATTTTGTAGTTACCCATCTTCATGCTCACTCTCAACAACACCACCAACAAAGTCATCATCCTCAACAATATCAGCATCAATACCAACATCAACAGCAGCAACACCGGCTGCCGCTCTTCTCATGCCAAGCCCTCGTACCCTAGTAGCTAAATTGTCGTTGGCAATTACTGCTAGAGCATTATTATCAATATCCTCTGTATTATCTATATTCCGACATTGATTGCCAAACATCTGCCATGGCATTGTTATACTATGCACACCTCTCTTGTGATTTTCATTGGCTACTGCTTGCCACAATATACCATGATGGCTGCTACGATCGTAATTCTCTAAACATTTTATTACTACTACTGCTTGTTCATTATCGCGGCTAGCTCCAAAAGCTTCACTGTAATATAATACCTTGGCATAGTGGTATTGTACTAGCTCTTCAATACCCTTCTTATTAGAACCACTGACCGTGTTGAATCTTATAGCTCCTTCATTAAAGGCATAGCAATCTTTAACAGCATATCTAGATTGATTCGCATCCCCAGTATTATCAAATATACCACCCAACATCTCACTAGTAATAAAGGTAAATCCTAAGAAACTATTAACTTCACCGCTTACTAAAGCTCTAACGTTATTATAGTCATAATTGGTAATTTGCGGGTCACGTAGTAAGTCTGAGATTTGATTGCTTGAGCATAGTAAGTATAATTTTTCATACATGCCAAAAGAGCGTTTTTTTAAGATATGATGAGCTTTGATTAATTTATCAACTGTTAGCCCGGCTCTTTTCGAGTTAATGACAGCTCTGTTGGCAGCAACTGCAGCTTGAGCATTTAAGGTTAAATTGCTATCCGTAACCCTAATTCCTACTGGTACCACATTATTAGCTACGTCAAAGTTAATCACATTGTTGCCTGTCCGTCCTGCTCTGACAGGACTGGCAAAAGCACTAATAATTACCCGGTCTTGTTGCCTACCCATTGCCCAACCTGCCATTTTAGGAAAATGTGAGGTGGGATCGGTTAATAGGTTTAGCTTATCGTTCCTATCCATAGTAGCGTTCCAATGATAGGCGGAAGCTGTCAAAAACCGTCTTGAAATAGTTGGTATTTTAAATTCTATTTGTTCTAGTCTGTCACGGTCTCCATCATTAGCATAATGCCCATGCAAATCGTTATGATCAACGGGGTGTCTAGTTCTACTCTCCACCTCGTGGGTAGTCATTGACTCAAAGCTAATTACCTCAGTATCCTGCGTACCATTAGTAATGCATTTTCGTAGTTTAGAACCTTCTTGTTGAATAACTAGGTTGATATTTTTGGCAAATTGTTCTTTAAGACCATCTGTTATTTGTTCCATATTTCCTCCTCAAATAATCTATCAATATTTAAAGCACGATACAACTATACTCAAATGATTTGGAGAATTGGAGTGTAAAACAAGGGGTGAGCGAGCGGAGCGTACATTTAGTACGTGAGTACGCGAATTACCCGTAGTTTTACGAAGCCAATTCTTCAAAGCAGAAGAGTATTATGCTATTAGTGGCTCTTTTATGATTAGGTTATTGCGAAGTTGCAGCCTTAAATGAGTTGTCACCTACATCATAACTTTAATGATTGGTTGGTTACGTTATTTTTTATTAGACTTCCCTGCATAAGTCAAAGATAGTTGAGGGATTTTTAGGAGAAACGAAGCCGAGTACCGCAGCGTACATAAACGTACGTGAGGAACGGAGGCGAGTTTCGACGACAAAATCACCAACTAGATTGACTTATGCAGGAAGTCTATTGTTTTTTATCATAAGCGATTTTATATAATTGTTCCCTACGTTTAACAGCTTGCTCATGTCCCGTATGGTCTTTACTCCTTAATTTTACCACAAACTCAGGATCAGATTCAAGTTTTTCTATCTCTGCTAATGCCCCGTCTCGATTATTAATTGTTGGCAGCTCTTTACCAGTTACTAACGAGTCGGATTTTAAAGTTTCACCGACTCGTACTAATAAATCTACTAGAGCTGGTGCATAATGCGAATCTTCAATTAATCCAGCCAATTCCTTAGTACCAAACTTAGATAAGGCTGCCTGCATCACTGTCATTTTATTATCAAAGGCATTACCATAAGTATTTTTCAGCCAATCAATGTGAGAGTGACGTGTTTGCTCAATAGCATTTTGTTGCTGTTTCTGCAAATCCTGCGAAAAACCATACAGTGAATTAAGCAGCTTTGCCCCTTGCCTTTTAGATAATCCGCTTTGGTAAAACATGTCCTCATAACGAGTTAAATACTCCTCATCTTCCTTGGATCGTTTATCAGTATATTTCTTATCTTCAGGCAATCCAAGCCGACAGTAAAATTTATGCCACTCCTCATCAGAGCTGTCATCTTTTGGCACAGCAACTCGCTGATTCAAACTTTTCTCTGCTTCCAAATAGCTCTGAGCTAAAGATGATACATCCTTGAATTTACCCAATGACTCAGCTTTACGTATTTCCTCAGGCATATTAGCTAACCAGTCATTACCAGAGGAAGTAGGGCTAGTTTCATAGTTATTGGCAATTAGTTCTTTGCTCATCTGCTTATTCTTCTTTTAACGTTTCTATCTCTTCTTTTAACTTCTTTATTTTTTCAAGAGTTAGTTTTGTATACTTAACTATTCTCTCCATTGGTTCATTATCAATTAACATTTCTTTTGCCGTGGCTATTTTTTCTTCAGCTTTGCCTTCAGTTTTGCCTTCAGCTTTGCCTCTAGCTTCCCCTCTAGCTTCCCCTCTAACTTCAGCATCTTCAATTTTTTGCTGCTCTACCGCTAAATTATCAAGACGAGTTTTGGTTATTTTCTCATAGGTACGCAATTCTTCTTCACTCCAGCTAGCTTGGTCTACAGCCTCAAAGGCTCTCCTAATAATTTCATCCTTACCTATTAAATGCTCTATTTCTGTTAATGTTAATGCACTATCTCCTGCATGCTTAAAAAAATACATCCACTTTTCTTCAATAGTTTTTAGATTTTCTATACTTTTATTAAATTTCGTCAACTCAAAAAAAACAAAGTAAAAATCTTTTAAATCATTGGCATAGGTCTTTGTATCTAAAAGACGATGCTCTGATTTCCAATGTTTTTTATCGTCAAACATCATAAAATCCGCTATTGCTAAAAATATTACTCCTTTTAATTTGGCATATACTGCCATTTTCTTGTATTCCTCATCTTCCTCAAGTATTTGCTGAGAATATGCTTTAGCTGCATAATATTGGGCTCTTTTTTCAAATCCTTTATGTTTACTTACTTGCATCTCTACGATTATTTGATTACCGTTTTGATCTTGACATAGCACATCAACAATAGATTGCCTATATGCAGCAATATCTGGGTCTTGGTTAGTTGGTAAAAACGTTACATTAATTATTTTCTCATTTTCTTCAAGGCTGAGAACATCATTTAAAAAATGAACAAGTATATCTTTATTCTTTTCAGTACCAAATATTTGGCGAAAACAAAAATCATTTTTAGGATCAAGAAATTTTGATAAAAACATATAATATAACCTCTTAATTATTACTAAATGTTGCCTTTATTTATCTGGTTCATTTTAGCACCATCAATATTATTAACTCCATCATCTTCTGAAGCCTGTGAGCATATATATAGGAACAAAGCCCGGTGTCCTTCAAGAAAGGCAGTGTAATCACTTTCTTGCCGAACGAAATTGCTACGATATATGCCGCTCATCTGAGCTAAATCCTCTAATATTATTTTACCATCTTCTCCACTAAAAAGCTTCAAATAAATTGATTTTAATTGCTCTTTTGTTAGTAAATTTGGTGGGGATGATGAGTTAATTGATAGTTTCATTTGATCATTGCCCTTGTATCTGTTGCTGTTGTAACTGTTGCATTTGCATCATCTTACGTTGTTGCCTTATTTGTAATACTTCTTGCTCGTTCTTGAGGATTGAGTTTGGGGAGCCTCGCAGCTCAAAAAATAGTTTAAAACATTCATCCCAGTTGATATTATCATAAATCTCAGGAAAAAAGTTACTGATTCCACTTCTTTGGAAGAAACCTAATACTTGCTCAACGCTTGATATTGCTGATGTTTTCTGGGCCCTGGATAATGGCGAAACATATTCAATCTCTATCTCGGGCGGGCTATTTGCTCCTTCTAAAATTGGCACTCTATTATATTTGATTAGCGTTTGATATATTGCCATGATTAACGGATTTAATAACTCACTCTCAATTCTACCAACCATTGGGGACATTAAACGGTATTGTTCCTCCGTCCTAATTTGCACCTCGGTGGCAGTCATTTCTTTATTTTCCTTTTGCATCCTGAATATATCAATATAGAATGCTTTGTATATGGCATCGCGACATTGATTTTGTTCAATTTCTGTAGGTAGGATATTTTCCATACCAGTTAGCGGTATTATTTTATCTGCCATACCATTACGGTAGAAATTAACACTACCAGGCGTAGTATAGAGGGGTAAGTAATATCCATCTTTTGGCACTAATAATGGTGGGTCTAGCTGCTTCTGGGCTACTTTTAGGGTGATTTGTCTTAAACTATTGAGTAATTTAATATCAGGTAGTACATAATGAGCCGGAGCATAGCCATATACTTCACCTTCTTCTTTTACCCACCGTGTTACAAAAAACGGGAAATAAGAATAACCAGATTGACTAATAATTTTTTGCTCAGCTAGGTAGATATATTCCGAATTATATTCAAGTGTTGCCGTTGGTTTTCTGGCTTTATTCTTCTGATTTTGAGTTTGTGGGCTAACTATGTGCAATATTTCTACTATCTCATCAGGATTCCGGGCTAGTCTTTCCTTGAAAGGGGCAAAGTCCGCCCATTTAGCTGCTGCGGTTTTAATTGGCATACTAAAGAGTCGGTACATTGTTTTAACAAAACCAAACTTATCCTCTTCAAAATAACACTCTTGTAAATTAATATTACGGAAAAACAAAGTTTGGGGTAATTCTAAATCTTCTTCAACATAGAATATTGCAGTACCAAAGGCTGATAAATTCAAAAAAAACTGATGAATCTGATTATAAAAATTAGAAGCAGGATTGTTGAATATATCCATTAAAGTTTTTTCTAACATTTGGGCTAACATGTTGCGTTCAGCTGTGGTTAAATATTCTTGCTGTTCTTCATTTTCACCAACTATTGTAAGGTTAAACCAGTTCATTGCTGGATTTACTAGCAAGCTTTGTAAACCTGATGCTAATTGCTCTCTTGACCAAATAGAAGTTGAATCAAATATTACCTTATTACTCTCAGTTTGTGGACAAACATATTTCTTCAGCTCATCCCATATATGATGCCATTTCTCCCGCTTGCTTTTGAGATTGTCAAAATATTCAATCTTTTTGTTTAAATCATTATCAGCCATAAGCTGTTACCATATTACGGGTTGAATTTGAGTTTATAGTTGAGTTTGGGTTTAAATATGGCTCACCAAGCTTCTTTGATACTTTCTTGAGTTTCTTGATAAAATCGTTATCATATAACACCTCATAATTATATTGCTTACCGCTAGCGGCTGTCATGCTAGGCAAACCAAGGGTTAACCCTTCAATATCCTTAAGCGAGACTACCTTGCCAAGAGATTCAGATAATTGTGGCAAATCGTTTAATCGGGGTACTGACCGCATGTTAAAATGCTCCACTGCTTGTTTTAAACCACCAAGTTCAGCTATCGGCATTTTTTCTAGTCCTGATCTACCATATCTTGCCATTTGCTCTAAATTACCTGACATACCATCATATTGCTGGTTATTAGCAAGATTAATTTTTTCAAAGTTTCCCAATTTATTAACAATATTTGACTTGTTCATATAATGACCAATACCAACAAATGGAGAGAGACTTTGTAACCCTGAACCTATTCCACCAGCTATAGAAGAAAAAATTGAACTACCTCCCCCTAGTATTGATGAGATTCCGGCACCAAGTCCGTAGGTCGCGAGACTAAGAGCTATCCCCTGTACTAAACCTGTATTGCTGGCTGATGTCTGATATTTCCCAGCCCGCCACTCTAAATCGTGAGTATGGTAATCTATATCCTTTTGTGCAGATTCACTATAACTCCTTAACTTATTTTGTAGCTCCTCAACATGCGATTTCCGGCTAGCATAATCAGTCGCTATTTGTTCTTCTATGTTTTTGTGTTGTTTATATTGCTCAATGATGCTGGTTAATTGATGTCTTGCCTGATCAAAATTACTAGTATCTCGCAATAGACGATCTTGACTTGCTTGATAATTACCTAACTGACGCTCAAGCTCTGCTTTTTCGCTGCTTATATTTTTATGTTCCCTAGTAATATCATTCATAGAATGACGTATTTTCTCTTCTATTGCCTGACGTTGATTTTTTAACGATTCAACATCTTGCTGATGTTTGGCAATTGTGCTGCCCGCTTCTTCTGTTAACCCTCGTAAACTGTCTTTTTGCTGGGCTACTCGGTCGTAGAGATTTTGGAAGACACCCAGTAATTGCTCCACTTCTCTCATTCTTGCTTCGAGAGCTGGAGCCTTCTGTTTCAATCTTTCAAAAGATTGTTTAAGTTGTTCGGCTGAGGAAGATAGCCTAGCTCTTTGGGCTTCTATGTGCTTTAAACCACTATCATATTGGCTAGCATACTGATTTAATTGACTTTCCATCTCATAGCTTCTATTGCTATATTGGTATTGTTGATCCTCTAGAGAACGTAAACCCTGCATTGATTGTTGTATTTCGCGAGATAGATTATTGATAGTATTTGTTACTTCACTAGTACAATTCTCATAGCGATCGCGTGATTCATTATAGTTACGCTTGTGCCTTGATAGATCATCACCAGTAAGATATTTACCACCAGGAATATACTTATTAATAAAACTTTTAGTTGCTTTCCAAGGGTTAGTCCAAAATGACATTATACTACCTCATCTATATTATTGCTGTTTATATTTATAGTACTTCCACCCATCCTATTTACCTCTCCAAAGCATTATAATCATTCATTACTTGACGATATTTTAGTATATTATATTGCGATTGCTGTTGCTCATTACCAGTTTTAACATCCATCGCTAAATAACAAAAGCTCTCGGTTATATCAGTAGCTCTCGAGGAGCTAGAATGCACGCCTCTTTTAGTAGCATCAAACTCATAGAGACCGTTAATACCACGCTGACATTTCTTGTCATCTATTCGGCACTTACCTAGCAAATTTCTGGCTTTAGTTATCATCTCTTCTCGCAAATATTTCCTACCAATAGCAAAAGGTGAGAAGCCCACTTTTTCTGCTATCTCATTGGCTTGTTGTAACCTTGTATCCAAAGTCGGCATTTGTCTTCGACTCATATCATGCGGCAATACGTTACGTCCATATTGATAAGGTCTAGTTCTTAAATGATTAAGATAAAACTCTAAATCTTTGCCCCTGTTCATATAAAAATCGATAATATCGATATAGTCTTGTTTCTCTTGAACAAACCAAATAACTGTATAATCAACAATACCTATATCCCAGTAAGTATTAACCTGATATCCTGCATCAAATGGCACATAGCCAATACGCCCCTGACTTTCAGCTAACCGTAATTGTTCAACAAAGGTACCGCCTTGATCAGCTCTCTTGTAACGATAGGCAGCAAAATCACAATAAAACTCTCTTTGAATTTCTTCGTTAGTCATATCAACAGAATCCAACTTATTTTTATCGACTAATGGTTGTCCCTCATTATCCGTAGTATCTTCAATAGTTTTTATTTGGCAAAATACTTCCGAACTATCCTGATATTTCCGGTATAATTCTTCGCCATGGGTTAATTTTGGATTATCAGAAGGCGTATAAAGATAAAGCAACCAGGCATTATTACGAATTACCATCGGCTCTATAACGCAACTCATAGCTCGTGGATCATGGTAAGAATATTCTGAGATAACCGCTCCCTTAATACCACTGCCCCTAATAGTAGCATAACGATCACTACCAACAAATTGAATCACTGAACCATTTTTAAATAATATCCGTTGCTTATATTGTTGACTACGAGCAATAATGCTTTTAGGAATAAATGACATATAAGGACGCCCTGATAGTGTCATACCATCCCATATACTCATCTTGGCTTGATTATAGGTAGGATAGACATACCAATAAATGCCAACTTCTCGAATAGCACTAGCAGTGATCCAGTTAATACCCATAATATCCTTACCAGCCCTTCTATGCCAAACGGCAATAGCTTTCTTACCACCCGAGTATAAATATCTCCACAAAGGTAACTGGAATGGATATGGTGACCACTCCACCGGAAATTTAATGCTGCTAGAGTTAGCTAGCTCTTTGTTGGTTTTACTAGTAGTTTCCATCACATTATAAACTATCTGCCCCGTAAGATTCTATTTCAAAATTAGTTATATCAATCATCTTTGCCATTTCTTGGGCTTGTACCTTTTGCTCTGTTCCACAGCCACTTTTCCTAAAACTACTACCTTCATGCTTTCTTATTTGATATTTCTGCAAATTAGCTTTAAGATATTCCAGCAACGACTTAGAGCAATATTTTTTCTTAGTAGCAATTGCCTTATTATCTCTGTTATAGGTCACTTCCTCATAACCGTTAATTGCCCTATCATATAACACCCCTTCTGCTCTATCTACTGCAATGGCTAAAGCTAAATTGACACATTTGGCTAAATATTTATCGCTATTAATAATCCGGTGCAACCTAAGTGGTGAAATACAACCCGCCTTCTTAGCAGCGATAATGATGTTACCATGTTCACAAAGATATAAGAGGAAATTAGAAATATCCTCTATTGAGCCAAACTTACTGATGGTACTAGATGATATCTTTGCTAAATATTTTTCAAATAAACCATAATTTTTAATCATATAGATATCTTTAAAAACTCCTTGTAATTCCCTCTATTATACCTGATTCCCGGGTTTTTTACCAGCAATGTTTTTATATTAAAATTCTACTTATAGTTACCTGTCAATAGATTATTTTCTATTTCTATTAATTTTTTATTTTTTAATAATAACTGATTAATTACCTTAAAAAGATTTTCGCGAAACGCCCCCCTATACCCCATTTTGCGACGCGGGTACCCCCCGGGTGATTTCGCGGACAATTTTTGTCAAAAAATGTAAAAAAGTGACAAAAATTGCTAAAAATCTCAGCAAAATAGCTATAAATTAGTAGTTTAGAGTGTGCCTTATGATTCACAATCAAAGACTCGTACACTTATAAGACGCATTACTATCAAGTTTTCTAAGTCTTAATAATTTCCATGGCTAGTTTTATGGCTGTTTCAACCCTCATTAACTAACTCTTGATTATTATTAACTTCTTTGTAATCATTCTTTTTTCGCTTAATACAATTAGTCTTTTGTTCCATTTGCCATATTTTATATCGTTGCCATTCTATCGGACTTGCAGTAACTCAAAAGTAAAATTCTGGCTGCTGCAAGCCTCTCTTAAATCTCTCCAGTAATTATTCTTAATCCAATCCCCAATAAAGGCACTGGATGGTTTAAGAGTGATCTTCTTGCTACTCACATCTTCGTCTATTGCTTCTAATTGGCTAAACCAGGTTTTATCAATGAATTCACCACATAACTTTAACAAATATTCCCTTATTTTATACCATACTGACTTTGGGTCTAGTTGGCTTAGCCCTGAATAAATTGATGCTGATTTA
This sequence comes from Candidatus Tisiphia endosymbiont of Dioctria linearis, assembly GCF_964026545.1. Taxonomy (NCBI): domain Bacteria; kingdom Pseudomonadati; phylum Pseudomonadota; class Alphaproteobacteria; order Rickettsiales; family Rickettsiaceae; genus Candidatus Tisiphia; species Candidatus Tisiphia endosymbiont of Dioctria linearis. The sequence goes on along the minus strand of NZ_OZ032156.1, from coordinate 1,345,949 downwards.
TTGCTAGTGGCAGTGGTGTTTTTGCTAATAATATGCAATAGATCAACCTGCTTGCCATATACCTCTTGCACTTGATTAAGCAATGTGTCTTTATCAGTTTCTGACAAAGAGATATCTGCTAAATCAATCTGGTATTTATCGTCACATACTCCAAAAAAACGACAACTAGTCAGTAATTTATCAGCAGTATCAGACTCAAAAGCTCCAACAATCTTGCGTTTCAACTGCCATAGTTCCGAAGTGTCTTGATTTGCTTCTACCGCCCTCAAACGAGCCTCACTTGCTCTGGTAGCAGCGTCCATGAAGTTAAAATTATCGTTATTTACCAAAGCTGGTTTACGCAGTTCATAAATCAAAGCTATTTTCATGTAATTCAGTACTGCTTGCTTGCAGGGAAAGCGACGATTAGGATATTTCTTGTTAAGGTGAATCAACAGCTTGTTAATGTAACTCAACTCGTAGTCAGTACCTGTTCTCATTCTTAACAAAGCCCCATCTTCTTTGGTCAATGGGTAAAACTCCTCTAGCTTCTTAGATGCATACAAGTTTTTAGCCTTGTTGGCAAGATTGCTAATCCAACTTGCAGCTTCCGGCTGTTGCTCAGCCTCATTGCTACCTGAAGAACCGCCTGTTAAGTCTGAATCTGACTCATCATCAGTTGGAGATGCGTCGCCGGAATTACTGTCTGGGGAATTGTAAGGTAACGTTTCACTTACTGAGCTTATCTTTACCTCCTGTGGCAAATTAAAGCTTGGTTCCTCAGTTGATTCAAGCTCTGACAAACTTTGTTCACCTGAACTTACCGTTACCTCAGGCGGCAAATTAAAGCTTGGCTCCTCAGCTGACTCAAGCTCTGACCAATTTTGTTCACCTGTTCTTACTGTTCCCTCAGACGGCAAATTAAAATTTTGCTCCTTAGCTGATTCAAGCTCTGGCAAAATTTGTCCACAATTTTGTCCACAATTTTTTTCATTTTTTTCACATCTAGATAAAGATATAGATATATTATTATCTATTATATTGTGTGGGGGAAATTTTTTGCCATTTGGATTAAATTTTTCTTCCTGTTGAGTTGAAATTTTTTGATGGCTAGATTGAATATTTGTACAATTAGAATGATAAGAATTATCATTAGCTTTACGAAAACTTATAAATTTCTTAAGGAGTTTGATACATAAAATATTGTGGCATTTTATGTTATATTTGATCGTAGTAATTAAAGTAAAATCAATGAACCCACTTATTTTTAATTCTCTTAGACATTGTCTAACTCGCCTTTGACAAACTCCTAGCTCTTTTTCGAAAAAGTGATAACCTTCTTGTAATTCTTCTGATAGTTTATCTTTTTGATAAATCTGTAGGCAAGAAACTATCAACGACAGAAGTTGACGAGAGGTTGTACTTAATCGTTTATCACAATTATTGGTAAGGTTTCGCCATTCAGGCGGGACAAAATTACCGACTATATTATAAAAGATAGTATCAGGATTTTCAACTAAAGCGTCGGGAAAAGTTAATGATTCTATCATACTTCCTCCCCGTGAAAAACGGTTAAAAATAAACCTTTTTGTAGGTCAATTTTGAGGAGTTTTAGAAAAAAACAGCCATAGAAATTCTTTTGAGAAATTATAAAAACCCTGAAACCCTAATATGTATCTGGTACACTCTAGTGGATGATTTACGAACCCAAATCGAGGTAAGAATTGTTATAAATCAGCATCTGTATAAGTATATCATGTCATGTTAAGTGAGCATACCGTGTAAATGATGATATCTTGAGTCCATTGCCTTAATAGGGTACGATGCGGTTCTAACGAAGAGCGTAATAGGTGACTATTACGTCTACTCCACTACTCAAACTTTTTCGAATTGGTTAAAAAAAGATTTAATGCCAAAATTACCTGATGGTAGTGTGATAGTTTTAGATAATTCTAGTTTTCATAAGAACAAAGATATGCAGGATGATGTAAGAAAAGCTTGCTATATCCTTGAATATTTACCAGCATATTGTCCTGATTTAAATCTAATCGAGCATAAATGGACTCAAGCAAAATCTATCCGTAGAAAATATCACTGTAATATAGATCGAGATTCCGGACAATAACTATTTCAGTAATAACTTTATTTTTAAACAAAATTACTGAAGCCAGAGAAAATTTAATAATTATAGACACAAACTATTTAAGGTTATGACAACTTAAAATTATGACTTTTAAACTACTTTGTGTTCTGTGCCACATAAAAAAACTTGATATATAAATAATAATTAATTAATATAATACTTACATAATTTAAGTTATCAGATATGAGTTCTAAATTTCTGATTCAAGCAAAAAAGATACGCTTATATTATAGTAAGCATTTTATACTTAAAATCATTCTTATACTTTTTTTTGTTTTTATCTTATCCTATGTAATTCTACTTAAGTTAATTACATCATCTTCAAGAGATGAATATATGATTGCAACTTCTAAACCTACTATATTAGCTATATCTGCTACCGGGAAAGTGCGTCCAGCAGAAGTCATTAATGTGCAGTCAACTATACCTGGGGTATTAATAAAAATACTAAAAAAAGAGGGAGATTTTGCTAGAGCAGGAGAAACACTAGCTATAATTGATAATACACAATCGCAAGAAATAATAAAGCAAGCTGAAGCAGATTTAACTTCAGCAAAATTACATCTTACTGAAAAAGAAAAGGAATTTTTAAGGAGTAAAAAATTATATAAAAGGAAAATAATCTCAGGTGTTAAGTTTGAACAAATAGAAACAGCATATAAACACTTAAAACAAAATGTTTTTAAACTTGAAGCATCCCTTAATGCAGTAATAAAAAAAAATAAAGAGTACACTATATATTCTCCTTTCGATGCAGTAATAACAAAACGCTTAGTCGACACTGGACAAGTTATTGATATACAAAAATTTATATTTGAGATTATGGATTTAAGAAAACTTGAAGTAGAAGTAGACATTGATGAGTTTTTTCTAGATAATTTAGCAATAGGACAGAAAGTATTTCTAAAAACAAATAATACTAACTTTATAATTTTTAGTGGTAAGATTAGTTTTATTTCACCTATTGTAGATAAAAATACAGGTTCAATTTCTGTCAGGATTATTTTCTCAACTCCAACACATTTAAAACCGGGTCAATCTATTAATACTAGCATTATTGTGGCAAAATTTGAAAAAGCTATATCTATACCAAGAAGTGCTATAATTAAACAAAATGGAAAGAACTATGTTAAATTGTTAACTAATAGTAGAAATTCCGAGTTGCAAGAAATAAATCTTATTGATTGGCCAGACCAAAAAGTTATTATCACAAGGGGACTTAATGAAGGTGATAAATTCTTTGTGGGAAAGGATAGTTTTTATAAAGAAATTGATAACTTAGAGGAATTCTAATGTTATTTGGACTTAAAGTAGCATTTAGGTATCTTTATAGTTCTAAAATACAAACAATGTTATTAATTTTATTAATAACATTAGGAGTAATGATTTTTGTTTTTATTACTTCTCTTGTAAGTGGTCTGCAGCAATATATTACTTCTCGAATCTTAGGAAATATCCCACACATAACTTTAGAAAAAAATAATATTGTTTACGATTCATTAATTAAGAATATAAAAGAGTATAAAAGTTTTGATATATATGAGTATAATATAGCTAATAATTTACCTCAAAAACAAATAAGCGATTGGGTTAAAATAGATAAAATAATTGGTACTCATGATGAAGTTTATGGCTTATCTCCGCAAATAAATGGTAATGCATTTATTAAACACAATAATAATATCCAACCCGTAATGGTCAATGGTATCTTGCCTGAAAGAATTTCTGCTATTAGTGGTATAGGTAGTAAGGTTATTTCCGGAAATGGGTATCTTGCTATTAATAGTATTATAATTGGCAAATTACTAGCAGATAAAATAGGTGTGAGAGTTGGTCAACTTATTTTACTACAATCTGCACAAGGAATTTCTAAGACATTTATATTACAAGGTATTTTTAGAACTGGTCTAAGTATTATAGATCAAGGAATAGTTTATGTTGATCTCAAAAATTCTCAAGGATTATTCAAGTTAACTAATGGAGTTTCACGTATTGAAGTAAAATTAAAAGATATGTGGAAAGCACAAATGATTGCTAAGGAAATAGAACTTTTATTTCAACTTAAAGCCACTTCATGGCAGAATACAGATTATGGAATTAATGAAGCATTAAGTAGTCAATCTAAAACTGGGAATGTAATCCAGGCATTTAGTCTTATAATTATAGTTGTTGGAGTATCAAGCACACTATTTTTAAGTGTTTATCGAAAAAAGTCCGATATTGGTATAATGAGAAGTTTTGGTATGAGTAAAAAATTTATAATTAGTATTTTTTTATTCCAAGGTCTATTAATAAGTGTTGTTGGGACACTTATGGGATGTACATTTGGTTACTTACTTTGTAGTGTCTTCTATAATATTAAGTCTCCTAATGGGCAGTCATCTATACCACTTATTCCTGAGGAAGGGGGATATTTAATTGTAAGTATTCTAACAATTATAGGAGGTGGTATCGCAGCACTTATACCAGCAAGGGCTGCAGCGAAAATAGAGCCTATTAAAGCAATAGTAGAGTTATGATTTTATTAGAAGTTAAAGAGCTGAACAAGTCTTATGTGGTAGGTGAGTTAATAGAAAAAGTTCTAAAGAATGTCTCCTTCCAAATTCCAGAAGGAAAGGTTGTGGCATTATTAGGACCGAGTGGAAGTGGAAAGAGTACTCTGCTTTCTATAATAGGTTCAATTATGAGTCCTACGTCTGGTAAGGTTATTTTAAGGGGACAAGAAATATCAACCTTATCAGAAAATCAATTGACTACCTTTAGAAATACAAACATTGGTTTTGTGTTTCAATTTCATCATTTATTATCAGAATTTTCAGTTTTAGAAAATGTTTATTTTCCAGCAGCAGGAGCTAAAGGATATGTTACAAAAGAAATTACTGACTATGCAAAATATTTAATTGAATACGTTGGTTTAAGAGATCATATACACAATAAAGCTAGCAAATTATCAGGCGGGCAGAAACAGCGTGTTGCAATTGCTCGTGCTCTCATTAATAAACCACAGTTAGTTCTTGCTGATGAACCAACTGGTAACCTAGATCATAATTCAACTTTGCAAGTAATGAAGTTAATTTTGGAAATAAACAAACACTATAATACTACCTTTATAATTAGTACACACAATAATGAAATAGCAAACTACTGTACTTCAAATATTCAAATGTTAGATGGTATGATAATATGATGTGGAAGATTATAGCAAAAAAAATTACAGCAGCAGTTTCAGGAGATTATCTAGGTGTTAAGAGTGATATAAGTAGAAGTGTATTGTGTATTGATTGTATATAAACCAGAGCTTCAAAAAGTTAATTAAGAACTAAATAGTATATGCAGTTATTTAATACCTTAGATTCCAATAATATAGATTTATTGGATGTGAATAATGGTTATGATAAGGTTTTTGTCTATATCGTAGATATGGATAAATGCACGAGCAACCTAGACCAATTTTGGAGTTTCCTTTCTATAGGGGAAAGGAAACAAGCAAGGAGGTATTATACCAAGTTACTTATCGATCGTTACGTTATTTCACATGGGATCCTTAGGTATATTTTAAGTTACTATACTAAACAGCCAGCTCATAGCTTAAAATTTATTAATAACAGGTATGGCAAACCTTTTTTAAAGGATAACAATATTCAATTTAATATGTCTCATTCGTATAATATGGTTTATTATATAGTAGCACATAACCATAAAGTTGGCATAGATATAGAATTTCATGATAATACTCTTGATGTAATGGAATTATCAAATTTGGTACTTACTCCAAAAGAAATTATATTACTTGAGTCTTTTAGTATCGAAGAAAGATATAAAACTTTTTATACTCTCTGGGCTAGAAAAGAAGCGTTGGTAAAAGCTATTGGTGAAGGATTATCCTACCCTATTAATACCATAGAAGCTATGTCTATTGCTTCATATGATAAGATTACTCTTACTAGCAACAACAATAATGCTAAGCAGGAACTATACAGCTATACATTAAAAACAACACCCAATTATTCTGGAGCTATTGCCACTGAAACTAAAATAAATGTGATAGTCTACTTAAAAGCAATTAATCAACAAGGTGTTTTTGAGAATCTCATACTTGATGTACTCTGTGCTTAAGTATGATATAAAAGATAAAAAAACTTCTGTAGAAGTCATAATATTGCTCTTCTTATGGCTCTGTCCAAAAAACTGTGTAAAATTCCATAATCGCTCAATTGGGTTTAAATTAGGACTACATGGCGGCAAGTACATTATTTCTATTTTTGAATCATTTAAATTGAAGTAGTTGAGATTTAATCTTACATTTAGTAAAATAAACAAATTATTAAATGGAGATTAAAATGAATTTAAATCAGAAAATAATAAGACCAAAAATAGGATTACTTGAACTAGCAAAAAGCTTAGGAAATGTATCTAGTGCATGTAAGACAATGGGGTATAGCAGAGATAGTTATTATAGATTCAAGGAATTATATGAGAATGGTGGCGATGAAGCCTTGTATGAAATAAGCCGTAAGAAACCCATATTGGCTAATAGAGTTGATCCTATTGTAGAGAAAGCGGTATTAGACATGGCAATAGAGTACCACGCTTATGGTCAACTTCGTGTATCGAACGAATTAAAAAAAGATGGGATTTTAGTATCTCCCGGCGGCATTAGATCTATCTGGCTTAGGAACGATCTCAATAATCTTAAGAAACGGCTAGTAGCTTTAGAAACTAAAATGGCTCAGGATGGCATTATACTTACGGAAGCTCAATTACGTGTCTTGGAGAATCGTAAGAATCTTAAAGAGGCACATGGGGAAATAGAGACAGAACATCCAGGCTATCTTGGTTGTCAAGATGTTTACTATGTTGGCAACTTTAAAGGAATAGGTAAGGTTTATGGTCAAACTTTTATCGATAGCTATTCCAGGGTGACGGATGCCAAATTATACACAGACAAAACAACTATAACCTCTGCTGATATGTTAAATGATAGAGTTCTACCTTGGTACGAAGAACAAGGTATTCCTATACTACGTATATTAACTGATCGTGGTACTGAATATAAAGGAAATATAGAACATCATGCCTTTGAATTGTTTTTAAGTATTGAAGGAATAGAACCCACCGTTACAAAAGCATATTCCCCTCAAACTAACGGGATATGTGAGAGGTTTCATAAAACCATGAAAAATGAGTTTTATGATACTGCAATGAGTAAAAAGATTTACAATTCACTTTTTGAATTGCAAAAAGATCTTGATACCTGGTTACATTATTATAATAACGAACGTCCTCATTCCGGCAAGTATTGCTATGGTAAAACTCCAATGCAAACCTTTAAAGATAGTAAAAAATTAGCGTTTGAAAAAAATAATGAGATCTTGTATCTTGAACACTTATCTGACAATCTAATAAGTTAATTTATGGGGTCTGTAAGATCAAATCTTGACTTCTACATTTAAATATTCCTTAACCAACTTCGATTTGTGATATCCTGCATTGTCACATATCAAATATATCTTCTCTTTTTTGACTATGCTTTCTTCTAATTTCTGTAAAAATTCTATTATATATTTACCATTTATTTTTGGCTTAGTTGCCCCTACTAAATGTAAATTATCAATGTTAATTGCTCCAACTATATGCATTCTTTTCCAACCGCTATTGGTTGGTAATGTTTTATCCTTCCCCTTTTTGATCCAGCCATATCTGCTTCTTGCCTGATTATAATGGTTCCAATATTTTGGACAGAAAAATAAGAAAAATGAGAGAGAATTCTTTAGCAAACAAGGAGAGCTAGAGATGAAAAAACAAGTAAGGCAATATAGTGCTGAGGAGAAAGCCAAAATTGTCATAGAAGCAATTAAGGGAGAGCTAACAATAGCCCAGATAACCAGTAAGTATGGTGTTCATGCAACACAGATAAGTAACTGGAAAAAACAAGGTCTTGAGTTGTTAGTACAAGGTTTTAAGAATAAAACACATCAGCAGGGGTTAATCAAGAATCTATATGAGCAAATTGGTCAGTTAAGCGTTGAGTGTGACTGGCTCAAAAAAAAATCTGCATTGTTTGGAATTAAAGGTTAGGTGTAATATGATAGAGCCTAATCATAATAAGTTAACAATTGTACAACAGTGTAAGTTATTGGATATTAGCAGGTCAACCTATTACTATCAACCTACTGGTATTAGTGAACAAGATATCAAGATTATGGCAATAATTGATGAGACCTATACTATGCATCCATATTATGGTATGCGGCGGATGGCTAAATATTTACAAGCCCAAGGTTTTTCGGTAGGTCGTAAAGCTGTTAGACGTTACTACAAGATAATGGGTCTTGAAGCTGTTTATCCTAAAATAAATTTAAGCAAGAGGAATCAGGCACATAAAATATATCCTTATTTACTAAAAGGATTAGAAATAGTATTGCCAAACCAGGTTTGGAGTGCAGATATAACGTATATAAGACTGAGCCAAGGGTTCGTATATTTAGTAGCTATTATTGACTGGTATAGTCGTTATATTCTAAGTTGGCGAATCTCCATTAGTTTGGAAAGTGAATTTTGTGTAACAGCCCTTGAAGACGCTATAGAAAAATATGGTATGCCAAAAATATTTAATACTGATCAAGGAGTACAATTTACCTCGGAGAATTTTATTAGTATGCTAAAGCTACATAATATCTTGATTAGTATGGATGGTAAGGGACGAGCCTTAGATAATATTTTTATTGAACGTTTTTGGCGATCATTAAAACAGGAAAAAATTTATCGGATTATTTTAACAACAGTAAAGGAGGCAAAGACAGCAATTAACGAATATATGGACTTTTATAATAGACAAAGGATGCATCAAGCTTTGGATTATAAAACTCCAGAATGTGTATATTTTGAAAAAAATATTGTATAAAAACAACAATTTAATTTTTGTGAATTATATCTCTATTTATCTAAATTTTTGTCTAGACAAAGGGGACCACCTTACCCCCAGTAAATTTTTTATAAAATTAGCTACTGTGACTATTTTGTTATTTTATAAAAAAATTAATAGTTTCTTTAATTTTTTATTGGTAAAAGTATTAATTTTCATTCATTATATTAAAATAACTAAATTAAATAGTTTATCATTTATTGAGTTAGTTATTTTTTCTGTTTTCTAGATATTTGGGCTTATATCCAAGGTTTATTTGTAAGGATTAAGGTTGTTTTACCAAATAGCTTTATAGATATTAAGATAAGCCTATTTCATTTTAAAATAGACTTAGTTTTATGGTAAATTATTCTGTTGTTCCTGAGGCTATAATAAAATGTAGACCCGTTGAAGTATTGATGATGGAAAATGAATCAGGAATGGATAAAAAAATTATTGCTGTACTGTTATAAGGTAGATATTTTTTTGGTGATATCAAAGATATTAGTGTTCTATTTAAACTAGTGGTACGACATTTCTTTGAGCGTTATAAATATCTTGAAAGAGGCAAATGGGTAAAAGTTTTGGGTTGGAAGGATGTAAAAACAACTAAAAAACTAATTGAAGAAGAGGTAATGAGATTAACCGAATAAGTAAAACCCTATCTTAAAGGTTTATACTCTTGGACAGTTTTTAGAATATAGATACTGTAACAAAAATAATTAATAAATAATAAATCGAGTAGGTAAATATGACCAATGAATTAGTACAAAGATTAAGTAAAAGTAAACATAAGGTGGTAATAGGTCATAGAGATGAACCATATGAAGAAATAAAACAAAGGATAGAAGATGGTTATATTCATGTAAAATTTACCCAAACTAGAGGTGGTACGGAATTGGGTATTAATGTTGATTTAAACAACACCAATGTAAAAGAATTAGATTTTAGCAATGGGAAAGGAATGCTGCATATTGAAGGTACTACAAACCTAAATTATGATCAGGTAAGATGCATAGCTGACATTGACCTTGAAACAAGAAAAGGAGTAGGATTTTTACAAGTTGTAGAAGAAGAATTAATAAATGATAATACTAAACTGTAAATTGATATTAATAAATAGGATAGGAGAAGATATGTCAGAAGAAGATAATGAAGAATATATATGCTTAGTAAATGAAGAAGAGCAATACTCAATATGGTTTGCTTGGAAGGAAATACCACTAGGTTGGAAACAAGTGGGGTCTAAGGGGAAGAAAGAGGAAGTTCTCAATTATGTAAAAGAAGTATGGACTGATATGAGGCCAAAAAGCCTTAGACAACAAATGGATAAAATTGTTGTGTCATAAATAATACCTGGATAATTCCTAAAACTTTCATTTTTTGAGTTTATAATAAATTGAAGAAATTATAAATAAAGTAAAAAAGGTATCTACTAATATACCATCAACTATATAGTAAAACTAATAAAAGTTTTTTGTGGGAAAGTATGGATTTTTTGCAAGAGGTCTCTAGAGTTCCATTGATAAGACGTTCAGAGGACGGATTGATTCTAAATTGTTGATTTATATCTAAATTAGTTCTGCTTTAAGTAAAAATGTTGTAGTAATTTGTCTTTGTTATAAGGAAATTAATTAGCAGCAATTTGAAATTGTAAAAACAGAAAATTTTGATAAGAAAACCAAGTTTTGTTCAACAAGTAATCTTTGGTACACGCTAATTTAAAAATTTAAACCATATTTTAAATTGCTGTTGTAGTGATTTTAAAAATAAAGGGTTCTCTTTTGTTTTGAAGATTTTTGGTTTAGCTCTCTGGGGTTATTTCAGAATTCTATCTTAAAAAGAAATTGATATTTTGATGGTTAAACATATCTGTTATATGAAAAACATTAAAGGTTTAAAATTATGTATAAGATACCATTAACTCCTTATTCTAAAATATTCTATAACGAATGGAAGTTAGATCAAAATAGAAGTGACTATAATATAGTTTTTGATCAAAATCTTTCTGGTTTATTGGAAATACAAAGATTAAACGATGCTATAAAAAGATTTATATCAGATTATATTATATTTAATAGCCATATAGACAATAAAGATAAAGATTTGTATTGGGTAGAAAATGATACAATCCATGAAATAGACTTTTTTGAGAAAAAAATACCAAATAGCAAGATTTTATCTTATATACAAAAACCGTTTGATTTAGAAACAGGTCCTTTGTATAGGTTTGGGTTAGTAAAAGTAAACAATAATAATTATAGATTAATAATTGTTTTGCATCACATTGTTATAGATGGACAAACAATGGATTATTTTATACAAGAATTATCGAATTATTATAATAATAAATTTTGTAAAAGTGATGCTTCTAAAGAAGAACAATTATCAAAGATAACAAAATTATCTATAGAGTTATCAGAGTATGTATATCTAAATAAAGAAAAAAGTAAGTCTTTTTGGAAAGAAAAATTAAAAGGAATAGAACCAATAGATTTAAGATTTTTAAAATTAAATAAGAATAAAATATTAAATGATAATCTAGAAATACAATCATTAAGTGAGGTTGGAGAAATAAGATTTAGTTTTGACAAAGAAATATTTTTTAAATTAAATAAGTTAAAGAAAAAATATGAAGTAACACCATATTTATATGGTAAAAGTATAATTGCAATATTGCTAAATAAATATAGTGGTAAAAATAGCTTTTGTATAAGTTATCCAATAGCTATAAATGAAGGAACGAATTTTATACATGGGGCTCACATTAACACTATAATGATTCCTTATGATTTTAGTACAATAAGTACTATTTCAGATATTTTTAATCAAACAAAAAAGTTTATAAAAGCACTAAGACCTAATGGTATAAATCATAGTTATTTACCCATTTTTAACATTATATCTGCATTGAATAAAGACGTATTAAATATTTCATTTTCTCAAACAAATTTAAAAGACAAAACTTTGGAATTTGTAAACGTAGAAAGTAAAGTAAATTATAGTACAAATATTGATTTAGTAAATGATGTGTTATTTGAACAAGAAGTTAGAAATGAAGAAATTAATTATAGAATAAAATATAAGTTAGATAGAATAGAAATAAGTTTATTAAAGGAATTTATAGAGAGCTATAAAAGGTTATTTACTGAAATACTAGAGGAATTAATAAACATAAAAAATATAAAAAATTTAAATTATATTAAGGGTTATAATCTATTATCCAATGAACAATACACCCAAATAGTATATACCTGGAACGATACAGGCAAAGAATATCCGTGTGATAAGACGATACATGGATTATTTGAGGAACAGGTAGAAAGGAGTCCAGACAGTATTGCACTGGTATGTGAAGGTATACATCTCAGCTACAGGGAAGTGAACGAAAGAGCAAACAAGCTAGCACATTATATAAGAAGCAGAGAGGAAATTGAGTCTGATACATTAATAGCACTTTGTTTGGATAGAAGTGAACACATGCTAATTAGTATACTTGCGGTACTTAAGGCAGGGGGGGCATATGTACCAATGGATCCAGGCTATCCTGATAGCAGAATAGAATATATAGTTAATGATACGAGGGCGAAGGTGTTATTAACTAACATTATATATCAAGAAAGGATTGATGGTATTGATAAGGGAGCTAATACAAGTGTGATTGCAGTAGATTCTGCAGAAGTGCAAGAAGCCTTGGTCACTGCATCTATATTCTCTCCTGTTACTAGAACAGAAAGTACAAATCTTGCCTATGTAATATATACTTCAGGTACTACAGGTAATCCTAAAGGTGTAATGATAGGGCATAGAGGGGTGGTAAATACCATCGCATCATTAAATGATGTATATGATTTGAAAAAAGGCAACAAGATAACAGCATTTACATCTTATATTTTTGATGTATCAGTTTCAGAGTTTTTTACAGCATTATTTCGTTGTGGAGAAATTCATTTATTAAATGATGCAATAAGATCTGATTCTTATTTAATTAGTTCTTATGTTAGAAAAAATAATATCAATTATGTATATTTACCTCCAATATTATTATCTAATTTACCAAAGGTTAAATATAAGGCACTTTGCGGAATAATATACGCAGGAGAGCCATGTGATATAAATACAGGTGAGTATTGGTCAAATCATTATAAGTTATATAATTATTATGGCCCAACGGAAGTAACAATATATGCATCAGGTAAAAAAATAAAAAATGGAGATACTAATTTAATAGGCAAGCCTATTTCAAACACTAATGTCTACATTTTAGATAATAACTTAACTCCTCTTCCTATTGGAGCTATAGGTGAGTTGTATGTAGGAGGAGTGGGACTTGCCAGAGGATATTTAAACAGAGTGGATTTAACGGCTGAGAAATTTATAGCAAATCCATTTAGAACAGAGGAAGAATTAAGGAAAGGTAAGAATGCAAGATTGTACAGAACAGGAGACCTGGCTCGTTTACTTCCTGATGGTAATTTGGAATATATAGGACGAAATGACTCTCAGGTTAAGATTAGGGGATATAGGATAGAGTTAGGAGAGATAGAGTCAGCTCTTCTGTCATATGAGGATATTAAGCAAAGTGTTGTAGTAACTCGAGAGTACGTAAGTGCTGATGATTCTACAGGTAACAAATATCTAGTGGGATATTACGTATCGGAACACAAACTCAAGGAATCAGATATTCTTACTTATCTAGAGTCTAAATTACCAGAATATATGGTACCGAGTACTTTAGTACATTTAGAGAAACTACCATTAACAATCAATGGCAAATTAGACAGAAAAGCATTACCAGATACTGAGTTTACTGATAAGGATAATTATCTTGCCCCACGCAATGAACTGGAAGCAAAGGTGTGTCAAATATGGGCTGAAGTATTGGGGATAGAAGTAGATAAAGTAGGAATTCATGATAATTTCTTTAGATTGGGAGGGAATAGTATTCTAGCAATTAGGCTAGTAAGTAAATTAGGTAAAGAGTTAAATATAAATGTAAGTATAGCCGGCATTTTTAAATCTCACAGCATAGAAAGATTAATAGAGTATTTAAAAGGCAATGCAGAATCTGGCACTAATATAAGTAAAGTTAGTATAAGTAATGCAGAAAAACAAAAGTTATCATTTGCACAAGAGCGTCTATGGTTTATTGAAAAGTATGAAGAAGGAACAAATGCATATAATATACCAATGTTATACAAGTTATCTGCTGATATCAATCTTGATACATTAGAAATGAGCCTTAAAGCTGTAGTAGCAAGACATGAGATTTTAAGAACATTAATTAAGGAAAATACAGAAGGACTAGGGTATCAACTAGTATTGGATAATACCAAAGACTTATTAGAGATAAATAAAATATCTATAACAAGCAAAATAGAATTAGAAACGGAATTACAAAAAGCAGTAAATTATGTATATGATTTATCAAATGAAATACCAATAAGAGTTTGTTTTTATTACTTACAACCTAACAAAGAGTACTATACAAGTATAGTAGTACATCATATAGCATTTGATGGATGGTCAACCAATATATTTTTTAATGAGCTACAAGAATATTATAACTATTATTTAGCCAAATTAAAAGGGCTTGAGGCTAAACTAAATCTTCCTGATATTACTATTCAATATAGAGACTTTGCATTATGGCAAAGGAATTACTTAAGTGGCGACAGGCTAGATAGTCAGTTAAACTATTGGAGAAGTAAACTAGAAAATTATGAGACATTAAATCTAGTTACAGATAAACAAAGACTAAAACAGGTAAATTATAGTGGAAAGAATATTTATTTTGAAATTGATAAAGGAGTATCAATAAGCTTAAGAGAGCTGGCAAAAGAATTAAAAGTAAGTCTATATAGTGTATTATTGTCAGCATATTATTTAATGCTAAGAGTTTATAGTAATCAGGATGATATAGTAATAGGGACAGCTGTATCTAACAGGCATTATAATCAAGTAGAGAGCTTGATAGGATTTTTTGTAAATACTATAGTTTTAAGAACTCAAATAAGGTCAACAAGCACAATTAAAGAGTTTATAGAAACTGTAAGCAAGGAGGTAATAGAAGCACAACTTCATCAAGATTTACCATTTGAGAAATTAGTAGAAGAGTTACAAGTAGAAAAGGATACAAGTAGGCACCCTATATTCCAGGTTATGTTTGGGTTGCAAAATTTTGGTTTTAATACAAAATCAGAGCTATTACAAGGATATGTATCAGATACAAATTTGTATAACGTAGCAAAATTTGATATAGAAACATTTATAGATGATAGTCAAGAGATTTTAAGAGGAGGTTTTAATTATGCAGTAAGTATATATACAGAAGAGACAATAAATAGATTAAAGGATACATATCTTGAAATAGTGAAGCAAATAAGTAATTGTCAAGTAGAAGAGAAGATATCAGATATAGGTTACTTAAATAAGGAAGAGTATGAACGGATAGTTTATGGTTGGAATGATACAGGTAAAGAATATCCATGTGATAAGACGATACATGGATTATTTGAAGAGCAGGTAGAAAGGAGTCCAGACAGTATTGCACTGGTATATGAAGATATACATCTTAGCTACAGGGAAGTGAACGAAAGAGCAAACAAGCTAGCACATTATATAAGAAGTAGAGAGGAGATTGAGCCTGATACATTAATAGCACTTTGTTTGGATAGAAGCGAACACATGCTAATTAGTATACTTGCGGTACTTAAGGCAGGGGGAGCATATGTACCAATGGATCCAGGCTATCCTGATAGCAGAATAGAGTATATAGTTAATGATACGAGAACGAAGGTATTATTAACTAACAGTGTATATCAGGAAAGACTTGATGCTATTGATAAGGGAGCTAATACAAATGTGATTGCAGTAGATTCTGCAGAAGTGCAAGAAGCCTTGGTCACTGCATCTATATTCTCTCCTGTTACTAGAACAGAAAGTACGAACCTTGCTTATGTAATATATACTTCAGGTACTACAGGGAATCCTAAAGGTGTGTTACAACTACATAGTAATATAATAAGGTTATTAACCGCTACACATGAATGGTATAAATTTAATCATAACGATGTTTGGACATTATTTCATTCATATATATTTGATTTTAGTGTATGGGAGATATGGGGTGCATTTAATTATGGTGGAAAATTAATAATTCTATCTAATGAAAAATCAAGAGACTTGAATATATTTTATGAACTTTGTCAGCAACAAAAAGTTACAGTACTAAATCATACACCTACAGCTTTTTATCAATTTGCTGATATAGTTATTAGTAATAATAAGCTAACAAGTTTTAGATATATAATATTTGGAGGAGAGACCTTAAATTTAGAACAACTAAAAGGTTGGTTTGAGTATTATAGTGATAATACTCAAAAATTAATAAATATGTATGGAATTACGGAAACTACGGTACATGTTACATATAAGCAGTTGAAAGAAAATGGTATAAACAACAATTCAGATATAGGAAAGCTTATACCTGATTTAAAAGCCTATGTTTTAGATAATAACCTAACTCCTCTTCCTATTGGAGCTATAGGTGAGTTGTATGTAGGAGGAGTAGGACTTGCCAGAGGATATTTAAACAGAGCGGATTTAACGGCCGAGAAATTTATAGCAAATCCGTTTAGAACAGAGGAAGAATTAAGGCAAGGTAAGAATGCAAGATTGTACAGAACAGGAGACCTGGCTCGTTTACTTCCTGATGGTAATTTGGAATATATAGGACGAAATGACTTTCAGGTTAAGATTAGGGGATATAGGATAGAGCTAGGAGAGATAGAGTCAGCTCTTCTGTTATATGAGGGTATTAAGCAAAGTGTTGTAGTAGCTCGAGAGCATGTAAGTGCTGATGATTCTACAGGTAACAAATATCTGGTGGGGTATTACGTATCGGATCACAAACTCAAGGAATCAGATATTCTTACTTATCTAGGGTTTAAATTACCAGAATATATGGTACCAAGTACTTTAGTACATTTAGAGAAACTACCATTAACAATCAATGGTAAATTAGACAGAAAAGCATTACCAGATCCTGAGTTTACTGATAAGGATAATTATCTTGCCCCACGCAATGAACTGGAAGCAAAGATGTGTCAGATATGGTCTGAGGTATTAGGGATAGAAGTAGAGAGAGTAGGAATCCGTGATGATTTCTTTAGATTGGGTGGAGATAGTATTTTAGCAATTAGGTTAGTAAGTAAGGTAAATATAGAATTTAAATCAGGTGTTAAAGTTAGAGATATATTTAAATTAAAATGTATATCTAACTTAGCAGAAACTATTTTTACTACTAACAATGACGGACAAGCTATATCATATGTACCGTTTAATCTAGTAAATATAGAAGATTATAAGGATATAATCTCTAATTTTGAATTGATAGAAGATGTTTATCCTGCAAGCTATTTACAAATTGGCATGTTGTTAGAATCTAATATGGATGATAAAAGTACATATCACAATATTTCTAATTATTTAATTAGTACTAAATATGATGAATACAAATTTTTATCTATCTGGAAATCTTTAGTCGATAAACATGAGTTATTGAGGGCAGCATTCGTCCTAAATGATAACGGTTGGAATGTTATTATACACAAAGATAGTAAACTAGATTATCAACTCTATAAAAATCGAAATATTGTAGATATAGTAACACAGGAAAAAAGGAATAGTTTTGATTATAATAAACCTGGTTTATTTAGATTAATAGTTAATGATTTAGGTAATAGCTTTGATTTTATACATTCATTCCATCATGTAATTGAAGATGGTTGGAGTGTAGCGTCTTTAATAAATGAGTTTATTCAAACTTATGTAAATGATAAGCCTATCATACCCATTCCAGATTTGCGATATGGCGAATTTGTTCAAAATGAAATATTGGCAATCGAGGATCAAGGGAATGCAACTTTCTGGAAAGAATATTTAGACAATTACAATGTTACAAAAGTTAATTGGAAATTTGATAAATTAACATCTGAAGATAGTCTATATAATAAATCTATTAATTTATCTACCGAACAAGTCACTTTGATACATAGGTTGGCAAAAGATTTAGTGATTAGCATTGATAGTATATTTTTATTAGCGTATCTAGAAACTTTATCATTTTTTACAAATAACACTGATATGATAGTTGGTCAAGTAGTAAATAATCGTTTGGAAAAAGAAGGAGGAGATAAGTTATTTGGTTTATTTTTAAATACTATTCCATTTAGATTTAATATAAATAATACATCAAACTATTCTAGTAAGCTATTAGAAGTATTTACAACTAAAGTTAGATTGCAACAATATAAACATTTACCTTATGGATATATAAAATCGTTATTTAAACAAGAATTGTATGATTTTGCATTTAATTTTATACATTTTCACATATTTAATGATAGTTATTCTAATCTGCAATCTTTGGGAGGATATGAAAGAACAAATATACCATTTGTTCTTAGTGTATCTCAGTATAAAGAATCCATGTTTTTAGTAAAATTTAGTGTGCATGATAATTATATTAGCCAAGATTTTCTGGATTATTTTACAGTATATTATCAAGAATCCTTACTTAATATATTAAATAATCCAGGTGGTACTAAATTACGTCTTACTGAACAGGATTATAAACAGATAGTTTATGATTGGAACAATACAGGTAAAGAATATCCATGTGATAAGACGATACATGGATTATTTGAAGAGCAGGTAGAAAGGAGTCCAGACAGTATTGCACTGGTATATGAAGATATACATCTTAGCTACAGGGAAGTGAACGAAAGAGCAAACAAGCTAGCACATTATATAAGAAGTAGAGAGGAGATTGAGCCTGATACATTAATAGCACTTTGTTTGGATAGAAGTGAACACATGCTAATTAGTATACTTGCGGTACTTAAGGCAGGGGGAGCATATGTACCAATGGATCCAGGCTATCCTGATAGCAGAATAGAGTATATAGTTAATGATACGAGGGCGAAGGTATTATTAACTAACAGTGTATATCAGGAAAGACTTGATGGTATTGATAAGGGAGCTAATACAAATGTGATTGCAGTAGATTCTGCAGAAGTGCAAGAAGCCTTGGTCACTGCATCTATATTCTCTCCTGTTACTAGAATAGAAAGTATGAACCTTGCCTATGTAATATATACTTCAGGTACTACAGGTAATCCTAAAGGTGTAATGATAGGGCATAAGGGAATAACAAACTTAGTAACACTACAAAGCGAAGAACTTGGGTTAAATGATGCTAAGAAAAGTAAAAATTGTTTGTGGTATGCAAATTATGTATTTGATGCTCACGTATGGGAAATTTATTCAACTATATGCAACGGAAATACTACATATGTAATAAATAATAATATTAGGCAAGATATAAGCTTATTAAGCGGATACATAGAAGATAATGCTATTGATATAGCACTTTTGCCACCTATATTATTAAATAATAATGATATTTTAAAATTAGACACTCTTATAATAGGAGGAGATACAATTGATAAGAAATTATTAAGTTGTTATCAGAATAGTAATTTAACAATAATAAATGCTTATGGTCCTACGGAAATTACCGTATATACAAGTTTAAAGCACTATAATTCCAGATTTTCTAAAGAGATAGGCAAGCCTATTTCAAATACTAAAGTATATATTTTAGATAATAACCTAACTCCTCTTCCTATTGGAGCTATAGGTGAGTTGCATGTAGGAGGAGTGGGACTTGCCAGAGGATATTTAAACAGAGCGGATTTAACGGCTGAGAAATTTATAGCAAACCCGTTTAGAACAGAGGAAGAACTAGGGCAAGATAAGAATGCAAGATTGTACAGAACAGGAGACCTGGCTCGTTTACTTCCTGATGGTAATTTGGAATATATAGGACGAAATGACTCTCAGGTTAAGATTAGGGGATATAGGATAGAGCTAGGAGAGATAGAGTCAGCTCTTCTGTCATATGAGGATATTAAGCAAAGTGTTGTAGTAACTCGAGAATACGTAAGTGCTGATGATTCTACAGGTAACAAATATCTGGTGGGATATTACGTATCGGAACACAAACTCAAGGAATCAGATATTCTTACTTATCTAGAGTCTAAATTACCAGAATATATGGTACCGAGTACTTTAGTACATTTAGAGAAACTACCATTAACAATCAATGGCAAATTAGACAGAAAAGCATTACCAGATACTGAGTTTACTGATAAGGATAATTATCTTGCCCCACGCAATGAACTGGAAGCAAAGGTGTGTCAAATATGGGCTGAAGTATTGGGGATAGAAGTAGATAAAGTAGGAATTCATGATAATTTCTTTAGATTGGGAGGGAATAGTATTCTAGCAATTAGGCTAGTAAGTAAATTAGGTAAAGAGTTAAATATAAATGTAAGTATAGCCAGCATTTTTAAATCTCACAGCATAGAAAGATTAATAGAGTATTTAAAAGGCAATGCAGAATCTGGCACTAATATAAGTAAAGTTAGTATAAGTAATGCAGAAAAACAAAAGTTATCATTTGCACAAGAGCGTCTATGGTTTATTGAAAAGTATGAAGAAGGAACAAATGCATATAATATACCAATGTTATACAAGTTATCTGCTGATATCAATCTTGATACATTAGAAATGAGCCTTAAAGCTGTAGTAGCAAGACATGAGATTTTAAGAACATTAATTAAGGAAAATACAGAAGGACTAGGGTATCAACTAGTATTGGATAATACCAAAGAGTTATTAGAGATAAATAAAATATCTATAACAAGCAAAATAGAATTAGAAACGGAATTACAAAAAGCAGTAAATTATGTATATGATTTATCAAATGAAATACCAATAAGAGTTTGTTTTTATTACTTACAACCTAACAAAGAGTACTATACAAGTATAGTAGTACATCATATAGCATTTGATGGATGGTCAACCAATATATTTTTTAATGAGCTACAAGAATATTATAACTATTATTTAGCCAAATTAAAAGGGCTTGAGGCTAAACTAAATCTTCCTGATATTACTATTCAATATAGAGACTTTGCATTATGGCAAAGGAATTACTTAAGTGGCGACAGGCTAGATAGTCAGTTAAACTATTGGAGAAGTAAACTAGAAAATTATGAGACATTAAATCTAGTTACAGATAAACAAAGACTAAAACAGGTAAATTATAGTGGAAAGAATATTTATTTTGAAATTGATAAAGGAGTATCAATAAGCTTAAGAGAGCTGGCAAAAGAATTAAAAGTAAGTCTATATAGTGTATTATTGTCAGCATATTATTTAATGCTAAGAGTTTATAGTAATCAGGATGATATAGTAATAGGGACAGCTGTATCTAACAGGCATTATAATCAAGTAGAGAGCTTGATAGGATTTTTTGTAAATACTATAGTTTTAAGAACTAAAATAAGGTCAACAAGCACAATTAAAGAGTTTATAGAAACTGTAAGCAAGGAGGTAATAGAAGCACAACTTCATCAAGATTTACCATTTGAGAAATTAGTAGAAGAGTTACAAGTAGAAAAGGATACAAGTAGGCACCCTATATTCCAGGTTATGTTTGGGTTGCAAAATTTTGGTTTTAATACAAAATCAGAGCTATTACAAGGATATGTATCAGATACAAATTTGTATAACGTGGCAAAATTTGATATAGAAACATTTATAGATGATAGTCAAGAGATTTTAAGAGGAGGTTTTAATTATGCAGTAAGTCTATATACAGAAGAGACAATAAATAGATTAAAGGATACATATCTTGAAATAGTGAAGCAAATAAGTAATTGTCAAGTAGAAGAGAAGATATCAGATATAGGTTACTTAAATAAGGAAGAGTATGAACGGATAGTTTATGGTTGGAATGATACAGGTAAAGAATATCCATGTGATAAGACGATACATGGATTATTTGAAGAGCAGGTAGAAAGGAGTCCAGACAGTATTGCACTGGTATATGAAGATATACATCTTAGCTACAGGGAAGTGAACGAAAGAGCAAACAAGCTAGCACATTATATAAGAAGTAGAGAGGAGATTGAGCCTGATACATTAATAGCACTTTGTTTGGATAGAAGTGAACACATGCTAATTAGTATACTTGCGGTACTTAAGGCAGGGGGAGCATATGTACCAATGGATCCAGGCTATCCTGATAGCAGAATAGAGTATATAGTTAATGATACGAGAACGAAGGTGTTATTAACTAACAGTGTATATCAGGAAAGACTTGATGGTATTGATAAGGGAGCTAATACAAATGTGATTGCAGTAGATTCTGCAGAAGTGCAAGAAGCCTTGGTCACTGCATCTATATTCTCTCCTGTTACTAGAATAGAAAGTACGAACCTTGCCTATGTAATATATACTTCAGGTACTACAGGTAATCCTAAAGGTGTAATGATAGGGCATAAGGGAATAACAAACTTAGTAACACTACAAAGCGAAGAACTTGGGTTAAATGATGCTAAGAAAAGTAAAAATTGTTTGTGGTATGCAAATTATGTATTTGATGCTCACGTATGGGAAATTTATTCAACTATATGCAACGGAAATACTACATATGTAATAAATAATAATATTAGGCAAGATATAAGCTTATTAAGCGGATACATAGAAGATAATGCTATTGATATAGCACTTTTGCCACCTATATTATTAAATAATAATGATATTTTAAAATTAGACACTCTTATAATAGGAGGAGATACAATTGATAAGAAATTATTAAGTTGTTATCAGAATAGTAATTTAACAATAATAAATGCTTATGGTCCTACGGAAATTACCGTATATACAAGTTTAAAGCACTATAATTCCAGATTTTCTAAAGAGATAGGCAAGCCTATTTCAAATACTAAAGTATATATTTTAGATAATAACCTAACTCCTCTTCCTATTGGAGCTATAGGTGAGTTGCATGTAGGAGGAGTGGGACTTGCCAGAGGATATTTAAACAGAGCGGATTTAACGGCTGAGAAATTTATAGCAAACCCGTTTAGAACAGAGGAAGAACTAGGGCAAGATAAGAATGCAAGATTGTACAGAACAGGAGACCTGGCTCGTTTACTTCCTGATGGTAATTTGGAATATATAGGACGAAATGACTCTCAGGTTAAGATTAGGGGATATAGGATAGAGCTAGGAGAGATAGAGTCAGCTCTTCTGTCATATGAGGATATTAAGCAAAGTGTTGTAGTAACTCGAGAATACGTAAGTGCTGATGATTCTACAGGTAACAAATATCTGGTGGGATATTACGTATCGGAACACAAACTCAAGGAATCAGATATTCTTACTTATCTAGAGTCTAAATTACCAGAATATATGGTACCGAGTACTTTAGTACATTTAGAGAAACTACCATTAACAATCAATGGCAAATTAGACAGAAAAGCATTACCAGATACTGAGTTTACTGATAAGGATAATTATCTTGCCCCACGCAATGAACTGGAAGCAAAGGTGTGTCAAATATGGGCTGAAGTATTGGGGATAGAAGTAGATAAAGTAGGAATTCATGATAATTTCTTTAGATTGGGAGGGAATAGTATTCTAGCAATTAGGCTAGTAAGTAAATTAGGTAAAGAGTTAAATATAAATGTAAGTATAGCCAGCATTTTTAAATCTCACAGCATAGAAAGATTAATAGAGTATTTAAAAGGCAATGCAGAATCTGGCACTAATATAAGTAAAGTTAGTATAAGTAATGCAGAAAAACAAAAGTTATCATTTGCACAAGAGCGTCTATGGTTTATTGAAAAGTATGAAGAAGGAACAAATGCATATAATATACCAATGTTATATAAGTTATCTGCTGATATCAATCTTGATACATTAGAAATGAGCCTTAAAGCTATAGTAGCAAGACATGAGATTTTAAGAACATTAATTAAGGAAAATACAGAAGGACTAGGGTATCAACTAGTATTGGATAATACCAAAGACTTATTAGAGATAAATAAAATATCTATAACAAGCAAAATAGAATTAGAAACGGAATTACAAAAAGCAGTAAATTATGTATATGATTTATCAAATGAAATACCAATAAGAGTTTGTTTTTATTACTTACAACCTAACAAAGAGTACTATACAAGTATAGTAGTACATCATATAGCATTTGATGGATGGTCAACCAATATATTTTTTAATGAGCTACAAGAATATTATAACTATTATTTAGCCAAATTAAAAGGGCTTGAGGCTAAACTAAATCTTCCTGATATTACTATTCAATATAGAGACTTTGCATTATGGCAAAGGAATTACTTAAGTGGCGACAGGCTAGATAGTCAGTTAAACTATTGGAGAAGTAAACTAGAAAATTATGAGACATTAAATCTAGTTACAGATAAACAAAGACTAAAACAGGTAAATTATAGTGGAAAGAATATTTATTTTGAAATTGATAAAGGAGTATCAATAAGCTTAAGAGAGCTGGCAAAAGAATTAAAAGTAAGTCTATATAGTGTATTATTGTCAGCATATTATTTAATGCTAAGAGTTTATAGTAATCAGGATGATATAGTAATAGGGACAGCTGTATCTAACAGGCATTATAATCAAGTAGAGAGCTTGATAGGATTTTTTGTAAATACTATAGTTTTAAGAACTAAAATAAGGTCAACAAGCACAATTAAAGAGTTTATAGAAACTGTAAGCAAGGAGGTAATAGAAGCACAACTTCATCAAGATTTACCATTTGAGAAATTAGTAGAAGAGTTACAAGTAGAAAAGGATACAAGTAGGCACCCTATATTCCAGGTTATGTTTGGGTTGCAAAATTTTGGTTTTAATACAAAATCAGAGCTATTACAAGGATATGTATCAGATACAAATTTGTATAACGTAGCAAAATTTGATATAGAAACATTTATAGATGATAGTCAAGAGATTTTAAGAGGAGGTTTTAATTATGCAGTAAGTCTATATACAGAAGAGACAATAAATAGATTAAAGGATACATATCTTGAAATAGTGAAGCAAATAAGTAATTGTCAAGTAGAAGAGAAGATATCAGATATAGGTTACTTAAATAAGGAAGAGTATGAACGGATAGTTTATGGTTGGAATGATACAGGTAAAGAATATCCATGTGATAAGACGATACATGGATTATTTGAAGAGCAGGTAGAAAGGAGTCCAGACAGTATTGCACTGGTATATGAAGATATACATCTTAGCTACAGGGAAGTGAACGAAAGAGCAAATAAGCTAGCACATTATATAAGAAGTAGAGAGGAGATTGAGCCTGATACATTAATAGCACTTTGTTTGGATAGAAGTGAACACATGCTAATTAGTATACTTGCGGTACTTAAGGCAGGGGGAGCATATGTACCAATGGATCCAGGCTATCCTGATAGCAGAATAGAGTATATAGTTAATGATACGAGAACGAAGGTATTATTAACTAACAGTGTATATCAGGAAAGACTTGATGGTATTGATAAGGGAGCTAATACAAATGTGATTGCAGTAGATTCTGCAGAAGTGCAAGAAGCCTTGGTCACTGCATCTATATTCTCTCCTGTTACTAGAACAGAAAGTACAAATCTTGCCTATGTAATATATACTTCAGGTACTACAGGTAATCCTAAAGGTGTAATGATAGGGCATAAGGGAATAACAAACTTAGTAACACTACAAAGCGAAGAACTTGGGTTAAATGATGCTAAGAAAAGTAAAAATTGTTTGTGGTATGCAAATTATGTATTTGATGCTCACGTATGGGAAATTTATTCAACTATATGCAACGGAAATACTACATATGTAATAAATAATAATATTAGGCAAGATATAAGCTTATTAAGCGGATACATAGAAGATAATGCTATTGATATAGCACTTTTGCCACCTATATTATTAAATAATAATGATATTTTAAAATTAGACACTCTTATAATAGGAGGAGATACAATTAATAAGAAATTATTAAGTTGTTATCAGAATAGTAATTTAACAATAATAAATGCTTATGGTCCTACGGAAATTACCGTATATACAAGTTTAAAGCACTATAATTCCAGATTTTCTAAAGAGATAGGCAAGCCTATTTCAAATACTAAAGTATATATTTTAGATAATAACCTAACTCCTCTTCCTATTGGAGCTATAGGTGAGTTGCATGTAGGAGGAGTGGGACTTGCCAGAGGATATTTAAACAGAGCGGATTTAACGGCTGAGAAATTTATAGCAAACCCGTTTAGAACAGAGGAAGAACTAGGGCAAGATAAGAATGCAAGATTGTACAGAACAGGAGACCTGGCTCGTTTACTTCCTGATGGTAATTTGGAATATATAGGACGAAATGACTCTCAGGTTAAGATTAGGGGATATAGGATAGAGCTAGGAGAGATAGAGTCAGCTCTTCTGTCATATGAGGATATTAAGCAAAGTGTTGTAGTAACTCGAGAATACGTAAGTGCTGATGATTCTACAGGTAACAAATATCTGGTGGGATATTACGTATCGGAACACAAACTCAAGGAATCAGATATTCTTACTTATCTAGAGTCTAAATTACCAGAATATATGGTACCGAGTACTTTAGTACATTTAGAGAAACTACCATTAACAATCAATGGCAAATTAGACAGAAAAGCATTACCAGATACTGAGTTTACTGATAAGGATAATTATCTTGCCCCACGCAATGAACTGGAAGCAAAGGTGTGTCAAATATGGGCTGAAGTATTGGGGATAGAAGTAGATAAAGTAGGAATTCATGATAATTTCTTTAGATTGGGAGGGAATAGTATTCTAGCAATTAGGCTAGTAAGTAAATTAGGTAAAGAGTTAAATATAAATGTAAGTATAGCCAGCATTTTTAAATCTCACAGCATAGAAAGATTAATAGAGTATTTAAAAGGCAATGCAGAATCTGGCACTAATATAAGTAAAGTTAGTATAAGTAATGCAGAAAAACAAAAGTTATCATTTGCACAAGAGCGTCTATGGTTTATTGAAAAGTATGAAGAAGGAACAAATGCATATAATATACCAATGTTATATAAGTTATCTGCTGATATCAATCTTGATACATTAGAAATGAGCCTTAAAGCTATAGTAGCAAGACATGAGATTTTAAGAACATTAATTAAGGAAAATACAGAAGGACTAGGGTATCAACTAGTATTGGATAATACCAAAGACTTATTAGAGATAAATAAAATATCTATAACAAGCAAAATAGAATTAGAAACGGAATTACAAAAAGCAGTAAATTATGTATATGATTTATCAAATGAAATACCAATAAGAGTTTGTTTTTATTACTTACAACCTAACAAAGAGTACTATACAAGTATAGTAGTACATCATATAGCATTTGATGGATGGTCAACCAATATATTTTTTAATGAGCTACAAGAATATTATAACTATTATTTAGCCAAATTAAAAGGGCTTGAGGCTAAACTAAATCTTCCTGATATTACTATTCAATATAGAGACTTTGCATTATGGCAAAGGAATTACTTAAGTGGCGACAGGCTAGATAGTCAGTTAAACTATTGGAGAAGTAAACTAGAAAATTATGAGACATTAAATCTAGTTACAGATAAACAAAGACTAAAACAGGTAAATTATAGTGGAAAGAATATTTATTTTGAAATTGATAAAGGAGTATCAATAAGCTTAAGAGAGCTGGCAAAAGAATTAAAAGTAAGTCTATATAGTGTATTATTGTCAGCATATTATTTAATGCTAAGAGTTTATAGTAATCAGGATGATATAGTAATAGGGACAGCTGTATCTAACAGGCATTATAATCAAGTAGAGAGCTTGATAGGATTTTTTGTAAATACTATAGTTTTAAGAACTAAAATAAGGTCAACAAGCACAATTAAAGAGTTTATAGAAACTGTAAGCAAGGAGGTAATAGAAGCACAACTTCATCAAGATTTACCATTTGAGAAATTAGTAGAAGAGTTACAAGTAGAAAAGGATACAAGTAGGCACCCTATATTCCAGGTTATGTTTGGGTTGCAAAATTTTGGTTTTAATACAAAATCAGAGCTATTACAAGGATATGTATCAGATACAAATTTGTATAACGTGGCAAAATTTGATATAGAAACATTTATAGATGATAGTCAAGAGATTTTAAGAGGAGGTTTTAATTATGCAGTAAGTCTATATACAGAAGAGACAATAAATAGATTAAAGGATACATATCTTGAAATAGTGAAGCAAATAAGTAATTGTCAAGTAGAAGAGAAGATATCAGATATAGGTTACTTAAATAAGGAAGAGTATGAACGGATAGTTTATGGTTGGAATGATACAGGTAAAGAATATCCATGTGATAAGATGATACATGGATTATTTGAAGAGCAGGTAGAAAGGAGTCCAGACAGTATTGCACTGGTATATGAAGATATACATCTTAGCTACAGGGAAGTGAACGAAAGAGCAAACAAGCTAGCACATTATATAAGAAGTAGAGAGGAGATTGAGCCTGATACATTAATAGCACTTTGTTTGGATAGAAGTGAACACATGCTAATTAGTATACTTGCGGTACTTAAGGCAGGGGGAGCATATGTACCAATGGATCCAGGCTATCCTGATAGCAGAATAGAGTATATAGTTAATGATACGAGAACGAAGGTATTATTAACTAACAGTGTATATCAGGAAAGACTTGATGGTATTGATAAGGGAGCTAATACAAATGTGATTGCAGTAGATTCTGCAGAAGTGCAAGAAGCCTTGGTCACTGCATCTATATTCTCTCCTGTTACTAGAACAGAAAGTACGAACCTTGCCTATGTAATATATACTTCAGGTACTACAGGTAATCCTAAAGGTGTAATGATAGGGCATAAGGGAATAACAAACTTAGTAACACTACAAAGCGAAGAACTTGGGTTAAATGATGCTAAGAAAAGTAAAAATTGTTTGTGGTATGCAAATTATGTATTTGATGCTCACGTATGGGAAATTTATTCAACTATATGCAACGGAAATACTACATATGTAATAAATAATAATATTAGGCAAGATATAAGCTTATTAAGCGGATACATAGAAGATAATGCTATTGATATAGCACTTTTGCCACCTATATTATTAAATAATAATGATATTTTAAAATTAGACACTCTTATAATAGGAGGAGATACAATTGATAAGAAATTATTAAGTTGTTATCAGAATAGTAATTTAACAATAATAAATGCTTATGGTCCTACGGAAATTACCGTATATACAAGTTTAAAGCACTATAATTCCAGATTTTCTAAAGAGATAGGCAAGCCTATTTCAAATACTAAAGTATATATTTTAGATAATAACCTAACTCCTCTTCCTATTGGAGCTATAGGTGAGTTGCATGTAGGAGGAGTGGGACTTGCCAGAGGATATTTAAACAGAGCGGATTTAACGGCTGAGAAATTTATAGCAAACCCGTTTAGAACAGAGGAAGAACTAGGGCAAGATAAGAATGCAAGATTGTACAGAACAGGAGACCTGGCTCGTTTACTTCCTGATGGTAATTTGGAATATATAGGACGAAATGACTCTCAGGTTAAGATTAGGGGATATAGGATAGAGCTAGGAGAGATAGAGTCAGCTCTTCTGTCATATGAGGATATTAAGCAAAGTGTTGTAGTAACTCGAGAATACGTAAGTGCTGATGATTCTACAGGTAACAAATATCTGGTGGGATATTACGTATCGGAACACAAACTCAAGGAATCAGATATTCTTACTTATCTAGAGTCTAAATTACCAGAATATATGGTACCGAGTACTTTAGTACATTTAGAGAAACTACCATTAACAATCAATGGCAAATTAGACAGAAAAGCATTACCAGATACTGAGTTTACTGATAAGGATAATTATCTTGCCCCACGCAATGAACTGGAAGCAAAGGTGTGTCAAATATGGGCTGAAGTATTGGGGATAGAAGTAGATAAAGTAGGAATTCATGATAATTTCTTTAGATTGGGAGGGAATAGTATTCTAGCAATTAGGCTAGTAAGTAAATTAGGTAAAGAGTTAAATATAAATGTAAGTATAGCCAGCATTTTTAAATCTCACAGCATAGAAAGATTAATAGAGTATTTAAAAGGCAATGCAGAATCTGGCACTAATATAAGTAAAGTTAGTATAAGTAATGCAGAAAAACAAAAGTTATCATTTGCACAAGAGCGTCTATGGTTTATTGAAAAGTATGAAGAAGGAACAAATGCATATAATATACCAATGTTATATAAGTTATCTGCTGATATCAATCTTGATACATTAGAAATGAGTCTTAAAGCTGTAGTAGCAAGACATGAGATTTTAAGAACATTAATTAAGGAAAATACAGAAGGACTAGGGTATCAACTAGTATTGGATAGTACCAAAGACTTATTAGAGATAAATAAAATATCTATAACAAGCAAAATAGAATTAGAAACGGAATTACAAAAAGCAGTAAATTATGTATATGATTTATCAAATGAAATACCAATAAGAGTTTGTTTTTATTACTTACAACCTGACAAAGAGTACTATACAAGTATAGTAGTACATCATATAGCATTTGATGGATGGTCAACCAATATATTTTTTAATGAGCTACAAGAATATTATAACTATTATTTAGCCAAATTAAAAGGGCTTGAGACTAAACTAAATCTTCCTGATATTACTATTCAATATAGAGACTTTGCATTATGGCAAAGGAATTATTTAAGTGGCGACAGGCTAGATGATCAGTTAAACTATTGGAGAAGTAAACTAGAAAATTATGAGACATTAAATCTAGTTACAGATAAACAAAGACTAAAACAGGTAAATTATAGTGGAAAGAATATTTATTTTGAAATTGATAAAGGAGTATCAATAAGCTTAAGAGAGCTGGCAAAAGAATTAAAAGTAAGTCTATATAGTGTATTATTGTCAGCATATTATTTAATGCTAAGAGTTTATAGTAATCAGGATGATATAGTAATAGGGACAGCTGTATCTAACAGGCATTATAATCAAGTAGAGAGCTTGATAGGATTTTTTGTAAATACTATAGTTTTAAGAACTCAAATAAGGTCAACAAGTACAATTAAAGAGTTTATAGAAACTGTAAGCAAGGAGGTAATAGAAGCACAACTTCATCAAGATTTACCATTTGAGAAATTAGTAGAAGAGTTACAAGTAGAAAAGGATACAAGTAGGCACCCTATATTCCAGGTTATGTTTGGGTTGCAAAATTTTGGTTTTAATACAAAATCAGAGCTATTACAAGGATATGTATCAGATACAAATTTGTATAACGTGGCAAAATTTGATATAGAAACATTTATAGATGATAGTCAAGAGATTTTAAGAGGAGGTTTTAATTATGCAGTAAGTCTATATACAGAAGAGACAATAAATAGATTAAAGGATACATATCTTGAAATAGTGAAGCAAATAAGTAATTGTCAAGTAGAAGAGAAGATATCAGATATAGGTTACTTAAATAAGGAAGAGTATGAACGGATAGTTTATGGTTGGAATGATACAGGTAAAGAATATCCATGTGATAAGACGATACATAGATTATTTGAAGAGCAGGTAGAAAAGAGTCCAGACAGTATTGCACTGGTATATGAAGATATACATCTTAGCTACAGGGAAGTGAACGAAAGAGCAAACAAGCTAGCACATTATATAAGAAGTAGAGAGGAGATTGAGCCTGATACATTAATAGCACTTTGTTTGGATAGAAGTGAACACATGCTAATTAGTATACTTGCGGCACTTAAGGCAGGGGGAGCATATGTACCAATGGATCCAGGCTATCCTGATAGCAGAATAGAGTATATAGTTAATGATACGAGGGCGAAGGTATTATTAACTAACAGTGTATACCAGGAAAGACTTGATGGTATTGATAAGGGAGCTAATACAAATGTGATTGCAGTAGATTCTGCAGAAGTGCAAGAAGCATTGGTCACTGCATCTATATTCTCTCCTGTTACTAGAACAGAAAGTACGAACCTTGCCTATGTAATATATACTTCAGGTACTACAGGTAATCCTAAAGGTGTAATGATAGGGCATAGAGGAGTGGTATGTTTTTGTTTTGAAAACAATTATCTTTTTATGAATAGTAATACTGCCGTACTTGGTTATTCAAATTATGTATTTGATGGTAGTATTTTTGATATTTTTTCAACATTGTTAAATGGAGGAAAATTAATTCTTTCTAATAAAGATGTTATCCTTAATGAATTTGAACTGTACAATATACTAACTCAACATTCTATTAATACACTGTTTATAACAACAGTATTGTTTTCTTATTATTCTAAATTAAAAGATGCTAATCCATTAAATCATTTATCTAATATTTTATTTGGTGGAGAAAAATTAAATATTAATGATTTAGAAGAATTTCTAAGCACTAATAATACCACTAATTTAATTCATGTGTATGGTCCTACTGAAAATATTGTTTTTTCAACGTATTACAATGTAATTCTTAATGATAAAATAATAGCTTCAATAGGTAAGAAATTATTAGATAAAACATTATACATACTAAGCACAAACCTAACTCCTCTTCCTATTGGAGCTATAGGTGAGCTGTATGTAGGAGGAGTGGGACTTGCCAGAGGATATTTAAACAGAGCGGATTTAACGGCTGAGAAATTTATAGCAAACCCGTTTAGAACAGAGGAAGAATTAAGGCAAGGTAAGAATGCAAGATTGTACAGAACAGGAGACCTGGCTCGTTTACTTCCTGATGGTAATTTGGAATATATAGGACGAAATGACTCTCAGGTTAAGATTAGGGGATATAGGATAGAGCTAGGAGAGATAGAGTCAGTTCTTCTGTCATATGGGGATATTAAGCAAAGTGTTGTAGTAACTCGAGAGCATGTAAGTGCTGATGATTATACAGGTAACAAATACCTGGTGGGATATTACGTATCGGAACACAAACTCAAGGAATCAGATATTCTTACTTATCTAGAGTCTAAATTACCAGAATATATGGTACCGAGTACTTTAGTACATTTAGAGAAACTACCATTAACAATCAATGGCAAATTAGACAGAAAAGCATTACCAGATATTGAGTTTACTGATAAGGATAATTATCTTGCCCCACGCAATGAACTGGAAGCAAAGGTGTGTCAAATATGGGCTGAAGTATTGGGGATAGAAGTAGATAAAGTAGGAATTCATGATAATTTCTTTAGATTGGGAGGGAATAGTATTCTAGTAATTAGGCTAGTAAGTAAATTAGGTAAAGAGTTAAATAGAAATGTAAGTATAGCCAGCATTTTTAAATCTCACAGCATAGAAAGATTAATAGAGTATTTAAAAGATAATGCAGAATCTGGCACTAATATAAGTAAAGTTAGTATAAGTAATGCAGAAAAACAAAAGTTATCATTTGCACAAGAGCGTCTATGGTTTATTGAAAAGTATGAAGAAGGAACAAATGCATATAATATACCAATGTTATACAAGTTATCTGCTGATATCAATCTTGATACATTAGAAATGAGCCTTAAAGCTGTAGTAGCAAGACATGAGATTTTAAGAACATTAATTAAGGAAAATACAGAAGGACTAGGGTATCAACTAGTATTGGATAATACCAAAGACTTATTAGAGATAAATAAAATATCTATAACAAGCAAAATAGAATTAGAAACGGAATTACAAAAAGCAGTAAATTATGTATATGATTTATCAAATGAAATACCAATAAGAGTTTGTTTTTATTACTTACAACCTAACAAAGAGTACTATACAAGTATAGTAGTACATCATATAGCATTTGATGGATGGTCAACCAATATATTTTTTAATGAGCTACAAGAATATTATAACTATTATTTAGCCAAATTAAAAGGGCTTGAGGCTAAACTAAATCTTCCTGATATTACTATTCAATATAGAGACTTTGCATTATGGCAAAGGAATTACTTAAGTGGCGACAGGCTAGATAGTCAGTTAAACTATTGGAGAAGTAAACTAGAAAATTATGAGACATTAAATCTAGTTACAGATAAACAAAGACTAAAACAGGTAAATTATAGTGGAAAGAATATTTATTTTGAAATTGATAAAGGAGTATCAATAAGCTTAAGAGAGCTGGCAAAAGAATTAAAAGTAAGTCTATATAGTGTATTATTGTCAGCATATTATTTAATGCTAAGAGTTTATAGTAATCAGGATGATATAGTAATAGGGACAGCTGTATCTAACAGGCATTATAATCAAGTAGAGAGCTTGATAGGATTTTTTGTAAATACTATAGTTTTAAGAACTCAAATAAGGTCAACAAGCACAATTAAAGAGTTTATAGAAACTGTAAGCAAGGAGGTAATAGAAGCACAACTTCATCAAGATTTACCATTTGAGAAATTAGTAGAAGAGTTACAAGTAGAAAAGGATACAAGTAGGCACCCTATATTCCAGGTTATGTTTGGGTTGCAAAATTTTGGTTTTAATACAAAATCAGAGCTATTACAAGGATATGTATCAGATACAAATTTGTATAACGTGGCAAAATTTGATATAGAAACATTTATAGATGATAGTCAAGAGATTTTAAGAGGAGGTTTTAATTATGCAGTAAGTCTATATACAGAAGAGACAATAAATAGATTAAAGGATACATATCTTGAAATAGTGAAGCAAATAAGTAATTGTCAAGTAGAAGAGAAGATATCAGATATAGGTTACTTAAATAAGGAAGAGTATGAACGGATAGTTTATGGTTGGAATGATACAGGTAAAGAATATCCATGTGATAAGACGATACATGGATTATTTGAAGAGCAGGTAGAAAGGAGTCCAGACAGTATTGCACTGGTATATGAAGATATACATCTTAGCTACAGGGAAGTGAACGAAAGAGCAAACAAGCTAGCACATTATATAAGAAGTAGAGAGGAGATTGAGCCTGATACATTAATAGCACTTTGTTTGGATAGAAGCGAACACATGCTAATTAGTATACTTGCGGTACTTAAGGCAGGGGGAGCATATGTACCAATGGATCCAGGCTATCCTGATAGCAGAATAGAGTATATAGTTAATGATACGAGAACGAAGGTATTATTAACTAACAGTGTATATCAGGAAAGACTTGATGCTATTGATAAGGGAGCTAATACAAATGTGATTGCAGTAGATTCTGCAGAAGTGCAAGAAGCCTTGGTCACTGCATCTATATTCTCTCCTGTTACTAGAACAGAAAGTATGAACCTTGCTTATGTAATATATACTTCAGGTACTACAGGGAATCCTAAAGGTGTGTTACAACTACATAGTAATATAATAAGGTTATTAACCGCTACACATGAATGGTATAAATTTAATCATAACGATGTTTGGACATTATTTCATTCATATATATTTGATTTTAGTGTATGGGAGATATGGGGTGCATTTAATTATGGTGGAAAATTAATAATTCTATCTAATGAAAAATCAAGAGACTTGAATATATTTTATGAACTTTGTCAGCAACAAAAAGTTACAGTACTAAATCATACACCTACAGCTTTTTATCAATTTGCTGATATAGTTATTAGTAATAATAAGCTAACAAGTTTTAGATATATAATATTTGGAGGAGAGACCTTAAATTTAGAACAACTAAAAGGTTGGTTTGAGTATTATAGTGATAATACTCAAAAATTAATAAATATGTATGGAATTACGGAAACTACGGTACATGTTACATATAAGCAGTTGAAAGAAAATGGTATAAACAACAATTCAGATATAGGAAAGCTTATACCTGATTTAAAAGCCTATGTTTTAGATAATAACCTAACTCCTCTTCCTATTGGAGCTATAGGTGAGTTGTATGTAGGAGGAGTAGGACTTGCCAGAGGATATTTAAACAGAGCGGATTTAACGGCCGAGAAATTTATAGCAAATCCGTTTAGAACAGAGGAAGAATTAAGGCAAGGTAAGAATGCAAGATTGTACAGAACAGGAGACCTGGCTCGTTTACTTCCTGATGGTAATTTGGAATATATAGGACGAAATGACTTTCAGGTTAAGATTAGGGGATATAGGATAGAGCTAGGAGAGATAGAGTCAGCTCTTCTGTTATATGAGGGTATTAAGCAAAGTGTTGTAGTAGCTCGAGAGCATGTAAGTGCTGATGATTCTACAGGTAACAAATATCTGGTGGGGTATTACGTATCGGATCACAAACTCAAGGAATCAGATATTCTTACTTATCTAGGGTTTAAATTACCAGAATATATGGTACCAAGTACTTTAGTACATTTAGAGAAACTACCATTAACAATCAATGGTAAATTAGACAGAAAAGCATTACCAGATCCTGAGTTTACTGATAAGGATAATTATCTTGCCCCACGCAATGAACTGGAAGCAAAGATGTGTCAGATATGGTCTGAGGTATTAGGGATAGAAGTAGAGAGAGTAGGAATCCGTGATGATTTCTTTAGATTGGGTGGAGATAGTATTTTAGCAATTAGGTTAGTAAGTAAGGTAAATATAGAATTTAAATCAGGTGTTAAAGTTAGAGATATATTTAAATTAAAATGTATATCTAACTTAGCAGAAACTATTTTTACTACTAACAATGATGGACAAGCTATATCATATGTACCGTTTAATCTAGTAAATATAGAAGATTATAAGGATATAATCTCTAATTTTGAATTGATAGAAGATGTTTATCCTGCAAGCTATTTACAAATTGGCATGTTGTTAGAATCTAATATGGATGATAAAAGTACATATCACAATATTTCTAATTATTTAATTAGTACTAAATATGATGAATACAAATTTTTATCTATCTGGAAATCTTTAGTCGATAAACATGAGTTATTGAGGGCAGCATTCGTCCTAAATGATAACGGTTGGAATGTTATTATACACAAAGATAGTAAACTAGATTATCAACTCTATAAAAATCGAAATATTGTAGATATAGTAACACAGGAAAAAAGGAATAGTTTTGATTATAATAAACCTGGTTTATTTAGATTAATAGTTAATGATTTAGGTAATAGCTTTGATTTTATACATTCATTCCATCATGTAATTGAAGATGGTTGGAGTGTAGCGTCTTTAATAAATGAGTTTATTCAAACTTATGTAAATGATAAGCCTATCATACCCATTCCAGATTTGCGATATGGCGAATTTGTTCAAAATGAAATATTGGCAATCGAGGATCAAGGGAATGCAACTTTCTGGAAAGAATATTTAGACAATTACAATGTTACAAAAGTTAATTGGAAATTTGATAAATTAACATCTGAAGATAGTCTATATAATAAATCTATTAATTTATCTACCGAACAAGTCACTTTGATACATAGGTTGGCAAAAGATTTAGTGATTAGCATTGATAGTATATTTTTATTAGCGTATCTAGAAACTTTATCATTTTTTACAAATAACACTGATATGATAGTTGGTCAAGTAGTAAATAATCGTTTGGAAAAAGAAGGAGGAGATAAGTTATTTGGTTTATTTTTAAATACTATTCCATTTAGATTTAATATAAATAATACATCAAACTATTCTAGTAAGCTATTAGAAGTATTTACAACTAAAGTTAGATTGCAACAATATAAACATTTACCTTATGGATATATAAAATCGTTATTTAAACAAGAATTGTATGATTTTGCATTTAATTTTATACATTTTCACATATTTAATGATAGTTATTCTAATCTGCAATCTTTGGGAGGATATGAAAGAACAAATATACCATTTGTTCTTAGTGTATCTCAGTATAAAGAATCCATGTTTTTAGTAAAATTTAGTGTGCATGATAATTATATTAGCCAAGATTTTCTGGATTATTTTACAGTATATTATCAAGAATCCTTACTTAATATATTAAATAATCCAGGTGGTACTAAATTACGTCTTACTGAACAGGATTATAAACAGATAGTTTATGATTGGAACAATACAGGTAAAGAATATCCATGTGATAAGACGATACATGGATTATTTGAAGAGCAGGTAGAAAGGAGTCCAGACAGTATTGCACTGGTATATGAAGATATACATCTTAGCTACAGGGAAGTGAACGAAAGAGCAAACAAGCTAGCACATTATATAAGAAGTAGAGAGGAGATTGAGCCTGATACATTAATAGCACTTTGTTTGGATAGAAGTGAACACATGCTAATTAGTATACTTGCGGTACTTAAGGCAGGGGGAGCATATGTACCAATGGATCCAGGCTATCCTGATAGCAGAATAGAGTATATAGTTAATGATACGAGGGCGAAGGTATTATTAACTAACAGTGTATATCAGGAAAGACTTGATGGTATTGATAAGGGAGCTAATACAAATGTGATTGCAGTAGATTCTGCAGAAGTGCAAGAAGCCTTGGTCACTGCATCTATATTCTCTCCTGTTACTAGAATAGAAAGTATGAACCTTGCCTATGTAATATATACTTCAGGTACTACAGGGAATCCTAAAGGTGTAATGATAGGACATAGGGGAGTGGTATCTCTTGTAAAGAATAGTGAGTATGTAAACATTGATTCTGATGATTCGTTAATTCAATTTGCTGATATGGCATTTGATGCTACAACTTTTGAAATTTGGGGTTCTTTGTTAAATGGAGCTAAATTATTTATTCCAAGTAACAAAGTGGGTTTAGTTACTGATATTAATTTATTTTATGAGACATTAATAACAAATAAAGTTTCTATATTATGGTTAACAAAAACTTTATTTGATCAATTATTTTTGATTAATGAAAGTATTTTTAAAAATATTAACTATTTATTAATAGGAGGAGAGTCATTAAATAAAGGTCTAATATCTAGATTAATAGATTCAAATAACGTCCCACAAAATATTATTAATGGTTATGGTCCTA
Source organism: Candidatus Tisiphia endosymbiont of Dioctria linearis (assembly GCF_964026545.1). Taxonomy (NCBI): domain Bacteria; kingdom Pseudomonadati; phylum Pseudomonadota; class Alphaproteobacteria; order Rickettsiales; family Rickettsiaceae; genus Candidatus Tisiphia; species Candidatus Tisiphia endosymbiont of Dioctria linearis. The sequence continues at coordinate 1,307,066 of NZ_OZ032156.1, read as the reverse complement.
CTGAAAATACAACATTTAGTTGTACATTAAATATTAATAAAGATAATATTAAAGTTACAGATTCTATACCTATTGGTATACCATTGGTTAACAGAAAAGCCTACATTTTAAATAGTAACCTAACTCCTCTTCCTATTGGAGCTATAGGTGAGTTGCATGTAGGAGGAGTGGGACTTGCCAGAGGATATTTAAACAGAGCGGATTTAACGGCTGAGAAATTTATAGCAAATCCATTTAGAACAGAGGAAGAATTAAGGCAAGGTAAGAATGCAAGATTGTATAGAACAGGAGACCTGGCTCGTTTACTTCCTGATGGTAATTTGGAATATATAGGACGAAATGACTCTCAGGTTAAGATTAGGGGATATAGGATAGAGCTAGGAGAGATAGAGTCAGCTCTTCTGTCATATGAGGATATTAAGCAAAGTGTTGTAGTAACTCGAGAATACGTAAGTGCTGATGATTCTACAGGTAACAAATATCTGGTGGGATATTACGTATCGGAACACAAACTCAAGGAATCAGATATTCTTACTTATCTAGAGTCTAAATTACCAGAATATATGGTACCGAGTACTTTAGTACATTTAGAGAAACTACCATTAACAATCAATGGCAAATTAGACAGAAAAGCATTACCAGATACTGAGTTTACTGATAAGGATAATTATCTTGCCCCACGCAATGAACTAGAAAAGCAAATAATTCATATCTGGTCAGAAGTTCTAAAATTACCTATAGAAATCATAGGCATTAATCAAAGTTTTTTTAAGCTTGGTGGTAATTCTATATTAATCATAAAATTAAAAAGCAGATTAGTCAGAATTCAGTTATTAAAAGATATCACTGTTACAGATTTATTTAGATATTACACCATTCAAAAGTTAGTTGAACATTTTATTGTAAAAGAAGTCCAGGACGAGTTTAAATTATTAAATCCTAAATTAACATCTGAAATAGATATTGCAATACTTAGTTTATCTGGAGCATTTTCTGGAAATGATAATGTAAGTAACTATTGGAATATGATTAAAAATGGCTTAGAAGGAATACAAAAATATAACATGGAAGAATGCCGTAATTTAGGTGTTGCAGAAGACAATCTTATTAACCCAAATTTTATACCAGTTAGTGGACATGTTCCTAATATAGATTTATTTGATCCATTATTTTGGAATTTATCTGGGATAGAAGCAAAATTAACTGATCCTCAAATAAGAAAATTCTTGGAACATTGTTGGTACAGCTTAGAATTAGCTGGTTATATAACAAAACGTAAAGAACTTAATATAGGAGTGTTTGCTGGAAGTGGTCATAGTGATTATTTTTACAACAATGTGATAAACAGTGATGACAGGGATAGTATTAATATGTGGGAAGCATCTACTATGAATAATAAAGATGCTCTAACGACTAAAATTAGCTACTTGCTGGGGCTAACAGGTCCTGCTAATAATATTAATACTTCCTGCTCTACAAGTTTAGTAACTGTAGTTGAGGCTTGTAAGAACCTATCATTTGGTATATGTGATATGGCTCTTGCCGGAGGAGTATCATTCTTACTACCTAATCAAGTTGGATATATATACCAAGAAGGGATGATTGCATCTAAAGATGGCCATTGCCGACCTTTTGACAATGAGGCTAGTGGTACTATCAGTGGCTCAGGTGTAGGAGTGGTTTTATTAAAACGCTTAAGTGATGCTATAAAAGATGGGGATAGGATTTTAGCAGTAATAAAAGGATACGCAACCAATAATGATGGTGATAGAAAAATAAATTATACCTCACCAAGTATAATTGGTCAAGCAGAATGTATTATCAATGCTCAAAGAATGGCAGGATTATTATCAGATAGTCTTGATTATATAGAAACTCATGGTACAGGCACGAACATAGGGGATCCAATAGAAATACAAGCATTAAATCAAGCATTTCATTATAATAAATCCAACGAGGAAAGGTTAACTAAGTGCATTTTAGGAGCTGTTAAAGCAAATATAGGTCATTGTAATTCTGCTGCTGGAATAGCTGGTTTAATTAAAATATGTAAAATGTTAGAAGATAGGATCATTCCTAAACAAATAAATTATGTTCACGCAAACCAAGAACTAAGTTTAGATAAAACCAATTTTGATATTATTACTGCAAATAGGAAATGGCTACCACGAGATGACAAACCTAGAATTGCTGGAGTTAGCTCTTTTGGAATTGGAGGAACAAATGCACATGTCATTATTAGTGAATTTATATCTGATACTAGTTTACAAAATAAGGCTCAATTAAATAATAATGATTATAATATAATAGTTAATAACCCTTTAGTATATACATTACCAATTACTGCAAAGACTAAGAAATCATTAATAGAATATAAAAAAGAGTTTATAAAATATTTAAAAGATACAAATGACGATATATCTGATATTGCTTATACACTAGAACAAAGGCGTGAACATTTTAATTACAGATATGTAATTAGCTGTAATTCTTTACCAAATGCTATTAAGAAGTTAGAAAGTAACGATGAAATTATAAAGGTTTCAGATAAAATTATATCCCAAAATCTTAAAAATATTTTTATGTTTCCCGGTCAAGGTTCTCAATACATAGACATGGGTTTTGAACTTTATCAAAATGATGAAGATTTTAAATCAATAATAGATAACTGTATTGAAATAATTAAAAAACAGAGCGATATAGATATTGGATTAATTTTATTTCCAAGGCTATATGGAAAAGTAGAGGAGGATATCAATTTAACCAAATGGACACAACCGTCCTTATTTATTATATCATATGCATTAGCTAGATTATTAAACAAAATCGGAATAACAGCAGAAGCATACATAGGTCATAGCATAGGTGAGTATGTAGCAGCAACTTTATCCGGTGTCTTTAGCTTAGAATCTGCACTAAAGTTGGTAATGGCAAGAGGCAGATTAATGCAGGAAATGCCAGCTGGTAAGATGTTATCAATACAAGCGTCGGTAGATGAAATAGCAAAATATGTAGAACAAAATAATTGTGAGGTGGCAGTTATTAACTCTAATACTAATTGTGTTGTATCTGGTTTAGAATTAGATATTAATAAATTAAAAGCCAAGCTAAATAAGCTAAGTATTACATCTTTAATTCTAAATACATCTCATGCATATCATTCGTGTACTATGGAGGAAGCAGCGAAAAGATTTATAAAAGAATTTGACAGAGTTACAATAAATAAACCTAAAACCAAATTTATTTCTAATGTAACAGGAGAATTTATTCAAGATAAAGAGGCAATAAGTCCATTATATTGGGCAAATCAAATAAGAAAGCAGGTGCAATTTGCTAAAGGAGTCGATACCATATTTAATTATTATAATGGAGATGTTGTCTTTATAGAATCTGGTCCAGGTAGAAGTTTAAATTCATTTGTTCAACAATATAAAGAAGTAAGATCAAATGAGATTATAAGTATTCAATTAATGAGGTCATTAAAAGAACAAGGTAGTAAACAGAATATAAAGAATAAAAAAGATATATTAAGTATTTTGTGGTTTAACGGATTTGCTGTTAATCTAAATAAATATACCAGTCCTCAAGTAGTTTTATTACCAACCTATCAATTTGATTATAAGTCTTATTGGATTAAAGAATCTAGAATCAATAATTTTAAACATAATAAATTAAATCCTTTAAATGATATGTTTTATGCCAGGGAATGGAAAAGAATTGGCAAATTAATGATTAGTAATAATTATAGGAATTTAGCTAAAAAAAATATTTTAATTTTTAACAACGAGAATAATTCTGATTACATCGATCAATTAGTTTTTAAAATATCTTTAATTACAAAAAACTTTAAATACATAAAAAATAGCTTGGGTGAATACATTGAAGATGGTAATTCTGTATCATTAAATTTGTCAAATCAATTACATATAAATAAGCTAAAAAAGTTAATGAATGATCAATTTGATACAACCATATATTTCTCTTCAGGTATCCGTGATAATGCAATAAATAGCGATATTAGTGCAGCATATTATTTAAATACGGCAATATATAAGAATTTAACTGAGGTACATCAATTTATCTCAATTTCATGTAATAATTATGATGTTTTGGGGGATGAAACTTTAGCACAATTTCCAAGTGTTGTTCCTGGTATAACAAAATCATTACCAATAGAGAATTCAAATCTTAATGCTACACATTATGATATTAATTTTGAAAGTGATGTTGAAGAAATACTTAAATTTTTAGCGTCAATAATTGATAATAAATATGAATCTAATTTAGTGGTAGTTAGGAATAAATATTTATGGGTTCCTATTTATAAAAAAATATCTTTAAATACGATCATACATAAGCCGCTAGTTAAGGATGGTGATTCAATATTGATAAGCGGTGGATTAGGTGGTATAGGATATTCATTAGCACAGTATATTAACACTATCGCAAATGATTTAAATATTATTTTAATCGGTAGAACTGATCAGCTTACATTAAGCAGAAAATACAGAACTAATTTAACCATGCTTAAAGATATTAGAAAAAACAACATATTTTATATCTCATGTGATATTGGTAATTTAGATAGCTGTAATTTATTAATTAATAAATTACAGCAATTAAATATAGCTAAATTAAATTTGGTTATACATGCTGCAGGTATTGGGGCAAAAAGTGCTATAGAGGTTAAGGAAATCTCTGATATCTATGCTGTTACTGATCCTAAGATACAGGGAATGATTAATATAATAAAAATATCTAAACAGCTTAGTTTAGGTACAATAATAACCTGTTCATCATTATCCACTATAGTACCTTCTTACGGTAACATGGAATATACTGCAGCTAATTTATTTTTAGATGAAATATCTTACAGAAAATATTTAAACATCGATAAGATTATAACGGTAAATTTTAATCAAATATCAGATGTAGGAATGGCTTTTGAATTTATCAGTAAGAATAAAAACAACCCTAGTCTTAATAGCATTTGTAGTAGTGATATACCAAACATAATTGACATTATTAATAATACAAAGAACTTGAATCATATTATACTTTCTAAATATGATATAGAAAAGCAGTTATTAGATATAGAGGAGCAGTTATTAATAAATAAATATACTTGCAATTTAGTAAAAGAGGATAATCAGGCAATAATTATAGTTGAAAAAAACTTTACGGAATTGGAGTATAAATTAGCTCAAATATTTTGTACAACCTTATGTTTAGACGAAATAAGTTTGCATGATGATTTCTTTAGGTTAGGCGGCAACAGTATTCTAGCAATAAGATTAGTAAATAAAATAAATAGAGCATTAAACAGTAACATTAATATATCCTCTATCTTTAAATATAATACAGTAGAAAGGTTAGCTCATTACTTAGAACGTAGTAACAAAGATAATGTACTAATAGAAAAAATTATCGTAACTAGAGTAGAAGAACAAAAGTTATCATTCGCACAAGATCGTCTATGGTTTATTGAAAAGTATGAAGAAGGAACAAATGCATATAATATACCAATGTTATATAAGTTATCTGCTGATATCAATCTTGATACATTAGAAATGAGCCTTAAAGCTGTAGTAGCAAGACATGAGATTTTAAGAACATTAATTAAGGAAAATACAGATGGACTAGGGTATCAACTAGTATTGGATAATACCAAAAACTTATTGGAGATAAATAAAATATCTATAACAAACAAAATAGAATTGGAAACGGAATTACAAAAAGCAGTAAATTATGTATATGATTTATCAAATGAAATACCAATAAGAGTTTGTTTTTATTACTTACAACCTGGCAAAGAGTACTATATAAGTATAGTAGTACATCATATAGCATTTGATGGATGGTCAACCAATATATTTTTTAATGAGCTACAAGAATATTATAATTATTATTTAGCCAAATTAAAAGGGTTTGAGGCTAAACTAAATCTTCCTGATATTACTATTCAATATAGAGACTTTGCATTATGGCAAAGGAATTACTTAAGTGGTGATAGGTTAGATGGTCAGTTAAACTATTGGAGAAATAAACTAGAAAATTATGAGACATTAAATCTAGTTACAGATAAACAAAGACTAAAACAGGTAAATTATAGTGGAAAGAATATTTATTTTGAAATTGGTAAAGGAGTATCAATAAGCTTAAGAGAGCTGGCAAAAGAATTAAAAGTAAGTCTATATAGTGTATTATTGTCAGCATATTATTTAATGCTAAGAGTTTATAGTAATCAGGATGATATAGTAATAGGGACAGCTGTATCTAACAGGCATTATAATCAAGTAGAGAGCTTGATAGGATTTTTTGTAAATACTATAGTTTTAAGAACTCAAATAAGGTCAACAAGTACAATTAAAGAGTTTATAGAAACTGTAAGCAAGGAGGTAATAGAAGCACAACTTCATCAAGATTTACCATTTGAGAAATTAGTAGAAGAGTTACAAGTAGAAAAGGATACAAGTAGGCACCCTATATTCCAGGTTATGTTTGGGTTGCAAAATTTTGGTTTTAATACAAAATCAGAGCTATTACAAGGATATGTATCAGATACAAATTTGTATAACGTGGCAAAATTTGATATAGAAACATTTATAGATGATAGTCAAGAGATTTTAAGAGGAGGTTTTAATTATGCAGTAAGTCTATATACAGAAGAGACAATAAATAGATTAAAGGATACATATCTTGAAATAGTGAAGCAAATAAGTAATTGTCAAGTAGAAGAGAAGATATCAGATATAGGTTACTTAAATAAGGAAGAGTATGAACGGATAGTTTATGGTTGGAATGATACAGGTAAAGAATATCCATGTGATAAGACGATACATAGATTATTTGAAGAGCAGGTAGAAAGGAATCCAGACAGTATTGCACTGGTATATGAAGATATACATCTTAGCTACAGGGAAGTGAACGAAAGAGCAAACAAGCTAGCACATTATATAAGAAGTAGAGAGGAGATTGAGCCTGATACATTAATAGCACTTTGTTTGGATAGAAGTGAACACATGCTAATTAGTATACTTGCGGTACTTGAGGCAGGGGGAGCATATGTGCCAATGGATCCAGGCTATCCTGATAGCAGAATAGAGTATATAGTTAATGATACGAGGGCGAAGGTGTTATTAACTAACAGTGTATATCAGGAAAGACTTGATGGTATTGATAAGGGAGCTAATACAAATGTGATTGCAGTAGATTCTGCAGAAGTACAAGAAGCCTTGGTCACTGCATCTATATTCTCTCCTGTTACTAGAACAGAAAGTACGAACCTTGCCTATGTAATATATACTTCAGGTACTACAGGGAATCCTAAAGGTGTAATGATAGGACATAGGGGGGTGGTATCTCTTGTAAAGAATAGTGAGTATGTAAATATTGATTCTGATGATTCGTTAATTCAATTTGCTGATATGGTATTTGATGCTACAACTTTTGAAATTTGGGGTTCTTTATTAAATGGAGCTAAATTATTTATTCCAACTAACAAAGTGGGTTTAGTTACTGATATTAATTTATTTTATAAGACATTAATAACAAATAAAGTTTCTATATTATGGTTAACAAAAACTTTATTTGATCAATTATTTTTGATTAATGAAAGTATTTTTAAAAATATTAACTATTTATTAATAGGAGGAGAGTCATTAAATAAAGGTCTAATATCTAGATTAATAGATTCAAATAACGTCCCACAAAATATTATTAATGGTTATGGTCCCACTGAAAATACAACATTTAGTTGTACATTAAATATTAATAAAGATAATATTAAAGTTACAGATTCTATACCTATTGGTATACCATTGGTTAACAGAAAAGCCTATATTTTAAATAGTAACCTAACTCCTCTTCCTATTGGAGCTATAGGTGAGTTGTATGTAGGAGGAGTGGGACTTGCCAGAGGATATTTAAACAGAGCGGATTTAACGGCTGAGAAATTTATAGCAAATCCATTTAGAACAGAGGAAGAACTAGGGCAAGGTAAGAATGCAAGATTGTATAGAACAGGAGACCTGGCTCGTTTACTTCCTGATGGTAATTTGGAATATATAGGACGAAATGACTCTCAGGTTAAGATTAGGGGATATAGGATAGAGCTAGGAGAGATAGAGTCAGCTCTTCTGTCATATGAGGATATTAAGCAAAGTGTTGTAGTAACTCGAGAATACGTAAGTGCTGATGATTCTACAGGTAACAAATATCTGGTGGGATATTACGTATCGGAACACAAACTCAAGGAATCAGATATTCTTACTTATCTAGAGTCTAAATTACCAGAATATATGGTACCGAGTACTTTAGTACATTTAGAGAAACTACCATTAACAATCAATGGCAAATTAGACAGAAAAGCATTACCAGATACTGAGTTTACTGATAAGGATAATTATCTTGCCCCACGCAATGAACTGGAAGTAAAGGTGTGTCAAATATGGGCTGAAGTATTGGGGATAGAAGTAGATAAAGTAGGAATTCATGATAATTTCTTTAGATTGGGAGGGAATAGTATTCTAGCAATTAGGCTAGTAAGTAAATTAGGTAAAGAGTTAAATATAAATGTAAGTATAGCCAGCATTTTTAAATCTCACAGCATAGAAAGATTAATAGAGTATTTAAAAGGCAATGCAGAATCTGGCACTAATATAAGTAAAGTTAGTATAAGTAATGCAGAAAAACAAAAGTTATCATTTGCACAAGAGCGTCTATGGTTTATTGAAAAGTATGAAGAAGGAACAAATGCATATAATATACCAATGTTATATAAGTTATCTGCTGATATCAATCTTGATACATTAGAAATGAGCCTTAAAGCTGTAGTAGCAAGACATGAGATTTTAAGAACATTAATTAAGGAAAATACAGAAGGACTAGGGTATCAACTAGTATTGGATAATACCAAAAACTTATTGGAGATAAATAAAATATCTATAACAAGCAAAATAGAATTAGAAACGGAATTACAAAAAGCAGTAAATTATGTATATGATTTATCAAATGAAATACCAATAAGAGTTTGTTTTTATTACTTACAACCTGACAAAGAGTACTATACAAGTATAGTAGTACATCATATAGCATTTGATGGATGGTCAACCAATATATTTTTTAATGAGCTACAAGAATATTATAACTATTATTTAGCCAAATTAAAAGGGCTTGAGACTAAACTAAATCTTCCTGATATTACTATTCAATATAGAGACTTTGCATTATGGCAAAGGAATTATTTAAGTGGCGACAGGCTAGATGATCAGTTAAACTATTGGAGAAGTAAACTAGAAAATTATGAGACATTAAATCTAGTTACAGATAAACAAAGACTAAAACAGGTAAATTATAGTGGAAAGAATATTTATTTTGAAATTGATAAAGGAGTATCAATAAGCTTAAGAGAGCTGGCAAAAGAATTAAAAGTAAGTCTATATAGTGTATTATTGTCAGCATATTATTTAATGCTAAGAGTTTATAGTAATCAGGATGATATAGTAATAGGGACAGCTGTATCTAACAGGCATTATAATCAAGTAGAGAGCTTGATAGGATTTTTTGTAAATACTATAGTTTTAAGAACTCAAATAAGGTCAACAAGTACAATTAAAGAGTTTATAGAAACTGTAAGCAAGGAGGTAATAGAAGCACAACTTCATCAAGATTTACCATTTGAGAAATTAGTAGAAGAGTTACAAGTAGAAAAGGATACAAGTAGGCACCCTATATTCCAGGTTATGTTTGGGTTGCAAAATTTTGGTTTTAATACAAAATCAGAGCTATTACAAGGATATGTATCAGATACAAATTTGTATAACGTGGCAAAATTTGATATAGAAACATTTATAGATGATAGTCAAGAGATTTTAAGAGGAGGTTTTAATTATGCAGTAAGTCTATATACAGAAGAGACAATAAATAGATTAAAGGATACATATCTTGAAATAGTGAAGCAAATAAGTAATTGTCAAGTAGAAGAGAAGATATCAGATATAGGTTACTTAAATAAGGAAGAGTATGAACGGATAGTTTATGGTTGGAATGATACAGGTAAAGAATATCCATGTGATAAGACGATACATAGATTATTTGAAGAGCAGGTAGAAAAGAGTCCAGACAGTATTGCACTGGTATATGAAGATATACATCTTAGCTACAGGGAAGTGAACGAAAGAGCAAACAAGCTAGCACATTATATAAGAAGTAGAGAGGAGATTGAGCCTGATACATTAATAGCACTTTGTTTGGATAGAAGTGAACACATGCTAATTAGTATATTTGCGGTACTTAAGGCAGGGGGAGCATATGTACCAATGGATCCAGGCTATCCTGATAGCAGAATAGAGTATATAGTTAATGATACGAGGGCGAAGGTATTATTAACTAACAGTGTATACCAGGAAAGACTTGATGGTATTGATAAGGGAGCTAATACAAATGTGATTGCAGTAGATTCTGCAGAAGTGCAAGAAGCCTTGGTCACTGCATCTATATTCTCTCCTGTTACTAGAACAGAAAGTACAAATCTTGCCTATGTAATATATACTTCAGGTACTACAGGTAATCCTAAAGGTGTAATGATAGGGCATAGAGGGGTGGTAAATACCATCGCATCATTAAATGATGTATATGATTTGAAAAAAGGCAACAAGATAACAGCATTTACATCTTATATTTTTGATGTATCAGTTTCAGAGTTTTTTACAGCATTATTTCGTTGTGGAGAAATTCATTTATTAAATGATGCAATAAGATCTGATTCTTATTTAATTAGTTCTTATGTTAGAAAAAATAATATCAATTATGTATATTTACCTCCAATATTATTATCTAATTTACCAAAGGTTAAATATAAGGCACTTTGCGGAATAATATACGCAGGAGAGCCATGTGATATAAATACAGGTGAGTATTGGTCAAATCATTATAAGTTATATAATTATTATGGTCCAACGGAAGTAACAATATATGCATCAGGTAAAAAAATAAAAAATGGAGATACTAATTTAATAGGCAAGCCTATTTCAAACACTAATGTCTACATTTTAGATAATAACTTAACTCTTCTTCCTATTGGAGCTATAGGTGAGTTGCATGTAGGAGGAGTGGGACTTGCCAGAGGATATTTAAACAGAGCGGATCTAACGGCTGAGAAATTTATAGCAAACCCGTTTAGAACAGAGGAAGAACTAGGGCAAGGTAAGAATGCAAGATTGTACAGAACAGGAGACCTGGCTCGTTTACTTCCTGATGGTAATTTGGAATATATAGGACGAAATGACTCTCAGGTTAAGATTAGGGGATATAGGATAGAGCTAGGAGAGATAGAGTCAGCTCTTCTGTCATATGAGGATATTAAGCAAAGTGTTGTAGTAACTCGAGAATACGTAAGTGCTGATGATTCTACAGGTAACAAATATCTGGTGGGATATTACGTATCGGAACACAAACTCAAGGAATCAGATATTCTTACTTATCTAGAGTCTAAATTACCAGAATATATGGTACCAAATATATTAGTTCACCTAGAGAAATTACCTTTAACTGTTAACGGTAAATTAGACAAGCAAGCTTTGCCATATCCTGAGTTTGGGATAGATATTGATAGCTATGTAGCCCCACGAAATGAACTAGAGAGCAAGGTATGTAGTATTTGGGGAGAAATCCTTAATTTATCTTCAGATAAGATAGGTATTCATGATAACTTCTTTAAGCTAGGTGGTAATTCTATCACTACAGTTAAATTGATCACTAAGATAAATAAAAATTTTGGTACTAGTATTTTAATTCAAGATATATTTTTATACCCCACAATTTCACAAATAGCTAAAGTTATAGAAAGCACAGAAGCATCAAATTTGATGTAAAATGTTTTATAAAAAATAAGAGGACAATATGAATAAAAATTTTCAAAACTTTACAATCTTCCCAAAAGAAGAGTCGCTGGTTTCTTTAGTAACATCAAAGAAAATTCTAGCATTAGATTCTATTGCTCTTGGGAATATTGGACTCAGTGCAATTCAAAATAGTGGGATGAGCAAGACTGATTTTATAGGGAAAATAATGCATAATCAATCTTCATCAGATATTGTTATAGATACTTTTTTAGGGAGGATAGGTGTTTTTGTAATTCCTATTGTAAGTGAAGAAATTTACAATGATGATGGACTTGTTAATGCTTTACAGGATGCTATAGCTTTAGCGGAATTATGTGGTGCTAAATGTGCCTCTTTAACCGGGTTGATACCATCTGCTACTAATTATGGTTACGATATTAAAGATAAGAATCCTAATTTCTTGATAACTACTGGACACGGCACAACTACTTCAGCTATGGTCTTAAACATAGAACATGTACTTGATAGTACAAGAAGAAATATAGAGTTGGAAACTATTGCATGTATAGGACTTGGATCAATTGGTCTAACAACACTACAATTAATGCTATCAGTTTTAAGACATCCTAAAAAGCTAATTTTATGTGATATCTTCTCTAAACTAGGAAAGCTAAAAAAAATATCACATATGTTATCCTCGCACTTTAATTATAAAGGTGAAATTTTAATTGCTGAATCTATTAATTGTAAACTTCCGGAATTAGTTTACAATGAAGCAACATTATTGGTTGGTGCAACTAATATTCCTAATATTGTATCCCATAATTTATTAAAACCAGGAATAATTATTGTAGACGATTCTGCACCACATATTTTTGTTCCTCTTAATTGTATAGAACGCTTCAAAAAACAAAAAGATATTTTAGTACTTCAGGGAGGTAAATTAACTCTACCTGTCCCAATACATTTCACGTACTACTATGATAATAGTTTAGGGATAGGTAAAACAGAATTAGAAGAAGTAATGGTTCATTCTAATCCTTATGAAATTATGGGATGTGTATTGGGAAGTATATTGCCGCTTGCTTCAAATAAAACACCAGCTACCTTAGGATTAGTAGAAACTAAGACAGCTATTTCTTATTATAATTTCCTTAAAGAGCAGAGAATTAAAGGCTCTTCATTACAATGTGAGGATTATTATTATCAACAGAATGATATAGCAAAATTTACCGATATATGCAGGGAAAATTGTAAATGATTCTGCGAAAATTTAGCATAATCCAAGTTGGTACAGAAAAGTGATAAATTAGTGAGCAGGCGTAAGCGTTGCCACTTATGCCCTACAGATGTCAAAAGTTAGAAGAGGAAGAGGTTTTAAAGGGTTTCCATAGGTAAAAAATTGGATATAATTAAGTATTAGTTAAAAGATAAAGAGGCTAATAACGTCAGTTTAGGATAAGTGATTAGGAAGTATGAAGTTTAAATTAGATTTTTTAAGGGTGTAGAAGTCAAGATTTGATCTTACAGACCCCATAAATTAACTTATTAGATTGTCAGATAAGTGTTCAAGATACAAGATCTCATTATTTTTTTCAAACGCTAATTTTTTACTATCTTTAAAGGTTTGCATTGGAGTTTTACCATAGCAATACTTGCCGGAATGAGGACGTTCGTTATTATAATAATGTAACCAGGTATCAAGATCTTTTTGCAATTCAAAAAGTGAATTGTAAATCTTTTTACGCATTGCAGTATCATAAAACTCATTTTTCATGGTTTTATGAAACCTCTCACATATCCCGTTAGTTTGAGGGGAATATACTTTTGTAACGGTGGGTTCTATTCCTTCAATACTTAAAAACAATTCAAAGGCATGATGTTCTATATTTCCTTTATATTCAGTACCACGATCAGTTAATATACGTAGTATAGGAATACCTTGTTCTTCGTACCAAGGTAGAACTCTATCATTTAACATATCAGCAGAGGTTATAGCTGTTTTGTCTGTGTATAATTTGGCATCCGTCACCCTGGAATAGCTATCGATAAAAGTTTGACCATAAACCTTACCTATTCCTTTAAAGTTGCCAACATATAGTAAAGGCAGTTGAGTTATGTTAGTGATTGTGATAATATAAAATGAAAAATGTCAACTAGCCCATACAGTATAGATTTAAGAGAAAAAGTAATAAAATATCTAGAAGCAGGAAATAGTCAAAGGTCAGCATCTAGAGTTTTTCAATTGAGCCCTACAACAGTAAATACATGGCATGTAAGGTATAAGAAAGAAGGTCATTATCAAGCAAGGAAGTATAAAGGAGCAAAGCCTAGTATAGAAATGGATGATTTTATCAAGTATGTAGAAGAAAATCCTAATAGCAAAACGGAAGATATTGGTAAGAAATTTGGGATAAGCGCTAGTGGGGCAAGATATTGGCTAAGACAATTGGGATTTAGTTATAAAAAAAAGCCTTTACCTATGTGGAAGCTAATGCTGAAAAGCGATGTAAGTATTTAGAAGATATCAAAGATCTAGCTACAGATGCGCTTGTGTATATAGATGAGAGCGGAATAGAGATGAACATTACCCAAGATAGAGGTTGGGGAAAGAAAGGTCAAACACTACAAGCAAAGAAGAGTGGGAAGTATTACCAAAGGACGAATATTATAGCAGGTTTGGTAGGTAATAAATCTATAGCCCCTTTTGTATTCAATGGCACCTGTAATACCGAACTATTTAATAATTGGGTAGAGCAATTTTTGATAAAAGAGCTTATAGCTGGTCAAGTTGTGATTTTAGACAATGCTGCTTTTCATAAGTCTAAGAAGACTAAAGATTTAATAGAATCAGTAGGATGTAGGGTAATATTTTTACCACCTTACTCTCCTGACCTAAATCCAATAGAGAAATTTTGGGCTAATATGAAAAGGTGGATTAAACAAAAAATCGGGCTTTCACAAGAATTGTATAACACCATTTGTGCATTCTTTGCTGTAACATAACTTAACTGCTTTTACTATAGTAAGAACAGGCGACATACTTTCTGCCATTCTTAAGTAATAATCAGCTACTTTCTCAGCAGCATTAGATGCACCCGATAAAGCACCATTTGTTACTATATCCTTAAAACCTTTCTTTTGGGTGGCAACTGCTCCAAGGCTTGTTATAGCCATACTTTCCTGACCTTTGCTACTTTGGCTAAGTCCGCTAATCACTCCACCGATCATAGCATTTTTTATATGTTTACTACTGGTGGATACTATTTTGCCCTTAATACCATTCATACCATCTGATCCATACACAAGACCTGCTATATTACTGGTGGTTATTAGTTCTGTAGTTGGGTCAATGCAAACCATTTTCTCTAGGCAAATAGTTGCTCTTTCACTTGATAGGTCACTATAGCTGCTTCCTAAAATGCGACAGGTAGTGATATCAAGATTAAAGTTCTTCGGTAAATTGCCTCTTGCCGTTAGTCTAATTACTACAGGACTAGCATTTTCATCAGGAGTATTTAATGCGGTAGATACAGCAAGACCGCCTAATAAATAACCACTAACATAAGAAGTCTCTGGAATATAAATCTTGGCATCTTTTGGTTTATCAAATTCTATTTGGCTGTTTAAGTCTACGGTACTAATATTTGCATCATTAGTTAAATCTTTGACATTTTGCTCTGCTTCTTGGTGAATTTGCTGCATTCTTTTTAGCTCTTCTGTCGCACTTATTAGCTCACTTTTAGCAAAATTTAGCTGAACCTGCATTTTAGCTAGTTCCAATTTTATCTCTTCTTGTAGTTTTTGTTCTTTTTCGATAAAGTTTGTTTCTGCTCCTTGTAAACGTTCATCAAATTTACGTTTATTGTCATTTAGTAAATCCTCAAAGTGGTTACGCCACATTTTCTCTGGGTCTAACGCTTCACTTGCCACCTCTACTTTTGGTTTAGGATTATCATTAATAATTGCTTTGTGCTTATTCTTTCCCTGCATTATGCTGATTAGAACAAGTACAGCAATAATGCTACTGCCAAAAATCATTAATAATAAATTATACTGTTTGTATCTAATAGCCTGATTAGGAGTAATTTCTTCTTTCCCGTCTAATAGCTCTTCACTTGAAGTTTTAAGCTGCTTGCCTTCTGGTAGTTTGTTATTTCTTGTTAGAAATGGTATTTTTTCTTTAAGTTTAGCAAATATGGTCATATCAATCATCGTCTTGCTCCTTTGCTACTACCCAGACAAATCCTTTAGTTTTAGGAGAAAGTATGGTGTTTTCAATAGTGGTAGCTAAACAAAAATCAAATAGATTATTAAAGTATGCTTCTTTAAGATGAATTAGTTTCTTAGAGTTTTTGTTAGTGACGTTTAGCCTTGCTCCAATAAGTTTACCAAAACGATAAATCCTATCTTGCTCTACGGATAGCCCGATATTTTGTAAACGGTTAATTTTTCTCTTTACTCTAATTACGTAATATTTATCTTCTTTATCCAAAACCATACTCCTTATCATCCTTGCAATTTCTTGTTCTTGGGATTGTACTAACCATTTATTGTCAAGAGATGAGGAAAAGATGTTAGATGACTTATTATAAAAATTATCCATGGAAATTTTGATAATTTGCCCCTCTATATCTTCTACCTTAAGTATTAAATCAGCAACGTTCCCAGAAGAATTAACTAAGGCTAGTTCAAAAATTTCAGGAGCTAGAACTTTTGGTAACAAAAAAATATTTTGTGCTTTATCATCAGCTATGATCTTATATTTACTTTCATCACCAATAATTTGTGCTATAGCTATTTTTCCAAATTCTATTCTATTAACATTACTTGCACTTATTTTAGCCTTGATTTTTCTTCCTGGTATATATTCAAATTCCTGTGCTGCAAGTACTCCGCTACTCGTTAATATCATGGCAATCATTAGTGTTATTTTGGTCATCATGTTATTCTCTAGTTTTCTGGTCCTTTATTTTTTCTCTTTATCATTTTCTCTGCTGTGCCGCACTATCTCTGCTTCTTGATTTTCATTGATTCTTACAAATTCTTTGAGTCTAAGCTGCCCACCTAGCCACTCATAAGATAATTGATAAGAAGTAGGGCTGACCTCAAAACCTTTATCGCCAAATCTTGAGGTTAGCATGCCGGCTGCTATTACTTGCAAATTCTTACTATCAACTTCTAAATTCTTGATGGAAAAGTATGTTGATAAGGCAAATTTTTTGTATGTTTCTTTGCTATCGGCAAAATAGTCTTGGATATTTTTCATATAAGTATGATCACTTTGTGAAATATATTTAAATATGATAGCTGCTTTGTAATCTATTATTTCTGAATTTAAATCAAGGAGCAGTGGTAGGTACATTAGGCTTGTTTCTTCCAGATATCCTTTGGAAACTCCATTATTACTAGTCCATATTTCTTGACTAAGACTTGGTACCAAAATTACTTTTTCATTGCTCGTCAATAATTTAACTGATAACCCTAAGCAACTAACGCAAAGTAGCGTCGTTAATATTAAAAACAAATTCCGCTGTCTTGCTACTTGTTGGATGTTACCTATAGCTATTATCTTTTCCATTCTTTAATCCCTAGTTATTCATGTCTATTTACATTTAATATTTAGTATTACTACATAAACAGCCTTATGTGAGACTCTGGTAAATTGGCTGATATAACCAGTCTACCAAATGGCGGATGCCAATAGAGCCAACGCTGGATTATACCAATCCACCATTTATCCATAAACCAACCACCTATCGCAAAACCAATGCTACTCGCCAAAAAAGACCATAACACCCCTTTAAAACATAAAATGATTAACCCAAAGCTAATACCCCCTACTATTGACCCAATAGATATGTTCCAAAATCTCACCGGTTTGTTTAAGCAATTATTAAAACGTACTCTTTCCATAATTGAATCTCGTAAGTAAAAAAGTTAAAAATCAAATATTATGACAATTTATCCTTGATTTAAGCTATAGCAGCCAGTATACCCATACAAATAACACTACTACCGACAAAAACTGTGCCACCACGAACTACTCGAATGCGACCACCACCTTCAGATAGAATAGTTGTGAAAATACCACCAAGCCCAGCTCCATAAACCCAGTAATCCGTTGCAAATTTTACCAGTGGTTCGATGACACCTTTGCCAAATCTACCTAAATCTACCGCTAAACTTTCAGAGGCAATAGTGCTAAGTAAAATGATAATTATTCCATAGCTGAAATATGAGAGAGTATCGCCCCAGTTATTATCTAGGCAATGCTGATCTTTTTGTTTGCTAGTTATTTTGTTAGTTGTGTTTGGTATTTTCTTCGAATCCACCATAATATTCCTCTTTTGTTAATTATTTGCTATTGCCTTTTCTTACTACTTTCTCCGTTGTAGCGACATAACTAAGCTTAAGATGATAAATTATGTTATTTTATTGAAAATAAATAGGGGGCATTATCACCCATTGTTTTTAAGGCAAAAAGTTTTAAAGTAAGTAGTTGTAGGAGATTATGGGGTTTTTGTAAGAGACGTAAGTTTTATAAGGAATATTTTAGCTTATTTGTTGAGACAAATTATAATATTTAATTTAACTGTTCTGTTTGCATGTTTCAGCGGTTATTTTTTTGCTGTCTCTTGTTTGCAGCTTCTTTGTTTTCTTTAGAAAAACATTTGATTTTACTTGCTAATTCGCTGTACTCCTCTTCAGATGTGGGATATGTGTGGTGTTGATAGCACTTAACATATTTAGGTTTGTTGTTAAGTAGTAAGTGCCATCTAGTTAACAAGTACAGAGGTTAGAATAAAACGCAAATTTTACCAATCTAACCTCTAGTACCACATTTTTTTTGTAACCCAAAAAACGGTAGGAAAATCATATGACTAATAACGATCAAAATCAACAACAAGTTAAGGAAATTATTAATCTGCATGAGCTTCAACCAGAATTGATTGAAGCAAGGCTAACATTAACAAAGGTCTTAAAAACACTTTGTTCTAATGATGAGCTAATGCAAAAAGTATACGATTATTCAGAGGATAGTGCTACAATCATTATATGGTATTTACAACAAGTCATAAAGTATTTAGATGCCATCATTGCTAATAATAAAAGTGATACTTGATGCTTTATTAGCTAAATTAGATGTTTATTTAATAATAATTTTAGCCACTGTCTCTAGTTCAACACTGCTATAATAAATTTTACAAAAAAATCACTATATAGTGAAAAACCTCTGTACTTCTGGGGTTAATGAAGATATCTGTGAAGATGACACTACGTGGTGTGGTGTCAAGCACCGAGGTTAGAAGAAACAATCGCAAAATTTTTAAATCTAACCTCAGTGTCCATTTTCTATAACAAAAATAGGGGTTAATTTTATGACTACCAATGTTAAAAATCAACAAAAAAATAATTCAACAAATGAAGAAATAAATAATATCACTAATATTGCTGGACAAATACTTAGAAATGTTTTGCAGAGCAATAACATAACCCACATAGACCTTAGCGAAGAGCATATAGGTTTAGAAGGAATTGAGATACTTAGCAAGGCTTTGGAACATAATGAACTTATAACCACAATAAATCTTTGCGACAACGATATTGGTTTTGAGGAACTAAGTCTCCTTATCAAAATGTTAGAGACTAATCATAGTTTGATTAATATAGATATTGGGTATAACAACATTGGTATTCAGGGGCTAATCATACTAGCGGAATTTCTAGAAAATAATGAAACTATAAAGCAAATAAATCTTAATCACAATAATATTGGTGATCAGGGAGCAGATATATTAGCAGAACTTCTAACAAAAAATAAAATTATAAAGCAAGTGAATCTCTGTGACAATAATATTAGTGATCAAGGAGCAATCATACTAGCAGAGTTTCTAAAAAATAATAGCACTCTAAAGCAAATGGATATCAATATTAATAATATTGGTGACGTTGGGCTTGTCCAGATTGTTAAAGCTTTGGAAACTAATAGAACCATCAGCCAAATAGATATTAGCTATAATTACATTACTGACAATGGGGCAATAGAACTGGTGAAAATTCTGGAGTCTAATAAAATTAGAAGCAAAATAATAATAGATTTCTCAGATTTTGAAAATAAAAATACTAGTTATGAAGTAGAAGAGTTGTTAACTCAGGTTTTAGAGAACCATAACAAAAAACTAATGGTATAATTTTTAAAAATATTCACCTTTTAAAATAGTAAATGCTTGAAAGTAGCAGAATTTTAGTTTAATCTAACTTATGATTAAACTAATGTGTTAGGTGTTTAATGGAAGATATTCATAATTGGCAGTCAAAATTTGAATCTTGTGAGTATGCTGAAAGGTTACTCAATAAACTAACTCGACTGAATCAGCAAGTAAAACAACCAATAGATATTGATGAGGTTAAAAAAGGTATATATTACGCCAAAAAATATCATGGTTCGCAAATGCGACAATCCGGCGAACCGTATTACTCTCACCCGATAGAAGTAGCGTACATGGTTGCACAGCACACAGCATTAGAAATGCCCCAATATTTCAGGACTGATATGATTATTACCAGTTTACTTCATGATACTATTGAAGATACAGCTCTAACTAAAACTATGATTGATAGTATTTTTGGTAGTCAGGTTGCTAATCAGGTAGAAGACTTAACCAGAGTGAAGGTAGACAGAAAAATTAGTGCAGCAGAAACAGTAGAATTATTATGGCTACAAAAGAAATATGATGTCTTAATCATTAAGCTATTCGATAGAATTCATAATGTACAAACTATTGGAGTAAAATCTCCAGAAAAAATTAAGAAGATAATAGAAGAAACTCTTAGCAGATTTATGAGTCTTAGTATTTATCTTGGAACCCCAAAAGTTGAGCAAATATTAGCAAGGCTATGTTTTAAGAATATGCAGAGACAGAATGATCACCAAACTTTACATGATAATTTCCGGCTTCCTTCTCTAGTCTCACAAAGTAAAATATCCCAAATCCATAACCTATTGCCATAGACACTATGATCAACGACACTCCCCATTGTCCAAAATATTTCTCACAATAGATAATTCCAAATGATGTAGTAATATGCATGAGAATACGAGATATAGCATATATAAAACCACCATAAGTAAAACGTTGGAAAATGGGAATATGAGTATAAAAAACAGGGGTAGCTGGATTAGTGCTAAGCACAAATAACATAAAAAATGATTGCAGTGCAAATATATGTAATGGACTGTTTATATGGCTTAGCAAGTAAGGACAAAGCAAGGCAACCGGACAGAATATAAATAGTTTTGCTTTCAATATCTTTAATGGATGTATTCTATAACTTAAATACATTAATAATATATAGCCAACTAAATTCACCATTGATACGATAAAATTTTGATTAATTACTTCTTCTGGTTTATAACCAAACTGAGTTTTAAGGATATTCCCACAATAAATATACGTAAAATAAAAACATAATGGCCATCCACATTGTATTAGAAATAAGGCTATAGTTGTTTTTTTGCTTACTTTTTCATGTAATATAGGGTCATCTTTTAATTTAGCCATGCTCACACCGGATTTATCTAAGATATTTTTTAACCGACGTGTTGCATCTGCAAAATCCGTTGTTTCTTTTAGTGCTGTTCTAGCAACACCACCAACCATTGCAATTAGTGCACCGATCCAAAATGCAATACGCCAATTAAATTGATATTTAGTTGTAATAGATGCAACGCCCAAAGCTGTTGTCCCTCCTAAAATAGAAAAAATTGCAACTAACATTACAGCCGGATATTGCATAGGTGGTTTCACGAATTCAGTTAAATAAATTTCTGCACCTACTATTTCTCCCATAGATGACATGCCCTGTAACATGCGGCACACGGTAACTAACCATGCAGCTGCTATACCTATTTGTTCATATGTTGGAAGAGTAGCAATTATAATGCATGAAATAGACATAATAAAGGTTGTGATAATAACTATTGGTTTACGACCGATTTTATCACCTATCCTACCAAAAATAAGTGCACCAACAGGTCTTAAAACAAACACTGAACAAAATGCAAAAGCAGACTGCAATGAAGAGGTAAAAGGATCGCTTTTTGGGAAAAAGAGCTCATTTAAAAGAACTGCCATATGTACATATAGCATCAGATCAAAATACTCAAGAAACGTCCCAACTGAAAGTAATCCGACAGCTTCTTTTTGCTCCTTGGTTAGGCTACTTTGTTGTTGCTGATACCCTATCATTTCTCCACCTATATAAATTAGTGCTAATAACTATACTAATGATTTAAGTAATGATAGCAAGAAAAATATATGTAGAAAACTGAAATAATAAATTGTTGCTTGTAACAATATCACGGTATTCAATAAAGCGTAAATGTTATAGAAAAGATTTCTTGTACATGGTAAATTTGCAAAATTCTTTTTGCAATATCTATGCCAATTGTAGTAATCTAATCATTTTGGTTTCCAATTTGTTGGCTTAAATTTATTATATAGTAAAAGCTATTGAATTAGGTGATAATATATGAAAAAATAAGAGGAAAATGTCAATTTTATGTTAATTTGATGTGTATTAGTTCTTATAACACTCCCAATTATCGCTATGTTCTTTATCACCTAATTCAATCTGTTTCACTATAACTTTAGAAGATACTAATAATATGAAAACTGTTTTACCTGAACGCTCCCTGATCATTCAAGAAAGACTTGAATTAAAAACAGTGACGGAAAAATTTTGTTTGGAGAGAATTAATAAAGAGATAATCTAACTAAACTATTAATAAAAAGTAAATAAATTGTATTAATTAATTTTCCTCTAATATTTTGCTAGCTAATACGTATAGTTTCTGTTCTATCCATTTTACTCGAACTAGTTTTGCTAGAGGTATAAAGTTGTTTAAAGTATCCAAGGCTATTCTTTTTTGTTTTTCTCTTGACTTAATATAATGAAGGGTTTGCATATTATGTAATCTGTCAGCAAGCTTGATATACCATGCATCCGTATCTTCCGGTTGAAGCAGTTTCTGTAAGGCATGTTCTCCTTCAATTTTTACTTTCTTTGTTATAAGATCGTCAAGCTTCGTCAGTTTGTTAACTAATTCTGCTATTTTGCTACCAAATAAAAACTGTATCTGATCAATAGTAATAGATGTATCCTCTACAATATCATGTAATAATGACGCTGCTATTATTTCAGTTTTACAGGAAAGTTTGGCTGCTATTAACGCAACTTGTATTGGATGATGGTAATATGACTCACCAGAGTGTCGTTTCTGATCTGCTTGGTATTGGATAACATATTTTAATGCCAATGTTATAACGGGGATGTTTATTATAGTACTGCGTCTTTTACTATATGCTATAATTTTATCCAAAAACTCCTTCATCAAAGAGTCTTGTAGTTGCCGGCTATGAGGCGGATATGAAAATAACAGGACTTTTTCATCGGTCATAAATAACTCCCTATTGAATGTTTTCTCTGGATATTGCTTAGTCATTGCGAGAAGGCGTGAGCCGACGTGGCAATCCATAAAAATGATTAAAAATGGATTGCTTCGACCTACTTGCGTGGTCTCGCAATGACGAGTTATAGGCACATACGTCACTTAAATAGCTGGCATAGTTACCTCCTATTTACTTGAGTGTTCTTTGATTGTAGTTTTGATGCATTCAGTGGTAGTGCTTTATTAGATGGAGAATCTTTACTCATGAATCTTTCTATCATCCGAGCTGCTTTTTTTTCTGGTTCTAAAGAATCATCTATTTCTTTATTTTTTGCTAGCGGTGCAGTTGTTGTATTTGGCTCTTTCTCTTCTAGCTTTGATTTTAAAAAAATATTTAATTTTTCTTTATCGGGATTAGATTCTGGTAATATATCAGCAACTAGTTGTGTTTTCTTCAGTTGCTCATGATAAGATTTCTCAGATGTTTCTAACTGCACTATCAGTTTATCTACTTCTTTCATGCTTTGGATAGATTCTTTTCGTGTTTTATCCAACTCAGATAATTGTTTCTTTATAGAAGTTAAGCCTAATTTTTTATGACCACCGCATATTTTTACACTATTCTCTAACTCTTCTAATGCTGTACTACTTGCATCTGCTGTTTTCTCGTTGTGATATACTACTGCATGGGTAGCATAATGTTCTGCTACTAACTTACCGGCTAAATTAGGGTCTTGCTCGGCAAGTTGTTGTAATAATTTTCTTTGTTTATCTTCAGACAATTTCTGATTACTAACTGCTTGCTCAGCTGTTTTTTCTAATATTTCTTCAGCTAACTTTTGCCTATCATGATGATATTCTTTCTTTTCTTGTTGAATGGGTAAATCACTATTGACAACATTAGTAGTAATCATCATATCCTGAGCAGTAGTGATAGTTTGAGAAAGGTTGATTTCTTGCCCTTTATTCTTCTCCAAAGCTAACATCATTTCTTGATATTTACCTTGGGTTACTGGCAAACTATAGACCTGTCCTAAATGCTCTATATAGCCTATCGCATCATCTCCTTTACCATTAAATCTCACTGGTTTTGGACTACTGATCTCTGACAATTTACCTTGACTATCATAATGAGCAGTAAAATATACTGCTCGGTCTAAGGCGATATTTCGACCATTTTCATCTTTTACCGCTAATGACAAATGCATTGAACCAGTTTTATTTGGCAATTCTGTTGGAAAATCTATTGTTCGGTAGTTGTTGATTTGCTTAAGAGTGCCATCTGACAAAGAGACTAGAGAATTAATTTTATGAGTTGTTTCCTTGATAGTAGCTAATTCATCACCTGAATCATTTCTTACTATCTGGCTTCTGATATTACCTTGCCTATCACCATCTTGCCAGTTCATTGTATGAAATTGATCAGCAAAATTATGATGAACTTGCTTGTATCCTGCTATCTCTGTTTTTTCTAGTTCAGTTTTAACTTGGGTATTTGCAAATGCTTGATCAATTATTGGTCTATTATTGACATTTTTCAGATATTCAGCAAATTCCTGATCGTCATAGTTAGTTACGGTTAGATCATGATTCTGAGCTATATATTCTCTTAAAATATCACGCTGTTTTTGCAGAATTTCCTGCCTGATGGCTTTGGTGATCGGATCTAAGTCGTCTATATCCAGAAAGTTGCTACTAACTGAATTGGTTAAAACAACTAAGTCCTGTGCTTCTTCTATTTGTTCTGTAACCTCATTACTATTCTCTTCAAGAATATTAGTGGGTTGTGTGTTATCTTTCATAATCCTACTCTATTAATGACATGTGTATATAACTGTCATTGCGAGGAGACCGTAAGGTCGACGAAGCAATCCAGAAAAATTAAATTTGGATTGCTTCGTCGGCTGACGCCTTCTCGCAATGACGCTAGTACTTTTACCCAAATGTCATTGCGAGGAGCCACTTTAGTGGCGACGTGGCAATCCAGGAAAGTTGTTAGAAATGGATTGCTTCGACCATTACATGGTCTCGCAATGACGAGTTATAGGCACAGATGTCATTGCGAGAAGCTACTTTAGTAGCGACGAAGCAATCTATTATGTGGTCTCGCAATGACGCTATTGCTAATACTTACGTTATAAGACTGCAAAAATAATAGAGTTTGACTATTTGAAGAAATTTTTGTATGATCATAGTTACACCTCAATAACGGTTGTAATTTAATAGCAATGCTATTGGATTGATTTCACTAGTAAGTACTTTTGAGCTGGGAAACTTTCGAGTACTTACTAGTGTATCAGCAAGTCTAATACCCAAATTTTAGCTTTATTAATAAGCTAAACGTTTGGGTTGTTACACTGGCTTTTTTAGTTTGAGATTTATAGCTAACCCGATTAGCATTATGCCGTCACCGTCATTGCGAGAAGGCGTGAGCCGACGAAGCAATCCAAATTTAACTTTTATGGATTGCCACGACCACTACGTGGTCTCGCAATGACATGTATGCATCCCAAACGTCATTGCGAGAAGTGCGGAAACACGACGAAGCAATCCAAAAAATTAGTATAAATAAAATATGAAACAACCAGCTGTATATATCATGGCAAACAAAAAGAATGGCACCCTATATACTGGTGTTACTTCAAATCTTATTAAGAGAGTTTATGAGCATAAGCATGATATTATTGTAGGGTTTACTTCAAAATATAAGTGCAATGACTTAGTATTTTATGAAGTATTAGAAACAATGGATACTGCTATTGCTAGAGAAAAGCAAATTAAAGCTGGCTCCAGAGCTAAAAAAATAAAATTAATTACTATTATGAACCCAGAATGGCGTGATTTATATGAAGATATTGTTTAATGTATGTTTTGGATTGCTTCGTCGTGCTTACGCATAAGCGTCAGTTTAAGAAAACAATAATTAAGAAACCGTCATTGCGAGGAGACCTTAGGTCGACGAAGCAATCCAGAAAAGTGATTAGAAATGGATTGCCACGCCACCTACGGTGGCTCGCAATGACGACTTTTCTACTTTATTTTCTTAAGCCTATGCGTGCTTACGCACTTCTCGCAATGACGTTTGTGGTACATATACGTCATTGCGAGACCATGTAATGGTCGAAGCAATCCAGGATAAAAAAATATATATTGACTTTAGGTGTGTATATAATTTAGAATTCGAGGTGGAATTACTGTAAAGTAATTCTGGGGTTTAGCAACCTTCACCTTAGGGGTCATCAACCTACAATGATGATACTTGACTTTTTATGGTCGGGGAGACGTTAGTTATGTCCAGGGCTTAAATGTTTACATTTAAGCCTAAAGACTATCGTAACTGTCCTAAGGCGGTTTTGCTAACTCCCCGATCACCAATCTAGATTACTTACTTCTAAAAATCTTGTCTTTGGTGGTCAAAAACTTACAGTTTTTTGACATTTAGGGGAAGATTATATGCATTTAAGTTGGGATTTGGACACAGCCATTTTTGCCACCTTTTTAATTTTTAACTTAGCAGTAGGTCTATTTTATAGTCGTGGTATAAAAAATATTAAAGAATATGCTATAGGCAACCGCAATTTCTCCACCAGCACCATAACTGCTACAATTATTGCCACTTGTATAGGAGGTGGTCTCTTTTCTGAAGCAGTTAGTGAATCCTATAAACAAGGTTTATATTTTATCATTCCGGCATTGGGTGAACCTTTAGCTCTCGTAATTGTTGGTTACTTTTTAGCTCCACGTATGGCAGAGTTTTTGGGTAATCTTTCCATAGCTGAAGCCATGGGGACTCTTTATGGTAAAAAAGTTCAATTGCTTACAGCTATAGCAGGCATCTTTCTTTGTATAGGAATAGTTGCAGTGCAATTTAAAGTTTCAGCTACCATGTTGCAACTTTTCTTTAATGTTTCTAGTTTTCATGCTGTTTTGGCAAGTGCTGTTATAGTAATATTATATTCAGCTTTTGGCGGTATCAAGGCTGTTACTTTTACAGATATAATACAATTTCTTACTTTTGGCACTGTTGTTCCTATCATTACTTTGATAATTTGGGGAACTCTGCATGATCCTCACAAAGTTTTTGTAACAATCACAGAAAATCCTTTATTCGATTATAGGCAAGTATTTAATTTCAATGATTTTAAGTTCATAAGCTCTTTTTTCCTGTTATTATTTTTTCTAATTCCAGCTTTTCAACCGGTTTTTTTTCAAAGATTGGCAATGGCTAAGAATATCATACAAGTTAGAAAGTCTTTTATAACAGGAGGTTTAATATCTCTTACGATATTAGTAATAATAATCTGGGTTGGAATATTATTACTGGCAAATAATCCTAATCTTGACCCTGAGAAGTTATTAGCCCATATTATAGAGAATCACAGCTATCCAGGATTAAGAGGGCTTACTGCTATAGGTATTGTAGCAATAATCATGTCTACGGCAGATTCGTACATTAATTCTTCAGCTATATTATTCACTAATGATATTTTAAAATTATTAGATTTTGATGTTATAAAAAAGGTTCATAATAATCTTAGTGATCTCATTATATTACGTGTTTTCGCTATTTTTGTTGGTATTTTTGCTATTTTTCTAGTTTTCGAAGCAAGTAACATACTTGATTTGCTGTTAATAATATTAGGTTTTTATATGCCTGTAGTTTCAGTGCCTTTTCTTTTAGCAATTCTAGGCTTTCGTACTAGTAGTAAAGCAGTATTAATAGGAATGTTTGCTGGATTTATTATAGCAGTTAGTTTTAAAGTCTTAAATGTACAAATGAAAGCTGTCATACCAGCTATGGCAGCTAATTTGTTAACTTTGATGTTTAGCCATTACTTTTTTAAACAACCTGGTGGTTGGATTGGCGTAAAAGACCCTAGTCCTATAATTGCTCTCAGACTTGAACGTAAAAGAAAATTCAGAAGAATTATTAATTCAATCAAACAATTTAATCTGGTGAATTTTTGTAAAGGTAATCTACCAAAAAATGAAATTACTTTTTCTCTATTTGGTTTCTTTGTAATAATTTCCACTTATTCATCATTATTCACTATCCCAGAATATTATACCACAAAATATGCTAATATTTATCACTTCATCTACCACTCAGTATTACTAATATCTACCGGGTTTGTAGCTTATCCAATATTGCCTCCTAGATTTAAAAGCGAGAGGTTTATAGCTGTAATATGGAATTTAGGTGTGCTATATATGTTGATTTGTGTTGGAAGTATGCTGGTCATTATTAGCGAATTTCATCAACTACAATGTATGATATTTATTATTAATTTACTAGTTACTGGTATTTTGCTCAGATGGCAGATAGCTTTATTTATAGCGATTTTTGGTACATTTGCATCATTTCAATTTTTTAAATGTTATATGGGTGAAGACTATTTAACCAGTAGTTTCAGCGATATACAATTCCAAATGAATTATCTTTTGTTGCTATTTAGTAGTGCATTAATAGCATTTCTAAAACCAAAACAAAAACATGAAGAATTATCTGAAATCATGAAGAATGTATGGGAAACAAAATCAATAAAACTAACGCATGATTTGATCAAATTAGCACAACATGAAGAAGAGTTTTTTAACAGAATAGAAGAGCAAGAACAACAGCAACTTCATACCTTGCGACTCCAACTTG
The DNA here is from genome assembly GCF_964026545.1 of Candidatus Tisiphia endosymbiont of Dioctria linearis. Classification (NCBI taxonomy): domain Bacteria; kingdom Pseudomonadati; phylum Pseudomonadota; class Alphaproteobacteria; order Rickettsiales; family Rickettsiaceae; genus Candidatus Tisiphia; species Candidatus Tisiphia endosymbiont of Dioctria linearis. The sequence continues at coordinate 1,278,118 of NZ_OZ032156.1, read as the reverse complement.
AAGCATTATGTACAAAACTACAAAACACAGCTAATGAAGACCAAATTTCTTGGATTACTGAAGAATTACATGACGTAGCAAAACGAATAAAGGGCTGGGCTTCATATCTTTCTACTATTACTCATAGAGTAAGACATCAAGTGCATATTAAGCTTACTGAAATTAACATTAAGAATTTAATAGATGAAGTAGTAGGTGAATGTGAAAAATTATCTGATCAACCATTACAGTTTATTGTCCGTAGTAAACAAAAAGATCATAACATAACATGCGATTTAGAAAAAATGAAGTCAGTAATAAAAAGTCTATTGATTCATGTTATCAACAATAATGTCGATGGTAATATTGTGAGTATTTTTCTAGAAGATGATATTCTAGATTTTGAGCTAAATATATCAGAAACTACTAAAAGTAAAAAACCAATCAAAGCAATAAAGCTAATAATACAGGATCAAGGCGGTACACTTACTGAGCAACAACTGCAATTACTTCTTACTCCAACTTTTAAGCAGACGAATGAACTAACTTTTTTGGAGTGTTTTAATGTTATAGATGCTCATTATGGGAATTTAAAGGTTCATAGTAACCGAGACCAAGGTATAAATTATAATATCACTATTCCTGTTAATATTAAGGAGATTCGACCTAAAGTAATGGATTTACCTGATATAGTAAAGGCAGTTGAGTTATGTTAGTGATTGTGATAATATAAAATGAAAAATGTCAACTAGCCCATACAGTATAGATTTAAGAGAAAAAGTAATAAAATATCTAGAAGCAGGAAATAGTCAAAGGTCAGCATCTAGAGTTTTTCAATTGAGCCCTACAACAGTAAATACATGGCATGTAAGGTATAAGAAAGAAGGTCATTATCAAGCAAGGAAGTATAAAGGAGCAAAGCCTAGTATAGAAATGGATGATTTTATCAAGTATGTAGAAGAAAATCCTAATAGCAAAACGGAAGATATTGGTAAGAAATTTGGGATAAGCGCTAGTGGGGCAAGATATTGGCTAAGACAATTGGGATTTAGTTATAAAAAAAAGCCTTTACCTATGTGGAAGCTAATGCTGAAAAGCGATGTAAGTATTTAGAAGATATCAAAGATCTAGCTACAGATGCGCTTGTGTATATAGATGAGAGCGGAATAGAGATGAACATTACCCAAGATAGAGGTTGGGGAAAGAAAGGTCAAACACTACAAGCAAAGAAGAGTGGGAAGTATTACCAAAGGACGAATATTATAGCAGGTTTGGTAGGTAATAAATCTATAGCCCCTTTTGTATTCAATGGCACCTGTAATACCGAACTATTTAATAATTGGGTAGAGCAATTTTTGATAAAAGAGCTTATAGCTGGTCAAGTTGTGATTTTAGACAATGCTGCTTTTCATAAGTCTAAGAAGACTAAAGATTTAATAGAATCAGTAGGATGTAGGGTAATATTTTTACCACCTTACTCTCCTGACCTAAATCCAATAGAGAAATTTTGGGCTAATATGAAAAGGTGGATTAAACAAAAAATCGGGCTTTCACAAGAATTGTATAACACCATTTGTGCATTCTTTGCTGTAACATAACTTAACTGCTTTTGCTATATAAGGATTGAGAATTTACAAAAGATTGCAGAAATATTTTTACAGGCACAAAAGGATGACAGGTTTAATATAGCACAGAAACTTTTTCAAGCATGTGTTGACTTTGATATCATTGAACGAATTACCTTAATTAAAAAAGAAGAATTTACCAATATTAAAAATTAAAGTTACTTGAAAACGGTATTTATTATTACGCATAATTTGTTATTAACACTTCATTAGATGTTCTTCGGTAATTTGATATCGGATATTTGATTGTAATAGTCAGGGTGTTTAAATATCTGACTAGAAAATAAAAAATCAATTAATTGTCTATGATTATAAATGCCAATTTTATTTTTAGCATTTGTTATATGTTTTTCTGCAGTTCTGTATGATATGCCTAATCTACTTGCTATGTGCTTTTTAGGAAACCCAAGGGCTGCAAGTATAAGACATTCCAGAGCTCTTTGGGTAAGAATGAAAGATTTGCCTAGATAATTTATGTGAAGTTTAGTTATTTTCATAATGGAACCATTTTTAGTTATTGCTTGAGATCCTTTCTGGAAATAATTCGTCCAAGCTATTTTGACTAAAAATTTTTACGTATAAATCATTGTGCTGTAAAGTTTCACAGTATGAATTATTGCATCTTATGCTACTTAGAACTATACTAACATAAAGACTGACAATGTTAATAAACTGCTCAAAAGATTCAAGATGGTTAATGTAATAGCTAATAATCTCTGGATTGTTACTTGAAGACAAAAAGTAAAATCCTTCAATTTTATCTTTTGTTCTTTGGTAGATGATAAAGCTGTTACATGTTTCCTGATTATAGAATCTTCTCAAAGTTTCGTATTCGTAGCCTAGATTTTTGCTTTGGGTGTTTGTGATATTGTCAATATTTCTTGTGCAAAAACCGATAGTTGTTCCATCGCTTAGAAATTGACGATAGCCAAATTCCTGAATATTTAAGTTAAATATCGCCGTCAATTGGTCAGTTAGCTTTGCTTGTAATTCATTTTTTACTAACTGTGCAAGAATAAATTGATTGATTAGGCATTTACTCATTACACCTTCAGCTATTTTTTTATCCCTTTGTTCATAGTCACTCTCATTACTTTGATAAAATTCATCAGAAGCTTGTTCGACTAAAGCAAGTTGTAGTCCATATTTGATAGCTTTTTTGTTCATAATTTTTACTTTAATTGCTGTTATTATTCAGATTATGACAAGGATTTTTCTAAAAACAATAGGTATTTCATTACGTGAAACGCTATTTTATATAGAAATATAAGACAAGAGCTGTAAAATAATTAAAATTAGTTCATGTGATGACACAAGCTTAACAACATCGTTGTATTTCAGCAGTGAAATAAGCAAAAGATTTTGGATGTTCTAGACCTTGCTTGCTAATATGCTGGAGTATTAGGACAATCTTTTGATAAATAGAATCGATACTAATGCCAGTTTTTATCCATTCAACTAGCAAAAATTGATCCCTAGGAAAAAGCATACTATGCTCACTAAAGAGTAATTGCAGTTTATTGTATAATTCGTGATAAACGGCTAATTGCCCTGAGTTATCCACAAGCCTATCTATATCATCTAATCTTAAATCAATATCTTTCTTTTTAGACGCATGCACGTAGCATTGATTTTGCATATGCTATAGCATCATTTGATTTACAATCTTTACTTCCTATTGATATAATATTTTCAACTATTTTGTCATCTATATTACAATTCTGTTTACCCCATCTCTTTCTAGCTTTCAGAGAATTCTTTTGTGATATTAAAATAGTTTTTTGGTATTCTTTTTTGAGTTCAGTATGAGTAAATGTTTTGTCAGAAAAAATGAAAAAATTTTGTAAAATTTTTTTGTAATTTTGCCATTTTTTTGGTGTAATGCGTAAATAATGAGCAATTTTTGTATCATCATGTGGTAGTTTTCCACCACTTATCCACATATGTTCCAATAGACGAATATAAACACCATATTCATCATGTTTTAGTAACTCTGCATCCTTAATAATAGCTGATGGATAAAAGAGTTTACGGTAAAATTCTGTCATAATTAATGTCCTTGTTAATTAATATAAATTGGTAAAATATTTGTACTAAAAAGACTGTTCATTTTATGAAACCAAAAAAAATCTTTAAAAAATTGGTAAAAAGTTCTAATTTTCTGAAAAATTTCCTAAAATTTTCTGCTAACTTTTATAGTTTTTATAGTTTTAAAAAACTTATCCATGCGTTGCCCACAAAGTTATCCACAATATTTGCGAATAACTTTAATATCATTAATGGTTGTTTAATAGTATTTTATAATTAATGGTTTTATTAAAACTACTTATGCAAAGAGATAATGCTAAAGATTAGAGGAACATTGCGTACCGATTAAAACTTAAAATGACCATGAAAGATTGGACAAGCAAATATCCTGTAAAAAGATATATGAATTATTTTATTGTCTTATGTAACCAGCTCTTCATGGTCATTTAATGTGCTTAAAACATCAGAAATATGGAAATTATTATCTGATACATAAGAGTTATTGATTGGATTTTAATATGTTAATTACGATTGATATACTAATCCCGAAAAGAATTAGTATGTAATTTTTCTTTCTCAAATAATTTATCAGAAAGCCTATGGAAATCATTAGCTGAAACTGCTCCAAAAGTTGTAATATAAATTTTAAAAATGACATTATGCTTGGGTACAACATCTTCATGGATATATTTATGTACTTGACTTCTATTCTTACCTATTTTCTTAGCAAATATATGAATTGGCATGTGTTGCAGCTCTAACCACTTTTCTAATCTCATACAACCTTTAAATAATCAACCAACAAATTGTAGATATATTCATTTAAAAAAACATCGTTTGCTAAATATTCCAAAGGATTTAGTTAATTAGTTCATCACATGAACTAATTTTTAAACCCTTTTACAAAATTATACTGCTTATAAAGCTAAAGTTACAAGACAACAAAACTTTATAAAACAAATTATTTTATGTTGCATGTAATGAACTGACAGTTGTGTAATGTAAAATTATGTTGGATGCTAAGATAAAATTATAAAAATAAGAAGAGCTGAAAATATTATGCCTATAAAAGAATATTAATTGCAAGATGAAAAAGCAAGAACAGAAAGACAACGAAAATAACAATTAATGGTAAAAAAACTGTTATTGACTTTAGGGGAGTATAGTTTAAAATTAAAAATAGAGTAACTGCAAAGTTACTTTGGGGGGTAGTAACCTTAAAAACACAAAGCGGTAGATATCAACCGTTAAAACGATGTTCCTCGACTGTTATGGTTGGGGGGATGGTAGTTATGTCCAGGGCTTAAGGTGTAAATCTTAAGCCTAAATGCTATCATAGCTGTTCTTTGTGATGGTTTTACTAACTCCCTGATCACCAAAGTAATCTTTAAAGATTCTTTGGTGGTTAAAACTTGATAACTTTAAGTTTAATCATAAAGGGGATACCATCATGACAGATAAAACAACTTTACCTTCCAAAGCAATAGTCTTACTGAACCCAGCTTATGACGATCCTACTAGTCTTAAGCTTCGCAACAATATTATCACTGCCAGCCAAAAGAACGGGCTAACGATAGTAGGAATTATCCAATCTACAGAACCTTATGATCATGCCACTCTTGGGCAATTAATTCGCCAAATAATGACTTGTACTAATAAGCCTGTCACCATCCTAATTGACGAAGATCTGCGGCATACAACAATTAATACGCTACTTTGGGCTGTACTTGGTACTTTGTCATCTGCTAACCTAATTGCCATTACTACTTACAACAGATGCTATGAAAAAGTACTCTTGCAAAAGGTAAATATAGAGGACGATTATCTTCTATAAGTTGCTGCTACTTATTGTAAAAGATACCATACATTTGGTAGTAAAAAATCAAATTTAAATATAGATGAATAATATATCCAATAAGGTAACTAAAACTATTCTTTTAGCTCGTGTCTCATCAAAAGAACAAAAAAATAGCTATTCTATTGAAGTCCCAAAATACCATCTGCAGGAATATAGTATCTGTAAAGGTTTAAAAGCCCTGAAAATCTTTGAGAGTCTATAAGATAGTATTGAACCCTTAATCCAAAACTTATTAACTAAAATAGGAGAAATTTTATGACAGAAAAAGCCAAGAAAGCAGTAATATTAGCTAGAGTTTCCAAGAGAACAAGAAGATGGTTATTCTATTGAGGCACAAAAATATCGCTTACAAGAGTATTGCACTCGTAAAGGTTTAGAAATTTTAAAAATCTTTGAATTTTCAGAATCTTCTACTATTGGTAATCGCAAAAAATTCATGGAAGCTATAGATTTTGCTAAGAAACAGAAGGAGTTAGTTGCAGTTGTAACTGATAAAGTTGATCGGTTGCAACGTAGCTATAAGGAAACACCACTATTAAACGATCTAATTGAGAAAGGCAAAATAGAATTGCATTTTTATACAGAAAATTGTGTTATTCATAAAAACTCTACCTCACAAGAGCGGATGATGTGGAACATTTTTGTGATGATGGCTCAGTCTTATGTCGATAGCTTGAAAGATAATATCAATCGTAGTATAGAGCAAAAACTACGTCTAGGTGAGTGGGTTAGTACTACACCTATTGGTTATCTGCATGTGACAAGTAAAAAGTCAGAACGTGGCAAAGGACAAATCATCATTGATCCTGATCGTGCACCACTTGTGAAGAAAATATTTGAAACTTATGCTACAGGTAATTATACGTTGTTAGCAATACTGAAAAAAACTCGAAAGTGGGGCTTACGTAATTCTCATGGCAACCAAGGTTATTTATGTTGTTCTCATATATACAAAATTATTCAAAATCCGTTTTATTACGGGGTAATGAGATTATTAAAAACTGGAAAACAATATCCGCATATATATCCTCCTATAATTAGTAAAGAACTATTTGATGCTTGCCAAAGGATGCGTCTTAACTGGAATAAAAAACCTTTTAAGTATGGAGAAAAAGAATATATATTTAGAGGATTGATAAAATGTGCTGCTACTGGTCGAGTTGTTACTGCTGAAACCAAAAAGAAGACCTATGTTAATGGTAAAACAACAGAGTGGACATATTTACGAGTTTGGCAGCATGGCAATACTAATAAAAGAATCTACGTACAAGAGAAACAAGTATTAGGAGAAGTAGAAAAGGTATTAGCAATGCTCTATTTGAATCCTAAGTTATTAGTTGAAGTAATTTCTTATATTAAAAGCTCAGCAAAAATTGAACAAGATTTTCATAAAAGGAGAATAGGTGAGTTATACACTGAACAGACAAAGATAACAACACGTATGAACAGGCTCACTGATCTATTTTTAGACGGTGACATTACAAAAGGAGAACATGAAGAAAAACGTAAAGAATTAACACAAAAACGAACAGATATTGCTATAGAAATAGAAAACCACGAAGTAGCCGATGATAAATTTTCACAACAGCTGATAAGCCTAGTAGAACTGGCTTCTGGGGTATTAGAAACGTTTAAAGGTTCGACTGCTACAGAAAAACGTAAATTGTTAAATTTCGTATTTGCTAACCTAGAACTGAACGGTTGTAAGCTAGACTACACCTTGCGTCCACCGTTCGACATGTTCATAAAATGTAGCGAAATAGGAGAATGGTACACCCGGAGGGAGTCGAACCCCCAGCCTTATGATCCGTAGTCATATGCTCTATCCAATTGAGCTACGGGTGCCTTATATTATGCCTTGGACTGGATATTGGATGACATTGTTGCTTATTTTTATAAAGTATCCTAAAAAGTAGTGAAATTTTTAAGAAGAGTAAATTATATCCTTAAACTTCTATTATGTCAATATATCACTGTCAATGAAAATTCCTCCATTATGGGATCGTTGAAAGATAAAAAATTGTTCTAATTTCAAAGAAAATCTTTTGTCTAAAAAATTACAAAAAAATCATCAACTATGAGGTTTTTAAAAGATTGCAATTTTTTTTCATAAATTTTAGCTTTTTGTTCTGCCAGATACTTAATTTTATATAGCCATAATGGTTAAGCATTTCAAATTAAAATATATTCCATTCATAAATTCAGTAAATTAATTTTTTGTAAATTGTAATCAACTATTGACCCCTTTAAAGGAAAAATTGTAATGAAAATTGCCCCCTAAATAACTAACAATATCTCCGAAAAATTAATATTGTTAATATTTTTTACTCTGACAAACTTTGTTCACCTGAACTTACTGTTATCTCAAGCGGCAAATTAAAGCTTTGTTCCTTAGCTGACTTAAGCTCTGGCAAATTTTGTCCACAAGAACAATTTTTTTGTGGCGTTCTGTATGTACTGAGGACGGGGGTGTCTTGGCGTGACCTTTTATCAGAATATGGAAATTGGCACACAATCTATACAAGATACAAAAGATGGAGTGAGAATGGATTCTTTTGGCACTTGTTGTATCACCTTCAAAGTGTTAAACAGTTGTTAATGGATATAGTATTCGTTGATGGCTCAATTGTACCATTACATCGACATGGAGGAGGTGCTTTAAAAAAATAAAGGTTTACAATCGACAGGGAGGGGTAGGAAGGGATTAGGCACTACAATCCATTTAGCAATTACCAGTAATGCTTGTATTAACTGCCAATTATTTCCCGCTCAAAGGCAGGATTGCAAAACAGTTGAGCAATTATGGCAAGACTGGCCTTGGGAAGAAGTTGACTTTGTTGTTGCGGACAAGGGATACGATAACTGCAATATTAGAAATTTTATCAAATCAAAAAATGCTATTCCCGTTATTCCATATAAAGGAGTTTATTTGCCTAATGACTCCAATTTAACACCAAAGGATTTTTATGATACCAAAATTTACCGCAACGGCATATTATTGAAAGGCTTTTTGGCAGACTTAAGGAAAATAAAAGAATTGCCATGCGTTTTGATAAGCTTGATTCCACCTTCCTCAACTTTATTGCATTGGCTCTTGCTAAATTATTCAAATTATTTTGTTAACAGTGCCATAATTAAGCTAACTATAAAAAAAACTGCAAATTAAACAATTCTAGTGCTTCTGCTAATGATTTTGGTAATGGTACTAAATTATATTGTTGATCAAAAGCATTGCCATATATTTTGTTGATATTATTGATTTTATCAGGAAATTCTAGACCTAATAAGATAGAGTTTAAAATAGTAAAAATTGCTAAATAAGGGTCGGTTAGTGGGCTAGCTATTCTGTGTTCTAGTCTTCTAGGAAATGAGTCAGGAATGCGTACGGCGACAGTTCTATTATTATTACCAAAAGACACATTAGTTGGTGCCATAAAATTTTCATCTAAACGAAGATAATCATCTTCATTCGGCATAAATACCAAAAAACTATCGAGCATATAATGACAGATGCTCTGCCCCATTAGATCGATATCAACTATACTACTCGTTAAAGCAGAACTATCTATAAAATTTACATGAAAATGTATACTACTACCATAATCGTTTGGCAATGGTTTTGCAGAAAAATTTACCTTGCCCTGCAATTTTTTTGCAATAATTTGTATTTTAGACTTAGTGCTACTAATTTTTCCTATATACTCAATTATGTTAGTAGAAGGTGGCAAATCTATCTCAAATTGATTATCGCCTTTTTCTTTCTTAACTGTTATGCCAAGCAGAGTTTGCAATTCGAGTGAATCAATATTTTTACTTAAATAAAATTCTATTTCCACTCCAATGCAAGGTATTAGTGAGTAATTTGTTTGGAATTTATTGATGATTTTTTGCAATGCATTGCTTTTTTGCAAATGATCTGATAATTTATATATAAATTTTTGTGGGATTGACATGTGGATGAGTTTATAAAAAATAAAGTTTATTATAAAATTTTTGATAAAAGCTTCAAGCAATCTAGTCATGTTTATAGTAAAAAAAATAAGTCTGGTGTTTCTAATAACTTAGAAATTGTCCAAAATAATAGGTTAGCAGTAGTTAAACATTATAGTACAGAAGATATTGTTATTTTGCAGCAAGTGCATGGCACCCAAGTTGTTGATGCTGATTTAATTACTGATAATGACATTGATCCGGAAGCTGACGGGGTTGTTACTACCAAAAAAAATCTAGTACTAGCAATACAGACCGCTGATTGTGCTCCTGTTTTGTTTAGTAGTAAGGATGGCACGGTTATAGGGGCTGCTCATTGTGGTTGGCGTGGGGCTAAAGCTGGTGTCATTAATAATGTGGTAAAATTAATGCAAAAGAAAGGAGCAACAAATATTAAAGCTCTTATTGGCCCTACTATTCAACAATATTCTTATGAGGTTGATCAGGAATATTATGATAATTTTACAAATCAGCAGCCTAATTACTCAAGATTTTTCATTAGATCTTCGAAAAAAGGACATTATATGTTTGATTTACCAGATTATGTAGATTTTCAATTAGAAAAAGCTGGTATTAAAGACATGACCATTATAGTAGAGGATACCTATAGTAGACCTGAGAGATATATAAGTTATCGACGTTGCTACCACACTGGAGAATTATATAACACCACCATATTATCTACTATTGTAATTAAAAACTAAAAATATAATTTAAGGAGATATCATGAAATCACATAGTTTTACATCTGATGATGCTATACAAAGTTCGGATAAAAATTTACAATTTATAGCAGAATGCTTTGATCCTAAATATGACAAAGATTATAAAAATAAGGCTGAAGTACAAATTAGATTTGACAAGGATATAAAACGTAAAGCAATATTTTATATTGAAACTGCAGACGGAAAGCTAGTAGACCTAGTAGCTCAGTGTAAGGTAGGTAAAGATGATGAGTATGAAGTAACCTATCAAGACATGCATAAGACATTAACCAATGATTATAACTTGTCAGAACAACAAACAGAATATATTTTAGCAGCAAATTATCAAGCTGGTATAGCTGGTGGTATAGCTGGATTTAACAAGTTGAAAACAAAAACATACGATAATTGCTACGATACGGATAATACGAATGTTATAGAGAACGAATGGCTAAGAAATGGTGTTGTGTCTAAGATTATCATAGATAAAGATAATAATCTATCATATGTCGCTGAACAGAAAATTATGTTTGATTGTAGTATGCACGTTTTTCGTCCACATTCATATATCAGAGAGATGGTGGGGACAAAATTTGATAGCCATGACTTTATGGCGGTAAATATTACAGCTACATTAGGAACAGTAGGAGAAGCTGAACCGGCACAGCAAGTAGTAATTGATGTAGCTGGTACTGGAAAGGTCGCTAGTCAAATTATTGATGACCTAAAAACAATAGAAACAAAATGTCCTACCAAAAATCCAACATCAATTATTGAGACTAATGGTGCTTTATCAAAGCAATTAGTAACTGATCCTCTTAATGCTGAACAATATAAAACAGCTGTAACAGAAAGAGTTTCAAAAATTTTACATTCTGAACAAGACGAGACTAAAACAATAACAGCATTAAAAAGACTAGATGGTGTTAAAGAGGCTTTAGCTGATTTGTTAGTAAAACAAATTGACCAAGCAATCGAAGCTCAAAAAGATAAAAAAACCGATAAATTAAGTGCAGAGTCAATTAACGATATTGCTAAAGAAACTGCTAGGCAGTTAAGTAAGTTTATTGATCAGCCAGACGAATATGCAATGAAGAAATTTTCTAAACAGTTAGTAAAAGATCGAGCTGCCTCATCGGGTGTGATAGTTCCTAGGAAAAATTTTATTAAAAAAATTTGTGGATATTTAAAAGATAAATGGCACGGATATTCTGCTGACAAAAGCAAACTACCACTTGAACAATTGCATGACAAAGCAAAAATTGTAGGACAGGCAGCAAAATCACATATGTCATCTAAAATATCAATATCACCACCTCCACATAATAAAAAAGAGGGGGCTAGGACAATTTAGGAAGATATATGTGAGCGTTTACAAAAAAAAAATTTACAAGACGTCTATTAGCGAGAAGGCATGAGCCGACGAAGCAATCTATTTTTGATTGCTTTTATGAATTGCTTAGTCGGTTCAAGATTCCCTCTCTAATAGATGTTGACCACATACGACTTTCTTTCGATAATTGCAGTCTATAACCTCGTACGCATAGTCATAAAACCTTGAGGCATAGGATTGTTCTCGACAAACTCTAGAATTTGTTTGGCATTTGCAAAAGCTGTTTTTGAGGTAGTATCAACTGTTAAATCATATTCACGCAAGCTACTTGCGTGAACTCTGTCTATTTGATCATTCGATAAACCTATAGCACGATCACACCGTAGGATTTCTCGCTCTTGCATCACTGAAAGATCACAAAAAACTCCAACAAAATAGACAATATAGCTACTCAAGGTTTTTATGTAAGATTTGAGGCAGGAATCATCAAATAAGACTTCATCAATAATAATATTATTCCCTCGGCTTGCAAGCAGATTGGCAAAATCTGGCATTACACCAAAAAGTTGTTCAGCTTTTGCTCCACTCTCAACCCGCATGGTTGCAGCACGGTCATTACTTCCTGGCACAAAGGTAAAATATTCACTAGATACTTTATCATTATATGAGCATGGCATCATATTGATAAAACTATCTACACCAAAAGTAAGCCAAGAATCCTTACTTAAATGTTGTATTGATCTTGCGATAGATGTTTTACCGGCAGAACCACATCCATTTAAAAATATAATCTTACTCATATGGTACCTTTGTGATATTCGTCATTGCTACAATAACGCCAAGGTGGAACAGCCAAAGAAACTGGTAAGTTTCTTACAGTAATAACTGTATCTGCTAATGAATAATAATCATCCACCCTAATTAAAGCTATTGCCATGTTCTGATAAGCTGAACATACCACGCCAATTTTTGTATTATTGGCGATAATTTCATCGTCTTTCGCGATATCTAAACTACCAGTATTACCGGAATCTATGTTAATGGATAATTTAAATATTTTTTTTCTTACAACTCCTTGGTATTTTGTTCTGGAAACAACTTCCTGCCCAATATAACAACCCTTACTGTAACTTATAGCATTTAACTCCTCAGCCCCATATTCGATGGGAATAGACCTATTGGCAATTAAATCATCATAGCCATCAACTATGGCAAAATTATATTTATCCTGCTGATATAAGCCTTCTATTCTGGTGGTTGTTAAAAAATCATCTTTATTAATAATTGAACGAAAACCAAGTTGGTTATAACGAGGGTCTTGGTAGCTATTGAGTGGCAATTGCTGCTTTGAGTAAATAACCTGATAGGCGGTAGTTAAGTCATTCACTTCAATTTTAGCACGTAACTTGTACTGCACTAAGTGATTTTTAAATAAATCTGATTGATTAATATTTATATCAATAAAAAACCTCGTTGCCGATAATTTCAATACGAAAAAATCAAACAAATATCTCCCTTGGTTAGTTAGAGCATAGCTATAACAATAATCGTTATTTTTTATATCATTAGTGATCAAATTATGCAAAAAATTCATCGCATCATCACCAGAAACTTCAATGATTGATCTATTTGTTAATATTTCATACATAACTACCAACTATTACATTTTAATTGACTTTGTAACTTTTATAACTACTATAGTATAATGAAGCAACAATTGTTTGCCATAAATTATTTATTATATGAGATGCACTTCCTACTGTACTACTTCTGAATACAAAATGAATGATTTAGTAATAAACCTCAATAAAATCGGTCTTGAACCTAAATATTTCGATGATGTACTATATATTCAAAAAGAACAAGGGGAAAATTTAAATCCTATCGATGTTTTCTTTTTCCCTTTCGGTTGCGTTACTATATGGGGAGCTGAAGAAAGCCAAGAAAAAATGCTCCTTGCAGAAATAGCAGCTCTTAAAACTAATCAAAATGACGAGCTAGTTTCCGACTTTATTTATTTTGATTATGATGAAATTACTGGTAAAACATTTATTGATGAAGAAAAAAACCAAATCATTCTTGCCGATAAATCAACTTTTATAAAATTATCTATCTCGCATGCTTTAGCTCAGTCAGTTAAGCTTAGTGTACTAGAAAAATCGGTAAGTAATCTAATTGTAAAAACCACTCCAATTCAACAAGAACTAGCCAGTACAGGTAGTGTATCACTTTCCAAAAAAGAAATATCTCAACAAATTGGGATATTATTTAACGAACGATATTCAATTAATTTACACAGCGATATATTGGATACTCCTGAATTTTTTTGGCGTCGTCCTAGTTACGAACCTTTATACTTAATGACTGCAGAGTTCCAAGATATTCAAATTCGTCAGAATATTCTTAATAATCGACTAAATATGATTCATGAACTTTACAATATTTTGTCAAATGACTTAAACTGTAAACACTCTACTAGACTTGAATGGATCATTATAATATTGATTACTATAGAAGTTGTGCTATCCCTTGCTCATGACAATCTCTTTTTCAAAATCATTGACTATTTTATAGATAAGATTTGAGATTTTGGATAGAATAAAAAATAACTGATACAACTTATCTACAAAAATAAAAATATTCATCTTTTTATAAAAAAAATATAATAATTACTTAGTGATAACTTAATTTTGAGTTATCATTTATATTATATAAAGTAATATGGTAATTTTTATGGAAATTCTCGATCAACAGTTAAAGTATGAAAACTGTCAATATGCTGATAGGCTACTCAAAAAACTATCTCAGCTGAACCAACAAGTAAGTTCACCAATAGATATTGAGGAGATTAAAAAAGGTATCTGTTACGCAAAAAAATATCATGGTAGCCAAATGCGACAATCCGGTGCCCCATATTATTCTCATCCAATAGAAGTAGCATATATGGTGGCTGAATATACAGCACAAGAAATGCCTGAATTGTTTAGGACTGATATGATTATTACCAGCTTACTACATGATACTATTGAAGATACAATACTTACTGAAAATATTATTGATAAGGTTTTTGGTACGCAGATTGCCAGTCAAGTGGCAGATTTAACTAGGATCAAATCTTATGGGAAGATCAGCTCAGCAGAAACATTAAATTTATTATATAGTCAAAAGAAAGATGATGTTTTATTGATTAAGTTATTTGACTGACTTCATAATATGCAAACTATTGGATATAAATCCCCAGAAAAGATTAAGAAGATAGTTGATGAAACAGTACAGAGTTTTCTAGCTGTATGTATTTATTTTGGTTATATAAAATTGGAAGAGTATTTATTCAAATTATGTTGTAATTCTACATCTGTAGGATATAATATAAACGAGCTAGAAATTACTTATTAAATTATTAATTGCGTAACTTCTCCAACATTTCAAAATGACGCAAGGCAAATCCATACGCCACAAGGAAGGGTACAAATAATATTACTATACCCCAATTACCAAAAAAATCTATTAAATAAACTAATCCAAAAGAAGTAACAATAAACATTATCGCACGTACCACAGCAAATGAGATACTGACACATCTAAAACGTTTAAATACAGGAAACTGCTTATAAAATATTGGAGTCGCTGGAAATACCCTTGGTCCAAATATCACTATAAAGAACTGCAATAATAATAAATGGACAGAAGATTGAATATTATTCAATAAATACGGTAAGAATATAATAGTACTAGCAAAAATTACTAACCTTGTCTTTGAAATTTTTAATGGAGATATCTTATAACTTAAATAAGTATATGCAATACCAATAAGTAGATATGTTATTGCAATAATCAAGTTATGAGCAATAATTTGCTGAGAAGTATAATTGAAGATGGTTTTAAGTATAGTACTACAATGCATATACAGGAAATAAAAACAAATTGGTCCAGTAGACTCAATTGATAAATAAGCCAATATAGTTTTTATATTAATTTTTTCATTTAACATTTCTTGATTAGTAACATCCTTTTTCTCTAGACCAAAAGCGTTAAGTTTCTTTACCAATCTTTTGGTTGCATCAGCAAATTCTGGAGTTTCTCTAAGTCGTGTCCTTGCTACAACTCCAACCATGGCAATCACTGCACCAAACAAAAAAGCATATCGCCATTTAAATCTATATGAAGTAACAAGCGTTGCAACACCTAAAGCGAATACTGCTCCTAGATCAGCAAATATCGAAATGGCAGCAACAACAGGATATTGTATTGGTGGTTTGGTTACTTCTGTTAAATATAATTCTGCCCCTACTACTTCTCCTAAAGATGACATGCCTTGCACTATCCGACAAATAGTGATTAATGCAGAAGCGGTAATACCAATTTGTGCATAAGTGGGCAAACTAAACATCACCAAACAACAAAACGCCATCATGAAAGTTGTGATAACTACCGTAGCTTTGCGACCTACTTTATCACCTATCCAACCAAATAGCACCGCACCAATTGGTCGGAAAACAAAAGTAGCACAGAAGGCGAAAGCCGACAAAATACTAGCTGTATGCGGATCACTTTTGGGAAAAAATAACTCGTTCAACAATACTGCCATATGTATATAAAGCATCAAGTCAAAATACTCTAAAAATGTACCAATTGACAGCAACCCAACCGCTTCTGCTTGCTCCCTAGTTAGATTTCTTTGTTTTCCTTGATATTTTATTCCGGCAGAAACCATAATATTTTACTCCATCAAGTAAGGCTAGCTAACTTTGTTTAATTTTTACATCAGCTAGTCTAATATATAATGGCTCGATAGAGTTAGAAAAATTATACTTTCTAGCTATTTTATCAACTATGTATTGACATATATGCCACGCCTTAATTCTGGTGAAACGCGGTAAGATTATTACATTTTCTAAATCCTTAATCTTGTCGTATATCATCTCTAACCCACTACCAGCACAGACTTTAATAATATTATCTTCTGTATTTAATAACTGCCCAACTTGGTCATAATTTATCAATAAAGGAATAGATGACTGTCCATCTTGATCAAAAACCTGGCTATATAATTGCTCTCTATATGCATTAAGAAAAATAAAAAACTTAAAGGTAACCTTTTTATTATGGTTACTTACTTGTCTAGTGGCTCTCCACCAGGAATACTCAAAATTAGATACAGTAGTACCTATGATATTGGTACTTAGCAAAATGCCTTTTGCTACTGACAACCCTACCCTAATACCGGTAAAACTACCTGGCCCATTCGTAACAGCTAGGTAATTTAAGTCATGATAAGAAAGCTTTGCTATTCTCAGAGCTTCTTCAATCATTGGTACTATTGTTTCAGCCTGCATAGAGGGTCTTAAATCCTCAATATAGGCTAAAATAACTTTGTCTTCAGAAATCGCAACAGATGCACTATTATTTACCGTATCCAATGCTAAAATTTTCATTTATACTATCAACTCTTTAAATCACTTAATTATACCTCTTGCATAACCTAATCTAATTGGTAATTTTGTTGTCAAAACTCGTCTCCGTTCCTCACGTACATCTTAGTACGCTGCGGTACTCGACTTCGTTTTTCCTAAAAATTCCTCAATTATCTTTAGGTTATGCAAGAGGTCTATTATACTAAAATAGTAATGACAATGGAAATAAATAGAGCAATTTTTAGATTGTACGATATTCGTGGAAGCAGTCTGCTGGATATTAATACAACTATTGCTTATAAAATTGGATTTTGTTTTACTAAACTGAGTATATCTAAACAAGGGAACAAAATATTGATAGGGCGGGATGGTAGATTAAGCTCCCCTGCCCTTTACCATGCTTTGGTTAATGGCATTATCTCAGCTGGTGGACAGGCTATCTCAATAGGAGTCGCCCCCTCCCCTGTTTTATATTTTGCTGATAAGATATTTAAGCCACAAGCTAGTATAATGATCACAGGTTCACATAATCCCAAAGATGATAATGGCTTTAAAATGTTATCACAAGGCAAGTCTTTTTTTGACCAACAAATACAGCATTTACTGAATAACATTCTAAGTACTGATTGGTCTAATATGCCTGATAAGTTTGTAGCATCATCTATAGTCAATTCAGGAGAAGTAGATAGCAGGAGCGATGGAGCGACGCCTATAAGTAATAGGCGAGTGACGAGTGACGACGTCACCAACTTCTCATCAATTGACTATATAGTGAAAGAGCTGGATATCACAGCTCTATACATAGATAGGATTTTACAAGAAATAACTATAGAACCTAAAATAAAAGTAGCATGGGATCCAGCTAACGGTGCGGCTGGCAGTATTATTAACTTATTAACGTTAAGGTTACCTAACCAAAATATCGTTATCAATTCAGAAATTGATGGTAATTTTCCTAATCACCACCCAGATCCCACTATTGCTAAAAATCTAGAACAACTAATAGAAGTAGTTAGAACCCAGGATTGTGATATTGGTATTGCATTTGATGGAGATGCCGATCGTATAGCCATTATAAGTAAGAAAGGACGAATAATTTTAGGCGACCAGATTCTTTGTATATTAGCAAAAGATATAATTGATCAAAATCCACAAGCAACTATTATCATCGATATTAAATCAAGTAGTGCCATATTTAATCAGATTAAGTCATATGGCGGAAGACCGATAATGTGGAAAACAGGTCATTCCTTTATTAAAGACAAGATGCAAACAACTAAGGCATTACTGGGCGGCGAAACTAGCGGTCATATATTTTTTGCTGATAAATATTATGGATATGATGATGCAATTTATGCTGCTCTACGGTTTCTTGATTTACTATCAAGATCAGAAAAAACCTTGGACGATATGATAGATGAGCTACCTAAATGTCATAACACCCCCGAAATTAGTATTCCGGTACCAGATGATCTCAAATTTGATATTATTCAGCAAATAAAAAAGGATTTAATCAACCAAAATATCGCTTTCAATGACATTGATGGTATAAGGATTGACTCATCAACTGACTCTAATGCATGGTGGTTACTCCGATCCTCTAACACTGAAGCCAAAATTATCGCTAAATATGAATCAGATAGTTTGGAAGGGCTGAATAGTATAAAATCCGAACTTGCATCTTTACTAGCCAAATATGGTTTAAAGCTAGGTTAATAATATATAGCACTAACCTAATTGTAAATAGTAATAATAGTATAACCAAGTCCTAGGCTCTGTGAACAAAATTTAAATTACTAGATTTCGACTCTTTTTAGCTGCAAATTATAAGATTTTTTTGAAATAGAACTAACTATTCCGGCAAAAATCTTATTAATTTTCGCTTAAAAATACTCAAAATCTAAACAATTAAAATTTTGTTCACAGAGCCTAATAAATAGGATATAATAATGTCATTATGACACATTCAATAGATTTTCGAAAGAAAGTATTTTAAGATATGGCTAATCCATCTCTTCTTTCAACAGTCCCCTAATAGACGCTTGATGAGCAGATTTTTTTCATCATAAGAAAATAGCAAAAAAACCGTGAACGCTCACGTATACAATCGCTGAAACACTAATATATATTAGACTTCCTGCATAAGTCAAAAAAGCCCTCGGGATTTTTATAAGAAACGAAGCCGAGTACCGCAGCGTACATAAACGATTGTTACGGAGCGGAGGCAAGTTTCAACGAAAAAATCACCAACTAGATTGACTTATGCAGGAAGTCTATTGATTAGACAGAGAGTTTTGGACTACAGCTTGTAATCCTTAAAGTTAGGTGGTAGCGAGGGAGGGACTTGAACCCCCGACAAGCGGATTATGATTCCGCTGCTCTAACCAACTGAGCTACCCCGCCATGATGGAAAGAGCTTCAATACAAAAAAAGTAAGCCTCTGTCTTCCTCGCAATGACGCTAACCACATACGATTTTTAAAACGCCCTAGGAGGAGGCTGCCTACGATATAGTCAATTAACCTCTGAATTAGTGCCGAATAAGCACCCATCGTGTTGTCTATTAGCGAGGAGGCGTAAGCCTCCGAAGCAATCCATTGTAATCATTTTTTTGGATTGCTTCATCGACCTACGGTCTTCCTCGCAATGACGTTGACCACTAAAATGTATGCCTAGTATCTTTAACGTTTAGAGAACTGAGTACTTTTTCTAGCTTTATGCTTACCATATTTTTTCCTCTCCACAACCCTTGAGTCTCTGGTTAAGAACCCAGATTTGCGTA
Organism: Candidatus Tisiphia endosymbiont of Dioctria linearis; assembly: GCF_964026545.1. Classification (NCBI taxonomy): domain Bacteria; kingdom Pseudomonadati; phylum Pseudomonadota; class Alphaproteobacteria; order Rickettsiales; family Rickettsiaceae; genus Candidatus Tisiphia; species Candidatus Tisiphia endosymbiont of Dioctria linearis. The sequence continues at coordinate 1,258,406 of NZ_OZ032156.1, read as the reverse complement.
GAATACTGTGAAATTCTGGGGCAATTTTATCAAGAGCTCTAGCAACGCCATGTAATACAGCTCCCATTTGTCCTGATTTTCCGCCACCTTTGACAGTACATATTATATCATATTGTCCAGAAGTTTTGGTTACAACGAACGGCTGTAAGAGAGATTTGGTATGAGACTCACGAGTAAAATATTGCTCCACATCTTTTTTGTTAACAATTACCTTACCGCTACCACTTTTTAACCAGACTCTAGCAATTGCATTTTTTCTTCTGCCTGTACCATAAACCTTGTTATCACTGTTTTCTGCAGATGGTTTTTGCTTAACTAACTTACTCTGAACTGGACTGTTCTTAGTGTTTTCACTTTGAAGCTTCAATGTTGTCATAATTCACTATTTTTTATTCTTGGTATTTTTACTTGCAAAATCATAAATTTCTGGCTGTTGAGCTTTATGTGGGTGTTCATTCTCTGCGTAAACATATAGATTACTCATCTGCTTTGATCCCAGAACATTTCGTGTAATCATCCTTTTTACAGAGAGTTTAACGACACGCTCAGGGTACTTACCAGCCAGGATTTTTCCAGCAGTTGTATCTTTTATTCCACCCGGAAAACCAGTATGACGATAATAAATTTTGCCATCTTTAAGAGCTGATTTTTTACCTGTCAAACAAATATGTTTGGCATTAATTATTACTACATAGTCCCCACAATCTAAATGAGGAGTGAAAGAAGGCTTATGTTTACCGCGTAAGATTTTAGCTACTTCACTAGCAAGCCTACCTAATACAAGATCTTTAGCATCTATAACCCACCACTTCTTTTGAATTTGCGATGGTTTTGCAGAATAAGTTTTCACGTTATATATCTTTATTAATTACAATTATACTTGGAAATAGCAAAAAATTGCTGTTTCCACTACCAAATTTCCACTATCCAAGCAGTGAGCTATATTAAATAGCATTATAACCAGTATTTTGTCAAGACAAATTACAATAAATTATACCATAATATAGTCTCTGGACTAATCTACCAATATAATTTTTTTATCAGTAATAACATACATAGCACCACAACAGGTTTTGCCCTGATATTCAATATTTTTAATAATTTTACTAATCACCGGGATGGTACTTAAATTACCATTAATATCTGATTGGAAACTATATAATTCACCTTTAGCAGAGATAATATTTAAACTCCAATCTTTTTCCTCAGTTGTTTTACCAATTATCGGGGCTAAAAATGATGAAGCTTTAACTTTCTTGACATCTTTTTTCCCATCGTTTAGATCTGCTACAAACTTAACTTTACCAAATTCAGTGCTTATGGCAGCCACTTGTCCAGCATTATTTGTTATAAATAAACTATTGCCAGCTAAAGACATTGATTGCACATCATAAGCTTTAGTTTGCCAGAGGATATTAGCAGTCATAATGTCTAGCTTTATTAGCTTACCAGCACTATTAGCTATATATATATGAGAGTTATTGATAATAGGTTTGCATAATATAAAAGCTGCCTCAAAATTTGGTAAACCTATTTCTTGCTGGCTAGATAAATCGTTAGTCCACAAAACTTTGCCGCTATTAGCTTCTAGAGCAATAATTTGCCCTGAATTATAATTTACTATCACATAACCATTTTGTACTATTGGAGCAACATGATAACTTGATGACAAAGTTTCAATTATACCTTCATGTTGCCAAACAAAATTTAATTTCTCAATATTAATCGCTAATATTTGATTAGTTATTGTTTGAACTATAATAGTATGATCATTAATTAATACTGGTTTTATTCTAGTAATATCAGGTAATTCTTTTCTGATTATTTCATGCCCTGACTTACTATCTAAAACTACCAAGAATCTTGAACCATAGGTAACGTATAGTTTATCATTATGGTGTAAGATCCCACCACCAGAATAATAGTCACTTTTGTTAGTACTTATATTGTATGACCACATAATAGATTTGTCTTTCATAGAAAAGGCGGAAACATTACCTTTATTATCTATGGTATAGACAACAGCTTTCTTAAAAATTGGCTCGGCTATTATTTTATGTTTTGTAATAGTATATTCTTTATTTCGAAGCATTTCAGGGCTAAATATATTTGTCTTTACCGTAGTAGAATCTATTTGAATTGCTTCATTACTTTCTACAGATAATCTAGGAGTTAATTCTACAATATTTTTAATTCTTTTAGCTGCAAGATTACAAGAAGTTAGAATCAAAGGTAGTAAGAAAATAATTAATCGTTGTTTTATCATAATTTAGACCTTGTATTATTGTAAGTTTAAAAGTAAAGCTTTAGCCTGCTCTTTAACTACTTGAGTTGTACTTTCTAGTGAGATCAGTTTTTTCAAAGTATTTTCTGCTAAATCTTTTGAGTTGTTTCTAATATACCAAGTTGCTTTGATAATATTTGCTGTACCGAAAAATGGTTTATTTTCATCATCAAAATAATTTAAATATTTCTCGATTTCATTAATGTTTATATCAGATAAATTTGGGTCGTCTATCATTAAACTCAACCAAACTAAACAGGCATATGCACTTGTTAATTCGTCATAATTGTTGTTATCGATAACTTTTTTTAATAAAGTTCTTGCTTCAATAAAATCTCCTTGGTGTATTTTGATACTAGCTTGCTCGATAGCAGCTAAACCACTTACTTTATTATTACTTGTTGTCATTAAATTATCCAAAGACTTTATAGCAAGGTCTTTGTTATCATTAATAAGGGCTATAGATTTAGCTAAAATATCACCTGTCTTTTGGTTATTCTCTATTGCCTTTCTATCACGCCAATTATTTATTAACATAAACAATATTACTATAAGTGTAAGGATTATAGTAATAGGAAGAATTTTTTTAAAGTAATAAAGTTTTTTTTCTTCATTTTTATCACTTAAAACTTCTTGCAAAATGTCAGTCATGATTATTTACCAATTATTATTCACCAACTATTATTCATATATCCTAATGCTTACAAGCAAATTTAATTCTTGCCTCCTTAGCTCTTTTTATTGAGGTTGCTGATCTATTTGGAAACTCTGCTTCAAGTTTATCAAGAATAGAACATGCCTCTTGTATTTTTTTTAGCTCTCCAAGAGATAATGCTAATTTTAGCAGGGAGTCAGAAGCTTTACTCCCTTTTGGCGATTGTTTATAACCTTTTAAATAATTTATTGCGGCTTTATCAAACATCTTACGTCTAAAAAAAGATTCACCATACCAAAAATAAGCATTACTTAACAAAGGACTCTTAGAGTAGTTTTTTAAAAAATTTGCAAATTTTTCTTCAGCATCTGTTAATTTATTATCTTTTAAAGCGGCAAGTGCTAAATCATAAAGTTGTTTATCTGCTGCCACTCCCGAAATAGGTTTTACAACATCAGTAGCAACAACTTCTTTCTCTACTTTTTTAGTAGATGGTATATCAAAGACATCATTAGCCACAGAATCATCTACTAAATTTTTTGATGTATCGCTACTATCTTGGGAATTTGTTACCTCTTGTTTTGTCGAGTTTAAAAATTTCTCTAATTTAGTAATAGTATGTTCTATTATTTCAATTCTGCCGAGTAAATGTTGATTTTCTTTTTCTAAAACATCTAATCTTTCTGCACAATCATTAGATGAATCAAATTTCAAGCTTTTTCTAGTAATTTGATTTTCAGCAAATACTGGCGTAGCAATCAAAGTAATTAATAAATATATAAAAATTGTTCTCATACATTAATGTTTGATTTAAAGGTTATAAAACCAGCTGAGTATACTAGAATTTTTATAGTAATCTATAACTTTTCAGTTCAGCTTGATTTTTTATAGCTAACTCCACCTTACGCATAGCATTTAAGTCATAGGAAAAATAACCTAGCGTCATTGCGAGACCACGTAGTGGTCGTGGCAATCCATTATTTTTGGATTGCTTCGTCGCTACTAAAGTAGCTCCTCGCAATGACGGTTGTGAGGTTAGATTGCCACGCTCATGTACGTTCGCTCGCAATGACGCCAGAAGGTGGATTGCTGCAACCTACTTGCGTGGTTTCGCTAATAGACAACATTAATTGAATTAGTTATATTTATAAATATAGCAGATTTTTTTGCTCCACTAATAGCTGTTTTCATTATTTTTGCGATATTGCTTATTTTTTTATTATTCCCTATTAGGAGGCTGCCTACAATTCTATCAAATTAAGGTGTGCTAATGATAAAATTCTTGCTATAATAAATCAATATATGTGAACGGTAAATGAATAGCTGGATTACCAGAATGTTAATTAATAATATAGAGGTTAGATTAAGTTTTCATGTCTAAAGATAAAATTACAGTGGAAACCTTGGAAAAACAACTCCTTGAAATCCTGCAAACTAAAGATCAAGCTGTTGGTGATAAATTAGTGCCTGTGATTGATAATTTTGTTCACAGAGCCTAGCGGTGGTAAAGAAGGTATACAAACAAAAAGACTTGAAGCAGTAAAAAAAAATTACTCAATCTGACTTAGAAGTAAGAAGGCTAAAGCAAACAGGTCGAGGATAACCCTAATAGACGTCTTGTCCTTTAACTTTTTTTCCGTGAATACCCACACTTAATTCTTATAAAAAAAATACTAAAGATGCTTAGTGGAAGGATTATCACATGCTATAATACACTTTTCATCTAACTAAATATAAGTTAAGTAGTAATTATGGCTAATATATTTAATCTACCAAAAGTGCAAGTTTTTATAAAAAGGCTGCACAAATTTATAGCATATTTTTTGTACAGAAAAAATATTATTATCCTTATAGGAGACAAAGGTACATTTCTTTGTGCTTTGGTTCACAATAAAGTTGTAGGTAATTTATTTGTATCTGCTGAAAAGCAAAATGAATTAGACTCCTATAAAGAATTTTTTGCTAAATTCAAGAAACATTATGTTTTCTTCTTATTAAGCGGTTCTGAATGTCAATTACGTCATGAGCTAGTACCTGTACTACATTCAATAGTAAAAACCAATCCTGTGGAGAAGTTTATTGAGGAGTATTTTCCCCCAGATTATATAGTTGGTTACAATGTTTATAATATTAATACCAGACCTAGTGAAGTGTGGAATACTCTGATTGTATCTAGCCCTTATACTCCACCTTTAAGTAAACTATTGGAGAATCTACTAGCAAGTAATACCCAAAAGTTTGGAGGGGTTTATTTTTTATCTTTAGAGTTGCAAACAATTATCGATAAAATTATAAAAAATGTTGAGAATAATAAATATAGTGAATATTTACAAATTTTTGTATGTATTTTAAATACCAGTGGTATTAAACTTGTTGTTAAACACCAAGGTAATATAATCTCAAAACAAACATTGGACTATCCAGCTGATAAGTCAGATTCATATATTCAGGGTATAATCGAACAAGAAGTGGAAGATTGTTTGATATCTTGTAAAAATTATATTGATAATCTAGCCCTTAAAGTTTGTATAATTTTCATAGTAGACCAAAATTTAAAGTTACTGTTAGAACAATCCAATTTTGCTGGACATCCAGTAATATGTATAGTCAATTCAGGGGAATTTGATAATAAATTTTCAGATGGGATGATCGTTAAATTATTTAATGAACAAAAAAGCTTTCTAGCCTCTAACCAATATTTAGAATCGATAGCTAAACTCAATATTATCAGCTCTTTAGTTTTTAAACCACTTATTACTATAGTAATAATATTGATATTTGCCGCATCTGTTATCAAAGTTAAAACCATAGCAAATTACAAAAAATTGGATCTTTTAAATTCACATTATTTTAGTACTGAACAAGATTATTATAATGTTAAGCAAACTTACCCATATCTTCAAAATACCACTAATTTAGCTGACTTATATGTCTTTGAATCATTATTGCAAATGCCTGTACCAATACCATTTGATTTGTTAGAAAATTTTTTAACAAGTTTGCCACCTGATCTGCACCTAGAAGAGATTAAATGGCAAAGGTTGGATATAGATAACACGTTATCATCATCTAATCAATATATACAAATCGAGATGTCACTAAAACTTATCGCTAATAATATGTTAATTGAAGAGGCTACTAAGCTTTTGGAACAAAAAATTGTGAATTTTAGTAAAATATTTAGCAATAGAGATATTAATTTTACAATATTTACTGAACAAATATTAGATTTACCTAATAGAGTGGTAATACCGACATCGGTTATTATTACTAAAAAGAAAGGATAAAAGATGCTTAAAAATTTTATTATTCACCTAAAAAATGTTATATTTTTTAAGTTTGTTATATGTTGTTTGTGTATTTCTACGATTTTATGGTTGTTGCAAAGTCTTAATAAAGATTATATAGAGTCGATTGCCAAGAATCACAATATTGAAGAATCTCTAGCTCAAGAAATGTTAAAACTATACTCTATAATAAATTCAAAAAACAAAATACTAGAGACATACGCAAGATATTCGAAATTATTATCTATTTCTGCTAGACAAAATTGTTTAGAGCGAGCAAGATTAATAACAAGAATTGATAGCTTGTCAAAAAAACACAACCTAAATGAGCCGATTACTATCTCAATTAAACAAAGATTCTTAAGCGGTGTTAGGTCAGATATGGGAACAAAACAAGATACCATAAGGATAAAGAACTATGATGTTTATATAAGATTTGCTACTAAAGATTTTATAACCTTCTTGACAATTATAAATGAAATATACTCTTGTATGCCGGAAAATACTATTGTACTATCTATAGACGTCAAAAAAGAAGATGTATTAGAGCCCAAGGTTATTTATAAACTATCAACAGAAAGAACCCCTGATATGATCTTTACAAAACTTAACATGCGTATAAGAGAAATAACGGTAAATAAATAAGATTATGGACATCTTCAACAGTATAAATATTTCTATATGCAGAAAAAGCATATGTGAAGAGTTAATTAATAATATAACAAAGCAAGCATGTTTAACACTTGCTAATGTAATAGCTATTGATTACGAAATTAGACTTAAATCAACACCTGAAATTAAGGTTCATATAAATAATTGTATTGGTAAATTACGGGCTTTTTTTGGTCAGAAAGTTATTACCGATGATAGTTTTTCAACAGTATTAATGTTATTTTCGGTAGCAATCTCTGCGGATGCAGTAGACTATCAGGATAGAGATAATATTCTAAACAAATCAGAAGATATAGTAATTGATACAATAATAAATACAAATTTTGGTGAGGCAAATTCTGAAGAAAAGGGAGTAATAAAACAAGTGGTAAAAGATTTATTGGCAGCAAAAAATAGTTATGAATTAACAAATTTTATCCAAGTTGAACCAGAAATATTTCGTACAACGGTAATGCATGCGGTAAAAAAATATCAAAACCCCAAAGAAGTAAGTGATAATATTCAATTAGAAATGAATAGAATAGTAACTGTTACAGCAAAACATAATAAGAAAATGGAAATATTTAAACAAGCAACCAGCAAAATTATAACTGCTATTAGTATTTTAGCAGTTGGAGCTATTAGTGTTGCAACAGCTGGTGCCACATTTGCTTTTATGGTAGTCCCAGCTTCTATTATAGCAATAGAATATGCTCCCAAAATAGGCGAGAAGATTGGTGGGATGATTCTCAGTGCTGATAAATCGATGAGTGAGCAAGAACAAAAAATTACTACGCTAAAAACTAATTTGTCAAAAAATAATAAAGAATTTTTGACCAAACAGCAATCAGTAGAGTATAATATTGCCAAAGAACATCTATTAAATAGTGATATAAAGTCTGTAGCTAATCAAAAATATAACAAATTAAATATAATAAAAACTCAGGTACAGCCTAACTTGCCTAATAAAATATCTTCGCAAAATAGCAAATCTTCAGGACAAATTAAACAAAGGTAACAATATGTTAGCAACTTGGATTCTCCTTATATTTGCCGGATTATTTGAAATAGGTTTTTCTATATCGTTGAAATTGTCAGATGGTTTTACCAAAATAAAACCTATTATAGCTTTTATTGGTTTTTCAATATTAAGTTTTATTTGTCTCAGTAAAACTCTGGATAAGCTACCTCTTGGTACTGCTTATCTTCTATGGACTGGTATCGGAGCGGTAGGAACAGTAATAGTAGGAATAGTGTATTTTAATGAGCCATATTCTGCTATGCGAGTTTTCTTTATTAGCACTATGATAATTTCCATGATAGGTTTGAAGTTATCTTAACCCATTTACCTTAATGGATTGCTTCGTCGGCTTATGCCTCCTCGCAATGACGTTATCTGTCATTGCGAGACCACATAGTGGTCGCGGCAATCCACACTTATTGGATTGCTTTGTCGGCTTGTGCCTCCTCGCAATGACTTTGAGCAATATTACTTATAATAACTATGATCAGGCTTATTTACCCTAAATTTTGGCAAAGTAAAAATATTATTGCCTACTTATTATTACCATTAAGCTGGTTATATCTTTTTGCTAGTTATCTACGAAGGGTCACATCTCGCCCAATAATATTTCCTTGTAAAGTAATTTGCGTTGGTAATATAAGCATCGGGGGTACTGGTAAAACTCAAATAGTGATCTTCCTTGCTAAGCTATTGAAGGCTGTTAATATTGATTTTATAATTATCAGTAAAGGTTATGGCAGTAAGCTTCAAACGGCATTGTTAGTTGAAGCACATCATACAGTAGCAGATGTCGGGGATGAAGCAGTAATGCTGTTAAAATATGGTAGAGTCATTGCTGCAAAGAAAATTCAAGATATAGGTTATTTTATAGAAAAGATTAAGCCAAAGGTGATTATAGTAGATGATTCAATGCAGAATCCTAATTTTCATAAGGATCTTGTTATTCTATCAGTTGATGCTAATAGGTTATTTGGCAATGAATTCTTAATTCCAGCTGGTCCTCTGCGTCAATACCCCAAACAAGCTATTGACAAAGCTGATATAGTTATTTCCGTAGGATCTGATTCTTTTCCCTCATATATAGCTAACCTAAATGTTAAGTCCAACTTACAAACGTCATTGCGAGAAGCTGCTTTAGTAGCTACGAAGCAATCCAGGAAAGTGAATAGAAATGGATTGCTTCGCTCTAGCTTCGCACCTCCTTGCAATGACAGCAATTTACTATGGCTAAGTGCTAATCATATTAGCTCTAAAGAATGTGCCTTTTTTCAAGCTCAAATAGTTCCCTCTATAGACATAGATAAGACAAAAAACTATTTTGCCTTTAGTGGTATAGGCAATCCTGAAAGATTTCTCTCTACCTTAGAAAATTATGGACTGCAGTTAGTTGGTCATAAAATTTTCCCGGATCATCATCAATATTCTACAAAAGATTTAGAATATTTAAAAGAGCAATCAAAAAAATCTAACTCTCTTTTAATAACAACCAGAAAAGATTACGTACGAATATGTGATACTGACTTATCAGTAATATGTTGCGATGTACATCTATTATTAGATAATCAACAATCATTAGTAGATTTAATATATGAAAAAATTATTTAATAATATTAAATACCTACTAGAGTATTTTCTTGTTTTAATAATAGTAAAGATACTAGGAGCATTGGGTATTGACAAATCTGTAAATATTTGTCGATATTTAGCAAGGAAAATAGCCCCTTTGTTACCAGTCAATAAAGTTGCAAAAGAAAATATTCAAAATATTCTTGGCAATAATCTATACACAAATGAAGGGTCTATAAATTCTCAAGCAATCGTTAATCAAGTATGGGAGAATTTTGGCAGTTTTATAGGAGAATTTCCATATGTTAATAAGATGTCAGAGGAAGAATTATCTAGACGAATAGAGATAAGTGGTCTTGAGAATATAATAGAATTCCAGAAATCACAGCAACCATTCTTATTCTTTACCGGACATTTTGCTAATTGGGATTTTGCTCTTAAAATTAGCAATAAATTTTATCATAAATTTGCTATTATCTACCGCAAATTAAATAATCCTTATGTTGACAAACTAATTAACGATACACGTATAAGTAATGATATAAAGCTAATTCCCAAAGGAGCACAAGGTGCAAGAGAGCTAATATCTGCTATCAAATCAGGATATTCCATTGCCATGCTGGTAGATCAAAAAATGAATAATGGCATTGAAGTGCCATTATTAGGACAGCCCGCCATGACTGCTCAAGCAATTGCCAAAATTGCCTTACAGTTCAGCTACCCAATTATACCATTACAAGTGGTTCGCACTAATAGTAATAGCAGTTATTTTAAAGTTATTATTCATCCGCCAATAGAATTACAAAAAACTAATAATAATCAAGCAGATTGTTATAACATAATGGTTACTATTAACCAAATTTTAGGTAATTGGGTTAAAGAAAACCCAGGTCAATGGTTCTGGTTTCATAATAGGTGGAAGAAGAATAATAATAAACATTCAAAGATTAAGTAATTGCAATTACTTAATAAATATGTATACTCTCCTGCTTTGAATGATTGATACCGCAAATATATAGTTAATTCAGGAGAATTTGGTGCTAGGAGCGATGGAGCGAAGCCTATATGGAATAGGCGAGCGACGAGTAACGACGTCACCAATTTCTCATCAATTGACTATACCTGTGGGGATATTCGCCTGCGTACCCCCTTTTACAGTTAAATGCGAGTCGTAGGTAAAACATGCATTTTTATAAAAAAATTAATAAAAAAAGAATGTTATGACAAGGGTAACACCTCCTCAGAAAATTATATCTTTCGCTGAAAATAAATCTGACTTAGAGAAAATTACTCAATTTATTACGGATGGTTGGACAATAGTAAAGTTAATACCTTATGGTAATTATTTTATTGGTGTCATGGAAAAGATGCAGCATGACCACACTATAAATGACCAAGATAGAACTGTTTATATACCTCCAAGAAAAAAGATCATTTTTACTTGAGAGTTTTCTATTTTCTAGACTCTGTGAACAAAATCTAGATAGTCCCTCCGTCATTGCGAGAAGCTACTTTAGTAGCGACGAAGCAATCCAAAAGGATACAAATAGATATTAAGACTTGGATTGCTTCGTCGGCTTACGCCTTCTCGCAATGACGTTTTGTACTTTAACTTTTTTTCGGTGAACGCTCACTATACTGAGCTGGAGAATAATTCTCATCATGTTTGGTCAACAACTCACGAGCTATAAATATGTCATCTGATAGTTTACCTACAGCTATTATTCCTTGATTCTCACGAAACAAAGCTGGTAAAACCCCTTGGTAAGATATTTCTAGGTCTTTAATATCATCGGTAATGACAAAATGCACTTTATCGGCAGTAATTTTTTTAATTGAACCTACTTTAACTAACCCCCCTACCCTAAATTCCTTGCCAAGTTTTAACTCATTAATTTTTGATGGAGGATAAAAAAATACTATATTATCCTCAAGATTATATAATATCATATATACTCCCCCAGCACTGCATAATAGGTAAAATAATATAATTTTTAATCTATTTTTCACCTTTTTTTGCATTAACTAACCTAACCTTAATCTTCTTATAACCTAGCCAACTTGTTACTAACAATAAGCCAAGAGCTAAGAAAGCAAACAGGTATGAAACTAGTAAATAATTCATCTTAATATCTTTTTTGATTTTGTTCCATTATTCTAATAAATTCTATAATCTCTTGAGCTGAACTATCTAAGTAAAAATGCTTTACATATTTCCCTTGTCTATCCATCAGATAAACAAAAGACGAATGATCTAACATATAATCTTCACTATTAGTATCTATTTTAGCATAATACACCTTAAACTTATCAGCCACTTCTTTAATCTGTTGTTCGTTACCTGTTAAACCAATAAATTTAGAATTAAAATGCTTTAAATATTCCTTAAGGACAACCGAAGTATCACGTTTGGGATCGATAGTAATAAAAACAAATTCAACATCAATTTTATATTTATCAAGAGTATTAATGACCTCCATTATCTTTTGCAAAGAAGTAGGACAAATATCAGGGCAATAAGTGAAACCAAAATAAATTAAACTCAATTTTCCTTTCAAACTATCACTATTGAAAATATTACCATCTTGATCAGTTAGCTCAAACTTTCCGCCAATTTGCACATCATCATTATACCCCCCTCCTCTACCAGCAAGAGGCTTCTGCGGTGTATCAAAGGATAACCACAGATAAAATGACACAATAGTTATCAATAACCCCACTGCTATAATAATTCCTATGATAATATTAGACTGACGTTTCTTTTGCATTATATTCTTCTTTATGTTACTTATTTTATAATATTGATAGATTGTCTATTCAATATTTGTGCTACTTCCAATGCTGCGTAAGTAACAATGTTACTAGCCCCAGCACGCTTAAAACATAATAACGATTCTATCAAAGCTGCTTGCCAATTTAAGGCATTGGCATCCGCAGCAAGTCTCAACATAGCATATTCGCCGCTGACCTGATAGGCAAATATATTAGTATTAAAGCTATTTGCCGCCTGAGCTATGATATCCAAAAACATCATACCAGGTTTAATCATAATCATATCCGCCCCTTCAGCCAGATCATGTTCTATCTCTAACATAGCCTCTCTGCTATTGCGTACATCCATCTGATAGGTCGCTTTATCTAGATAAATTGCCTTATTACTGCTCACCGCATCTCTGAATGGCGAATAAAAATTTGAAGCATATTTTGCGGCATAAGATAGTATATTAACATTAATAAAACCTTCTGAATCTAGCATTTGACGTATTGCCATAATCCTACCATCCATCATATCAGATGGGGCTACGATGTCTACCCCAGCCGTTGCTAAAACTAAAGCTTGTTTACACAAAGCTTCAACCGTCTTATCATTATCTACATCACCATTATGTAAAATACCATCATGACCATGCGTAGTATAAGGATCCAGTGCAACATCACATATTACACCAATATCAATGTTAGCCTTTTTGATACTTCGGATAGTCCTACACATTAAATTATCTAGATTATACGCTTCATCCGCATTGTCACTTTTTAACTTTGCCTCTATACAGGGAAAAAGTATTATGGCATTTATGCCATTCTCATAAGCCTGCCTAGCCGTCAATACTACTTGATCAATAGACAACCTATATATACCAGGCATGGTGCTAATCTCCTGACGTTGGTTTTCCCCTTCAACAACAAATAATGCTAGCACCAAATCATTAACGCTAAGCCTATTCTCTGCCACTAATTCTCGTAACCACCGAGTTTTTCTATTTCTTCTTAATCTTACTGTTGGATACATCATATTTCCAATTTTTTAAGTTTAATACACAAATTCAAGATAACTTTAATTGTCCTGAATGCAGGTTATTGACGAATAATGAACTTTTCCATCCTCTCCATAAAATTCTTCAATTATATTTTCATTATTTAACTTCAAAAGACAAAAACCATTTTGTACCCTTATATCGTCATTCTGTACTGGAGTATTCTCATACCAAATCACTTTACTATTAGCAGCATAAGCTGCAGCATTGCCATAAGGAATTGCTGCATGTCCCGACAAACGCACTTTTACATTATCAATATCTTGATAAACTGCAGCACAATGCAGATGCCCATAATACCAATATTTTAGATTATTACCTAAAGCATCCTTAACTTGATTCCAGATAGGCATTGTATCATTATTAACATAATCAAAAACAAAGTGGTGAGTTAAAACGATAGTTCTCTTATTTTTAACAGCAATTTGCTTTAAAAATAATATTTGACTGTCATTTAATCTTCCCTCCATGTAAAAAGTCTTTTTATCGGAAAAATACGCAGAATCAAGACCAACAATAACCCAATAGTTATTTTCTAAAGCAAAGTAACTATTTTGTTGTTGTTCAAAGATTTTATTATCTAAAGTAGTATTAAAATATCCTCTTGCTCCATCAAACATTTCATGATTAGAATTAAGTGTGAAATTACCTTTCGTGCCAATTGGCCATAGTGATAGTAATTTGTCTCTTGATTCTCTAGCAGTTCCTGCGTAATAAACATCTCCTAAATGTATAGAATAGCATGGATTAAGATTTTTAATATTTTTAGAAATAGTTGAAGCAACTGTACTACCATCCCAATCTCCAGTACCAAAATCACCAAAAATGCTTATTGTAGCTTCTTCTGACATTGGTATTATTGCTGGGGATTCTCTAAAAAGAGCAGGATCATCTATATTTTTTAGAAAAGTAATTATAGATTCTGCCCACCCAATATCAAGTGCTTCATATTTACCAAGACCAATAATTTGACCATTAGATCTTACTCGAAATGATTTATCTTTACTTTCTAATATTCGATTAATTTTTTGTATATGCTCGGTATCTTTACCATCAATAATAGACTTAACCAAAGAAAATTCACTTATCTTCTCAACAGAATCAGGTTGTTCAATAAATTCTAAAAGATGATTATTATGCTTTGTCAATAATTCTTTAATATTAGAACCTTCTCCTATATTGCTTAATAATTTTTCAAATCTTATTGCTGTTTCAGCTATATTAACCATAACTTTACCACAACTAAAATTCTCATCTTTTACACCATTCTTTCTTTAAGTTAACACCTATCGCAACAGTAACGGAAAAGCTATCTAGGCTCTGTGAACAAAATTTAAATTACTAGATTTCGACTCTTTTTAGCTGCAAATTATAAGATTTTTTTGAAATAGAACTAACTATTCCGGCAAAAATCTTATTAATTTTCGCTTAAAAACACTCAAAATCTAAACAATTAAAATTTTGTTCACAGAGCCTAGGAGGCTGCCTACGATAACTAATTAATTATATTTTGAGCTATTTTTCGGCGAGAATAAATATGATTTTTCAAGAAAATCATGTTTATTCACAGCTAAAAAGAGCCAAATATAGAATTACTTTAGTTATTGCAGGCAGCCTCCTAGAGCCTTAACCGGTTAGCTATAGTCTATTACCTTTTACTATTTTCAAGCAATATATCACAAAAATTTCTGCCACTAAGTAAAAAAATGTTTTAATTGCATAAAAATCCAATATTTTACATAAAATTAATAAAAATTATCCTTTTTGATATAAATCCGCTTGACTTATACAATAAAATATCATAAATGTGTTAAAATAACAAATATAGGATAGATTATGAAAGTTAATGTGCCTAATCTCAGATGGCATGAAGAGAGAATCTTAGCTCAAAAGAAATAGTAATATTACTCTTTGGTCTAAATTAGTACCTAAAAATTTTAAAATTTCTAATAAAGAGTTAGATACTTCACTTAACACTGATAATTCAGTTCTTTTTAGTCTTTAAAGACTCTCCTACTCTTAAAAGATCTGATTTGTCAAGGCCTCTTTGCTTCTTGCTTTTTGCCTGTCTAATTCTATCAAAGCAGTATCTTTCAACTTATAAGCTGAAGCATAATTAGGGTCATGTTTAATTGCCTTATCAAATTCTGTAATTGCCTCTGGTAATTTATGTGACAGCAGCAAAATTGAACCTTTAGCACAGTAAAGTATAGCATTAAGTTTAGCATTATCAGGATTATATTTAATTGCTAAATCACATTCCTTAATTGCTTCCTGCCATTTACCTAAATGCATTAAAACTCGAGCTCTATTAGAGTGAGACATAAATATTTCAGGTTGATATTTAATTGCTAAATCATACTCTTTAATTGCCTCTTGCCATTTGTTTAAGCCTACCAAAGCGATAGCTTTATTATAATAATTAACAGGATTCTCAGGTTGATATTTTATTGCCAAATCATACTCCTTAATTGCCTCTTCCAACTTACCTTCCTCTGCTAAATTATACCCTTTTTCCCAATGTACACAGCCATCAAGACTACTGGTAACTATTTTATTACGGTTAGCACACCCACTAAATGTTATTAACACTAAACCAATAAAAATTATTAGTTGTTTTATATTAATCATTTTCATAATATTTCCTCTTGTTTGCTTATATTAAAATGTATTTTAACATAAATTTGTTGATATATATCAAAACCAGCTGGATTTAGTTTGTAATCAATTTCTGCTTGCTGCAAATGTTTCAATGCCTTAATGCAATCCTCTAATTTAAGCTTATTTACAGCTTTTTTAAAACTTGCCACATATTTATAAAAAATTGGTGGAGATAGTGATTTTACCGCTACATCTATATCAACACCTGTTTCTAATTTACTCAATACGGTGTATAAATTTAGATAATATCTGATTAATGCTCTGATAATTAGCACTTCATTAATATTTTGTTGTTTTAATTTATTGAATTCTTGTAAAAAATTATCAGCATCTTTTGAGGAAAAATAAGCACATAAATTATCCCCATTTCCCATAAAATCATCACTAACTACCTGCCGTGCATCATCTAAAGTAATTTGCTCTTTATCAAATGTAAAATATACTAATTTATCAATTTCACTAACTAACATTTGGTGATCACCTTTTAGATGAGCTGTTAAATATTTAACAGCATCTTCTTTTATGACCTTACCAACGCTATTACATTTATGCAAAATTATCTTAGCAATTTTTTGTTCATCATCATGATAACAAGCTAGAGAAGCCAAATAAGTTTCAGTTTCAAAGAATTTACGTGTACTAGAAGCAGTCGATAATTCATCAGCAATAAACACTAAGAAATGTACTGAATCTTTACTAAGAGCAAGTTTTAAAGATTTATCTATAGATTCTCCAACTGATCTTACAGCAATCAATTGTTTTTGCATAAAGAAATTTTGGGTATTCACTAAAGTTTCAAGCGACCGAGATTTAATCTCTGAATATTCTATAGAGGTTTTTAGTAAATCAAATTTCTTTACTAAGGCTTTACAAACTTTATCTATATACCCCTTATCTGGACCATAAAGTAACAGAGCCTTAATTTGTCCATTTTCCACCTTATCAAGTAGCTGAATAATTTGTGATAGGTAAAACTTCATCCTTAATGCTGTTTTGTTTAAAATATAAAATTAATCTTTCCAGTATCTCATTCGCTCCTTGTTTTGTAAGGTCTTCCAATGCCTTATCATTATCTACATAACTATGATAAGGTGAAGAAGCTGTACTATAAGAGGTCACATGACGGAATGTTCCTGAGGTAAGATGTTGATTAGTCACAATATCAACTAACCTATATTGAATAGTTTGGCTTACTGTTTCTCTTAACACATCAGAATTTTTTTGAATAATAAGCGGTAAAATTTTGTTAGTAAAATTTACCTTTAATAAATACTTTATTGTTGATGTTGTATATTTTGGTAGAATACTAGACAAATAGTAACAAAATTCTGCCCCAGCAATAGAGTCTATTGGCTCAACTTCAATAGCACTTAATTGGCTTAATTCTTGTAAACTATATTTATTACTATATACAGGTCTTAAACTACAAGAGGTACATAAAAACAAGTAAGTGACGATTACTAATAAACTAAAGCTACTCTTTATCAACTATTACCCCCCTCCTGTTTAGCTAATTCCTGAGATTGCCCATTATCAGCCACTTTGTTTTTATTATAGTTACGCCCTCTAGGGGGACGAGTATAACTTGATTTCTTATCAATATATTTACGATTTGACTTAATGGTATCAACAACATTTTCATTGTCCAACTCAGTTACCACTAATGCCTTATCAGTTTCTTGACTAGAATTAACTTCCTCCTTATCAATTGTTACTTCTACATTTTTATTTAATTCACTGCTAGTTTCTAACTTATCAGATGTTTTCCATTTTTGCTTCTTCTTATTAGGATGAGAAGAGTCTTTATTATTCTTTTCTTCTTGATAATTAGAGGACTGATTTTGAATTAATGGTTTACTAGTAGCCCCAGCATGGCTAGATTTTTTTGGCAATTTTATTTTTTCAATTGAATAATTATCAGAAGTGGCAGATGGATCAACGTGAAATCTTAACTTTAAATTATATTTTTCTTCAATTAGAGATATTTCTGAACGCTTATTATTCAGTAAATAGACGACTGAATGAATATTAGCAAAAACATTTACTAGATCGATATTTTCATTAAAAATTTCATTCTCTATCGTACGTAAAATTAACATAGCATTTGACTCATCTGCTCTAACAAGCCCTTTGCCATTACAATATGAACAAATCGATGAATTCAATTCCAAAAATGATGGTCTTAATCTTTGCCGAGACATCTCAAGCAAACCAAATTGGCTAATATTAGCAGTTTGAATTCTTGCCCGATCTCGACTTAGAAATTCCTTAAAAGATCTCTCAATAATTCTACGATTTCTAGCATCATACATATCGATAAAATCAATAACTACTAAGCCTGATAAATCTCTTAATTTAATCTGCCGAGCAATTTCTCTGGCAGCTTCCAAGTTGGTCTTTAATGCCGTTTCTTCAATATTTCTTTCAGAAGTTGCTTTTCCTGAATTAACATCAATTGAAATAAGTGCTTCTGTTGGGTTTATTACTATATACCCACCAGAAGGTAAAGCAAAAACAGGTTGATATAGCTTAGATAGCTGCTCTTCAACAACAAATTTTGTAAAAATTGGTACTTTATTTTTGTATTCTTTAAGCTTACCAATATCGGTAGGTAATATATCCTTCATGAATTTTACAGCATTTTGATAGGCATCACTACCTTGTATTATCAACTCTTTAACAGTATGATCACACATATCCCGAATGACCTTTTGAATCAGCCCATCTTCTTCATGTATAAAACACGGGGCTATAGATTTAAGGGTACTCTCTCTAATTTTATTCCATAATCTTACTAAATAATCATAATCTCTTTTTACCTCTAAAGTAGTACAACCAGCACCAGCAGTGCGAATTATGATGCTTGACGCATTACTACTATTACCTGAAGTTATTTTAGCAACAATATTCTTAAGCCTTTTTCGTTCATCAGCATTGGATATCTTACGCGATACACCATTCTGCAAAGGAGTATTAGGCATTAAAACGCAATATTTCCCAGCAAGAGACATAAATGTAGTAAACGACGCCCCTTTATTACCTCTTTCCTCCTTGGTAACTTGCACAAGCAGAACCTGACCTTTTTTTATTACTTCTTGAATTTTATATTGCTTTTGTTTATCCTCTTCCTCTTTATCACTTTTTTCTACAGTTATTGTTTCAATATCATTATCTAAAACATCTAAATTAAATTCTACCTGAATTTTTTCGTCCACCAATCTTTCTATAGCATTTAAATCAATTTCTTCACTATCTATTATCAGATTATAATCTCTCTTTGCCTCCAATTCTACAAGATCATCTTGGGTAATATCTGAAAGAGAAATTTCTTGTAACTTATTTATAGAAGGCAAAGATTTAAGGTCAGATGCTGGTATATTATAATAATATGGATGAATTTCAGTGAAAGGTAAGAATCCGCTCTTGTCAGGACCATAATCTATAAAGGCAGCCTGCAGGGCTGGCTCAACCCTTATAACTTTTGCAAGATATATATTACCCTTATTTTGTTGTTTTATGGTCGTTTCATATTCAATATCCTCGATATTGTTATTATGATTTAGTAAAACCACCCTTGTTTCATTAGGAAAGTTAGCATCAACTATAATTTTTTTACTCATTAATTTTTTACTCGTAAATTTTTAGGTATACTCAAATAATTTGTAAACCTAGCAATATTAAAAAATATCTATTTATTATTACAATATTTTAAATTTAATATTAAGTTTTAAATTAGACCTCTTTCAAAACTCGTTTGTGCTGAGGAATTTGTAGGAGACACTTCACCTAGAACCGCAGCGTACTCAAATGTACGTGAGGAGCATAGTACCGGTATCACGCACAAATTACCAACAAAAGCGAGTTTTGAAAGAGGTCTATTGAAAAAACATTTATATTTAAGTACACTAACCTAACCTAACAAATAACTAAAGAAATCTTTACTTAACATGGCTTGACAAAAATAACTAAAACTTAGAAATTTTTAACTACTTATACAAATTCGCTGTTCTATAAATCTAAATTTTATTCATGGTCATAATAAAATTAATTAGACAAATTTTAATGAATAAGCTAATGTACTCTTGGTTACACAAACTTTTTAAATGCCTCTCTATTTAAAAATTTATATACGATGTAATCTAGTTTAGCAAACAATTATTTATGACCAAAAATAATCATTTAAAAACAGCTTTGCTATTGTTTGTTAGTGTATTTCTTTTTGCATGTATTACTTACATCAATGTACTAGTAATACCAGCTTTTCTAGTAAGTAAAGGCTTATCTGGAGAGCAACTAGACCATATCGAATCAA
Source organism: Candidatus Tisiphia endosymbiont of Dioctria linearis (assembly GCF_964026545.1). Lineage (NCBI taxonomy): Bacteria > Pseudomonadati > Pseudomonadota > Alphaproteobacteria > Rickettsiales > Rickettsiaceae > Candidatus Tisiphia > Candidatus Tisiphia endosymbiont of Dioctria linearis. Next base: position 1,238,151 of record NZ_OZ032156.1, on the reverse strand, counting down.
TCGAAATGTTAGGTTATATAATAGCTGGTTTATTCTTAACTCCCTTAATTAATAAAATCAGTGATAACAAAACTACTATTGTTAGTTTAGTCTTACTTATCATAGGTATATTAAACCTACTTATGATTAATGATTACACCCTCCTTAAGATCAATTTTATTGTAATGGCATCTGCCTACTACACTTACATAACCACAACTATCATCAAAATAGTGGAGTTAACCAATAACTATAAATACTATAAATATTTTGCTCTTATTATCTTTTCTTGGTTATGGATAGCTGGACAGTTTACTGTCGATTTACTAGCCGAATTTCTAGAATCAGCTATAAATGGGTTATTATTATGTACATTACTTTATAGTTTCATTATTATAACTTGCTTACAAAGAGAGAATATTAACAAAAATACAACTTTAGTTTCTAGATTTTCATTCTTAATTGAGAATATAGAATTACAGATCCTAACAGGCTTTATGGTATCTTACATTACTTTTGATATATTATGGTATTATGAAGAATTTGCTTTAGAGAAAAACTTCCCTGTATCAAAGATAGATACTATTACTCATTATACTCTTATAAGCATATTTTTAATGATATCACCTGTTGTGCTATCATTAAAAATAATCAACAAATATCTTGCTAACTTAATACTGATGATTATCCTCTTAGCCAGCTTTATTCTTTTACCCCACTATGGGGTCACTTTAATAGGCAACATCTATCTCCTTTCTACAATTAGTGTATGTTTATGTGCTATTTTTATTTGTAATATATTAATATTATCCGGTAAATTTGAAGCCCAAGATTTGAGAACCGCACTGGCAATATATTTCACTATGTGTGCTATTGGTATTTATTCTGGATCTTTATCTTCTTATATAGCCCATGGACTTTATGATGGACAAGGTTTTCTATTTTCTACATATACTGTTGTTGGGACTTTTGTACTTTATTATTCTTGGTACTTTTTTAAACGAAAATTATACAGATTTCCTACTTAGAGCGATTAAATAAATCTCTACTGACTCTTTCCGGCTAGAAGATGGTTTAAAATGCTTAACCTTATGAAAATTAAGTTTAATTCTGTTCAAGGCACTATTTTCTGTACCACCTCGAAAAATTTTAGCAATAAAATGCCCTCCCGGCTTTAAAATTTTTAAAGCAAAGTCAATCGCATGCACACATAAGTCAAGAGTCCGAATATGATCAGTTTTCGCATGACCAGTCGTGTTCGCAGCCATATCGCTCATTACAATATCAGCACTGCCATTTAGCATTTTTATAATAGTCTCTTCAGTATCTTCAGCATAAAAGTCTTTTTGCAAACAATCTACATCAATGATTGGCTCAATCTCAAGCAAATCAACGGCAATTATCATACTATTATTACTAGCAGATTCATCAGATTTAATAATTTTGGCAGCAACCTGGCTCCATCCCCCTGGGGCAGCCCCTAAATCAACTAATTTCATCCCTGGTTTTAACAAATTAAATTTCTCATGAATTTCCAGCAACTTATAAGCTGACCTGGATCTGTAACCATCAAGCTTGGCTTTAGCAACGTAAGGATCATTTAATTGGCGTGCAAGCCACTCTTTTGATGAAGTTTTTCGCCTTTTTGCAGTTTTAACGGCAACAAATTTACCTCTAAAACCTAATATGTTAGATGTCATGATCGGCAATCTCTTCAAAATTTTCGCTAGATATTTTAGCAATTCTATCCAATACAGAATTAACAAAACCAACCTCGCCCTCACTCAACATATCATTTGTAATGTCGGTGAATTCATTAATTACCACTTTATTCGGTACATTTGGAAAAAATTGTAATTCACAGATTGCCACACGCAGAAGAGCAAGAAGCAGAACAGGTAAGCTAGTAATTTGCCATTCAGCTGTTAAATGCCTTGATATCATCTTATCAATTTGAGGTAGATTTATAACTACAGACTTTACTAACAATTCAAAATGGCTTATACTTAATTTTACTTTTATTGGTTTATTTAAACTAGCTGTTAGATTGGTTGTTAAACTATTAGCCGCTCTCTCATCTTGATAGAATTGAATAATTTGCTGTATGATTTTTTCTATGTTGTGCTTAGGATCTTCCGGTTTATACTGATAAATTGCTTGTACCGCAGCAATGCGTGCTATCGTTTTGGTGTTAATTTTGGCTGAGGTCATAAAATTTTCAATTATTTGCTACATTATAATCAATTCAGGAGAATTTGGGGCTAGGAACGATGGAGCGACGAGTGACAACGCATAGGCATCAGTTTAAGAAAATAAAGTCATTGCAAGCCACCGTAGGTGGCGTGGCAATCCATTTCTAATAACTTTTGTGGATTGCTTCGTCGACCTTAAGGTCTCCTCGCAATGACGGTTTCTCAATTATTGTTTTCTTAAACTGACGCTTATGAGTGACAACGTTCCCAACTTCTCATCAATTGACTATAGCTATAGCAAAAAAGTATAACTTAGTAAACCTCTTAAAAAAATAATGAGTTGTATGTTATCAATATTTGGATTTATTCTAACCATCAGCCTATTAGTATTTGTTCATGAGTTTGGTCATTATTACGTAGCTAAAATGTTTGGGGTAAAGGTTGAGGAGTTCTCGATAGGTTTTGGCAAGGAACTATTCTCTAAAATAGACAAAGATGGCGTAAAATGGAAAATTTGCACCATACCCTTCGGTGGTTACGTTAAAATTTATGGATTTGACTCTGCAACATTTGAAAAACCCAAATCTTGTAAAAATAATAGACCTCTTCGGAAACTCGCTTATGCTGAGGAATTTGAAGGAGACGCTTCACCTCGAACCGCAGCGTACTCTAGCGTACGTGAGGATTCGAGTACCGCATCATTGTCCAAATTACCAGCAGAAGTAGAGCATCCGAATCCGGCACATTACGCCTTTCTTAGCAAGCCCCTCTATGCCCAATTCTTAATTATAGCCGCTGGACCTATAGCTAATTACTTGTTAGCCATTCTAATATTCACAACTATTTATTTTTCCCACGGTCAAATAGAGATACCACCAATAATTGGTGAAGTGGTAGCTAATTCCCCTGCAGAGCTAGCTGGACTTGCAAAAGACGATAAAATTATTATAGTGAATAATAATAAAATTAACAGTATCGTCGATTTACAAAACAACCTATTAACCAATGGAATCAAGCCTCTCCATCTTTTAGTTGACAGAAATGGTGAGGTTATAGATATTTCTATAATTCCGGTAGAGAAAAAACTAGATAATCATCCTAATCTAAAAAGACCTTATATAGGAATTATTGCTAAAAATGAGCCTATTTATATTAAAATGAATATTTTTCAAAGTATCTATCAAGGATCTGTAGACGTTATTTATATCTCAAATTTAATTTTAGGACATTTTGGACAAATGCTAATGGGGACAAGATCATTAAATGAAATTGGTGGACCAATTACCATTGCCAAAGAATCAGAAAAATCTTTAGAACAAGGAGTAGCAAGCTTTGCCCTATTTGTTGCCATGATATCAATTAATCTAGGTTTACTTAATTTGCTACCAATTCCAGTTCTGGATGGTGGACATTTAGCATTTATAATATATCAAATAATTTTTGGTAAAACACTTAGTGGGGCAATAAAAAATGTTATACTAAGATTAGGTATAGGGATAATTATTTTTCTTATTGTAATTTCTCTGTCAAATGATATAAAAAACTTAGTTTTTAAATGATTAAGTTAACCCGAATAAGTTTTAGACATCCCAGGAGTCATTGCGAGGAGGCATTAGCCGACGAAGCAATCCATTGATTGCTTCGTTGCCGTAAAGCGGCTTCTCGCAATGACGCCAATACTAAATAACTAATCGAGTTAGCTATAAAATCAAAATATTTATTAAAGAAGGTTCTTGTGAAAACAAACGTCAAATCAACTATTAAACTAGCTATTTTGGCAACAACTATTTTATATAATATCTCCGCTTTATCAGCTGAGTATGTTAAAAAAATAACTATTCAAGGTAACAAAAGGATTGAAACCTCAACTATTGAAAATTACTTAAAACTTCGAGTTGGAGAAGAATATAGTTCGTCAAGAGAAAATGAGGCAATCAAAAATCTTTACGCAACATCTTTATTTGAGAATATAACTATTAGACTAGTAAGTGGTGGCAATTTAATAGTTACTGTCTCAGAAACTCCTTTTATTGCTAAGGTAATATTCAAAGGTAATTCTAAACTCAAAACCTCTGTATTATCGAAGGAAACAATTACCATGTCTGGCGAATCAATGAGTCGGGCTAAAATCCAACTGGATGTCGAAAAGATTAAGGAGATGTACAAACGTTCCGGTCGTTATTCGACAACTGTCACCCCACAAATCGAAAAGCTTGAGAATGATCGAGTAAGAGTTACTTTTGATATTGCAGAAGGACCTAAAACAACAGTTAAACAAATTTATTTCCAAGGAAATAATAATTATCGTACTAATGAACTGCAATCTGTTATCCTAACCAAACAATCGAAATGGTTTAGTTTTTTAGAAACTAATGATACCTACGATCCAGACCGTTTGGAGTATGATAAAGAATTACTAAAGGAATTTTATCAATCAGTAGGATTTGCCGATTTTCGCGTTATTTCTGTTACAGCAGAACTGAATCCAACCAAGGAATATTTTACCATTACTTACTCCATTGAAGAGGGAGCAAAATATAATTTTGGCAATATTACTATTGACAATAAATTACCTAACATTGATCTAAATGAAATTAAAAAATATATTAATGTTACCTCCGGCGAAACATTCAATATTAATCGTTTAAATAAAATAACCAATAAACTAACTGCATATTTTGCCAGTCAAGGTTATCCAGGAATTAGTGTTTACCCTGATACAAGCAGCAAAAATCCGGATTATACGGTTGACGTTAAATTTGTTATAGATAAGGCAGATAAAGTGTATATTAATCAAATTAATATTACTAATAATCTCAAAACTGAAGATAAAGTTATTAGGCGAGAATTTAAGATTTCTGAAGGGGATATATTTAATCGTTCTTATATCGAGAAAGGTGATCGAAATTTACGTAATTTAGATTATTTCGAAAAAATATTTATTAGCATCACACCAACTACACGAAAAGACAAATATGATATTAATATTGATGTTGAGGAAAAATCAACATCATCAATTAGTTTTGATGCTGGCTATAACACAGCAGGTGGATTATTCGGACGTGTATCATTCTTAGAACGCAACTTAATTGGTACCGGGAAATTGTTAAATGCTGGAGTACAAGTAGGAAAGAAAAGTATTAGTTACTACGGCGGCATAACTGAACCTCATTTTCTCGATAAAGACTTATCACTAGGTTTCAATGCTTTCAAGAATCATAGTGGTCGAGGCACTTCATTTCTTTCACAAGGAGATCAAAATTATACGTTAAAATCTATAGGACTCAAAACCTCTCTTGGTTATGATATTGCAGAAGATTTAAGTCATGAAATTGACCATACTATTAAAAGAGAAATATTAAGCTCTCCAGGCAATTCGGGTTCTATATTCTTAAATGAACAAATGGGAAAATTCGTAACATCTGCCATTGGGCATACTATCACTTATGATCAACTTGATAGTAGGATTGTTCCTAAAAATGGTTACATTATCAGCGGTACCCAAGAATTTGCTGGTGTTGGGGGAAATAACAGATATTTAAAACATGAACTAGACGGTAAGTATTTTAAATCTTTTATTAATAATAAACTCACTGTAAAACTTTCAAGTAGTGTTGGTGATATTAGGGGCATAGGAGGAAAAACTGTCAGAATTTCTGATCGCTTTAATTTGGGTGATTATAGCCTTAGAGGATTTGCTCCCAGTGGAATAGGTCCTAGAGAAAAAGCAACAAATGAAGGACTTGGTGGAGAAAAATATTATACCGTTTCAACAGAACTTAACTTCCCAACTGGTTTACCAGAAGATTTTAATGTAACTGGTGCTGTTTTTATGGATGTTGGTAGTCTGTGGGGTGTAGGACTAAATTCTAAAAGTGCTTATAGAGCTAATAGTTTTTATAATGATAGATCGCTTCGTGCTTCTGTTGGGGTAGGTTTTATATGGGTCACTCGCCTTGCCCCTATCAGAATGGACTGGGCTTGGCCAATTAAGAAGAAACCTTATGATGATAAGCAAACTTTCCATCTAAAGTTTTCTACGCATTTTTAATACGGAAAAAGCTATAGACGCAATTAGTATTTATCGATGCACTACCGTCATTGCGAGGAGGCGTTAGCCTACTAAGCAATCCATAAAAATTCATATAATATGGATGCTGCGTTGCTACAAAGCGGCTCCTCGCTAATAGACGCTTGGCGAGCAGATTTTTTATTCGTCATAAGAAAATAGCAAAAAAACCGTGAACGCTCACAATTAAAGATATGAAACATTATATTTGGTTAACAATAATAAGCTGTTTAGTAATTAACTACTATTCAACTACTCATGCGTCTAATACAAATGTTGATAGCAGCCTTATGATCCGTAGTCATAGAGGCAATAGCCATATTGACAACAGATTTGCTGCAAGAGTTGCTATTGTAGATATACATTCTATTATAGAACATTCTGTAGCAATCCAGTCTATAAGAAAGGCTGTAGAGCAGATAGGTAAAAAAATTCGACAAGATTTATCAAAGAAGGATGTAGAACTTAAAGGAATAGATAATCTATTAATGGAAAAACGTAACTCTTTAAGTGAATCAGCCTTTGAACAAGAAGTTGATGCTTTTAACAAAAAAGTAAACATAGTACAAAAAGAAATACAAGATAGGAAAGTACGTCTTGAACAGGCTCATTCTGAAGGTTTAGGCAAGGTACACGAAACAACTATAAAAATTATAAATGATTTAGCAGAAAAATATAATCTTGATTTGGTTATACCTAGTACTCAAATTTTATTTGCTAAAAATACCTTAAATATTACCCAAGAAGTGATAGTGGAGCTAAATAATCAATTAAAACATGTTATAATTAAATACGAATAATATAACTAGTATAGGTATATGCATCTCAAGCGTCATGGCTCAGAGCCGCTTTGCGGCGACGCGGCAATCCATATTATATTAATTTTTATGGATTGCTTAGTAGGCTAACGCCTCCTCGCAATGACGTCAGTTTGATACGAATGAATGTTAATCTAATTTGATAGAGGCTATAATGAAAGAATTCAAGCCTATTACAGTGGCTTATGGTGATGGTATAGGTCCAGAAATCATGCAAGCGGTATTATATATTTTAAAGGAAGCTTCTGCTAGAATACGTATAGAAGTAGTGGAAGTAGGAGAAAAATTATACCAGAAGCATTATACTTCAGGGATAGCACAAGATACTTGGCAATCATTGGCAAGAACTAAGATACTTCTAAAGGCACCTATTACCACCCCTCTAGGCGGCGGGTATAAAAGCTTAAATGTAACTCTTAGAAAAGCCCTATCTCTTTATGCTAATGTTCGCCCTGCTATTTCTTATGCTCCTTTTGTTAAAACACTACATCCACATCTAAACGTAGTGATAGTACGGGAAAATGTTGAAGATTTATATGCAGGAATTGAATATCGCCAAACTCACAATGTTTATGAGTCTCTTAAGCTAATCAGCCGAGTTGGTAGCGAAAGAATTATTAGATATGCCTTTGAGTATGCAATAAAAAATAATCGTAAAAAGGTCACATGTTTCAGTAAAGATAATATTATGAAAATGTCTGACGGGATTTTTCATAAGGTTTTTGAGGAAATTGCTAATGAATATAAGCAGATTCAAGGTGACTATTATCTTATAGATATCGGTACTGCCAGGCTAGCAGCCCAGCCAGAATTATTTGATGTCATTGTAACTTCAAATCTGTATGGTGATATTATATCTGACGTATCTGCAGAAATTTCTGGTTCAGTAGGACTCGCTGGCTCTGCTAATATAGGGCAGAATTATGCTTTATTTGAAGCTGTACATGGCTCTGCCCCGGATATTGCCGGTCGTAATATAGCTAATCCTTCTGGTTTGCTTAACGCCGCAATTATGATGCTAGTTCACATCGGACAACATGATATTGCTGCATTAATAGAAAATGCCTGGAAAAAAACCATTGAGGATGGGGTTCATACTGGAGATATCTACAATGACAAAATATCTAGCAGAAAAGTTGGTACTACGGAATTTGCCGATGAAGTAGTGAAAAGGCTAGGTACTGAACCTTCTACCCTCAAAGCAGCCGCATATTCCTCAGTAGTTGCTCAACAACAAACTATTGAACAGATATATTCGATTAATAATAAAGAAGTTAAAGAATTGGTAGGTAGTGATGTATTCATACAGATGGTGGCATTGACTGCCCATGAGGTAGCAGAAAAAATTCAAACTATCAGTTTAGGTGACTTAGAATTAAAAACCGTATCTTCCATGGGACTTAAATTATGGCCCAGAGATGAGAGATTTGAATTATTATCTGATCATTGGTGTTGTCGCTTTATGGCAAGGAAGGATGGAGAAAGAATAACCCATTTATCTATAGCCCATTTACTTGAATCTTTAAGCAAGGCAGAAATAGATTTTATTAAAATTGAGAATCTCTTTGAATTTGATGGGAAAGCAGGGTATTCGCTTGCTCAAGGAGAATAGCTAACCCTGGCTAGTTAAAGATTTAATTTCTGAGGATATTTATGATATTTGTTATTGGTTATGGATTAACCCTACTTGGAATTATAGCAATATTTTCCGGCATTGTTGGGCTTTTTCGATTTCCTGACTTTTATACAAAAATTCATGCTGCCAGTGTAATTGAATGTTGTGGAGTACCTTTATCACTTGTTGGGCTTGCTTTTTTACAACATGATTTTACTAGCTCTTTTAAATTAGTTTTTGCAGCTATATTGATTTTAATATTAAATCCGGTATCTACTCATGCAATTGGCAAGGCTTCCCTATTAAGCCCAAATAACTCAAAAGAATTAAAATGATTGATCGCTTATTTGTTATACCAGACATAATAAATTTCCAACTAGCTAGCTGGTTGCTTGTGGGAATCTTGATATTACTTGTTGTCGTATCAATTAAGCTGATATTTTGTAACTCTTTATTAGAAACAGTAATAATAAACTCTATGTTTAGCTTACTTATTGGTTTATCTTATCTACTGATGGATGCTCCCGACGTAGCAATGACTGAAGTCGCTCTTGGTGCTTGTTTATCTAGCTGTGTATTTTTAGGATTTCTAAGCAAATTGCCAGCCGTACAAAACGACAATCTTAAACCAACACGAGTAATAAGTTCATCAATTATATGCATAATTTTTATAGTAGTACTCGCCTTCGCAGGGATTGATTTATTAGAATATGGAGCGATAGATTCTCCATTGCAAAACCATCTAACCAAATATTATATTGAACATACTAAAAGTGACATTGGCATTCCATCTTTTGTTGCAGCCCTATTAGCTAGCTATAGAGGGTATGATACTCTTGGAGAAACTGCCGTCATTTTAATTGCTGGAATATCGGTATTATTACTATTCTCACAAAAAAATACTAAAGATGCTTAAAAATTTTGTTATTATAAAATATATTACTCTTTTTATCTTACCCTATATATTTTTATACGGTCTATATATTCAAATTAATGGTGATGCATCACCAGGGGGTGGATTCCAGGCTGGTACTATATTTGCTTCTACGATAATTGGTTTTGATTTAGTTCATGGTCAATTTAAATTACGGCAATATTTCTCTACTGATTTACTAGTTGGTATGGCTACTATCGGAGTATTGATCTATGCCTTAACCGGTATGGTATCAATATTATTTGACGATAATTATTTAAACTATTATTCTTTGGCAGATGATAAATTGCTAGCTCAACATATTGGTATTTTTACCATTGAGATTGGTGTTGGACTTTGTGTTGCATCGGTTATGTGTTTGATATATTCTATTATTACTGCAAGTAATATTAGAGAATAATTATATGGAAAAATTTACCAATTACTTAAGAGAACAATTACAAAACAAGGCAGAAGTTACGGAGTATGTGAATGCTGCTTTAGAACAATATTTTCTAGATCGTAATAGGGAATTATTTTTGTCTACTTTAAAAGAAGCTATAGTTAATTTAGGAGAATTGGGTAGTAGGGGTAATTGTAAATTGTCATTCCCGCCCACTATTGTCATTCCCGCGTAGGCGGGAATCTAAGATCCCGCACTGAAGCAGGGATGACACTAAGTCTGATAAGTGACGACGTCACCAACTTCTCATCAATCAATTCTACTATAGTTATATGCATAAACTAATACAACTGATCAAATGGGAATATTTAATTCAAAATCGTATTAATAATCTTAGTAAATATCTATTTATATTCTTTTTATTTTGTATTTTCAGTACTGCTTTAATTAATGACCAAACAGATATTAAAAAATTTGGAATTATTTTTTCAATAATTGTTTTACCGATAGCTCTAATTGGCTTTTCTAGTCTAATATTTCAGCAAGATGTCGAGGACGGAAGTTTAGAGTTACTATTATCTAGCTTCAATGAGAGTGAAATTATTGCCGCTAAATTAATTACCATAATTTTTAGTTCCCTCACCAGTGCTTTATTAAATATACCAATAATTTATATTATCTTCGATCTTGACATGCTAATAGTAAGCTATCTTTTGATCAATCTAACTCTATTATTAATTTTGTCCAGTAGCCTATTAGTTTTAATTGGAGCTGTTCAAAGCTATTTTAGGTCAAATACTAATCTGTTAGCAATATTAATCATGCCGCTACTAATACCCAACATCATACTTAGCGGTCTTGTTTTACAAAATTTTGATAATATCAATCTAATTTTTGTTATGATTGGTATCAATATGCTCCTTGTACCAATAATATTTTATCTCTCATCCTATCTAATTAAGAATATTTACAACATTTAATTTTAATTATACACTATACTGACCCTTGCACTAATAAAAAAATTGTTATTTTTTTACAATTCATGTAATTTCTACTCGTAGATTTTTTAACTATTTTTCGGTAATTATATATATGTGGCAAGCTTTAAGAAGACTAATAGCAGCTAACCCTATGGGAATGTTTTTGTGGACTATCATAGCCAAATGGTACGTTATGATAGCTGTTGCTTCTCTGGTAATATTATTTTGGGTAGCTAAAGGACTCGAACAAATTGGACTTATCAGCTATATAACAACTGCTACCACTGAAATTCTTGATACGTCAAAATCAATTGCTCAACACTGTACTCCAAAATTAGGTCCCAACTTTGAAAGTTTAACCAATTTTTGGAAATGTTTAGGAGATCCACCAAAATATGAGGTTAGAGAAGAAACCGGTGAGAAAGCTTTAGAAGACGGATTAAAGAAGTTATTGCCTAAAGATGGAACTGTACCGGAAATGCTCCCTTACCGCAATCCTTATGACTCTCCTGACAATTCTAACGATAGCGATGGTAAATCAACTGATGGCAAATGAGAATAATATAAGTATAAGTTAGGGTAATCAATAAAAATTAGTATGTTAAAGGATGGATACATTAATGATTTTGCAACAAACAAAGCTGTAGATTTAAAAAAGCCTGAAGAAAAAGTACGACAAGAATATGAAAAGATATTGTATGACGACTATTTTTATGACAAAGAGCAATTAGATATTGAAGTTTCAATACAAATGGGTAGTGCTGTAAAAAAAGCAGATATTGTAATATACAAAGATAAATCAAAAAATAGAAATCAATATAGCGATATACTTGGTATTGTTGAGGTTAAAAAGAAAAGTAGAAAAGATGGTTTAGAACAACTGACGAGTTATATGCAAGCTACTTCTGCTTTGTTTGGAGTTTGGACTAATGGAGAAGAAATTGAATATTTATATAAAAATTCTAAAGGAGAAGTAAAGAAAGATTGTCTATTTAATATACCGAAAAAAGGAGAAACGATAGAAGCAATAGGTAATATAACAAAAGATAAACTAAAACCTGTTAAAAATCTAAAACCTGTTTTTAGGCGTATACTAAATACTTTATATTCTAATACAAATATTAGTAGGAAAGAAAAGCTTGGAAGCGAAATGATTAAACTAATCTTTTGTAAGATTATTGATGAGAAATATGAACTTAATAGTTTGCCAAATTTTAGAATAACAACAGAAGAAATGGAGACAATCAATAATGATAAAAGTGAAAATGAAGAAATTAAAATAGCACAATATGGTAAAGTTAAAAAACGAATACAAAAATTGTTTATAAAAGTAAAAGAAGAATTAGAAGATGATGGAATTTTTATTACAAATGAAGAAATAACACTTGATGCAAAATCAATTGTTTATGTAGTTGGGGAACTAGAGCAAATCGCATTACTAAAAACTGAAAAAGATATAGTAGGGGAGGCTTTTGAAACTTTTGCAGAAAGTAAATTAGTTGGTGAAAAAGGTGAATTTTTTACACCTAGAGAAATTGTAAAGCTTGCAGTGCAAATTTTAGATCCATCCCCAAATCAGACCATTATAGACCCTGCTTGTGGTAGTGGTGGTTTTTTAATATATGCACTTGAACATGTTTGGAAAAAAATGGATCATGATCGAACATATAAAAATTCAACAGATATAAATAGGTTAAAAAAGCAAATAGCCGAAAAGTGTTTTTATGGATTAGAGAAAGAAATAGATTTAGTTAAGATATGCAAAGCATATATGACAATTATAGGTGATGGTAAGAGTAAAATTGTTCAAGAAAATACATTGCCTCCAATTCATGAATTCCAGGTAAAAACAAAAGAATTAATTACAACTCAAAAAGACGGTGAAATTGAACTAAACACTTTTGATTTTGTTGTTACAAATCCTCCATTTGGTAGCAAAATCAAGATTCTAAAAGAAGACTGTAAATATTTTGAATTAGGGCATCAATATAAAAAAGAAGGTAATTCTTTTATAAGAACTAATAAAGTAAAAGAAACTGAACCTCAAGAGTTATTTATAGAAAGATGTTTGCAATTATTAAAAGATGGAGGTAAACTTGCAATAGTCTTACCAGAGACTTACCTTCACGCCCCTTCTAAAAAACACGTTCTAGATTTTTTAGTTAAAAAAAATAATATTATTGCAGTTATAGACCTACCTCATAATACTTTTAGACCTTATTGTAATGCGAAAACTTGTTTATTAGTATTAGAAAAAGGCAAAAGACAAAATAGTGATATTATTATGGCTGTTGCAGAAGAAATGGGGCATGATCATACTGGAAGATTAATTTATAGGTACGATATACAAATGAGGTATTTACAAAAGAAATTTGGGACGATACAGAAACCATAAGAAATGAGTTGTTATCTAAAAAATTCAATAAAAATACCTTTATAACTTCAAGTTCTGATATCACCAATAACGTTTATGTACCACGCTATTACTGGAAAAAAAAAGAAGAAGAAATAAAAGAGATAGCTAATAATCAAAAATTTAAACTTATTACAATTAACGAATTATTAAAGCAAAATATTTTACAAGCATTTAACGGACACGGTTCACCGCCAAGCGAGTATAAAGGGACTGGAACAGTACCTTATGTTAGAGTGGCTGATATAATTAATTGGGAAATTTACAAGAACCCAACTGCATTAGTACCAGAACATATATATCATAAAATCAAAGGTAAGAATGGTTTGTCTTTGCGACAAGAGGATGTAGTCTTTGTTCGTAGAGGAAGTTATAGGATAGGATCTGTTGCAATGATTTCAAAATTTGATACGAATGTTTTATTAACCAATGAAATTACAACTTTTAGAATTATTAATCAACATAACATTTACAATATTACATCGTATTATTTTCTATTTGCTATGTCTCATTCAATTACACAAAAACAGCTATATAACAAAATATTCATAGACACAACTCTACCAAATATAGGAGATAGATGGAAGGAACTTTTAATACCTATTCCGTTAGATAGAAATAAAACTTTAGAGATTTCAAATAAGATTAAAGATACATTTACTCAAAAATGGCAAGCTTTGGACAAACTATCTTTTTTAAGGGATGAGTTTGGTGATATTGTAACATAATTGAATCCATTTCTGAACACTTTTTGGATTGCATCAATGCTACTAAAGTAGCTCCTAGCAATGATGCAATGGCTAAAAACTGTCATTGCGAGACCATGTAATGGTCGTGGCACTAGGCTTAATCCTCCTCGCAATTACGTCTTGTACTTTAGCTTTTTTCCGTGAACGCTCACTAATAAAGTATATAATGCTTTAATCTTAAGCTATCCTTGATTTTTTATTACTTTTATAGTAACATATTACGTAGATATCTATAAATTATACTGAATCAGTTTATGTCAAATACTAATTGTTATGATAAAGCAACTCGTAGAGATTTTATAACCTTAACTGCTAGCAGTATGGTTGTGGTTGGAGCAGCGTGTGCCACCTATCCTCTTGTTAATTCATTTAACCCTTCAGCAGATGTTCTTGCCCTATCTTCAATAGAAGTGGATTTATCTCAAATCCAACCAGGGCGAACTGTTACTGTTAAATGGCAAGGCAAGCCGGTTTTTATTACTAATAGAACTCCAGAAAAAATTGCTGAAGCAAGAAATGTAAATCTCGCCGAGCTAATGGATCCTGAGCTTGACCAAGATAGAGTTAAATCTGGGCATGATAAGTGGTTGGTGACTATAGGCATTTGTACACATTTGGGTTGCGTACCACTTGCAAACCAAGGCGATTATAACGGTTGGTTTTGCCCATGCCATGGCTCTCAGTATGATTCATCTGGTCGGGTTCGCAAAGGACCAGCCCCTTCAAATTTGGCTGTTCCACCATATGAATTTATTTCCGATACAAAAATTAAAATCGGATAATTATTTATGAATGAAAGTAATTATCCTGAGGAATCCAATCCAAACAAATCCAATCCGATCATAGAATGGATCGACTACCGACTCCCTATTTTCTCGTTCTTTAAACATCTAGGCGAATACCGAACACCCAAAAATTTGAGTTACCTATGGAACTTAGGGTCAATAGCTGGTATTGCCTTAGTAATTCAGATAATCACTGGCATTATTTTGGCTATGCATTATACCCCTCACGTCGATTACGCCTTCGAGAGTGTTGAAAAAATTATGCGTAACGTCAATTATGGCTGGCTAATACGTTATATACACTCAGTTGGGGCATCAATGTTTTTTGTTGTCGTTTATCTACATATCTGTAGAGGGTTATATTATGGCTCGTACAAAAAACCTAGAGAGTTATTATGGCATATAGGCATAATAATTTTTCTTATCATGATGGCTACTGCCTTTATGGGATATATACTGCCTTGGGGACAAATGAGCTACTGGGGAGCAACTGTAATCACCAATTTATTTTCAGCTATACCTATCATTGGCAAATCGATAGTTACCTGGCTTTGGGGAGGTTTTTCAGTTGATAACCCTACACTTAACAGATTCTTTGCTTTACATTATTTATTGCCTTTTATTATAGTAGCTTTAGTCTTACTTCATTTAGTAGCCCTACATGTTCATGGTTCAAATAACCCCAAGGGTATCGATGTTAAATCCCCTAAAGATACTATTCCTTTCCATCCATATTATACTGTAAAAGATTTTGTTGGATTTGGTGTTTATTTTCTAATATTTGCTTTTTTTGTCTTTTTCAAACCAAATTATTTAGGACATCCTGACAATTACGTACCAGCTAATCCTTTGGTTACGCCAACTCATATAGTTCCAGAATGGTATTTTTTGCCATTTTATGCTATTTTACGGGCAATACCGTCAAAGCTAGGTGGGGTAATATTAATGTTTTCTAGTATTTTGTTATTATTTGTTTTACCTTGGCTTGACAGCTCAAAAGTTAGAAGTGCCAATTATCGACCAATGTTCCGTATAGCTTTTTGGCTGTTCATAGCTGATTGTTTGGTACTTGGATATCTTGGAGGAAAACCAGCCGAAGACCCTTATATTACCTTAAGTAGATTTGCTGCTACTTACTATTTCTTTCATTTTCTCGTTGCAGTACCACTAATTAGCAAGTATGAGAAAACTTTGCCATTACCGGATTCTATATGAAAGATAATAAAATTACCTCTTATATCAAATTTTACCTGTGTTTGTTAATTTTGTTAGTATCCAATACTATCACTGCCAACGAAGCATTACCTACAAAAAAGATTACTTGGTCATTTGACGGAATTTTTGATAGCGTTGATAGAAAAGCTGCACAACGTGGCTTTCAAGTCTATAAAGAAGTATGTAGTGTGTGTCATGGTCTTTATAATTTATATTATCGTAATCTTAAAGATATAGGATTTTCAGATGAAGAAATTAAAGAAATAGCCAAAAATTATACGGTGCAAGATGGACCCAATGATGCAGGAGAAATGTTTGAAAGACCAGCTCTACCATCTGATTCATTTGTTCGCCCCTACTCTAACGAACAAGCAGCAAGAGCAGCCAATAACGGGGCAGACCCACCTGATTTATCATTGATCGTTAAAGCAAGACCTGATGGGGCAAATTATGTATATTCTATACTTACTGGTTATACTAATCCTCCTGAGAATTTTAAATTAATGCCAGGATTAAGTTACAATCCATACTTTCCGCATAGTCAAATTGCCATGCCAGCTCCACTGACAGATGGACAAGTACAATATATAGACGGAACAAACTCATCGGCAGAACAAATGGCTATGGATGTTACCGTATTTTTACAATGGGCTGCTGAACCTGAAATGGAAAACCGTAAATCTATGGGTTTAAAGGTAATGATATTTTTAGTAATTTTTACAATTTTCTTTTATATTTCTAAAAATAGAATTTGGCAAGATGTCAGGGAACCTAATGAAAAAAGTGGATAAAACTACAGAAAAAGGTAAGCATTCACAGTTTTTTTGCTATTTTCTTATGATGAATATCTCTCCACTACTGTAATATATGGCAAAAGTTTCCACTGGCATCAGATCGATTTTTAGGTTCTTATATCTTGAAAATGTGATATAAGATCCTAGGCTCTGTGAACAAAATTTAAATTACTAGATTTCGACTCTTTTTAGCTGCAAATTATAAGATTTTTTTGAAATAGAACTAACTATTCCGGCAAAAATCTTATTAATTTTCGCTTAAAAATACTCAAAATCTAAACAATTAAAATTTTGTTCACAGAGCCTAGTTAGTAACTGTAAAATTATTATTGACCAAAGCTAATTTTAGCACTTCATCTACAGTTGATACTGATAAAATTTCTAAACTATTTTTTATATTCGGTGGAATATCTTCTAAGTCTTTAACGTTATCTTGAGGTATTATCACCGTTTGTATACCACCTCGGCTAGCGGCTAATAATTTTTCTTTTAGTCCCCCAATTGGTAATACTGTCCCCCTTAGGGTAATTTCTCCAGTCATTGCTACAGTTCTGTTTACCGGTATTTTGGTCATAAGTGAAACAATAGTGGTAAATATTGCACATCCAGCAGATGGACCATCTTTTGGAATCGCTCCAGCCGGTACGTGCAAATGGATATCAAGATCTTTATAATCTTCATACTTTAATCCAAAACTACTAGCTCTAGAACGAAAACAGCTATAGGCTGCTTGAGCAGATTCTTTCATTACATCCCCAAGTTTACCAGTAGTTTTAATATCTCCTTTGCCACGGAATGACAAGGCTTCGATGGTAAGTAATTCTCCGCCAACTTCTGTATAAGCAAGTCCCGTAGTACTACCTATTTGATCTTCTTTTTCAGCTAGACCAAAATTATATTTCCTAACTCCTAAATATTCTTCAAGATTGGCAGATGATATTGATATGCTTTTTATTTTTTTGTTACTCAAAATTCTTTGCAATACTTTTCTTGTAACAGAGCCAATTTCTCTCTCAAGCGATCTTACTCCTGATTCTTTGGTGTAATATCTAATTAATTCTAAAATTGCTCCATCATCAATAGTGAGTTCATTTTTCTTTATTTCATGCATTTTCAATTGCTTTGGTATTAAGTAGTTTTTGGCAATTTGTAATTTTTCTTCTTCAACATAACCAGAAATGTTAATGATCTCCATACGATCAAGTAGAGCTCTGGGCAGATTATAAGAATTAGCTGTTGCAATAAACATTATCTCTGACAGATCATATTCTACTTCTAAATAATGATCAACGAAATTACTGTTTTGTTCAGGGTCTAAGACTTCAAGTAAAGCAGAAGCCGGATCACCTCGAAAATCAGAACCCATTTTATCAATTTCATCTAATAACATAATGGGGTTATTAGTTTTAACTTTTTTTATTAAATTCATAATTTTTCCTGGCATAGAACCAAGATATGTTTTTCGATGTCCCCTAATTTCCGATTCATCTCTAATACCGCCAAGAGCAAATTTAGTATATTTCCTATCTATTGCTTCAGCAATGGATTTGACCAATGAGGTTTTCCCAACTCCTGGCGGACCGATTAAGCATAATATAGGTCCTTTAATTTTTTTAGAACGTTGTAACACTGCTAAATATTCAATAACACGCTCTTTGACTTTCTCAAGACCAAAGTGATCACGATCCAAAATTTCTCTAGTTTTATTTATATCAGTTTTATTATTATCAAATTTCCCCCATGGCATGGCTAATAATGTATCAAGGTAATTACGGACAACTGATGATTCACCTGACATTTGATTCATAAGCTTTAGCTTTTTCAGTTCTGCTTCAGCTTTTTCTTTTGCTTCTTTTGAAAGTTTTAAGGTTTTAATCTTTTTTTCTATATCAGAGAAATCAGATTTATCATGTTCGAGTTCTTTTTGTATAGCTTTCATTTGTTCGTGCAAGTAATAATCACGCTGAGTTTTCTCAATTTGTTTTTTTACTCGCAATTGTAAAGCTTGCTCTGCATCTATTTGAGCCATACTAGATGTTAATGTATCTATTATAGTTTTAATTCGTGATTGAGGTTTGGTCTCCTCTAACAAAGTTTGTTTTATTATTAATGGTACAGTCAAATAAGAAGCTAGTACATTAGTGACATAACTAAAATCTGTTGGATTTTTTGCTATTTCACCAGTTATCGTTTCTATTATTTCTGGATTAATTTTTTTATGAGTCTTAGTATATTTTGTAAATAACTCGATAACATTTGCTGTGGAAACTTTTAAAGATTCTACATCAATTACCTCTTCATCATGTAGTATGCTATATTCAGCTTCAAATATTTCTTTATTAGTGATGTTATGTAGGGTAACCTTATTGATTGCTTCAACTAGAATTTTGGCATTATTCTGTAACCTTACTGTTTGTATAATTTTAGCAATTACTCCTGTAGAATGAAGATCTTGAATATCTGGAGTATCTTGATCTTGTTGTTTTTGTAATACTAATAATATATATCTATTATTATCTATAATTTTAGTATTAAACAAAGCTTTTAGAGACTTTGACCTACCGACAAATACAGGAGCGATCATAGCTGGAAATATCACCATGTCTTTTAATGCGAGTAAGGGTAATTTTTCTTTATTTGTCATATTAAAAACCTTAAGAAATTTATATACTAAAGAGGATGGTAGCTATATAATACCGTCTTACTATGATTTCAAGCTACATTTAGTTTTATATATGCCTTCATCACCTCAATCTTCCAATATCATATCAATAGCAAGCAATAGGGTAAAACAATATCTTCATTTGACCCCAATAGTTCAATCTGAAATTTTAGATAAAATGCTCGGTCATAAAATTTTCTTTAAAATAGACTCGTTACAAAAAACCGGAGCATTCAAGGTTAGAGGGGTATTAAACCACTTATTAGAGTTGCAAGAACAAAATTGTTTACCAAATAAAGTTGTTGCATATAGTACAGGTAATCATGGAATTGGTCTTGCTTGGGTAGCAAAAACCCTTAACCTTAAGGCAAGAATTTATTTACCAGAAAATACCTCTCCAATTAAACAACAAACAGCAAAATATTATGGAGCAGAGGTTATACTAACTAAAACTAGACAAATGGCAGAAGATAAAGCAAAGAGTGACATAGAAAATGATTTTTACTATTTGCATCCTTCCGATAGTGATTCTAGTATAGCTGGGGCTGGTACAATGTGTTATGAAGCATTGCAACAACTAGGATTCAGCCCAGATGCCATTTTTGCTTCTTGTGGAGGTGGGGGGGTGCTTTCTGGATCATATTTAGCGAAAGAATTACTATCTCCATCTAGCTTGCTGATAGGTTCAGAGCCGCTTAATGCCAACGATGCTTTCTTATCGATTAAGCAAGGTTCGATATATAGGTTTACTGATTCACCAAGTACTGTAGCAGATGGTTTGCGTACTTTAGCAGTTTCACCACGTACATTTAATTATCTAAATAAACTCGATGATTTCTTTCTTGCTGATGAACATTCTATATATTATTGGACCGCTTGGTTGATTCATTTGCTACGAATTGCCTGTGAACCATCATGTGCTTTAAATATGGTCGGAGTAGTAAATTGGTTAAAGAAACAGTCAAAACCTAAGAAAGTTTTAGTGCTTATATCAGGTGGGAACATTGATCCTATTATTTATCAGGAGCTTTGGAAGGGAGAATATCTTGCTAATTTGCCTAGGCTCTGTGAACAAAATTTTAATTGTTTAGATTTTGAGTATTTTTAAGCGAAAATTAATAAGATTTTTGCCGGAATAGTTAGTTCTATTTCAAAAAAATCTTATAATTTGCAGCTAAAAAGAGTCGAAATCTAGTAATTTAAATTTTGTTCACAGAGCCTAGGTTATTATAATTACTTATTGTACTCAAATCATTTGAGTATATACACTCTAACAGAAAAGCTATTTAGGTGAGTATGGAGTCCCCCAAGACGTTAATTCTCTATAACGCCAATATTCTTTGTAAATATCGTCTAATTGTTCTATCTGTGCTTTTTCCACACCCCCAGCCCAAGGTTTTGTTCCTGAATAATGTAAAATAAATTTTGTATAATAATTTGTATTGGTTGTGCTTGATCTATAACTAGGTGTATGATTCCATTTATGTGAAATATGGTTAATTCTATCGTTAAAAGCTATATTTATTATATCTTGTTCAAACATTGAAAGAGAACATACAGTATTGTTTAATGAATTTACTAAACAATCTTCCGTTTTATTATTTCTCATATTTTCTAAATTAAACCACATAACACCGGCATTTATATAAAAATACGGTAAAGCATGATTACACCCAAGTTCGTTATGACCAGGATTACCGGCATCATAGCTGCCTGCCACAAAATAATCCGTCATATCAATAGTTTTAAAATAGCTTAAATCTTTTAAAACTATTAAATCAGCATCCAGCGATAATACCGAGGTTAAATTTGGCAAAATTTTACTAAAAAATGGTCTATAGCTTATTAAAAGAGGCCAATCACAATTTTTAAATTTACTTTTTATTAATTCTATCGGCAATAAATTATTATCAACATTTATAAAATTTATTTTGTAAGGCTTTATATCCTGCATAGATGATAGTTTTTCTTGCGATTCTATAGATATAGGGTCTTCCTGATCCATAATAAAATAAAAATCATAGAAGCTATCTAAGTCTGAATTTAACAAAGCTGATGCAATGGTAGTTGCAGCATGTACTGCATACTTATCATTTATAACAAGAGCAATATTAGTAACATTATTAGCATCTATTCCACTTAAATTCAAGGCTCGTTGATAGTTAGCAACGGCTGTCTTAAGGTCTATGTTCGCTTTCTCTAAAACAGAAGATCGACCTAATATATTAATCATGCTAAGCCTATAAAAAGCTTTAGCTGATAATTCAGGAATATTTAATGCTATCAGCTTATTAAGAAAAGCTACTTCATCTTGCATGTAACCACTAAAATATTTTAGTAAATCTTCTTCTTTTAAGTCTTTAATAAAAGAAAAAATCTGTTCCTTATGATCTTTAATAATAATATGAGCTAAATTAAGGGCATATTCTGATTTATATAATAAATCTAAAGAATAGCTGCTATTTTTTATGCCCCTATATAATTCAGCTTTTTCCTTTTTTAAAAGCTGTAAACGTGATAAACAATTGTAACCTTTGGCAATTGATACCCTATCTACCGCTTCTTCAATTTGGAAAAGACAAACCTTTTCAATATAGTCTTTTCTTTCATCAGTTAAAAAATTATTATTTAGATCATTAACCACCATATCAAATTCAAAACGATTTTTTCTTAAATTTGAGTAAATACGAGAGTAAGCATAATCACTTACTCTTTCAACAACTGATATTTTCCCATTTTGAATATTATCATTATTTTGCAGTGACACTAAGTCATTTGAAAATTTTTTTATTTTTATTTTGTCATAAGAATAACCTTTTAATACACATAATATTATTATTAGAAGAGATAATGCATATTTATATTTTTGTAATATTAATTTTTTATTCACTATTTTTCTCAATTTTATTTAAGTGTTCAGACCATATTCAATATAGAATTTGGGATAGCTAAATTAGCCTAAATTCGGTTATATCTATAAGTATAGCAGATTTTTATGCTCCACTAATAGATGGTTTCATTATTTTTGCAGTATTGCTTATTTTTTTTCATTCCCTGACTCAGTAAACATACTATAGTCAATTCAGGGGAATTTGGTGCTAGGAACGATGGAGCGACGCCTATAAGTAATAGGCGAGCGACGAGTGACGACGTCACCAACTTCTCATCAATTGACTATACCCTATAATTTTCATTCTATAAGTATTAAACAGCATAAAAACGTCATTACGAGGAGTGCGGAACCATAACTGTCGAAAATTAGAAGAGGAAGCGGTTTTAGAGGGCATCATGGTAGCTTAAAAGTTGCAAAAGAATAACCGACGTCATTGCGAGGAAACTATAAAGTTGACGAAGCAATCCATAAATTGTAATTTCCACCCACTATTGTCATATATGGACGAGTGAATTTGTCAACCTTACAATTACTTCATTGCCACTAAAGTGCTTCCCCACAATAACACGTATGCCTAATTAAATTTTCACTATAAAATAAAAAGTATATGTTAGCATGAACCGCATTAACGTACAAACTACCAACAGAAGTAGAGTTTTATAAAAACCCTATTGCAACTGAGCCTTAGCTTGAACCACTATATCTGCAAAACCTTGCGGGTTGTTAACTGCCAATTCAGCTAACACCTTACGATCAATATCTATTGCAGCTTTTTTAAGCCCACCCATGAATTGTGAATATACTAAATCATGCTCACGCACTGCTGCATTAATTCTTTGTATCCAAAGCCCTCTAAAATCACGTTTACGATTTCTACGATCCCTATAAGCATATTGTAGAGCTTTTTCAACTTTCTCAATTGCTACCTTAAAGCAATTATTAGACCGCCCTCTATAACCTTTAGCAAGTTTGAGAATTTTTTTATGACGATTTTTTGAAATTTTTCCTGATTTTACGCGTGACATATCTCACCTATTTCCTTGGTTAAATTGTTAAATTCCATATGGAAGGAAGAATTTTTTTAAGTTCTTTGCATCTTGAGTACAGAGAATCGTTGTTCCTCTAAGGTTACGAAGTTGAGCTTTTGTCCGACGTCTCATGAAGTGTTTTTTACCAGCTTGAGTGGCACAAACTTTACCAGTAGCGGTAAGCTTAAAGCGTTTTTTTACAGCTGATTTTGTTTTTAACTTAGGCATTATTAGTTCCTTATATTTGGTATTTTAAGACTGTATAGCAAAAATTAGGCATACCAAAGCCATATTGCTATATGGTGAAATATAATATTTTTTATGAATTATTGCAAGTTAATTTTTTATGCAACACTAGGTTCTGTGAACAAAATTTAAATTACTATATTTTGTTCACAACGCATAATTATTATACAGAGAAAGAGTTACCACACCCACACTTAGTTTTTGCATTGGGATTTCTAATTTCAAAATAGGAACTGCCTAACTCTTCGATAAAATCTATTATACAATCAGCCATGAATGGCTGTGATATTGCATCAATAACCACTTTAGTATTATCTTTCTCTATAACACAATCATCTTTTGTTATGTCATTACTTGGCACGAGGGCGTAATTATAAACAAACCCAGAACATCCACCACCATCAACAATTATTCTAAGAACTAAATTGGGATTATCTTCCAATTTGATTAACTCGCCCACTCTTTTAAAAGCATTATCGGTAATTTCTATTGACATGACATGATTATATTATTAAAGACCCTTAAAATAATCCTAAAAAGCTAATTTTGCAACAGCTTCATTTAAAAACCTTGAAAAGCTTAGTAGGTGATTCTATACTATAGTTAATTCAGGAGAATTGGGGACTAGGAGCGACGAGTGACGACGTCACCAACTTCTCATCAATTGACTATATAGCTAATCCGGTTAACATTATGCCATTAATATTAGCAAGAAGTAGCATCGCACGACAAAGTGATCCTGTCTTGTGTCATCCCCGCGAAAGCAGGGATATTAGATTCCGCACCGAAGCGGGAATGACAATAGTGGGAGGGAATGGCAATTTATGGATTGCTTCGTCGCCTTCGGCTTCTCGCAATGACAAAGTAGCTACCCCAAACGTCATTGCGAGAAGCCGAAGGCGACGAAGCAATCTCTTGTTGCTTTTTGGATTGCTTCGTTGCTACTAAAGTAGCTCCTCGCAATGACAGATGAGGTTATCTAGAACATAATATTAGGAGTTAATATATGCTTGCTTCATATGCAGTAGACCCCAGCAATAGTAGGGGAAGATTGTTTAACGAATATTCTACAGCTTACAGAAATGAATTTGAACGAGATCATGATCGTATAATCCATTCAAAGGCTTTCAGGCGTTTGCAATATAAAACCCAGGTTTTCATTAATCATGAAGGAGATCATTATCGAAATCGTCTTACTCACTCAATTGAAGTTTCTACGGTTGCCCGTTCTATTGCTAAAACCCTTAATTTGTCAAGTGATTTGGCAGAAACTATAGGTCTTGCTCATGATCTTGGACATACTCCTTTTGGTCATGCAGGAGAGGTAGCTCTAAATAAGTGTATGCAAGACTATGGTGGATTCTCCCATAATGCTCATTCATTAAAGATTATTACTAAAGTAGAGAAAAGATATGCAGCTTATGATGGATTAAATTTGACATGGGAAGTGCTAGAAGGAATTGTCAAACATAATGGTCCTTTAATAAATAATATACCTGAATATATAGTAGAGTATGATTCACAACATAATCTTGACTTAACTCATTACTCCTCAGCTGAAGCCCAAATTGCTTCGTTAGCTGATGATATTAGTTATATTTCTCATGATTTAGAAGATAGTGTTGGTGCCAAAATTATTGACTTTAATCATCTAACGGAAATTAAATTTATTGATCAATATGCTTTTGAAATTAAGTCCCAGTTTAAAAACATAACAACAACTCAGCTTATATATGAAGTAGTACGTAAATTAATCAGCGATTTAATTGCTGATTTACTAGTACAAACAAATAATAATCTACAGAAACAGAAAATAATTACAACCGATGATATACGCCATCTTGATTATCAACTTGTTGATTTTACTGATGAAGCAAAAGAGCGTATAGTAAAAATTAAACAATTCTTGTATGATAAAGTATATAAGCATAATAAATTGACCTCGATGCTTTTAAAGTGTCAAAGAATCGTACAAGAGTTATTTAAGATATATATGGATAATATTGATTTACTACCATTTAGTTGGAAAGAATTAATTATACCAGGGAATACAAAATCCAAAGCTGGTATAGTAGCAGATTATATAGCCGGCATGACTGACCGGTTTGCTATTCAAGAGCATCAAGATATTTATTCCTTCAATTCTAATAATATTTAATTTATGAATATATTTAATAAATTACGTAACGATATCATTAGTGCAGGCAGAAAAATATGCGATAATGATGATGTGTTACAATTGGCAGCTGTTGAAATTCCTAAAGATAAGTTCAATGGTGATCTTTCAAGCAATATAGCTATGATTATCGCGGCAAAACAAAATATTAATCCTAAGGAACTAGCTATTAAATTTAAGGAGATATTAACGCCTCTACCATATATTGCCTCTATAGAAGTTGCCGGTCCAGGGTTTATTAATTTTACTATTAAAGCTGATATGTGGCATAACTCTATTAATGACATATTGCTAGATAAAGAGGAGTTTTTTAAGGTTAATTTTGGTAATAATCAAAAGGTCAATATTGAATACGTCTCTGCAAATCCAACTGGCCCTCTGCATATTGGTCATGCTAGAGGAGCTGTGTATGGCGATGCTTTAGCCAAGGTTCTAGATAGTACTGGCTATATTGTTACCAAAGAATATTACCTTAATGATGCTGGTTCCCAAGTGGATGACTTAGCTAACTCAGTTATGTTACGCTATAAGCAAGCATTAACAAAAGAAGATATCGTGATACCAGCAGGGCTTTATCCTGGAGAATATTTGGTAGATATTGGGCAAAAGTTGGTAGAGAAATTTGGGGATAAATTATTAACAATGCCGGATAACGAACGTCATGAACTCGTTAAGGATTTTACAATAGAAGAAATGTTACTGATAATTAAACAGGATTTAAAGGAGCTAGATATTGAACACGAGGTATTTTTCTCGGAGAAATCACTGCATGATAGTGGTAAGATTGAGGAAGTTGTTCAGTTGCTGAGCGTAATGGGGCTAATATATGAGGGGCAGTTACCTCCACCTAAAGGCAATGCAGATGAGCCTTGGGATTCCAGAACTCAGAGATTGTTTAAATCTACTGCTTTTGGCGATAATCAAGATAGACCAATAGAAAAATCAGATGGTAGTTGGTCATATTTTGCCTCTGATTTAGCTTATGCTAAGGATAAAATAGATCGTGGGTTTAATCATTTAGTTTATGTTCTAGGGGCAGATCATTGTGGTTATGTAAAAAGAATTGAGGCGATAGTTAAGGCTCTTGGTAAAGAAAAAGTTAAAGTTGATGTTAAAATTTGCCAGTTAGTAAACTTCGTTGAAAATGGTATTGCTGTAAAAATGTCGAAACGTAGCGGCAATTTTACTAATGTGCGAGATGTAACAAACGAGGTAGGTAAGGACATAATAAGATTTATAATGCTAACCCGTAAGAATGATATTACTCTTGACTTTGATCTAGCAAAAGTAAAAGAACAATCAAAAGATAATCCAGTGTTTTACGTACAATATGCTCATGTTAGAACTATGTCTATATTGGAAAAAGCTAAAGAATCTATGCCAGAAACATATAATAAATTCTTAGAAAAAGAGTATGATTTGTCTTTACTTTCTACTGAAGAAGAAATAGAAATAATTAAACTGCTTGCTTTATGGTCAAAAATTTTAGAGACTTCAGCAAAATATTTTGAACCTCACAGAATAGCTTTTTATTTGATTAATTTAGCTTCAAAATTTCATGCTTTATGGAATTTTGGCAAAGAAAATAATGATTATCGGTTTTTAATTGAAGATAATATAGAGTTGACTGTTGCCCGCCTTGCTTTAGCAAAATCTATTCAAAAAATTATAAAAGTTGGTTTTGATGTTATAGGGGTGACGCCTATGAATAAAATGTAGTATAACTAATCTGATTATAGTCAATTCAGGAGAATTTGGGGCTAGGAGCGATGGAGCGACGCCTATAAGTAATAGGCGAGCGACGACGTCCCCAACTTCTCATCAATTGACTATAGCATTATACTCAAATGATTTGAGTATACACCAAATTCACAAACGTCATTGCGAGCGAACGTACGTGAACGTGGCAATCCATGAAGCTTATTATATGGATTGCTTCGTCGGTCTTATGACCTCCTCGCAATGACGCCAGTTTACTATGGCTAAATGCTGATCGGGTTAGCTATACGTTGTCTGATAAAGTTATTTATAAAAATATGGTTAACCGCATTTTGTTTCGAGTTCTTATTCTTCTCTCAATACTTAGTGGCATTGCATATTTAGTGTATACTAATTATAACCAAGATAGTGGTCAGATAGTGACAATTTACCATGATCAATTGCCGACAAAAATTAAACCACAAGATAGTGGAGGGATAGTAATACCAAACGCCAATAATATAATTTATGAGAACTTACAACAAAAAAAGATTAGCAAACCTATAATATTACAACCTGAACCGGAAAAACCATTAAATATCACTAGACAACAATCAGCACAAAGTGATGAAGATATTGACTCTATAGATACAATTTTATTTGGTATAATAGAAACTGATCAGGTTAAGTATGAGAAACACAAACTAAGTAAAAATGAAGAAGGAACGGAAATAATTTTACCTAATATAATAAAAAATGAGTCTGTACAACAAGAGAATTTAGTAGAACAAATTCCTATTCCAATAGCTCAACAACCTAATTCAAATAAGGCGGGTCTAAATATAATAAAAGTTACTGAATCGCGTCGTAAGATCGATGATACGCAGTTATTAAATAAGTCAAATCAAGGAGGATATAAAATTCAGATAGCTTCGGTAAAATCTGAATCAGAAGCTAACCAAGAGGGGGAAAGAATCAAAAAAAAATATGCGAGAATCCTTAATAATACGGTAATAAATATCAAAAAGATACAATCTGATAAAGGGAGTTTTTTCTATTTAGTCTTAGTAGGTAACTATCAAAATATAAACCAAGCTAAAGCTATATGCAAAAAACTCTCTGATAATCAGCAAGGCTGTATAATCACCAATCGTTGATAAAATTTATCAGCAAAGAAAAAATCAAGGTTTGTGATATTTCTCAATCATCCAATCTACAAATGTATTATCAACAGACTGCTTTTTTAGAGCATATTCATATATTTCTTTTATTAGTGCTGTAAGATTGGTAAATGAAAAGTTTAAATTTTTCTCAGTCAACATATTAATAGTTACACTAGTGGATTTGCTAAAGATTTTCATCTGATCAACAGTCAGCACCTCAAGGTTTACTTCGTTATCAACAACAAGAGCTTCCAAATTAACATCTAAGGCTTTGGCAATTAATTGTAAATTAGTAGCACTAGGGTTTTTTGAACTACCGTACAAAATACTATAAACAGTATTTCTACTTATTCCAGTTTTCTTCTCTATCTCTACTGCATTGATATTTTTTTGAATCATTAATGAGTTAAGTTTGATTTGTAAGTTTACCATAAATAAAGCTTTGTCTATAAAAATTAATATTCTAAATATTAAGGTATATTTATTAAAAAGTAAACAACTAATAATTAATTGTTTTTATAGTCAGACTAGTTTTTGAACCTTAAAAGGTAAAATATTAATTCTTGCCACTTAATAATATTTGGTTTTGTAACTTAAATAGATCAGAGGTTACACTTCTTACCAATTGTAGCATAGCATAAAATTGTTCTTCAGAAAAGGGGTTTTTTTCAGCTGTACTTTGAATTTCTATTATATTTCCGTTACCTGCAAAAACAAAATTGGCATCTACTTCAGCATTGCTATCCTCTAGATAATCAAGATCAACTATGGGCTGCCCTTTATATATACCACATGAAATGGCGGCTACTTGGCTAATTAAAGGGTTAGTTTTAAGAACTTTCCTAGCAATTAATGATCTAATTGCTAGATGAAGTGCAATATAACTACCAGTAATTGCTGCTGTCCTAGTTCCACCATCGGCATTAATTACATCACAATCAATGATAATTTGTCTTTCTCCTAAGGCTTTTAGATCAATTGCCGTACGCATCGATCTGCCAATTAGCCTTTGAATTTCTTGCGTCCTACCTGACTGCTTTCCTTGAGTTGATTCACGTTTCATACGCTGGTGGGTTGAACGTGGCAACATACCATATTCAGCACTTATCCATCCTTGATTTTGCCCTCGTAGAAATGGCGGAACATTTGTTTCATAGGTTGCACTACATATTACATGGGTATTGCCGAACTTAACAAGACACGAACCATCAGCACTAAGCAGAACTGAAGGTTCAATTGAAATGTTACGTAATTGATTATTTTTTCTATCAAAAGCTCTCATAGTTTATTACTTAATTAAAATTGACTTGAAAATACAAAGCTTTACACTATATGTTAAGAAAGTAGATTTTTGCAAGAAAAAAGGCTGTAAATATGGAAAAACAACAAAAGAACAATAGTAATAATCAAGAAATTGATACTGATGCTGAGGAACAATTACTAAATGAAGTAGAAAACCAACCTTCTGATACTCTAATGTTACAAGATAGCTTACAAGAAATTGTTAGTTTGAAAAATCAAATTGAGATTTTGCAGGATAAGTTGCTAAGGACAATAGCCGAATCTGATAATACTAGGAAACGTCTAGAAAAATCAATTGAAGAGGCAAAAGATTATGCCATTGTTTCTTTTGCTAAAGATCTGCTCAGTGTTAACGATAATCTTTCTAGAGCTTTGGAGCATAAGCCACAAAATATGGAAGGTGATCTAGCTAATATTATTACTGGTGTAGAAATGACTAAAAGTGAGTTGACTAGCATACTACAAAAACACGGTTTAGAGTCAATAGAACCATTATTAGGGGAAAAGTTTGATTACAATATACACCATGCAATTTCACAGATAGTATCAGAGGAATATGATCAGGATAGTGTCATAGCGGTTATGCAATCAGGGTATAAGATAAAAGATAGGTTACTTAGACCTGCTATAGTACAAGTATCGAAAAATGGGTGATTTGCTTTGTTGCTACTATAAGTACTCACTTTACGCATTCGTTGGATTGCTTCCAGCCACTAAAGTGGCTCCTCGCTAATAGCGTCAGGTTGTTTTCCCTGTGACTTTTAATGCCATGCGTAAAGTAAGGTACTGAGTCAGGGAATAAAAAAATAAAATATCGCAAAAATAATGAAAACAGCTATTAGTGGAGCATAAAAATCTGCTATATTTATAGATATAACCATTTGTAAAAAATAAATATATAGTTAGATTTATGTCAAATATTAGTCCTAGAGTCGATATTGCCTTTAAAAAAATCTTCGGTGTTGAAGAGAATAAGGATTTGCTTATTTCGCTAATCAATTCGATTGTATCTAGAGAAGATCAAGTGGCAGAAGTACAGCTTCTTAATCCATATAATCCAAAAAATTTCAAGAGCGATAAATTGTCAATTTTAGATATTAAAGCACAAGGAAAAGATGGCAAAAGATTTAATATTGAAATGCAAATTACTGATGAAGCTGATTATGATAAAAGAGCCTTGTATTACTGGGCAAAATTATATACTGAACAATTAAAAATCTCTTCAGGTTATGCTACTTTATCGAAAGCCATTGGTATTCATATATTAAATTTTACTTCTATTCCCAATGAAAAAAAATATCACAATGTATTTCACATAGTAGAAAAAGATAGTGGTTTGTTATATTTCAAAGATTTAGAATTGCATACTATTGAGCTAAATAAATTCACTAATAATCCAAAAGAACAGCTGACGGACATAGTAAAGAAGGTAAAAAACTCTCTTGACATGTGGAGTGCCTTTTTAACAAGACACGATTTGCTAAACAAAGATAATTTACCAAAAGAACTGAATGATGCTAGCCTAAAAAAAGCCCTGACAGTTCTGGATGTGATGAATTTCACTGAGGAAGAACGTGAATCATATGAAGATCATCTAAAATGGATACTTATTGAAGCTAACACTATCAAAAAATTTGAGGATAAAGGCAGAGAAGAAGGTATCCAAATTGGTAAAGCTGAAGGTAAAGTTGAAGGTAGAGCAGAAGGTAAAGCTGAATTAATAAAAATGATGATAGAAAATGGCAGTTCTATTGAGGAAGTAGCGGAAATAACCAAACTATCTGTTGCTAAGATCACTGAACTACTGAAAGTCCTAAGTGGCGGATTATCAGATAAGTTATGATTACTAATTAAAATAAATATAGAGTTAGATTTATGTCAAATATTAGTCCTAGAGTCGATATTGCCTTTAAAAAAATCTTCGGTGTTGAAGAGAATAAGGATTTGCTTATTTCGCTGATCAATTCGATTGTATCTAGAGAAGATCAAGTGGCAGAAGTGCAGCTTCTTAATCCATATAATCCAAAAAATTTCAAGAGCGATAAATTGTCAATTTTAGATATTAAAGCACAAGGAAAAGATGGCAAAAGATTTAATATTGAAATGCAAATTACTGATGAAGCTGATTATGATAAAAGAGCCTTGTATTACTGGGCAAAATTATATACTGAACAATTAAAAATCTCTTCAGGTTATGCTACTTTATCGAAAGCCATTGGTATTCATATATTAAATTTTACTTCTATTCCCAATGAAAAAAAATATCACAATGTATTTCACATAGTAGAAAAAGATAGTGGTTTGTTATATTTCAAAGATTTAGAATTGCATACTATTGAGCTAAATAAATTCACTAATAATCCAAAAGAACAGCTGACGGACATAGTAAAGAAGGTAAAAAACTCTCTTGACATGTGGAGTGCCTTTTTAACAAGACACGATTTGCTAAACAAAGATAATTTACCAAAAGAACTGAATGATGCTAGCCTAAAAAAAGCCCTGACAGTTCTGGATGTGATGAATTTCACTGAGGAAGAACGTGAATCATATGAAGATCATCTAAAATGGATACTTATTGAAGCTAACACTATCAAAAAATTTGAGGATAAAGGCAGAGAAGAAGGTATCCAAATTGGTAAAGCTGAAGGCAAAGAAGAAGGTAGAGCAGAAGGTAGAGCAGAAGGTAAAGCTGAATTAATAAAAATGATGATAGAAAATGGCAGTTCTATTGAGGAAGTAGCGGAAATAACCAAACTATCTGTTGCTAAGATCACTGAACTACTGAAAGCCCTAAATGGCGGATTATCAGATAAGTTATGATTACTAATTAAAATAAATATAGAGTTAGCCTTCAAAAAAATCTTTGATGTAGACAGTCTCCTAGGAGTGATGGAATAAAGCCTATATGTAATATGCGAGCAACGAGTAACAACGTCACCAATTTCTCATCAATTGACTATGATATAAGGAAAAGCTATACTTTGCAGTAATTTATAAAAGAAGAGGAACCATCTTGGATAAAACTATTTTTTGGGTTATTGTTGTTGGCACTATTATAGTAACTTTGACTCTGATCTCTAATATATTGATGCCATTTTTTATAGCTGGGATAATATCATATATATTACAGCCTATAATCGATAATCTGTCGTTACGATATAAATTATCTAGAACTATAGTAGTTTCAGTAATTTCCTTTCTATTTTTTAGCATTTTTGCTATAGTAATTGTAGTGTTGCTGCCTATCATATATCAACAAACAACTTTGCTAATTAGTAAAATTCCAGCTTATAAAGATTATTTACAAACTGAATTAATACCTGTTATTACGGCAAAATTTTATTCAATAGATCCAGATATTGCTGATAATATAAAAAATTCTATTAGTAACTTTGTTAATGGTATATTTTTGTTGATCACAGGGCTTGCTAATAATATTTGGCATGTTACTATGGTAACAATCAATTTATTTGTGTTGATTTTATTAATACCACTTATATTATTTTATTTTTTACGAGATTGGTTAACAATGTCAGAAAATATAAACCTTTTACTACCTTTGAAAGGTAAAAAGAAAATTCTAAAAATATTATCAGCCATTAATACTTCCTTGTCTGCTTATATAAGGGGACAGCTAAATGTTTGTTTATTATTATCAATCTATTACGGAGTTTCTTTGTCGATTCTTGGTGTAGATTTAGGATTATTGTTAGGGGTTTTATCTGGTTTTTCAATAATTATACCATTTGTTGGCATCTTAATATCCTTTTCTCTTACCATGATTGTTAGTTATTTTGCTTTTGGTATGGTCAGTACCTTATTTTATATAATCATTATTTATTTGGTTGGCACAATAGTTGAAGGATATATTTTATCACCGAAAATTATAGGTGATAAGATCGGTCTACATCCTCTTTGGATAATATTTGCAGTTCTCGCATTAGGTAATATATTTGGTTTCTTGGGTATATTATTTGCTATACCAATTGCCAGTATAGTAAAAGTTTTGTTTTTATCTGCTATCGATTTTTATAAATCTAGTAAGTTTTATAAGACTTAAAGATGAGAGATTCCCAACAATATGTATTACCATTATTTGGTAATGATCGATATGTTCTAGATAATTTTATTAATTCACCTTCTAATCAAATCGCATACAATTCAATAAAAAACTGGTCGAGAATTTGGGGCAGTAAACCCTATGAGTTTACAATTTTGCTTTATGGGTCTCCTTCCTCTGGTAAAACATATCTTAGTAAAATATGGCAAAATTTGTCGAATGCATTTTTTATAAAAAAAGATTCAGATATACTTAGTACAGAGCATGTTATGAAGTATAATGCTTTTATTATGGAAGATATAGAATTTTGGCAGGAAAAGAAGGCTCTCCATTGTTTTAATTTAATAAGTGAGTATCGTAAATATTTGTTGATGACTACAGGAAGTTTAGCTAATAATTTTGCATTACAGGATTTATCCTCAAGAATCAATTCTGTTTTAAGATTAGAAATAAAACAGCCAGATGATGAATTGATGAGCAAATTAATTTTTAAGTATTTTTCTGATCAATCGGTTAAGGTATCTGACTGTGTAATTGGATATTTATTAATTAATTTGCCAAGGCAATTTGATCAAATGATAAAATTATTAGGGGCAATAACGCATTATGCATTAGTGCATAAGCGAGCTGTTACTATCTCTCTTATAAAACATGTACTTAAATAGGAAAATTGTATAGTTTTGATTATGTGGTAAAAATGTTATAAAAATTAGTTGATTTCTTTTATATTAGCTATTAACCTATAATTTCAATAATTAGTTTTAGGAAAAATTGATGTCTATAGATGTTCTTGTGGTTGATGATGAAGCAGATATTAGAGATTTAGTCTCAGATATTTTAAAAGAGGAGGGTTTTACTACCAAAACTGCTGCTAATAGCATGCAGGCTTTAAAAATACTTCATGAAAAAACCCCCTCAGCAATTATTTTAGATATTTGGCTGCAGGGTAGCGAGCTTGATGGACTTGGGGTTCTGGAGATAGTAAAAAAACGTTACCCGCTAATGCCTGTGATAGTTATCAGCGGGCATGGTACTATTGAAACTGCAGTAAATGCTATCAAAATGGGGGCCTATGATTATCTAGAAAAACCGTTTAGTCATGATAAGCTAGTGATCTTGTTAAAAAGAGCCTGTGAGGCAACTAAGTTAAAGCGTGAGAATCTTGATCTAAAATCAAAGGTTATTAATAAAACTGAGCTTATAGGTAACTCTCACATTACCGCCAAACTTAAGTCTGATATTGAAAAAGCTGCTTTAGCTACTAGTAGAGTATTTATTCAAGGCAAAATTGGTAGTGGTAAAGAACTAGCTGCTCGGTTAATTCATAAGAAATCAAAAAGGGCTAGTGGATCTTTCGTAATCTTTAGTCCAGTATGTATGGATCCTGACCGTATTCATCAAGAATTATTTAAGGGAATAGATAACCAGGATATTAGACGTCCTTCGATATTAGAAATAGCAAATAATGGCACTTTGTACATAGATGAAATTAGTGGTTTACCAATTTCGGCACAAGTACAATTACTTAAATTTTTGCAAGACCAAATGTTTCATAAGCCAGGAAGTAAACCAATAAAACTAGATATAAGGTTTATTGCTGCAACTTCTAAGACTATACAAAAAGAAATAAGTAAAGGTGAAGTTTTGGAGGATTTATATCATCGATTAAACGTTATTTCCCTAAAAATTCCATCTTTATATGAGAGAAAGGATGATATGTCTGCATTAGTGAAGTATTTTGTTAAGCAACTTTCTAAGTTTTCTGGTTTAAAAACACGTGAGTTTTCTGATGAAACAATTGCCGCTTTTCAAGTTTATAGTTGGCCAGGTAATATAAGGCAATTACGTAATGTAATAGAGTGGACTTTAATTATGAATCCGTTATCTTCAAATAATAATCAAGTGATAAAACCAACTATGATACCACCAGAAATTTTAGTTAATGGTTCTAGTCCTGCAAAGCAGGAAGATAATGTTGATATAATGATCATGCCGTTAAGAGAGGCAAGGGAGGTTTTTGAAAAACAATATTTAGCTGCTCAGATGCATAGGTTTAATAATAATATTTCTAAGACCTCAGCCTTTGTAGGTATGGAACGTTCAGCATTACATCGCAAATTGAAATTACTCAATTTACATATTCCTAGTAATAAATTTAATGACGAGGATTTTTATGACAATTATGAATAAAACAACTTTACCAAGCTCGATAGTGAATAACTATCTGTTAATTGCTAAAGTAATAATGGGGGTAGCAGCTCTTTTTGCTGGGGCACAAATTGTTATTCCTATCCAGCCAGTAGTAATAAACATGCAAACTGTAGTGATTTGTATTATTGCTGTTACTTATAGCCCAAGACTTAGTTTTGCTACGGTTTTAGCTTATATTACAATTCGTGTGATAGGGCTACCAATATTTGCGCTATCAAGTGGATTACATGTTTTGCTTGGTGCAACAGGTGGTTATCTGATAGGATTTTTAATTGCAACTCCTGTGATGGGTATACTTAACAGTAAGTTTTCTGAAAGATTTACTGGAACATACTCACGTCATTTGAGTATATTTTGTACTTGTCTTATAGGGCATCTTATAATTTACTTTTTGGGAGTTAGTTGGTTAGCAACAATTATAGGAGTTAAACAGGCTATTTATAGCGGATTTATAGTATTTATACCGAGTGGCTTAGTAAAGATGCTAATATTTTCTTCTTTATATTACTACTATATAAGAGGTAGAAAGAACACTCTTTAAAATATATATTAGTGAAAGTAATTTTATTTACCTTTGTAGGTATGGAACGTTCTGCTTTACACCGCAAATTGAAATTACTCAATTTACATATTCCTAGTAATAAATTTAATGACGAGGATTTTTATGACAATTATGAATAAAACAACTTTACCAAGCTCGATAGTGAATAACTATCTGTTAATTGCTAAAGTAATAATGGGGGTAGCAGCTCTTTTTGCTGGGTCGCAAATTGTTATTCCTATCCAGCCAGTGCCGATATCCATGCAAACTGTAGTGATTTGTATTATTGCTGTTACTTATAGCCCACGACTTAGTTTTGCTACGGTTTTAGCTTATATTACAATTGGCGTGGCAGGGCTACCAATATTTGCAAAACTATCTAGTGGATTACATGTTTTGTTTGGTACAACAGGTGGCTATCTGATAGGATTTTTAATTGCAACTCCTGTGATGGGTATACTTAATAGTAAGTTTTCTAAAGAGTTTAATAACAAATTCTTAGGAGTGTTTTTTAGCTGTCTCATTGGTCACATTATAATTTTTTCTTTGGGAGTTAGTTGGTTAGCGACAATTATAGGATTTAAACAAGCTATTTATAGCGGATTTATAATACTTATACCAAGTGGCTTAGTAAAAATCCTAATATTTTCTTCTTTATATTATTACATAAAAGGCAGGAAGAATGTCTTATAAAATATTCAAATGCTTCAAGTTATTTGAATATTTTATAGCTAATCTGATTAATATTACTCCAATCCTATGTCATTTCCACGTAGGCGGGAATCTAGAACCCACACTGAAGCAGGATGACATTAGTAACAGGGGTGGTATAGTCAATTCAGGAGAATTGAGTAGCAGAAGCGATGGAGAGACGCCTATAAGTAATAGGCAAGCATTGAGCGACAACATCACCAACTTCTCATCAATTGACTATATCATTTCCTCACTAATAAACATTAGTTTGCTACGGATAAATACTACTCGGATTAGCTATAAGCTAAAATCCTTGATTCTAGCTTCGCTTTTAGTCCTTACCGGATGTTCAGATTCTTCAAGAAATGCAGATGGTTTGTTATCTAATAGTCAAAGTCTTGTTATTAGGAATTATATAGCAGAGCAGAATAAAAATAAGCTACCAGTAAATATTAAAAATAAATTTGGTGCAAATCTTAGGGGGTTAAAGTTAGTAGGTGTTAAACTAACAAATGAGGATC
Organism: Candidatus Tisiphia endosymbiont of Dioctria linearis; assembly: GCF_964026545.1. Lineage (NCBI taxonomy): Bacteria > Pseudomonadati > Pseudomonadota > Alphaproteobacteria > Rickettsiales > Rickettsiaceae > Candidatus Tisiphia > Candidatus Tisiphia endosymbiont of Dioctria linearis. Next base: position 1,200,032 of record NZ_OZ032156.1, on the reverse strand, counting down.
TTTCTGGTGTTGACTTAAGTTTTTGCGAAATATCACGAGTAGATTTTTCAGGAACAAATTTTGAGAATGCAATTTTAACAAAATCTATAATTCAAGAAAGTGATCTTTCTAATACTATATTAAAAAATATATCAGCTTATGGTGCAGATTTTCAAGCATCGATGTTTGAGAATACTCATTTGAGAAATAGTAATCTTATTCAATCAAATCTTGAGGACACTGACTTTGTCAAAGCTAATTTAGACAATATTAATTTTGAAAATGCAAATCTTACTAGAGCTGTATTTGATGAGGCTATGATCAGTAATTCTAATTTTCAAAAAAGTAATTTAGCAAAAGGTAGTTTTAAAAAAGCAGTTATCTCAAATTCTATTTTTTATGGTACAGATTTACGGCAAATATTAGCTAATTACCTCAATATGACTAATTGTTATTGTGAATCTGTGGATCTAACTGGGGTGGACTTTACTGGAGCGGTGATTAGCAATTCAGATTTTACTCATGCTATTATTAATCAAGCTCAATTAAAAAATATAAAGCTTACTAACTCGTTATTTTCTTTCTCTTCTTTTCAGTCTGCGGATTTTACCAACACAATTATTGAAAGTTGTAATTTTAAGAATACCAATTTTAATAATGTACAATTAAAGCAAGTACAAATTCAAAATAGTGTGATGGATAATGCTCATTTTAATGACACTAACATAAAGGATTTATCAATAAAAAATTGTAATAGCATTTTGCTTAAGTTAAATAAAATTAATATTGATAATGTTGATATTGAGAATAGTAATCTTACTGGCATATTATTGAATAATAGCTATGTCAAGCAAGCAACTATTATTAATTCTGATTTGACCAATAGTGAATTAATAAACTCTAATTTCTCTGCTACTAAATTTAATACGGTAAATTTTACTAAAGCACTGATACAAAATACTGTTTTAAATGGGATAAAATTTGTTGATAGCCATTTTTATCAGATAGCTATCATAAATTCAGATTTATCAGAAGTCATTTTTGATAGTTCGCCAATCATAAACTCTCAATTAAATAATGTGAGATATAAAGATAATAATTTTATTAATTCAGATTTCAATAGAAATATTGTATTAAATAGTCAGGACTTTTATAAGTTTAAATCAGTAAATACTATATATTATATAAAAGATTTAGAGCAGGTGAAAGATTTATCAAATATCAATTTACAAGGTTTAAATTTGTCAGGTCTGGCATTTAACCAAACTATTTTCTCAGGCTCTGTTCTTAAAGGTATCGATTTATCTAATGCTATAATCCAGAATTGTATATTACAAAATACTGATCTAACTATGGCAAATCTAAGTAACACAGATTTTAGCAAATCATCTCTTATTGGGAGCAATTTAGAATCTGCTAAACTTTATAATACAAATTTTAATGATACTGATTTAACAAATGTTAATTTTATTAGAGCTTTTGTTAGTAAAATATCTTTAGTTAATGCAAAGCTGGATGGCACCAAAGGTCTTGATGGTCAGGGCAGTAAAAATATAGAATAACTATTGTAAACAATTATTAGGGAATTTTTACTTACTATGGCTCTGTGAACAAAATTTAAATTACTAGATTTCGACTCTTTTTAGCTGCAAATTATAAGATTTTTTTGAAATAGAACTAACTATTCCGGCAAAAATATTATTAATTTTCGCTTAAAAATACTCAAAATCTAAACAATTAAAATTTTGTCAACAGAACCTAGTATTTTATCGACACCAACATTACTATTATCAAAAAACCTGTATGTCGCTTTAGTCTCATGCCACCCCCTAAAGCTGCCATTAATACTACTGCTCGGTCTATCAGAAAATTGCGATAAAATTTTCTTGAACCGTGTGTTTAATCTCTCATCTCCCAAATCTACACATTCTACTTCACTTTCTACCCATTTATTCATATCAATACCAACTTTATGATTTCCTTAGCTGATATTATTACACTATTCCCCCCTCTTGCAACTTGTGGGTAAAGATATGACTCAAATGTACGTGAGGAGCAGAGTACCGGTATCACGCACAAATTACCAGCAAAAGTAGAGTTTTGCAAGAGGTCTATTGATGTTTTTATGCTATTGTGACACTTATATAACAAAAATTGTAGGGTACTATGCTTAAAAAATCCAATAAAAATAAAATTATAATTTACAAGATAGGTAAGTATCTATAAGATCATTATGATTATATAAAAGTTAAATAATATTAAGTATTACTTGTATGTAAAAGAACAATATATCGCTATTTACTGATAGTGGATTAGTTTATATGGCAATAAACCTATTTTAATTGTTGCCTTTCTAGGTTAGATAATATATGACAGTAATCTTTGCATTTGTTAATAATATATATTTGCAAAAATTTAATAATTCATTCATAAGGGAGTTAATTATGGCACGAAAGAATGACTTTATCGAAAAAGCTGACAAATTTATAGGTGAGAAGATCTATTCTTTAAGGCTTGCCAAGGGATTGTCGCGTCAACAACTTGCAAGGGTAATAGTAGTAACACATCAGCAGTTACAAAAATATGAGAAGGGTGTCAATAGAATACCAATGGGTAGGCTAATTCTTATTGCTAAAGCACTAGAAAAAAATATCGATTATTTTTATAATGGTTTAGAAGAGGCTGATAATGTTGAACCTGTACATACTCAACATCAGCGTATGTGTATAGAAGTATCAAGGAATTTTATGAAAATTCGTAACCCTGCACATCAACAAGCTGTTAATGCATTGATACGCTCTTTGATTAAAGAAGATTAGGTAAAATAAAACAGAATGAAAATATTGTAAGATTAAATAGATATCTAAACAATTTAGTGAGCGTTCACGGAAAAAAGTTAAAGTACAAAACGTCATTGCGAGAAGCTACTTTAGTAGCATTGACGCAATCCATTCTTGGTCATTTTATGGATTGCCGCATCGCCGTAAAGCGGTTCCTCGCTAATAGACGCTTGGCGAGCAGATTTTTTATTTATCATAAGAAAATAGCAAAAAACCGTGAACGCTTACCTTCTGGCATTTTTTATCCCGATGATCGTGTTATGTAATTTACAAAACCATAATTAGGCTGCAAAAAATTTTTTATATTGACCTATCAGTGGATGGTTATATAATTCACGGTTTCTATAAAGATAAAATGTATAATGAATAAATTACCAAAAATATTATCTATAATTTGTATATATTTCTTGTTTTTTACCAAAGCTCAGGCAGATGAGATTGAGGCTGATCAGAGATTTTTTTATATTGGGGCGGAAGCCAGCATAGTAGAGCCGGTGGTGAAGAAATTTCGCCATGATTCGGGTACTGACTTTACCTTAAAAAGGTCTAAGATGTATAGCGGTAAGATTGGTTACAGCTTTTATCCGCAAATGGCTATTGAGTTTTCAGCAACGCATCATCCACAATACCAGCTAAATTATGTTTTACCCAAACAAGAGGTTGCCGGTTTAATTATACCACAAACTCCAGGCACCACTAAGATAATTTCCAATTTATATATGCTTAATATTGTATATGATTTTGACAAAATTAAAGAAATAACTCCTTTTATCATATTAGGTGCTGGAATCGCCCAAGTAAAAGTTAGCTCTGCTTCCTCTCGTTGGAACTTAATGGATGTAGAGTATTTTAGAATTAGAAATACTCGTAGTAATTGTTTTGCTTGGCAAGTAGGTCTTGGACTTTCTAAGGAGTTATCTAGTAATTTTAGCATTGATATAGCAGTAAAATTACAAGCTGCTCATTCAATAAAGATTAATTATGATACTTTAGATATGAAAACCCAGCAATTTATACCAGCGACTCCTATCAAAAAAACTATAGGGGTTGGAGAATTTGGTATAGGATTTACTTATAGATTACCAATTTAATGTAAAAAGACTATTAGTGCATTAAGTTTTTTAGTATATAATGCATTTAAATTTAGTGTGGAGAACATATGACTACTAATTTAGAGCTTACCTCAGCTCCTCATAATACATACGATGAACTACCTTATGAAAGCTATCCGTATGCTTTAACCGATCCGTACCACCTACAAACACTTGCTGTGTTATTTGGTATGAAACCACCGGCTGTTGAAACTGCTCGAGTTTTGGAGCTAGGATGTGCTGCAGGCGGTAATTTAATACCTCATGCTGTTAATTATCCTAAAGCACACTTTATTGGAGTCGATCTATCTAAAGTACAAATAGATGAAGCTAATAAACATAAAGAAGGATTAAATCTTAAAAATATAGAATTCCGACATTGTTCTATTACAGATATTGATGAATCATTTGGTAAATTTGATTATATAATTTGTCATGGGGTAATCTCTTGGGTGCCAAAATTTGTTCAGGATAAAATTTTTGAAGTAGGTAATAAAAATTTATCAGATAATGGTATTGTGTATATTAGTTATAATACCTTACCCGGCTGGAATATGATTCGTACTATAAGAGATATGATGCTTTATCACTCAAATACCTTTAATAACATTCAAGATAAAATTGCTCAATCTAGATTATTACTTGAATTCATTAATGATAGCTTGGAAGCTTCCAACTCTCCTTATGCTCAAGTGTTACAAACTGAAGCTAGTTTGCTTGCCAAACAAAATGATCATTATTTGCGTCATGACCATTTAGAAGAAGATAATGTACAATATTATTTTCATGAGTTTATGGATGAGGCTAAAAAAAATAATCTACAATATCTGTCTGATTGTAGTGTCTCTACCATGTATTTAGGAAATATGCCAGCAAAAGCAGTGGAAAAATTACAAGCAATAAATGATATTGTTAGAACAGAACAATATATGGATTTCATTACCAATCGTCGATTTAGGTCGACCTTACTTTGCCATAATAGTGTTAAATTAAATAGGTCTATCAATAACGAAGATATTACTAAATTTAATATGACATTTAATATAGTGCCAGAAAAGCCTTTTGTTGATATAGATCTTAATTCACTTGAACCAGAGAAATTTTTTTATAATGGTAATAAGGATAATAGTTTATCAACATCTTCTCCTTATATGAAAGCGGTACTCTATACTTTCTCTGAGAATATCAATAACCCGATGAGTTTTGATAAAATTGCTGTAAGTAGTAATAAAAAGTTGCATGGAGCAAAATTGAATGAAATAAAGACTGAACTTTTAGCTAACGCCATGAAATTAGTATTACAAGGATATATTAATATAACATTACATAATACTAGGAAGGAAGTAAATCTTGATAAACCTAAAGCATCAAAGCTTATTTCATATCAGGTAACTCATACATCCAATATGTGGGTAACAAACCAAAGACATGAAGTGGTAGCTATCAATCTTTTTGAGAAATTTGCTCTACGATATATGGACGGTAAGCACGACCACAAGCAAATAATTGAATCAGTCATGCAGCATGTTACTTCTGGTGAGATGACCTTAAGCCGAGATGGTAATAAAATAGAGAATATTGATGAAATCAATAAAGAATTAGCATCATTCTTGCAGCCTACATTAACTAAGTTTGTCGCTAATGCTTTGCTGATTTAAAGATAGGATAGTGCTAGGTTCTGTGAACAAAATTTTAATTGTCTAGATTTCGAGTGTTTTTAAGCAAAAATTAATAAGATTTTTGCAGGAATAGTGTATCTATTTCAAAAAAATCTTATAATTTGCAGCTAAAAAGAGTCGAAATCTAGACCCAATTAAAATTTTGTTCACAGAACCTAGTAATATTGCTTAGCCAAATATAAAAAAGATAGCTTTAATTATACAGGATAATGATAGCACAAATATTAGCCCCACTAAGTATAAAATTACAAACCAAAGCCATTGTTTGGATTTCTGAGAAATAAAAATTTTTCTCAATTTACTAATACATTGGGTGATGAGTTGATTTTCCACGGAATATATAATAACAATAAATTGTATAACCTAATATTATCGGTAAAAGTAACGCAGCTCCTACCAACATCAGAGATTGTGATTCGGCTACTGCTGCCGATTGCCATAAAGATATTTGATATGGTACGGTAAAAGGCCAAATGCTTAAAATTAGCCCTAAATAGCCCAGAGTAAAAAGTAAAACTGAGTAACAAAAAGGCTGGTATTCTTTATTTTTATAAAGAGTGGTGAATAACATAAATAAGGTAAAAATAGTTAAAATAGGAATGAATGAGAGATATGCAAAATTAGGCATAGTAAACCAAAATATACGAATTCTCTCGTTTAAAAATGGTACCCATAAACTTACTAGCCCCATAAATAACATAACATAAATTAATACATATGATGCAGATTTACGAGCCCATATTTGCGTATCTTTGTCAGTTTTCATGATCAGCCAAGTACAACCAAGCAGGGCATAACCAAATACCAGAGCAACACCGGTCATCAGAGAAAAAGGGGTGAGCCAATCAAAAGCATCGCCAGCAAATACCCTGCCATCCACTTTAACGCCTTGGATAAAAGCTCCCAGCATAATTCCCTGAAATAAGGCGGCAATGATAGAACCAAAATGGAAAGAATAATCCCATATGTAACGATCCTTTGGAGTCGCTTTAAATCTAAATTCAAAAGCTACCCCGCGGAAAATTAAGCCCAAAAGCATTGCGATAATTGGTATATAGAAGGCTGACATCAAAATTGCATAAGCCAGTGGGAACGCAACAAATAATCCACCACCACCTAAAACTAACCAAGTTTCATTACCATCCCAAAATGGTGCTATGGAATTCATCATTTTATTGCGGCAATCTTGAGTAGGAGCAAATGGAAATAATATACCAACCCCCAGATCAAAACCATCTAGTAATACATACAGAAATATTGCTATGACAATTAGTCCACCCCAAACTAAAGGTAAATCTATATAGGGTGCAAAATTAAGCATGGTTGTTGTTCTCCTCTATTGGATTTCCTAAACTGTGGAAACCGTATGTCTCTTCTTTTGTTATTATAGTAGGTCCTTTCTTTATTAAGTCTATAATATAATAAGTTGCACTGCCAAATATAAAAACATAAACTATCACAAAGGCAATTAATGAAGTAAAGATATATTGCCCTAGTACTGGTGAAGATGCTTCAGATGTTCTGATTATATTATATACTATATAAGGTTGCCTACCAATTTCCGTAACAAACCATCCGGATAGCACGGCTACAAAGCCAGTTGGCGTCATCAACATACACCAATATTGGAACCATTTAGTATCAAATAATCTTTTACGTAAATATAAGACTACGGCAATTACCCCAGTAATTATCATTAACATACCGATTCCTACCATTATTCGGAAACATAAAAATACTATTAATACCGGGGGGCGATTTTCTTTTGACCATTCTTTTAGCCCTTGTACTTCTCCATCTAAGCTATGGGTCAGTATTAAACTAGCAATTTTTGGAATATCTATCGTATATTTTGTTGTCTCTTCTTGAGCTGATGGCCAGCCAAAGACCCTAAGGGCAGCACCTTTTTCTGTATCCCAAATACCTTCCATAGCAGCAATTTTTGCAGGCTGATGTTCTAGAGTATTTAACCCGTGTTGGTCACCAATAAAAAGCTGTATTGGAGCAACAAATACTGCCATCAACATTGCCATACCAAACATGATTTTAGCATGGGCAACAAATTTTTTCTGTACAAGATACCAAGCAGCGACGCCACCAATAACAAAGGCTGTAGTTAAGTATGATGCAACAATCATATGGCAGAAACGATATGGAAATGAAGGATTAAAAATAATTTCTAACCAATTTATCGGATATAAAATATTATCGGCTCGTACTTCATAACCAGTAGGAGTTTGCATCCAGCTATTAGCTGACAGAATCCAAAAGGCAGAGATAATTGTACCAATTGCCACGATTAAAGTAGCAGCAAAATGCATTTTTTTACTAACTTTATTCCAACCAAACAACATCACTCCAAGAAAAGATGATTCCAAAAAGAAGGCAGTAAGCACTTCAAAACCGAGAAGTGGTCCAAGTACATTACCTACCTTATCAGAGAAACCTGACCAATTAGTACCAATTTGGTAAGACAGAACAACGCCGGATACTACCCCCATACCAAAGGTAATAGCAAAAATCTTAATCCAAAATTTATATATTTCTTGGTAAATATTATTGCCAGTTTTGAGCCATAACCCTTCTACTACAGCCAGCCAGCTAGCAAGACCAATTGTGAAGGACGGGAAAATTATATGGAAGCTTATAGTAAAAGCAAATTGTATACGAGATAGTAGATTAGGATCGAATTCCATATGATTATTTCAATTGATATTACAGGTGCATACGTCATTGCGAGAAGGCATAGCCGACGAAGCAATCCATTTTTGGTCATTTTTTGGATTGCATCAATACTACTAAAGTAGCTCTTCGCTAATAGACGTCTTGTTACTTTAACTTTTTTTTCGTGAACACTCTATCCACATCTTTATAGCTTTAAAAATCTTCCCAATCGGATAATTGAAAATTAATTTCTTTAGCTAATTTCCTAATTCTTATAGCTGCCATTTGGACACTAATCAATATCTTTTACGAGACTTACTGGTACTATTTTTGCAGTTACTTTACCTCTTTTGGTAATTAATATTTCTTCACCTTTGCTTGCCCGATCTAGTATTTTAGAAAAATGAGTTTTTGCATCAAAGGCTGACATTGATCTTTCCATATAACCTACTAGTTTATTATAATAGTTTTGATAAAAAAATCTATCTTTAATAATTATCGTAGGCAGCCTCCTAGTATATATAGTTAATTCAGGAGAATTTGGTGCTAGGAACGATGGAGCGACGCCTATAAGTAATAGGCGAGCGACGAGTGACGACGTCACCAACTTCTCATCAATTGACTATAACTTTCAACTTCATCGATAATTCCTTGTATTTCTACTGTTAAACGAGATAATTTCATAGAGATAATCCTAATTTGATATTGATAATTCCGATAATACAATAAGACAAAATCCCCCGGTTGATATTTGATAAAATTTGCCGGCATGATAAATCTTAAAATTTTAGTTTCAGTAGCAGCATTTTTTAGGATTAACTGCCCTAATCTTTCAGCTTCCAGATAAGATAGTATAATAGGTAGCTTTAACACTGGAATAGCTCTATGTGAAAAATTTTCACTATTTATTTGGCAAAAGCCATTATTATAATTATCATATCGATCGATGAAGTTTAGTCCTAGTTTACTGATAATGCTAGTTTTAGAAATCTCCATTTGTTCTAAATAACTATTGCTTGATAATTTAACCAATATTTTTGAACTAATATTACAGAGAGGTGAATATCCACGCTTGGCAAACTTAATTTGCTGCTGATAAGCTATGATATCAAAGAAATATATAATCCTTAGGGAGTTAATAATATCAATACAAGATAAGGCTTTGTTTAATACCAGCCCTTCTACAGATTCATCAACAGTTGATACATCAATATTGTTTAATGGAATACCGCATCTATAAGACAATTCAAGAATTATTGCCGATAAACTACAAGCCCCAAACTTATTATTCACCCAATGTCCTTTTGCCCATAAGTTACCATCTCGCCAAATATTATTATGGGGCCAAGCTGGATAAGGTCTGGCATCCCAAGTCCATAAAAACATTTGTTCGATATATTCTTGTGTTTGCCAATATTCAATAAATCCCCGTATAGCTTTACACTGAATGGAAAAATCAACTTCACCAGTAGAATATTTTGGTACTCCGCCATCAATACATAAAGGATCAAAGAATATATTAGGCTGATTAGTTGCTTTATCAATGGAAGGGAAACCAAACTCTGTAAACCAAATTTTCTTCATTTTTGGTTGCCATTCTGTTGTTATCCCATCAGGATTGCGGTGATAATTCTCCCACCAATGTCTTAAATTCTTCCAAGCATAATCTGCCGATAATTCATGTTGGCTACCATTTTCATCTATAAAGTAATCATATCCTTCACCTGATTGCCAGCCTTTAATGATTTCTTCTGGTGATATGCTGGAATTTACCGTTCTTGTTACAGGAAAATAAGCATCAATACCGACAAAATCTATATATTCTGAGGCAAATAACTTATCTAAATTATGCCATCCGTCTTTTGTATGGTGATATTCTGACCAATCTGCGGCATAAGTGACAAGTACATTGTCACCAACGATATTTTTAACTAATTTTGCTAGTTTTATCAGTTCCATAACAGCAGGAAAATTATTATGTTGATCTCTGATACTAGTTAAACCTATTAACTCAGAACCGATTACAAAACTATCAATATGATCCTTAACTAATTCAGCGTAATGCAGGATAAAATCATTATAACCTTGATCTTTATTAAAAAAATCTACTACCGAACTTACTGAACCTGTAAATGACCCCGCCATGGTTTTTGCCAAATATCCAAAAAAAACATTGGATAAAACATGATTTTAAAGTTTCTACGTTTTAATTCCTGTAAGTAACGTATGATACTCGCATCATTAACAGTACCGCCATATTTAGGAAAATTATCAGCATCTCGTGATACTAGTCTTGCTGTATCACGTAAATATTTACCAACTTGCCATTGTTCCGAATATTGGGTATGCGGATCATTAAATTCTACGGCAGGCTTAATAGTACAGCTTTTAATATCCAAACTATCACCAAACCAACACACCACTGGTGCAATCCATTTGATGTTAGGGCATATAATTTTCATTTGATCCAGGCTATAAACACTATCAGCAATGTTACGATAATTATTGGAATTTATTGGTTTTTTACTGATGATACCATCCAAGGAGTTGGTGATAATCTTATACTGCACCAGGCAATCATAAACAAATTCCCCTGAACCTGGGATAATGTCAACCGCCTCAACCAAATCCTCTACGCTTTTACTTTCAATATTATCAGGAATATTAGCTTTCCTGGTTACTTCAAAGGAGAAATTTGGTATAGAATTATTAAAATCAGCTAATGGTAGCTCTTCAAATACCGCGTAGCTTAATCCTCGAAAAGCTGGCACTTGACCTTGAGGCTCAGCTGCTGCAATTAAGGGATCGGCTATTTGTTCTTCTGATCCTAAATAAAACCTGAATTTATATTGTTCAAGATTGAATAGCTGATCATTAGCCCATACTCTACTAATTTCAGCAATTTCACCTTCACATATGCCAACTGCAAAGGATAAATAATATTCGCATTCTGTTAAATTATGTATGGCGGCAGTTCCTTGAGTATCTGATACGCCTCGCTGTGCAACGCTGGTAATTTGTACTTCCTTAATTTGGTTTGCCCAAATTATTTTACCATTGATCCTTGCCGTACCAAAGACTAACGCTATTGGATGTCCATAAACAGCTTTTGATAGAACAAAACTTTCCCTAATATTTTTAAAATGATAATATTCCTCAGGTTCATGATTTAAATATTCTAAATAATCACCTAATGCCTTACCTGCAAATCGCCCAATAGTCGATAATATCCCACCACCAAAAACACCACCTATGCTACTTCCTATGTTACCTAGAATCTGACCAAACATATTAATATCTTATATTTTTTAGTTAATATAAGATACTATATCACATAATATCTCTGCACTAAGTGTATCGACTCATTTAATTTGCAAAATAAATAAAAATCTGAATTGCCAAGTATCATTGCGAGACCATGTAATGGTCAAAGCAATCCACTTCTAATAACTTTCCTGGATTGCTTCGTCGACCTATGGTCTTCCTCGCTAATAGACGTTGACCACATATGACTTTTAAACTCCTCAGTCTCTCCTGTTTATTTTTGTATAACAGCTGCCACTTCGTCTGCAAAATTTTTATCTTCTTGTTTTATACCTTCACCTAGTTCATATCTTATAAACTGAGTAATTTTAATCGAAGCTCCTAATTCTTTTGCCGCATTATCAATAACTTGAGAAATTGTTAATTTATCATCAAATAAAAAGTTTTGTTCAAGCAAAACAACTTCTGCTAGAAACTTACGTATTCTACCTTCAACCATTTTTTCAATGATATTGTCAGGCTTACCAGAAGCTTTTGATTGTTCAAAGAGTATATCTTTTTCACGTTCAACTAAAGTCTGATCCAAACTTGATACATCTAGACTATAAGGATTATTTGCTGCTATATGGGTGGCGATTTTTTGCCCTAATTCTAGAAGTTTAGCTTTTTCTTTGCTAGTTGACTGTAAACCAACAAGGACAGAAATCTTACCTAGCCCCTCAACCACAGTGTTATGTACATAAGATGCCACCACACCTTCTGAGACCTGTAAGGCATCCACGCGACGTAGATTTAAATTTTCACCAATTGTAGCAATATTGTCTAATATTTCTTCATCAACTGATCTGCCTGTTGATGTTTTTGCTAATTTTAGTGACTGTAAATTTAGTGCTTGTAAATTACTTTGCTGCAAAGCTAATGTTGCAATATTTTTAACCAATTGCTGAAATTTATCATTTCTTGCCACAAAATCTGTTTCTGAATTTACTTCTATAATAACTCCAACATTATCTTTAATGTGTATGGCTGTTAGCCCTTCAGCAGCAACTCTATCTGATTTTTTTGCGGCAGCTGATAATCCTTTTTTTCTTAACCAATCAATAGCTGTTTCAAAGTCTCCTTTTGTTTCAAGCAAAGCCTTCTTGCAGTCCATCATTCCTGCACCAGTTCTCTCTCTTAATTGTTTTACAAGTCCAGCATTTATCATATTATTCTCCTTATTAAGGTTATAAGTTGTTTTAATTGGATTTGGGAAAGCGATGGCATACATCCCTGACTTAAGCAGGGCAGTTAAAAATCGCAGAAAAACAGTCTAAAAACCCAAAATGTCTATTAGCAAGGACGAGCATAGGTCAACTAAGCAATCCACTTCTGGTCACTTTTATGGATTGCTTTGTCGACTTACGCCTCCTCACAATGACACTAGCCGTTTTTCCTATGATTTTTAAACAGACATGACATCTTTCCACCCCGTAAGTACTCTTGTGGTTTGGAGTATACATATCTAGTTATTTTGTTGTTGTAACCACTTCTGTAATTTTCAAAGCTGTGTCAAACTCTGATTTTGCTGCCTCTTGATTATTTAACTCAGAAGTTTTAGAGAATTTCTTGGTTGGTTTTAACTTAGTAATAGCTTTGACATTGGTATTTTTTTCTTCATGAGTAGCTATGCTTCCTAAATCAACACCAGATGCAGCTAAAGCTTCTTCTATACCAGCCAGTACAGCATCGGCAAACAAGCTACAATAAAGTCTAATAGATCTGATTGCGTCATCATTACCAGGGATAGGGTGATCTATATTGTCTGGATTAGAGTTAGTATCAACAATAGCAATTATTGGAATGCCCAACTTTACTGCTTCTTGAATTGCCAAATGTTCTTTATTAGTATCAATTACCACCAGCAAGTTTGGTTTTGTTCCAATATGTCTAATACCACCTAAGGATTTAAGTAATTTATCCTTTTTACGGGTCATTTCCAATATTTCTTTTTTGGTATAAACGGAATATTCTTCTTCGTTTTCTAGAATTTTCTCAAGATTATCCAGCGTTTTTATTGAAGCAGAAATTGTTCCCCAGTTAGTTAACATACCTCCAAGCCATCTGTGGTTAACGTAATATTGCCCACATTTCTCTGTATATTCAGCTATTATATCACTAGCTTGGATTTTAGTACTGACAAATAATATTTTACCATTTTTCTTAACAGTTTCATATATTACATTGAGAGCCATTTGCATTAGGGCAGCAGTTTGTTGTAAGTCAATTACATGAATATCATCCCTGATGCCATAAATGTAAGGTGCCATTTTGGGATTCCAACGTGAGGTTTTATGACCAAAATGCACTCCGGCATCAAGTAATTCTCTGACATTAACAGCTTTTAGTTTAGACATTATTTAATCTCCTTGAAATGTTAGTTATGTACCTCTACCTAATTAGTAACAGGTACTCCTCCGCAAGAGTTGATACCAAAAAAACTGGACTAACAATTAGGCTCTTACGTGTGAATTTTGCTTATTATATTTTAAGCAAAGTTAATTATATATTTAATCAATATATTTGCAAGGAATATAGTTCTTTATCAGCAATTATACTGCTGTTTGATGACTTAAGTATCTTGATAAACATCCTTTCGATGTTTAATAGCAACAATAATAACTGTTTTTATTTCTGACTCAATATCTATATACGACACGATAATCACTCACTCTAAGGCTTCTAGCACTCAACAATAGATTTGGAATGTGTTTTTGTATAACTTCTTTTAGATAACATATTTGGTATTTTATTTCCATGCGTCATCATGATCGTAGGTTTTAACCCCGTCTCTATCAATCTTCTCAGCTACTTTACATAAATAAAATTCTTCACGCATTTCTAGTGCTTCAAGGGCTAGTTCTTGCACTAAACTTGCTACAGACTTGTGTTCTTGATGAGCTAAATAGGAAAGCAAACCTGAGGTTTTTTCTTCAAAAGTGACATTAATTTTTGGGTTTTTAGTTGCCATTATACGTACCTCTATTGAAATTCAACATAAATATAATGTAATACTTTTACATCACTTATGTCAAAGCAACAATTATAAATTCAAAAGACTCATTAATCAACCTTTTCGCCAATTAGTTAATCCATCTGGCTTATCTTCTAGAATAATGCCGTCTTGCAATAAATCTTGGCGAATTTGATCAGCTAATAGCCAATTCTTTTGTAATTTTGCTTGTTGTCGTTTGGCAATCATCTGGAGAATTAGTTCATCATTCATTTCACAGTGGAACCACCTACTCGCTGGCTTGGTCATTAGACCGATAAAATTGCTGCAAGAAAGCAAGTAGGATGCATAGGTGTATTTATCTTCTTCTTTGGTACTGGCAAAAACCAATTTGGCATAATCGTTGATTATTTTAATGGCAAGAGGGGTGTTCAGATCATCAAATAAGCTTGACCAAAATTCTTCTGGGACATTCTGAACATCAAGCTTGTTAATATCTAAATTTTCTATCGCTCTATACCAATAATTTATTGTTTTCTTAGCATCTTCTAAAGCCTTATCGTTGTAATCTAATGGTTTGCGGTAATGGCTGCTCATTAGCAATAATCTAATCACGTCACCTGGGATTTTCTTATCTATCAAATCTTTTACCGTAATAAAATTATTGAGCGACTTACTCATTTTTTCACCATTACAGGTTAGAAACCCATTATGCACCCAATATTTAGCAAAGTAAGAGTTCGGGAAAGCACAGGTACTTTGTGCTATTTCATTAGTATGATGAGGAAAAATTAAATCTGCTCCACCACCGTGAATATCAAAATTTTCTCCTAGATATTTATAGCTCATCGCTGAGCATTCTATATGCCATCCTGGTCTCCCTCTTCCCCAAGGACTATCAAAATTTGCTAATATTTCTTCATCTTTATTGGCTGGTTTCCATAAGACGAAATCATGGGGGTGCTTTTTTGATGGATTATTTTCAATACGTACTCCTTCTAGCATCTCTTCAAGATTACGATTTGATAAATTGGTATAATCTGGAGCCGTAGAAATATCAAAATAAACATGGTTATCTGCAATATAAGCATGGTTTAGGTCAAGTAATTTTTGAATAATCATAATCATATCATCAAGATGCGTGGTAGCTTTTGGCTCGATATTAGGAGACTGGCAACCTAGATATTGCATATTACAATGAAATTCTTCTGTAATTTTAGCTGTTAAGTCAGCAATAGTTATTTTGAGCTCTCTGGCTCTATTTATTATTTTGTCATCAATGTCGGTAATATTACGAACATATTTTATATGATTTTTACCAAATATTTTACTTAGTGAGCGATATAAAATATCGTATACTACTACGGACCTAGCGTTACCAATATGGGGGTGATCATAGACAGTTGGACCGCAAACATACATTTTCACTAGATTATTATCTAGCGGTACAAAAACCTCTTTATTGCGAGTTAGTGTATTATGTAATAATAATTTCATGTTCTTTATCGTTGTATCGGGTTAACTCTAAGGAGCATAATTATATAATATTTATTATTGTTTTATAGTTAATTTTTATGGATATCTACCTAAAATGTCAATTCAAAGAAATTATTTTGAAAAACTGAAAAAACTACCGATTACTTTAATTATTCTTATTAGCATAATTTGTAGTATTGGTTTTGTTGTACTATATTCCGCTTCGGATAGTAATATTCAACCTTGGGCATATAAGCAGATGATGATTTTTTTCCTGTTTATACCAATTGTGATAATTATTACGATTATTGACATAAAATATATATTTAAGTTTTCATATATATTTTATATTGCAGTTATTATCTTATTAGTTAGTGTTGAGCTTTTTGGCTCTATTGCTATGGGAGCAAAACGTTGGATAGATTTAGGAATTATCCGCTTGCAGCCTTCTGAACCGACAAAACTAGCCATAGTGTTAATGTTAGCTAGGTATTTTCATCAATTAAAAACTGATGATTTTACCAGATTTCATAAGATTTTATTGCCTATAATAGCTGTGATAGTACCAGTTTTACTGATAATAAAAGAGCCGGATTTAGGTACTGGAGTGATTACTATCATTATTGCTAGTGTTATTTTCTTTGCTGTTGGTTTTAGAGTAAGAAATTTTATGATAATTGGTATCATCGTTGTTACTTGCGTACCGATTATTTGGCAAGTGATGCATGATTATCAAAGAAAAAGAGTCATGGTTTTTTTGGATCCTGAGAAAGACCCGCTTGGAGCTGGCTATAATATTATCCAATCAAAAATCGCTATTGGCTCTGGTGGATTATGGGGTAAAGGGCTTACCAAAGGTAGTCAAAGCCATCTAAATTTTTTACCAGAGCATCAGACCGATTTTATCTTTGCTACTTTTGCTGAAGAATTTGGTTTTGTTGGTAGTTTGTTTCTATTAATTCTTTATTCGGCAATTATAGTAATTTCATTGATGATTGCTACTAATTGTCGAACAACATTTAGTAAATTGATGGTAATAGGCATAACATCGATCCTATTCAGTCATGTATTTATAAATATAGCTATGGTGATGGGATTATTACCAGTAGTGGGCGTACCTTTACCATTTATATCTTATGGTGGTACAATGATGGTATCAATGCTTATTGGCTTTGGATTAGTAATGAATGCTCAAATACACCAGCATAGTAGTAATTTTTAATTTATTTTTTAGAGGAAAAACAAGAAAACACTAGACCCTAGACAAAAGATTTGTTATAAGGGTAAGGTAAATGTTCCTCGGTAGCTCAGTGGTAGAGCAAACGGCTGTTAACCGTTCGGTCGCTGGTTCGAGTCCGGCCCGGGGAGCCATTCAAGACGAGTAGTAGTTTTTTCGAATATATCAAACGGGAAACGCGGCTTTGTTGCATGAATCGGAATTTGGAGTAAATCGAGTTTTTGAATAAATAAAAAAAGCAGTGGAAATAGTAAAGTTAAGGAGTTAAGATACCCTCTTTTTTTAAGGTAAATATGCCGAACAAACACCAAGATCCTTATCGTCATAAATTTGCCCGAGCTAAATACAAAATCAGTAATTCACGTGAGTACGATCAATCATTAAAAAATCGTGGTAGTCTAATAATTTGGTTTTCAGAGGAAGCGGTAGCAAAATGGAATAATCCCGTATCCGTACATAAGAAGCGCGGCGGTCAAGCGATCTATTCCGATCTTGCTATTGAGACATGCGTGATGCTTGGATTAGTATACAAACAGCATTTACGGCAAACCGAATGTTTTGTAGAATCGATTATAAAACTGCTGCATCTCGAGCTCAAAACGCCTGATTATACTACTATTTCAAGAAGAACAAAAAAACTTAAAGTGTCACGGCGCCGTAGGCCAAATCGTGATCCCGTAACGCTTTGCGTCGATAGTACCGGTATAAAGATTTACGGCGAGCAGGAGTGGCAGGAAGAAAAATACGCGCTGAAAGCAAGGAAATCGTGGAGAAAGCTTCATATCGCCTTTGATGAAAACGGATATATTGCAAGCTCTGAATTAACGACTCACAATATTAGTGATTATGCTACGATAGGCGCATTACTTGAGGAAATTGATAGTCCAATAGATACCGTACTAGCTGACGGAGCATATGACCAACCCTCTACATACAAAGCATTAATCGCCCATCAGAATCAACATGGTAATGAAATTCCTATAAAAGCAGTAGTACCGCCAAACTTAGGGTTCAGAGCAGAAATGCCCGATGACTCTAAATTAAGATTAGACAATATTCGTCTTATGGAACAAGGACGAAAGCGATGGCAAAAACATACCAACTACGGCAGGCGAGCCAAAGCAGAAAACGCTATCTACCGTTACAAATCAATTATAGGAAACAAATTAAAATCTAGAACTTTTTTAAACCAAAAAACCGAAAGTAAAGTAGCTGCTAATATTCTTAATATCATGACAAAACTTGGCATGCCGGATACCAAAAAATTTGCCTGATTTTTGACAAAAATTAAACAACACGTTCAAAATCTGATTCATGCAACAAAGCCTATATTGTATGTATAGGTCGTTGAGATATTGTTGTGATTCAGTGTAATGCATAGATTCTAGGTATTTATTTACAAGTAATTATACTGCATACTAATAATTGTAGCATAACTTACCCTTCAATTCTAACGTACCATCTCATGTTTACGATAAATTAATACCAAGTCAGGCTTAATGTGACAATCTCGACAATTTCTTAATTTTCAACAGGCAAATATTCCATGGTTAAGTTAATCCTTAATCATCTCAAGATTATATTTTGTGTTGCCAAGAGCAGTTTTAGATTATATCAATACCTGGGAGCTCCTCGCAACGACGTGTCGAGTGGTAAGCGCTGAAAGCTTCTTTCCATCATATTTGCCATAATGTATGCTATTATGGCATTCCTGACAAACAACCAAAGTTTTACGATTTCTAGCTATCATCCGCTTTTGCCACTCAGTTTTAATTCTTCTTTTTCGCTCAATATCTGTGAGTTTCCTTATGTTGATGTATAGTAAAAGCAGTTAAGTTATGTTACAGCAAAGAATGCACAAATGGTGTTATACAATTCTTGTGAAAGCCCGATTTTTTGTTTAATCCACCTTTTCATATTAGCCCAAAATTTCTCTATTGGATTTAGGTCAGGAGAGTAAGGTGGTAAAAATATTACCCTACATCCTACTGATTCTATTAAATCTTTAGTCTTCTTAGACTTATGAAAAGCAGCATTGTCTAAAATCACAACTTGACCAGCTATAAGCTCTTTTATCAAAAATTGCTCTACCCAATTATTAAATAGTTCGGTATTACAGGTGCCATTGAATACAAAAGGGGCTATAGATTTATTACCTACCAAACCTGCTATAATATTCGTCCTTTGGTAATACTTCCCACTCTTCTTTGCTTGTAGTGTTTGACCTTTCTTTCCCCAACCTCTATCTTGGGTAATGTTCATCTCTATTCCGCTCTCATCTATATACACAAGCGCATCTGTAGCTAGATCTTTGATATCTTCTAAATACTTACATCGCTTTTCAGCATTAGCTTCCACATAGGTAAAGGCTTTTTTTTATAACTAAATCCCAATTGTCTTAGCCAATATCTTGCCCCACTAGCGCTTATCCCAAATTTCTTACCAATATCTTCCGTTTTGCTATTAGGATTTTCTTCTACATACTTGATAAAATCATCCATTTCTATACTAGGCTTTGCTCCTTTATACTTCCTTGCTTGATAATGACCTTCTTTCTTATACCTTACATGCCATGTATTTACTGTTGTAGGGCTCAATTGAAAAACTCTAGATGCTGACCTTTGACTATTTCCTGCTTCTAGATATTTTATTACTTTTTCTCTTAAATCTATACTGTATGGGCTAGTTGACATTTTTCATTTTATATTATCACAATCACTAACATAACTCAACTGCCTTTACTATACTTCTATTTTTTTGCGAACCGCATAGCTCGCATTCTTGTGCTTTAGTACTTGATGAAGCTGTTAAAACTGAAAAATAGTATAAAAATATATTTTGAAAGTAAATACTATAAGTGTAAAATAAAACGGTAGATATATAAAAATAGTATTTAAATGAACCTTATTACATTCAGCAAAGCCCTACCGGAACATAAAGAGATGATTTTCTCATGGCTTGATGAGCCACATATGCAAGAATTTTGGGACAATAGCCAAGAACATCGTGAGGATATTATTACCTTTGTAGATGGGCGAAGAATGTCTTCGAGTTATTTTGATGGTGTCTTTACGTATTGGATCGGGTACTATGACAATACGCCTTTTTGCTTAATTATGACAGCAGAAGAGTGCATTGATCAAGAAAATTCTGAGCTTAAGAATGCTAATATCTCCAAAACTGGTAAAACTTTCAGTATCGATTTTGGTATAGGTAATAAAGATTTGCTTGGTAAAGGTCTTGCAAGTGATGCACTTACTGCATTTTGTGAATTCTTTAAGTCTGCAGTTGAACCATTGGTAGATAAATTTTTAATTGACCCCGACGAAAACAATCCGCGTGCAAAGCATGTTTATAAGAAGGCTGGTTTTAAGGAAGTAGGGAGCTTTGAAATGCAAGGGGGCTTCTTTGACGGGCATAAATCCTACCTCATGATAAGAGCCTCGTGACGCATCAATCTTTTTCATTATTTTTCTACCTGGAGTTATTTTAGTCTTTTCATGAAGCTAAGAAACGCTGAAGTCAGCTTATAAGAAGTGTGTTGAGCTAATTTATCTAGCACTTGCTGCACTTAGGGTTTATGTTTAGAACATAATATATAAACTGTAATTATGGCTAGAAGCAAAAAGATGGTTTTCTTCGTATATCCTATATCTTATATAGGCTTTGTTGCATGAATCGGAATAGATCGCTTGACCGCCGCGCTTCTTATGTACGGATACGGGATTATTCCATTTTGCTACCGCTTCCTCTGAAAACCAAATTATTAGACTACCACGATTTTTTAATGATTGATCGTACTCACGTGAATTACTGATTTTGTATTTAGCTCGGGCAAATTTATGACGATAAGGATCTTGGTGTTTGTTCGGCATATTTACCTTAAAAAAAGAGGGTATCTTAACTCCTTAACTTTACTATTTCCACTGCTTTTTTTATTTATTCAAAAACTAGATTTACTCCAAATTCCGATTCATGCAACAAAGCCCTTTTTTTCATGAGCCGACCCTAATATTACTTGCAAATTTTTTATATTAATATAGAATCCCTTAATATTGATGTATAAGTGTTTGCATCACTAATAGTTTTATGTCAAGCGTGGTTCTGAAATTGTCCACTACGGCGAGCCATTTTAAATATAATTTAAATTAAGTTGTAATGACCAAAGAAGAGCTAATTAATTTTGAAGGGGTTGTCCTTGAGATTTTACCTAACGCAACTTTTAGAGTGAAGCTAGAAAATGGTCATTTTATTATCGCCCATACTTCTGGTAGGATGCGTAAAAATCGCATTAGGATACTTGTTGGGGATAAGATAACAGTGGAAATGACTCCTTACGACTTAACAAAAGGTCGTGTTATCCATCGTCATTAAGATTTTTCATATTTATGTCAAATATAGAAGGTACTTCTTTAAAACAGCATAATATAGATGTAATTCTAGCATCACAATCGCCGGCAAGGCTTGAATTGCTAAAAAGAATCAAAATATTTCCCACCCAAATTATTCCTGCTAATATCAATGAAACAGAATATTTACGAGAATTACCAAATCAATTAGCGACAAGATTGGCACAGGAAAAGGCAAAAGTTGTTGCCCAACAAATAACTTGTGAAGCTATAATTATAGCAGCTGATACTGTTGTAGCTCGCGGCAGAAAAATATTACTGAAAGCTTTAACAAGTGACGATGTTAGATATTGTCTTAACATTTTATCTGGAAGACGTCATAGGGTTTATACAGGTGTTTGTATAATAAAAAAAACTTCCGAACAACTCCTAACACGACAAAAAATAGTGCAAACTATAGTCAAGTTTAAAAAACTGAGTCATCAAGAGATAGAATTTTACTGTAGCCTAGATGAAGGAATCAATAAAGCAGGTGGCTGCATGATTCACGGCTATGCTGAAGCTTTTATTCCTAGCATATACGGATCGTACTCCAATATTATGGGATTACCACTATTGGAGACCATGCATATGCTTACTTCTTTGGGTTTTAAAAATAGTTCTAAACCTCAATTGTGAACGTTCACGGAAAAAAGTTAAAGTAGAAAACGTCATTACGATAAGACGTAAGCCAAGAAGCAATCTAACCTCACAACCGTCTATTAGCGAGGAGCTACTTTAGTAGCATTGATGCAATCCATAAAAGTGATTAGAAATGGATTGCTTTATCGGCTTACGCCTCCTCGCAATGACGGTGGTATAACTAATCAAATTAGCTTATTAACCTAGCAGATCATTTAATACATTATCACTATTTTCACTCCAAGTAGCTAATATTCCTCGGGCATCCTTGTCACTAGAATTGTGCCATAATATATCCCACTGTTTTTTGAGAGTGCTATTATTTAAAATATCTCCTGTATAATGAATATTAAAAGTCAACATAGCTGATATAGTATCATCCTCTAATAAGCCTAGATTTGAGTTATCTGCTTTTATAATTGGATAACCAAATTTCTCAAGTAGTTTCTGTACTTCTTCAATCCTATTTTTATCCTGTTTTGTTTTATCATTATAAGATATTATAACTTTAGGATTTTCTTTTCTTGAGATAAAAGAATAAAAACCAAGAGATGCTTTAGCAAACCTCTCCCAAGGGAAATATATACCAGTATCTATTTTTCTACCTGGTGCCCAATCACTGTGACCTATTATTAATTTGGGGTTTATTCCATATTTAGATACTAATGTTTTAACTAGTCCAATACTGGCATCTATTTGCTGATTAGTAAAAGGCTCTGTGCCAGAAGCAACGTGTTCAATACCAATGGACCAGCTATTCATGTCATTATCAAGTATTGAACTCACAATATGAGGATTAAGCATACTATTTTCTTTTAAATTATTGGCTTTATCGCCTGATCCATAGAATCCACAGAACCTTGAGTTTATAAGTCCTGGATCAAGGTCACTATCTGGTTCTAATTTTCCTCTGCCAGCATGCCAAGCTCTATACTGATCTGGTACAAGTCGATAAATGGTACCATCAGTATTTATCACATAATGGGCTGAGACATTTGATGTATTCCTGGTAAATACATCGATAGTTTTAACAAAATTACACTCTGTATAATGCATCACTATCCATTTAGCAGCACCATTATTCTTTCTCAAGTTGTAATTATTACATTTTCCTGCTTCAGGTTTCGCTTGAGGATCAGGTGGGATATCATAATTTGTACGTAAATAAGTAGTGTTAATATTGTTATCGCTCATACTGATATTCCTCTTACTAAGTTAATTAGAACAGTGGATGCAAGATTTGTAGCATCTGTACACTTCTATAGTTTGGACTAAAAAAACTCAAAATTGTTGGCTTCAAGTTCTCCATATTAGTATACAATATTTTATGGCTTCACTAAGTGATCTAAAAAAATAATTATAGATTAAGCTGAAATAACAAATTTCTAGTTGCAACAATAGCACGGTCTCAATACAGCACGAAAGTTCTACACTAACTTGAAAAAACAAAAAATAGGGATGTAACTTAAATATAACAAAATAATTATTATTTCAACAAAAGAAAAAAGATGTCTTATTGATTAAATTATTTGACCGACTGCATAATATGCAAACTATTGGTACTAAATCGCCAGAGAAAATTCAAAAGATAAGAAAAGAAACTTTGCTATCTTTTTTTCTTTTCTCACAGTATTTGGAAGCACTTGTACTACCGCCATATAGTCCGCAGTTGACCCCTCAAGAGAATATATGTAGTCAGTAAAGAAAATTTAATTTTTAGACATTGTGCCGCATACTAATCCCGTCTCGTAGCATAATTTTTGCTCCTCTCCATCTGGAAGATAAGTCACGTACTCACGTACTAGTTGTACGCTCCGCTCACTCACCCCTTATTTTACGTTCCAATTCTCCAAATGAGTATACTTCTGAAGTCTCCCCGTCAAAAAACTGCTATGAAGAGCTATATCCTCTTCAAAAAGAATAAACTTTTTATCAAGCAAATTAAGTTGTTTTTTCTTTTCCTCTTTAGTTAAGAAAGAATATTTAATACTATTATAGACGACTTGTTTTAATTGATCATAAGATGGCTTATAACGACTAATAAATAATAAATATTCTTGAGTTAAATTATTGCGTAATACTCCTGCATCATAAGTGCAGATTGCGATTGGCACCCCATAACGCATATATAGCTTGATAGGATGATTATCACCTACGACTTCTAAAATAAATTCATTACTACTTAAATTAATTTCAACAGGTATATTCTTTTCCACTAATGTGCTTATTAGTTGGTAAGGATTAGATTCATGCATAATATCTACTCCATGACCAATACGATTTGCCCCGGCTATAAATATGGCATCCCGAATATGATGACGTAGCCCTTCTGGAGGAACTAGCCCTAATGCTAATTCACCAGCATGCAAAGATAATTTAACATTAGGAAATTTTTGTTTAAGAAAACGAAACATTTTCATATGTAGTATATAATCTTTGATCGCAACAACTGAGTTTTCTGTACCGACTATATTCACCCCAACTATTTTAGGATTATTTTGTGCTAAAGAAAAGGCTGAATACAAACCAGAAAATACCATAGATGGCTTACTTTCACGGAATACATATGGTTGAAACCGCAGAGTAAAGTGATCATTGTCAATATCTTTCGAGGCATCTGTTACTATTGTTGAACAATGAGTAATAGCTTGGTTTATAACTTTATCCTGCTCTAATAATAACGTAGCTTTTGCTAAAACCTGATTAATAGCAAGATCATCTGTATTACTGGTTAACTTATTAATCTCATCTAAAGCAACGTTTGTACTAATAGGGACAAAAGGAAATATAGTTTCTACATATTGTACATTTTCTGCTTCTGCCCTATTCTTCAAATCTATCAAACCATCTTTAATAATATAGTTTTCTAACCAAGCAAAATAGTTAAAACAATCAAAAAATCTGGCATCTGGTGATAATTATTTGTGATAATGATTGTTAAAATTTTCTATTGACCAAAGTGACACGAGCTGATTATATTTGTGTACATCAGCACGTATCTCATCTACAGTCATACATTTTTTCGTAGGTTTTTTAAGAATTTCATAACTGTTAGGATCAATATAAAAGCCTTCCTTCTTAACATAATCTAATAAAATTTCGGCATAAATAGCACCGATAAAATGATGATGAATATCACCACCCTTGGGCAATATATTTACCAACATACCAAGCTCTCCTATAGGGAGAGAATTAGAGGTGATTAAACTATTGTAATAATCACGTGTAATGAGATAATGATTATTTTCATTTGTTTTTACAGTGTCTGCGTGAGTTTGCATATTAAATATATAGTTAATTCAGGAGAATTTGGTGCTAGGAACGATGGAGCGACGCCTATAAGTAATAGGCGAGCGACGAGTGACGACGTCACCAACTTCTCATCAATTGACTATACTAGTAATTAATAATAGTAGAGTAATGAGTCTTAGTGAAATTATGGATTTTATGAAATTTAACATTATTTTCATATGATTGTTCCGTAGTAAAGTGGCGTCTATTAGCGAGGCAGCACATAGGCGTCAGTTTAAGAGAACAATAATTTTCTTAAACTAACGCCTATGCGAGGCAAATGAACCAACAAAGCAATCCATTTCTAATCACTTTCTTGGATTGCATCAATGCTACTAAAATACTTCCTCGCAATAACGTTTTGGGATTTATAACAATACTATTAATTTTAATAATATATATTGTAGCATAATTACTATTCAACACGAACTATATTTTAATGAATTTGCTGTAAAACTATAAAAAAAGTAATATAGACAACTACAAATAAAACTATATATAGAGTGTAATTAAATATGTAGCCTGTTTGCGATCTACTTACCAAAATCCCAAAGTAATTTACTGTTTTGGCAAAACTACTTGGACCAAATCTATCAATGACTCTTTGGTCGATCAAATTCAATAGCTTACTTAAGTTGGCAACTAATCTTACTATCAGCAAGTCATACACTTCATCAAAATAATATTTATGTATCAACAATTTCCTCATAAATGTTATTTTCGCTTTATCAATAATATTCTTATAAAAATAAATACCCAAAACAATACCCATTAATCCCAAAACCATTGGCAATAATTTTATATAAATAGGTGGATGATTTGCTAATTTTTGATAAATATGAATATTGAATATACTATCAAGGAAACAACCATTTGGTTTGTCAAGAGCAAAAATATAATGACCTATCATCCCAGAAACAAGACTACCTACCACTAAAAGATTAAGTGGCAGATTCATGATATTAGGTGATTCATGAACGTGATTAAATTGCTCTATAGTTAATCTAGTTTTTCCATGAAATACTAATAAGATAATTTTCATAGAATAAATAGCAGTCAGAATTGCCGCCACAATTCCAAGAATAAACACTGTAGTACCTATGACCCCACCGCTACTATATGCTAGCTCTAAAATAGCATCTTTTGAATAAAATCCAGCTAAAGGATAAATACCGATCAGTGCCAGTGAGCCGATTAAGAAATTACAGTAAGTAACCGGCATTTTATCTTTCAAACCACCCATCTTAAAAATATCTTGCTGATGACAAGCGTGAATAACACTACCAGCTGATAAAAATAATAAAGCTTTAAAAAATGCATGAGTAACTAAATGAAAAATACCAGCATTATAAGCTGATACACCGCAAGCAAGAAACATATAACCAAGCTGGCTACAAGTGGAATAGGCAATAATTTTTTTTATATCATTCTGAACTATGGCAATAGTTGCCGCAAATATACAGGTAATACCGCCAATAATAGCAATAAAGCTCAATACCCCTACACTATATTCAAATAAATAAGAACACCTAGCTACTAAAAATACTCCAGCTGTTACCATAGTTGCAGCATGAATAAGTGCTGAGACTGGTGTTGGACCTTCCATGGCATCTGGTAGCCATATATGCAAGCCAATTTGAGCCGACTTGCCTATACATCCAAGGAATAATAGCAAACAGACTATGTCAATTATCGATACTGTAAAACCCCATATACTCAATTGTATATTAGACAATAATTGGGCTTTATCAAATACACTAGCAAAATCAACTACCCCAAAATAAACAATAATGGTAATAATCCCCACTATAAAGGAAAAATCCCCTATCCTATTGACGATAAAGGCTTTAATTGCTGCTTTATTTGCCGTTTCTTTTTGATACCAAAAACCAATTAATAAGTACGAACATAAACCAACACCTTCCCAACCAAAAAATAATTGAACAAAATTATCGGCTGACACCAAAGCTAGCATAAAGAAGGTAAATAATGATAAAAATGATAGAAATTTAGGTAACCCCTCATCATCTGCCATATAGCCAAGAGAATAAATATGTACCACCGCTGAAATCCAAGTAACCACTATAAACATAATAGCGGTCAGCTGATCGACATAAATTGCCCAATCGATCTTCATCTCACCAATTACTAGCCATTTTGCTAAAATTAGATGAATAATGGCTTTGTTTATTGCCACATTATAAAATATAAAGCTAGCGAATATTGCCGCTAAACTTATTGCAATAGTGGCAATGCAAGCTGCTTGCTTCTTGCTAAAACACTGACAAAACAAACCATTAATCATACCAGATATTAATGGTAACATTACCATGAATATTGCTAATGCATTTACCATACCAATTCCTAAAATTACCCTTTCATCTGATTCATATCACTTAGTTCTATCGAACCTTTATTTCTAAAATAAACTAATAATATTGCAAGACCTATAGAGGTTTCGGCAGCTGCTATTGTTAAGATTATTATACTAAAAATTTGACCCGATATCTCATGGGCATAAGCAGAAAATGCGACAAAATTGATGTTGACAGCTAGCAGCATCAATTCAATCGACATCAGAATTGTTATGACATTCTTACGATGCATAAACAAACCGACCATTCCTATACTGAAAATCAGTGCCGACAAAATTAAATAATGTTCCAAAGTAATAGTACTAATCATATTGAATTTCTTCCACTCCTTCACTTAAACGCGGTTTAACCATTAATATACAATTATCCTTGTTTTTAGCATGTTGCTTGGCAATATCCTGCCTCTTAACTCCACTACGATGCCTAATAGTTAGAGTAATACAAGATATCATTGCCATAAATAGAATAATACCTGAAATTTGGAAAGGTAAAATATATTCAGTATATAGTACCTGCCCAATAGCATGAGTATTAGAGTCAATTGATGAGAAGTTGGGGACGTTGTCGCTCATCACTCGCCTATTACTTATAGGCGTCACTCCATCGCTCCTAGCCCCAAATTCTCC
The DNA here is from genome assembly GCF_964026545.1 of Candidatus Tisiphia endosymbiont of Dioctria linearis. Taxonomy (NCBI): domain Bacteria; kingdom Pseudomonadati; phylum Pseudomonadota; class Alphaproteobacteria; order Rickettsiales; family Rickettsiaceae; genus Candidatus Tisiphia; species Candidatus Tisiphia endosymbiont of Dioctria linearis. Next base: position 1,171,488 of record NZ_OZ032156.1, on the reverse strand, counting down.
TGAATTGACTCTAGTATGGTTAGCTATCTCTGAAGAGCCCATATTATCTAAAACTATACCTTGTACACCTAAGCAAATTATCAAAACAAGATCAGCAAACATAATGAGTGCTACAGCCATACTGATCAATAAGTTTTTTTTGAATTGTACAATAATATCCATAAAACGAATATTCAACATCATTATAACAAACAAAAACAATACTGCTACTGCTCCAACATATATTACAACCAACATCATTGCTAAAAATTCTGCTCCTAATAGAATCATTAGCCCTGAACCGTTACAGAAAGTAAAGATCAGCCATAACACAGAATAAACAGGATTTTTACTCATGACCACCAAAACACTACTTATAACCATTAGCCCGGCAAATAAATAAAAAAACATTTCCATAATTATCTACCAGTAATTATTTATATTTATAATCATTATGTAGCTTAATTGCTAATTCTTGCTCCCACATATCACCATTCTTCAATAATTTTTCTTTATCATAAAGCAATTCTTGATGACTAATAGTAGCAAATTCAAAATTAGGACCTTCCACTATCGCATCAACTGGGCATGCTTCTTGGCATAGACCACAATAAATGCACTTAGTCATATCAATATCATATCTAGTAGTACGCCTACTACCATCTGCTCTTTCTTTTGCCTCAATAATAATAGCCTGAGCTGGGCAAATTGCTTCGCAAAGCTTACAGGCAATACAACGCTCTTCACCATTAGCGTAACGCCTTAATGCATGTTCACCCTTAAATCTTGGGCTTATCCGCCCCTTCTCATAGGGATAATTTATCGTTACTTTAGGTTTAAAGAAATACCTCAAAGTTAGACTAAGCCCTGATAGTATTTCAAATAACAAAAAAGACTTCAGGTAATTAATTATTTTCATTTCATTATACACCAAAAATTTGTAGCACTAAGTATGTTTTACAATTTATTTTCTTGTTAGTTTGTTAATTTAACTACGAAAGATATCCAGGGTCATTTTAAATTTTCAATAATTCATTAATTTTAGCTATAGATAGTTTAGTCATTCTCGCTATTTCTTCAATAGAGCTACCATTTTCTATCATCATTTTTATTAATTTAGCTTCTCCCCTAGCTTTGCCAATTCGGATACCTTCTTCTCTACCTTCTTCTTTGCCTTCCCTCCGTGCTTTCTTGAGAGTGTTAGCTTCAATACGTAGCCATTTCAGGTGTTCTTCATATGAATCACGTTCTTCTTCAGTGAAATTCATCACATCCAGAACTGTCAGGGCTTTTCTTAGGCTAGCATCATTTAACTCTTTAGGTAAATTATCTTTGTTCAACAAATCATGTCTCGTTAAAAAAGTACTCCATCTATCAAGAGAGGTTTTTACCTTTTTTACTATGTCCGTCAGCTGTTCCTTCGGATTATTAGTAAACTTATTTAGCTCAATAGTATGCAATTCTAAATCTTTGAAATATAACAAACCACTATCTTTTTCTACTATATGAAACACATTATGATATTTATTTTCATGTAAAATAGAGGTAAAGTTTAATATATGAATACCAATGGCTTTCGATAAAGTAGCATAATCCTCTGCATTCTTTAATTGCTCAGTATATAACTTTGCCCAATAATACAGAGCTCTTTTGTCATAATCATCCGCGTCAGTAATTTGCATTTCGATATTAAATCTTTTGCCGTCTTTTCCTTGGGCTTTAATATCTAAAATTGACAATTTATCGCTCTTGAAATTTTTTGGATTATATGGATTAAGAAGCTGCACTTCTGCCACTTGGTCTTCTCTAGATACAATCGAATTGATCAGCGAAATAAGCAAATCCTTATTCTCTTCAACACCAAAGATTTTTTTGAAGGCTATATCAACTCTAGGACTGATATTTGACATAAATCTAACTCTATATTTATTTTAATTATTAATCATAACTTATCTGATAATCAGTCATTTAGGGCTTTCAGTAGTTCAGTAATCTTAGCAACAGATAGTTTGGTTATTTTCGCTACTTCCTCAATAGAACTACCATTTTCTATCATCATTTTTATTAATTTAGCTTCTCCCCTAGCTTCGCCAATTCGGATACCTTCTTCTCTACCTTCTTCTTTGCCTTCCCTCCGTGCTTTCTTGAGAGTGTTAGCTTCAATACGTAGCCATTTCAGGTGTTCTTCATATGAATCACGTTCTTCTTCAGTGAAATTCATCACATCCAGAACTGTCAGGGCTTTTCTTAGGCTAGCATCATTTAACTCTTTAGGTAAATTATCTTTGTTCAGCAAATCATGTCTCGTTAAAAAAGTACTCCATCTATCAAGAGAGGTTTTTACCTTTTTTACTATGTCCGTCAGCTGTTCCTTCGGATTATTAGTAAACTTATTTAGCTCAATAGTATGCAATTCTAAATCTTTAAAATATAACAAACCACTATCTTTTTCTACTATATGAAACACATTATGATATTTATTTTCATGTAAAATAGAGGTAAAGTTTAATATATGAATACCAATGGCTTTCGATAAAGTAGCATAATCCTCTGCATTCTTTAATTGCTCAGTATATAACTTTGCCCAATAATATAGAGCTCTTTTGTCATAATCATCCGCGTCAGTAATTTGCATTTCAATATTAAATCTTTTGCCATCTTTTCCTTGGGCTTTAATATCTAAAATTGACAATTTATCGCTCTTGAAATTTTTTGGATTATATGGATTAAGAAGCTGCACTTCTGCCACTTGATCTTCTCTAGATACAATAGAATTGATCAGCGAAATAAGCAAATCCTTATTCTCTTCAACTCCAAAGATTTTTTAAAGGCAATATCAACCCTAGGACTAATATTTGACATAAATCTAACTCTATATTTATTTTAATTAGTAATCAGTTTGGTAAATTACCAGTAAACATTAAAACACTTGATACTAACACCACCCAAAATAAAGTAAAAGGTAAAAATACTTTCCAACCTAAACGCATTAACTGGTCGTAACGATATCTAGGTAATGTCGCTCTTATCCATAAGAAACAAAATAATAACAACCCAACTTTTACTATAAACCAAATAAAGCCTGGTATAAAATTCAAGAATTTAATGCCAAAAGGCGGAAAATAACCACCTAAGAAAAATGTTGTGGTCATACCGCTAGCTAAAATCATATTAGCATATTCACCAAGAAAAAATAAGGCAAAACCCATCGAAGAATATTCAACATTATAACCAGCAACCAACTCAGATTCAGCTTCTGATAAATCAAAAGGCAATCTATTAGTTTCTACAAGTACTGATATGAAGAATATTACTGCCATAGGTAACAACATCAAATCAACCCACCAAGGCAATAATTGTTGCCTTTCTATGATTTCTGAAAGATTAAGAGTTCCAGTTGTTAAAAGTACAGTAACAATCACCAACCCTATAGATACTTCGTATGAAATCATCTGAGCCGACGAACGAATAGCCCCAAGGAAAGCATATTTCGAATTACTTGCCCAACCAGCTATGATTATACCATAAACCCCCAACGATGAGATTGCCATAATATATAAAACACCAACATTAATGTCAGCTAACACTAACTTTTTATCAAAAGGTATCACTGCCCAACCAATTAAACTAAGCACAAAGGTAACCATAGGAGCCAAGGTGAATAATATTTTATCAGCTTGTCTTGGTATAATTGTTTCTTTAAATAATAGTTTAACTGCATCAGCAATTGGTTGCAACAACCCAAAATATCCAACGACATTTGGACCTTTTCTTAACTGCATTAAACCTATTACTCTTCGCTCAGCATAGGTAAGATATGCTACACACAGCAAAAGAGGAATAGTGATAGATAGGACTTTCAATGCCACAATAATTAACGGTAATAGATATTGTTGAAATAACGATATCATGCAACTTTTTCCCTTTCTTGTTTTGATTCCAAACACTTTGCCATAGTAATAGATACCCTACTAATTGAATCTGTCATGTAATAATTTATTGGTTTAGTAACTATATCATAGTTAAGTAATTTATCTGTAGAGGTAAATTTTATAAAGTCACCACTCATTATTTCAGAAATATTGGCAAATACTGGAAACTCTGCTGCCAACTTATTTCTTATTTCAACTAAATTATTCATACCAAGATTTAACCCTAAACTACTGGCTAGGTTATTTATAATAAGCCAATCTTCTTTTGCTTGCCCTACTGGACTAGTTGCTGCCCTAGCATATTGTGGTCTTCCTTCAAAATTTAGGTAAATAGCATCTTTCTCTGTATAGCTACTAGCAGGAAAAATGACATTTGCTGCATTTGCTCCATTATCACCGTGATGCCCTTGATATACGACAAAAGATGATTTTATTTTACTCATATCAATCTCATCACTACCTAGTAAATAGACAAATTTGATATCACCTATTTCTGCCTTTTGTAAAATTTCATAAACCCCATTACCACCACCCTTAGCACTAGAATTTTTAGGGCTAAAACCTATATCTAAACTACCAACCATTGACGCATGATTATGCAATATATTAAAACCATTCCAATTCTCTCTAACTATCTTATATTTATCCACCATCTGATGAATGAGTGCCAAAATAGCATAACCATCCTCACGAGAATATACTCCATCACCAATGATTATTATTGGATTTTTTGCAGCTAACAACTCCTTAGAAAATTGATGTTCTCCTGATATTATTGCCTTAATTATTTCAGGGCTAGCCCCTAATTCATTGATAGAATAAGTTTGATCGCTAATATTACCAATTCGAGCTATTTTTAACTTACCCTCTCTTTGTAATATACCAATACTAGCATTAAGGACTGGAGCTATTTGCCTAATATTTGCACCAATTAGCAAAGCAAGATCAGCTTTTTTAAGTCCAGAAATCGTTGTGTTAAATAGATAGTTTCCCCTACTAGATCGGTCTATTTTATAATTAAATTGATTACTATCAAAATTATTACATCCTAGCTTCTGTAACAATGTTTTTAATAAAAACATTGATTCGGTACAGGCGAGTGTTCCAGCGATTGCCACCATTTGATCACCGGCAAGCGATTGTAATTTTTGTGCTACTAGAGCAATGGCATCACTCCAAGAGGCTTCAACTAATTTACCATTTTGTCTGATATACGGAGAATCTAACCTTTGATATTTCAAACCATCATAAGCAAATCGTGCTTTATCGGATATCCACTCATCATTAATGTCATCATTAACCCTAGGTAATATCCTCATTACTTCCTCCCCCCTACTATCGATCCTGATATTACAACCTTGGGCATCAAATACATCTATTGATTCAGTTTTCTTTAGTTCCCAACTACGGGCTTTAAAAGAATAAGGCTTTGAATTTAATGCTCCAACTGGACAAACATCGATAATATTGCCTGACAACTCTGAAGCAAGACTACGCTCAAGGTAAGAGGTAACTTCCATATGCTCTCCTCTATAAAGAGCTCCTATTTCCTCAATTCCAGCAATATCAGTGGCAAACCTTATACATCTTGTACATTGTATGCATCTAGTCATTTGGGTTTTAATCAAAGGTCCCATATATTTATCTTTGACTGTCCTTTTATTCTCCAAAAATCTAGAACGTGCTCCACCATATTTAAATGCTTGATCCTGTAGATCACACTCACCCCCTTGGTCACAAATAGGACAATCTAGAGGATGATTGATCAATAGAAACTCCATTACCCCTTCACGAGCCTTTTTAACGCCAATAGTATTAGTATGGATCACCATACCTGGGGCAACAGGCGTAGCACAAGAGGCGATAGGTTTGGGAGATTTTTCCATCTCTACCAAGCACATACGACAATTACCAGCAATTTTCAAACGTTCATGAAAGCAGAAATGGGGGATTTCTATACCAAGCTTGCTGCAGGCACGAAATACGGTTGTACCCTCTTCTACTTCAATTTCAATATCATCTATAGTAAGTTTTATCATTGATGTTCATATTATAGTTTTATATTACGTCGAAATTATATATTCTTCTATAGTCAATTGATAAGAAGTTGGTGACGTCGTCGATCCTAGCCCCAAATTTTCCTGAATTGACTACAAATTTGAAGAATTGGCTTCGCAAAACTTCGGGATATTCGTGTGTGAGACAAGGTTTATTCCGCTATGCGATCTCCCCTTGTTTATTACCCTTATAATTCAAACTATTTGAAGTATACCATATTATATACTAGTCACTAATCTAAATTTTTCAATTTTACAAAAATAACTTATAACTAAAAATATTTAGCAAATTTTCTACATTATCAGTATCAGCAAGTTTATTATTTTTATATTCTCGACATTTAAGACATTTATGGGTTAAGACCAAACCTTTTTTACCATCTATTTTATAAGAAATTGGTTGCATTAGCCCATTACATCCAGATGCCCTATCCCCAGGGTTAATATCTACATGCTTACTGTAGAAACATATTGAACAATGGTTAGTATAACCATTGCCTTGGATAAATTCACCACACATCTCGCAATTAAAATCTTCTTTATTTCTATAAAACTTTTTTGCTACCATTAACTTAACTTATTATTTGGATATATTTCTTTATCATCCTTTTTACTGAATCATCCAGCAGGAGTTCTTCATAATTAGAAGCAAAATCTAGCCATCTTAAATCATGTGATTCGGCATTTTTTACAAAGCAATCGTTGCAAACGGTTTTTAATAAAAATCTCACATCATAATGATAATGCTCCTGCTCCTTAGCATTACTAGGAATAAAATGAACATCTATATCGTAAATTTGTTTAGAAATTGGCTCAATATCTAAAATTCCAGATTCTTCTTGAGCCTCTTTAATTGCTACAGCTAAAAGATCATTATTACCATCACAATGCCCTCCTGGCTGCAACCATTTACCCAACTTACGATGATGCATCAATAAGAATTTTGTTTTATTAGAATTAAGAAAAAATCCTGAACTAGTAAAATGCCCTTCTTTTGTCTCTCTACTAAAAGGATTTTCACAATTATCTAAAAAGTCTAACATCCTTTGTTTATACTCATTTTCTTCTTGAAAATTGCTGACATAATTTTTTATATTCTCACGCAAGTTCATAATATTTCTTTCCGTCCAATCTCGGTCATTTCTACTACCAGCTGCTTTATTTTTCTTATTTCTGACTTATTTGCGATCAGTAAGGCATCTTTAGTATTAATAATTATTATATTATCCATTCCTATTACCGCAGTAAGCTTATTATTAGAGCTAATATATGAATTGGTGCTATCAATGTTGATCACATCACCTTCACAGTAATTATTGGTTATATCTTTCTCTTGCATTTGCCATAAAGAATGCCAATTACCAATATCATTCCAACTAAAATTGGCTTCTATCATAATCATTTGCCTAATATTTTCGATTATAGCATAGTCTAAAGAAATTGGTGTAATATGTAGATATGGTTCTAAAGCAAGAGTTATATTGTTATAATTTTTAGTTGCAAAATAATATGCTTTATATGCATGTTTAAATAGTTCCTTTTGCCATAATTTAGCCTGCTCTAAAATAAAATCTATATTAAAAATAAAAATTCCTGAATTCCAAAAATATTTGCTATTTTTATATTTGTCATTTTCTTCTAAATAATTTTGTGCCTGTTGAATAGTAGGTTTTTCTACAAATTGTTCAGTTTTATAAATTCTATCTGCTAATAACTTCTTTATCTTAATATAACCATATTCGCTATTTGCAAAACTAGGTCTAATGCCAATAGTACAAATACCAAATTTTTCCAAATAATTCAAAGATTTATTAATAGTATCTAAGTAGTTATTAACATTGTGTATATAATGGTCAGAAGGCAGTAATATAATCGTATCGTAGCCATTATTCTTTGCTTGAATAGCTGATATAATCGCACATGATGCTGTATTTTTAGCCACAGGTTCTATTATTAAATCTGCTTCTATATTTAGCTCTCTAAGTTGCTCCTGTGCTATTGCTTCATAATCCTTAGCAATTATTAAAGTTGGTTTACCTAAAGTTTTATTGGTAATCAAAGTTTTTTGGATTAAACTAAAATTATCAAATATTCTGATGAATTGTTTAGGTTGCATTTGTCTCGATAATGGCCATAATCTTGTTCCTAGACCACCAGCCATAATTACTGGTTTTATTTTCATCGCTATTAATTGTATTAATTTTCAACTAATTCAATTAATAGTATAAAATATATGACAAGTCTACTAAAAATAAATATAAGAAACCTGTATGCACAAAAAAAATAAAAAAACTAATAAGTTTTTCTTTAAAGTAGTTGGGATAATTATAATTATCTATGGTTTATACCGAGGTTATGTAGAGTTTTATGATCACCAATGGAGGTATGTAACTCCTACCGACCAACAAGTACAGAAATATACAATTAGTGCAGATACAGCCTTAAACTTATATCAATTAATGAAAGATACCCATGAAATATTAACTAAGCATAACATAAATTATTGGATTGAGAGCGGTACGCTTCTTGGAGCAGTAAGACACCAAGGTATTATACCTTTTGATGATGACTTAGATATTGGCATAATGCATGCTGATGAAATCAGATTACAAGATATATTAACGGATTTCACAGAGTTAGGTTATAAAGTTCGCCATCAAAGTTTTTACACGATATGTTCTAAGGTTTGTATAGATATCTTTATCTTCCGGCAAAAAGATGACAAGTTTTTATATAGTAATTTTAGAACACTATATAGATTTCCCAATGATTTCTTTTATATAAATGAATTATTTCCACTAAAAAAATATCAATTTGGTGAGATTGAAGTTTATGGTCCTAATGAATCTAAAGGAAATTTAGATAGAGCTTATCCGGAATGGGATAAATATGCTGTAATTCAACAACCGCATAATTTTCATGTTACCCTTTCACCTATTGAACAAAAGACTAAATTTATTTTAACTCCGAAATTATTAGAACCAGCTAAACCAACTGGCCCTTTAGAAAATCAGGTAATTCCCAAACCATTAATTAAATAGTAAATTTTCAAATGTTTTATACTATATTATCATAAAACAATTCAGCACCCTATAGAGCGTTATCAGCTTGTTTCATCAAAATCTGAAATTGATATTGAGTTAGTTGAATTCAACAGAATCGAGGAATTAGAATAAACACGGTTAATATTTGATGTTATAGGATTAATATGTTAGACTATACTTAGTTGTGGATAAAACATCAAAATTTGAAGGCTTAATGAAGTTTCAAAAAGAGTCGGTTATTTTAAATAATGAACAAGACTCTATATTGTTTGCACAAACTATCGCTAAAAATTTAGAGTCTAATAAAATTATAACTTTTTCAGGTGATTTAGGTTGTGGAAAAACATTTATCTGTCGAGAGATTATAAAGCATTTTTGTGGATCTGATACTAATATCAGCAGCCCTACTTTTAATTTGCTACAAATCTACAAGACTTCAAAATTTATGATTTATCATTTTGATCTCTACCGTTTAAATTATTTAGAAGAAATTTATGAACTAGGTATAGAAGAAGCCTTGCAGGGCAATATTTGTCTAATTGAATGGCCAGAAATAATTGAAGAAATATTACCGCTACCTATAACTAAAATTCATCTACAAATACTCGAAGATAATAAACGCTTTTGTAGTATTTATCATTTCTCATAATCTAATACTACAGGGATAAGAATAAGCTTTTAAAGAATGGGTAATAGTAATGTACTAAGTTAGGGAATGAAAAAAATAAGCAATATCACAAAAATAATGAATACAGCTATTAGTGGAGCAAAAAAATCTGTTATATTTATAGATATAACCTAATTCAGGTTATACGAAGTATGTTTGAGTTTCAATTCAACAAAAAATAATTAGTAATGACCATTGATAATATTATTGTATTACTATATTTGATATCGATACTTGTTATTGGTATCTACTATAGATCTAGACTTAGAGGTTTTGCCAATTATGCTACCGTTCAAGACAAGATTAAAAATAGCAAGATATTATTAGTTGCAACTATTTTTACTTCATCGGTTGGCGGGGCTACTACTTTGGGTATTGCGGAAAAAGCTTTTTCTGGTGATTTATCGTATAGTTATGGACTGATACTCTCTCTGCCAGTCGATATACTAATAGCTATTTATCTTGTACCCCAAATAACTAAACATTATGGAGCAGAAAGTGTCGGCGATATAATGGCAAAATATTATGGGGAAACAGGACGTTTTATTGCCGGTATCACAACTATTATGGTATCTATAGGCTTTGTTGCTGCCCAAATTAGTGTTAGTGGATATATTTTTCAATATATTTTAAAAATTAACTACTTAGAAGGAACTTTATTAAGTTATGGGATTGTTATTATCTACACAACTATTGGTGGGTTACAATCAATTATGTTTACTAATTTACTACAATTCTTCGCGATGATAATTGCTTTGCCAATTATTGCAATATGTGGTCTTAATAAAATTGGTATTAGTGATTTTATCAACCAATTACCTATTGAAAAAGTATATTTTATCCATCATAATAATTTTGCCAGTGAGCTATTTATTAATACGATAACCGCTATGCTAGGATTTTATGTAATGAACTTATATCCTATTTTTATTCAAAGAGCTTTAATTAACAATAATGCCAAAAAGACTAGTAATGCTATATATATAAAATCAAGTATATATGCTGTATTTTTAATATTTATAACCTTAAATGGGTTAATCGCCTATAATCTTTACCCCGACTACTCTTCTAATTTAGCATTGCCACACCTAATTGATCAAATAGTTCCTTCAGGGTTACAAGGCTTTGTGATAATTGGCTTACTTGCATCAGTCATGTCTACTGCTGATTCTGATTTAAATGTTACCTCAATAGCTCTAGTGAAAGACTTGTTGAACCCTATTTTTAAAATACAGAATCAAAAAAAATTATTGCTAATTACTAGAATTACTAATGTTGTAATCGGAAGTTTTGCCATAATCATTGCTTTAAAATTTGATAATGTAATTGATCTAGTAGTGTTTATCACCGGGTCTTGGGGACCAATAATATTAGTTCCTCTAATATTTGCCTTTTTCAACATCACTATAACACAAAGAATGATGATTCTATGCGGATTAAGTGGAGCCTCCTCTTTCTTCATTTGGACATATTTTTTTGCTAGTAATTTTCGACTAAAGGGTGTCTTTATTGGTACTATGTGTAGTTTGTTAGTTTTTTGCATAGGGTTACTTAGAAAAAGGCTAGGTTATGTTACAAAATTCTAAACTTATAGGTAGTGATTTAATAAAATATCACCTCGAGAATGCACCCAGCCTGCCTGGAGTTTATAAAATGCTGAAAGCTGATCGGCAAGTTATCTATGTGGGCAAAGCTAAGAATCTAAAAAAACGTCTTACTAACTATATTAAAACCGATCTTGATAATAAAACAATATTAATGATCTCTCTAACGCATTATTTAGAGTATAATGTTACTAATTCTGAGGTTGAAGCTTTATTGCTCGAAGCCCAGTTAATTAAAAAATTTCAACCTAAGTTTAATGTATTACTTAAAGATGATAAGTCTTTTCCTTATATTAAATTACGCTTAGATGTTGATTACCCGCAATTAATTAAATATAGAGGAAAGAACTTATCTGGTGGTGAGTTTTTTGGCCCATTTGTTTCCTCAGAGCAAGTCGATACTACCTTAAAAGAATTACAGAAAATTTTTAAATTACGATCTTGTAGTGATAATTATTTTAACAATCGCAAACGCCCTTGTTTGCAGTACCAAATTGGTCGATGTTCTGCCCCATGTGTTGAGAAAATTAGTAAAGAAAATTATAGTGAACTAGTATGCCAAGTAAAAAATTTCTTAAATGGTAAAACTAAAGAATTACAAAAAACTTTATCTCACAAAATGGAAGAATTAAGTATACAATTACGTTTTGAAGAAGCTGCCGAAATACGAGACCGAATAAAAGCACTAAGTTATATCCAACTAAAATCAACTTTATCTAGTAATTCTATTAAAAACGCTGATGTTATAGCTATTGTTGAAAAGAATAATTATTATTGTATTCAGCTATTTGTATATAGATTTGGTCAGTCTTATGGGAATATAGCGTACTTTCCGTTTCATACGGATGGTAGTAATAAATCAGAAATATTGACACAATTTATAAATCAATTTTATCAAAATGCTCAAATTCCGAGTGAGATAATTATAAATCATCCTATCATTGATCTAGAATTAGTAACCAAGGCTATTAGACAATTGAGTAGGAATAGTAAATTTAACATCAGACTATACTCGAATGATCTGGAGAATGGGGACAATAAACAAGGGGTGAGCGAGCGGAGCGTACATGCGAAGTTTTGCGGAGCCAATTCTTCAAAGCATTCGAGTATAAGATTATTAGAGAATGCTGAGTTTAATGCCCAATTATCACTTAATCAGCATTTAAAACAATTTGCTAAAAATCAAATTATCTTTCAACAAATACAACAATTATTCGATCTGCCTACCATACCAGATAGAATTGAAGTTTATGATAATAGTCACATTATGGGAACATTTGCCGTAGGTAGCATGATTGTTGCTAACCAATCAGGTTTCGATAAAAAAGAATATAGAATTTTTAATATATCTATTCCCCAAGGGAATTCCCAGGGTGATGATTATGAGATGTTAAGAATCGTCTTAACAAGAAGATTTACTAGATTAAAAAAAGAACATCTAACAAATGAGCAGGCAAGTACCAACTTCTCATCAATTGACTATAAAACTTTAATGATTATCGATGGAGGCAAGGGGCATCTATCTGTAGTACAAAAAATAATGAAAGAATTTGATCTTAAAATTCCAGTTGTTTGTATGTCAAAAGGACCTGACAGAAATGCTGGATGCGAACAATTCCATATGCCTGATAAAGAGGCTTTTACAATTGATAAGAGTCTTCCGGTCATGAAATATTTACAGATTTTGCGGGATGAAGCCCATAATTTTGCTATAAAAAACCATAGGCTACGCCGTTCCAAAGCCATTAAAGTTTCTAGTCTAGATGACATAAATTCAATTGGTGTCACCCGAAAGAAAGCCTTGTTACATTATTTTGGCTCATATAAAGCAATATGTGATGCCACTATTGATGAATTATCTAAAGTCAATGGTATAAGCCAAACCATTGCAAAAAACATTTTTACATCGTTACATAATAAATAATAGACCTCTTGCAAAACTCGCTGTAAGCGTTCACGGAAAAAAAGTTAAAGTACACGACGTCTATTAGCGAGAAACTACTTTAGTAGCATTGATGCAACCAAGAGTAATGGATTGCCACGACCACTACGTGGTCTCGCTAATAGACGTTTGGCAAGCAGATTTTTTATTCATTATAAGAAAATAGCAAAAAACCGTAAACGCTCAATAATTTTAAAATTTTTGCTTGACCAATAAAACAAAATATGTCAAAAAGATCATATATTTTATAGAATCTAAAACTATGCCGCTATAGCTCAGAGGTAGAGCACACCATTGGTAATGATGAGGTCGTAGGTTCAATTCCTACTAGCGGCACCACCTACCTCAAAGCTTTTTCATTATATTGCAATAATCTGCTTTTTTATAAAAAATTTTTATGCTGTATATATGCTGTAAAAATAGCAGTATAATTGTCCTGAAAATCCTTCTATAATGATGTTTAGAAGGAATCTATATGCTGCATATATGCTGTAACTTATCTAAGTCTGCTACCAAAAGTAGTAATAATACTGAAACTATCTTCTACCATTTCGTTGGTAATTTTGTGCCACCTGAATGGAGTGATCTTTCTTCCGATAATGGTAAAGTTTTAAGTAAAACTGCTAAGCAGCTCCTATCTTTGATCGTATTTCGCTTACAAATCTATCATAATAATAGCTTATATGAACTTCAGGAAACTTATAACTTCTTTGAACAATCTCTAGGGGTTTGCCAAGAACGGGTTAGACAATGCTTATAGTAAAAGCAGTTAAGTTATGTTACAGCAAAGAATGCACAAATGGTGTTATACAATTCTTGTGAAAGCCCGATTTTTTGTTTAATCCACCTTTTCATATTAGCCCAAAATTTCTCTATTGGATTTAGGTCAGGAGAGTAAGGTGGTAAAAATATTACCCTACATCCTACTGATTCTATTAAATCTTTAGTCTTCTTAGACTTATGAAAAGCAGCATTGTCTAAAATCACAACTTGACCAGCTATAAGCTCTTTTATCAAAAATTGCTCTACCCAATTATTAAATAGTTCGGTATTACAGGTGCCATTGAATACAAAAGGGGCTATAGATTTATTACCTACCAAACCTGCTATAATATTCGTCCTTTGGTAATACTTCCCACTCTTCTTTGCTTGTAGTGTTTGACCTTTCTTTCCCCAACCTCTATCTTGGGTAATGTTCATCTCTATTCCGCTCTCATCTATATACACAAGCGCATCTGTAGCTAGATCTTTGATATCTTCTAAATACTTACATCGCTTTTCAGCATTAGCTTCCACATAGGTAAAGGCTTTTTTTTATAACTAAATCCCAATTGTCTTAGCCAATATCTTGCCCCACTAGCGCTTATCCCAAATTTCTTACCAATATCTTCCGTTTTGCTATTAGGATTTTCTTCTACATACTTGATAAAATCATCCATTTCTATACTAGGCTTTGCTCCTTTATACTTCCTTGCTTGATAATGACCTTCTTTCTTATACCTTACATGCCATGTATTTACTGTTGTAGGGCTCAATTGAAAAACTCTAGATGCTGACCTTTGACTATTTCCTGCTTCTAGATATTTTATTACTTTTTCTCTTAAATCTATACTGTATGGGCTAGTTGACATTTTTCATTTTATATTATCACAATCACTAACATAACTCAACTGCCTTTACTATACTTGAGTTGCAGAAAGCTGGCTTTATTGATCTTCGTAAAGCAACCATAGTCAAATATGGTATTAAGTGCCGTAATGTCCCTTGTATTAAACTGGCAAGAATTTTCCAACCTCATTCTCAAAAAATTTCTACTGAAGATGAAAAATTTTTGCACTCAACTCAAAAAAACTTTGGGGCTAACCCAAAAGAATTTTTGGCTCAACCCCAAAAAAGTTTGGATCACTCTATATATATAGATAATAATAAAGATATATCTAATAAATCTAGATATGACAAATCTAAAATTTTTCAAAATGAAAAAAATCAAGTTGATGGTGATAAAATTGATAACCAGCAACTACAACAACAAAAAATTGAGCAAATTTTACAATTTGAACAAGAATTATCAGATGAAGCACAAGTTGAAAATCCTATGAGAGATGCCTTGCCACTCAGTACAACATTACAAAAAGTTGTTCAGCAAGTCTCACAGAAACGTCAGCCAGTAGGAGAGTCAAATTGCTCCAATAGTTCAGGCATTCCAGTTGTAAACCGTAAAAATAGCTGGTTCAAAAGAAAAAGATTAGCAGATTTTTATCCTCTAACTCAAGAAGATGCTGATTTATTGCAGATTAAATCAAATCGTGAATTTAACTTAGACTTTATTAACAAGTTGCTATTAAAGCTAGCTGACGAATATTCAAATCATCATTTTGGTCACAAGAAAAGTGCTATTGAGCTATATGGCTAAAGCTTTAAGCAATGAACTACGAGAAACTACTCAAGCTAATTCTGGCAATTTCCAATTTAAATCCAATGATGAAAATAAAACTAAAGATCAATACTTACAGGAGATAGAATATAATACTGATACTAGCCAGCAAGCTCAATTAAAACGTAAAATTTCTGGTGTTTTCGATACTGATACAACTTATCAATTACTAACTTCTTGTGCATTTGGTAAAGTGCTAGAAGAGCAAATTCAGCTCAAATTATTAAAAGATATTGCCTTATCAGAACATGTTAAAACTAAAATATTACAGCAAGTACAAATAGTGTATGGTAATAAAATAACAAAGTTACAAATTATGCCATGTAAGCGATCTATGCCAGCAACACAAGGAAATAATACTAAACATGAAAATCAAGCCTATTTGCTTGAGCTAAGTAAGCAATTAAATCCTAATTCGATATGGTATAAAGCTAGAAAACTTTTAATTGAACGATACAACAAATATGTTGATATCGCTACATTCAGTAAATTAATAGTGGTGCAAGAAGATAACATCAATAAAAAAGTAACTCTTAAACCCACTTCAGCTTTTTATGATTATTACATCAGAGATCGTTATGTGCAAGATTTACAAGCCGCCTTTCAAGCTCAAAATTGTAGCTTAGAATTAATTAGCTGGAATGATAATTACAATGTTATTAATTAAAAACTAATAATTTGTAATAATTACTTCATAAGAGGTTTTTCTGTGTTGTAGCATGGAATAGGTAACTTGGATGACATTAATGTTAAAATCTTGGTACAAATTTTTAATAAACTCCGTATCACTATTGGAAATCATAAACTTAACACCTTTACTATCTAATTCCTTAGCAAAATCTCTTAGTCTCATTTGGTCTTGTTCATCAAATGGCAATCTAGTATAAAATTTCTCACCGGACTGGTGATAAGGTGGATCGAAATAGACAAAATCATTTTTCTGCGGTTCAATAAAAGAAAAGTCTATAGCACAAATAGATGTATTAGATAACAGACTGCTACATTGTTGTAATCTAGTAGTAATGTCAGATTTATGATAGTTTCTACCAGAAAAGCCTTGAGATGGCTCACCATTGATATTGATACGATATATTCCTTTAAAGGAATATCTATTAAGATAGATAAATCTTGCAGTAATTTCATTAGGATTGTTACTATTATTATCACTTCTAACTTGATAATAATATTCTTTGCAATGATTTGCTTGATGTGAATCAAGTAACTTACTTATTGCTTGTGGATTCTTTTTAACCGCATTATAAGACGTCACTAAGTCAAGATTAATATCAGATAGATAGCATTTATTAAACATGTGTCGTACTTGGAAAAATAATGCACCACCGCCAAGAAATGGTTCATAATAATTACTTACTCCTGAAGGAATATGTTTAATTAATTGATCAACAATTTTTCTTTTACCACCAACCCATTGGATGAATGGTTGGGTTTTTTCTATAGTTACTGACATAAAGTTATTTATTAAATATTCTATTATAGATTATATCTAAAATAGTCTTAGATGCCAGATAATACTGTAGTTTTAGGTTTTTTTAGTGTTATTATTAGTATAATAAACACTATATATTCTGTTTATTTTTATAATTAAGAATTGCTTTTATTAATTAGCACAATCTAAGTGTCTCATTTGTGCAGCTCTTTATCAGGTTGGACAAAAATCTGTTAAAAACTTGGCAAATCCTCTGTACTGTCAAGAATTATGGCGATATCTGTGTGAATGATGCTGCTAATTAAGGCATGCATCAAGCTCAGAGGTTAAATTTTACTATGCAGGTTTAACCCTTTAACCTCTAGCTTTCTATTTCCATCACTGAAAACAGCAGAGGTATGCTATGACAATTAATAATGAAAATCAACAACAAAATAATTCAACAAATGGAAAAATAAATAATATCATTAATATTGCTGCACAAATACTTAGAGAAGTTTTGCAGAGCAATAATATAACTTATATAGAACTTATCGACGTTCGTATAGGTTTAGAAGAAATTGAAATACTTGGCAAAGTTTTAGAACATAATGAGCTTATAACCGCAATACGTCTTTGCAACAACGATATTGACCTTGAGGGGCTAAGTCGGCTTATTGAACTGTTAGAGAATAATCATAATGTGATTAATATAGATATTGGGTATAATAATATAGGTGTTCAGGGGTTAATCATACTAGGTTCTGTTGACAAAAATTATAGTTAGGCAAGAGGAATAAAAAGTTGCCATAGTAAGAAGAAATGGTAGTTTCTAGTTATCAAAAAAAGGAACTACCAATATGAAGTATTACATAGAAGAACAAGCATGGGAAGTAATTTTATCATTTTTTAAGGAAAGAAATGGTATACACAACAAGAATGAAGAAAAAACGAGACATTTTATTGAAGCAATATGGTTTATTGTTAGAACAGGTTGCCAATGGCGTCTTCTACCTGATGATTATGGTTGTTGGTACAGTATTTATCGCAGATTTAAGAGATGGGTTGACAAAGGTATATGGGAGGATTTAATGGATTATGTTAAAGTAGATGCAGATATGGAATCAATTATGATTGATGCAACTATTGTGAGAGCACATGCTTGCTCATCTGGATATATCAAAGGTAATCAAGAAGAAGCGGCTTTAGGTAGAAGTAGAGGTGGTTTTAGTACTAAAATTCATGCCCTTGTTGATGCCCTTGGTAATCCATTAAAGTTTATACTAACTGCTGGGCAAAGAAATGATATAACTCAAGCGGGAAATCTTACTCAAGATGTTCAGAATACGACTGTGATAGCCGATAAAGGATACGATAGTAGTGCATTTGTAGAAAGTTTAGAAAATAAGGGGTGTGAGATTGTTATACCACCAAAATCTAACCGTAAAGTACAACGTGAATATGATAAACATACTTATAAGGAACGATATTTAATTGAGTGCTTATTTGGTAAAATCAAACATTTTAGGCGTATATTTTCTAGATTTGATAAGGCTCCAGCCACTTTCTTAGCTTTTCTAAATTTCGTTGGAACTTTAATATGGTTACGTTAAAATTTTTGTCAACAGAACCTAGATGAATTTCTAGAAAATGATAAAACCATAAAGCAAATAAGTCTTATAGGCAATGATATTGGTGATGAAGGGGCAGATATACTGGCGGGAACTCTAACAAATAATAAAATTGTAAAGCAAGTGAATATTAGTAGCAATAATATTACTGATAAAGGAGCAATCATACTAGCAAGATTGCTAAAAAACAATAACACTATAAAGAAAATATCTCTTAGTCATAATGATATTGGTGATATTGGAATTGTCCAGCTTGTTAAGGCTTTGGAAACTAATAGAACCATCAGCCAAATAGACCTTAGCTATAACAATATTACTGATAAAGGAGCAATAACACTGGTGGAACTTCTAGAGTCTAATAATAAAATTACAAGCAAAATAATAATAGAGTTCATAGATTTTGACAATGAAAATATTAGTTATCAAGTAGAAGAGCTGTTAACTGAAACTCTAGAAAGCCACAACAAAAAACAGGGGTATAATTTTAAAAATATTCATCTAACTCTTTAATCTGATCAAATTTCATTATTACTATAATATTCTATTATAAATTAGATCTAAAAATAGGCTAAGATGTCAAAGAATAGTGTAGTTTCAGGTCTTTTTTAGTATTATTATTAGTATAATAAACACTATTATTCTGTTTATTTTTATAATTAAGAATTGCTTTTATTAATTAGCACAATCTAAGTGTCTCATTTGTGCAGCTCTTTATCAGGTTGGACAAAAATCTGTTAAAAACTTGGCAAATCCTCTGTACTGTCAAGAATTATGGTGATATCTGTGTGAATGATGCTGCTAATTAAGGCACGCATCAAGCTCAGAGGTTAAATTTTACTATGCAAGTTTAACCATTTAACCTCTGGCTTTCTATTTCCATCACTGAAAACAGCAGAGGTATGCTATGACAATTAATAATGAAAATCAACAACAAGATAACAATAAAATAGAAAATTCTACAGAAAAAAACTGGATTTTACATCTAGCTCCGACAACTGTCACATTAATACCATCAGATCAAGTTGCTCAAATAGCTCCACAAGGAAATTATGTTGATATTATTAAATATAGAGAAATACAACTAAAATTGCAAGAAGCACAAAATAAACTAAAAATAGATGAATTAATGAGAATAGATTTAATTCGCAATATTGGTTATAGTATAGAAGTGCCTTGCAGTGGGATGTTTGCCCTAATAACCGTTCTTTATGAAGTAGAGCAAGACACAGAGAGAAAGCATTATCTAAAAACTATAGTAGATTGTGCTGAAATATTACTTGATTATTCGCGTCATATTCTAGCCTTTTTAAGGCAGAATGCTACAGTAACTGCCATAACCTTAGAAAAATTTAACATAAAAGAATTAGTCAATAACACGATCACTAAAGCCAAGCCAGCATCGATAAGTAAGGGCTTAAATCTTTCCTGTAATTTTCAATATGACATAGCAGAGCATATCATTGGCGATCATTCGAGATTGCAGGCAGTATTAGATCAATTAGTGGGAAATGCTATTAAATTTACTAAAGAAGGTCATGTTATTGTAACAGTTGGGTTATTTCCACTTTTAACTGAAGGAAAAAATACAAGAAACAAGATATTACAAATTATTGTGCATGACACGGGGGGTGGTATCGTTGAGGTAAAGCAGCGAGATATGTGTAAAGAATTAGATGATGCAAATACAATTGCTAAATGTAATAAGGGATTAGGCTTAGGACTAACATTTGTCAAACAACTTATCAATGAAATGGACGGTGAGATTACAATAACCAGCAAAGAGGCTAAGAGTACAACTATTACCTGTCAAATACCAGTGAAATTGTTAGCTAATTAATTAGCAGCAAATCCCAGAATGTGATAAATTACGGCTCTTTATTGAAGCTATATGGTATATGGCTAGGTCTGGTTGCCAGTGGCGTCTTTTGCCATCATATTATGGTTCATGGAGGGCGATTCATAAACGATTCAAGCACTGGAGTGATAAAGGAATATGGTAGAAGGTTACAAAATATTGATATGGAGTGATTACATTGACCAAAACTATACTTGTGTGTAAAGCTAAGCCATTTATGCCTATTCTATATCTCTGTTGGCTTTTAGATAAACTTCCCTTGCGGTTTTAACCGACCTAATAATCAAAGCAAAAGGTAGGTTGACATTATGTTATGTAATTTGTTACTATTAAAAGTAAGCAAATCTTTAACACAACTAATTATAGGAGCAGAACATGGAACAAGAAGCTGTAGGTCAACCGGGGACACGTTCTCTTAATCTCATTTTAAAAAGTAGTATTAAAGAAGATGATCCTTTTAAAGAATCTAAAACAAAGCAAATTACAAGATGGATTTATAGAAATTATGATATTAGTGATCATTTTGAAAATGCAGTGTCAACTGCGATTTCCGAGGATGATTGCTGGATTAATGATAATATCTATGGAAAAAGATTAGATACAAAAGTGTTTGTTCAAAAATTAATAGAGAATAGCTCAAAAAATAATTATGAAACTTTAAGTGCATATTATTGCTATAGTCTAGCTTGTTTAAATTGTTTAGATGAAAAACTAATTTGTGATTTGTTTGAATTAAACAAGGAAATAGGTAAAAGGGTTCATAATTCATCTGAAGATGATGTTTTAGGAGAAAGCTATAGAATATTAGAAAGATTTTGGGGACATTATATTACTAATAAGCTCGAACGAATTCAACAAGAAGATTTAGAATGTAAATATTATGATCGTAATCCAAATATTTATGGATTTAAATCAGCTTACTATGACCATGAACGTGAAGCAGTTGCATTTTTTTATAAAAGACTATTAGAAGATCAAAGTATTTCTGAAGAGAGTAGATTGAATTTACTTGTTGAAGCGGCTTTATATTCTGCAAGTGGTACAGCCGGTAATAGTGGTGTTGATACAGTTATTTTTTGCTTACAGGAAGTAATGGATAATAAGCAGCAATTGGAATTCTTTCTTATGAAATTTAGTAATCCTCGTGGTCCATCAATACTTTATCGATTAATTGCAGAAGGTTATTTTGATACCGTATATAAATTATTTCCGATACAAGCTCAATTTTTCGATATAGAAGAATACAGCAGCTTGTTATCAGTGATTAGTCGTATAGGGCATATTGGATTTCGAGAAAAACTATTAGATGGCATTATAGAATTAGGAAGGAATAAATTTTGGCAGGAATTGCCTGAATTTGATAGTAATGAGTTTTATTTCTTACTGAGAAAGTTTACAGAACATGGTTGTAAGAAAGCTTTTCAAGAACTATGGAAAGCTTATAGTGATGACCAGCGTCAATATGTTTTTTTTGATGATGGTTCTGATAATATAGGTAGAAGTATTTGTAATATTCTTTATAAAAATGGTGACAAAGAATCATTGAAAGAATTTTTATTTTGTTATGCTAAAAATAACAAAGCAGTATTAGAAGATATTAACCAGTTCATTAATAATATAGATATTTTAGTTAATAATTATTATCCCATCGGTGATGTAGATATACAACAAGATAAAAATAATAAATTTATCATTATAAACGATAAGATTAAAAAAACTTTACCACAGTTAATGGAAGTTTTTAATGAAAAAAGAATTATCCAGGATACAAATACTTCTCCTATTTCATCAAATGATGGTAACGATACTATAGGTGATGCAATAGAATGTCTAGGAAGGCTTGATGTTGTAGAATAACAGTAATACTATGTGTTTCTAAGTAAAATGGAGACAAGAAGATCATGAATTAATTATCAAAAATAGGTAAGATATGCAAAATTCAGATAACTCAACAAGTGAAAGATATCCTGAATTAATTGAAATGTTGTTGTCAGGTAAAATTAATGACTTTCAAGAAAGGCTAATGTCGTTTATTAGCCAATTACCAGATAATAAACGTTCAGTTAATAAGCAAGGTTTCTTTCCTTTATTTTGTTTAGGTGGGTTTTTAGTTTTACCTGATACTGCCTTAGGAGAAAAGCTAGGAGTTAAGGAAATATATCTTCGTGTTGAAAAAGCAGGTAGTGTTAAAGTAGTAAAATTAGCTATATCTATCAAAGAACTATCAAAACCTCCAGAGAAGCTAATATTTATAGCATTTTCTGATCATCAACCACCTATTCAATTTACAAAAGGAGAAATTGATCATGTTAATACAGTTCTTCACCATCTTAGTAAAAAAGTCTATTCAGTTGTAATAGATTACCCACAAGAAGTCAAAGTGGAAAAAGTGCAATATAATGATTATTATCAGAGAATACCTAACGCAAAAGTAGACAATACTCCTTTTTGTATAAAAACAAGAGAAAGGAAGAATATAGATAGTTTGATTTATAAACTTGCTGTAACAGAAAAAGAAAAAGTTAGAGATGCTGCTGAAACAATACTTCAATATTTTAGTAACAAAGTTTCCACATATTTAACTCAAATCAATTTTACTAAAGAGTATGAATATCATGCATTGGTATCTGGCTTTTTTGTAATGTTGTTTAAGTATACACATAACCTTAAATGCTATCTAGAATTAGCATTAAGTGAAGGTTTTGCTGATATTGTTGTGTTAGTACGTTCACCTGAGCGATTACCTAATGCTATCCCCATAATTATAGAACTTAAAAAGGGAGGACAAGATATTTTACAAAAAGATAAGGATCAGGCTAAGAAATATGCTGAAGCATTTTGGTATGGACCACAACGAATGATCACAAACAATAAAGATATTGTTTATTCAGTATTGAACTGTGACTTGAACAAGGATAACAGATTGTGGATTCAAGCAGAAACAAAAAATATTGATCATCAACCTTTTTTACAGCTAGCATTACAAACAATTGATGAAACAAAAATAAAAGAACAGCTAAAATATATTTATTATGCCATACCGAATGAAGCTTCAGATTATTATTCTTATACTGTAAAGGCATTATTGGGACAATCTATGCTTGTCAGAACCAAAAATGAACTATGGGAAAGGCATATGTTTGAACATGGAGAAGAAACAGAACGTATTAGCCGAAAAAAACCAATCAAATGGCATGTTTTAGAAGATATAGCAACATTTGGGTTTGTGAATTATAAAAAAAATAAGTTAGTATTGTTTAACATAATTAAAGATAATGCTGACGAGAAAATACTTGCAACCATAAAAGATAAAAAAGTTAATATAGAGAATTTAGTTGGAGAAAATAAAAACATAAAAATAAATGAAATTAACTTAAAC
Source organism: Candidatus Tisiphia endosymbiont of Dioctria linearis (assembly GCF_964026545.1). Classification (NCBI taxonomy): domain Bacteria; kingdom Pseudomonadati; phylum Pseudomonadota; class Alphaproteobacteria; order Rickettsiales; family Rickettsiaceae; genus Candidatus Tisiphia; species Candidatus Tisiphia endosymbiont of Dioctria linearis. The sequence goes on along the minus strand of NZ_OZ032156.1, from coordinate 1,147,538 downwards.
CTTAAAAAAGAAAAAGCAAATAAAGGTCACTTTGAAGATTGGTGTAGAAATGTTAAAGTAAACTCTTATGACAATTTAGATGCATATAATATATCTAAAACAGAAGATTTTTCAGGGCAGTTTATTAGACTAGATGTAGATATAAATAAATTAAAAAGTATATTAGCTGATGTGGTGGCAGTGAGGCAAACTACTATACATGCAGAAGATGTTGAACATTACTTGGAGCTATTTAAAAATATAAGTCCAGACTTATTTAAATTTAAAAAATTATTTAACTATGAAATAGATTTTCAAGCTGTGTTACAAGGATTGCTTACATATTATAGTGACTCACAATTTTATGGTGCTAATGGAAGTGGTACGCGTGTTAGCATCATCCCAGAGATGCAATCTGGTGGAGGAGCTCGTATTGATATAGGCATAGCAGAGAAAGATGGATTTATAGCGATAGAACTTAAGTTTGATAAAGACACAACAGCAAATATATTATCAGCCAAAGCTCATGAGGCTGAAGAACAACTAAAGAGATATAAACAACAACCTAATAACATTAAGTCTGTAATAGATAGTGAAACAGCAGCAATAATTTGGGCTGTATTTCATAAAACCGCTGATGCATTAATTGAAGTACGAAATAAATTTGACATTTTTCCAGTAGTTCATAGCTCAATGCATATTATACCAAATGTCTAGCCAGAAGATATCCTAGGACAAGTAGCCCATATTTTCATGGAATAAGGATAACTGAATATATGAACACAAAAAATTCAAATTATGTGAATTCGGGATAAAGAATATAAAAAAGCTTGATTTTTTAGAGGTACAGCTAAGAATAAGGTATATATTTCACATACAAAAATTAGGTTATAGAAACGAATAGCAGTCATCGCAAGCCACGAAGCGGCACAGCTGTCGAAAGTGAGAAGAAGGAGTTTTAAACTGCCATGAATCCCTATATCTAAAGTGATTATAATACAGCTTATCCTGAATTCACGTATAATAGATGCTTATCTTTTAATTCTTGATCAAAAATATCTTTACCAATTTTAGTCCATTGGTTTTTGATATGTGGGGAGTCTGTTAATGCATTTTTTAAAGAAACTAATGAACCAAATAAACTATTAGTAGGTAAGTCATCAAGCTTTGCTTTAGCGATCAATCCTCCCAGTTCAATTAAGCGACGAGTATGCAGTTTTCTTTCTATAATTTTAAGTTTAGCTTCTTTAGTAATAATTTTGGCTTTCTGTTGTTGTAATTTTAATCTTTGTTTTATGACATTATCCATATGAGTAAAAGTATTTTAGATATTATTGTTTACATGTCATGAATGCACAATAAATTTAAGAAGTCCAACATATTTATTTAAGTAGCAATAAAAAATCCTTCATATTTTTTTCTGAACCAGATAATTGATAAACCAAAAGACTACAAGTGATAATAAGATAATAAATAGATAAGAAAATTTTACAACCCCGTTGCCCACCAAACCGTAAAATCAATATAAAAATATAAACAAAGATAATTGTCATTATTGTAAGTAGCAGTGGAAAAGCTACGGAAGAAGGAGGTTATTAACCTAACTTTAGATTAGGTTAATACGCAATATATAAACTAAAGTTTATTGCTTTTTTTGCTGGTTCATTTGATCTGGATTCTGCTCGATGATTTAAAATTTGTATGTTAATGTAATGCAAGATTGAGATAATGAACAGTAAAGAATTATGGCGATACAATTTGCAAGGATCGAGATAGTAAGTAGAAGCTCAGGAGGAAATAGCTGTTGTAAAGCTGCTTATAATGCGAGGATGATTATTAAAGATCAGCAGACTAATGTTACTTATAATTTTGCTAAAAAAGGAGATAACGTTTATCATACAGTTTTACTACCTAGCTATGTAGATGGAAGATTTAAAGACCCTGAAATATTGATGAATGAGGTAGAATGTGCAGAAAAAAGAAAAAATAGCCAGTTATTAAAAGATGTTGTTATAGCCTTGCCTGATGATAAGGAGCTAGATTTACAAGATAGAATAGCCATTACCCATGAAATAATAGAAGAGATGGCATGGGTAAAAAATGGTTTAGGAGTGCAAGTAGATATACATAAACCCCATAATGGAGAACGAAATTGGCATGCTCATCTGCTCGTTACTACTAGGAGATTTACAGAAGACGGTAAGAGTTTAGGAGCAAAAGCAGTAGATTTAAATCCTGAATTTAAAAAAGTTAACGGTAAAGCATTTATTATTCCAGAATCACAGATGATTCATCAGAGAGCCAAAGAAGTAATAAACAGATATTTTGCTAAATTAGGTTTAGAAAATAGAGTGGACTCAATAAGCATGATGCCACAACAACATCTTGGTCCTGTGAGAATGAGAGGCATCATTAATGAAATAGCAGAGCAAAATGATCTACACAAGCTAGCTCATTTAAAAATTATTAAAGATAGTGATGGGGTATTAAATCGTATTATAAGACATCAAGCTATTTTTACTAAACAAGATGTAGTAAGAGCGGTTAAAGAAATTCAAGGGAAAGAGGAAAAGCAAAAGTTAATGCAAGGCGTATTAAATTCAGACAGATTAGTAAAACTATATAATGAAGATGGCAAAGATATTAAATATTACACTACTTGCGACATTCGAGAAGAAGAAACGCGTTTACTTAGAATAGCTAATAAAATTCATGATAATATCAATTATCATATAGTAGGTAATATAGCAAGCTTAAAATAAGATATAGCAAAACTTTATAACATTAGTGAGTCTCAGAGAGAAGCACTACAACATATTTTGCTACAATATAATGGGATAACAATGCTGCGTGGTAGAGCTGGTACTGGTAAATCACAAATACTGGCTACTGCCTATAAACTCGTTACTTACCATGGACAAAATATTATAGGACTTAGCCCTACTAATAAAGCTGTATCAGAGCTAAAAAGTAAGGGTTATCAACAATGTTATACGGTAAAGGGATTTTTATTTAAATTGTATAATGGTAAAATTACTCTGCCAAATAATAGTTTACTAGTAGTAGATGAAGCAGGAATGGTAAGTAATAGTGATTATTTAGAATTATTTAAGATAGCAAGAAGCTCTAACTGTAATTTAATATTAGCAGGAGATGAGAAGCAACTAACCTCAATCGAGCGAGGTGGAATGTTTGAAATATTTGCCAGTACATTTGGTTCATATGTACTCAGTGATATTAGAAGACAAAGCCAGCAGTGGGCAAGAGAAATGGCTTTATGTTTTGCCAAGTCGGATATTGCAGCTGGGCTACTGTTATTAGAGAGGCATAATGGGTTAAAGATTGATCATACTTTGGAAGAATCAATGGCAAGATTAATTAATGATTGGAATAGTAGTAGATTTAATCTGCAAGAGCGTTTAATAATTACTGTAGGTAACCAAGAAGTAGATAGTATTAATCAAGGAATAAGAGAATTATTAAAAGCAAGTGGATTACTAACGGGTAAAGAATATCGTCGCTTTATTCTAGAGTCAAAATCAGATAAGCAATATGAAGATTATATGGTAGGAGATCGTATTTTATTTAAAGTGACTGACAAAGAGCTACAAATAGAAAATGGTGAATTTGCTACCATAGTTTTAGTAAGTGACAATAAGTTTGTAGCTAAAACAGATCAAGGCAGAGAAATAGCATTTAATCCAGAAGAGATAAGTTTTAAACACGGCTACGCTTCTACAGTCTTTAAAACTCAAGGAGCATCAATTAAAGATGTATATGTTTTGCATAATCTAGCTGGTAATGTTCGGAACTCTTATGTTGAGATGACTAGGCATATAGAACAAGTAAAGCTATACTGTAATAGGCAAGCTACAAGAAATATGGCAAGTTTAATATCACAACTTGCTAGAATAGATAATAGACTAGCAAGTATGCATTTTAAAACTTTAGAAGATTTAAACAAAACACATGAAGATAAGAATCCTACTATCATCAATAAACTAGGTAATTGGTTTAAATATGTAGCCAATGACATAGAGGATAGATTGCATAATAATAAGCAATATTATCAACCTAAAGTAACAGCAGAGTCACTTGTTAAAGTAGTAGAAGTTTTGCAGCAGACTAGCATGAATCTTGCTCAAAATAATCAACTGCAAAAGGGTTAAATAACTCTTGTCAAATGTTAACTAATAGTAATAAACAAGAACCAAAAATAAATACTAAATCACAAGAAGATATTATGACAAATAACACTTTTACTCAGGATAATATAAAAGATAAAAATATGACAAATAACATCATTAATTATGATTTAATTAACAAGCAAGAGAGTATAAAGTTAAAGCAATTACTATCTTTAAAAGTTGAAGACATAGCACATAGTCTTCTTGGTAGACCAAATGAGCTTTTATCCAATAATTATATATTACGCTGGGAGAAAGATGGTAAAATAGCAATGAAGATTAAAGGCAGCAAGGCTGGGATATGGTATGATTTTAGTAAAGATGAGGGTGGGGATTTATTTACTTTAGTACAAAGAGAAAGAAAATGTCACTTTGTCGAAGCCAAGAAATATTTACAAGAAATAGTTGGTATGCCAACTGTCCATAAACAAGACCTGCTAGCAAATTTGCCAGCAGATACGCCTTACAGGCAAACTAAAACCCAAAATCAACAGGAACAAGACAAAGAAGCAGCTAAGATAAAACAAGCGGAAGGATTATATGAAAAATCAAGTTCTGTACTATATTCTAGCAATAATAATGTAGCTAGACAATATTTAGGTAAGCACCGTGGAATTAAGACAATATTAGAAAAATTGCAGTTAAGCGGGGATATTAAAACTAACATGATGTGGGATAATGGCAGCAAACAATATTATCCAGCCTTAATTGCCTTCGCACGAGATCAACAAAGTAGAATCACTGGTGGACAATCGATCTATTTAGATAAAGAAACAGCTACTAAAGCTGATATTGCCGTTAATAAACGTTCATTTGGTAAAATTAGTGGTTCTTTTGTAAAAATTCAACAAGATAATCAACAGGAGAATAAGTTAAGGAGTAATATAACAATTATAGCAGAAGGAGTAGAAACAGCTTTAAGCGTGCAGGAAGCAGGTATTAAAGGTAAAATTATCTGTAGCTTAGGGATAAATAATATCAAAAATTATCAGCCTACAACAGGAGAGAAGATAATTATTGCGGCAGATAATGATGGACAAAGTAGCATATCAGTTAATACTGTCACTAAAGCTAAAGAACAATTAGCAAATAAAGGGGCAGTAGTATTGGTAATAATGCCGCAAGATATAGGAGATTTTAACGATATGCTCAAAACTAAAGGGGCAAAATCCATAAAAAATCTTATAGAACCTGAAATAGCAAAATTAACAACAAATGAAACACTAAACGAAAAAACAACTAAATTTACTGAGTCATTAAAACCAATTGACAATAGTAAGACTGATAATAATCAGTCACAAATCACATCTGTAGAGTTAGAGCTTAGAAAATCAGCAAGTAATAATATGTTACAGGAGTTTCAACAGCAGATAAAATCATTGGAAAGATTTACTACCAAAGAGAATATAAATACAGCCTTACAGATATATAAGAAAAAAGGTATAGAATCTTTTATTATCTATAGTAATGATAGTTGTTCTAAAGCTATTGAGCAGAAAATAACAAAAGATTTGCAAATAATGAAAAATAAATTTGATCCTAATTATAATCTTAGTGCTGTTAAATTTTATGATATAGTAATAGATGATTTTAAAGGTAAAAGCTACTTAGTAGCAGAAGATTATTTGGTTGCTATAGGCAAAGATAAACAAGTGATGCAATATATCAACCCACAATCAATAATAGGTAAGGAAATAAAAAATGAATTACAAAATGCAGCAGAGACGCAGAAAAACCAAGTAATAATAGTTAAAGGTACTATATAGATTATATTAAAAATAATAATAATTAACTAATTAAGAATATGTCAAATCAACTAAAACATGATGCATTATTTAAAAAGATAATGGTCAATCAAATAGCAGCTCAAGAATTTTTGGAGCATTATTTACCAGGAGAGGTTAAGGAAATAGTTGATTTAAGCAAAATAACAATAGAGAAAGAATCATTTGTTGAGGATGACCTAAAAAGAGCTCTTAGTGATTTAGTCTATTCTGTTAAGACTAAAGATAATGAGCAAGCCTTTGTTTATGTTTTGATTGAGTCGGAGATAAGACCAAAATATTGGATGGCACTTAAATTATGGAAATATATGTTGCTATTAGCTGAAAGACATAAAAAAGGTAGGAATAAAATACCGTTGATAGTACCAATGGTGTTTTATCATGGTACTAGAAGATTTAATGTGCCAAAGAATTTGTTTGAATTATTTAGCGATCCCAAACTTGCAAAGCAACTAATGTGTGAGGATTATAAGCTAATAGATTTACAAGCAATTTCTGATGATGAGATAAAGCAGAAGCAACATTTCGGTATGTTAGAATTTATGATGAAAAATGTACAGAAGCGAGATATATTGAAGTTGTGGGATGAACTTTTAACAAATTTTAAACCATATATTAGTATAGATAAGGCAACAGGATATATTTACATAAAATCATTTTTATGGTATAGTGACGCTAAGATAGAAGAAGGTAAGCAACAAGAACTAGAGAGGCTAATAGCTAGTCATTTAACTGCAACAGAGGAGAAAGATATTATGAGAACTATTGCTGATAAGTATATTGATGAGGGTATAGAAAAAGGTATAGTTCAAGGTATCCAGATCGGCGAAGCTAAAGGTAAAGCTGAAGAGAGAGTTGAAATAGCAAAAAAAATGTTAGTTCAAGGCTCTGATTTTGCCTTTATTTCTGCTGTAACTGGTCTTGACAAATCTTTTATTCAATCTCTTGCTCAGAAAAAATAATTTATTTTTAGTAATATTTTTGATAATCCAAGAAAAATCTTTATGGTTACTAATAGATTATAAAAAATAAATCCAAATTAGCCGTTTTAAGGGGGTTTATAGTGCAATTCTTTCTTTTTATGCATTTTCTACATGAAATCATTAAAACGCCCTAAAAATGTCTTAAAATAGTTTTTGACATTTTAATGAGTTTGCAAATTCATTGTTAGTTTAGTAATAGGAATATTACCAGAAAGCCTAACATAACAGGTAAGGTCTGGTAGGTTCATAATTTCAGATGGCATTACTAATAATTTCTTTCTCTCTATGTTATTCATGTTTACTCCATCCCGCATAGTGTTAGAGCCATAAGAAAGATTTTCTTGTGTTTCAATGATTTCCTGCTCACCAAGCATTAAAGCAGTTCTATGGGCTGTTTGTTGGTCACTAACTCGAAAAATAAACTTACTGCTAAATAAATCAAGCATCGAGCTACTGCCGGCAGAACCATATATTTCCTCTAGCTGATAAATATTCTGCATACCAGCAACAAAACATCCGCCATATTTACGGGCTTCAGCTAAAGCAACTGGTAAGGCAGGTATTTTTTGTAAGGTTGGTAGTTCATCTACAATAAACCACATATTGTTATTACCACTGGTATTCCTATCCATTAGAGCTTTGATAGCAATACTTATCCAAGCAGCAATTAATGAACGCAATGTTACTCTTTGATTAGGTGTGCTAGTTATAAATAACCAACCTGTTTCAAGTGGATTACTAAACCATCTTCTAATACTAAAATTACCATTAGGCTTTAAATGTTGTAAAGCAGCAATGTTTTTGCCAATAGTTGCCTGAATACCAGAAGATGTCTCAGGTGCATTATTACTTATTATACCTGCTACTGCAGTATTTTTAAAAATTCTAGCAAATTGTCTATTATCGGAATAGATAATGCTATCAATTAGCTTTTTTATATCTTTACTATCTTGATATAATTTTAATCCTTCAGCTAAGACTAGCTCAGCATTCTTAGCAAAAAAATCATCTAACCTAGGATTATAGCCGCTAAAACTACTTGCTATATTATCAAAATCAGCAATCTCATAACAATCATTCCAAGGCAGCCAATGCTCTGTGCAATCTGCAAAGGGGTTAAGTAATTTATCACAACTAGAGTCAAAAAATCTATCAACAAAGCTACCGGTCAAATCAACAATAATTGCTCTATCTTGTTGTCTTCTAATTTGTGGTAGCAATTCATTTAGCAGATTAGTTTTACCACTGCCGGTAGTTCCAGTAATTAGAATATGTTGCCTCTCACTATTTTTAACTAACGGTAGACCAGCAAATTTAATTTTTGAGGCTTTGTTATTTTGATGCAGCATTTTAGCCAACATTTTAGCTTCTACAAAATCTGCTCCTCTAATTTTATCTTTACTAATTGTTTTCTTGCCTTGGTAGATAAAGAAGCTTATGGAAACTATTACCCCAATAGTAAAGATAATTATTCCTTCTAACCAAGCTGAGTGTAATAAAAATTGCCCAATTGTCTTAATCTTTGCTCCGTGAGGTGTAATATACCAAAATTTATGGATAAATTTCTCAGCATTACGATAAACCCAAGCTTTTTGTTCTACATAATAGAATTTGATACCTATTTGATTAGCAGGATAAAAATATTGTCCTACTGCAAGTTTTAACTGAACATAACGTTCTATTATAAAATAATACAAACTAATTAAGGATAATTTCTGATATATACGCCACATTAGCCAAGTGATAGTTAGTACTAACCCAACAATAACAGCATTTATACTTCCTTGCCCAAACATTCTCAATTGATGAGCAAAGATTTGTGAGCCTCGAGTAAAGTTATTTTGATTATGCTGGTTCACGGTGTTGTATCTTTATTTTGCTCATCTCCCTCATCACCAAAATCCTTCGACAATTCCGCCTCCAATTCTTCAATGGTTGGCAGAGCAGTTTTAATATTTTCTGGCAAGTTTTCAGTTAACCTATACTCAGCAAGCCCAATTGGTTTACTCATGTCCCGCAGTGCGTATTCGGCTAGCACATTATTCTTGGACTTACATAAAATAAGCCCTATGGAAGGCTGATCGCTTTCATGTTTTATTAGATCATCTACAGCAGAGAGATAAAAGTTCATTTTGCCAGCATATTCCGGTTTAAATTCCTTATCTTTGAGCTCTAATACCACAAAACAACGTAACTTTAAATGATAAAACAAACTATCTATGAAAAAGTCCTGATTACCTACTTCTAAACGGTATTGTCTGCCTACGAATGCAAAACCATCTCCCAATTCAAGTAGAAATTTTTCTATATGATAGATTAGTGCTTTTTCAACCTCTCTCTCATGAGCTTTATCACCTATGCTTAGGAAGTCAAAAATATATGGATCTTTTAGAGTATAATGGGCTAAATCTGACTGTGGAGATGGCAGTTTATCTTTAAAATTTGTGATAGCCTGTCCTTGACGCTTATGTAAAGCAAACTCAATTTGCATAACCATTATGTTTCTTGACCAACCATATGCAATGGCATGTCTAATATAAAACAAACGAGTTTCTTTATCTGCAACCTTATCTAAAAGAGTCAAATTATGATACCAAGTTAATTGTGCAAGTACCTCTTGCACAAATGCAGAATCAGGATATTCTTCCGCAAATTGCCGCATATATTTCAGATTTCGAGTGCTAAATCCCTTCATTTCTGGAAAAGCAGATATTAAGTCACAACTAAGTTTGTCGATTACTTTTGCACCCCAACCATATTGTTGTTGGCGGTGTAAAATTTCACTACCAATATGATGATATAAGATTATTAGTTCTTTGTTAACTGATAGAGCTGCCTTATAACGGCTTGTAGCTACACGTGCTTTCAACTGTTCTAAAAACTCTTTATATTCTGTAGTGACAATATTTTGATCCATGCTACTTCCTGTAGTTTACAAATTATCTTTTAATATCTTTAATTTCTGTTCAAATTCATCTGCCATACGATTATTATCTAATTTCCTTAGACCTATAATTGTTTTTTCATATTCTTCTATAAGATTAGGTTTATATTTAACAGCCAAGTTAAAATTCGTCTTAGCTTCTTGATGTTTTCTCAAAGATACCAAAGATATACCTTTGTCTAAATAGCTTTCGGCAAAATCAGCTTTATAGTTAATAGCTAAATCATAGTTTTTAATTGCTTCTTGATGCTTTCCTAATTTTTCAAGAGTCACGCCTTTGTTATAGTATGCTTGGACATAATTAGGATCATATTTAATAGCAAGATTATAATTTTCTATCGCATCTTGGAATTTTCTCATATACATTAAAGATATTCCCTTGTTATTATAAGCTTCTACACAATTAGATTGGTATTTGATCGTTATATCACAAATTTTTATTGCCTCTTGATATTTTCCTAAATACAACAAAGATACCCCTTTATTGTTATAGGCATCTGCGTAATCTGGTTTATATTTAATAGCAAGATCATAATTTTCTATTGCTTCTTGGTGTAACCCTAAGTACATTAAAGATATACCTTTGTTATAATAAGCTTCTGGGTAATGTGGGTTATATTTAAGAGCAATATCAAAATTTTCTATCGCTTCTTGATATTTTTTTAATATGTTTAAAATATTCCCTTTATTATTATATGCATCTGCAAAATTAACTTGATATTTAATAGCTAAATCATAAAGGGTTATGGCTTCTTGATATCGTTCTAATTTTCTATAAGACACTCCTTTGTTATTATATGCTTCTGCAATATTTGGGTTATATTTAATAGCCAAATCATAATTTTTAATAGCTTCCTGGTGCTTTTCTAACTCGTTCAAAGCTAACCCTTTATTACAATACGCTTCTGCATAATCTGGTTTATGTTTAATAGCTATATCATAATTTTTGATAGCTTCTTGATATTCTCCTAGTTTAAAAAAAGACCTGCCTATGTTAAAATATTCTTCTGCTAAAATATTCGAATCTTTAATGTTATCTTGTTGTTCTTTCTCATGTTGTTGCTGTTTTGTCTTAATATCTTGATCTAATAACTTATTTGTTTCTGCAATAACAATGCTAGAAAGCATCAATGGTAAAATAGTTATAACAATTAATTTTTTGGTATTTTGCATAAATTTACCCTCAATTATTTTCATTATCCTTTTTATATCCTGGTAGCTTTATATTTCTTTGCTTAATCTTTTCTTGACTGACTCCAAGATTATCTGCTACTTGCTGAGCAGTTCTAACAATAGTAGAGTCTGGAATCTTATTAAATTCATCCTGAACCTGCTGAGTTTTATCTTTTATTTTATCAGGTAACTGATTAAGAGTTTTTATTTTTTCTCCTTCATATTCAGTTGTATTATTTATCAGCACTTGTTCTACACTCTTATCATAAATGTCATTTTTTCTATTATCAATAATAGCTTGATCATTTAATTGCTTGGTATTTTTATCAAAAGTTGATCTTAGCTCTTGTTTAGATGGAATATTGCTACTACTGTTAGAATTAAGAGTTTTAGGTACAATATTGTTAATTTTAGCTATATCTAAAGCTATTTGTTCTGCTTCTTTTTGGTGCGTACTTGCCCATTTAGCTGCCTGTTCTTTGCTGGTAACCCCAGGAATATTTTTTGCTACTATGCTATCCAGTACTGGTTCATTTAAATTACGATCAATAGTAGCAGAGTTTTGTGATACATAATTGATATTATAACTAAGTTGCTCCATATTTTGTTTAGTTTTGGCTATTTCTTGTCCAACAGATTGTTGTTCGGAGAAATTACTATTAAGATTATTACTTAGTGATTGCACATCACTATTAGATTGATTAAGTCTGCCTTCTTTACTAGCACTCTTAATTTTAGATAATGCTTCATTATAGGATTGTTGCTGATTTACTGATTTGCCTTGGTCAATTATTTTTGTCTTTTCTGATCCAACTTTAATTCCTGCACCTATTCCAATATTTCCACCTATGCTTATCTCCGTGCTACTGCTAGTTCCTTTTCTATCGCTACTAGAAGTATGTTCTGTAGCAGACTCGCTATCTGAATTCGTTTGCTGCAAGGCTAAATACTGACTATCAGTAATGCCTATAGATTTAGCTTCCTCATAACTTAATCTTTTACCTATCTCAGTTGTTAAAGATTCTCCTGTTGTTGTCAGATCACTGTACCTATCAGTTAATCCATCAAGATAGCTTTGTGAGTTGGTAAACTGACTTTGATAGCTATCTTGTAATAATTTGGAGGAGCGGTAATTATTGACCAGTGAATCTACTGCTTCAGTAAGCATTTGCTTGCCACTATCGGTGCTGGTAACTCTCATGCCTCCATCATCTATAATACCTCCTGCCATTTGTAGAGTTGGGGCTAAACTCTGCTGGGCAATTGTTCTATTGCCAATATTATAGTTATCCATAGAAATATTATTATCAGCAATGTTTGCTCCTATGCCACTTGCCACTGATATTGGGGAAAATTGGTTAGCAAGCGTGGTGGTAGCATGGACACAGCCCTTTAATACTGCCCAAGATAACATTGGTACTGATGCAGCTAACATCTGGAAGGTAGCGTAACTATGCAGGATCGTTTCAGAAAAACTTCCTTGGGATAAGATATTTAAACCAGTTAATCCACTAGAGCTAGATTTACCAGCTAAACTAATCATCCCCAAACAATGAATGATAGTAAAAAATACCGACCAACTAGCAACCCAGATTATCAATAATAACCAGGTTTTTAGGATATTAAAGCCACCCGGCAGCATTGACATTGGAAATACTATAAAGATCATGCAGGTTACAAGTGCAAAAAATACTGACTGCAATATTGGCATAATACTTGCTGCCATTTCTCCTGCTACTAAATAGCTAAATGATTGTTGAAATAATCCACGAGTAGCATTCATACTAACTAGTTGCGGATATATTCTAGCTAGCGAGAACTTTTCCCGCCAATCATCATAGGATTCACGATTAGCATTTAATAACATTGCTTGTTTCATCCACTGATGAATATCTGTTTGTTCCTTTTTGAGATATCTCAGAGTATCGCTGGTCATAGCTTTTAGTCTATGGTTTAACTGTTCTGGTCTGTCAGATTGTACCCCTATGCTAGAGGCAAATTTAGTTAGTAATCCCTCATGTAACTCTTTATTAATAGCTGCCTTGATTAATGGCGTTACTTGCCTACAAGTTTTAAAACTAATAGCAGAATTACTTGGATCTTTATAATAAATACCAAAATTATTTGGCATGTTTTGTTCTATAAAACCAATTATATCGTCTGTTTTTTGTGCTGCTCCTTTTTTGCCTAAAATATTACCGATAACATAAGGTTTCATAAAACATTGTCGTAAGAACTCTTTACTATTGGTTAAAGTTATTGGATCATCTATTTGGATATCTTTGATTTTACCTACAGCTTTAGCACCAAACATAATACCATTTTTTCTATTAGATAATCCCTCATCTGCAGGCAAAAGATGCTTTTCTAGCATCTCTGATAAAGAATAACTGATTTTCGATGCACTGGAGGCAAAAAAAGCAATCCCAATTGGAATATTATCAATTTTAACAGGAGCATTCATTGATACCTCATCTTTTAACCATATAGTAGCTTTTGGTGTAAATAAGAAGATAAAAATAAAAAAAGATGGAAAAAACCACTCCATGGCAAAAATACCAATATTGCCTTTAAAAATAGCTCTAGTTGCAGCCCAAATACCTCCCAAGGTTAAAGCAAACTTACCTACTGGCATAAAATATTCACTATCAGAAGCAAATACTCTACCTATACCATTAAATATATGCCATAATATATCTCCTCCACCAAATGTATGTATTACGTAATCCATTTTTTGTACTTCTATCTATTCTTGTTTCTAGTGCTACGTCATTGCGAGAAGCCACTTTAGTAGCGACAAAGCAATCCAAAAAAGTGAAAGAATGGGTTGCTTCGGCGGTGCTTCGCACCTTCTCGCAATGACGGTTGAATGTACATCTCTAAAAGCATACTAGCTCCTTTCCTTAGCCATTAAATGTTGTTCTATCAGTCTAGCTCTTCTATCTATCTGATTGCTACTTGTCAGCATGTTACTCCATTTCTCTTGAGCAAAAAGTTGCACACGATCCAAGGCTTTTAAATATTCCACTAAATGCTGGTCAGATACTTGCTTTGCTTTTAGTAAAGTTACTGCCTTCCTCACCTCAGAAGTGACTTCTTTTAAATGTTGCAGTAATAATGTTGCAGTAATGTATAATTAGCAATTAATTCTGATGAACTATCTAAAATAGTTATTCCTGAAATTGATTCTAAAGTAATATAATCATAAATAGGAAATGCCTCACCTATTGAGGACAAGAACATTATATCTACGTTGTTAAACTCACTATTACTTGCTAATTTGCTTTTTAGACCATCCAACTTGGTTTTTGCTTTACCTTGATAAGATTGCTCAGGTAGAATACTAATATTCCGCTGTAATGTTGGATTCAAACAACTACTATTATCACAAGCATAAATTGACGCAGATTCTCCACCTTTAAGATGTGTAATCCAACTTTTCTCATCTTTTGCCAATGAATCAAAGAAATAGACATTTTTATTTTTAACGACAATAGTACCAGTCATCGACATAATTGAACTACGCATATCTACTGGAATACCAGCTTTTTCTGCTGCTTTAATAAAGATATTATAATTATTTAGCATTAATTCCGGGTCTTTATTTTGTGCTTGTTGTAAAGCTTGTTTTTGCTCTAAGTCATTACGACATCTCTTACCAGCAGCAAAATAATCCATACCAGATTGTGCTTGCATATCTTTACAAACTGATTCACGCATGGCTGAATCTTTTGGCAGAATAGAAGCAAAAATCGCTTTAGTTATCTCGCAATCACCCTTAGCAAATTGGTTCATTTCCATCGCTAAATTCCGTAAATCTTTTAAGGAATTCTCGACTTGTGGGGCAAATGTTTTCATACCTAATGAAAATGCATACGCCTTAGCCTGCGTGCCAATATTTTTCATCAACTGTACCAATTCATCTCCTGAAATAATAGAAAAGCTGCCAAGGTAAGCATCTATGCCATTACAGCTCATAGTCAAAGATGGTGCAGTCATGCTAATTGGGTTAAACGATGTTTTGCTGGTACGCATTGATAATCCTCCTGCCGCATAATAACCAGCTGCTTGGTCTTGGTAAGAACCTGGCTTAGTAACATTAGTACTCATACCTTGAAACACATCCCCAATATTCCACGCCAAAGCAGTTGATACCTGAATCAACAATATTATGACTATAATACTAAAATATAAGCCACCACTAATAGTTAAAGTGATATTTTTTATCATTATTTTCATTTTTTACTAAATTTTGATAATGTAGATCAATAGTCACGATATGCTCAATAATCTTATCTTCCGAAATTATTCCTCTAGCTACCGGATATATTCTTTTACCACTACTATCAACCAAATATAACATTGGCACAATATTCTCGGGATTTAAAGCTCGTAATAATCCAGTATCTTTGCTAGTTTTAACATTCTGAAAATTCGTACCATTGTTAGAAACCAACAATAACTGAAAACCATATTTGCTGGCAAATTGCTTAGCAATAGGAGCAAAAGCCTGACAATAAGGACAATTGTTACTCACCTGTAAAATCAAACCCCAATCTTTGGCTAAATTGACTAATTTGTTATTATTTACCTGTTCAGTTGCCTCCTGATATAATTTTTTATGTAAACTATTACTTGGTTCGTTGTTATTTATTAAACTATGATCAATTAAAGTTGCTAATTGCCACATAGCAGCAAATTTTTGTGACTTCTCCATTATTATTTTTTGCCATTTTTGAGCCTTGATGACATTCTCTAAAGTTGGATTATCAAGTGCCTTGCGTTGAGACCTATTAAATTGCTGCTTCAGTGTTTCTATTCTTTGATCATGAGGTTCTTGTTTGACTTCCAATGATAGTTTTGACCTAGAATGTGATGGTGATTTTTGCATTTGTTCCTCATTATACCACAAAAATCCATGCGGTTCTTGCCATGGATTATTAGTAAGATTTCCTGTCTCTGTTCTGCTCATATCGGTAGCTCTTTCCTTGGTAGTAACAGCAAATGATTCTGTTTGCCAATAATTGATTAACATTAAAGTTGTTACTATGGTTATTACTCGACTTATTGTTACACACATTATTACCCACTTACCTTATGCGTGGCATTTAAAAGTCACAGGAAAAACAGCTCGGCGTCATTGCGAGGAGCTACTTTAGTAGCGACTAAGCAATCCAAAAAGTGAACAGGAATGGATTGCTTAGTCGGCTTACAGCCTCCTCGTAATGACGATTAGGAACTTATAATAATATCAAGAACCTATTCTAGTTAGTTATAATTACCCGCTTTAACCACTCAATATGATAAATTATGGTTATTATTCCTGCTATTAATCGGCATTTGCTTCTGTATTACTGGCATTTGATTATTCAACTGTTGTGGAAAACTTTTACCCATCTTATTTTTAGCTTCTATCAATAAATCAGCAAATAATTCTTCCAAATCAAACTTTGAAAAATCTATTCTTTGTAATTCACCTACGGTAAATCCACGACAATTTGGATATTCGCTTGAGCCAAAACCAATACTAAGCTGTCTTTTACCTTGCTCTTGAAAAACCCGTGCCAGCTTGGAATTAAAACAACAATAGGTGGATTTTTTAGTTAAACATTTATTAAATATTGGATCTCGCTGACTACAATAAGTGCCAACAAAATGGCATTGTCCTTTCTCTCGCTTTAAGGCAAGAGCTTTTTCGACAGCTTTGCATCGACTTAATCCCAAATCTTTCCCCCAACCTTTCATAGAAGAACAACAATTAAGGAAATTAAAAATATTCTTCCTACAACCGTTTGTTTCTCCTTTAAATACATAAATTGGATTAGTTTGCATATCTTTCTTCATCTCATTTAACATGGCTAAATAACCAACATTTGATATATCATTATTCTGCTCAATTGTTGGTGTATGACAATCTCCACCAAGACAAAACATCGTGGCACCTGCCAAAGAAGAGCTTAAACTCTTCTTCTCTCCAAAACATGTGTAATTTTTTTGCCATAATAAACAGATATTACCGGTTCTTTTTAAACAATTACTATTTTCCAACTGGCATCCTTGGGATTTTAAATGTTTACAACCATCTTCTGGTTCAGAGTAACATTGATAGCTAATTTTCTCCTTCCAACATGGGCGGCTTATAATATATTTGTCAAAAAATGTCTTATTGCCACTTTCAAGACATCTTCTACTTATTTCATGGCACTCATTTTCTTCTACAACTTGTTCTGACTCCTCATTAATAACTTGCCAATATTCGCCTTTTTCTTTAAATTCTTTTATTTTTTCTCGATACTTATAATTAAGTGCCGTAGCAATAGGCGTGGTTATACTACTAAATAACATGCGGCTCTTCTTATCACTATAGCCAACTTTTACCTCACCAATATTTTCGAGTAAGATATGTTGTCGAGTTGCAATCATCGCTCTTAATTGTTGTTGTACAGTATCATCTTCTTCCTTTATTCTATGATATTCTGCTCTCCACCAATTATCTTTATCGTAATAATATTCCTTAGTTTTTAGTTCAGTCCAAGTATTATCAATATCACCCTTGCTTATCGGCATACTTCGATCTTTCCACTCTCCCCATCCTTCAAATAATCCCCATTCTACGACTAATTGCTTGATAATATCTATCTCAAACTCAACACCTTCCCTGCAGCTCTTACTAATCTTGGTTTTGCTAATTGTTTCACTGGAACTAAAGCTACTTCCTTCAGTATGTATTAACGGATCAGCTTCAATTTTCTGTGAGTTAATTAGTAAAGGATTGTTAGTGTTCAAATCATGTTGTTGCATGGCATTAATTTTTTTTATCTCCATCTGCTGCAACAGCTTACCTTCTTCACTATTATTTAACATATTTCCACCTTTATTAGTTAAATCATGATCTTGCATGTTAGTTAAGTTTGATACATTAGCATCTTTATCAAATATTACCTTATTACCAGTTTGATCAGGATTACCAATCCTTAAGCTATTTCTATATTGCTCTGCCTGATTGTAACTATTTTGCATGCCATATGCTAAAGTACAATTTAAATCTTTGATTATTGACCATAAAATAACCATAATAACTATTAACCAATTACGACAAGTTTTTCTCAATAATTTTCCTCCATGATCTCCATAGCTTTCAGTAAAGGTATATGACCTGTTAATTTTTTGATCAATCCCTGACCATCATCAACTATTATTGCTGGTACAGAAGTAATTTGATATTGCTCAAACAAATTTGGTTCAATGTTGAAACTAATACCAAGTTTATCAACCTTTGATTTAGTTTCAAAAAATGAATTATCTTTTAATCCTCGCATTACTAAAATAGCCCCTATTTTTTGTGCTTCTAAATAATAACTTTTCAGCGCTTGGTCATTCATAGAGAATGATACAAAAATATAGATTTGGGATTTATAGGTTTGAGATTGTGCTACAACATTAAAATTACTTAATAATAAACCCAGTAATGTTAGTATTATAAAATGTTTCATAATACTGCCTCAAACTCCCTTAATCAAAATAAACAGCAGTCTCTACGACGCCAAATCAAGTAACCAAAATCCTCACCTTTAATGGGAAACTCTTTGCCAGCTTGCCAAGTAATTTCTGTTTCACCAATTTTCTTACAAGAAACTACTTCTGGTATTGGATAAGTCATTTGCAATCTATATTGGCTCTTTTTAATTATTGGCATTGGATATTTACCGCATAATCCTTCCTGACCATAATAACCCCACAACATTAACTGCCTATGTAACTTTGCCATGAATTTGGAGACTATCAATACTGAAGTTCCTACCCCGCCATTATGATGCCCTGTTGTTCCAGTAAATGGGTAGATTGAACCCTGACAACCAGCACACCAAAACATTCCATCATTTGATAATTGCCCAGCACTACAACTAATACAATCAGCTATACAAGCTGATTTAGCAATAATATTACCAAATATTAATGCTTCTGGATTTAATATGGCTGACTTCATATCATCTCCCCACAATGGGTCAAATTCAGTGAGGTATGCTACATCTACTGCTAACATCTCTAAACAAGCAAAATCAAGTAAGATTTCTAACCAATACATTACTGGATAAACATACCAATGGACGTGATAAAAGGCTGTACCTTCTATATCATCTCTTACCCCTCTTTGACTACTTGTTCCCAATTGAATGCCACCAAGACTAACCATACACATTGGTGATTTAGTAACATCTACTAGTCGTACTGGCTCCCAAAAACCAATTGGAATACCTGGTACTGGCACAGGGATACCTGGTCTTGGACAAAAACATACTATATTCCTTGGTGACTTTATATCAGCCATAGGACTACCAGCTATTTTTACTCCTGCTATGGTAATGGGGAACAAGCATTTCCAACAAACATCAGTGATAGGATTGACAAATCTTCCTACGCAACCAACTGTTGCATAACAATTGGTCGATGTTAAGAATAATAAAACTGTTATTAATCTTTTAGTCATTTAATTTTATATATATTCAGTTAATATTAATTTCCTTAACCCTGAGTCTTTTACCATCTTGAACTACAATTGCTGGTATTGCTTCAATCTTAAAACGTTCAATTAACATTCCCCCTTGATCAAAGTAAATATCCTGACCTAGCTTTTTACCTAATTCCATAGGACTACCATTGGTTAACACTATTATTCCTTGTTGTGATTTAGCCCAAACTACCTGACTTTGATCATCACCATCAATTAAAATTAGTGGTTCACCCCAACTTACACTATCTAATGGATTAACACTTGTGCCTGCTGGCACTATTATTCTACCATTTTGGTCTTTTATGCTGGTTCTTTGTGTAAAAGTTGGATCATAAGTCCAGCTTCTGTCCTCAGTTGCTTTATGTAATCCTAATACAGCCGCAGGTCTTGCTATTTTCTTCTTTACTTTTTCTTTAAATTCATCTTGCATTTTATCTAATAAACCCTTTTGTTTTGCTAATGTAAGTTTTGTCATAATAACCTCAAGTAGCGATTGTTCAATGATTGGAAAAGTATGACCTCTAATCCCATAATCTTTTATTATTGTTCTATTATCCTCTGCTAAACTATTAGAAGCAAGTATAGTACTAAAACCAAAACTCAAGATTAGTCTCCTTAAACTAAAACTCACAAACCTATATACTCTTTTGCTTTGAAGAATTGTTTTTTGAAAATATCAAGAACTCGCGTGTTCATGTGCTTTTTGTACGCTCCGCTCGCTAGTCTCTCATTTTCAAATCCAATTCTCCAAATCATTCGAGTAGCCCTCTCTCGGTTAAAATATCATTAATTGCCTTCGTGACACTCATTCCTTGCTGCATACGATCTTCTATTGCTTGATAGTCCCTAGCATTAGTTGAAGTCAGTAACAAGGTAAATGGATCAATTATCAGTCTAGCTATTACTCCTTGGACATTAGGGCTATAGATAGCAGCTTCACTATAATGCGGTGGATTTGAGTGAATAGATTGCAACAAATTTATCTTCCAATCCTCATCAACAAAACCTGATAGCTTAGGATTAACCCTCATTGCTTTAAAAGATTCAGGATTTTGTTTTAAGATTATTTTATGTGAAGAATTTTCAAAGGCTTTTTCTGAAGCTGATCCCTCTTGTCTAAAATAGTCGGTTAGTTGTTGAGTGGCTAGAGTAATAGAACCGTTATACTTTCTAGCAATTCTACCAGCTTCCTCAATAAACTCACCTGAACGCTTGCCTGCTAGTAATTTCCATGCCTCATCAATCATAATCAGGAATGGTCTGCTCCTATCACCTTTTACCATTGTCTGATTAATGTGAACTATCATGATTTGCACTATTACTGCTAATAACTCAGGGGCATTACGCAAATGATCAGTTTCAATTACTACTATGTCGGAATTTAGTGACAGTTTAGCTTTGCCACTAAAGAATTTACCGTGTTGCCCCTCTTTGGTAAATGGAAAGAGCATGTTACCCAATTCTTGGGCATACGATTCTTCTCGTAGCAACAGCCAGTCAGCAATATCAGTGATTTCTGCACTACTACCCTTGGCTTGCCAAACTGCAATTAAGGCTTTTTGTAGCATTGGTTGTTGCAAGTCACTAGTGCCATATTGCGGGGCTGCCATGGTCGCTAATATCGATGGAAAACTTGATAAAAAGTCAGATCGGGCTTCATTTGATCGTTCATCATCTCCTTCTGGTACTTCTGAAAATGGATTAATAGAAATTGGCTGCTTAACATCAAATTCTATATATGTTCCACCTAAAATAAGACAACTCCGCTTAAATGACCTACCATAATCAAGAACAAATACTTTACCTCCTACTCCTAAGACTGAGAGCATTAATTCCTGCATAAATACAGACTTCCCTGAACCGGGTATTCCTGCAATACAAAGGTTAAAATTCTCATTAGGAGCTGTACTCTGTGATTTTATTGTAGGTAATAAGGCAGAACCAAAAGGAGACCAATACATAATCTGACCTCGTCTACCAGTCAGTAACATACCGGGAGAACTTAAATCACCTTTCCATTCACCGACTATCGGTAGCAACACTTTACTTTCTGATGAAATAGTTTTTTTACCTCGACCAAGAGAGCTTAAGGCTACTCCTAATCCTCCTATTCTTGAGCCAAATATCTTATTAAACCTATTAGTTATGGAATATGGCATTTCCTCTACTAATTGCATTGGCATTGATGCTAGCACTACTGCTAAATGATCATATTTACAAGGAACAAAATACCAACCACTACGGCGTAACTGAGAACAAAACTGAGATGCTGATTGTTTAGCTTTCTCCTTTTCATCCCACATAATAGCATTCAGATGAATATTTACTACCCGGTCACCACTTTGTAAAGATGCTACCACACCACACATATCATCTGCTTCATGAACTAAATCAGGAAAAAACTTACCCATACCACTAGCTATATTTCTCTCTAATGCTTCACGCTTAGTGACGGCTGTGGTTTTTGCCATTGTTTGGTTTGGTAAGATTTGTAAGCCAAAATGAATTAAAAAATTTGATTTAATATATTCACCACGCCGCATCTCATTGCCTAAAAATAAATCCATAGATGATAATCTCCACTCTAGTGGTCTTTTACTGGCTTCTAAGCTAATGAATGTTTGCTGTTCATTAAGACTTACATAATCTTGTTTTTCACACAAAGAAAAGTTACTTGGCAAAATCTGCTCTGCTAATATCTCATAAGGATTTAATTCTGGTTGTTCGTTTGCAGATAAGCCAAATATTATCCGAATAAACTTTAACAATATTTTTGCATCAACATTTTCAGTTATTAGACCAATTGACTTAAAAGTATCTTGTAAACCTTCTCTTCTCCTTATCATCTCATTGATCTCAATATTGTGCTTTAAGGTAGGAATAGTAACTGAGATTAACAACACTACATCTTTTACAGTTCCGTCTTCTTGTGCTTTTTTCTGTAAAAACTCAGTTCTCTTTCTAGCTAGTTCAATAAAAATTTCACCTTTCCTATGTAATTGCCAACTAGTTAAAAAATGCTCAATATCATCAGAACCAATCATTAATACTTGCAAACTACTGCCATCCGGTAAATTTTCATCATTCTTCAGAAACTCAGCAATTTCTCCTTGAGCTTGTACATTAGTACCAACTAGTGGCCAGCCCAGTAAGACAAACCCTACTGAACCACGATTGAAGAATAGCCCAGAATCTTCGTCATATGATTCATAGACAAAATGCTTCGCTAATCTTTCTCTACTAAAATCTTGGTGTATTATCTTAGCTTTCATTGGTTATTTTCCTACTATTACCATGCTTATTACAACATCTATTTGGCTGATCCTTTTTGTTAGATTTTTCATTATTGCTATTATTAGGATCAAACATTCCCTGATCGGTCATTTTATTTATTTCATATAAAGATTTACATTTTTGTCCCTCAGGAATTGGGCAATCAAAATCACTTTTATAGGGCATTAATGCACAACCACAAATATTAATGCCTACAACGAACAGTAACAAAAAATTAACTAGCTGATTGTTAATACTACCCATCAAAAATTACCTTGCTGCTGTGATGATTGTTCTGATTGCTCCTGCAAATTATTTAGGTTATTATTTTCATATTCCTCCTGTTCATTTTCCTTGATAAAATGCTCTTGTAGTTTAGAGGGTGCTTTAGAAAAATTTTTAACCTTATTAAAATTATTATAATGCTGATTATTTGTTGTATTTTGTGAATAATCGGTAGTAGTTGGCGGTAATAATCTTATATTTTCCTCTACTTCATCTTGTTTTAAATAAAAACCTTTTATAAACACTACATCTACTACTCTACCGGAAGCCACAACAATTACTGGACTCATCGATTCAACACGTTTAATAGCAAAGTCAGCTAATCTATCTAAAGCATTACCAGTGCCAGCATATATGCCTCCTTTTAATGATTCCTTAGGCTTTAGAGCATGCTGTTGACCAGTAATCGGTGATATTGGAAACATACCACTGGTTGCCTGATTCTGAAGAAATTGAGCCATACCACTAAGAACACCATTTAACACCGCCATCCTTGCTACATCAGAGGCTCTATCTACCACCATTCCTTTTATACCAGGTCTGCCATCTTCTCCTATTAACCAACCCTTTACTGCCTTTTCAACAATATCACCATTATGATTCAGCAACGAGATAGTATTTAAGTTACACTTAGCCCTTTCTGACGAAATATCTCCTCTACAATAACCAGTTAATATTGCTTCTTTTATTTGTTCTGTCTTATTTCCTTTAGAAAAAATAGCTGTATCTACTAACCTTAGCATAATAGGCTCATCTTCTGCAGCATTGTTAGTGCCAGTTCCTACTACTGCACCAGTTAGCAAAACATCTCGTGCAAAACTGCCAGTGGTGATGTAATCCTTAACATTTTTTTTACTTGATATCCAGTTCTCTTAAGATAACCAAACCGCCTTTTTATTGGTAAATCTGCTATTATTTGTTCCTTTTGCTCATTTACTAAATCTTGTACTTGCTGATTATTATTTAAATTATTACCATCATATAATATACTATCCTCATTAGGCTTACTTTCTAATAATTCCAATTTTTGTTGAACATCATCAATTTTATTTTTAGTTTCTAAATATTTATTTTCTATTAAACTCTCTAAACGATTTTTCATATCTTTTACTTCATTTAACACTTCTTCTGTCCATCTGACTCTCGGATCTATTGCCTTCTCTATTCCGGACATCTCAGCTCGTGACTTACGATCTTTTGCAAGGCTTGCTAGATTCTCTACTTTACTTTCAGAAACACAATAAAATATTAAGATGGTTATTATTCCTATGCAGGACAAGGAAATTATAGGTTGCTTGCTAATGATATCTATCAATTCTGATAATCTTTTATTACACTCAGATGGTAGCTTACTATCAGCTAATTTACCCTCTATCTTTTCCTGTTTGTCATTTAGCTGTTGATTTTCTTTCATCATTACTTATCTTACTTCAAGACTTTACTAACTTTTTATATGCAGTTATTTATCTTACTTGATTTATGCTTAATTAATCTTCATACCACTAGAGACCCAGTCTAAATAAAAACCTAGAATAATACCAATAGAGACAATAACTCCTGCTAGCCTAATATTACCTCTTGCTACTGCCCAAATAGACGATAGGATAGTTGCTCCTGATATACCAATAGTTTTGACTTTACCGCTAGAGAGTCCACCAATCCGATCTAATTGTCCTTCCAAACTAGCTGCCAATACCATTTCCGGCAAAAAAATATAAGCACAAACTATCATCAATATTACAAAGATAATAAATTCATTAAATTTTTCAGTAGTTGACGTTTTGTACTGGTTGTTATTGATTATTTTTGTATTACTTAGTCTTAGATGCTTGTTTATGCACATCTTTCTCCTCTTTTATGTTAGTTAAATCTTGATTTAAGTCATACTTGATAAGCCTTACAGGGCTTGGGCTCTTGCTAGCAAAACGTAATATTACATCTTGCACCGTACCATTTTCACCGATCAAAGTTAAATACACCTTACTATTACCAACTTGTGGTAAAATAAATAAACAACCTGAATCATGTACTACTACTTCAGCTGCTTCCTTAGGGTAAATAAAAATATCATTAATCTTTTCTCCTTCTATATTAATCCTAGTGGGTGCATCTTTAGCTATCTGTAATTCTAACAAGGAATCATTATGTAACATGTAACCTATAGCATAAGCATTATTAAACCAAAAATTTGATAATAATAGCATTATAGAAAAGACTAGATATTGCTTAATCCTTAACTTGACCACTATATTATTTTGCTTGTTGATAGTCATATTTCTCTCTGGTTAGTTTCTTCCTTAATGCCAGTAAGTAATAATAGGTGATTAGCACCTCGCTTATAAGTTAAAAGATAAGTCTTATCAGTTGCAATATGCTTATTATCACCAAACCAATAACGAAACGTCCCTTGAATTAATACTCCATCATCAGTTACTTTTGCTTTTTTGGAGAAAAAAACAGAAGATACATTAGAACCCTTAACAAATTGTAAATGTTCTTGAAAAAATTTATCTAACTGTTCTGTACTGCTAGAGACTACTTGCATATCAGCTATCTGTCTTTCTACCTCTTCTGGTGAAGTGGTAAATAAACCTTTCATCACAAATATTGCCCATTCCTGTAAGTAAGTTTCATGATAATTTTTTGATGATACTATCATGCGACGATCTGGCTCTATGGCTGGAATTAATAACCATTTCTCTTCTTTACTAATAGCTTTAATTGTTGCAAGTAAACTAGTAACTGCCAGCAATACGGTCACTAACAATAAATGTTTGTTATATTTAACTAGTTGCTGAATTGATGCTTGTTTAAATAACTGATCCATTATTTTCCTACTATTTTACCAAGTAATATAGGGTAACGTGCAGGAGCAGGCAACCACTTCTTTGCTACTAAAAAGCTTTTTAGTAAAAAATATTCTGAAACACGCTTAAACTTCTTAAATGCATAACATAAAGCAATACCAACTATCATGCATGCTAAGCCTAGCTTAGCATTACCACTATTAAGCAATATTATACCAGGTACTACACCTACTAAAGTGATCCCCCACTCGTCTAAACTTAAGCCCATATATTTTAATGGCTTTGATAATGACCAATATAATCTTTGATTTTGATTCAAATTTTGCATAATTTTATTTAACAATCTTTATATTTTGCTAATGTTCTTTATAGCTGTAACTAACCTAATGAATTAAATGCAATATGATACGAGCTTAAAGAACAAATAACTTTAGTACAGTACTCTAACAACTGAGACACTAATAGTTTTATTGTTATTTTGCCAATGAATCATTTATACTAATGGAAGAAATTCTGCAGATAATATAAAACTGCGATAATCGGGAGACATACTGTGTTTATTGAGAAATTAATTATTGATTAATCTCTTGAGGTTTGCTAATGTTGATGAAAATCTAATAATTATAGTAATGTTATGTTTACAAGTGATATAGAGTTAAAAATGGAGTGTTTGAAACTGGCGATTCAATCCAATTGTAGTTGTGATGCGGTAGGTGTGGCAACGAATTATTATAATTTCCTCATAGGACAAAATGATAATATACCATTTGTCCTAGCTTTAACTAATAAAATGAATTTTAATTGAATTGATGGTGCTATTAAGTTTTTATAGCTATAACAGAATTTACTGCTTTATTCATGTATTCATTTAAAAGTTTACCAATGACATATTGGTTTTCTCCAGTCATTGCCATCCAACTTGGTATTGTTCTTCTTGGATCATGTATCCTTAAATCTTGTATTCCTGCTTTTTGACAAATATTAGGGTTCATTAACTTGGTATTGTAATTCCATATTCTTACCGCAAAAAGCCATAGAGATTTTGAGTATTTGCTTAACATATTGATACTGTCTTATTTTTATATCATATTGTTTATCTATAATCTGCTTTAAGCCTATTTTAGCTACTGAGGCTAAATCTTCAGAAGGTTTAGCGATTTTATACTCGATAATCATAGCTTTGTCACCTTTGCCAGCTTTGGGGATCATGATTACATCAGGGCGTCCATCACCTGATTCTTGCTCACTTGATATTATATAGCTCGGTGCTAGCATATTAACAATCCCTAGCATAAAGCCGCTATAAAATAACTCTGCCTTTTTCTCCCCTACCTGATGAAAACTAGTGCTACTGTGCAGCAACTCCCGCATTCTTTGTTTAAACTCCTCTATTTTACCAGCTGGCAGTAAGCTCATTAGCGGATAATATAATGAGCTATCCATTTGTAATTGTTTGCCAAGCCATTGTAGTAATCGAGTTTCATAAATAAATTTTACTTCTTCATTTGGTGCACTTAATTCAAAAATATTTCTTGTTGGCTCAACAGCGGTAGGATTCAAATAACCACTAAATAATAATAAGCTAAACAAACCTGAACGTGAACTAATATCAGCAAAACTTATCTGTTTCATAATAGGAGCAATAATAGCTTTACCAGCAGCTAATAGCTGAATATCCTGCTGCATATCATCAGACAATAAGACATTATCAATCCAACCAGTTCCACCACTGTCAATCCAATAATAATCTAGCTTACCTTTACTTGCCAAGCATCGCATAATAGACCAAGGATTATAGATAATTTCACCACCAAAGCTATAACCATTATACCAACCCTTAACCTCTGCTGGGCTAATAGTAAGTGGTACTTTGCTCAATAACTCTTCTACTTCTCTTGCCGTGAATCCGTAAACTTTGGCAAATGGTTCATCTAACAAACTATATTCACTAACATTATTTAGCCCAGAAAATAACTCAGCTTTGCTAATACGCAAAATTCCTGTAATAACTCCCCGTTCAACTGGCAATTCTTGATCGCCAGTTTCCCTTTTAAAGGTAGATTTCATGATTCCACGAAAAATTTCTAACACTTTCTGAAATTCTGCCTCATTAGTACCAAACCATCTGTAAGCACTATTAATGGGTGTATCATATTCATCAATCAATACCCAAGGTTTTCTATTATAATGTTTGTAAAGCAAATGGCTTAAAATAGCCAAACTATTTTTGATATTGTCTAGAGTTACTTCCTCAAATAAATAGCGATTGAAATCTGCACGTTCATCTGATGCAAGCTTATCACTATTAGCTAAATATCTATGTGACTGAAATAATTTCCGTAACTGGCTTTTTACACCTTGTTCAATATCGTGATAGCTTGAACCTTCCACACTTTTAAAGGTGATGAATATTACGGGGAATTGACCTTGATATTCCACAATAATATATGGATGCTCAGCTATTTTGAGCTTTTGAAGTAATTTTTTTCTACCAGTTGCAAGTCCTAAATCTATTTCTCCACCTGTAAATAATTTGATATTGTTCTGATGCTCTAATGATAAGGGATTGCCATGCTCATCTATTTCTATTTCAAAGAATCTCCTAATCATATCCATGTTCAAGCTCTTACCCCAACGTCTTGGTCGAGTAATTAGAGTCACCGCTCCATTATCCTCTAGCAATTCTTTGATCATTAGGCTTTTGTCAACAAATACATCACTGTTTAATAATAATGTTTTAAAGTCATCAGTGCCAACAAACATCTTTGGCTGATAATTACCATTATTCTGAGTTTTTTTCTGTCATTGCTTTTACTGTTTTCTACTAACTATATAATACTATTATACACTTTTTTATTGTACACTAATAGCAATTAGCAAAATTTTTGCTAATTATAGTAAAGGCAGTTGAGTTATGTTAGTGATTGTGATAATATAAAATGAAAAATGTCAACTAGCCCATACAGTATAGATTTAAGAGAAAAAGTAATAAAATATCTAGAAGCAGGAAATAGTCAAAGGTCAGCATCTAGAGTTTTTCAATTGAGCCCTACAACAGTAAATACATGGCATGTAAGGTATAAGAAAGAAGGTCATTATCAAGCAAGGAAGTATAAAGGAGCAAAGCCTAGTATAGAAATGGATGATTTTATCAAGTATGTAGAAGAAAATCCTAATAGCAAAACGGAAGATATTGGTAAGAAATTTGGGATAAGCGCTAGTGGGGCAAGATATTGGCTAAGACAATTGGGATTTAGTTATAAAAAAAAGCCTTTACCTATGTGGAAGCTAATGCTGAAAAGCGATGTAAGTATTTAGAAGATATCAAAGATCTAGCTACAGATGCGCTTGTGTATATAGATGAGAGCGGAATAGAGATGAACATTACCCAAGATAGAGGTTGGGAAAGAAAGGTCAAACACTACAAGCAAAGAAGAGTGGGAAGTATTACCAAAGGACGAATATTATAGCAGGTTTGGTAGGTAATAAATCTATAGCCCCTTTTGTATTCAATGGCACCTGTAATACCGAACTATTTAATAATTGGGTAGAGCAATTTTTGATAAAAGAGCTTATAGCTGGTCAAGTTGTGATTTTAGACAATGCTGCTTTTCATAAGTCTAAGAAGACTAAAGATTTAATAGAATCAGTAGGATGTAGGGTAATATTTTTACCACCTTACTCTCCTGACCTAAATCCAATAGAGAAATTTTGGGCTAATATGAAAAGGTGGATTAAACAAAAAATCGGGCTTTCACAAGAATTGTATAACACCATTTGTGCATTCTTTGCTGTAACATAACTTAACTGCTTTTACTATATACTATTTTTTCTCAATATTGAAAATCAAGCCTTAACTTTTGTATTCTAGTCAAAATTAATTTATATGTCCTTCTGTGCCTAATAGAGGTGGACTCTCATTTTAGGTATTATTATATTTTTAGATATTAATTCGTTTTCTTTATTCATTCTATAAAATTTAGGATTTTCAATAATTATTCAAGGACTAGGTAAATCCTGATTTGTTGTAGATAAATCAATATCAGCAAGCAAACTCACATCTATATCAATATTATCATTTTGTAAAGCTTGTGTAGCATATTTTATAGCTAGATCATATTGCCTCTTAGCTTTATAAGCAATTCCTAGGTTATGTAAAGAAGCCGCAATATCTGGGTGGGGTTCATCTTTATAGATGAGTTTCCTCATTTCTAGACTTTCCTGATACTTCTCAATCGCCTGATCATATTGCCCCTTAGCTTGATAAGCATTTCCTAGGTTATTTAAAGAATCCGCAATATTTGGGTGGGGTTCATCTTTATAGATGAGTTTCCTCATTTCTAGACTTTCCTGACACTTCTCAATCGCCTGATCATATTGCCCCTTAGAGTCATAAGCAATTCCTAGGTTATGTAAAGAAGCCGCAATATCTGGGTGGGGTTCATCTTTATAGATGAGTTTCCTCATTTCTAGACTTTCCTGATACTTCTCAATCGCCTGATCATATTGCCCCTTAGCTTGATAAGCACTTCCTAGGTTATGTAAAGAATCCGCAATAGCTGGGTGGGGTTAATCTTTATAGATGAGTTTCTTTATCTTTAGGCTTTCCTGATACTTCTCAATCGCCTGATCATATTGCCCCATAACATAATAAGCATATCCTAACATATGCATTAAACTTAAATGCTTTTGTAAATTATTTTGACTTAATGGTGTTTTTAATGCCTCTTCTAATTTGCTTTGTGCTGCTTTATATTGCAGCAATCTGTAATGGACAAGCCCTTGATTACCTAGATTATTTTCATAAAAATTATCTTTCTGAAAGAATTGTTGTTTGCTTGTTTCATCTAATTCTTCATATTGGTCACAGAAATCCTGTAGTCTGCTATGCAATGGTAGGGCAGTATAAGAATATTGAAACAATCCACCGTCTTCTTGTAAATCGTCTTCAGGTAAATGGAATATTTGTTTTGCTTGCTCTTTAATTGCCGATTCATTTTCAGCAGGTTTAGCAAATATTGACATATCTTCTATTTGAGCTTGATGGTGCAGATAGGTCTTTAGTCTTAAAGTAGTAGCAAAACTTATCGCGTTCTTTAGATTGCTTGCTGCTTCTACACTGATCACTCCTTTACTTGCTAATTTATCTACCGTATCCCAGCTACTGTCCCCTACTATACCATAATATAAACCAAGATTGTACACCATCCGATCAGGCAATCTATAGATTTCCTGTTTAACGTCAAATAATCTGCCTTTTGCATCATATAAGTTAGGTCGGAATTTATCTAAATCACCTTTAAACACACTTTCTTTATATTTAAAACTAGATGTTTGTGAAAGATAGTCAATTTCTACCTTACCTTCCTCTAGTAACTTCAAGGCTCTTATCTGACAATTTAATTTATCTTGTGAGTCATCTACATTTTTGTTTAAAAACTCCATTATGTTATTTTGATAATTTTGTACTATTTGTTCATCACCATACACATAGCAAACTTTTTCTAATATATGCGGCAGATTTTTATCTATATGACTTACCTAATTTTGCTCATTACGTACATAAGTCATCATCCCATCTATTGTTTGTACTAAATCATATTCTTTATCCTGATCTATTCTGCCAAGTGGGGTTTTGCCGCCTAAATCCAAGTTCACTGCCCTATGTACTAAGTGGCTCATATCCAAACCATATCTATTAGTTGGAATTATGCTGTCTCCTAAATTGATTACCTTAAAATTTACCAACTGGCTTAGGTTTTTGAAATACTCCCTAACCTTAGGATCATCACTTTGTTGATAATCCTCATTATCGGTAAGAACAGCAAATTCTAAATCTGAATATGGCGTCATTTGCTGCAATGCCATCGAACCAAGTCCTATGACTGCATATTTACAAGGTGGTGCTATAGCCATTTCTTGTTCACTATCACTATATAACTTAGCCAAAAATTTTTTCATTCCATCAGCTGTGTCTTCAAAGCATTTTCTTGCGGCATTTACATATAACTCCTGATATTTTTGTTTTTCTTGTTGATTATCAGTCTTTGCCTTTTGTTGATAATTTTTTTCTATCATTTCCATATTTAGATCAGCTCTGAGTCGCAATTTGGATAATAGAAGTTTATTAGTCGCTGCTTCTTCCCTAACAACAGGCATTTTCTCTTTGTCTCCACCAATTTCTGAAAATATCAACTCTTGTAGGTGGCTTAATTGCTGATATGGGTCTACCAGTTCTTGTTTGATAAATGCATTTTTACTCTCAGCACCTAGCTTTTTATCCAGTATAGTAATGATATATTGATAAAATACTGCCGCCTCAGTGTAATATTTCAGCTCACCACTTAACTCCCCTAGCTTGGTGGTTAAATACCCTAAATCTGTCAGGACTATTACTAAATCCTTTAGATATTCTTGAGTTTTCTTATAAGCTAGTTGTCGAATAAATGGTTTATAATGTCCTACCTCTATTTGTTTTAATTGAGCAATTTTATTTGTGTTACTTATATCTTTTGAACTTACTATCTGTTGTACTTTCTCTCTTGTTTGCCCTATTGTTAGTACTGGAATCTCTTGTATAGGGAGTGTAGATGTGTCCTCTAAGTCAGTGTCAGTCTTTCCAAGTGTTACTTGTTCTTTAAAGAGCTGATAAACCCGATCTTCTTCTCCAAGTTTCTCCTGTAGAAAAGTAAGCTGTGATAAACGTAATTGCTCTGCACCTTGCGGATAAGGTGATGATATGTTAAGGCTAGTATCTAACAGTCTCCTCACTACCTCATCAGCAGTAATCACACCGCAGGATGTATCGTCCGTCATAGATTGTCTGGCATTAGTAAAAGGGCTTTCTGGAGCAGTTACTGATATTACCTGTAAACCACTTGCTTCTATGCTATTTTTAAAAATAGTACTGAGTATGTTGTAATTTTCCCTTGATAATTGTCCACCACCGTAAGGATTGTGAGTGTATATTACCACTGAGACATTATCGCATTTCTTATCAATAATAATTTCTCCAGTAAGCCAGTGGATATTAGTTATGTTATAAGGAAATAATATTTTGGCTTTACAATTTTCTTCTAATAACATTACTGGCATTAATTCATCAAAGACATCCTTCCGATCATCTCTCTTCTTAGGATCAGGAGCAGGTTGTTTTGATTTATCAAAGAAAAAATCTAATGGAAGCTTGCCAACACTATCTACAGCTCCCGAATATAGAACGTAACAAGGATTGTTTTCTGTCCCTAATTTGTTGTTAAGAAGAAATTTATGTTCATTTTTGAATCCCCCAAGACCGTATCTGATGACATTATTAACGTAGCTATCAATATCTCCTTCACTGTAAAGATATTCAGAGTTTACTCTAGGCTGTATGAAGGTTTCTAACGAGTCCAAATAAGAGCTCCTGCAAAATGCAAAAACGATAAGAAAACAGAAGCCGTTTTATCAAATCTTGAGAAAATGCGTCTAAAATTCTTAATCTTTCCAAAAAAACATTCTATTAAATGACGTTCCTTATAAATGTGCTTATCATATTCTCTCTGAACTTTGCGGTTCTTTTTTGGCGGAATTATCGCTATTGATTCTCGCTCTTTGATTGTCTCAACTAAGCTATTCGCATCGTAACCTTTATCAGCTATTATCACTGAATTCGTACCCCCTATTAACAAAGAATCAGCTTGCGTAATTTCATTTCTTTGTCCTGCAGTTAAAACAAATTTCAATGGATTACCAAGAGCGTCAACTAAAGCATGGATTTTTGTAGTAAAGCCACCCTTACTTCTGCCAAGAGCTTCTTGCTCTTGTGAATCCTTGCCATAACCTGCACTACAAGCATGATTTCTAATAATTGAAGCATCAATCATTACAGTTTCCATATCTAGAAAATCTTGTAGCTTTTCAAATAAATATTGCCAAATTCCTTTATCACTCCAGCTTTTAAATCTCATGTGAATAACACGCCAACCACCATATACTGAAGGCAGTAAACGCCACTGACAACCAGTACGCATTATATACCAAATCGCCTCTATAAACTTTCGTATTTTCTTTTCATTTTTTCTGTAATATTAAAAAAATCTGTTCCCAAGTTCTTGATTTTATATGATAATCTATTCCAGTAGTATTGTTGTTTTTTCAGAATCAAACACACACTACCTTTCTATTTCTTCAATATTTAGTTGAAACCTTCACACAGCCTAGACTGTTCTTTGTGTTTCTTTATTCCAACAACGGGATTAATTTTTAGCAATTCCCATTCAATAGCTTTGTTGAATACAGGACTCAATACCTCGAGAAATCTATTAGCACCATATTTACTAGTCTTAGTTAGATTATTAAATATTTCTTGAATATCTACCTTTTGAATGGTAGATATTTTCATAGGATATAAATGGTTTGCATACCTATCCATAGAAGCAGCATAATTTTGCCATCTTTTATTATTAATTTTGCTATGCTCATTTAGATATTTATCATAAAGTTCTTCAAACGTCAGTTCATTAGATAGCTTACTCATACACATCTCGTTTTGTTTTTGGAGCTTCAATTTCATGGAGTAGCTCTTTAATAAAGAGTAATGATTTTACTAACATAATAAAAATCTCCCACAATCATGAATTATATACAACTTTTAACTGTAATATGTTCTTAGTTAAATAGCAAATATTATTTTAAACAGAATTACCAGTTGCAATAAATTTCTTTCAAACCCAGAAGGTCTTAATACCTTTACAAGATAAAAATTACTTAGTTAATTTTAAATATTGACAAATATTCTCAACTCTACTACAGTGAATTTGAATTTTGGATGCTGGACAAAATGCTTAGAAATACTAGGATTGTAAGCAAGGGTATAAGTTTGTGAGAAGATGGGAAGTGCATTTACTATATTTAGTTTATCAATTATTCTTTTCAGCGATAGTTATAATTTCATTAATGGCTTTCTCTACAAATTCTCGTACTGGATCAAAATTCAATTTAGCATAGATTTCTGTTGACCTAGAGTCTTTATGATTTAAAGCTTTACCAATTACATATTGACTTGCACCACTGATTGCCATCCAGCTTGCATAGGTTCTTCTAAGATCATGTATCCTTAAATCTTTAATTCCTGCTTTTTGGCAAAGCCTGCTCCAAGCTTTTTTAGGTTCTCGTAAATGACCAGTGCTACTTCTCTCACTGGGAAATACCCACTCACTGTTAGACTCTCCTTTTCTTTTCTTTAGTATTTTCATTACTATACTTGCTAATATTACAGTATAAGGTTCTTTATTCTTACTCTTTGTCTTTGGAATATACCATTTTTTATCAGCAAAGCTGATATGTTCCCAACGCATAGTAAGTACATTATCTTTACGTGCTCCAGTAAATAAAGCAATTAAGATAAAATCTCGCATTATTTGATTCTTCTCTTCTGCTAAAGCTTGAAAAAACCCTGGTAACTCTTCCCTCATTAAATATCTGTCTCTAGATTCTTCTGTGTGTTTTTTTATTCCAACAGCAGGGTTTAAATTAACTAGCTCCCATTCAATAGCTTTATTAAATATGGCTTTTATCCTCGCTAAAGCCTTATTAGCAGCATATTTCCCAACTTTCGTAGTTTCAGTAAACCATTGCTGAATATCTGTTTTGCTAATAGTAGAGATTGTCCTTGAAAAAAAACACAGGGCATGTCTATTTACCTCATCTACAGAGTCTTGCCAAGTTTTATTGTTATATTTAGCATAATCATTGATGTATTTATCAAATAGTTCTTTAAACGTTAATCCGAGAGATAACTCATTATAAATTTGAGCTTTTCTTATAGCTTTTTTTCTTCTATAGGATTAATCCCTTGAGCAATTTTCTTCTTTAACTTAACTGCTTGTTCTCTTGCTTCTATAACTGATAAATTAGGAAAACGTCCTATTTTAATCCTATGGTACTTTGTTCCTATCGCAATAGCTAAGTAAAATGTTTTACTCTTGCCATAGGATACTATTAAAATTAAACCTTCTTCTTTACTATCTTTATATACATCTCTTTTTTCTTGCGGAGCTGCAATTTGTTCAATATCTTCCGTAGTAAATAATAATGACGATACTAACATATTGATTAGCTTAAATTAGATTAATAATTAATTGTAATATGATTTTTTGCTAATCACAAATCATTTTTAATAAAAAAATCGTTATTCACTATAACAGTAATCATAAAACTATAAAGCAAAACCGTTTCA
Source organism: Candidatus Tisiphia endosymbiont of Dioctria linearis (assembly GCF_964026545.1). Lineage (NCBI taxonomy): Bacteria > Pseudomonadati > Pseudomonadota > Alphaproteobacteria > Rickettsiales > Rickettsiaceae > Candidatus Tisiphia > Candidatus Tisiphia endosymbiont of Dioctria linearis. Next base: position 1,111,392 of record NZ_OZ032156.1, on the reverse strand, counting down.
TAAAAATAAACATGGTCTTAGTATTGTTGTTTATAAAATAACTGTTAATTTTAGCAAATTATATGCTGATATATGCTGATATTATTTTAATATTTGACTATATTAATGAGTTATTGACAAATACTATAAAATTAATTACAGTTAAATTTTAATTTGGACTATTCAGGTAAAACATTATAAATACTAGCCTTTTGAGGTGAAATCATGGAGAATATTTGTAGTAAATGTAGTTTCGGTAAAAAGCTAAAAACAGGGTCTCGTCATTGGTAATGGTGTGGTCGAAGGTTCAATTCCTTCTAGCGGCACCATATATCTCAAGCTTTGCAAGCGTTCACGGAAAAAAAGTTAAAGTACAAGACGTCTATTAGCGAGAAGGTGCGAGCCTAGAAGCAATCCATATAACAAGCTTCATGGATTGCCACGACCTACTTGTGCAGTCTCGCTAATAGATGTCTTGTACTTTTCTGCAATTTTTAAATTAGACTTCTTTCGAAACTCGCTTATGTGCAAGGATTTGTAGGAGACACTTCACTTTGAACCACAGCGTACTCAAATGTACGTGAGAAGCAGAGTACCGGTATCACGCACAAATTACCAGCAAGTAGAGTTTCGAAAGAAGTCTATTGCCACGGAATCTATGCGTAAGGTGAGTTGCTAATCTTAAATACAAGGAATGCTACTGATGTTTCATCATAATAATTATTGGCTTAATATCTATAAACCTAAGGGCATCAGCTCAGCAAAGCTTGTTTCTATAGTTAAAAAAAACCTTTTAGGAGTTAAGGTTGGTCATTGCGGAACCTTGGATGTTGAAGCGGAAGGGGTGTTACCTTTGGCAATTGGTGAAGCAACAAAATTGGTACGAATTCTAGTAGATGCAAAAAAAACCTACATTTTTACGGTGCAGTTTGGTAAACAAACTGATACAGCAGATGCCTCAGGTAAAGTAATAGGTGTTACTGATCATATTCCTAACGAAACCGATTGTCATAATATCTGTAAAAAATTCATAGCTACGATTAAACAGCGCCCCCCTGCCTTTTCTGCTATAAAAGTTAACGGTGTTAGATCTTATAAATTAGCCCGAGAAAATTTGGCAGTAGAATTAACCCCTAGAAATATCCAAATATATAATTTGGAATGTCTTAATTTTGATCATCAAAATAATCAAGCTACCTATAGGGTGGAATGCTCTAAGGGAACGTATGTAAGGACTTTAGCAGAAGATATTGCTTTATCCTTGCAAAGTTTAGCATTTGTGCTAGAATTACAGCGTACTAAAGTTGGAATATTTACAGCATGTAATGCTATTAAATTAACAGAACTTGATGAACAAAATCAAGGAATAAAAGAATTTCTTGAAAAAAGAAGTATAAAAATTGAAGCAGTACTGGACGACATCCTGGTACTTGATGCTACTACTGACCAAGCTAAAAAAATTATTTATGGTCAGAAATGTTATTTTGATTGTCTTGAAAAGATTAGACCTCTTCGGAAACTCGCTTATGCACAAGGATTTGCAGGAGACACGGAACGCAAAACCGTAGCGTACATAGATGTATGTGAGGATTTGAGTGCCGGCTCGACGCACAAATTACCAGCAGAAGTAGAGTTTCCGAAGAGGTCTATCGAATTAGTTTGGGTTCGATATCAAGACTCTCTGTTGGCAATTGGTAGTTTGAGTGAAAATTGCTTTAATTCTTTACGAGTATTTAACCTATAAAATAAACATGGAGATTACTGATGTCGGTTACAGCACAGCGTAAGCAACAATTAATTACAGAATATGCTACTAAAGAAAATGATACTGGTTCTAGTGAAGTGCAATGTGCAATTCTAACTGAAAGAATCAGCAATTTAACAGAGCATTTTAAAACTAATCACAAAGATTTTTCCTCGAGAAGGGGATTATTAATGTTAGTTGGTCGTAGACGTCGATTATTAGATTATATCAAAAAACAAAGTTTAAGCAGATATTTGTCGTTGATCAATAAACTAGGAATAAGAAAGTAAAATAAAACCCGGCTAAAAAATCAAAAATTAGCCGGGTTTTTTGTTAATTAAATAAGGAAAAAGAATGTTTGAAGAAATAGTTAAAACAATAGAATTAGGTGGAAGAACACTTGAATTAACGACTGGTAAAATTGCTCGTCAAGCTGATGGAGCAGTTATGGTAAAAATGGGAGGAACTGTCTTATTATGTACTGCCGTAAGTGCCAAAGAGCCAAAAGAAGGGATAGGATTCTTTCCTCTTACTGTTCATTATAAAGAAATGGCATTTGCTGCTGGTAAAATACCAGGGGGGTTTTTTAAAAGAGAAGGTAAAGGATCGGAAAAAGAAGTATTAGTCTCACGCTTGATTGATCGACCAATTAGACCATTATTTCACCCAGCTTTTCTTAATGAAACGCAAGTAATCTGTACTGTTCTTTCATATGACCCTGAGTGTAATAGTGATATATTAGCAATTATTGGAGCATCCGCTGCATTAGCTTTATCTGCAGCACCATATCAACATATAGTAGCAGCCAGCAGAGTCGGTTTGATAGATGGTAATTTTATCCTAAACCCTTCATTTAACCAGTTAAAGACTAGTAAACTAGACTTAGTAGTGGCAGGAACTGACACATCAGTTATGATGGTTGAGTCTGAAGCCGATCTATTATCCGAAGAGCAAATGTTAGAAGCTATTGAGTTTGGTCACAAAGCATTACAGCCTGTAATCGAATTGATTAATGACTTAGTAAAAATTGCCGGAAAACCTAAATTACAGCTTACCAGCTTGTTCCCTGCTAGCTTAAAAGAACAAATTAGCAGCATAGTGCAAGAAGATATTAAGAGAGCTTTTGCTATTAAATTAAAACAAGAAAGACTATTAGCGGTAAAGAACATTTATGATATAATTAAGCGGCACTTTGCAGAAGATATTGCGAATAATAATCTTACTAACTCACAAATTGAATTTGCTCTTAAAGAAGTAGAATCAGAAGTACTGCGTCAGGACGTATTAAAGAAAAATACTCGTATAGATGGCAGAAAGCCTGCCGACATAAGAAACATAGCTTGTGAAATTGCGATATTGCCAAAAACACATGGTTCAAGCTTATTTACTAGAGGAGAAACACAAAGTTTAGTAGTCACTACACTTGGCACTGGTCAAGATGAACAAATTGTTGATAGTTTAGACGGCGAATATAAAGAGCGTTTTATGCTCAACTATATTTTCCCTCCTTATTCAGTAGGAGAAGCAACCCCAGTAAGGGCTCCTGGTCGCAGAGAAATAGGTCATGGCAAACTAGCATGGAGAGCCATTAACCGCATGTTACCAACTAAAGAGCAATTCCCTTATACCATTAGGGTAGTGTCAGAAATTACCTCCTGTAATGGCTCATCATCCATGGCTACTATTTGCGGTGGTTCAATGGCACTTATGGATGCTGGAGTGCCGATCAAAACCCCTATAGCAGGTATTGCTATGGGCTTGATAAAAGAAGACGATAAATTTGTAATTTTATCTGATATTATTGGGGATGAAGATAATCTTGGAGATATGGATTTTAAAGTAGCTGGTGGTACGGAAGGCATAACCGCCCTACAAATGGACATTAAGATATCTGGCATAACATTTGAAATAATGAAGCAGGCTTTAGTTCAAGCAAAGGCTGGTCGTATTCATATTCTACAAGAAATGGATAAGGCTATTAATAAAACCAATAACCATGTTAGCCAATACGCCCCTTGTATTTATAGCTTTAAAATTGATAAAGATAAAATTAGAGATGTTATAGGACCTGGTGGTAAAGTAATACGTGAAATTTGTGATACAACATCAGCTAAAATTGACATAAGTGACGATGGTAATGTAACTGTTTCTGCGGTAGGCAAAGAAAAGCTAGATATGGCAATTGCCAAGATTAAGTTAATTGCCATTGAGCCTGAAATTGGTGGCATATTCAACGGAACAGTTGTCAAAATATTAGAATCCGGAGCGTTTATCAATTATTTAGGTAATCGTGATGGATTTATCCATATTAGTGAGATCTCGAAGGAACGTATTGAGTCTGTGTCTAGTGTTTTAAAACATGGTGATGTGGTAAAAGTTAAACTTATTGGTTTTGACAATAAAGGCAAAGCCAAGTTAACCATAAAAAATATTGACGCTACCGTTACTCCAAACGTTACGACTAATCATAAATCTGAGCCTTATAAAGATAACGCTGATATTAATAACAATAAACGGGAATCTGCCAAAAAATGGCAAAATAACAAACCATCTAATGAAGATGAAACAGTAACTAAAGAACGGAAATACTTTAATTAACTCACACTACTAACCTTTCGTATCAGGAAAGGTTAGTATATTGTTGGAAATAACTTGGTAAGGATGTATCAATTATTATTTCTTTACCAAATATTTTCTCAGGTAAGATTATTTTTTTGGCATGTAGTAACATCTCCTTGGATAAAGTTATTGCTTCTAAAGTTCCATATTTTCTGTCACCTAATATGGGACAAGCTAGCATTTTCGCATGGAATCGAAGTTGATGCATCCTGCCAGTAAGAGGAGTAAACTCAACCAGTGTCAAATCCTTATTTAACTTCTTAAGAAATTTATAGCGGGTTATCGATAATTTACCATTTTCCTCATCATTTTGCACAGTTTCATACGCTCCCCCCCTATTCTTACCTATCATACCACTAATTTCTCCCTCGGATTGTGGAAGCTTACCTAAAACTACCGCTATATAGGTTTTTTGAATATCCTTCTCCTGAAAGGCTTTAACTAATTTTATACTACTCGCATAATTTTTAGCAATTAGCAATATTCCTGAAGTATCTTTGTCTAACCTATGAACTAACTTAAAATCCGCCCCCCGACTATTTAAATATTGCAATGCATCATCTATAGATAGAATTATCTTGCTACCACCTTGGGTGGCAAGACCTGACGGCTTATTGATTGCTATAAGCCACTCATCTTGATAAATTAGATAATCCTTCAACAATTTACCAGCTAGTTTAATCGCTGAACTGGTAAAAACCCTATCAGAAGTTTTCAGAGGTTGTAAATTTAAACCATCCTCTATAAAAATTTGATCACCAACATTTATTCGCAGATTGGCTGCTACCTTACAAGAATTAACCATTATCCTCTTAAACCTTAAGGCACGCTCAATCACCCCTTGAGTAAGACTAGGATATAATTTTTTTAAGTAACGATCCAACCTACAAGACGGTTCTAGATCAACATTTAATATTGCCACTTATGCACTCTTTAATAAAAAATAACTCCACAATATACAAGATAACAGTATAATTGCACAAATCTGATGGAATAAAGCTATTAATACAGGTACTGAATATAAAATAGTAGTTATGCCAGCTAACATTTGTAATAGCAATATACCAACAATGTAATAAGCTGCTTTATTTAATTTAGGATGCTTAGTTTTTATTAAGCTCACTACTAAAAATCCAGCACTAATACAAACTATATATGCTCCCATTCTATGAAAAAACTGAACAACCACAGGGTCGCTTAAGCTATCTATAGTAAGTAGTTTAAACGTTAGTTCTTCAGGTATAAAATTATTACCCATTAATGGAAAGCTATTATATACCTGCCCAGCATCAAGACCTGCAACCAACCCTCCTAAAAAGATCTGTATATAAACTATACTAATAGTTACTAAACAACATAATTTTGTTGAGTTCAAACTTATCGTTTGTTCATTTAGTAAAATATCAAAACTATTATTCATCAGCTGATAGAACAATAAATTATAGATGATAATCGCTATAATCAAATGCCCAGCTAAGCGGAAATGACTAACATATGGCTGCAAAATTAGCCCACTTTTTACCATATACCAACCCATAAATCCTTGAACCGCAAATAATAACAATATCCCCAAATATACTGGTAGTGATCTGCTAGCAATTTGCCTAGTCATCAAAAAATATACCAACGGTATCAGATATAATAAACCAACAACTCTCCCAGCAAAACGATGAATAAATTCAATCCAAAAAATAAATTTAAACTCTGAGAGAGTCATATTAACATTTTTTTGCTTATATTCGACTGATTGCTGATATTTACTAAACTCATCCTGCCACTCAGCATTATTGAGTGGCGGGACAATACCTGATACTGGCTTCCATTCAACAATTGATAAACCAGCATCAGTAAGCCTAGTAAGACCACCCCAAAAAATCATAAAAACCACCATACAGCAGCATGCAGCCAACCAAGGCTTTATTAATAGTTGTGACATTAAACCCATTATCTTTAATATCTATAACATAGCAGATTTTTTTGATCCACTAATAGCTGTTTTATGATTTTGGATAACTTTTCAAATCTTATTGATAGCTGGATAAGTAAAAAGTAAAATATGAGTTAAATTAAGCATAAAATGAACAAGTATGCTTGCTTCAATTCTTTTCGTTACTTTATATATCCATCCATATAAAGCTCCAGCTACTGTAGCTAAAATTACGTATTTTAGTCCTCCTGGATAGTGCATCACTCCAAAGAAAAGTGCAGGTATTAGTATGGCTATATCCTTAGAATATTTATATTTTAACTGACTTAATGATTCTTGGAAAAATCCTCTAAATAATCCTTCCTCAGCAACGCATGTAAAAAATAAATTATTGATTACCCATATCCATAAATTCTGTGGTATCTTTGGTGCAAATTTGATGTACTCAAATGCAATAGATAACACTATTATTACTAATAGAATAATTGGTAATCTATAAGAAACTTGCAAGAGTAATATTTTCAGTTCGCTGCAAGTAGATGCTAAATCTAAAGTTAAACCTATAATAATTAAGCCGACAATTGTCTTATCTAAGTTTAAATATAGTGTAAACGGTAAAGCATCTGGAGTGAATTGTATTTTATCTAAAACTAATAAATTATCAAATCCTGGAATTAAATGTAGTTCTAAAGTTAACCCTAGTACTAACACTAGACTCCATAAGACATATTTCAATTTAGTAGAAGATTTATGATACGAAAATACTAAATAAAAAAACAACACAATTGCTAAAATAGCAAACAGGCTTGCTATTTTACTAACAAAAGATAAGACTAGAGAAATAATTGCCATGGTTTAAATTTGCCTTTTACAGGAAGCCATAATGATATAACACTAATTAATAATGTTATATATGTAAGATATTTTAGCCACATATTTCATCTATAATTGATTTGGGGTAATGTTGCACAGCCTATAGCTAACCAGTTTACTGCATTTCCAATAGTTCATTGATTTTAGTAATAGATAGTCCAGTAATTCTCGCTACTTCTTCAATGGAGCTACCATTGTTTATCATCATTTTTATTAATTTAGCTTCACCTCTAGCTTCGCCTCTAGCTTCTCCGATTCTAATACCATCCTGTACTCCGATTTTAATACCATCTTGCACTCCGATTTTGATACCATCTTGTAGTCCGATTTGAATCCCTTCTTCTTTCCATACTTGAGCTATACTAGGCATAAGTTCTTCTCCTTTTTCTTTAGTTAAACTATTTTTTAATATTTTTTCTAACTCTATTTTATCATTTTGCTCAATAAAGATCAAAGTATACTGTAATAGATTTCTTATATGGTCATAGCCTATTGTTATTTCACTCAATTTAGGCAAGAGATGAGAGATTTCTTGCCATCTTTTCAGTAATTGACGTTCGTGGATGTGTTTGAGGAAAAATAACAAAATCCCAGACCATACTTTTTTCTTGAGTTCTTCATCAGGAATATCATGTACGTTAATAAGCTGACAATCATTTGTCCAAAAGCCTCTGGCTAAATCTGGATGGGTAAATAAATTCCATATATTGAGCGATGCGTTATATTTCTTCTTGCCATTATAAATTATTAGGGGATAAATTAATGGAAGGCTTTTAGCTTTAGGATTAGTAGTTAAATATAGATCACAAATATTAATCATATATTTAAACAACCTAAATGCCATCATTTTATCAACAGTACTTTGATGTTCCAATAGCAAAAAAATATAGCCATCCTGATCATTAAACTTAACAGAAAATAATACATCTGAAATAGTTTCAGAAAGGTCTGACTCAATAAAACTATCTTTTTCTAATTTTAAAGATGTGCTATCGATTAAAGCCAACACATCCTTCGGCAAATGAGTTGCCAAGAATTCTTGAGCAACTATTGGATTCTCCATAGATTTGCGAAAGATTTCGTCATGTTTTGGCTTGTCTAGAGTCATAACTTACATATAAGAAAGAATTTTAGAGAAGTAGGTAACAACATTTTCTACTGTTAACTCTTCTATTATTCCTGTTCTACGATCTTTTAATTCGACCACATCTTTCTCAGAGTTTTTGGAACCAATAATTATTTGGTACGGCGAACCTATAAGATCATGAGTGGCAAATTTTTTACCAGCTCTCTCATTTGTATCATCGTATAATACCTCTATTTTATTTGCTACAAGCTGATCATATAGATTTTGTGATAGTTCATTGCATTTACTATCAAGTATATTCAAATTTAATATTGATACCATAAAAGGAGCAATATTTGGAGGCCATATAATCCCTTTATCATCATGACTTGATTCAATTATAGCGGCTAAAAGTCTTGAAATACCTATACCATAGGAGCTCATTTCCACTGGCACAAGACTCCCATCACTAGCATTTACTAGAGCCTTCATTGCTTTAGAATATTTTGTACCAAGATAAAAAATATGCCCAACCTCTATAGCCTTACTACTAGCAAGATTCTCTTCTGTTAACAAACATTTATCATGAACATGTTTTTCTTCTGCTACCGCATATAAGGATTGTAATTTTTTAATATCTAAATTTTCCTGATCTATTAAAGATAGAAATTTTTTGTCATAAAAAATAGTACTCTCACCATTAGTGGCAAGAATATGGAACTCATGGCTTAAATCCCCACCAATCTGACCATTATCAGCAAGTACTGGGATTACACGGAGTCCTATATCACGAAAAGTTTGCATATATGCTAGATACATCTGATTATAAGTTTTTATCGCACTTATTTGATCTATATCAAAAGAATATGCATCTTTCATTAAGAACTCTCTACCACGCATCACCCCAAAGCGAGGTCTAATTTCATCCCTAAATTTCCACTGAATATGATATAAGTTTTTTGGCAAATCTTTATAGGACTTAATATTATTTCTAAAAATATCGGTAACCATATCTTCATTAGTAGGTCCAAATAATAAAGTATTATCGTGGCGATCTTGGAATTTTAGCATTTCCTTACCATAATTCTCAAATCTTCCAGATTCCATCCATAAAGATGCTGGTTGAATACAAGGCATTAATATTTCAATGGCACCTACTTTATTCATATTAAGTCGAACAATATTCTCAACATTTTTCAGGGCTTTTAATCCCATAGGCAACCAGCTATAAATTCCAGCAGATTGTTGTCTTATCATACCACTTCTAAGCATCAATCTGTGAGAAACTACTTGAGCCTCTACTGGCTCTTCCTTTAGCACGGGTAAAAAATATTTTGATAGTAACATGACTGCTTTACCTCAATGATAACAGTTGTTCTCCCAGCGTAGGCGAGGATTTAGAGATTCTGCACCGGAGCTGGAATGACATCTTTTTTGTTTAAATAACTTGCCCACTGGGTTACATTAGACCTCTTGCATAACCTAAAGATAATTGAGGAATTTTTAGGAAAAACGAAGTCGAGTACCGCAGCGTACTAGGATGTACGTGAGGAACGGAGACGAGTTTTGACAACAAAATTACCAATTAGATTAGGTTATGCAAGAGGTCTATTACCTTTGATTATTTTTTGGCAATAATATTTAGAAATTCATGACGATATTTCTGCTGCTCTAAATATATACCAGTATAATGCATAGTATTCATAATACTATCATTTTGCATAACACCTCTAAGAGTCATACAACTATGTAATGCAGAAATCCTGACCGCAACACCCATAGGCTTAATATATTTCTGTAATGTTTCAGCAATTTGTACTGTCATTTTTTCTTGAATCTGTAATCTTTTTGCAAAAACATCAACTATTCTGGCAAATTTACTGATACCTATTATACAATTATCTGGTATATAAGCTATATCAACTGTACCATTTATTGGTAATAAATGGTGTTCGCAAAAAGAATTAAACTTTATGTCTTTTAATAGAATGAAGTCCTGAAAGTTACCAGTTTCATAAAATTTAGTAGATAATATTTCTTCTACATTTTTATTGTACCCACAAAACATCTCTTGGTAAGTTTTTATTACTCTATCAGGAGTTTTTACTAGCCCCTCTCTATTTGGATCCTCGCCAATAAATCGCAATAAAGTTCTAACTGCCTCTTGGGCTTCTTCTATAGTAGGTTTATTCAAGGTCATTATTTTTATTATACTAATTATTTCAATACCATCTTTTTACCACAAATAACAACAAACATCAAGCCACCAACAATAGCAATTAGTCCTCCACCACCCATTGCCCCCATCAGTAACTTACTGCTAATAGTCATTTCTACCCCTGGCGTTTTTCGCATCACCCCATAACCACCAGCCAAAAGAAGAGCTATAATATGTAACATTTGTCCGATAGTTAAAGTAATAATTGCTGCAGAGGAATATGAATTTTTCTTTTGTTCATTATCACATGCATTGTCACATAAAATAAAGCTAAATCCCATAAATGCCACACTTATTCCAACAATCGAACCATGGTAGTGGGCAGGAACAGTAACGTTCATACTGGTAATTAACACGCCAATAAACCCTCCAGACAAAAATAATATGCTAGAACAAATGATGCTTGCTTTTATAGGAGAATTTCTCATAAGAGAATTTACCACTAGTTTATGATTATGGCTAACTAGCTCATAAAATATTAGTATCAAAGACAGAACTGGGGCTATCCCACCACCATATTTCATTTGTTTGGTATAATATTCTTTGAATTCAGCATCTATAATATCATATGATAAGTGTCCCCAAATAGCTGCAATACTTATCAAAAAATTTAAATATAATAGTAGCAGATATAGCTTGTTAAATTTTAATTCTTTTCCTATCCAAGCATGGCATAACACTGTCATTACTAATATCATAATTTGTGTGTAAATAAATTGCAATAAATGCCCCCCACTCCAGAAAAGCAATTCATAGTAAAATTCTATATCGACTGGCACAAGCCTAATAACTTGTTGTAGTTGATAATAAGAACAAATAAAACATACCCATACTAACACCCACATTATTGCAGTAGAAAGGATAGTAAAATTGATCAATTTTTGACTTTTTAGGGTCTTAATCGTTGCTAGGATGACGTTTGATGAAAATAACAATACCGATACGCCAAATAAACTAATTCCGAGAATAAACATTATATTCTCCAGCATTGGTATGTAATTATTCATTACAGGAAGATTTTGTCCACAAAGTGGTGATAAAGCTATTAGTGCAGTGCCAAAAAATGCTATTATTACATATGTTATACTGGAAGTCGTCGGCTGTAAATTATGGCTCCAAATACATGCTGTAACGGATATCAACCAAACTAGGATTGATAAATTAACATGAATAACCAAAGCTGATTTAAAGATTTCTGTATTAGGAAATAGGGTAACTAATATAGGAGTGCAGAGCATTACCAATATTATTGAATACACCCCAGCAAGAGCAAGCGAGATTACACCATTTCTAAGCCAGCAAATAGCTAATTTATTACGGCTTAATTGATCAATTATATTATTCTCAAGATTCATAAAGAATACTTATGATGGTGGGTTTGAGAAGACTTGAACTTCCGACCTCACGCTTATCAGGCGTGTGCTCTAACCAGCTGAGCTACAAACCCATTAGACCTCTTGCAAAACTCTACTTCTGCTGGTAATTTGTACGTCAATGCGGTACTCGAATCCTCACGTACATTAGAGTACGCTGCGGTTCTGCGTTCCGCGTCTCCTTCAAATTCCTCAGCATAAGCGAGTTTTGCAAGAGGTCTATTACTAAGAGGCGGTCTCCTAGTCTCCGCCTTTAAATATTGGCGGCGATATTCATATACAATTAAGGGGGTTAACTACCCTGAAATGGTGGGCTCGCCGGGATTCGAACCCGGGACAACCTGATTAAAAGTCAAGTGCTCTACCAGCTGAGCTACGAGCCCTAAACATAATGCTTAAAGACAAATTGTGTCCCAAAACATATTCCAATACGCTTTACTTTATCGTTTAAAAAGGCTATCATGTCAACAATTATTTTGGTAAATATCTTTAAATGGTAACTTATGCATTCTGATGTTGCAATTATTATCCCTTCAAGACTTGATTCGGTTAGGCTTCCTAAGAAACCTTTACAATTGATAGGGGAACTGTCAATAATTGAACGCGTTCTAAGGCAAGTACACTTAACCAAACTAAAAAATATTTATGTAGCAACTGACTCAGAAATTATAGCTAAAAAAGTTACTGATTGTGGTGGGCAATTGATTATGACAACCCCAGACTGCCAGACTGGTACTGACCGTGTCTATGAGGCATTTCAGACAATACCTAACAATCATAATATTAATTATATCCTAAATGTCCAAGGTGACATGCCTTTTATAGAACCGGAATCAATTATTAAAGTTATTGAAAGCCTAAAGTCTAGTGACCATGATATTATGACCCCAGTAGTAAAAGTTGGTATAAACGCCGTAAATGGCAATAGTAATGTCAAAGTTATTACTGACCATAATGATAAGGCTCTGTATTTTTCTCGTAGTCTTATTCCTTATGGCTCTGAAGAATTTCTATATCACGTAGGAATGTATGGATTCCGCAAAGAAGCATTAATTAAATTTATAAACTTACCTGTCTCAACTTTAGAATTAAGCGAAAAATTAGAACAACTAAGAGCCTTACAAAATAATATGTCCATAGGGGTATGTTATGTTAATAATATCCCCATTTCTGTTGATACCCCGGAAGATTTAAACAAAGCTATCAAATTTTATCAACAATTTAACCAAGGCTAATATTATCCCGTCTATTAGCGAGACCATGTAATGGTCGAAGCAATCCATTTTCAACCACTCTCCTGGAGTACTTTGTCAGCTACGCCTCGCAATGGCTAGTTGGATTAACTATAGGCAGGAAGTTTAATATCTCAAAACTACATAAGGTAACTATTTTCCCATCCTCAAGCTGAATTCTTATACCCCCATTTTCATCTATATCTTTAAAAATCCCTAAGATTTTTGTGTTTCCATCATTTACACTAACCATCTCGCCCAACTTATAAGCATTTCTAAGCCAATATTGTCTTATTTTACTAAATCCCTGTTCTTTCCATCTACTAAAATATTTTTCAAAATTAATCATCAAGATATCTAATAAATATTCTGGATCTTTTACTTCTATATTCTCATCAGATAAATTGGTTGCCAGTTGCTGAATATTTACAGGACTTTCCTTGATGTTAATACCAACACTTATAATAAGATAATTATTGTTATTTATAGTAATAGATTCAAGCAATACACCAGATACTTTTTTGTCGTTTATCAAAATATCATTTGGCCATTTTAATTTGATAGAATTCACTGAACTGGCTGTAAGAGAAGTAATAGTTTTATACACAACAATAGCCATAACAAAAGATAATTGCGGAAGATAACTGAGATTAATTTGATGCTTTAATAATATACTAACATGCAAATTCCCTAGATTAGAATGCCAAATTTTGTTATTTCTTCCACGCGATTTTGTTTGATTTTTTGCTAATATTACATAACTACCATCAGGACAGCTCTTAGCCATCCTAATAGCTTCAGAGCTGGTACTATCTACTTCATCAAAAACTAGCAACTTATATTTTTTCTGCCAAGACATAATTACCTCATAAAATTCAGGGTGATTTTAAAAGTCGTAGAAAAACAGTATAAAAATCCAAAGCATCATTGCGAGGAACCGCTTTACGGCGACGCAGCAATCCAAAAAGTAACCAAAAATTGATTGCTTCGACCATTACATGCTCTCGCAATGACATATATGTACTCCAAACGCCATTGCGAGAAGGCGTAAGCCGACGAAGCAATTTGTAAGTTAAATATAAACAATTAAAATTTTGTTCACAGACCCTAGCACTAAATTAAAAAATATCAGATAGCTCTGTCGTCATACCATCACCTGATAATACTATATCATTATTAGGTACATCGTCATATAAAGGATTAGCAATATTATTACTTATTGCTTTAGATAAGGAATTTACATTGTTAGATAATTCTTTTAAATTACTACTTATCTTAGGTGACAAATGCACTTGTTGTTGATTATTTAAAGTGTGTAAAGTGCGTAAACTGTCTATATGCCACCGCACTGCATCAACCAAAGAATCTGTGCTTGTCATTTTGAAATCATGGTTTTCTAATAGTGGCTGCATACAAAGCCTTGCAAAAATAACATTTGCAATACCAATATCTGATGCTGTCATACCATTATCATTAGCTATATTTGGTTTTGCTCCCCACTTTAATAACATTTCAGCCATATCATGGCGATTATTTTTTACTGCATAGTGTAATGCAGTATTGCCACTTTTATCTTGATTATCTACATTAGCTTTGGTGAGTAAATGATTTGTTAAATGCATATTACCTGTTTCTACAGCTTTAAATAAGGCATTCTTGTTTAATAAAACTGGTAAACCTCCATAGCGTGCTTTATAAAAAAGTTGTTTCAATGACATATTTACCTCTTAATTATTAGTAATTGATATTCATAAATTTCTTATTCTAAATAAACCGTTTAATACGGTTTATTTAGTTGCTGGCACTATATAATAAAATTTCACCTTATGCAAGCACTTATTTTAATAATTCCATGTTTTCTTGGTTTTTATCATGTTTTTTATTATTTAAAATCTCTCTTGCTTTAGCAAGCCTTATAAACCGTCCAAAAGCAAGAATCATAGAGTCAACAAAACCATCAAAACCAAATACCCAATATCGCCTTATAAAGAATGATTTTAGAAAATAAAAAATAATTTCTGTAGCAATTCTTATTTTTGATGGATTCCTACCTAGTTTGACGAAATCTTCTGCCTGCTCGGAAGAATAAAAATTTGCCTTAGCTACCATTTGCTCAATTGACATGCCAGACCTATGATAAATTATACCATTTAACTCATAGATTTTGTCTTGTGGGTTAATATCTGGGTTAAATAACACCGAATCATGAGTAGTAGTACTCATATTATTAGAAAAACTACTATATTTACGGTTATATAATCTGATGAATTTATGATAAGGAGCAAAGCGACGAACTTTATGATCGTTACGGTGCAATATAACATTTTTAGTACGATAAGCTAAATAATTATCTTGAATATTTGAAGCAAATATAAATTCTATTTCATCCTGTAATTCTTTTGACAGCTCTTCATCAGCATCAATATTTAATATCCAATCATTCTGACATAAACTCTCACCAAAAGTTTTTTGTTTAACATAACCACCCCATTCGTTAAAAATCACTTTGGCACCTAAATTTCTAGCAATTTGTACTGTATTATCAGTGCTACCACTATCAACAACAATAAGCTCCTCGACAATGCCCTTAACACTGTTGATAACTCTTGCCACTCTAGCAGATTCGTTTTTTGTAATAATAAAGGCTGAAATCTTAAGCATATTACCCTTTAACTCATAAAGAAAGAAAAAATTAACAGAAATCCTATAACAAGGCAACTGACAAACCTTAAGCCTTGATATGTTGGTATTAACTCCGGCTGCAAACTTTCACTTACCTCAAAAAAGTACATAGACCTAACTATTTTGAGGTAATAATAAGCTGCTATAATACTGCTACCAATAGCTACAAATGCTATAGTAAATTGCTCCTCTACAATAGCCTGATAAAAAATGAAATATTTACCAAAAAATCCCGCCAGTGGGGGAATGCCAATCATCGAGAACATGATAATCGTAATCTCAGCAGCTAAAGCCTTACGACTATTCGCCAGACCTTTAATATCATCAAAATTTGCCGTATCCGCTTTTTCCCCCAGCAGAGCAATCAGACAGGCAAAAAAGCCTGTAACAGAAGCGGCATAAATAAGCATATACACTAATGCAGCATTATTACCTTGCTCACTATGCAAAGCAATCCCCATCAGAACATATCCAATATTTAGAATAGTGCTATAGCCCATTAGCCTTTTGAGGGAGGTTTGTCTAATAGCCCCACCTGCCCCAACCAACATCGACAAAATTGCCGTTATCTTTATTAAATCAACTGAAATTTGTTTATAATCACCAACTACCATCATCATTATATTTAATAATACCACTACATTGCCAAATTTTGTGGCAGCAGCAAAATAGCTAACTGAAGGAATTGGTGACCCTTCATATACATCTGGCGTCCAAATATGCAAAGGAGCACTAGATAATTTAAAGAAAATACCACTTAAAAAAAGTACTAAGCCAATTATTAAACCAATATTAGGTTGGGCTGATTGATTCAATTTGCATAGAATATTATTATAATCTAAACTACCACCAAATCCGTAAATAAAAGACATCCCGAATAATGTCAAACAACTAATCAAACTACCTAGAATAAAATATTTTAATGCCCCTTCTGATGATTTAATATTGTGTAAACTAAAACCGGCTAGTACATACGCTGCTAGTGCTTGCAATTCCATAGCCACAAATAATAGTAGGAAATTACGAGCCGATATAGTAATAAAAATACCAACAGTCGAAAGTAGCATTAAGGTTATAAACTCTGTCTTAAATTTTTCATTAGTGATTTTACAATAATCATTATAAATTATCATGGTCATCACCGAAAAAAGTAAAACACAAGATTTACAAACACCAGTAAAGCTATTAGTAGCAAAGGAATTACTAAAAGATACTGCCTCACCCTGAACGCAAGCAATAAAAAGTACAATCGATAATAATATCGTAATATTAGTGATGATTCTAGTTTTTTTGATAAATAATACAGCAGATAATTGAGTAAGCAAAGCCAGTAAGGTCAGCATTATCTCAGGCAAAATAATTATAAATTGTGTTAAAATTGGGCTTATCATATTTTAAGTTTTTGGATTTAGTATAATATAAATAGTTAATATATACTATAAGATCACTAGCACTAAGTATAATAGTAAAAAATATTTAATTTTACATGAATTATATAGCTAACCAGGGCAACATTACACCAAATTCACAGACGTCATTGCAAGACCATGTAATGAATGTTTTGATCAATGTTAGTTTAAAATAATATTTGACTTTATACGTCAATGACGTAATAATATTGATATGGAATATATAGAATCTCATTTGTTTAATAAATTGTTAAGTTCATATTTAACTGATGATGATTACGCAGACTTTCAATGGCATTTAGCCTTATACCCTAAATCAGAAGATATTATTCCTGGCAGTGGAAGACTTAGGAAAATAAGATGGATGGCTAAAGAACGAGGCTGAAAACATTCCAGCTGCTATTTTAAAGAAAATAAAAGAGGAGTTAGGATTATGAAAATAAGACGAGATATCGGAACAAAAATTTTACAATCCATTCAAGAGATAAAGACAGGAAAGGGTAATGTACAGAAAATAGAAACAAAAGATGATATAGTGAATATTAGAAAGTACTTACAACTATCTCAAGTAGATTTTGCTGTTTTAATGGGGATTAATGTTAGAACATTACAAGAATGGGAGCAAGGGCGGCGTAAACCTAGGGGATCAGCTATATCTTTATTAAAAATAGCATCTAAACATCCCCAGATTTTTATTAACTAATTCACCTTACGCATAGCACTTAAAAGCCATAGGGGTATGGATAAATACTAATCGGATTAGCTATAATGAGAGAAAGTATTTATATCTATCTTTAAGTGAACACTCTCAAAATATGTTTCTTGGATTGATTATAAATTCAATAATAAAAGCTAAAAAGGTGGCTAGAACCTTAACGGGTTAACTATAATTAATCACTCGAACTCTTGAGCCTGTTAACTATAGCATATATTTCTTTCTTACTGTAGCTTTTGCCGAAATTTTCATTAGCCGTATCTGTAATACTTTTGGCACTCCATCCTTTAGATAAGTACAAATGTATAAATTTTTCTAAGTCATCTGCTAGATTAGCGGCATTAGCCTCTTCAGAAACACCGGAAATTAGCAATACTATTTCTCCTTTAATAATATTCTGTTTATAGAAATTTAATAACGTTTTCTATTAATCCTGACTTTACTTCTTGGTGCAATTTAGTAAGTTCACGTGCTATACATATTTCTCTATTGCCCAAAATAGCAAGAGCCGTATGTAACGATTGCTCTATTCTGCTAGCAGTGTCAAAAAAAATCAAAGTTGCTTTTATGCTAGCTAATTCTGTGAAAATCTTCTTTTTACCTTCAATGGTCTTTGGTAAGAATCCAGCAAATAAAAAACGATCTGACGGTAATCCAGAAATGGGTATAGCGGTGGTTAATGCAGAAACGCCAGGTATAACATCTATGTGATAATTAAGTTTTCTCAACTGCCTAACTAGTTTATAACCAGGGTCAGAAATTAACGGTGTTCCAGCATCAGATATTAGGCTGACTATTTCTCCATTATCAATGAGCTTGCAGATAATCTCTCTTGACTGATTATCACTATGATCATTATATACTTGTAACTTGGTCTTTATATTATGTTTTACTAGTAATTTTTTTGATATTCTGGTATCCTCGCACAGTATTACTGTAGAGTTTTTTAGTGCTTCTAAAGCCCGAAATGTTATATCATCTAAGTTACCAATAGGTGTTGAAACAATATATAGTCCTGGTTTAAAGATCATGATTTAACCCCAATTGCCAATTATCTCTAATTAAGATAAAGTAAGTATTATGAGCAGTATAAAGCAAAAATTTTTAAATATCACCTTATCATTTATATGTCTTGTCTCTTTATTTTCTTGCCAATCTAATAAAGAGGCTATTGTTACTCCTACAACGAAAGAAGTTGTGCAAGAAACTCTAGAAGTGGCAATTTTAATGCCTCTAACGGGAGAAAATTCTACATTAGGTAGACAATATAACCAATTAATTAAAATGGGTCTAGAAGATGGTTTAAAAACTTATGTCCATGTCACTTCTTATGATGGCTCTAATGAGCAGCAGGTACTTGCTGCAATGGATAAAATATTAGCTCGTAAAACAAAAATTATTCTAGGACCATTATATTCAAACCTTACTTCTCTAATTGCCAATAAAGCTAAAACGCATAACATTTTTATAATTACCATGTCTAATAATCCTGTATTGGCAGACCAGAAACTTTTTGTATTTGGGCATGCTCCGTCAAAGCAGCTTACAAAAATAATTAATTACTTTGCAGATAATGATTATAAAAATTTTATCGCCCTGCTACCTTCAGGGCGTCATGCACAAACAACAAATCAACTTATTCAAAATATATTAATTCAGAAAAATTCTACCTTAGTGCGGAGTGAATTTTATGCTAATATACCAGAATCAATAGAAAAAGCAGTGTTAACTGTCTCAAATAGTGTTGATAATTTAAATGAAATGGAGGATACAGAAACTAAACCTGTAATTTATCTGTCGGATGATGGTGAAAATCTAAATTTGCTTTTTGATAGTATTCATAAGCATAATTTAGATAAAAAAGCAATTATAATAGGTGATAACAGAATAAATATTGATTATTCTGAACCGGTGGATATTATCTTCACTGGTTCATTAAATATTGTAAATAGTAATATAATAGAGAGAGCTAAAAATATAGGCATTAATCATTTATCTTTCATGCACGCTGTGGCTTATGATTTGGGAAAAATAACATCAAAATATATATATACTAACTTTACGGAAGAACGATTTTTAGCATCTTTAAATAGTACAGCTCCATATATTGGTATATCAGGTAATATTCACTTTATCGATTCAATAGCCCAAAGAGAATATGATATAATTAAGAGAGAAGACGGCTTGTATAGCACTATTTCGAAAAGTGTTGACGGCTTTTAATACAGTGTTGTTTATTGCTATACCATAGGTTACTGTAAACGGCATAGATGTAAACTATAAGTGTTCATCATTCAAATCTAATAGAATAGTATAAGAAACTAATGCAGGTGCCAATTTCTTAAGTCATTTTAGTATATAACATTAAAAACCGAAGCATAACTTGTCTTGTAGAAAGATTTTTAATATGCTACAAAGACAAAGTAAAATTACGTATTTATAACACTATGTCCATTAGGTTTATATTAGCCCTATATTTGTTTTGCCTTTTTCCTTTATATTCATATGCTAATATGGATGCGGAAATTGCTGAATCACATAAATGTTCAAAGATGTTTCCTTACTTCGAAAAAACACACCAAATTCCTCCTGACACCCTATACTCAATATCTTTAAAAGAATCTGGCAAAAAACATACTGAACATAAAATCATGGTGGTTTGGCCTTGGACTGTCAATGTTGAGGGGAAAGGGTATCATTTTAACACTAAAAGAGAAGCGATATTCTTTGTAAGAAAACAAATTATTCAAGGTAAAGAAAATATTGATGTAGGATGCATGCAAATTAACCTAAAACACCATTTAAAGGCGTTTAACTCCTTAAATCAAGCTTTTGATCCTGAGCAAAACGTTGCTTATGGTGCTAAATTCCTCAAAGCTAAATATGATCAGTTAGGTAGTTGGCACAAAGCCATCGCCTATTACCATTCAGCTACTCATGATCTTGGCTATAAATATAAGCAAGATGTTATCAAGATTGCTAACAATATGGACTTGTATAAAAATTCTGTTAATATGTATAGTGGGAATTACCCTAATAATATAGCTACAACGACCCCAACAAATAAACGAAGCCCTTCATTTGTAAGTAATATTAGGAAATATAAGAGTGGTATTATGGTAGCACTACCAAAAGCTAGCTAGATTAAAATTTTAGGTAATAATTATATTTGATCGTGATAAGTTAAAATTTAACCGTGAAAAAGTGATTCATAATATCGCTAAATGTTGGTTTTTTCAACATGCAGCAGAAGATATTATTGAACGTTTGAGTATTATTGATAAAAAATTTCTCAATATTCTAGATTTAGGAGGGCGTACTGGTCAATTAACAAAACTATTAGTGCAGAACTATAACTATGCTATAATTGTAGTGACTAATGCATCTAATACTATGTTACAATCCTTTGAGCATAATCCAAAATTGCTACTTGATGAAGAAAATTTACCTCTTGAAACAGCTAGTTTTGATCTAGTAACTTTTTCCTTAGGTTTACATTGGATCAATGATGTACAAAATTTTCTGTCACAAATAAAACGTATTTTAAAACCAGATGGTCTATTTATTGCTAATTTTATCGGTGGTAACAGCCTAAAGGAACTACGAATGAAATTTATCGAAGCTGAAATAGCAACAAATCGCCCTCACTTCCAACATGTTTCCCCTTTTATACATTTTGATCACGTCACACCTTTGTTACAACAAGCAGGATTTACAGAGATTATCGTTGATTATGAAAATATTCAGTTGAGCTATAACAGTCCTTTAGATTTCATTAGAGAGCTAAAGAATATAGGAGAATCTGGGGCATTATTGCAAAACCCTCACAACCTAATATCGAAGCAAATGCTTTCTATTCTAAGTAATACTACGTCGACTTTCACCGAGCAAATTAATATAATTAGTTTCATTGCCTCTCCGACTAAGAATAGCATAAAAACTTGTTACCTCCTAAATTGACATTTATTGATAAGATTCTTTATTAAAATGTAGCTAATTAGGATAAATATTATTGCTAATAAAGCACATATATCGCCATATTGGGAGTATAAAGTTTCATATTTCAGCTTATTTGGTAATAAACTATCTATATAACCTACTTCATTGAGAGTTCGTTGTTGAATAATTCTACCTACCGGGTCTATTACAGCCGATATACCATTATTAGCCGTTCTAAGCATAGGAAGACCGTTTTCTATACTACGCATACGACTAATTTGTAAATGTTGGTATGGACCAGAGGAGTTTCCATACCATGTATCATTAGTGACGTTAATAATCACATCTGAAAGTTTATTACTCGTTTGAACGAGATTTGGAAAGATTGCTTCATAACAAATCAGAGGTTTTATGGTTATAGCAGGTTGGTCAATACTAACCAATTGTTTGCTTCCTTCAGTATAATCTAATAACCCAGGGGTTAATTTCTTCAATGGTAATATCCATTTAAGAGGCATATACTCACCAAATGGCACTAAATGAGATTTATGATATTCAAATAATTTATCCCCTTCTTTTGTTAAAGCGTATAAACTTGTATAAATTTCAAAATCATCTCCCTGTTTACCATTATTTGTTATACCACCAGTAATTAAAATTGCCTTTTTATTTTCTAGCATCTTTAATATTTTCATTTTGATTGGTTTATAGTCATATGGTACTACCATAGCAGCTTCCGACCATATAATTAGATCTACGTCACCTGGTTTTTCAGACAATGCAATATGAAGATTTAAATTTTTCCAAAATTCTTCAACGTCCCATTTAGCAATTTGTGGAATAGTTGGCTGAACTAATCGAACTTTTATATTTGAGAAATCGCTAGGATTGTTATGTAGCATTAATAAACCGTAGGAAGTTATTAGAGAAAATATTATTAATGAATTCACTAATAATATTTTTAATAGATTATATTGTTTAGTAAATAGGTGATAAAAACTAGTTGATATATATATTACAATAAAACTTAAACCATATATTCCTATAATACTAGAAGACTGGATGAGAGTATCGGAAAATGAAAAAGCGTATCCAAGTAAATTCCACGGCAATCCGGTAAATATCCATGATCTTACCCATTCAAAAAATACCCAATAAAGGCAAAATATAAACTGATATAAATTATTATTCTTCGCTAAAAATCCTAAACCGCAGGTTATAGCGATGAAACAAGCAAGAATAACTGGTAAACCAAATAACGCCAATGGTATCGCCCACCAAAATTCATCAATATAAACAGTGACCCCTATACTAATCCAGTACATATTGACTAAAAAATGCCCAAAACCAAATATAAAGCCTAATATAGAGGCTTCTTGCCAACTATTAGCAATTTGTACTTGATAACATAGTAGTGCCAAGAAAAATAACCCAGGTACGAAGAAAGTTGGAGCAAAAACTAAACCGCTAACCATACCTGAAATAAGTATAAATATTTTGGATAAAAACATTAGTGCTATATTTTGAAAGTTATTTACAAAAATATACATAATGCTATTGTTTGAGCAAGGTCTAATTATAAAGTATGGAGAATATATGCAAATTGTGGGTTTACTTGATGGTAAAAAAGGACTAATTACAGGCGTCGCTAATAATTTGTCAATATCTTGGGCTATCGCTCAAATGACCAAAGAGCATGGTGCAGACTTAGCCTTCACATATCAAGGTGAAGTGCTTGAAAAACGAGTTATGCCCCTTGCTGAACAAATTGGTTGTAATTTTGTTGTGCCATGTGATGTGACAAGTGAAGAGTCGCTTGATAATTTGTTTAAGACTATTGAACAAAAATGGGGTAAACTTGATTTCTTAGTTCATTCTATCGCTTTCTCTGATCGGAATGAATTAAAAGGTAGGTATATAGATACCACACTGCCTAATTTTCTTAATAGTATGAATATATCATGCTATTCTCTAGTTGCCATGGCAAAACGTGCAGAACCTTTGATGAAAGATGGTGGTAGTATCCTTACCCTAACTTATTATGGCTCCCAGAAGGTGGTTCGTAATTATAATGTAATGGGACCTGTTAAAGCTGCATTAGAATCTAGTGTAAAATATCTTGCAACTGATATGGGGTCAAATAACATCCGAGTAAATGCCCTATCAGCTGGTCCTATGAAAACTCTGGCATCTAGCGGTATTAATGATTTCAAAACTATGTTAGCTTTTCACGAGGCTACGTCACCGTTACGCAGAAATATTTCTCCTGGTGATGTTGCAGGGTCTGCCTTATACTTGCTAAGTAGCTTAGCATCCGGAGTTACTGGTGAAATACACTATGTAGATTGTGGATTTAATACTACAGTGGGAACTAATAATGGACTAATAGAATTATCCTACCCGATAATGCAAGAAAAAAATAATATATAACAGCAAAAAAATCGAATACAGTAAGTCCATTATATATGGTCGGGGCAGAGAGATTTGAACTCCCGACCCTCTGGTCCCAAACCAGATGCGCTACCAGACTGCGCTATGCCCCGAATAAATGATAAAAATTAAACACTTAGTACTAAGTAGATTGATATTGTCTAATTATATAGACTATAATACAAGCCAAATCAATTTTTTTGTTTTAAAAATTCAGCATATTTATAAAATGTCTTCATTACATGCCTCAATATTAACCATATTTCCAGAGATGTTTCCTGGGTCTTTACAATATTCCCTTGCAGGGCAAGCCTTAAAAAAAGATATTTGGTCTTATAATGTGGTTAATATAAAAGATTTCGGGTTAACTAAGCATAAAAATGTTGACGATGAGGCTTATGGTGGTGGTAGCGGGCTAATAATGCGTCCGGATGTACTTGGTAGCTGTTTAGATAATGTTTTGTCTTCAAGCCCTAATACCCCAATATATTACCCATCACCAAGAGGAAAATTATTTAACCAAAATATTGCTCATCAAATTATACAAGAAAAACAAATAATAATTTTATGTGGGCGATTTGAAGGGATTGACGAACGTATAATTGAAGAGTATAATGTTAGAGAAATTAGTATAGGGGATTATATTCTATCTGGTGGCGAGGTGGCAGCTCTGGCTATTCTTGATTGCTTGATTAGATTACTTCCGAATGTATTAGCAAATCAAGATACATTGCAATCAGAGTCTTTTGAGAAAAGTGGTGAGTTTGCTGGATTGCTTGAATGCCCTTTATATACGAGACCAGTAAAATGGAAAAACAGAGAAGTTCCAAGTGTTTTGTTGTCTGGTAATCATCAGTTAATTAGAGATTGGAAAAGTAATCAGTCTATGGAGATTACTAAAAAACGTAGACCAGATTTATTAAATTTTATAGGAGTTTAAAGTGATGAATATTATTGAGCAATTTGAACAACAGCAAATTGCAAAACTAACCGAAAATAAAAAAATTCCTGATTTTAAGGCGGGAGATACTGTAAAGGTTACTGTAAAGATAATTGACCGAACAGTTGAGAAAGATGGTAAGGAAAAATTACTAGAGAGGCTGCAAGTATATGAAGGCGTGGTAATTGCTAGAAGAAATAGTGGAGTTGCCTCTTCTTGCGTAGTTCGTAAGGTCAGTCATGGTGAAGGCGTAGAGAGACGATTTATGATTTTCTCACCGATGGTACATGCAATTGAAGTTGTAAAATATGGTGTAGTACGTCGTGCTAAACTCTATTACCTAAGAAACCTAAGTGGTAAAGCAGCTAGAATTAAAGAAAAACTTCAAGTAAACACTAAAAAAATAAATAAGAAAAAAGTTGTTGCTTAAGAAAGGTCATAGCACCCTACATTTTTTTTGCTATTTTCTTATGAATAACAAATCTGCTCACCAAGCGTCATTGCGAGGAGCTACTTTAGTAGCAACGAAGCAATCCAGGAAAGTAATTAGAAATGGATTGCTTCTTGGCTTACGCCTTCTCGCAATGACGTCTTGTACTTTAGCTTTTTTTCCGTGAACACTCACTTGTGTGGCACAGCCTCCTAGGCTCTGTGAACAAAATTTTAATTGTTTAGATTTTGAGTATTTTTAAGCGAAAATTAATAAGATTTTTGCCGGAATAGTTAGTTCTATTTCAAAAAAATCTTATAATTTGCAGCTAAAAAGAGTCGAAATCTAGTAATTTAAATTTTGTTCACAGAGCCTAAGGCTTAAGCAACTCTTTAGCTGCTTTTAAGCTCGCATCGGTAATGGATTTTCCTGAAATCATGCGGGCAAGCTCAGCTTGTCTTTCCTGAAGATTCAGGCTTTTTACCGTAATTTTAGTAGTTTCATCCAATTGTAGTTTGTTGACGATAATATGCTGATCTGCTTTACCTGCTACTTGAGGTTGGTGAGTAATAACAATCACTTGGGCAATAGAGCTAAGTTTTTTAAGCTTTTCTCCTACTTTATCGGCTACGATACCACCAATTCCTGTATCTATTTCATCAAAGATAATAGTGTCTTTCAGTGATTTATCAAAAAGACAGGTTTTTATGGCTAACATAAACCTTGATAATTCGCCACCAGAAGCAATTTTATCAATAGGTGCAAGTTGCATGCCTGGGTTCGTTGAGGCAACGAAACGTATATTATCAATACCATCAGACATCTTGCATAACAGCATCTGACTAGTTATACCTTCCGGGTTTTGCTTAATTTCTCCTGAAAATTGCTCTCCAACGTTTAGTTCTGCAAAATTTTTATTATTAGCTTGGTTGTTAGCAGGATTATTTTTAGGTACTATTTCTACTTTAAAAATTGCCTTTTCCATTTTAAGCTGTTCAAGCTCTTTTTGCACAGCTAATTCTAGATTTTTTGCACTAATAGAACGCTTGTATGATAAAGCTTCAGCTAGTTCAAAATATTTTTTATATTCTGTTCGCTTATTTATATCTAATGTTTTAGCATTATTGATTTTATTCTTAAGGATATTTAATTGTTGGTTAGAATTATCAAGAAATTCAGGTATTTTATCGCAAGAAATATTATATTTTCGTGCTATATCACGAATTTTAAATAGCCTTTCTTCCACTTCGTCTAAGTTAAATTCATTTCTATCAATGTTATTAATAATATTCTGTAATTTTATACGTGCTTCTTCTAAGCTATTATAGCAATCATCTAAATTTAATGAAATAGAGGCAAATTCTTCGTTTTGCTGTAAGTTACGGTTTATCAAACGTTGAGCATTATTAATTGACTTATTAATTTCAGGGGCTTCAAGATATGATAATATATCTTGGGTCACTTGTATTTCTTTATCACGATTTTGTAAACTACGCCTTATAGTAACAAGCTTTTCTTCTTCTCCTGTTTGGTAATCAAGAGCTTCTAATTCTTTGGTAACAAAGGTTAAATAATCTATTTCTTGTTCTATAGCATCTTTATCTCTGGTAACTTTATTGATTTCTTTGGTAGTTGTCTGTAAAATATCGAAATGCTTTGATAATTCAGCTCTTAAATTTACAAGCTCTCCATAATCGTCTAGAATGTTAATATGAGAGGAAGGAGTAAGAAGGGAAGTATGACTGTTTTGCCCATGAAGTTCAAATAAATAATCGGCTACTTGTTGCAAGGTATTTACCGTCACTACTTGATCATTGATAAGAAATTTTTTGCGGTTGTTAGATTTTTGGATACGTTTTATCAGTAATTCTTGGTCATACTCAATATTAAATTGTTGCAAAAGCTCTTTTAAATCATTATTGAGAGTGAATGTCGTAGCAACTGAACAATAATCACACCCATGTTTTATTACATTATCAGAAAATTTATTACCTAAAGAGAATAAGATTGCATCTAGCAAGACAGACTTACCAGCCCCAGTTTCTCCGGTAATTACACATAGTCCTTTTTCAAACTCTATCTCCAATTCGTCTATCAGAATAAAGTTCTTAACCGAAAGACTTTGTAACATTATATTTCATTCTTTTAAAGAATTATTAACTAGTAAGTAACAATATTTATACCAAGTACTGTCCGGATAGTTATGACCGAGTACCGCGGCATATTTCTTTGCTTCATTGCTAAGCCCTAGCATTAAATAACTTTCCACTAAGCGATAAAGTGCTTCTGGTATATGTGATGTAGTTTGGTAATTATCGACAATAAGCTGGAATCTATTAATAGCAGCTATAGGGTTATTTTGTCTGAGATAATAACGACCTATATCCATTTCTTTACCTGCTAAATGATCATTTACTAGATCAATTTTTAAAGCTGCATCAATTGAATATTTTGTTTTTGGGAAAAGTGTTGTAACATCTTCAAAACTTTTCTTAGCTAAAAAGGTTCTTGATTGATCAAGTTGTACATTCGAGATTTGCATATAATAGGATAATGCCTTCAGGTAATAGGCATATGCAATATCTTCATGCATTGGGTGAAGATTAATAAAACTATCCAACACATCTATCGCTTCCTCATACTGACATGCCAAAAATAAAGAATATGACTGCATTAACTCAGCTTGAGGAGTCATTTTATTGCCAGGGTCTTGATAAAAAATTCTTGAAAATTCTTCGGCAGCTTTCAAATATTGTTGCTTTTCCAGTAAAATAAGACCATCATTGTATAATTCTGGAGCTGGAACTATTAAGTCTTCATCCGTCTTTTTAGTTTTACAACCAGATAGGATTAAGCAGGTAGTGATTGTATAAAATAATAATTTTGCTAATTTCATCATAGAACTTGATAAGTTTTTTAAACTTAATTTATACACGAAACATTAATGAGTATACAAGATTATTTTAAAAATTATTATTTAGCATAGATTTTAAGAGCTATATTGGTACCTCTGGCCGGACTTGAACCAGCACGCCTTTGGGGCTGTAGATTTTGAGTCTACTGTGTCTACCATTCCACCACAGAGGCTAAATATGTCTAATCAGTATAAATAGCTAGATATTTGTACTATGTAAATAAGTTATTGGATTAAAACTAAATTTTTATTTTAGAATTTTCTTCTTGAAAAGAAAAGGTTTGCATCCTATACTATATTAATAGAGATAATAAAATATTCATGGGGTTTCTTATGGTTGATTATACAAAAACTTTTACTACCACTCAGAAAACATATGATGCAGGACTGAGAGAATACATGCTAAAAGTCTATAATTATATGGCTTTAGCTCTTGTGCTAACTGGAGTAACAGCTATTGCTACTATATCATTTGAACCATTAGCCAGACTTTTATTTCAGATTGCACCAAATGGACAGTTTATGGGCAATACTGGTTTGGGAACGTTGGTAATGTTTTCTCCTGTAGGAATTGCTTTGTACTTCTTTATGGGCTTTGGCAAGATGAGTTTAGAAACTACTAAAGTATTGTTTTGGGTTTATGCTGCGTTAACTGGTATGTCCTTAGCATCTCTTGGGCTTATCTATACTGGAGAGTCAATTGCTCGGACTTTCTTCATTTGCTCATCTGTCTTTGGAGCAATGAGTCTTTATGGCTACAGTACCAATAGAGATTTGACTTCAATTGGCTCATTTCTTATTATGGGATTGTTTGGTCTTATCATTGTATCGTTGGTTAACATATTCTTACAAAGTTCCGCTATATATTTTGCAACATCTCTAATTGGGGTTGCTGTATTTATGGGGCTTATTGCATGGGATACTCAAAAAATTAAGTCGATGTATTTTATGTCTGGTGGTGGAGAATTAGGACAAAAAATGTCTATAATGGCTGCTTTTAGCTTATATTTAGACTTTATCAATTTGTTCTTATATCTTTTGAGATTCTTTGGTAATAGAAGAAGCTAGCTATCATTCTCCCCTACTTTAAAGGATTGATTGTTCTTTAAAGTGGGAGGAATGGTATATTATGCACAAAGCCTAATAAAACTAGTTTTTATGGTATAATCTTTATTAGGACCTAAAATCTTATAACTCAAGTCAAAAGCATCTTCATTTAAGAATATATAACTAGCTTGATAAATATCCAAGTTACACTGATGTATAGCTTCAGCCTTGCAAGGACTACCCGAGATAAAATGCATTAGGTAAAATAAAGCATGGTTATTCTCATTAACAAAATATTTAACAATTTTGCTTTGCTCTAGGGAATATAAATATTCCTTAACAGCTCTTACCTTATTGGTATTCCCATAGTACTTAACATCAAGTTCTTCTCTATATAATATACATGGATATTTTGAATATAGAGGCTCCTTGTACTCTATAAAATAAGCCATTCCTTTAGCTATGCCATAATTACCTAAAATTCTCGTAATAGTATAGGTTCCAACTAGGTTGTAGAATATATGTATCATTCCCTCATTCCTTAGCGTCATTATACAATAACCTAGCAATAGCATTTTCTTTACCAATTATAGCAATAATTTCAAAAACACTTGGAGAAGTAATCATACCTGTCATTAAAGACCTAATGGGTGGCATGATATCTGCAAGTTTAATATTATTATCCTTGGCAATTTCTTTAAATTTTATTTGAATTGAGTCTTTATCAAAATTTGCTAAATTCTCCAATTCCTTTATAATTTGATCCAACAAATTTTTATCACAATTATTGATTAGTTCTTTAGCTTCCTCAGAGTAAATAATAGGAACATTAATCAAATAAATCCTAGCTAGTTTTGCTAATTCGACTAAACTGGTACTTCTTATTTTCAAACTTGGCATTGCTTGCCTAATATATTCCTTTTCTTTCTCAGTAACTTGATAATTTTCTTGTAAACTCTGACAAGTCATTTCTGTTAATGTTTGGTCATCAAGCTGACGTAAATAATGAGAATTTAAACTATCCATTTTGGCAAAATCAAGACGAGCTGGCGATTTACCTAGCCCATCAAGGTTAAACCATTCTATAGCTTGGGATCTTGAAATAATCTCGTCATCCTTATAACTCCAGCCTAATCTTAGTAAATAATTGCACAAACTATCAGGTAAATACCCCATATCTTGGTAAGCCTTTACTCCAAGAGCCCCATGTCTTTTAGATAATTTTGCTCCGTCAGTTCCGTGTATTAACGGTATATGTACCATATGTGGTACAGACCAGCCAAAAGCTTGATAAAGTATTTTTTGACGAGCCGCATTAGTTAAATGGTCATCCCCCCTAATAATATGGCTAATCTGCATATCGTGATCATCCACCACTACCGCTAACATATAGGTAGCAGTACCGTCACTACGTAACAACACCATATCATCAAGGTGCGAGTTTTCAATAGTTACATCCCCTTGCAAAGCATCATGGATAATGGTATGACCAGTTCTTGGAGCTTTCAGGCGGATAACTGGGATATTCTTCTGCTCCTGCAAATTAGAAGGTGGCACATCCCGCCAAGGACTTTCGAACAAAAAATGTTGTTTATTAGCTATGGCGTTATTTCTCTGCCTATCTATTTCTTGTTGGGGGGTAAAGCAATAATAAGCTTTTCCTTGATCTAGTAATTTCAGAGCAGCTTTTTTGTATAAATCATTTCTTTTAGACTGAAAAACTACTTCTCCATCCCAGTTTAAACCAAGCCATTTCAAGCCGGAAAATATAGCATCTACTGCATCTTTGGTTGATCTTGCTTGATCAGTATCCTCAATTCGCAGCAAAAATTTACCGTTATGGTGCTTAGCAAATAAATAATTAAACAATGCCGTCCTTGCTCCGCCAATATGCAAAAAGCCAGTAGGAGATGGAGCGAATCTAGTAATTACAGTCATATTTTCCTTTATTTAGTTAAGTAAGCAAAATAATTTACATCTATATCATCACTCAACTGCCAACGTCCATTAACGATATTATAGGTTAAGCCTTTGAGTTCTTTAAGCCCAATATTATTATCATTGAACATCGAGTAAATTTCCGATGGTTTAAGAAATTTATTATGATCATGAGTGTTTTTGGGTACCCAATTAAGTAGGTATTCTGCCATCAAAATAGCTAGCATATAGGATTTTACCGTACGATTAATCGTTGAAATTATAATCATACCATTTGGTTTTACTAAACTAGCCAGGTTTTTTATAAAATCACCAGGATTATCTATATGCTCTATTACTTCTAAACACAGCACCACATCATACTTATACTGTTTTTTATTTAAATCATCTGAATATACTAATTCTTCAACAGTGGATTTAAGATATTGTATATTCAAATTTTGTTCCGAGGCATGCTGTACTGCAATATCTATATTACTTTGCAGAGCATCTATGCCAGTAACTATACCATTTAGTTTACAGAGAGCCGAGGTAATTAATCCCCCGCCACATCCTACATCTAGAATTTCTAAATTTGAACAAGGTAATAGGTCATCCTGTACGTTAAAATGCTCTTTTATCTTATCTACTATATAACCAATACGAATTGGATTTATTTTATGAAGAATTTTAAATTCTCCATCTTCCTGCCACCATTGGTTAGAAATCTTACTAAATTTTTCTAACTCTATTTGATTAATAGAAGATTTTGTAGACATATTCCTTTACTGGTTATAATATTACTAATATTATAACTAACCCGAACAAGTTCTAGAATCCCAGACGTCATTGCGAGGAGGCGTAAGCCGACGAAGCAATCCATATTTCTAGTACTTTTATGGATTGCCACGTCGCCGCTTTGCGGCTCCTCGCTAATAGACATGGTAATACTAATCTGGTTAGCTATACAATAATATATACCACAAAAAATAATTAAGCACTAAGTGCTATTCTCAACTTATTTATTAAAAATCGTATTAAATGCCTCTAATAATATTAACTATAATTCTAATCAGTTTAATTTTTGCTCCCCTTGGTTGTCTAAGTTTATGGAAGAAATATATTTATTTTGGTGATGGTCTGTCGCATGCAAGTTTACTGGCTGGAAGTATTAGTATTCTGATCCATTTGCCTGTTGTTTATTCGGGGTTAGTTGTCGCTATTATTTTTGCTATCTTAGTATTCACCCTAAAAAATAGGTCAGGTGGCAGTAGTGTAGTAATTTTGGTATCAAATTTTATGTTATCTTTGGCTTTGGTAATAAGTTATATGTATCCATTACAGATTAAAATCACTAGCCTATTATTTGGCGATATTTTATCTAGCTCTTTAAATGATATATTGATTTTATCAAGCATATTTGTGTCAGTTATTTTTTTCATTTGCTATTTCTACCGTCAAATTATTCTAATTGTAATTAATAGAGATATTGCTCAAATTAAAGGAATAAAAGTAAGAACCATTGAATTGGCATTTTTGTTACTTTTATCTTTATCAGTATTCTCAACTATTAAAATTGTTGGAGCACTGCTCGTCACTAGTATCTTGCTAATTCCAGCCATGACGGCTAGGATGATTTCTAGTAACCCTGCTCAAATGATTATCAATTCAGTTATCATAGCTTTAACTGTAAATTTCCTTGGTTTAACAGCATCATTATACCTTGATGTACCAATTACACCAATAATTACTGTAATAAATACCATGGTTTATTGTTTGTTCTATATAATTTCACGAGCAAACAAAGTAGGCTTTTCTAGATCATGGTAATTATCAATAAAATGTTATTAATGGACAGATTAAATTATTTAATATATAGCTAACCCAAATAGCTATGCGACTCCTTTGTGTGGATAATTTCCAGATTTTTTTGTCAATTGTTCAAAATGCAATAGCCCATAGGCAAAACCGATGATTGTAGGAATCATAATACACCATAATCCCCAATTGCCAAAATATTCAATAAGATAGACAAAACTAAAAGAGGTAATAACAAACATTAAAGCCCGAGATAAAGCGAATGTCATAGTAGCACAAGTAAAACGTTTAAATACAGGAAAGCTTTTATAACAAATGGAAACAGCAGGACCTAAGCATCCACGAAGTAAGACCATAAAGAATTGAATCAAGAATAATTGGTAAGGAGAATTAACATTATTCAATAAATATGGACAAAAGATGATAAAAATAGAAAATATTATAAGTATAATTCGCACAGTTAATAACGGATATACTTTTAAACTTAAATAAGTTAATATTAACATGACTAACAGCTCTATTATACAGACAATAAAATTATGATGAATGACCTCAGGCATTGTATAACCAAAGCTAGTTTTCAAAATATTACCACAATGTATATACGTAAAATAAAAACATACCGGTGCAGCACATTGTAATAAAAAGAAAGATATTAATGTTTTCTTATTAACTTTTGCTTGCCAAAGGGGATTGTCTTTTAATACAGTTGGATATGTATTAATTCTTTCAAAAACTCTTTTTATTCGACATTTGGCATCAGCAAATTCTGGTACTTCTCTAAGTTTTTTTCTCGCAACAGAACCAACCAATGCAATTACTGCACCAATCCAAAATGCCAGACGCCAGTTAAAACCATGAGAAGTAACAAGTGATGCAATCCCTAAAGCACATAACGACCCTATGACACAGGAAACCCATATTAATCCTATAACTGTATATTGAACTGGTGGATTAATCATTTCAGTTAAATAAAGTTGTGCCCCTGTCACCTCTCCTATAGAAGAGATAGCTTGAACAGCACGGCAAATTATCGCTATCCAAGCTGCCATGCTTCCTATCTGAGCATAAGTAGGCAGATTAGCCATAACAAAACATGATGCAGACATTAAAAAAGTTGTAATGATCACTGTTGACTTACGACCTATATTATCACCTAACCAACCGAATATTAAGGCACCAATAGGTCGAAGAATATATGTAGAACAAAAGACAAAAGCCTTTATTAAATAGGCTGTATGAGAATCGGTAGGTTTAAAAAATAACTCATTAAAAAACTCCACTATATGAACATATAACATTAAGTCAAAATATTCTAGGAATGTACCAACTGAGAGTATTCCTATTGCTTCTTTCTGTTCTTTAGTTAGGCTTCTTTGTTCATGTTGATATCCCATCACCTATTCACCTTATATTTAAATTACCTCATGCTATTTTCTGCTACAACTTGCAGATGGACTTTTAAGGAGTTAAACCCCTGCAAGTAATTTAGTTGATGTTATATAATTCTACAACCACATAGGGGAAAGAATTTTTGACAAAAATTCTTTATGTTTTTGTAACTCTTCCTTAGTTGGTTTGATAACTATAGTATTATTTTTATTTGCCATAGTAGTTCTAACCAACAGCTCATCTGTATTTTGTACCTTTTTACTATTAATGTTAAAACTTATCTGCCTACCTCCAGTAAGCTCAACATAAACTTCTGCCAGTAATGCCGCATCTTTAAGGGCTCCATGCAACTTACGCGAAGAATTATCAATTTTATATCTTTTACATAATGAGTCAAGATTAGCCTTCATTCCAGGAAACATCTTCCGAGCCAAAGCAAGAGTATCAATAGTATTAGCAAGTTCTAAAAAATCTGTATCAGACCTTTTGAGCAGAGACAACTCATAATTAATAAACTTAATATCAAATGTTGCATTATGTATAACAAGCTGGCTGTTACTAATAAACGCTAAAAACTCCTCGGCAATTTCTGCAAAAAGTGGTTTATCTTTTAAGAACTCTCCTGATATACCATGTATTCGATAAGCTTCTGTCGGCATATCTCGTTGTGGATTAATATAAAAGTGAAAGTGCTTACCGGTTAGAACTTTATTAACCATTTCAATAGCCCCAATCTCAACAATCCTATGTCCACTTTTGGGATCTAAGCCAGTTGTTTCAGTATCTAAAATTACTTCTCTTAATTGCGACATTTTAATTTTTGTATTAGTTGAGTTATTTGTTTATCTAAATCTACTATATTAACATCAGTATTAATAACAAAATCTGCTTTTGCTATTTTAATTTGTTGTGACAATTGAATTTGGGATATTTTATTGTAAGTTGTCAAACTAAACCCTTCTCTAGACATTGCACGTTTTAACCTAGATTCTTCTGAGCAGAATGTTGTAACATAAAAATCAAAATATTTATCAAATCCAGCTTCAAAAAGTAATGGAATCTCAGTAAATGTAATTTCTGAATCATTATTTTGCCGTTTAAAAAGAGACAAACTTTCCACTACAAATGGATGAATAAAATTTTGCAATTTGCTTCTTGATAAATCATTAGCATAGATTAGCTCTGCAATTTTTCTTTTATCAAAAATTTTTAGATCAGGCAGTAAGTTAAGAATTATATTTTGTATTGACAGCTCTTTGTAGAGATTCTTAATATATTCGTCAGCAGAAAAAGTCATAAATCCTAAATCAGCTAAATAATTTAAGACAAAAGTTTTTCCTGAAGCATAACTACCAGTAATTCCCACACAGATCATTCTAATAAATATTTTATTTTTCTATAATAAAAAGCCTACATTTATTAGCTAGCTCGATAGTTCTTTCTAGCTCAATAACCATCACTTTTTCTTTCTGTATTGCTACCCCTTTATAACCATAATTAGCTAAATTCTTTATTGTTTCTGGTCCTATTGTAGGTATATCAATTCTAGTATCTTGTCCCTTCTTCATCATTTTAATAAGTACCCCCCCTGTAGAATTCTTACGTAAATATGAACATCTTTTTATTAGATTATCTGTACCCTCCGCTGCTTCAATACCTATAATATATCCATTATCAACAATTACTGATTGTCCTACATCAAGATGTCCTATACTATCCAATAGCTTCATTCCTAACTCAATATCTGTATTATCTGTTGCTGATGGAACAATTATGGTCATAACATCCTTCTTTGCACTCAATATTTCATAACTAGACACTACTTGAAATCCCTTCTCTTCTAGAAAATCTGTTACTACACTAAGAAGTTTATCATCTCCTAAAAATTTTTGTTTCAATATGCGAGCAAGTAGCCTTGATCCCATTAAATCTACTTTAATTGATCTCAAATTAGGACGCTTTACACCACCAGCAAGAATTATATTTTTTACATCATACTTACGAAAATATTCAATTATTGGTCTAACCATACCGATTTTAAAAAATTGGTGGGTAAGATTCTTATACAATATCGGATCCGCTTCTCCTTCTAAGGCTGCGATATAACATTGTCCTCCTTGTTTAATAAAACTCTCAACCAGTGAGATTGGCAATGAACCATTTCCTGCTATAATTCCAACTATACTCACAGGGTTAGACAAATTAGAATGTAAAGCTAGGGGCAAATTTTGGTCAAGTACATTTTTTATAGTTAGAGGATTTGTAGGATGAGAACGAAAAACAAGGAGGAAGCAAGCATATCGTACTCTTTGTATGTGAGTACGTAAATACCACCAAATTTTGTGAAGCCAATTCTTGAAAGTAGAAGAGTATATTTGTAACATTTTAACTGTTTGCCCTATCTTGATCAACTTGTCTTGGCTGACAAAATACTCTGGTACTATCCTGTTTTACAAAGGAAATAATTTGTTCTACAATAGAATTGCCTTTATATCGTTTTAAAACTTTCTCAATCCTATCAGTAAAAATACCTTCGCTAATAAAAAGCTCATCTACAGCTTTTATAGTATCAAGTGTTTCCTGACTATCAAAGCCACGTCTTTTCATCCCAACTAAGTTTACACCTTCAAGAACTGCCCTTTCACTTGTAGCTAATCCAAATGGAATCAAATCTCTTACCACTGCAGACCCACCACCTATCATCGCATGTTGCCCTATACGTACGAACTGCTGAACAGCAGAAAGCCCTCCTATAATAGCATAATCACCAACTTTAACGTGACCAGCTAGGCTAGCATAATTTGCAAAAATTACATTATTTCCTACAGTACAATCATGGGCTATATGTACTCCAACCATAAATAAACCATTATTACCTACAGAAGTAACCATACCACCACCTTTACTACCAGCTTGAATAGTTACATATTCTCTAATAGTATTATTACTACCTATGATAACCTCTGATTTTTCTCCCTCATACTTAACTATTTGAGGAAACTGACCAATAGAAGCAAATGGATATATAACTGTATTAGCACCAATTTTTGTTTTCCCCTCTATAACTACATGTGATTTTAGCTCAATATTATCTGCTAAAACCACCTCTGGTCCAATAGTACAAAAAGGACCTATTCTGACATTTTTACCAATTGAAGCCCTTGGATCTACTATGGCAGTTGCATGTATAGCTGGTAAAATCATCATTAATTCCTATTTTTAAACATTGCAGTAAATTTGCTCTCTGCAACTATCTGATCATCAACTTTAGCATTACTTGAAAATTTCCAAACAGAACCTCTATTTTGTTCTATTTTAGCATAAATATGTAATGTATCGCCTGGTTCAACAATTTTACGAAATTTTGCCTCTTCAATAGACATAAAGAATATCTCCTTATCTTTTGTAAAATCCATTGATTTTGCTACTAAAATAGCAGAAAGCTGAGCCATAGCCTCAACAATTAACACACCGGGCATTACTGGTCTTGTTGGAAAATGACCAGTAAATTGTGGTTCATTAAAAGTAACATTTTTGATACCAACAATTGATTCATTAAGCTTAAATTCTAACACCTTATCTATTAATAAAAATGGATAGCGATGAGGCAACATTTCCATTATTTCTATAATATTAATTTTCATCTATATTCCGTTTCTTTATAAGCTGTTTTATAATTATTGATTGTCTATGCCAGTCCCTAATCGGTACGGCAGGAAACCCACTAACTGTTACTCCTGGTTCAACATCTTTTATCACCCCAGCTTTTGCTGCTACTTGAACTTTATCACCTAGTACTATATGTCCGGCTAGTCCTGCTTGCCCTCCAAGAGCACAATATGCTCCTATTGTAGTACTACCTGATATACCGACCTGTGCGACAATAATCGACCCCCTTCCTATTATAGCATTATGTCCTATCTGCACTAAGTTATCTATTCTACATAAATCTTCTATTACTGTATCATTCATTGATCCTCTATCAATAGTAGTATTACTACCTATTTCAACATTATTACCTATTTTAACTATACCAGTATGGAAAATTTTCTTGTGAACCCCTTTATCTGTTGCAAAACCGAAACCATCTTGTCCAATTCTTGCTCCAGATAATATTACCACATCATCACCTATTATGCTGTAACTTATTGAAACATTTGAGTATATTAATGCTCTATTACCTATTACCACTCCATAATCTATACTCGTCCCAGATTCTATAACGCAATTATCACCTATTACAACATGATCTTCAATAACAACATTATGTCCTATATAACAATTATTTCCTATAGTGGCAGAATCCGAAATATAGGCAGATTGCATAATTTTGTTAGGATAAGTCTTTGCTTTACTATAGAACAAATCCACTAATTTTGCATAAAAGAAATACGGATTCTTTACTTTTAATAAAACTGTTCGATTATTAGATTCTTGTGAAAAATTCTCCGGAACTATGCAACATGAAGCTTTAGTGTTTTGGAATTGAGCAATATATTTGCTATTACTTAAAAAACTTATATCACCAACATCAGCCTCTTCTAACG
The DNA here is from genome assembly GCF_964026545.1 of Candidatus Tisiphia endosymbiont of Dioctria linearis. NCBI lineage: Bacteria > Pseudomonadati > Pseudomonadota > Alphaproteobacteria > Rickettsiales > Rickettsiaceae > Candidatus Tisiphia > Candidatus Tisiphia endosymbiont of Dioctria linearis. The sequence goes on along the minus strand of NZ_OZ032156.1, from coordinate 1,072,181 downwards.
ACTTAATATCATGGATTAGCAAGTCACTGGAGTATAATATTTCAGCGTCTATTAACTTTATAATTTCCGATAATTTATAAGAGGTAGATTTCTTATAAAAACGTGGATTTATCATAGTTACTTCTTTTTACAAAATGATGGGAATAGTATTATAAATGCATGATGGGGGCAGTATAAACGTCAGTTAAAAAATATTCAAGTTTTCTTACAATAATTTATATTGTCTAATAGCAAAATCGTTAACTGATTAAATTAGAATGTTGATATTTCTTTGCAGGAAGTCTAATTTAACTTATCTCGAATTATATTATACAAATATTTATACTTGAACTTATTCAGTTTATCTGATATGTATTACCTTGGATAGGTGTCCGAGTGGTTTAAGGATCTAGTCTTGAAAACTAGCGTGCGGGCAACCGTACCGTGGGTTCGAATCCCACCCTATCCGCCACTTCCGTACGAGTTGTCGTTTTTTCAAAAATATCGAACGGGAAACGTAGAGAGGTCTCAAGTTTTTTGCCATTCAGTTCAAGGGTCTGAAATACGAATTTTATCATTTTGCGTTTTTGGGGTATTTCAGAACCCTGAAAAGTTTTATACGTTTCAGAGGCTAGAGTCATCAGCATTGTATCTGCCAGTAAATTTAAGAAATTACATCAATCTGATACTGTAGTGCCACTTCTTTACCACAAAAAGCCATTAAATTGATCCACCATTAATTTAGAGTATAAATTAGTAGAGAAAATTCAAAACAAACAAAACCTTTAAAATTAGTATAGTATTTTGTAATAAAAATGTGAGACGGTTTACGTTATACATAATTGCTATTGGGTAAAAGTGATAGGGATGAAAAACATTGAATGGTAGCCATTTTTAACTCTGTCAAGGTTCGGAAATCAGACACTAGGGTGTACCATTCTTCGATTTTGGTACATTTTACGAACATATCAAACGGTGGACGTAGCTTAAAGTCTAGCTTCCCGCCTTTTATTTCCAGGTTAGCAAATACTAAATTTATCAATTTACGTTTTCCTTCGGCAGTGGAACCTTTGAAGGCTTCTGCCGCTCCGGAAGGCAGTTCTATTAAGTTGATCAGGCATTATGAAAATTTATCATCGGCATTGTCGTGACTTGCTATTTCTCTGGCAATATCTTCACGTTTTTCTTCATGTTCTGCTTTTGTAATATTGCCATCCAAAAATAAATCTGTTAGCCTATCCATACGCTCCTATGAAAACCTTGGGCAATTTTTGCTAAGCTTTTAATATATGAGATTACTTCACCAAGGATAAAGCAATATGAATTCTGTAAATTAATGTTGCTTTATCATTCCACTTGGCTATCATTTCTTCAGTAATTTTAGTTGTCGCCCACCTTCTACCACTTACATTAATTGGCAATTTGCGTTAAATAATATGACAATACGTTTTCCACTTGAAGCTCACACTAGAAACAAAATTAATACAAGACTACAAAATCTTGGCTGGATATTAGATCAAAATAATCCGCTATGTAATGTCTTTCAAGAACAGGCAAAAACTGAAATGCAGAATACTAGGCTAATGGGAAATAAGCCTGATTATATCTTGTATGAATCTGGAACAGATATACCAATTGCAGTTATTGAAGCAAAAAAACCGGGAGAATATTTGGATAAAGGTATGAATCAAGCTATAGAAAAATATGCTAAACCTTTACAGATTCCTTTAGTTTTTGTCTTTAACGAGACTTTCGTTCTTGCAAGACATACACTACAGAGTAGACCTTTAAAGATTGATGGAGAAGAATTACAGGATTTTGTGGATCAATTTACTTCATTACGATTTATAAATGAAGGAGCAGAAATTCTATCAACACCAAAAGGGATAAATTTTACTCGCGATGAGTTAATGGATACTTTTAAATCAGTAAACAATTTATTGAGAAAAGAGGGGCTAAGAGATGGTTACGAAAGATTTTCAGCTTTTTCGGAAATCCTTTTTCTAAAATTGATAGATGAATATGAAACCCTTACTGACCATGTTAAAGGAATAAGAAGACTGGAAGATCGGTTTTTATGGAAAAATTTTATTAACAAATATTACAATGATAATCAGGCTTTATTAGATTTTATTTCAGATTCAGTGTGGAAGAAATTACGTGAGCTATATGGTAGTATTTTCATCTCCCCCTTTACCATTAAAAAAGCTACAACATTGAGATATATTATAGATTTGATTGATCCAATTAATTTAACATCTACAGATACAGATATTAAGGGAGATGCTTTTGAATATTTCCTAAAAACTGTCACAAATGGCAATAAAGACTTAGGCGAATATTTTACCCCAAGACACATTGTACGTAGCATGGTCAATATAATAAAACCACAATATGGCGAAACAATTTACGATCCATTTTGTGGGACTGGTGGCTTTTTGTTGGAATCTTTTAAATATTTATCATCTCGGGCAGATACAACAAATAATGAAATACTTGAATGGATTAGAAAGAAGGCATTACATGGAAGAGAGTTAACTTCAACAACAAGGGTAGCCAAAATGAATATGATTCTATTTGGCGATGGACATAGCAACATAGAGCAAATGGATAGTCTCGAAAAGCCAGTAAAGGAAAAATATAATATTGTATTATCTAATATTCCTTACTCACAGGAAACAGAATATGGTTCGTTTTACTCAATACCAACAAAGAATGCCGATGCCATTTGCATGCAACATATTTATGAGTCTCTAAAACCAAATGGCAGAGCAGCTGTAGTGGTACCAGAAAGTTTTTTGTATGAAGATGGGGCAATAGGTAAAACTCGTGAAATGATTGCCAAAAACACCCAAAAATTTTCTGTCATTTCACTACCAAGGGGTGTTTTTATGCCATACACGCCAACTAAAACAAATATTATATATTTTCAAAAAGGTGGACAATTTAAAAAAGCATATTTTTTTATTGTCAATAATGATGGTTTTGAGTTAAATACTGGACGTAAACCTATAGAAGGGTATAGTGATATCAAAAAGCTTCTTAGCGAAATAGATGAGCCAACGCAAATTCAAGGACAAGCTAATACTGTAGATAGAGAAATAATAAAGCAAAGTGGCAATTGGAATTTAAGACCTTTTTACTATATGGAAGATATACCACAAGTTAAGGGCGAATTGATACAACTAAATGACAACTTAATTGAAGAAATTACAGATCGCATCGATCCTTTAAAAAACTCAGACTTAGAATACAAAATCATTGAAGTCTCACAAAATGGTATATTTCTTGGCGATATAATGCGGGGTCATGAAGCTACCCAAAAATATAAGCCTGTAAAAATCGGTGATATAGTGTATAATCCATATAGAATTAATATAGGTAGTATTGGGGTTGTCCCTCCACATCTAGATGGGGCATTTGCAAGCCCAGCATACGTTGTTGTGAGATGTAAAAATGCAAACTATAGTCCATTTTATATTGTATCAATTTTGAAACAACCAAGATTTCTTAAGGTTATAATGAATTACTCGCTTTCTTCAGCTAGAGCAAGTCTGCCATTTAGTGAGCTTATTCGTATTAAAATACCCAAACTTAATGATAAAGATATAAAAGAGGTCAAGAATCTTGAAAAAGGTTTAATTAAGCAACTGCAAGAAAGCAGTGATAATTTTGAAAAAATAAATCGGATAGTTAGTAAGTTATTGTAAAGGTTCTGATATTGTAAATTCTGCCTTGTAATCTTATGCGAATTTTTTATAAAATTATTTACAATTTACAAGTAGAAGAAAAATAGGCAAAATAATTATGCACAATAAGATATGGCACTGTTAACAAAATAATTTGATATAAAGATAAAGGTATGGTAAGAATAATTGAGCAATAAAGAAAGTTTAATTAGGTTCAAATATGGAGGAAATAAGGAAATACCCAATTAGTGAAAGCAAATTTAAAGAATTGATAGAGCCAATAATAAAAAGAGAACTCAAGAAACCAGGACGCCAACGAAAGTGAGTCATTATAAATTTTTTTGTGGCGTTCTGTATGTACTGAGGACAGGAGTACCCTGGCGTGACCTTTCATCAGAATATGGAAATTGGCACACAATCTATACAAGATACAAAAGATGGAGTGAGAATGGATTCTTTTGGCACTTGTTGTACCACCTTCAAAGTGTTAAACAGTTGTTAATGGATATAGTATTCGTTGATGGCTCAATTGTACCATTACATCGACTGGAGTAGGTGCTTTAAAAAAATAAAGGTTTACAATCGACAGGGAGGGGTAGGAAGGGAATAGGTACTACAATCCATTTAGCAATTACCAGTAATGGTTGTATTAACTGCCAATTATTTCCCGCTCAAAGGCAGGATTGCAAAACGGTTGAGCAATTATGGCAAGACTGACCTTGGGAAGAAATTGACTTTGTTGTTGCGGACAAGGGATACTATAACGGCAATATTAGAGATTTTATTAAATCAAAAATGCTATTCCCGTTATTCCATATAAAGGAGTTTATTTGCCTAATAACTCCAATTTAACACCAAAGGATTTTTATGATACCAAAATTTACCGCAAACGACATATTATTGAAAGGCTTTTTGGCAGACTTAGGAAAATAAAAGAATTGCCCAGATATAGTCAATTCTTAACGCAACATATACTGCCTTGTTGATTATCTCCTTTTGTCTTGCCTAACTTTTACTATTAAAACATGCCACCCCTGCAAGAAAAAGCAGGGGTGGCTAATAAAGCTTATTCGTAGGCAGTCTCCTAGTGGTATTAGAAGTCCATACCGCCCATGCCACCCATACCACCGCCCATACCACCACGTGGCATAGCAGATTCATCTTTATCAGCTGGTTCATCAGTAATAAATGCTTCAGTAGTAATAATCAAAGAAGCAACTGATGCTGCATCTTGCAAAGCAGTACGCACGACCTTAGTTGGATCGATAATACCAGCCTTAATCATGTCAACATAAGTCATATCTTGAGCATTGAAGCCAAAGTTTTTATCTTTGCTATCAGTAAGTTTTCCAACTACAATAGCTCCATCCATACCAGCATTCTCTGCAATTTGTCTTACTGGAGCTTGCAAAGCCTTCTTAACGATGTTAATACCAGCCTGTTGATCTTCATTAGCACTTTTTAGCGACTCTAAAGCTCTTGCCGCATAGAAAAGAGTAACACCGCCACCAGCAACAACGCCTTCTTCCACGGCAGCTCTAGTAGCATGCAAAGCATCTTCTACACGATCTTTTCTTTCTTTTACTTCAACCTCAGTAGCACCACCAACTTTTAAGACAGCTACGCCACCAGCAAGTTTAGCTAAACGCTCTTGTAATTTTTCTTTATCGTAATCTGAACTAGACTCATCAATTTGTGCTCGAATTTGAGAACAACGAGCCGCGATGTCTGCCTTACTACCAGCACCATCAATTATGACAGTATTTTCTTTGGAGATAGTAACTTTTTTAGCAGTACCTAGCATTTTGATATTAACATTTTCAAGCTTCATACCAAGATCTTCACTGATAAGCTGACCACCTGTTAAAATAGAGATATCTTCCATCATGAATTTTTTTCTATCGCCAAATCCAGGAGCTTTAACTGCAGCAACTTTTAACCCACCACGTAATTTATTCACTACCAGGGTAGCAAGCGCCTCTCCTTCTACATCTTCAGCAATTACTAATAAAGGACGTCCTGATTGCACTACGGCTTCAAGCACTGGTAACATTTGCTGTAAATTTGATAATTTCTTTTCAAATAATAAGATAAAAGGATTTTCCAATTCAGCTACCATCTTTTCGGAATTAGTAACAAAATATGGTGATAGATAACCTCTATCAAACATCATACCTTCAACTACATCTACTTCAAAACTAAAATTCTTAGCTTCTTCAACGGTAATTACCCCTTCTTTACCAACTTTTTCCATTGCTACGGCAATTTTTGCACCAATTTCTGTATCACCATTTGATGAAATAGTACCAACTTGAGCAATCTCCTCTTGGCTACTGATTTTTTTACTAGCTTTCTTAATTTCTTCAACTATTAAATTAACGGCTGAATCTATACCACGTTTTATATCCATAGGATTAAAGCCAGCTGCTACCGCTTTGTTACCTTCCCTTGCTATTGCTTGAGTTAGAACAGTTGCGGTAGTTGTTCCATCACCAGCAACATCAGATGTTTTACTTGCCACAGATTTTACTAATTGAGCTCCCAAATTTTGGGCTTTGTCTTTTAGTTCAATGGCTTTTGCCACTGTCACACCGTCTTTGGTTAATCTTGGTGATCCGAATGACTGTTCAATTGCAACATTTCTACCTTTTGGACCTAATGTTACTTTTACGGTATCAGCTAAAATATCAATACCTCTTAGCATTTGTTCACGTGCATTTGAGCCGTGTCTTATTAATTTTGTTGCCATATTATATTCTCCTTACAAATTAAATAATTCTTATAATAATTTAGATAAATTATTAACTAATTATGCCCATGACATCACTTTCTTTCATGATTATCAGATCTAAACCATCAACTTTAACTTCAGTACCAGCCCATTTGCCATATAGTACTTTATCGCCTACTTTAACTTCTAATGAGTGGATAGTACCATTCTCCCCTCTCACTCCTTTTCCTACAGCTATTACTTCCCCCTGCATAGGCTTTTCCTTAGCTGTATCAGGGATAAAGATTCCCCCGAGTGTTTTTTCTTCTTGTTGAATTGGTTTTACCGCAATTCTATCATGCAACGGTCTAAAAGACATTCTTACCTCCATAAAATTAATACTTACACATTGTGTATTCTATATATGCTTGGTTTTGTAACAGTTCAAGGGATAAAAGAAAAGTTTTCAATTAATTTCAAAGTAATTATACGCTATGTTCAATTTTTTTATACGATACGAGACTTAATTTTAAATAATATTAGAAGAAAAGCTTTTGTGTCAATGTAAAAATACTGTACAAACTAATCAGGTTAGTTGTACAAATAGGAGGGGTTATGTTTGAATTAGAACAAAAATATATTGGATTAGTAGCTGGAGTAGATGAAGCTGGTAGAGGACCGCTAGTTGGCCCTGTAGTAGCTGCATCTGTTATCATTGATCAAACAAAAATCATAAATGGTATCAAAGATTCCAAAAAACTTACTAGAGAAAGGAGGAATTTGTTATACGAACAAATAACTCAAAATTATATTTGGTCTGTTGGTATAGTGTATCACGATGAGATAGATATAATTAATATCCTTGAAGCAACTAAAAAGGCTTGTACTATATCAGTAGCAAATCTTTCTGTTAAACCGGATACAGTATTAATAGATGGTAACATGAAATTTAACGATCCAAGATTTATTAGTATAGTAAATGGCGATAATTTATCGATTTCTATTGGAGCAGCATCTATTATTGCAAAAGTTACTAGAGATCGTTTATTACTTGAATATGCCAAAGAATTTCCAGAATATATGTGGCACAAAAACTTCGGCTATGGGACGAAAGAGCATCTAAACGCTATAAGCATTTATGGTCTTTCGTCTTATCATAGAAAAAGTTTTAAGATAAAAAGCTTTCAATCATAAATGAAGTAGTTGAGATTTAATCTTACATTTAGTAAAATAAACAAATTATTAAATGGAGATTAAAATGAATTTAAATCAGAAAATAATAAGACCAAAAATAGGATTACTTGAACTAGCAAAAAGCTTAGGAAATGTATCTAGTGCATGTAAGACAATGGGGTATAGCAGAGATAGTTATTATAGATTCAAGGAATTATATGAGAATGGTGGCGATGAAGCCTTGTATGAAATAAGCCGTAAGAAACCCATATTGGCTAATAGAGTTGATCCTATTGTAGAGAAAGCGGTATTAGACATGGCAATAGAGTACCACGCTTATGGTCAACTTCGTGTATCGAACGAATTAAAAAAAGATGGGATTTTAGTATCTCCCGGCGGCATTAGATCTATCTGGCTTAGGAACGATCTCAATAATCTTAAGAAACGGCTAGTAGCTTTAGAAACTAAAATGGCTCAGGATGGCATTATACTTACGGAAGCTCAATTACGTGTCTTGGAGAATCATAAGAATCTTAAAGAGGCACATGGGGAAATAGAGACAGAACATCCAGGCTATCTTGGTTGTCAAGATGTTTACTATGTTGGCAACTTTAAAGGAATAGGTAAGGTTTATGGTCAAACTTTTATCGATAGCTATTCCAGGGTGACGGATGCCAAATTATACACAGACAAAACAGCTATAACCTCTGCTGATATGTTAAATGATAGAGTTCTACCTTGGTACGAAGAACAAGGTATTCCTATACTACGTATATTAACTGATCGTGGTACTGAATATAAAGGAAATATAGAACATCATGCCTTTGAATTGTTTTTAAGTATTGAAGGAATAGAACCCACCGTTACAAAAGCATATTCCCCTCAAACTAACGGGATATGTGAGAGGTTTCATAAAACCATGAAAAATGAGTTTTATGATACTGCAATGAGTAAAAAGATTTACAATTCACTTTTTGAATTGCAAAAAGATCTTGATACCTGGTTACATTATTATAATAACGAACGTCCTCATTCCGGCAAGTATTGCTATGGTAAAACTCCAATGCAAACCTTTAAAGATAGTAAAAAATTAGCGTTTGAAAAAAATAATGAGATCTTGTATCTTGAACACTTATCTGACAATCTAATAAGTTAATTTATGGGGTCTGTAAGATCAAATCTTGACTTCTACACAATCTGCTCGTCAAGCGTCTATTAACGAGGAGCCGCTTTGTGGCGACTCGGCAATCCAAAAAATGACCAGGAATGGATTGCTTCTTGGCTTAAGCCTTCTCGCTAATATACGTATTGTACTTTAACTTTTTTCCGTAAACGCTTACTACAACTTTTTGACTAAGCAGTTATCTACTATTACTCTCTCTTGTTTTTAGATGTGCTTTAAAATTTATCACAGGTTTTTCTGTTGGTTTTTTATGGGTAGAATCTTCACTAAGTTTCCTCAACCCTTTTACCGCTTCTATGATAGCATCCTTATCAACAGCAAGTTGAACAGGCTTCGCCTGTACCTTCACTCCTACCGCCGGGGGTTTGTTTACTACTGGTTTAGGTAGTTGAACACCAGCTGCACCAGGCATAGGTGGAGGAGGTGGTGGTATTGGTACTCCTCCTTCCTTATTAAGCTCAACCTTAGGAGGAACTTTTGCACTTGCTACTTGCTTTTCTGCTTCTGCTTTCAGTGCAGCTGCTATTCTTGGAGCGTCTATTTCGTCTTGTCTAGCTTGGCGTGCTATCTCATCTTTTCTCAGCTTGTCAAATTCAGCAAACTCTTTAAGATGTTCAGGCGAGTCTGGCTTAAATTCCACTTCCCCAGCTTTTACCATCCGTGCCTCAAGCTTTTTCTTCAATTCACTTACCATATCATCTACTGGTTCTGCAACTACTTGATTTACTGACTTCTTCTCCTTACCTAGAGCTGCCAAAGGATCAAGTGGGGTAGATGCCGGTGGTGGTGGTGGTGGTGGCGGTGGCGGTGGCGGTGGCGGTGGCGGTGGCGGTGGCGGTGGCGGTGGCGGTGGAACACCTGGAACATTATTAACTGTTACCTGCACTGACAGCGGCATAACTGTCGGAGTGCTAGTTGTCACCTGCACTGGTGGCATAGTTGGAGCTACAACCTGTGCTGGAACAACATTTTGTATAGAGGTTGTTTCTGCCACTACTAACGGTTCTGTTGTAGATATCACTGTTTGAGGTTTAGGAGTTTCCACCAAAGACGGTTGCACCGGGGTTTCTTTTACTGGAATAGTTGTAGCTATTTGTTCCTGCACAACTTGTTCCTGTATAGTTTGTTTCTGTATATCCTCAGTTCCCTTGACAAAATCTTCTGTTGCTTGTTGTAATTTTTCTTGATGTTGTTTACTAAACGGAGATTTTAAAAAATTAACGAAAGGGATGAACCATGATTTAAACCATGCCTTTATTTGAGTACCAATTGACGAACGACTCTTAATGCTCTCAGCTTTTTCTTCCAACTCTTTTATATCTTTAGCTGTTACATTTTGAAGTGAGTTACTTTTTTCCAAGACATTCATCGCACCAACTAGAATCTCAGCCATATCGTCTAAATCTTTTTTTTCGGCAGAAAATACTGGCAAATTAGTACTCACTGCAATTACAGCCTCAGCTACCTTATTCACAGCTTCATTGGCAACAGTTAAACTTGTATCATTTTCATTACCACTTTTCATAACAACACTCATAAATTAATTTATATTCTTAAATCCACCTATACAATATAACTTTATTAATCCAACTAAGTCAAGCCTTCTGGCTAAGAAAAAATTACTTACTGATAAAATTTATATTGTTTTTATGCCAAGTCTATTTCAATAATGTAGACTAAAACTTACAAGACTATGAATATCATAGTTTAATATGTCTATCACTTTATTGAATTTATCACCTCTATATCTATATTGGAAGGTGGGGTGATCACTTCGCCAACTCCTCGCGGTAATTTAGTATACTTTACTATATCTTCTTGTATTGATCAACAGATGGTTGGTTAAATGGATCAATTTTCAAATGATTTGCCATTAGCATAGTACTCAACATTGTATGAATAATTTGATCTACAATTACATACTCATCAATATGTACAAAATTCTCTAACATCACTGGTCGTTTAACTTGCACTAATGCATTATATATATTGTTAGCATGAGCAGCTAGACTCATTGCCATATCTGAGTTATCTTTGTTGTTAGTAATAACTTTATAAAATTTATCATCCGGACCTTCTAAATAAAGTTGCAACTGACTGTGCTGATCGAATGTGCCTCTTGCTATTATAGGAGTTATACCAAAACCATTCTTGCCAAGCGATTCAGCTATAATTTGTTGCTGCCATCTACATAAACCATCTAATTGGTAACTATAATTAAACATAACTAACATATGTCTATTTAAAGAATATTGATTGAGGTAGTGTTCAGCTATCTCACAAATATTAGACTTTCTGCAAAACTCTACTTCTGCTGGTGATTTGTACGTCGATTCGGTACTCGAATCCTCACGCACCCTATAGTACGCTGCGGTTCTCCGTTCCGAGTCTCCTTCAAATCCCTCAGCATAAGCGACTTTTGCAGAAAGTCTATCAGAGCCATCAAGGATAATATCTGATATTTTCTGGGAAGCAGCTGCAACGACTTTATCTATATCAATTCCTACAATTGCCGCTGGTAGCAAAGAAGCATTAGAAATTACGCCAAATCTTCCACTACTTACATTATCATGTTCTAAACAATTTGCCCCAAAAGACCTCGCTAAATTATATAACAAGCTATTATTAAACGGTACTATTACATACACATTTCGAGGAGAAACACGCAAAACTTCTAAAACATACTTAGTTAATAAATAGGTTTCATTGGTATTCCCAGACCTACTCAATGAGAAAAACACAGTTTTATCTAAGTTAACTACTGATAATTTTTTATCAATTGCCAACTGATCTAAATTATCAAGGTATATTAGCCTTTTAGTAGCTACTGCCTTCATACTTAACAACGCTCTAACATTTAGGCAAGACGCACCAAAACCTATAATAATCACAGTATCATATTTTGCAGTAAGCTGAGCGGCAAGATACTTTATTGCATCTTGCTTGATCAGATCAAACCTTAAGAAATCATGTTTATTAGCTTTAATTTGTAAAATAAGATTATTATACAGTTTGCTAAACATTTAGTCTCCGCTTAATATGCTAATTCGATAAATAACTTTACCTTACACATAACCCCCATGGCAATTTAAAAATTGCAATGACGCTTGAGGCTTATGTATTCCTTACAATGACGTATGTGTGTATTCTCTTAAATTTAAATTCTTCCTAATAATTCAAACATAGTTTTGCCAATATCAGCTGGTGATCTAGTGATAGTAACTCCTGCACTCTGTAGTGCCTCCAACTTTTGTTCAGCTGAGCCCTGTCCATTAGAAATAATTGCCCCAGCATGCCCCATTCTTTTCCCTTCAGGAGCGGTAATACCAGCAATAAAACTAACTATTGGTTTTTTAATCTTTGAACTTTTTATTAATTCAGCAGCTTTTTCCTCAGCATCTCCACCTATTTCACCAATCATAATAATCGATTCGGTTTCATCATCTTTTAAAAACATTTCAATACAATCAACAAAATCAGTACCGTTAACTGGATCTCCACCAATACCAATACAGGTAGATTGACCAAGACCAGTAGCTGTAGTCTGTGCTACTGCTTCGTACGTTAAAGTACCGGAGCGAGATATAATGCCAACTCTTCCTCTCTTATGAATATAACCAGGCATTATGCCAATTTTACACTCGTCAGGGGTAATAATGCCGGGACAATTAGGACCAATTAATCTAGTTTTTGATCCAACTAATGCCCTTTTAACCTTTATCATATCAAGTACTGGTATACCCTCTGTAATACACACTACTAATTTAATTCCTGCATCTATAGCTTCCAAGATCGAATCAGCAGCAAATAGTGGTGGAACGTAAATAACGCTGGCAGTAGCCCCAGTTTTTTCAACTGCTTCATGTACTGTATTATATACGGGTAGATCTAAATGAGTATTACCACCTTTTCCAGGTGTCACTCCTCCTACCATCTTAGTGCCATAATTGATGGCTTGTTCAGAATGAAAAGTCCCTTGTGAACCAGTAAAACCCTGACAAATTACTTTTGTGTTTTTATTAACTAATATTGACATACATGCCTTTTCCGTATTTTTTAAGATAATGATTAAAATAGCCCTCTTTTGAGACTAAGAAGCTGCAATAAAGTACCCTTTTAATTTTACAAAACATCTTGGGTTATAACAGAACCCAATCTTAATTAGTTCCTAGAAATTAAAAAATTATTTTGTTACAATGATTAATTTAATAATTTACTGTACTTTCAGTAATTCATTGATTTTAGTAATAGATAGTCCAGTAATTCTCACTACTTCTTCAATAGAGCTGCCATTGTTTATCATCATTTTTATTAATTTAGCTTCACCTCTAGCTTCTCCGATTTTAATACCATCCTGTACCCCGATTTTGATGCCATCCTGTACTCCGATTTTGATGCCATCCTGTACTCCGATTTTGATGCCATCCTGTACTCCGATTTGGATCCCTTCTTCTTTCCATACTTGAGCTATACTAGGCATAATTCCCTCTCCTTTCTCTTTAGTTAAACTATTTTTTAATATTTTTTCTAACTCTATTTTATCATTTTGCTCAATAAAGGTCAAAGTATACTGTAATAGATTTCTTATATGGTCATAGCCTATTGTTATTTCACTCAATTTAGGCAAGAGATGAGAGATTTCTTGCCATCTTTTCAGTAATTGACGTTCGTGGATGTGCTTGAGGAAAAATAACAAAATCCCAGACCATACTTTTTCCTTGAGTTCTTCATCGGGGATATCATGTACGTTAATAAGCTGACAATCATTTGTCCAAAAGCCTCTGGCTAAATCTGGATGGGTAAATAGCTCCCATATATTAAGCGGTGCGTCATATTTCTTTTTTCCATTGTATAGCACTAGGGGATAAATTAATGGAAGACATTTAGATTTAGGATTAGTAGTTAAATATCGATCACAAATATTAATCATATATTTAAATAACCTAAATGCCATCATTTTATCAACAGTACTTTGATGTTCCAATAGCAAAAAAATATAGCCATCCTGATCATTAAACTTAACAGAAAATAATACATCTGAAATAGTTTCAGAAAGGTCTGGCTCAATAAAACTATCTTTTTCTAATTTTAAAGATGTGCTATCGATTAAAGCCAGCACATCCTTCGGCAAATGAGTTGCCAAAAATTCTTGAGCAACTATTGGATTCTCCATAGATTTGCGAAAGATTTTGTCATGTTTTGGCTTGTCTGAGGTCATAATTTCCCAGGGTGTTTATGGCACTAAAATTAAAAAAATTATTTTGTAATAATGCCTAAGTTCATACAATTACTTTACCGCAGCAACAATTTTAACGGCAGCATCAGCTAAATCATTTGCAGCGATTATTTTTAAACCAGAATTTGCTAAAATATTTTTACCTAATTCAAAATTGGTACCAGCTAAACGTACAACCAGTGGAACTTTGATACCAATCTCTTTTACTGCAGCAATAATCCCTTCAGCAATTATATCGCAACGCATTATACCACCAAAAATATTAACTAAAACTCCTTGTACATGCATATCTGATAAAATTATTTTTAGTGCTTCTGTCACTTTCTCACGATCAGCTCCACCGCCAACGTCTAAAAAATTTGCTGGATCAGCACCATAAAGCTTGATAATATCCATTGTTGCCATAGCTAATCCAGCACCATTTACCATACAACCAATAGTACCATCCATCTTGACATAACTAAGACCAAGGCTATTTGCTTGCATTTCAAGAGCATTTTCTTCATCACTGTCTCGCATATTTAAAATATCAGGATGTTTAAATAATGCATTATCATCAAAGTTAATCTTAGCATCAAGTGCCAATAAACTACCATCCGATTTTGTTATTAATGGATTAATTTCAATTTGGTTAGCATCAGTTGCTATAAAAGCCTGATAGGTTGATTCAACAATTTTCATCATTTGTTTAGCTTGTTCATTTTTAAAGCCAAGCTTGCATGCTATTTGACGACAATGAAATGGTTGTATACCCGTTGCCGGATCAACTGATACTTTGATAATTTTCTGTGGGGTATTATGAGCAACTTCTTCAATATCTACACCACCTTCCGTAGAAGCTATAAAAGTTACTTTACTATTACTACGATCAAAAACAGCACTAAAATAATATTCTTTTAGAATATCACAGCCAGATTCAATATATAAACGACGAACCTTTTGCCCAGCAGATGATGTTTGATGAGTTACTAGGTCAATTCCAAACATCGCGTGAGCTGCCTTCTTTGCCTCTTCTTTGCTTTTTACAACTTTTATACCACCAGCTTTTCCCCTACCACCTGCGTGAATTTGGGCTTTAACCACATATATTTCTGCTTCTAAACCATCAATTAGCCTATCAATATCTTCTTTTTGCGATATCACAACTCCTGTAGAAGTAGGTATACCATATTGTCTCAAAATCATCTTTGCTTGGTATTCATGAATATTCATTTTTGTAATTTTTTAAATAATTTAATCTTAGGTTTTTATATATCTATAAATATAACAGATTTTTATGATTCACTAATAGCTATTTTCATTATTTTTGCAATATTGCTTATTTTTTCATTTCCATAAATATGGATTGCCACGCCCTACTTGCGTGATCTCGCTAATAGCCGATTTATAAACACAGGCGTCATTGCAAGAAGCCGAAGGCTACGAAGCAATCCACTTTTAAATCATCCTGTATCATTACTCCATATCCTCTAATCTAGATTAAACATCTAAATTAATTACATTCAAGGCATTTGCTTGAATAAATTGTCTTCTAGGTTCAACAATATCTCCCATTAATGTTGAAAAAATTACTTCAGCACTATCTTGTTCATGTACTTTAACTTGCAATAAAGTTCTTCTTTCAGGGTCTAATGTTGTCTCTCCTAACTGATCAGAATTCATTTCTCCAAGACCTTTGAAACGCTGAATAGCTATACCTTTTTTTCCGCTTTCCAATATATAATTCAGCAGCATACTAGGCAGTGTAATAATATATTCCTGGTTTTTAATTAATAACTTTGTTGGTTCAATAAATAAATCTACAAGTGGGATAAATGATTTGGCTAGCTGAGTAAACTCAAAAGATTCAAGCTGTTCTTTCAATAAAAATTTACTTTCTTTTTGCCCCCGAACAAAGCGGAAAAATTCTATTTTATTGGTGCTAACTACAAATTGCCAATCTGTTTTATCAGGTGATATATCACCAAGATTTAAAATATTCAAAGCCTGGTTTATTTCATTTGTCTTATCTGCCGCAAATATTTGATTACCTAACAAGTCTTTGATAGCTAAACATTCTGCAATTTGCCGATTAAATTTTTTGCCAACTTGATCAAGTAATGTAACGAACCGGATAGCTTTCTTGATTATCTCCTCAAGATCAGAACCACTGATCTCTCGTCCATCATACAACATAATTGTTGCATCACTAATAGTATTTTTTACTAAATAATCTTGCAAAGCTTGTTCATTTTTCAAATAAAAATCGTTATTGCCTTTTTTTACCTTATATAAAGGCGGCTGAGCTATATATAAATATCCTTTATCAATTAATTGCCGCATATGCCGGTAGAAGAAAGTAAGCAATAAAGTTCTGATGTGCGAACCATCAACATCAGCATCAGTCATAATAATTATTTTATGATATCTTAGTTTATCCAAAGAAAAATCTTCATTACCAATAGCTGTCCCAAGAGCTGTTATTAACGTTCCTACTTGCTCAGAATTTAACATTTTATCAAATCTAGCTCTTTCAACATTCAGGATTTTACCTCGTAATGGTAAAATTGCTTGGAACTTTCTGTCTCTACCCTGCTTTGCTGTACCGCCAGCCGAATCTCCTTCAACAATAAATAACTCCGAAAGAGCCGGGTCTTTTTCTTGACAATCAGCAAGTTTTCCAGGCAAGTTTGAAATTTCAAGGGCTGATTTTCGACGAGTTAATTCCCTTGCTCTTTTGGCTGATTCTCTAGCAGTTGCCGCTTCAATAATTTTATTAATAATTATTTTTGCGTCACTAGGATGCTCTTCAAACCATTCTAAAACCTTAGTATACACAGCATTTTCTACGATAGGACGGACTTCAGAACTAACTAATTTATCTTTAGTTTGTGATGAAAATTTGGGGTCAGGTACTTTTACTGATAAAATACATGACAATCCTTCTCTAGTATCATCCCCTGTGAAGTTTACTTTACTTTTTTTATTGAGTCCAATATTCTCGGTATAAGTTGTGATAACTCTGGTAAGAGCTGCTTTAAAGGCAATAAGATGCGTACCGCCATCACGTTGTCTTATATTATTAGTAAAACATAAAATATTTTCATGATATGAATCATTCCAATTCATTGCCAATTCAAAAGTAACCCCTGTTGCCTGATTATTAGTATTGAGTGATATACATTTATGTAATGAAGTTTTAGCTTTATCTATATATTTAACATAAGCTTCTACACCACCAGTAAAGCAAAATTCTACTTCTTGCTGTTCAGCAAAACGGTGATCCTTTAATAATATCCTAACACCAGAATTTAAAAATGCTAGTTCTCTAAGTCTATGCTCTACAGTAGCAAAATTAAACTCTATCATGCTAAAAGTGGTAATAGATGGGAAAAAAGTAATCTCTGTACCGCTTTTTTCTACTGACTCCCCTTTTAGTGCGAGTGATGTTTCAGTAGCTCCATCTCTAAATTTTATAAAATATTCCTTATTATCTCGCCAAATTCTAAGTTCTAACCACTCTGATAGGGCATTTACCACAGATACACCAACACCATGCAACCCACCAGATATTTTATAAGAGTTTTGGTCAAACTTACCTCCAGCATGCAATTGGGTCATAATAACCTCAGCTGCTGATATACCTTCTTCTTCGTGGATATCAACAGGTATCCCACGTCCATTATCACGCACTGTTACAGAGCCGTTGGCATTTAGGATTACTCTAATTAGATCACAGTGACCAGCTAAGGCTTCATCGATGGCATTATCAACCACCTCGTAAATCATATGATGTAATCCTGAACCATCATCAGTATCACCAATATACATACCAGGTCTTTTCTTAACTGCCTCAAGACCTTTTAAAACTTTGATGGAGTCAGCCCCGTATTCTAATTCTGCTATTGATTTTTGTTGATTATCTGACATATCCTACATTAAATAAAAGATAACTATACAGCAAAATTACAGCAAGTATATATTTTTCAAGTAGTTTATTAACAAATATTATTTTACTAAAAATATTTATTGTTTATTATCAGTCTAATGTTAAATTATAGCTAACCTGATTAGTTATGCTTCTGTCTATTAGCGAGGAAGTGTAAGTCCTGGTTAGCTATATCTTATAAAAAACTTCATAGAGTGTACACAACAATGACAAAACTAATTTTTAAAGATGTTTCATCTGTAATGGATGATTACGATGTTTTTTTATTTGATCTTTGGGGAGTGGTAATAGAAGGCAATCAGCTTTATCCTGGGGTAGTTGACAATATTAACAAAATAATTAAACAGCAAAAGAAGGTTTTTTTTGTTACTAATGCTCCACGCAGCAGGGACTCCTTATTTAACAAAATTAATAAGATTTGGGGTATTAACACAACAGAAGAAATGGTTTTTAGTTCTGGTGAAGTAGCCATCAATATGATACTAGAAAGTGATAAAAGATTTGGCATCAAAACCCCTGTGGTTTATCATCTTGGTCAAGATGACAATGATTTGCTGAATGAATTGCAGATACCTATTACCACAAATATAAATGAAGCTAATATTTTTCTGTTAACGCTCCATCGCGATGAAAGAAAAGATTTAGATTTAGATGAGTTTGATGATTTATTTAAAACTGTAGTAAAAAGAAACATAATTACTATATGTGCCAACCCAGACCTTGGAATTGTGCAACAAGGCATACGAAGATATTGTTCTGGATATTTTGCGGCAAAAATAAAGCAATTTGGTGGTGAGGTAATTTATAGCGGCAAACCACATCTAGAGATATATCATGCAGTATTAAACCAATTACCCGATATTTCATTGAAACGTATTCTTATGATAGGTGATACTTTCTTTACTGATATTTTAGGAGCAAATAACCTGGGAATTGACTCAGCTTTAGTACTAACAGGTAATGCAACAATATTTCATAGCCAATATCATACTATCGAAGAAAAATTACAACATTTGAAAATTGCCGCGACTGAACAGGAAGTAATGCCAAATTTTGTTATTCAATTGACCACAAATTCATTATAACAACTTTTATAGCTAACCCGTTAAGGTTCTAGACAACCTTTCCTCCGTCACTGCGAGTAGCTACCTTAGGCTACAACTACTCGCAATGACGTCTTGTACTTTAACTTTTTTTCCGTGAACACTCACTATAAATATGTCAAAGAAATTTCTCCCATATTCTTTAAGCTTTATTAGGATTTGGTAATATTACTAACTAAAAATTAACTTTTTTACTTTTAATATTAGTTCTTTTTGTTATCATTAACAGTAAAGCTACTAAAGATGAAAAAATGATAAGGTATTAACAAGAACAAAGAAGTTTAACTAGAGGACAAAAAGAAGCTATAGGAATACTGTCCATTGGTACATTTCTAGAATATTTTGACTTAATGTTATATGTCCATATGGCAGCGTTTCTTAATGAGTTATTTTTTGAACCTACTGATTTTCAGACAACCTCTTTAAGAGAGAATTTTATCTTTTGTATTACATTTGTTTTTCGACCTATTGGTGCCTTAATATTCGGTTGGTTGGGTGATAATATAGGACGTAAGTCAACAGTAATCATCACAACTTTTTTGATGAGTGCATCATGTTTTGCGATTGCTAATCTGCCTACTTATGCCCAGATAGGAATCACAGCAACTTGGATTATGACAATTTGCCGTATTATTCAAGGGATGGCTTCTATGGGTGAAATAATAGGGGCAGAGCTTTATTTAACTGAAACGATTAAGCCACCAGCCCAATATGCAAGTGTGGGATTGATGTGGATTTTTGGTACCCTAGGGGGTATAGGTGCTTTAGGGGTTGCAGCACTTGTTACTTCTCATGGCTTTAACTGGCGTCTGGCATTTTGGATAGGTGCAGCAGTTGCATTAATTGGTTCTGTTGCGAGAGATAAACTTAGAGAAACAACAGAATTTGTTGATGCCAAACGTCGAATAAAAAGAGTTCTTGAAAGAATTAACGCAGATCCAAGTATCTTAAAAGACAATCCCGTTTGGCAAGCAAAAGTTAATAGGAAAACACTAATTGGTTTCTTTTTATTACAATGTGTTACACCGGTATGTTTCTATTTTATCTATATATATTGTAATAATATTTTAAAAAATAGCTTTGGTTATACAATATCTGAGATTATATATCATAATTTTATTGTCTGTATAATGGAACTCTTAACCACATCAATATTATGTTATTTAAGTTTAAAAGTGTACCCATTATTAACCATAAAAATTATACTCATAATATGTTCTATTTTTATTATATTTTGTCCGTATTTATTGAATAATCTTAATGCTCCTTATCAGTTATTTCTGATTCAATTTTTTATGCTTTTATTGCAAGAGTGCGTAGGTTCTGCTGGCCCTATTTTTTATAAAAGCTTTCCTGTATTTAAACGTTTTACCTGTGCTACTATGACATTCGCTGTATCTCGGGCTTTAATGTTTGTTGTCACCTCTTTTGGTTTTGTCTATTTTATTGACTATTTTGGCAATTGGGGATTATGGGTTATTATGATTCCTACGATTATCGGTTTTGCATATGGGCTATTTCATTTTGAAAAATTGACAAAAAAACTGTGAACGCTCACCTAATCTTTTTGTCATGTATTTTTTGGACTAGAGATAATCCGCTAAATATACATATATAAGCTGCTAATGAATATATACATTTAAATAATACTTCTTGGTAAAATATCGATAAAACTCTACTTGTAGAGAATATATTTATGAAAAATCCTAACATCACAACACCATCTACAATGGCACACACTATCAAACTAATAAAATTCCTGGTATTAAAAGAATATGCTGATGCTGACTTGAGATGTAAAAATACACTTGTACTACAATATGTTGACAGCAATACAGAGACAAAAGCTGCAAACACAACTCCCTTAATAACACGACCATTAATATAATAATCGAAATTCCATAACAAACCAAAGCCTACTATTGTACACAATACTACAGCAATCATAGCTTTTTTCTTGCCATATAGTTCAGATATAATATTCGTAGTTAAAGCTAAAAACACAAATACTAAAGAACACTGAGATATTTTATTAAAGAAATTTAATAAATAAGTAAATATACAAAGTAATGTCACTAGTGGCATGTAAAATTTATTGTTAATATGGTGCATATTCCTTTCCTCTTTTTTGGGTCTAATTTTAGATAACCTGAATTCAGTATAACAAGTTATTGCAAATTAGGTTATACTCTTCTGCTTTGAAAAATTGTTTTTTGAAAATATCAAGGACTCGCATACTCACGTAGCTCATCTACGCTGCATATGCTCGCCCCTCATTTTCAAATCCAATTCTCCAAATCATTTGAGTATATATATAAATATAACAGATTTTTATGATCCGCTAATAGCTATTTGATTATTTTTGCAATATTGTTTATTTTTTTGTGAGCGTTCACGGTTTTTTTTTGCTATTTTCTTATGATGATGAATAAAAAATCTGTTCGCCAAGCGTCATTGCGAGGAGCCGATTTGCAGCGACGACAATCCAAAAAATGATCAAGAATTGCTTCGTCGGCTACACCTTCTCGCAATAACGTCTTGTAATTTAACTTTTTTCTGTAAACGCTCACATTTTTTTATTCCCTAACTCAGTAATTACTATTACCCATTCTTTAAAAATACTTATTCTTATCCGGAATTGAGGTTATTTAGAGAATATTATCACTCCTCTCCACTTCCTTTCAAACACTTTTTTATGTCGAACTGAGATTAGATAATAACATAGTTGAATGATTTAAAGAACTGAAATTGAATGGTATACTCAAATGATTCTAATAATTGGAATATAAAGATTTAATGTCAAATTGCATAGCCTTCAAAGAAATTTGTATTGCAAGCTTGGCAGTGACTTACTCTCCCATGCCTCAGGGCATAGTACCATCAGCGCTACAAGGTTTCACGTTCGAGTTCGGTATGGGGTCGTGTGTTTCACTTGTGCTATAACCACCAAGCTAGCAATACAAATTTTTTACATCATAAGTCAACAAATATCTTTTACAACTCTACTTCTGCTGGTAATTTGGACAATGATGCGGTACCCAAATCCTCACACACATTATAGTATGCTACGATTCTGCGTCCGCGTCTTCCTTCAAATCCTTGCACATAAGCGAGTTTTGCAAGAGGTCTAGTTGGTAATTTTGGCGTCAAAACTCACCTTTGCTCCTCACGTACGTCTATGTACGCTGCGGTACTCGATTTCGTTTCTCCTAAAAATTCATCAACTATCTTTGACAGCCTCCTAGAAGGCAAATAAAAAAATTTAATGTTGATAAAACTGAAAACTTGGTATGTTTTTTACAGAATTAATGCTGCACACAAAGTACAACCTCAGCAAAGTAAATCAATCGAGCTATTAGTACCAGTTAGCTACACACGTTACCGTGCTTCCACACCTGGCCTATCAACGTGGTGGTCTTCCACGGCTCTGATAGGGAAGTCTAGTTTTGAGGTAGGTTTCCTGCTTAGATGCATTCAGCGGTTATCCTTTCCGTACTTAGCTACCCAGCTATGCCGCTGGCGCGACAACTGGTCCACCAGAGGTACGTCCACCTCGGTCCTCTCGTACTAAAGGCAGATCCTCTCAAACTTCCTACACCCACGGCAGATAGGGACCAAACTGTCTCACGACGTTCTAAACCCAGCTCACGTACCACTTTAATCGGCGAACAGCCGAACCCTTGGGACCTTCTCCAGCCCCAGGATGTGATGAGCCGACATCGAGGTGCCAAACGATTTCGTCGCTATGGACGCTTGGAAATCATCAGCCTGTTATCCCCGGAGTACCTTTTATTCGTTGAGTGATGACCCTTCCACTCGGGACCACCAGATCACTATGACCGACTTTCGTCTCTGCTCGTCTTGTCAGACTCGCAGTCAGGCTAGCTTATGCCATTGCACTCTAATAGTTGATTTCCGACCAACCTGAGCTAACCATCGCGCGCCTCCGTTACTCTTTGGGAGGCGACCGCCCCAGTCAAACTACCCACCATGCATTGTCTCGGATCCTGATTCAAGGATCGCGGTTAGATATCAAGAATCAAAAGGGTGGTATCTCAAGGGTGACTCCACAGTGGCTTGTGCCACCGCTTCATAGTCTCCCACCTATCCTGCACATCTAATTCCTAATACCAGTGCAAAGCTATAGTAAAGGTTCACGGGGTCTTTCCGTCTAACCGCGGGAACTCCGCATCTTCACGGAGAATTCAATTTCGCTGAGTCGATACTGGAGACAGCGGGGAAATCGTTACGCCATTCGTGCGGGTCGGAACTTACCCGACAAGGAATTTCGCTACCTTAGGACCGTCATAGTTACGGCCGCCGTTCACTGGGACTTCAATTCAGAGCTTGCACCCCTCCTCTTAATCTTCCAGCACTGGGCAGGCGTCAGACCCTATACTTCGTCTATTGACTTTGCAGAGCCCTGTGTTTTTAATAAACAGTCGCTACCCCCTAGTTTGTGCCACCTATAAATGGTTGCCCATTCACAGGTCATCCTTCTCCCGAAGTTACAGATGCAATTTGCCTAGTTCCTTCAGCATCGTTCTCTCAAGCGCCTAGGTATACTCTACCTGTCCACCTGTGTCGGTTTGGGGTACGGTCTTTAACGAGGGTGTTATTTCCTGGAAGATATTCACCGCACACGCAATCCAATAAGCGTATACAATTTACTATCTCCGTCACATCCCTCAGGTTCAGGAATATTAACCTGATTCCCATCGATTACGCCTTTCAGCCTCACCTTAGGAGCCGACTAAGCCTGCGCAGATTAACTTTACGCAGGAACCCTTGGACTTTCGGCGAGAATGTTTCTCACATTCTTTATCGCTACTTATGTCAGCATTCTCACTTCCGATACCTCCAGCAAACTTCACAGTTCACCTTCACAGGCTTACGGAATGCTCCGCTACCATCTGCACTATTAAAGTGCAAATCCGCATCTTCGGTACATGACTTGAGCCCCGTTACATTGTTGGCGCAGGAAAACTTATTTAGACTAGTGAGCTATTACGCTTTCTTTAAATGATGGCTGCTTCTAAGCCAACATCCTAGTTGTTTTGGTTTTCCCACATCCTTTAACACTTAGTCATGATTTAGGGACCTTAGATGGCGGTCTGGGCTTTTTCCCTCTCGACTATGGACCTTAGCACCCATAGTCTGTCTGCTATGCTGTACTCGTCGACATTCGGAGTTTGGTTGAGTTTGGTAAGTCTGTAGGACCCCCTAGCTCATCCAGTGCTCTACCTTCGACGGTAATCGCTATAACGCTCTACCTAAATAGATTTCGCGGAGAACCAGCTATATCCGAGTTTGATTAGCCTTTCACCCCTAGCCACAGCTCATCCCCTACTTTTTCAACAGTAGTGGGTTCGGTCCTTCAGCGGATATTACTCCACCTTCAACCTGGCCATGGCTAGATCACTCGGTTTCGGGTCTAATTCATCTAACTAAAATCGCCCTATTCAGACTCGCTTTCGCTACGCCTACACCTAACGGCTTAAGCTTGCTAGATAAACTAAGTCGCTGACCCATTATACAAAAGGTACGCCGTCACAGAACATAAATGTCTGCTCCGACTGCTTGTAAGCATTCGGTTTCAGGTCTATTTCACTCCCCTTATCGGGGTTCTTTTCACCTTTCCCTCACGGTACTTGTTCACTATCGGTCACTAGAGAGTACTTAGGCTTAGAGGGTGGTCCCCCTATGTTCAAACAGGATTTCACGTGTCCCGCCTTACTCAAGGACTCCAAAACTTTTTACCTATAAGGGGCTATCACCCTCTATGACCAACCTTTCCATGTTGTTCTAGTTTTTATTCTGAAGCCACTGGCCTGGTCCGCATTCGCTCGTCACTACTAACGGAGTCTCGGTTGATGTCCTTTCCTCCAGCTACTAAGATATTTCAATTCGCTGGGTTTGCTTCGCATAGCTATGTATTCACTATACGATACCTGCTAAGCAGGTGGGTTTCCCCATTCGGAAATCTTCGGATCAAAGCTTATTCGCAGCTCCCCGAAGCTTATCGCAGCGTATTACGTCCTTCATCGCCTTCTAGTGCCAAGGCATCCACCAAATGCTCTTATTTTATTTACTTTAATTTTTTCAAACTTGAGATTGTACGATGTGTACAGAACTAATTCTGCACCATTACAGTATCCACTCGCGATCATAGAATTTTTATTAATCGCAGTGTGTATTTAGTTTTCAGCTTTATCAACTTGTCAAACAGCTACAGGATTTATTTACCCTGTGTGAAGTTTTATACCGATTATTCAAAACAATGTCAAACATTATTTTATAAATAATTCCAGAGGCAGGCTAAAGTTACAACTAATAACAAAAAATACTACATTATAAAAACGAATAATTGTCATTGCGAGGAGCTACTTTAGTAGCGACGAAGAATCTATGAGGGCAATCATTAGACCTCTTGCAAAACTCGCTTATGAGCAAGGATTGAAGGAAACTCGGAACCACAGCACACTCTAATGTAAGTGAGGATTCGAGTACCGCATTGACGTACAAATTACCAACAGAAGTAGAGTTTTGCAAGAGGTCTATTTTAGTCTCTCGATTTGCTCTTTAGATAAGCCTGTTAATTCAATGATCTCATTAATAGTATTATGTTTAAGTAGCATAGTTTTTGCTATAACTTTCATTGCCTCGACTCTACCCTCGGCTCTACCCTCGGCTCTACCTCTAGCTTCTCCTCTGGCTTCTCCTCTAGCCTCTCCGATTTTAATACCATCTTGTAGTCCGATTTGAATCCCTTCTTCTTTCCATACTTGAGCTATACTAGGCATAAGTTCTTCTCCTTTTTCTTTAGTTAAACTATTTTTTAATATTTTTTCTAACTCTATTTTATCATTTTGCTCAATAAAGATCAAAGTATACTGTAATAGATTTCTTATATGGTCATAGCCTATTGTTATTTCACTCAATTTAGGCAAGAGATGAGAGATTTCTTGCCATCTCTTCAGTAATTGACGTTCGTGGATGTGTTTGAGGAAAAATAACAAAATCCCAGACCATACTTTTTCCTTGAGTTCTTCATCGGGGATATCATGTACGTTAATAAGCTGACAATCGTTGATCCAGAAACCTCTAGCTAAATCTGGATGGCTAAATAAATTCCATATATTGAGCGATGCGTTATATTTCTTCTTGCCATTATAAATTATTAGGGGATAAATTAATGGAAGGCTTTTAGCTTTAGGATTAGTAGTTAAATATAGATCACAAATGTTAATCATATATTTAAATAACCTAAATGCCATCATTTTATCAACAGTACTTTGATGTTCCAATAGCAAAAAAATATAGCCATCCTGATCATTAAACTTAACAGAAAATAATACATCAGAAATAGTTTCAGAAAGGTCTGACTCAATAAAACTATCTTTTTCTAATTTTACAGTTGTGCTATCGATTAAAGCCAGCACATCCTTCGGCAAATGAGTTGCCAAAAATTCTTTGGCAACTATTGGATTCTCCATAGATTTGCGAAAGATTTCGTCATGTTTTGGCTTGTCTAGAGTCATAATAAAATTTACTTATATATTCACCTTACCCACATCTATTAGCAAAACCACGTAGTGGTCGTGGCAATCCCCCCAAAAAAAATGATTATAATTGCTTTCCTTACTTTGCTAGAGTTCCGCTATGCTCTCTTTTACTTCGCTCTATCAATATTGCTTGACCAAGCTTAGATGCTGGTACTGGTGAGGCAATTTCTATTTTTTTACAGTGGCTTTAGTTAAATCTGCATTTTTTAACAAAGGATTTGCTTTAACTTCTTCTTTTATATCACCAACAACTTTTATCTTATCTAAATTTATTGTTTTTTCTGGATGCTTTTTGTTATATTCCTGAATTGCTGGCAGAAGTGTAATTAAAGTACTGCCATCAACGGTAACCCCTTCAAAGTCTATATGTTCTTTAAAAATAGCTTTCTTAAAAGAACATCCTTTAAGTACCGCACCTTTAATCGAACATTTGCCTAATGTTACCTTATTAAAGTTAAATCCTTCAACTTCGAAATTATCTAGGTTCATATCAACGGTCTCAAAAGACAATCCTCTTAAATCTTTATTACTTAAGGAATAATCCAGTATCGGTGAATATTCATTAGATAGACGAGCTTGTTGACTATACTGATAAGCCCGCTCTTGAAAAATTTTAGACAAATCTCTTTTGTCATTTGGTTTAAGATTAGGCAAAATATCTGTTATCATCTTGCTCATTTCTTCACCAATTACTTTTCCACGTGTTGAATTAGACACAAAATGCTTTTGAAAATTATGCTTCAAAATATTAGCGACAGCTCCTACAGCTAAAGTTAGAACTCTTTTATCAAATAATAAGCCCATCAATGGACGAACCATTGCCCCATATTCTTTTTTACTATATGCAGTAGTTATTGCTCCTAGCTCTTTAGAATGATCCCCTAATACCTTAACAACTGCTTCACCTTTCAGTTTTAGTTTTTTACCCATCTTGGTTTCATTAAGAAATTTCTCAACCACAGGACCGAGATCTTTAGCATGTTTTATTAAAAGATCGGGAATTTCCTTCTGTAAAACCTTTTTGACATTAGGATTATCTTTATTAAATTTAATAAGAGAATCGACTAATTTACTAACCTTTTCTGATTGTTCAGATTTAGGTGCGTTCATAATATCTTTAGTTTGCTCAATGATTAGCCTTAAACCATCTTTGTCTTTTAAACAATTTTCAGTAAGCTCTGTTACTATCGGCAAGACATCAACAATAAACGGAATAGTTGCGGCTGTTGCAT
The DNA here is from genome assembly GCF_964026545.1 of Candidatus Tisiphia endosymbiont of Dioctria linearis. NCBI lineage: Bacteria > Pseudomonadati > Pseudomonadota > Alphaproteobacteria > Rickettsiales > Rickettsiaceae > Candidatus Tisiphia > Candidatus Tisiphia endosymbiont of Dioctria linearis. Next base: position 1,044,383 of record NZ_OZ032156.1, on the reverse strand, counting down.
CATATACAAACTTAGGGTTCAAACCATAAAATCGTAAATTTTGTTGAACTTCTGGTTTATCCAAAAACTCTAGAATATTTCCTTTATTTTTAACAAAATATTGCGGTAGAGTATGTTTTAAGTCATAAGATAGACTTTGAACAACCTTATCAATATTATCCACAATAGACGATACCATAGCTTTTTGCGTTAGTATTATTTCTTCTTTTCTGTCAGAAGATAAATTTCCACCACCAGTCAACAGCTCTAAAGCAAGGTCTTGATGCTTCATATACAACTCATAGATTCCAACCACTTTAGGAGCATGAACTAATATTGTGCTACTTGCATTAATTGCCAGTGATATAGTATCGTCAAAAAACTCTTTTGACACGAATCTAGTAAATTTATCGTCTAAAATGTACTCAGCAATTTGGGTAATTTCTTTTTGATTAACTGGACTGCGTAAAAACTCAACTAAGTCTTTCTTGACCACTGCTACCACTTGAGGACTAACAAATATTTCCAAAGCATTTTTTATGATATTATGTCCTGATTTCTTATCAGGAATTATAAGATTCTTACAAATTTCTTGTACTTTTTTGTTTGATTCTCCTTCTAACACCCCACTTACTAAATTTACTGATAACGGCACTATTCTTCTAATAAAATCTTTATCTACTTCATCAAGTATATTAGTACCAACTTTCTTCTTGCCAACAGTAGGATTTAATACAGCCTTTAAAACTGGCAATACAGAATATTGGGCTATAATATCTTTCAAAAGATTAGATTGTTCTTCAGTCAAACTAGTAACATATCTATCAAGTACTGTACCAGCACCCTTGATCAAATGAGATGCATACTCCACTTGTTCTGTTCGTAATTTTTGTCTTGCTTCAACTAGCAACTCACCACTTGATAATTTTGAACTCACTTCTTGAAATTTAAGGAAATTTGCATACATATCTTTTACATCAGGCATATTCATAACAGTTGAAGGTAATGCATTAATAGCATCAAAAAAAAACGCTCCAGCCTCTTTTAACAGACCTACAACAATATTCGGTGAATTATCTTTTTTCCGTTGCAATTCTACCTGCTCAAGTATTATTTGCTGTTCTTGGAGCTTCTGCGGGGTAATTTCTTGACCATTTTGAATAAATTTGCCTTGTAAATCACGCAAATCGCTACCGATAATATTAGTATCAACATCGATTATCGCTTTAGCCATATTAGCCTCAGCTAATTTGGCTGCCCGTAAATTAACTCCTTCTAACCTAACCTTTTAGGCTTGAACTTTTTCCAATATTGCTTTTTGTAGGTTTGATCTTGTAAGATCAGCATTGGTAAAATTTACCTCAGTAAAATCGGCTTGCTGAGCTTCCATACGTCTTATTATACTATCCGAAAAATCAGCCTTCTTGGCATGAACTTTTGTTAGTGTACTATAACTTAAATTAATTCCGTGGGCTTTGGCTCCTTCTAAAACAGCTTCGGTTAAATTAGCACATGTTATGTTAACATCTTCTAAAATCGCATTCCTAAAATTTGCCTTTTGGGCATTCACACTGTCCATATTAGTTCGAATAAAATTCACCCCTTCAGCATTAATCTTTGTTAAAATAGCTTCTTCTAAATTTGCCCCACCCAATTTGACAAAACTATCTAACTCAGCTTCTGATAAATCTATACCTTTTCCTTCTATACCGTTTAGTATAGTGTTTTTAAATTGTGCTTTATGTGCCTTAGCTTTACTTATTAAAGCATTCGATAAATCACTATCTATAACTTTACACTCCATTAAAACGACCTGCTCTAATATTGTATGCTGCATTTGTACTTTTCGTAAATCTGCTGAGATTAAAGAAATACCCTCTAAATTTGCATGATTAAATGTTGAATTAGTAAATTTTGCACGATCCCAGTTACCATTTTTTATATTCACATAATCAAAATTAGAGTCGCTTATCAAAACTTCCTGACCATTAGAACTAGACATAAAAGCATGAACAAACTGGCTCTGATCAGTGATCGTTGATTTACTTAGATTACTGTTAAAGAAATTTGCGTTATCTGCTTTAACTCCAACAAAATTAGCCGCTACCAGCTCCGCACCTTCAAAGCTTGCTTCACTAACATCAGTACCATTAAACACGCATCCGGATAAAACGGAACCGGAGAAAACAGCCCCTCGCAAATCCGCTCCTGAAAAATCTAAGCCAGATAAATCCACCCTATCATGCCATTCATTATTAGTAGAAGTATCAACTCTACTTGAACAATCTGCAATAATTCTTGCTCCTGCCTTTATCTGCGATTGCTCTAATTTGCTTTTAGCAAAATCATTTAAACTTAAATCTTTATCAGCCTTTCTCCTCTCTAAATATTTCTCTATATCCTCTCGAGCTAGACGTACATATTGAGTTTCTTGATCCCGCTGTTCTTTAGTTGACCCTCGTACATAAGCTGGATCAAAAATACAGCTCTCACTGTCAAAAATATTTTGAAAAGTTTTATGCATTACATTATCTTTTCTAGGAAATATTTTTTGCTCAACCATTAGCTTCAACTCTTTTACTAATCTGTCATATTGCTTATTACCAGTTGCACGCCCCCCAATTGCCCATGCTGTTTCTTTATATCCTAAATTTGCATGTGCATCACTTACTTCTTTTGTCTTACTATTTATAAGTTCCTTCTGCTCTTTTTGGCGAACTAAATCACTTTTTATATCAGCATATTTTCTGCCTAAAGAAGAGGTCGTACTGAATTTTATTCCTTCAATATCATGCTCCTTACCCATTTGAGAATATCCCTTATAACCGTCAGAGAACTGACAATTAGCAAGATCAGCTCCTCTAAAATCTACATTTCTTAGAACAGTATTTTCGAAATAAGCCTGATTAAAATCAACATCGCAAAATACCGCATCAGCTAAATTACATCCTCTAAAAGTAGTATTTTTAAATATACAACCAGTAAAATCTCCTCCACTTAGATCGGTTATAGTATCAGTTATATTATCAGATACACCAAAAATCATATTAGACAAATCCGCCGCTACCACTACATTCTTATCAGAAAAATATATGTTCTTTAAATATTGGTTAAGACTCAAACTTCCCTTAAGGTCGTCTGCCAAAGCTGCATGCTGAGCTGCAATATATTTCCCTATATCCTCAATAGTAGGGCGATATTTCTCAATTTTAACAGCAATATTATCAAAAACAGATTTTTCTTTTACCATAACTTCCACTCCTAATTACTTTTGTGCTTACCATACTATAACTTAGAGATTTAATAACAAACGATCTGGATTTTCAATTAATTCCTTGATTTTCACAAGAAAAGTAACAGCTTCCTTACCATCAATAATACGATGATCATAAGATAAAGCTACATACATCATCGGACGTATTTCTATTTTGCCATTAACCACTACCGGTCTTTCTTCAGTCTTATGAAGACCTAAAATACCTGATTGAGGAGGATTAATAATAGGGGTTGATAATAATGAGCCATAAACACCACCATTGGAAATAGTAAAAGTTCCTCCTGATAAATCAGACATCGATAACTTTCCTTCTCTAGCCTTTTTACCCAGACCGGCAATTTCTTTCTCAATACCAGCAAAACTCAATTTGTCAGCCTGCCTGACTATTGGTACTACTAACCCCTGCTCTGTTCCTACTGCCACCCCAATATCGTAATAATTCTTATACAGAATCTCATCCCCTTCTATTTCAGCATTTACCGAAGCTACTACTTTCAGAGCTTCAATAGTAGCTTTTACAAAGAATGACATAAACCCCAGCTTAACACCATGCTTCTTCTCGAACTCTTCACGATACTGCATACGCAAATTAATAACTTTCAACATATCAATTTCATTAAAAGTTGTTAAAATAGCTGCGGTATTTTGTGATTGTTTCAAACGATCTGCAATAGTCTTACGAAGTCGCGACATTCTAACGCGTTCTACCGCCCCTGCATTTGCCAATGCAATATTGCTCACAGGTGATTCAGTTGCCTGTATAGATGAAGTTGTTGTTGGACTATTTATAAATCCTAATACATCTCCCTTAGTTACCCTACCCTCTCTACCAGTACCTTTTATATCATCTAAGGACAGTTTATTTTCACTCACTAATCTTCGTACAGAAGGTGGGGAAGCAATGCTGTTTATATTTGCAGGTTGTTGTACCTCTTTACCTGACGTGCTAGGTAAAGCTACAGCAGAAACTGCTCCTTCGGTAATTTGCCCAATGCTATCACCGACAGATACCGTATCTCCCTCATTCTTAAATATTTTGCTTATTACCCCAGATGAAACTGCATTTACTTCCAACGTAACTTTTTCTGTTTCAAGCTCTAAAAGTAGCTCATCCACTTTAACCACATCTCCTTGTTTTTTATGCCACTTGGCAATAGTAGCCTCTGATACTGACTCTCCAAGGGATGGAACTGTAATTTCAATAGTCATATTATTTTATTCTCCAATTATATTCTACATTATACTATATATTATCTTCCCCACTAATAGCAAAAATTGTTTTAGCACTCAAATGATGTTAAAAACATCTATTTTTTGCAGTCATTTTAGTATACTATTATTTTATTTATACTCAAATGATTTGGAGAATGGGGACAATAAACAAGGGGTGAGCGAACCGAACGTACATGAACACAAATATTTGCGAAACCAATTCTTCAAAGCAAAAGAGTATACCACTAAGTAATATATTATAGGAATGCAATGAAAGATCGGAAAGAAATTGAGCCATATATGGCATATAAGCCTACTCAGGTATATAATGTCTTGAAAAATTTATCTAAAAGACAAGGATATAAACTATCAGCAGAGACATATGAAAATCCGGGAAATCCTGAAAATAAAATCAATTATTATCTTACAAAGGACAATAATTATATCACTACCCCATCTCATGATGCTCAAAAAGGTAGTCCACTTACAACAACTGCAGCCCCATTAAAGGATACACTTGGAGTATTAAACCAAGATACTAATTGGAAGAGAGCAATAATTCCTATTTGTCAGTCTAACAAATATTTTCTTGGATTGTTGACAAGAAAACACTTCACATATTTAGAGTTGAATAAAGATAACGCTGGGAATATAACATCTCATCATCATGATTCCAAAGGATGGCTTAGTCGTTTTTATCCACTAAAACCAATTAGAAATTTACTAGAAGAAACATTTGGAAAAGATAGAGTTACCTTTAAATCATCATATCTAGGTCATCAAAAAATAGCTGATAATATAAATTGCGGTCGATTCATCCTGTCTTATATAAAAGACATTATTACTTCGGGTTCTATTAAAAATAAAATAAATCCTCAAACTCAAACAAATTTATTTAGTGATTTTGACACAACAATTAACAACCCACCTAGCAATTCACCTAAGGAGGAAAAGATTTCACCTAAAACTAAAGTTCCAACACCATCTCCTCCCAATATGGTAGACCGCGTATCTCGCATTAGTAAAAAACCTAATAGTTCAGCAAGAACACATTAACTGGTATACTCTTCTGCTTTGAAGAATTGGCTCCGTAAAACTTCGGGGCATTCGCGTACTCACGTAGGTTTACTACGCTCCGCTCGCTCACCCCTTGTTTTGCGTTCCAATTCTTCAAATCAATTGAGTATATAGTCAATTCAGGAGAATTTGGGGCTAGGAGCGATGGAGCGACGCCTATAAGTAATAGGCGAGCGACGAGTGACGACGTCCCCAACTTCTCATCAATTGACTATAGCACTCCTCCTACCATCCATATCAGCAAATACCTCTTCCCACGATCCAACAGTTGCAGCTTTGGTATATTCGGTTACCCTTGCTTCAAAGAAATTAGTATGCTCCATACCGTTTAAGATTTCATCAAGCCAAGGCAACGGATTATTATCAATTAAATAAATTTCTTTAAGTCCAAGCTGCATTAATCGGCGATCAGCAATATAACGAATATATTGTTTTACTTCTCTAGCGGTTAACCCTTCAATACCACCAACTTCAAATGCTAGTTCAATAAAGGCATCTTCAAAATGGACAATAGTAGCACAAGCTTCATACAGACGACCACGAACTTCCTCAGTCCATACTTCAGGATTTTCCCTAATAAAAGTTTTAAATAACATAATGATTGAATCAGTATGTAACGTCTCATCCCTTACTGACCAACTAATGATTTGCCCCATACCTTTCATTTTATTAAAACGAGGAAAATTAAGCAAAATAGCAAATGAAGCAAATAGCTGTAATCCTTCAGTAAATGCCCCAAATACTGCTAAAGTTGTAGCAATATCTTCTTTTGTTTCTACCCCAAAACGTTGCATATAGTCGTATTTATCTTTCATTTCTCTATATTTAAGAAATGCTGAATATTCAGTTTCTGGCATACCTACAGTATCAAGCAAATGAGAATAAGCCGCAATATGAATTGTTTCCATATTAGAAAATGCTGATAACATCATCAGTACTTCCGTTGGCTTAAATACCCTGGAGTAATGTTTCATATAGCAATTATTTACTTCAATATCAGCTTGAGTAAAGAAACGAAATATTTGAGTTAATAGATGTTTTTCTCCAGGAGTTAAATTATATTTCCAATCTTTTATATCATCAGCTAGCGGCACTTCTTCTGGTAACCAATGAATTCGTTGTTGAATATGCCACGCTTCATAAGCCCATGGGTAAGAAAACGGTTTATAGATTGGACTAGCATCAAGTAAAGACATATTATATTTCCTTTTTTTAAGTTTATTTGACTTTTAATTATACACCTCATTGCGAGGGGGGCTTTGCAACACCGTCATTGCGAGGAGCTACTTTAGTAGCGACGAAACAATCTATATGACAAGCTTCATGGATTGCCACGCTCACATACGTTCGCTCGCAATGACGTACCTATTAATTCGTCATTGCGAGAAGTGCGTAAACACGACGGAGCAATCCATATGACAAGCCTAGATAAATCAAAAATTATTGACAGGCTAAACACTCATCATATTTAGAAGACTCTTCTTCTTGTTTTTTCTTATTAGCTATTTCAATATCTTTAAAATCTACTTTCTTGACATCGTGTGATACTTTATCGGGTCTTTGAATTGAGGTTGATCTACAATAATATAAACTCTTTACTCCTTTTTTCCAGGCTCTAAAATGGATATTATTTAAGTACATCTTACTTACATTACCTGCTAAGAAAAGATTTAGAGATTGAGATTGCGAAATATGTGGCGTCCTATCTGCTGCTAAATCAATAAGCCAATTTTGATCAATCTCATGTGCCGTTTTAAAAACCTCTTTTTCATGAGCAGATAAAAAAGTTAAATGTTGAACCGAGCCTTCATGCGTGGCAATTGATGACCAAACTTGATCATTATTAAAGCCTTTGCTACTTAATAATTTTTCTAAATATTTGTTACGTACATTAAAAGATCCGGTAAGAGTCTTTTGAATAAAACTATTAGCAACAAATGGTTCAATTCCAGGCGAACTATTACCAGCAATAATTGAGATTGATGCTGTGGGAGCAATAGCTGTTTTATTACTAAAACGCTCTTTACTACCTACTTCATCTGCATCAGGACAAGCCCCACGTTCATCAGATAAAATTACGGAAGCTCTATCAACTTCTTTATGAATATGTTCAAATATTTGGTTATTCCAAACCTTTGCCATTACTGATTCTACCGGTACATCCTTTAATTGTAAGAATGAGTGAAAACCCATAACCCCTAACCCTACGCTACGTTCACGCATGGCTGAATATTTTGCTCGCTCCATGGTGTTTGGGGCTTTAGTGATAAAATCTTCAAGCACATTATCTAGAAAACGCATGGCGGTAGGAATAAACTCTGGATCATTTTGCCAATCATCAAAATATTCTAAATTTACCGAAGATAGGCAACAAACAGCAGTTCTCGCTTTACCCAAATGATCAATACCAGTTGGTAAAGTAATCTCACTACAAAGATTTGAAGTTTTTACCTGTAGCCCAAGTTTTTTATGATGTTCAGGAATATATTTATTGATAGTATCAATAAATATTATGTAAGGTTCTCCAGTTTCTATTCTAGTAGTTAATAACTTCACCCATATCTCTCTTGCCTTAACTACCCGTACAACTTTTTTAGTATCAGGGCTAATTAAAGAAAAATCCTCATCATTTTCTACTGCTCGCATAAAGGCATCTGTTACAGCTATACCATGATGAATGTTCAAAGCTTTACGATTAGTATCACCACCTGTATGACGTCTTAAATCGATAAATTCCTCAATTTCTGGATGGTCAATTGGTAAGTATATAGCAGCACTACCACGTCTAATTGATCCTTGGGAAATAGCTAAGGTCATAGAATCCACAACTTTGACAAATGGAATAATGCCAGAAGAAGTGCCTTTGCCTTTAATTTCCTCATTAATCGAACGAACGTTGCCCCAGTAGCTTCCTATACCACCACCACGCGAGGCTAACCAAACATTCTCCGTCCAAAGGTCTATAATACCTTCTAAACTATCATCTGTTTCATTCAAAAAACAAGAAATAGGCATCCCTCTATCAGTTCCACCATTACTAAGAACTGGAGTGGCTGGCATAAACCACAGCTTGCTTATATACTCATATAATTGCTGGGCATGTTGGGTATTATCAGCATAGTAGCTAGCAACTCTAGCGAATAAATCCTGAAAATCCTCTCCGGCTAATAAGTACCTATCCTTTAGGACGGCTTTACCAAAATTAGTCAATAAATTATCTCGTTTCTTGTCAATTTCTATAGGAAATTTAGTATTTGCTTGCGTTGTCATGTTGTATTTCTTAGTTTTTGAATTAAGTTGTGATTATAACTGAATTTGATTATAATAAATGAAAAAAATCTAAATTATAGCAGATTTTTATTTTAACACTAAATACAAGGTGTCATTGCGAGAAGGCGTGAGCCAAGAAGCAATCTAACCTCACAACCGTCATTGCGAGGAGCTACTTTAGTAGCATTGAAGCAATCCATTCATGATCATTTTTGGATTGCCGCGTTGCCGCAAAGCGGCTCTGAGCCATGACGTCTTGATTTTTCAGTCTACTATCCATCATATATGCTCAACATATTGGTCTTAAGTAATTGACTTACCCTAACTGTTCATCTTGTACTTCCAACACTTCCAGCCCTTTTATTCTTTTAAAATCCCGTACATTTAAAGTTAATACAGAATGACCATTTGCTATTGCATATGCTGCAATAATTGCATCATGAGACCCCAGCGTTATATTTTCCATGAATAAATTATTTAAAATCTGTGCGTATACTCTCGCTTCTTCAGTACCAAAAGGTATAACGGCAATTGTACTAATTATATTATATGCTCTACAAAAGCGGACTTTTTTATACGCCTCTCTTCTGTATTTGCCCTATTTGCCCCTATTAATAACTCAGTTACCGTAATGCTACTAATATATATTGTCTGACTAATATTAAATTGAGAAAAATTAAGTTTTTTTCTTTCCAGTGCTATAATTACAGAACTATCAATTACTAATCCCATTTAATTATATCTCCTTTAATTTTCATTTTTTTTACCTTAGCAATTTCTTGTTCAAATTTCAATATCTCCTCTTCTGATAAATGTGGTCCATTCTCAAAAAATTCATTTAATTCGCCCAACGTAAGCGTCGGCTTGTTTTGTGTTGGTACTAGCCTTGCCACTATACTTGTTCCTTTTTTAATATCAAAACTTTCTCCTTGATAATGCACTCGTCCAATAATGTCTGAAAAAGATCGCGCCATATCTGTTACTGTAATGACTTTTGGCATTAATTCCCCACTCTTTAATTGTAATCATCTGCCCCCATATTGTCATTATTTCGACCATTACATGGTCTCTCAATGACGTCTTGGATAAGAATGCTCACTTCTAATCACTTTCCTAACTATACAATTTTAAGAAATTCTTCCAATTCTACTATAGTGCAAACATTAATCAAATTAAATTTATGGTCAGTTTTTTTCAGCATATTCGTCAAAACCTTACCTGCACCGATTTCAACTATTTGTTCTATTTCTAGATTTTCTAATTTATCTAAAGTTTGACGCCACCTTACTCTACCACAAATCTGTGAGATTAAATTTTTCTTTATCTCTATAGGATTAGTTGTTGGTTTGGCTGTAACGTTTTGTACCACCGGAACAAACGGTTTGTTAATTGTTATTTTATCTAAAGCTTGTGCCATTTTATCTTCTGCTGGCTTCATCAAACTACAATGAAAAGGACTACTTACATTTAATTTAATAGCTTTGTATCCTAAATCTTTTACAATAGACATTACCCGCTGCACTGCCATAATCTCACCGCTAATTACTATTTGCCCCTTTATATTATCGTTAGCTATATCAAAATTGGTAATTTCTTTCACAATCTCTTCCAGCTTTTCCAGAGGAATGCCTATACATGCTGCCATTAAACCTTCACCTAGCGGATAGGCTTCTTGCATGGACTTACTACGTACCGCTAGCAATTCGGTAGTTACTTGTAGATTTATACTTTCTGCTGCACATAATGCACTATATTCTCCTAAAGAATGACCAGCAACATATGAACACAGATTACTAATATTGCTATTTGTTTGTTGTTTAATAACATTCACTATTGCCATAGAGATGGTCATTAGTACCGGTTGGGCATTAATTGTTAAAGTCAAATCTTCACTTGATCCATTAAAGATAATATGACTTAATTTTCTGCCAAGAGTATCATCGACAATTTCAAAGGTCTCTCTTGCTACTTGAAAATTATCATAAAACTCTTTTCCCATACCAACTACTTGCGATCCTTGACCTGGAAAGACAAATGCTCTATTCATAATAACACCTTATAATAATTATAATTTACATACTGCCGATTATGAGAATTCAGACAATACTGTCAATGATTTTAATCATTCTAGAACTATTAACATCAGAGTCAATGGCATTGATCTATGATAAAGATACTTTTATTAAAAACACTTTTACCCATCTAGACAACAAAGAATGGCAAGATTGTGAAAAGATGGCAAAAGCTTCAAAAGATCAAGCTTTAATCAAAATTGTCATGTCTCAACAGTTCTTAGACCAAAATTATAAAAAGAATAATTTTGCATCGGTAATAAAATTCATACAAGATAATCCCCACTGGCCACATATCAACAAACTAAAGGAGAGAGCTGAACAATATCTAAATTACGATACAGACAAAACTTTAATCATAAACTGGTTTAATAAAAACGAACCAATCACGCCTTTAGGTCATAAGTTCTACGCTTTAGCTGCTAAACAATTAATAAAAGATCAACAGAAATTAGCAAAAATTATAAAAAATGGTTGGATTTATGGCGTCTTTACTGCTCCAGAAGAAAAACAATATTTAACTAATTTCAAAAATATATTACGTGAAGAAGAGCATGTGAAAAAAATTGATCAATATTTATGGGAAACCGATATTAATAGTGCCAAAAAATATATGCACTATGTAAGTAATGGCTATAAACAAAATTTCCTTGCCCAAATTTCTATACTAAACCAGTCCAGTGACAGTGAAAAACTTTTTCAAAAACTATCAGAAAAATATTATACTCCTGCTTTATTATTTCACTATTTGGATTCCAAAAAAAAAGATATCCCCACCAGCAAAAGTATTACTCTATTTAAAAAAGTTAAGCTAGATAACATACATTCTGCCCGTTGGGGTCGCCTACAATCCTATTACGCCAGAGAATTTATTGACCAAAAAGATTTTGCCAATAGCTATAAAACAATTACTATACCTCTTGCTGTAAGCCATGAATATATCAGAGAAGCAGAGTGGCTTAGTGGTTGGCTTGCTCTTAGATTCTTAGATAAGCCTGACCTTGCTTTAAGTCATTTTAATAAATTTATGAAACTTGCAACAAAGCCATTAAGTATATCAAGGGGACAATATTGGCTAGCTAGAACATATCAAGCAAAAGGGGATTTAAAACAAGCAAATAAATTTTATAATATGGCGGCTAAATATTCTGATCGTTTTTATGGGCAGTTGGCAAATATTGAGCTTAAAACGAATCACTTAATTCTACCACAAAAACCTAAGTCCATTAAGCCTAATTTGGAAAATAGTGAAATTATTAGAGCCATAAAACATTTAATTAAATATGGTAAGTATAGTTTAGCTTTTTTATATGCTGATACGGCTATTAGAAAATCATCAGAGCCATCTGAAATTTTATTAATTACTAAGCTAATTAGTAGCTATGATAATATTTTCCATATGGTAGAAATAGCAAGAATCGCTTGTCAATATCATGTTTTTATTAAAGATTATGCTTTCCCTATCACGCATATAAAGGCAGTAAAAACCTCTCCTGTAGAGAAAGCTTTAACATATAGTATTATCAGACATGAATCGGGTTTTAATCAATACACCATTAATGACGCTAAAGGTCATGGGCTAATGCAACTTGAAAAAGCTGCTGCCTGTGATACTGCAGAATCTCTTAATCATCAATGTAACATTAAAAAACTAACCACTGATCCTGAATATAATATTATGCTAGGTAGCAATTATTTAAAAACACTGTTACAACGATTTGATGGGTCATATATTCTAACTATCGCATCTTATAACGCTGGTCCTAATACCATATCAAAGTGGATTGATCTATTTGGTGATCCACGAAAGCTAAAAAATTTATGGCAAGTAATTGATTGGATTGAGCTAATACCATATCCTCACACTAGGAATTATGTGCAGCGTGTGTTGGAAAATATACAAGTTTATAGGACTATAATTAATAAAAATAATAATTTAAAATTAAAACAAGATCTTTTAACTTAGTGGTAATACAATTATATTGTATAATTTAGGAAGGATACTTATGAAATTATCAAAAAATAAGAAACAAAAAAACTATACTCTGCTATATATACTTGTGATTATGATTATATTAGTGTATTTTGTAACTTTAATAAAGCTTTCGAGTTAAAATTATGAAAAGAAAAGCTACCATTGGACTCTTTATAGGCGTTGTTCTATTATTAGGAATAATAATTTTTATAATTAATAATAAAGTTGAATCTGAAAATAATGTAGATAATACTATGTTAGAAATTGTAACAGTCATAAAAAACCATAGATTTGAGCCTGATGTTATTACAGTACCTAGTGGTAAGAAAATTCGTTTTATTATCCATAACCGAGATAATACTGTAGAGGAGTTTGAAAGTCATGATCTGCACCGCGAAAAGATCATTATGCCAAATGACTCTATAAATATAATACTTGCCCCTTTAGCTCCTGGTAAATATGATTTCTTCGGAGATTTTCACCAAGAGACGGCTCAAGGGGTTCTCATTATTAATTAAATTTATTTATGGTTTAAATGTTTAAAATAGCGTTAGTAGTATTTAGAGAATGTCTGGAAATAGCTTTGTTGCTTGGGGTAATACTTGCCGTAACAAAACAATTAGAAAAATCTAGAATTTATATAATTGCTGGAGTTATGCTTGGCACAGTATCTGCTGCATTATTCGCGTTCTTCACTCGCACTATATCCATATCATTTAGTGGTATGGGTGATGAGATATTCAATTCTGGAGTTATTTTACTAACAGTTGTGTTAATTGGTTGGACCATAGTATGGATGCAAGGTTATGGTATTAAGATAAAGCGACATCTTAATGATTTGTCTGTAAAGATTAGTAGCGGCGATAGTAGTTATATAATGCTAATATTGATTGTTGCAGCAACTATTCTTCGAGAAGGAATGGAAATTATTTTATTAGTTTACAGTATTTCCTCAGTTGAAGTAATTGACGCTAATAGTTATCTACTAGGGTTAATTATTGGTATGGTTAGCGGACTAACACTTGGTATTGTTATATATTTAGGTTTTATAAAATTAGCAAACCAACAATATATATTTCGTATATCTTCAATTTTACTAATGCTTATTGCCAGTGGCTTTGCAGCAGAAGCGGCTGGTATATTAACCTCTTCAGGAATTATTACTATTCTGCCCGACCAGCTTTGGGATAGCTCATGGCTAGTTTCTGATAACAGCATTTATGGTAAATTTCTAAATATGATTACTGGATATATTGCTAAGCCTAATGGCTTACAAGTCATTTTTTATATTTGTACTCTAGGATTAATTAATATCTTCATACAAATAAAAATCAGATGCACAAAAAACTAGTAACAGAGAAATAAACCTAATTTATGCTTAATTTTTTATCAGAAATTGCTCCGCTTATAGCGTTTTTTATTGGCTATTTTTATGGCGGTAGCATGCAAAGTGCAACGTTATATATACTTATTACTTCAATTATTTGCGTTAGTTTGTGTTATTTTATAGAAGGCAAAGTTTCAAGATCATTATTAATATCTTCTGGAGTGTTATTAGTCTCAGCTAGTATAGTTTTGATCAGTGGTAACTCTATGTATATCAAGATCAAGCCAACTATTCTATATTTAATTTTTGGTGGGACATTTTTTATCAGTGCAGTAAGAAATAAGGCATTTATGAAATATATGTTTAATCATTTTATTCAACTTGAAGATAAAAATTGGAATATTTTAAGCTATAGAACCGCAGCTTTCCTCTTGTTCATGGCAGTATTAAATGAAATAATATGGCGTAATTTTGCAGAATCTACATGGGTTATATTTAAAATATTTGGAGCAATACCTATGATGTTCGTTTTCCTATTGCTACAAATACCTTTTATCTTAAAGAACAAACTGCCAGATTCAACAGATGACACGTGAGTGTTTACGAAAAAAAAACCGTGAACGCTCACAATATATTTACTACTAAAGATTATAATTTTCCTACTATTTCAAACCATATCCGATAGAATCTCAGTACAACATCCCTTTATTTTTCGTTTCAATTATTCAAATCATTTTACCACATATATCTATAAATATTAAGATAGTTTAAAATATTTATAAATTTTTATCTCGAAACTATTAGTACAACCATAAAAATCATTATACTTCTTAGGTTCTGCATGCAGAACCTAATTAAAATCAATATAATGGTAATAAATTTATGGTAAATAAAGTAAATATATCTTCTAATGTTATTAAGTTCCCATCCCCATTTGAACGCCTTAAATCATACACTAATTCACCTGATGTCATGTTACGTAAAGCTATTATTACTCAGGCAATTATTGATGCAACCAATATATCAGAACTCCGTGCTGCAAAAAAGCTAGAACAAGAAGCAAAATCATGGATTTTTGGTGACGGCGAATCTTTTAAGACAACTTGTATGGAAGGTGATATTGAACCATCTTTTGTGGTAAGAGTAACCAAGGAAATTATAAGACTACATAGGAGTAAATCTAGTTTTAGGAAGCAATCACAACAAAATTCAGTAGATAGTAAAAATAAAAAACCATCATTTAAAACAAAACAATAGACATATTTTTTATCTATAAAATACTATAACAAATATGTTATAATTTAGGTAAAATTACGACTATGATCTCGCCTTTTAGTTGAATATCAACTAGCACAAATAGCTTAAAGTAAGTTCTAGGGCTTATATTTTAGCTAAAGCAATTATCAAGCCATTATAAAAATTCAAAATAATGGCTTGAAATTCATATGATTATACAGTAGTTGTATAGATAGTTGGGTATATACTCAAATGATTTGAGTATACTACGAGACTGCCTGCGATAACTAATTAATTATATTTTAGCTTAACTTGACTAAATTAAAAGGGGATTTTATGCAAATATCAGTATCAGGTCAACATATTTCTATTGGCAATTCTTTGCAAGACTATGTAAAAAGTCGTACTACGCAAGTAGCAGAAAAGTATTTTTCTACTATAGTGAGTGCAAACGTGCATTTCTCTAAACAAGGATTCCAACTGGTTTGTGACATTGTAATGAATGATGGCACAGGCAGGCATATTGTATTGAAAGGTAATGCTGCTTCAGATGACATATATTCAGCATTTGACACCACTCTTTCTCGCCTTGAAAAACAGCTTAGAAAGTACAAATCTAAACTCAAGGATCGTCATGATAGAATTAAAATATCCGAGGCAGCACCTAAAGCAGTCAAATATACTATAACGCCTCATGAACATGAAGACGAAGATAATGTACCAGCCTCTGATAATCCTGTAATTATCGCAGAAAAATCTGTAGAAATATTAACTTTATCAGTAAGTGAGGCCGTTATGAAAATGGATCTTGAAAACCTTCCTGCTTTAATGTTTCAAAATAGTAATACTAATCGTATTAATATAGTTTATTACCGTCGAGATGGCAATATATCTTGGATAGATTCAAAATAGACTAATTTAAATTTATTCAGTAAATTTAGACTGGGTAATTAAAAGTCGTGTGTGGTCAACGTCATTGCGATGGGGCGTGAGCAGACGAAGCAATTCTGTTTTTGATAAGAAGTTGATGACGTCGTCACTCCTGCTACCCAATTCTCTTGAATTGGCTATATCCGTCATTGCGAGGAAAACCATAGGTCGACGAAGCAATCCATAAAAGTAACCAAAAATGGATTGCTTCGACCATTACATGGTCTCGCAATGACGGAAAAGCTATCTAAAACCCTCTCCACCTTCTAACTTTCAACAATTGTGGCAGGGGTATCCAGTACGATTAGATTAGTCATAGATTAGCATCCCACCTTTCATCAATTGGGTTAAGTATATCACCTTTAATTTCAGCCTTTCCCTTTAACATTCCAAGTAAAGATAGTTTCGTTTTACAGTCAATTGATAAGAAGTTGGTGATTTCTTTAGAACCTAGGAAACCAATAAAATAAATAACCACCATAATATTATTCTTTTTTTAGTTGTTTATTTGCTAAATTGAGTAATTTTTGATCAAAAGAAAGAATGGGTAAATCTGTAGTAACTGCTTTAGCTAGAAGAATACAATCAACTATATGCAAATTATATTTTAAATAATAATCTAAAGCTAATAAAAAATAGTTCTTATCACTTTGAATTCCTTTATAAGTTAGCATCTCAGATAAGGTCAAAGTTATTTTATCCCTGGGAACTTTATAGAAAGAAGATAAGACAAATATTACCTCCGTAAATACTGTTTGTTCAATTATAAGAGTAATATGACCGGTTTTAGCTTGTTCAAATATTTCTTTGGTTTTACTAAACATTTCTGGATTATCGGCAATAAGATAACGAAGGATAAAGTTGCTATCACAAATATATTTCACTTCACTACCTTATTAGCTTCTTTAGAATAGGTATTATCAAGCCATGCTTGTTGTCTGATTTCATCAAATGAAGGTTCTGAATCTTTACGATAAATAGAAAGAGCTCCCCCAAGGTCACAGACAGGGGATAATATTAATTGATTATTATCATTAACCTCTAAGGTAACAATGTTAGATTTTAAAATATCTCTAACTTTCTTTGGTAAGACAATCTGCCCCTTAGAACTAATAGTAAACGTATTAATATACATTTGGATAATACCTAAATAGTTAATTTATATAATATTTTATTATAGTAAAATAAATTACTAAATACAAGTATTTTCATATAAAGTAAGATAGATTATAAGAGTACACAACTTGTGCAAAATTAATATTAAATTGTTTTCATATTAGATCAGTTAATTTCTTACTTATAGATTTAAGGATGTATTTAGTAATTATTACTATATAGTCAATTGATAAGAAGTTGATGATGTCGTCACTCCATCACTCCTAGACCCCAATTCTCTTGAATTGGCTATATCCGTCATTGCGAGGAAGACCTTAGGTCGACGAAGCAATCCATAAAAGTAACCAAAAATGGATTACTTCGACCATTACATGGTCTCGCAATGACGATATAGTTAATTCAGGAGAATTTGGGGCTAGGAACGATGGAGCGACGCCTATAAGTAATAGGAGAGCATTGAGCGACGACGCCCCCCAACTTCTCATCAATTGACTATAATGGTTTGTTGCAAAGCAGTTCCTCACTAATAAGCAGGAACTTTAGTAAAAATAATAAAAATATTTCTATAAAACACTTAGTGCACATTATAATTAGTATATACTCAAATCATTAGAGTAAACATGACCCCATTTTTTAACTATAACCCAGATAATAAGGTAGCCGTTCTTGCTCTTAAGGTTAAAGCTAATGCAAAGGCAGATAAGATAGGCGAGTTTATGATAATTAATGATAAACATTATCTAAAATTATTTATAAAGTCAGTTCCAGAGGATGGTAAGGCTAACCATTCTATTATCAATTTTCTATCTAAAAAATGGAAAATTAATAAAAATAATTTTGAGATAATATTAGGTTGTACTAATAGCTTAAAATTATTAGCAATAAAAAATATTGAATTAGACTATTTAAATTTGCATTTAAAACACTATATTAATAACATTAAATAGTATTATAGGACTTGACTATGACCCAAGAAAAAAAGAAGTTTGACGCTGAAGTTGGTAAGATTTTGAACTTAATGATCCATTCTCTTTATACTAATAAAGAGATTTTTATGCGTGAGTTAATATCGAATGCTTCTGATGCTTGTGATAAATTAAGGTATTTAGCACAAAGTGATGCCAAACTTATTGCAGATGATCCTACCTTTAAAATTACTGTGAGAATTGATAAAGATAAAAAGCAGATTGTTATTAGAGATAATGGTATTGGTATGAACCGAGAAGATTTGATCGATAATCTAGGAACTATTGCAAAATCTGGTACAGGAAATTTCTTAAACAACATGTCTGGAGATGCTAAAAAAGACAGTATGTTGATAGGGCAATTTGGCGTTGGGTTTTATTCAGCTTTTATGGTTGCTGATAATATTACTGTTACCTCAAGAAAAGCAGGAGAAGAGAAAGCTTATGTTTGGCAGTCAGATGGTCTTGGAGAATATATTGTAGATGATTTTGATCATGATTTCACTAGGGGAACTGAGGTGGTTATTCACGTTAAGCCAGAAGAAGACAGTTATATTGATCATTTTAGATTGAAGCATATAGTTAAAAGTTATTCTGATCATATAGCCATACCTATATATTTTATTGATGAATCAACTAATAATGAAATACAACTTAACTCAGCTTCAGCATTATGGACAAGACCTAAATCTGATTTGACTTTTGAACAATATAAAGAATTTTATAAAGCTTTGTCTTATTCGATGGATGATCCTTGGTTAACTATTCATAATAAAAATGAAGGTACGGTTGAATTTACTAATTTGTTATTTATTCCATCAACTAAGACTTTCGATTTATTTCACCCTGATCGTAAGAGGAGAGTGAAATTATACATCAAGAGAGTTTTTATTTCTGATGAGAATGTAGATTTAATACCTTCTTACCTAAGATTCCTAAGAGGGGTAGTAGATTCAGAGGATTTACCTCTTAATATTAGTCGTGAATCTTTGCAGCATAATAGTACTTTAGAGAAGATTAAGTCAGCAATAACCAAAAGAGTTTTAGGTGAACTCAAAAAGAAAAAAGATGAGTCTATAGAGGAATATAGCAACTTTTGGAGCAATTTTGGTGCTGCTTTAAAAGAAGGATTGTGTGAGGCAACTAGTGATCATGATAAATTGCTTGAGACCTGTATATTTAAAAGTAGTCTTTTAAGTAAAATGATTAGCCTTGACGATTATATTAGTAACTTTAAAGAAGGACAGAATACTATATATTATCTTAGCGGCGATGATTCAGCAAAATTACTTTCTAGCCCTCAAATAGAAGGATTCTTAAGTAAAAATATAGATGTACTTCTGTTTACTGATACGGTTGATGATTTTTGGGTTAATGTTAATAGTAGCTATAAGGGTTATGCAATTAAATCAGTTACTAGGAGTGATATTGATTTAGAAAAATCTGAGCAAAAAACTGAAGAAACAAAAGAAGACAAGGATGAGTACACTAAATTAACAGAATATTTTAAAGAAATATTAGGTAAATTAGTAAAAGATGTAAGGATTTCTAAAAAACTTACTCTAAGCCCTGCTTGTCTGGTAGTTGGTGATGGAGCGATGGATATTCGTATGGAAAGATTCTTAATTGAGCAAAAACAGTTAATGGCATCATCGGCTAAAATACTTGAGTTAAATCCTAAGCATAAAATTATTGAGAAAATTAACGCTGGTATAATCTCAAATAGTAAAGACTATGCTAACGAGGAGTTGGTAAAATTAATGTATGATCAAGCATGTATTCTAGAAGGTGAGCCAGTCAATGATACTGGTGAATTTGCCAAAAGACTCAATGATATTGTACAAAAAGCTATCTTATAAGCTGAGCTTGGAAATCAATGCTAACAAGAAGTGAGCATTTACGGAAAAAAAGTTAAAGTACAAAACGTCATGGCTCAGAGCCGCTTTACGGCGACGCGGCAATCCAAAAAATGATTAGAAATGGATTGCTTCGCCGGCTTACGCCTTCTGGCAATGACGCTTGTGGCGAGCAGATTTTTTATTTATCATAAGAAAATAGCAAAAAAACCGTGAACGCTCACGAAGTGACTACATATTCTCGATTTATGCAGCAAGTTTATCTTTCAATACTTCAATTAATTTATTAATTGCCTCATCAGGATTTATATTCTCAAGAATTGCAAGTTCCCCAGCGAGCCTATTTAATGCTGATTCATAAATAGTTCTTTCACTATAAGATCTATCACTATCAACATTCTTGTAGAGATCTCGTACCACTTCCGCTACAGCTACTATATTACCAGAATTTATTTTACTTTCATATTCTTGTGCTCTTCTACTCCACATCCTATTACCTTGCTTAGCTTTACCCTGAAGTGTTGAGTATATTATAGTCAGGTCAGTTTTGCTAACAAGTTTTCTGAGACCCGAAATAGTCGCTCTATTTACAGGTACTTTTAGAATCATTTTGTCTTGGGGAAACGATATTACATAAACCCTAATATCAGTACCAGCTATGAGTTGCTGTTCTACATTTACTATTTCTCCAACTCCATGGGATGGATATACAATTCTTTCTCCTACTTTAAATTCAGATGACATTGACATGCTTACTCCTTTCCATTATAAAAACTTAAATTATAGTCAACTAATTTGAATTTGCCTAAGAAAGTTGTTCCTCACCCTAAATGTTCTGTCAATAGAACCTAGGAATCAAATCCAACTGAATTAACCATTAGTTCTTTTGCAAACTCACTATACTAAAGATGATAACATAACTGTAGAGTATAACATATTTTGGAAGAATAACAAAGTGTAAGTTGTAAAATTAAGGTACCCCTCTTTAAAACTTTCTTCAGAATAACCTATAAGCTTTATGATTATACTCTTTTGTAAAATATTATAGCTAATTCGGTTAGCTATATTTTCTTAACTATTAAACTTGCATTAGTTCCACCAAAGCCAAATGAGTTAGAAAGTACGTAATTAATTTTTGCCTTTCTAGCTTCTAAAGGAACTAAGTCTATTTTTACTTCTGGTATCGGTTTATGTAAATTTAGAGTTGGCGGAGCAATTTGATCCTGTATGGCAAGAATTGAGTATATTAACTCTACGCTACCAGTTGCTCCGAGCAAATGACCGATAGATGATTTCGTTGACGACATAAGAACCTTCGGGTTGACATCCAAAAATAATCTTTGGACAGCTAGTAACTCAATAGTATCACCAACCTGTGTAGAAGTCCCGTGGGCATTGATATAATCAATAATACTTGCATCAATTTTTGCATCTTTAAGAGCATTAAACATAGCTTTATAAGCACCTCTTCCATCAGGGTGAGGAGAAGTCATATGATAAGCATCTCCAGTAGAACCATATCCAACAATTTCAGCATAAATCTTAGCATTTCTACTAATAGCATGCTCATATTCTTCCAGTACTACAACTCCAGCCCCTTCCCCCATTATAAAGCCATCACGTTCTTGATCCCAAGGTCTTGATGCAATTTCAGGTGTAGAATTATATTTAGTAGATAACGCCCTTGCAGCAACGAATCCCGCCACTCCAACCGGAGTAACCGGGGCTTCGGCTCCGCCAGCAATCATAACGTCCACATTACCATATTGAATCATCCGCATAGCATCTCCTATGGCATGAGCCCCAGTGGAGCAGGCTGTTGCTACTGCTTGATTTGGTCCAGTAAATCCGTATTTAGTGGAAACATGACCTGAAAGAAGATTAATTAATGAGGCGGGGATAAAAAATGGGCTAACTTTGCCATTATTTTCTTTATGAAACTTTACTGACGTCTCTTCTATCATCTTAAGTCCACCGATTCCTGAACCAAGTATTAAACCTGTTCTATCTCCTGATAATTCATCTTGTACTTGCCAACCACTATCCTCGATTGCTTCAGTAGCTGCTGCAATACCATATTGGATAAATAAATCCATCTTATGTACATTACGAGGGTCAATAGATTTTTCCGGATTAAAGCCGCTATCAGTTGAATGATCCACAATACCAGCTATTTTACAAGCAAGGTTAGAAGTATCAAATCCGGTAATTGCCTTAATACCGCTACGCCCCTCTATGATACCATTCCAAGAGGGTTTCACCCCAACTCCCAGTGGGGTAACTAGTCCAATACCAGTTATAACGACTCTTCTAGTTGACATAATTATAACTTATGAATTATTATTTTTTTTTATATATTGCACCACATCAGAGACAGTTAAAATTTTACTAGCCTCTTCATCTGGTATATCACATTTATACTTTGCTTCTATTGCCATCATTAATTCAACTATATCTAAACTATCTGACTTAAGATCCTCAACAAATCTAGATTCAGGAGTAATTAAATCCTTCTTTACTTTTAATGTGTTAGCAACTATTTCAATAACATCTTGTTCGATAATATTTTCATCCATAATTAGAACCTCATAACATAAATTAAATTTAGTAAAACATTCAAACTCTAGCCACTTATAACAACTGTGTATATACTCAAATGATTTGGAGAATTGGATTTGAAAATGAGGGGCGAGCATACGCAGCGTACATGAGGTACGTGAGTATGCGAGTCCCTCATTTTTAAAAAACCATTCTTCAAATCATTTGAGTATAGAATAAACATAATTTCATACATAAGTAAGTTTCGAGTAGATCGATACAACAATTTCAAACTTCTAGCATAAAAATATATTTTATGCCAGCGGAAAATAAACAAGACGATAGCATTGTTTATAAATCTTCACATTTAAAGATATCTATCACCTAACCTGTGAGTGTTAACGGTTTTTTGCTATTTTCTTATGATAAATAAAAAATCTGCTCGCCAAACGTCATTGCAAAAAGGCATAGCCAACGAAGCAATTTTTAATCATTTTTTGGATTGCCGCGTCGCCGCAAAGCGGCTCCTCGCAATGACATCTTGCACTTTAACTTTTTTCCGTGAACACTCACCATAACCTAATCTTTTTAATTTTATGCTTTACAATAATAAGAAACCATAGTTGTTTCTTATTATATAATTGTTAACTTATTACATTATTATATACGCCTTTTCTTAATAATAGAAATAATAATGCCAAACGACAAAAGAATAATTGTCATAGCCAGTGTAGTGTAAGATGGAATATCAATAACATGTTCAGCGAATATTTTTATACCAATAAATATTAATATTAATGCTAGCGAATATTTTATATAACTAAATTGCTTAACAACATTAGCTAAGCACAAGAATAAGGCACGTAAACCTAATATGGCAAAAATATTAGAAGTATAAATTATATAAGGATCCTTAGTGATAGCAAATATTGCTGGTATACTATCAATGGCAAACACAATATCCATGACTTCTATCATTATTAATGATGCAAGAAGAGGGGTAATACTGATACCTTTGCTGGTTTTAATAAAAAATTTGTAACCAGAAATTTTTGGAGTAAGACTAAAGTATTTTTGTAGAATTCTATAAATAGAAGATTCTTGCACTTTTAAATTTTTATTTGATAGATAAAAAGTTTTTATACCTGTAATTATAAGGATAATCGCAAAAACATATAATAACCAAGAAAATTTTGAGATAACAATGACCCCTAAATATATAATTATACCTCTAGAAACTATAACCCCTAGAATCCCCAAAAATAATATTCGGTGTTGATAGATCAAAGGAATAGAAAAAAACTGGAAAATCATTAAAATAATAAAAATATTATCCAATGACATGGCTTTTTCTATAAAAAAACAAGTATAATATTCCCGGGCTTTTTCTCCTCCCATATCAAAGAAAATAAAAATACCAAAGAGGCATGCTATAATTAAGTAAAAAAGACTAAAATAAATAGTTTGGCGAAAGGTTAATACCTTATTTTCTTTGTTGGCAAAACCAAGATCATAGATTAGCAAACCTGCAATCACTATACAAAAAATAATCCACGTCAAATTCTCCTCCTATAAACCACTATAATAACTTGAAGAATTGGTTTTTTAATATGATTTGGTGTTAGGCTCTTATATCTTGAAAATGTGATATAAGAGCCTAGTTTACAAAAACTAAGCATTACCCATTCGTGAAGTAAAGTGAGATTCTTTGATACCAAGATTTTGCAAAGCATTGTGCCACTTATGTTCTGGATGACCAGAAAAAATAAACTCTCTATCACAATCTGTTATTATCCACAAATTATCCTTAATCTCTGCTTCAAGTTGCCCTGCTTTCCAAGAAGTGTAACCAATAATAAATAAACTATTTTTAGGACCATGACCAGAAGCAATATCATGAGGGATTTGGGGATTAGAGCTAACTGCTAAATGATTCTGAAACTTCAATAGTAAATTCTCGTTATAATCATCAGAATGCAGGAAGAATCCACGTTCATGCTCAACTGGCCCTCCCAAATATATAGGCATCATAATATTATTATCTAGCCGATCATCAGCTATTTTAAAGAACGATTTTATTTCTATATGATTCACTAAATTATTAAAAATTAAGCCCATCGCTCCTTCTGCTGTATGAGACAGCATATAAACAAGTGACTTATTAAATATACCATCAAGCATGTAAGGAGTAGCTATCAAAACCTTACCAGATAGATTATCAAAAATTTTATTATTTTCATTCATAATGTTTATTGTATTGTTAAATTTATTTAGTCTATAATTATATTAATACACTAGCTTTTAGATACATATAGTGTTAAATTACGCCTATTCAATAAAAATTTGAAATATGATAATAAATATATCCTACACTTATTCTAAACCTAAAGTAATTTTTAGAAAAGTCTAATGTTTACTTGGTTTGATATAACAATACTGGCAATTATTACCGCCTCATCAATGCTCGGAGCCTATGGGGGACTAATAAAACTTACTATTAGGTTACTCGGCTTTATATTTTCAGTTCTTTTTGCCTATTACTTATCTCTATACATTGCTGAAATTATTACTCGATATTTTATTAACCATATTGCATTGATAATTACCTCTGGAGTTATTTCATATATTATATCTTTGATCCTATGCTCTTTCTTAACCCATCAATTTCTTTTGATAATTTCCTTTATAAGTGGTGGAATCATTGACAAATCTCTAGGTCTAGCCGTCGGCATGCTTAGAGGTATGATTATTTGTTTGTTCATATTCCTAGTCCTAATAATTTTCTTTTCTGGTAGTTATTTACAAGCAAAAACCCTAAAAGACGTTATACAAAATACTAATATTGATAAATATCCAAAATGGCTTAAAGAATCCGCAACTACTCCCTATCTAGATAATTTAAGTAAAAATCTTATAAAGACTCTACCACAAAATAGTTTGGAATCCATTAAATTACCCATAAAATCAGAGATTGTTGATACTACAAATGTGTTAAAAGAATCACAATCTACAGAATCTCCCAATAAAATAGAAAAACTTCCTGAAGATCTTAGACAAGAACTTGATGAAGTGCTATCAAAAAAAGTAAATAATTATGACTAAACTACCGTTATATTCTGGTTAAACTATGCGTCATTGCACATAGGCGTCAGCAATTGTTAAAAAGCGTGCAATAATGATCCACTAAATGGGTTAATGTGCGTTCAACATTATTGCACGCTTTTTAACAAGTGTATATTGATGTAATATTTTGTAACATAATGTCACTTGCATATAAGTGGTTAAAATACTAAAATCAATTTAATTTTTAAAATTAGTAAAATTGACCAATGCAAGTATCAATACTAAACCCTGTAAGTTGTTATGGGGTAGGCGTTCATTCCGGTAACATTACTCAGTTGACTTTAAGACCAGCTGTAGAAAATACTGGCATTGTTTTTGTCAGGACTGATGTGCGGCAAGAAATAAATTTTATTCAAGCTAGTTGTTTGAATGTCTCAGAGACTTCTTTCTCTACTACCATAAAAAATGAACATAATATTTCCGTTTCAACTATAGAGCATTTAATGGCAGCTCTTTGGGGATGTGGAATTGATAATTTAATAATTGAAATCGATGGTTCTGAAGTACCAATAATGGATGGTAGCAGTAAAGCTTTTGTTTTTATGATAGAATGTGCTGGGCGACAATTACAAAATGCTCCAAAAAAATACCTAAAAATCTTAAAAGAAATTAGGGCAATTCACAAAGATTGCGAGTTAGTGTGTAGCCCTGCTCATAGTATGACAGTTGATATGACAATAGATTTTGCTAGTAAAGCTATTGGCAAGCAAAATTTACTCTTCTCAGAAAATGAATCTTTTAAAAATAATATTGCTGATGCTAGAACTTTTGGATTTATCCATGAACTTGAATATTTAAAAAGCAAAGGGCTGGCACGTGGGGCATCTCTCGATAACGCTATAGGTATAGATCAAGATATTATAATAAATCACGATGGGCTTAGATATACTGATGAATTCGTGCGGCATAAACTTCTTGATCTATTCGGAGATTTATATACTACAGGAGGGTATCTAATAGCTAACATCACTGGTTATAAAACCAGCCATGCTCTGAACAATCAATTTTTACGACAAGTATTTAGTGATCCTACTGCCTATCAATGGGTTAGTAATAGAGAAATTTAGGTTAGTAGTGTGAACACTCACGAGTCTATTATGCCTTTGAAAATATCCTGTATAATTCGCTTAGTAAAGTTGCAAACTCAATTTGATCAAAACCTTTCTTAGAAATAATTATTATTGCCCAGCTATTGGGTTTAATTTGTGTTTCTTTACTTAGAAGCCTAACTAAATGCCTGATACGCCTCTTAATTTTATTGCGAATAACAGCGTTTCCTAATTTTCTTCCGGCTTTTATGCCAAAAAGCAATAAAACTTCACCAGATTTCTTACATAGCCGTGTTTGATTGGTAGTCTTGCCACCAGCATTATTCCTTGCATTTAATTTTGCAAGAAGCTTAGTAAAATCTTTTGCTATTACTGTGATAAAATAAGGACTATAGAACTTTTTGCCTAACTTATTAACTAGGTCAAATTCTTTTTGATTTTTTAGAGATAAAATAAGCACTGCCTATGCTGATAACTTCTTTCTGCCTTTTGCCCGACGCTTCCTTAAAATCTCTCTACCACCAACAGTTGCCATTCTTGCCTTAAACCCATGCCTTCTTTTTCTTACTAAATTGCTAGGTTGAAATGTGCGTTTCATAAATTCATATCCAATACAAAGGAACAGATTTACTTATACAATAATGACACTAAACTGTCAATAAAATATAAATTTATCTTTTAAGGAACTGATAGATTGCTGTATTATATTTCTTGATAGAATAAATTTTAATAACATTATTTAAATGAACTAGGGCGTATGGCAAGACCCGACTTTACCAATTCAAGAAATATCATCAAAGAAATTATTAGAGTTGATCGCGCCGGAGAATACGGTGCAAAACGAATTTATGAGGGACAATTAAATTATTGTAGAAACCATCAAACCTATCCTACAATAAAACATATGATGCAGCAAGAAGAAGTGCATTTAAGCTACTTTACTAACTTGTTATTACAAGGTAATGTTAGACCAACGATCTTAATGCCATTTTGGCATATTATTGGTTATGTACTTGGTAGTGGATCAATATTAATAGGAACAAAAACTGCCATGCTACTAACCCAAAGTGTAGAAGAAGTGATTGAACAACATTATCAGAAGCAAATAGACTATCTCGAAGAATATAATTTAGAAAAAGAATTGTTAGATAGTATAAAGCAATTTCAGTCTGATGAAACGGAGCATAAAGATATAGCTCTAGTGCAAGGTAGTAATGAAGTAGTATTTGCCCCCCTAATTAATAAAATTATCAAGTTAATGTGTAATATAGCTATTAGTTTGAGTAAAAAAATTTAATGATACCATCAATCAGAATCTATAATGGGCTAGGTACATCGAAGGAAAGCTTGTATCATACCTTTAATAGTTTTGTTCATTATGTTTCAACAAAATATCATATAAGTTATATTTCTGCAGAAGAAATTATAAGAGGAGATTGGATTGATAATACTAGTTTACTTATTATTCCAGGAGGAAAAGATAGATGCTATGCGGAACATCTTAACGGCAAAGGCAATAAGCATATACAAAACTATTTAATGCAAGGTGGTAGTTTTCTCGGAACATGTGCAGGAGCATATTATAGTGGTACTTACCTAGAATTTGCTAAATCTTCCCCCATAGAAGTAGTAAGCACTCGAGAACTTGCCATATATCAGGGGGGTGTCATAGGTCCAGCCTTATGTAAGTATTACTATAATTCAAATAAAGGAGCAAGAGCCGCTAGGATAATCTTAAATACTCCTAATCTTCCTGAAGATTCTATGGTTTTTTATAATGGAGGAGGCTATTTTTTAGATGCCCAAAATGTAGCTAATACAAAAATTATTGCTAATTATGAAGATTGTAAGGCAGCTATTATAATGTGTAAACTCGGTAGGGGCAGGGCTATTTTAAGTGGAGTGCATTTTGAGTACGATCCTTATCTAATGCGACATTCTAAATTACTCAATCCTATTATAGGTTCATTAATTAAACATAATAAGTCAAGAATTATGTTAGTTAAACATATTTTAAATATGTTGTTTATTAAAACAGAATAAGTGCGTTCTAATGGTGAGCTTTCACAGTTGTTAAAAAGCGTGCAATAATGACCCAGTAAATGGGTTAATGTGCGTTCAATTTTGCCCCACCCTAAAAGTGGAAAATCGTAGCCTTATTAACCCATTATTTTCAACCTATACTTCTATTATTCAATTTAAATAATAGGAGTATTAAATCAGAGTGTTAATAATGGAAAATAAAAGAATTGCCATGCGTTTTGACAAGCTTGATTCCACCTTCCTCAGCTTTATCGCATTGGCTCTTGCTAAATTATTTAAATTATTTTGTTAACAGTGCCATTAGATTTAATCTTATAACTGGAATTTATAATTTTGAGCTCATATGATTAGTTTCGAAAGAAGTCTATTGACAATTTACATTTAGTAGAGGGAACTAATACTAATTATCTTTGAATATAGGATTAGCTATAAGTTTTATCTTTTAATAATTCAGCTATTGCCTGATAAGATTTAATAGCTTTTTCTGGATCAGTGGCAATCATTTCTGCTCCAAGCTTCTCATTATTACTCATATTCCATAAACGACAATTATCAGGGCTGATTTCATCTGCCAACATTACCATAAATTCTTCACCATTGAACACTCTACCAAATTCTAGTCTGCATTCAACAAGTCTTATTCCAATACCTGCAAATAATCCACTTAAAAAATCATGTATTCTGATGGCCTGATGTTTCACTGCATCAATTTCTTGCTTATTTAACCAACCAAAATTCAGTATTTGATGCTCATTAATTATAGGATGCTTTAATTCTCTGCTTCTAACTCTAAAATCGATAATTGGGTGATCGAATACATATCCTTCTTCCATAGAGAACTCTTTTACAAACCTGCCACATGCTACTGTAGAAATCGATATTTGAATGGGGAAAATATCCACAGATTGTATTAATTGTTCACGCATATTCATTTTTTCAATTAGGTGGTTTTCTATCCCAACCATATCAAGCTTACTCATTATAAAGGATGAAATATTATTATTCAGTACCCCTTTACCTGAAATATCAAAAATTTCACCATTTTCTAAAGTAATTTTGTCAGTAAAGGACATAATAAAAGCAAAATCTTCTTGTGACTGATAAAGAACTTTACTTGATCCTTGATATAATTTTTGTTTCATTGGAAGAATAACGTTAGAAAAATAGATTAAATAAATATTTTATGCTAATCCAGCTAGCCGTAATTGCTATAACAGCTATAATGAGACCAACTATAGAAACCATAAACCCAAGAAATATAGTTAATCCATCTCGATTTAAAAGACCTAATGCCATTATAGTAATACCAAATGCAGGTATAGCATTAGTTAGAGGTAAAGGTATTGATATGGCAATAGCACAAATTAGCGATACTAAACCAATAAATTGTTCGCAATATATAGAGGTTGCAAAACTAAATCTTGGTCGTATATATTTTTCCACCAATTTAATTTTTGGCACAATCTTGTTACTTATATTAATAAGTATATCATTGCTAATTTGATAGTTATTAATTTTGGATGGTAAAGAAACTTGTCTCAAGCCAAGCAACATCTGCATCGATAAAACGATCAAGGGAATCCCTACTATAGTAGTAAAACCCGGAGGATACGGCAGGGGAATTGCAATTGGTATGGCAAAAAAAAGCATCGTTAGTAGAAGACCATTTTCATGAAAGTCAGTTAACAATTCACTGATTTTAGTCTTTCCTTTTTTTTCTTTTTGTCCTAATTTACAAAAAATACTAGATACTTTAGCTCTATCTAGTTGTTTATTTTTTGCAGTAATATTAAACATATCCACTTAAGTTTTTTGTAAGTTATACTATAATTTTAGATTATTAGGAAATAATTAATAATCAAGAAATAATCCCATCAATGGTTTTCCTAAATTCTGAGAAGCTATAGCTGAAATGTAACACAATTGGAATAGATTTAGCAAAGAATATTTTTTATAATTGTCAAGCTTTGCAGAGATGCAAAAAATGATAAAATATGCTATTCTAAAGAAAGAGGCAGTGATATAGTCAATTGATGAGAAATTGGTGACGTCGTCGCTCAATGCTCACCTATTACTTATAGGCATCACTCCTGCTACCCAATTCTCGTGAATTGACTATAACTAATTATGTGGTTTAAAAATTATGTCTGTGTTACCTATTGTGACTGCTCCGGATTCAAGATTAAAACAAAAATCTTTGCCCGTAGGTACAGTCAATGATACTATAAGAAAGTTGATGGATGATATGGTTGAAACCATGTATCATGATCATGGGGTAGGGCTTGCAGCAATTCAGATCGGAATAGTTAAGCGTATATTAGTGGTTGATTTACAGAAGAATGACGACACAGAAAGAACTGTAGATTTTTATCCGTTATTTATCGTAGATCCAGAAATAATAGACAAATCTAAAGAATTAGTTGTAGCAGTAGAAGGATGTTTGTCTTTACCGGAGCAACAGATTGAGGTAGCAAGGTCTGAGTCTATAAGTATAAGGTTCTTAGACTATAACAATATACAGCAAGAATTAAAAGCTGATGGTTGGCTTGCTAGGGTTATTCAACATGAGATGGATCATTTAGATGGTAGGTTGTTAGTTGATTATTTAAGTAATATAAAAAAGGATATAGCGTTACGTAAATTAAAAAAGCTAAAAAATAATAATTTATGAAAGTAATTTTTATGGGTACGCCAGAATTTGCTGTACCCACTCTTAGGGAGTTAATTAACAGCAACAACCACCCGGTGGTTGGCGTATTTACTCAAGCTGCAAAATCTAAAGGAAGAGGGCTAAATGAGGTAGCATCGCCTGTACATCTCTTAGCATCAAAATATAATATTCCAACTTATACCCCTAAAACTTTGAGGACAGAAGAAGTAACCCATTTAATTAATTCAATTGAGGCGGATATAATAGTGGTAGTTGCTTATGGGTTTTTAATACCGCAAGTTATCCTGCAAGCTAAAAAATATGGATGTCTTAATATTCATCCGTCAAGTTTACCACGTCATAGGGGGGCAGCTCCACTACAACGTACTATTATAGAAGGTGATTTAGAAACTTCTGTATGTATAATGCAGATGGATGAAGGGCTGGATACTGGTGATATTATATTGCAGCATTCATTGTCACTTTCTCCTAGAATAACTTTACCAATTTTGCATGACCAATGTGCAAAAATAGGAGCAGATTTATTGATTAAAACCTTAGATAATATTGATAATTTACCAAAAATTATCCAGGATAAGAATGGGGTAACTTATGCTCATAAACTTAAGAAAGAAGAAGGGAAGATAGATTGGTGTGAGACTGCCTACAAAATAGATTGTAAAATTCGAGGTATGAATCCTTGGCCTGGTGTATATTTTGAATATAGAGGTAAAGTTATAAAGATTCTGGAAGCGTATTATAACGATTTGGATATTAATTTGCCACCTGGTACCGTAGTTAATAATAACAGTGTTTTGGAGGTAGCTTGTGGTAAAGGTACTTTGATCATCCAGAAATTACAGCAAGAAGGAAGAAAAATCTTAAACGCAGAAGAATTTATGCGTGGTTTACAAAGCCCTATAACTAGACTACCTTGCTATTAAATATCTGAGGGGCAACCTTCATATAATCAAAAGTGAATTCTTTTAAAAAACGGTAAATTCTTATATGCACCCCCTTCTGTTACTAATCTTAGAACAATAATTTTAATTTTAGCGAACCTTGATGGTGGGAATATTTATTATTAAAAACTAAATATTCATATGCTGCCATAATTTCTGCTAGTTGACATTTTATAGTAATAGTTCCGCCAATTTTATACTGGTATTTAGCCGCCTCTTCAAGTAATAATACTTCCTCCCTATTGTTAGATCGATCTGACTCTATCTGCATATGCAGATTCTTTTGTTTGTTACGCAAAAACTTTTCGACTTCCATATATAGCCCAGGAACCATCTGGCTAGTATTATTAACATTCATTGGCATAATTACTCCAAACCCTATAAGCCCAGAAGTTCTTCTGCCATTACTAGCTGCAACTAATAGGCTTTGTGTTTTAAAACTTGCATTATATCTAGCAATATTATATCCTCCATATTTAAACCCAATATATGGGACAATTGATACTCTGCTAATCCCTGAATTATAAGCAATTATTGCTTTGCTACTATAGGAAGTATCAGCAAATTTAGCTTTAACTAGCTGATTATACGCTGATAATTTTGTAGAAACATTACCCAAAGCAAGAGAAAGAAAACCCTGTAATATTACTTTTTCCGACAAATTAGTTTGACCATATATCGACATTACATGGGTATGTACAACAATTTTGTTAATACGATTCTTATATTTAAAATTGGAGAGAACATAGTTATAAGCTCCCCCAATAATACTACCACTTGGCAACTCTATATCCTCGCCAATAGTTACCGCACTAATTTTGCCAGTATACCCATTTAACATGCTTTTACCATTATACTTAGCTTTCCCAATCGTGCCACTAATCCACAAATTTTTAGGAACAATATTAACGTCATCGCCAGAGCTAAGGACGGTAAGATTGTTTAAATACCTTAAATTGGTTAATCTTAAATCAATAGTTGAATTTGTAAATTCATAAGACAATATAACTATTTCATTTACCGCTAAGGCAATATTTCTTATTATTTCTTTTTGTAATAGTACTATGTCATCGGTGTTAGTTGTTGTAATCACAGCTGCTTCTGGTTGTGGAGATGCAGCTTCTCCTTCTGAAGTATCTTTTACTTTTGGAGTAGCTTTTACTTCTGGAGTGGCTTCTCCTTCTGGAGTAGCTTCTCTTTCTGGAGTAGCCTCTCCTTCTGGAGTAGCTTCTCCTTCTGGAGTAGCTTTTACTTTTGGAGTAGCTTCTACTTCTGAAGTAGCTTTTACTTCTGGAGTAGCTTTTACTTCTGGAGTAGCTTTTACTTCTGGAGTGGCTTCTACTTCTGAAGTGGCTTCTCCTTCTGGAGTAGCTTTTACTTTTGGAGTAGCTTCTACTTCTGAAGTAGCTTTTACTTCTGGAGTAGCTTTTACTTCTGGAGTGGCTTCTACTTCTGAAGTGGCTTCTACTTCTGAAGTGGCAGCTTTTTCTGGAACGATTGGCTCTTCTTGAACTACTCCTTCCACTGGAGGTGACATCGTATTAACATTCGGATGGCTATGAATTGGTATTACAGATTCAGTATCTTGGCTAATCACTGACTCGCTCGGGGTATTGGCAGAATCTAATGATGTGAACAAATTATCAGAATTATCATTAATCTCAACAAAAGAATCTGTGTCATGACCACTAGAACCTATTAACGAACTATTATCAGAATTATCATTAATCTCAACAAGAGAATCTGTGTCATAATCTAAGTTTATTACCTTATAATTGTCATGAATAGTTAAGTTTACTTCCTTATAAATATGGGGGACATCATTCCTTTCAACAAGAGAATCTGTGTTTTGATCACTTGAGTCTGTTCCGCAATTATCACAGGAGTCTCTTAATAAATTATTTGGAGATACATTTACGGTTGCTGATGCAGGTGGCGTATTAACAAATGGCTGTGATATTTGCTCTATAGGTTCAGTATCTTGACTAATCGACTTGCTTTTATCGTAATCTATTAATAGTATAGAACCACCAGGAATGAGCATTCTAGGGTTTTCTTCAAAATTTTTAAGCACACTTTTAAAAGCATTTGATAAATATTCATGTGGAGGTTTAGCTAATACTACAGAAACATAGAGTATATTAACATAAAAACAACTCAATATAAGACATTTAATTACCTTCTTTATTCCTGTAAAAGTTTTATCTAATATTGACATATTGATATTACTTCCAATTCATTACGTTCAGTTAGTGAATACCTCTATTTAATAAATGAGTACTCAAACGTTACTGTCAGGCAATAATTGAAATAGTATCATAGTATTATCCGTTGTCTAGACAAATCTTGTCCACAGACCCTAGGCTCTGTGAACAAAATTTTAATTGTTTAGATTTTGAGTATTTTTAAGCGAAAATTAATAAGATTTTTGCCGGAATAGTTAGTTCTATTTCAAAAAAATCTTATAATTTGCAGCTAAAAAGAGTCGAAATCTAGTAATTTAAATTTTGTTCACAGAGCCTAATATACCTCCTGAGAATTATCTTTTTCAGGTGAGCTATTATGGAAATCATCATTATCTTGGGTCTCTTGTTGATAATCTAATATCTGTATATCATGAGTTTTGAATGCTTCCATAATACTACCAGAAGAGGTAATTTTACCGGTTTGTGGATTTACTGGTAATAATTTAATCGATTCTGGTATTTTAAACGCCAGTGAAGGGATATCAGAATATGCCTTTTCCATAAAGTCGATAAATATTGGCAAGGCAACACTTGACCCTGTGGCAGTTTTTCCAAGTGTTTTTGGTGTATCATAGCCAATATATGTTCCAACAATTATTTTGGGAGTAAAACCAATAAACCAAGTATCCATACTATCATTGGTGGTACCGCTTTTACCAGCTATAACCTTACCAAGTTTCTTTGCAGCTATTGCGGTACCTCTTTCAACTGCTCCAGTAAGAAATGAGACAATCTGATAATCACTTGCCTCATCGGTAATCATTCGACAATCTGGTTGAGACAAGATAGGCGGTGATACGTTATCAGTAAGCTGGGAATCAGATACACTACAATTTTCACATTCTCTATTGTCTCTACGATAAATTATTTTACCGTTACGATCTTTAATGAGTTCGACAAAATGTGGGGTGACTTTTTTCCCTGAATTGGCAATTATTGCATAAGCGTTGGTCATTCTTTCTAAGGTAGTTTCAAGTGTCCCAATTACTATAGAAGGAAATTTCTTTGGCTCATCATTAATGCCGAATCGCTTGATTATTTCAGCAACTTTGTTTAGTCCTATAGATTGGGCTACCCTAACTGTAACAGGGTTCCGTGATTTCTCAAGACCTGTACGCATAGTAATTAAACCCAAAAAATCCCCTTTGTAATTTTTTGGTCGCCAAACTGGCATACCAGGACCTTGTGGAACCTCTACTTTACTATCTTCAAAAATTCTATTTGGCTGGATGGCGTTTTCTAAAGCAGCCAGATAAACAAAAGTTTTACTGAGTGATCCTGGTTGTCGTAAAGCCTGAGTAACACGATCAAATTTACTAACCGCAAAATCATACCCACCAACACTTGCAAGCACTTGCCCTGTTGTAGGGTTCATCACCATAATAGCCCCATTAACAGTAGGAATTTGCCTTAAAGAGTAATTAGCATTTACTTTTTCAACTACTATAACATCCCCTTTCTGCAAAAGAGTTTTTGCAGATTTAAGGTTATTTTTCGCCCATTTCATTTCTGATAAAGCTATTTTGGACTTACTCAAGTCGCAAAGACCAATTTCCGCTTGATTATCTGAAACATTTAATACTACCGCCAATTGATATTCTAGAATGGCGGGTGGCTTTGTTAGTTTATTTAAATTATCTTGCCAGTTATTTATATCTATATTAGTGATAACTCCTCTAAAACCATGTTTTCTGTCATATTCTCTTATACCTTTTCTAAGAGCATTTTCTGCAGCTTGCTGCATATTAGCATCAAGTGAGGTAATGACTGTTAAGCCTCCGGTATAAAAATATTCTTTACTGCCAATTCTGCGAATAACTTCTTCCCGTACTTGCTCAGCATAATAACCGGCGGTAACGGTTTCGCTACGATCCCGCTTTTGTAAAGTAATTGCCGTATCTATTGCCTCTTTTGCTATTTCTTGCGTTATATAACCATCTTCCAACATTCTAATAATGACATAATCTCTACGCTCTTTTACCCTGGCATAATTTCTTTCCGGGTTAAAATTTGATGGAGCTTTTGGTAACCCAGCAATAAAAGCTGATTCAGCAAGAGTTAAATCGTCAATAGATTTATTAAAATAATTTTGAGCAGCCATGGCAACTCCGTAGGCTCCCCTACCAAAAAATGTTTGATTAAGATATAGCTCCAAAATTTGATCTTTAGTAAAGGTTTTTGAGACCATATAGGATAAAATTGCCTCTTTAATCTTACGTTCTATCGATACCTCGGAGGTTAATAAAAAATTCTTAACTACTTGCTGGGTAATAGTTGACCCTCCTTCCACCCTACGGTGGTGTACAATATTAGAAATATTTAGTATTGCTGCTCTGATTATGCTTATAATATCAACTCCTGAATGTTCAAAAAAATTCTTATCTTCAGCTGAAATAAAAGCCTCTATAAGAGAGCGTGGCACACTACTAATAGGTACAAAAACTCTACGTTCTAAAGCATATTCCTCCATTAATTTTCCATTTTGGGCATACACTCTTGTTACCGATGGTGGATGATAATCGGCAAGTTGTGAGTAGTCCGGTAAATCCTTAGAGTAATTATACAACAAATATATACAAGCACTAATAGCTATTAGCCCTAATATTAAAAATAATTTAAAAAATACGTAAAAAAGTTTGAACATCGTTATATTATCAATTTATTACAGAGGTTTAGGAGGCTGTATACTCAAATATGAAATATGATAAAGCACTATAGAGACTATCAACCTCGTTATATAAATGTTTGTTATAGTCAATTGATTAGAAGTTGGTGACGTCGTCACTCGTCGCTCGCCTATTACTTATAGGCGTCGCTCCATCGTTCCTAGCACCAAATTCCCCTGAATTGACTATACCTATACATCTATCAACTTTTTTTATTTTATGTTTTACTTTACTATCACCACTCAAGTTCCTGCCAATTGCACTCAAAGACAAATTCTGACTATATCGCAAGCCTTCTGCAACATCAAGTAACGCATTTAAACGATTATTTGTATAAAAGGACAATGTTCTTTTATTACTTCATTTAATACTGTTTTTACATCCATAACCTAACTATCTCCATCATCATTAAATAATGATGATATTCTATCAATTCTTGCTATTTTGCAACAATTTCCTGGGGATGCATCAGCTCGCAATGACGGGCTATTGCAAGGCGTTCGTAGTGACGTCTTATGGTAAGTAATGGTTATATCGTCACCATAGCCTGTTACAGAGAGAAAGATTGTCCTAAATATACTTCCTTTACTTGATAGCTTGTAGCTATTTCTTGTGGTGTTCCTTCTAATAGTACTTTTCCATTGTAAATGACGTATGCCCTATCAACTATATTGAGGGTATCTCTAACATTATGATCAGTGATTAAGATGCCGATATTGCGGTTACGTAAGTGTACGATCAAATTTTTAAGATCCTCAATCGCTAGTGGATCAATACCTGCAAGCGGTTCGTCAAGCATAATAAATTTAGGGTCTAATGCTATTGCTCTTGCAATTTCTAGCCTACGCCTTTCTCCGCCGGATAATCCTGTTGCCGGCATGTCTTGTAGATGGAGAATAGAAAATTCTTTAAGTAAATCTAATGTTTTTTGTTCGATAATTTCTTGATCATTTTCTAAAGCCTCTAGCATTAATCTAATATTATCTCCGACAGATAACCCACGAAAAATTGATGGCTCTTGAGGAAGATAGCTAAAACCAAACCTAGCTCGTAAATAAATTGGTAAATGAGTAATATCATGATCGTTATAAAATAATGCCCCACTATCTGGCTTGGTAAGCCCTATAATAATACTAAAACAGGTAGTTTTACCTGCACCGTTTGGACCAAAAAGACCAACTATTTCTCCTGTTTTTAATTGAAGAGATACGTCGTTTAATATCACCCTCTTATTATAAGATTTTGAAATACTATTTACTTGTAATTTATCTATTATTAAAGGTGACATAATTCTTTGTTCCAATTAATTCTTGGATTTACTATAATTTACATTATTGAGTTTGGTATAATATACTAGCTTGTCGGTTTTTATAATACCATTTTTATTTTGTACTATTACGTCACCAAGCAGGACTAGCTCTTTTCTTTCCACAAAATATTTGGCAGAAGTAGCAATTAATAATTCCTGACCATCATTCCTCTTAGCAATCAATCTTGACGGTATGGATATGTAATTAATAGTTTTTTTATTATCAACTATTTTATAAAAAATTTCTAAATTAGTTGTTTTCACCATTATATCATCAAACCATAAAATCACCTCACCCGTAAAAAAAGCTTGCTGTTTAGTCTGGTCAATTACTAAATTATCAGAATTAATATACAATTTATCCATACTAGAATGTTTTGAGTATGGATGTTCTCCATAAACTATTGCTGAGTTCATTATTAAGAAAAGCAACATACAGCAAATCATGCTAAAAATCTGATACATCAATAATCGTTGATACGCTACCTTTGAAATTTATAATATTATTGTCATTTGTGGAATTAAAATTATCAGAAGTAATTTGACAATTTTTATAAGACAATATCACGCCTGTTCTACTAAATGTTTCTTTATTTAGTAAATTAAGTTGGGCTTCTTGTGCTTTTAATA
Organism: Candidatus Tisiphia endosymbiont of Dioctria linearis; assembly: GCF_964026545.1. Taxonomy (NCBI): domain Bacteria; kingdom Pseudomonadati; phylum Pseudomonadota; class Alphaproteobacteria; order Rickettsiales; family Rickettsiaceae; genus Candidatus Tisiphia; species Candidatus Tisiphia endosymbiont of Dioctria linearis. The sequence continues at coordinate 1,004,875 of NZ_OZ032156.1, read as the reverse complement.
TGCTTTCTCCTAAAAAAAACTGGACATCATCTCTTAATTCTAACATATGACTATTCTCATTCAATATACCATTTTTTGCATTGATCACTAATAGTTTATTGTTATTTATTTTATATTTAGCGTTAATTTCTTCTAATGCATATTTATTATCTAAAGTCCTAACCGCTTGTACAGCCTGAATTTGATAAGGATTTAAGTTTTTATTTACCCCATTAAAAGTTGAATTTGAAATTTTTATTTCATAATTTGTTTTATCACTTGGGGTAAAAGAGCTATTCCCACTATTGTTTTCAATTAATTCTAAATTATTATTAATGGGATTAAAATTGATATAAATTAAGTATAAGGTTAGTACTAGCCCTAAACAAGATAAGATTTTTGATATACTAATTGAACGTCTATAAGATGAAATGATTGCACTACTACTTTTATCGATGAAGGGAATTTTAACCATAGTACTACCAACATTATCATGGACATTCATTAACTAATTCCTGCCCGAAGTAAGTCATGGATATGCACAATACCAATAACTATATTATTTTCAGTTACCGGTATGCTAGTAATTGATTTGCTATTCATGACACCTAAGACCTCTCCTGCTAATTTCGAGGAAGAAATTTGTTGTGGATTAGCAGTCATTACATCGCATGCATATTTCATATTTATTTTATCGTTAATATGTCTACGTAAATCTCCATCTGTTATAATACCAACCAAACTTAAACCTTTATCTACTACTATAGCACATCCAAGGCTTTTTTGATTCATAACTAATATAGTATCAGTAAATGAAGTATCGGCATATACTAAAGGCAACTGATCTTTTACCCTCATTAAACTTTCCACCTTGATAAGATTAGCTCCAATCTTTCCTCCAGGATGATATAGCCGAAAATCATCTTCCGAAAAACCTCGAGCTTCATGTATAGAAGTGGTAAGTGCATCTCCAAGAGATAACATCATTATTGCGGAAGTTGTCGGAGCTGCAATATAGGATGCTTCATTAATTCTTGGTATTAATAATAAAAAATCGCTATTGATTGCTATAGTAGAGTTGGCATTCATAGTCATGGCAACTATCTTTATAGAAAATCGCTTACAATATTTCATTATATCAAATAATTCTTTGGTCTCTCCTGAATTAGATAACATGAAAATTAAATCGCCTTCAGTTACCATCCCAAGATCACCGTGGCTAGCCTCAGCTGGGTGCAGATAAAAAGCAGCCGTACCAGTAGAAGCAAAACTTGCTGCTATCTTATGGGCTATATAACCACTTTTTCCTATACCAGTTAAAATAATCCTGCCTTTACAATTAATTATATGATCTACTACATTGTCAAAACAACTAGGAATATTATTAGATAATTCAATTAGTGCAGTAGATTCTTTTAATATAACTCTTTTGGCAACGTCACGATGATAGTGCATTTTTACTCTAACCCTAACAAATTATATATCAAACCTTATACCAAGCGTTACATTATGACCTTTATAAGGCAATGACTTAATATAATTCTCTTTTGTGCTACCAAAATCTTTCCAACTATAAGCTATCTCAACTTTTACCACAGGAGCTAATTTGGCAGCAACTCCAAGAGTAAGATGGTAAACTAGATTATTTTTTTTGTTAGTAGAAGTTGAAGCACCAAGCTTATTATTACCGATAATTTCGTTTTTCAGCTGACCAACCCCAGCACCAAGCCCAATAAAGAATTCACAAATACTTATATCAAAAACATCGACATAACCACTAAGCACTAAAGTAGTAATTTGGGATTTAATTTTTGAGTCTGTACCGGCAAAAAAATACTTTGATTGCTGATTAGCAAAAAAATTAAGCATAAGATCAGCTCTAACATTATCTAGAATGTAATAACCTGCACCTCCTCCGGCAACAATACCAGCCATATTATGTTTTAATTTTTTATCATTTAACTTAACATTATTCATTTTACTTGTCCCAACTTCAGCTTTCAAATAAAATTGATTTTCAATAGCCCAAGAAGAGACAGAAAATAACAGTGAAATGCTGGTGATCGTTAGTAATAATAAATTTCTCATGATTCTATTTTTTTATTTAAAGTTTACTATAAATTATACTTATTAGCCAGCTTATTTTGTAAAATAACCAAGTACACAACAAAAAAAAGGGCTAAAAAGTCCCCTTTTTTGTAGAATAAAGTAATGAATCGATAAACTATTGATTATTAGATATCAAAATCTTATATACTCAAATGATTTGAATAATGGAGACAATAAACAAGAGGTGAAGATTTATTGGTATGATAAAACGTTTCAAAATTATCACTAACAAATATTGAAATAGGCATAAAAGGTTTGGTCTTAAATTTAATCTTATAGCTGGAGTTTATAATTTTGATTTCATATGGGGTTGCGACGTATAATCTCTTTTTTTTCGAAAAGTTAGTAAGTAGGTTTAGGAAAGAGGTCTAATGGTTGCACTGGTAGCGTTAATACAGAAGATCATTATGATTGCAAACGTTAAGTTACGTGATTTACTAGCTCTACAGAAGCAATAAAAATTTAAATTAAATTTATTTAAATTTTTATTACTCATATAAGTTGATTCATAAAATTAGTATAAATCTGGATTGCTTCGTCGACCTACGGTCTCCTCGCAATAACGCTTGGGTTGTAATTATAATAATGCATGTTGCCAATCGCTATAAAACTTATCTAAATTAAGCCTTATTCTTTTAACGCGTTCAGCGATGATTATCGAATATATTGTTTTAAGAGTGATCTCAAAATCATCATTAATAACCACGTAATCATAATATTTAGCATATTGTACTTCTTTGGTTGCCAATTTCATACGCAACTCTATCGCTTCTTTACTATCTTGCCCTCTATTTTGAATTCGTTGTTGCAAAATACTAGGAGTTGGTGGTAGAACAAAAATTGTAATCACATTTGATAAGATTTTTTTTATGGATTTTGTACCCTGCCAATCTATATCAAATAAAACATCTAGCCCTTGACTTAGTAGCTCTTCTACAACTTTTTTAGGCGTTCCATAATAATTATTATAAATATTTGCATATTCAAGGAATGCATCTTGTTCAATTAATTTATTAAATTCCTCTTTGGTCTTGAAATAGTAACTTACTCCATCAATCTCACCTGTCCTAGGTGTTCTGGTGGTTGCAGAGATGGATAATCTAAGATTACTGTCTATTTTTAAAGCTGCTCTTGCTAAGCTGGATTTACCAGCAGCCGAGGGGGAAGATAAAATAACAGTTAATCCTTTACTTTTCAGAGATAGTACCATATTTATTATTCTTTTATAACAGTGACTCTGAATATACTCGAATAATCTTTTGATTGAAACGAAAAAGTAAACAGATTACCCTTACTAAAAAATTGTTTGTACACAAATCTTTTTAATTACAGCCTTCTGCTTTATAAAGAATCAATAAATTTAATTGCTGGTGATATTCTTATATAACAACAAAATTTTATCTTTTAACATTAATTTTTGTTTCTTCAACTGTTTGATTTTAGTATCATCCTGCAAATGTAAAAATGCAGCGTTTATTAGTCTTTGTAAATCATCATGTTTTTTTTGTAAGCTTTGTATATGATTATTGATATTCATTTTTAAACTCCATAATCAGTTAAAAACTAGGATTTCTATAAGGTCAACTTTATAAAACCAAATACTATTTTAATACAATATAATATACTTTAAAAGGAAAAAATATAACTATGACTGCTAATAATAAAAAAAAATTGCTTGTGGCAATCTCTGGAGCTTCTGGAGCCATATATGGTATAAGATTACTTGAGATTTTACGGCAATTAAATATTGAAAGTCATTTAATTATCTCAAAATCTGCCCATTTGACTATACTACATGAAACAGATTACTCTATACAACAAGTACAAGAGCTAGCAGATTATTATTATAATATTTCTGATATTGGTTGTAGGATTGCTTGTGGTTCTTTTAGGACATTTGGTATGATCATAGCTCCATGTAGCATGAAAACTCTCGCCTCAGTTGCTTGCAGCATTGAGGATAATTTAATTAGTAGAGCAGCAGGTGTTATACTGAAAGAACAAAGAAAATTAGTCTTAATGATTAGAGAAACTCCTTTACATAGGGGGCATTTAGAGAATATGTTGAAAGTAACGAGTTATGGCGGGATAATTGCTCCTCCAGTGCCGGCTTTTTATAACTTACCAGAAACCTTGGATGATATAATAAATCACTCAATTGCTCGAGTGCTTGATATTTTTGACATTGATAGTGGTTTAATAAAACGTTGGGATGGGCTAAAATAACCTATTAGTGTTTGAAAAATATATGCTATAATTTTAGGTTCTGTGAAGTTTTCTAAATTAGAAACCTTCACAGAGCCTAGTGACGTTTTGAGGGTTAACAATGCAACAAAGTTTTAACAAAATACTAAAAGGCTATCAAGTTTTTAGGAAAAAATATGCGGATGGTAATAAATCTGTCATGCAGAGTCTATCCCGTGATGGTCAACAACCAAAGATTATGGTAGTTGCTTGTTGTGATTCTCGAGTAGATCCAGCGTTAATATTGCAATGTGATCCGGGAGATTTATTTGTTGTCCGTAATGTGGCAAATATTGTTCCCCCTTATGAAAAAGATACATATCATCATGGTACGAGTGCTGCCTTAGAATTTGGAGTTTGTTTTTTAAGAGTTGAACACTTAATTATATTGGGACATAGTCAATGTGGAGGAATCCAGGAATTATTAACTAGTGATGATTCACAGCAAAATGATTTTATAACTAACTGGGTTTCTCTAATAAAAACACCTAATTTTAGACAATATAATGCTGATGATTATACAAAATTAGCACTTAAACAATCATATCAAAATTGTATGATGTTTCCATGGATCAATGAACAAGTAAGCAGAAAAGAACTAATTATTCATTTATGGTTTTTTGACATAAAAACAGGGAGAATTTTTACTTATTCTGATAAACAAAGCTCATATATACCCCTTGCATGAGGTGTGAGCGTTCAAAGTTTTTTTGCTATTTTCTTATGATGAATAAAAAATCTGCTCGCCAATCGTCTATTAGCTATAAATCGTAATTTATATAACAAAGCCCATTAATTTTTTGATTTCAACAAGAGTTTTAGCAGCAGTAATTTTAGCTTTATCTGCTCCGTTATGTAGTGTAGTTATCAGATAATCTTGGTTTTTCATTAGCTCTACATATTTACCATGAATGGGAGCTAGAGTTGTGATGATAATATCAGCTAGCTCCTCCTTAAATTTGGCAAAACCGGCATTTTGGTATTGATCAACTATTTTGTCAACATTAGTACCAGATAAACTGCAATAAATGTCAATTAAATTGCTGATTTCTGGTCTATTTTGAGGATCATAACTGATTTCCGCTAAATGATCTGTTTTAGCTTTTTTAATTTTTTGGTAAATTTGATCTGGGCTATCATTTAAATTAATACGAGATAAATCAGATGGATCAGATTTACTCATTTTTTTACGACCATCTTTTAAGCTCATTATTCTTGATGAGCCTTGAATTAATGGTTCAGGTAATTTTAGGACATCCCGATTGAATTTCCGGTTGATAATAGCCGCAATATCTCTGGTAAGTTCTAAATGCTGTTTTTGATCATCGCCAACAGGTACTATGTCAGCATTATATAATAATATATCAGCTGCCATCAATACTGGATAAGACAATAATCCTAAGCCAGCATTTTCCTGGTCTTTTCCAGCTTTGTCTTTAAACTGAGTCATACGTTTAAGCCAACCAAGTGGGGTAACGCAATTTAATATCCAAGCAAGTTCCGTATGTTCCTTCACCATACTTTGTGCAAATATGGTAGTTTTCTCTGGCACAAGCCCTGTTGCTATATATATAGCAACAGTTTGCAATATAGAAGAGTTTAGTTCTATGGGTGAGCGATCTATAGTAATAGCATGTAAATCGGCTAAAAAGAACAAGCAATTATACTCATCCTGAATTTTAGACCAATTAACAATTGCTCCGAGATAGTTCCCTAAATGCAGATCCCCAGTCACTTGACATCCGGATAGAGCTGTTTTTTTCATTTAATTTCTCCAAATAATTATACTATGGATAGAAGTAATCTTATGTGTTATTATATATCTATTATACATTTGTTATATATCTGTTATATATCTATCTATTCATTATTAACAAATGAGTTAACCATATATGTTTTGGCGTTTAAGAGTATTAACATTTTATGCACTACTTGCTATATTTACCATTACATTCTTCCTTATATGTTACATACCCGTAACATTTTTCAATGTCAACTATTATATAAGATACAAGATAGGGTTTATTTTTTCCTATGTATTTATTTGGCTGGTTAAAATCTTTTGTGGTTTAAAATACCAGGTTGTTGGTCTAGACAAATTACCTTCATCTCCTTCCATAGTATTGTCTAATCACCAATCATGCTGGGAACAAATATTTGTACAATTAATTATACCTGAACATTCTTGGGTATTAAAAAAAGAGTTATTTAATATCCCGTTATTCGGCTGGGGGTTGAAAATGGTTAAGCCAATTGCTGTAGACCGTAATGCTAATATCTCGGTTGGTCAAATCTTAAGAGAAGGACAGGAAAAGATAAAAAGTGGTTTATGGTTGGTTATCTTCCCTGAATCCACTAGATTTAAACCAGAACAAAATGCTAAATTTAAACCTAGTGCAGTAAAATTAGCTTCATTGGCAAAAGTACCGATAGTGATGATGGCTCACAATGCAGGGGTATATTGGCCAAGGGGCTTTTGGATTAAGAAGCCAGGGGTAATTCAAGTAAAGATAATTGATGTTATCCCGGTAGAGGAAATAGAACAATCTGATGTTCGACAGCTTACTGAAAAGATAGAGCAAGTGATTAATACCGAAAAACAAATATTATTTGAACAAACTTATAAAAATAAACATGATCTTTCAGAGATTTTTAAGAAAGTTGATTAATTAATTTCTGGCAAGGTATAGTCAATTCAGGAGAATTTGGGGCTAGGAGCGATGGAGCGACGCCTATAAGTAATAGGCGAGCATTGAGCGACAACGTCACCAACTTCTCATCAATTGACTATAAGTGTTCACAGAGCCTAGTTAACGGTAGTTTCAAAGATTACTAGCAGCAAATTGCCAATTAATCATATGCTCTATATAAACTGAAACATAGTCTGGACGTTTGTTTCGGTAATCTATATAGTATGCATGTTCCCAAACATCACAGTTAAGCAACGGTTTCATAGACTTAGTAATAGGCGTTTCAGCATTACTAGTCTTTACTATCTGTAATTTTCCATTATTAGAGATTAGCCATGCCCAGCCACTAGCAAATTGACTTATTGCCGCTTGCTTAAATTCAGTAGCAAAATTCTCATAACTACCAAAATCTTTATTTATCTGCTCCAACATCATACCAGTAGGTTTTCCACCACCTGAAGGCTTAATAGAATGCCAAAAGAAACTATGGTTCCATATTTGTGCAGCATTATTAAATATGGCTGCTTCATCTGGCTTGGTACTTGCGTAAATTATTAACTCTTCCAAACTCTTCTTTTGTAATTCCTGATTATTTTGCAACAAATTATTCAAGTTAGTTACATATGCTTGGTGGTGTTTCCCATGATGGTAATCAAACGTTTCAGGGGAAAAATGTGGTACAAAATCACCTTTACCATAAGGCAATTCCGGCAAAACAAAAGGATAGGATTTTTGGTTGGATTGGTTGCAATATATCATAATTTCCTCATATTTAGCATAAAAAGCTTACATTTTCAATATAGCCTGTTTTAAAATTAATGTTCTTTATAATTTTTAGTATAGCACAAAATTTTCCAGCACTAAGAGATAGATTTAGGTAAGTCTATTAATAACTCTTCAAATTGTTGATTATTGGAATATTCTAGAGTAATCTTGTCTTTTATTTGGTTTTTAAACCAGGTAATTTGTCTTTTTGCATATTGCCTGGTTTTAATTTGTGCTAGATTTAAGGCAGTTTGTAAAGTAATTTCATTATTTAGATAAGATAATATTTCTCGCAGACCAATGGTTTTTATTGCAGAAGATATTATATCGGGAAAGTTTTCTTTAATTAGAGCTACTTCTTCAATTGCTCCTTCATTAAATATTTTTTCTAACCTAGTATTACATGTTTGATAAAGAAATTCTCGCTCCGGATGTAGAAAAATTACTTTAAAGTCAAATTCTGGAAGAATGGGTATATTCTGTGTAGCTTGGAAAGTAAATATAGATTGCTTGGTTTGCATAAATACTTCATAGGCTCTTATAACCCTCTGACTATCATGCTTATTTAATTTCTGGCTAGCCAATACATCAAGCTCTTTTAGTTGATTAAAGAATTGACATGAGCCAATCTTAGAGTGCAACTCTCTAACATATTGCCTAATCTCTGGAGATATTGTGGGTATTTCATTATAACCAAAAAGCAGTGAATTAATATATAACCCCGTACCACCAACAATTATTGGTAGCTTACCTCTATTACGGATGTCTGTAATTTTCTCAAGAGCATGATTTACATATTGTATTACTGAAAATTCTTGATCTACTGATAAAAAGTTATAAAGATGATATTGTATCTCGTCTCGGTATATTGGTGATGGTGAAGCAGTAATAATAGGGACATGCCTATATATCTGCATAGAGTCGCTGTTAACTATCTCGCCATCATATATTTTGGCTAAATAATGTGCCAAATAAGACTTACCACTAGCAGTAGGTCCACATATAACTAACATTTTCTTTTTTTGCATTAAATGTATATACTCAACAATAAAAAATCAACAATGCACAAATAAGATAAAAAAATTATACCATGAAAAAAATAATATATCTAGATGTATGACAAGACCGGCGTTCCTAATTGCTTTCTTTACAACAATTGTCCGTTATTATGATTATGCTCTTTTTGGTCTATCAGCAACTATTTTATCCAAGAACTTTTTACCATTAGGATCAAATGATCAACAAATATTATTATTTTTTGCTATATTTAGTATAGCTGTAATAGCTCGTCCCATTGGTTCTATCATTTTTGGTTTTATTAGTGATAAATATGGTAGAATTGTCTCAGTGAGAATTTCGGTATTTTTAGCTACTATCTCGACAATTCTTATCGGGTTAACTCCTAATTTTGATAAAATTGGTATAGTGGCAACAATAATTTTAATATTTTGCCGTATGACATTTTTTATGAGTTTAGCGGGAGACAGTGATGTAATAAAAATTTATGTTGTAGAAAAAGTGGGTAAGGCAAGTAAAAATTGTGCTAGTGGTATTGTATCATTTTGTAGTCAGGTTGGAGCATTGCTTGCGGCAACAATTTACCATTTTTCTACAGAGTTTGAGTCAATTGCTTATTTATGGCGAGCGAATTTTATTATTGGTGGAATTTTTGGCTTAATTATTATATTCCTGAGGCACTATTTTCATGAAAGCGAAGAATTTTTAAAATCTAGAAAAGATCATAAATCTGCTGATTATAACTTTTTTTATTTGGCAAAGATTATCAAAAATTTGCCTAGCAAATTTATTTTAGCAATATTAATCAGTGGCTGTATAGGGGGTATTTACCATTTTCTCATTTATTTTTGGGGAGTCTTTGCTGTAAAAAGTGCATTGGTTATGAATAGCCATCAATCTCAAATTATCAATATAGTTTTAATAAGCATTTATGCTAGTATGTCGGTGTTGTCTGGTTTTTTAGCCGATAGGTTTTATCCTAAAAAACAAATTATCATCTCACTATCATTAAGTTTGTTAGTGATAATTATTGTACAATTGCTATTATATATGAAAATCTCGGTAATTTACTTTCCGGTAATACTTATCGGACTTGCTCCATTTTACGTAGTGCCATTACAAATTATTATCCAATCTATGTTTGTAACTAATATTAGGGCTAGAATGTGTAGCCTATCTCATTCACTTGGTGGAATGATACTTTCATCGACAACGCCATTTTTTTGTATGTTATTATGGCAATATTTTAATTCAATATACTTAGTGCTAGGATTTTTTATGTTATTATTACTAATATTGTGCAGTACAGTAATTTATCTGTATAGTGCAAGAGTTATAACAAATTACCAAACTGAAGGAGCGAATTTTGCCAAAAAAACATAATCTAATAAATTATGACTATAGTGCCTATAGTACTTTAAGACGGCTAGTAGTTGACCATATAAAACCCTATCTAAAACAGATTGGGGTGGCAGTATTGTTTATGGTAATTAACGCTTGCTGTAATGCTTATATTGTTAAATTAGTCCAACCAACCATTGACCAAATATTTTTAACACATAATCGTCAAATGTTATTATTCTTACCGTTAATGGTAGTACTAACATTTACTATTAAGGGGATTGCTGAATATTATTCAAGTTATTTAATTAAATTTATTGGTCAGAGAATTTTAACTGATTTGCAAATTAAAATGTATGAACATCTATTATTTGCCGATATTCTGTTTATTCAATCTCAATCATCGGGGCGTTTAATATCACGTTTTACTAATGATATTTCGATGATGCGTGGTGCAGTATCGAATATACTGGTATGTTGTGCCAAACATTTTTTAACAGTAGTAGGTCTGATCATAGTGATGTTTAAGCTAGAACCTAAGCTATCTTGTATTGTGTTTATGACATTTCCAGCAGCAATTTATCCAATACAAAAATTAGGACGGAAAATTCGCAAAATATCAGGTCAAGCTCAAGAGGAATTAGCTAATTATACTTCAAGGTTAGATGAGACTTTTGGGTCAATTAAAATTGTTAAATCTTTCTTAGGAGAGAAAATTGAAAGCAATCGAGCTTTATTGATCTCCAGTAATATTTTACGTTTTCTAAAAAAAACTGCAAAATTGGATGCACTGATCTCGCCACTTATGGAAATATTAAGCGGTATCACAGTTGGAGGACTTATCTGGTATGGTGGACTATTAGTCATAGAAGGAGAAACTACTCCAGGAGCATTTTTTGCTTTTATTACAGCTTTTACTACAGCTTATAGACCTTTTAAGAGTTTAGTATCTTTAAATATGAACCTACAAGAGGGTATTGCTGCAGCAAGAAGAATATTTAATATTCTAGATACTGAACCTATTATCAAAGATAGTGTAAATGCTCGAACTGTTCAGTTGGTTAATCCATCAGTAATTTTTAACAATGTAGAGCTAAAATTTAATAATAAAGTAGCTTTAAAGCATCTGAATTTACAATTAATGCAAGGGAAGACTACAGCTGTTATAGGACGTTCTGGTAGCGGTAAAACTTCATTAGCTAATTTATTAGTAAGATTTTATAACCCAACTAGCGGGCAAATTTTAATTGATGATTACGATATTAAAGATATAAAAATTGACTCTTTAAGACGGCAAATCTCTTTAGTAACGCAAGATACTACATTATTTGACACTAGCGTTGCAGAAAATATTGCTTATGGTAACCCAGATGCCACTCGCAGTGAAATTATTACTGCAGCAAAATATGCTGATGCTGATGAGTTTATTTCACAGCTTCCATCCGGCTACGACACGATGATTGGTAATCAAGGTTTAACACTTTCAGGGGGGCAACGTCAACGTTTGGCGATAGCCAGAGCATTTTTGAAGCCAGCAGCAATTTTAGTTTGGGATGAGGCAACAAGTTCGTTAGACCAAAATTCTGAGCGATTAATTTTAAATTCTTTAGTAAATATTCGCAAAGGTAAGACTACCTTAATTATAACCCATCGTTTATCGAGTATTAAGGATGTTGATCACATAATTGTTATGAAATCTGGTATGATATTTGAGCAAGGAACTCATTCACAGCTTATAGAAAATAAAGCAGAATATTATAAATTATATCATAAAAAATTAGAGGAGGGGGAGAAATAAATGTTTACTCAATACCCAAAATCTTATGGATTTGTATAGAAAGGCGATAACCATACTTAAGTGCCAAATCAATAGCCAGTTGTTCATTCTCTTTATTTAGCAATGGGTTGTTTTGATCCATAGGCTGGATAAATACTGGTATATTATATTTACTTTGCCCGACTTCAGGTATGTTAGAATATTCTGGTATATTTTTAGCTACTAAGAATTTTAGAGCATTAATGCGAGATAATAAGTCATCCCGCAATAGGGAATAACCATTTTTTGTAGCCCCATTTTTTGTAGCTTTGGGGGAGCAGATTATATGCACTTTATCCGGAAGATCACGATATAATGTGCCATTAGTTTCTATTTGCACCAAATAATCTAGATATATTAATTTATGACATAATAATTCTATAGGTTGACGAAAAGGCTCGCCACCAGTTATAACCACTAATTTAATATTAATTGTAAGTCTTTGGACTTCTTCGATAATATTATTAATAGTCAATATATTAAAATCTTCAAATTCAGTATCGCAAAAATTACAAGCTAGATTGCATCCACCAAGCCTAATAAAGACAGCAGGCATGCCGACAAAAGGACCTTCTCCCTGAATAGTCTTAAAGATACTTTTAATCTCTAGGCTAGTCCCGTCATTAAATATTGCTGCCCTTTTGGGATTTTGTCCAAACATAAAATATAGTATAAAAGATTCATTGTGGAAGTAATATGCTGACAAACTTAGTTTTAGATAAGTCAACTATAGGTTTTACAAGAACATTTTCTGAATTTGCTTTGTTTACGTAACCAACTGTTATGCCATAAGGATAAATATTTCCATAACCAGAGGTTATAACTTTCTCGCCTTTTTGCACTAAGTGGTTTTTTGGTAAATAGAGTATTTTACTACCGTTACCATAACCACTCATGATACCTTTTTCTTTTGAAGAGGTTGTAGTGATCGGAATTCTAGAATTCACGTCATTAACTAAAATTATCTTAGAATAATTGTTGCTTACCTGTATTACTCGTCCAACTAATCCTTCACTGTTGGTAACTATTTGATCAATTGCCACACCATGTTTTGCCCCAGCTGACAGTAAAGCAGTTTTACTGAAGGGATTTAATGAGACGCTTAACAATTTAGCACTAACATAGCTATATTGCTCTTCTTCTATAACTGATAATAGTTGTTTTAGCTCTCTATTTTCAGATTGGATTAAATATATATCACTCTGCAAGCTTCTTAATCTTGCCACCTCTAATTGTAATTCAATATTTTCTCTTGCTAAGTCCCGTAAATAAATAAAATTTTGGGTTATTAGGTTAATTTGTTTAAATACATTTTCATGAATTAGCAAGCCACTAAACATAACATGTCCAACGATTTCAAGAGACATAGAAGAGAGTCTTTTGGGAGTAGCAATAAATAAGTAAAGCGAAGATATGATAAAAACTAAAACTATACCGCGTTTCGCGGCAACAAGTATAAATTTAGATAACCCTAATATTCTACTAGGATTCTTTATTCTATTTGCCAGTAATGCCATTTGTTAATCTTGTTTAAATAACACATGCTTTAATTTTTGAAAATCTTCCAGTACTTTTCCCGTGCCAAGAGCTACGCATGATAAAGCTTGTTCAGCAACAATTACCGGTAATTTAGTTGCTTCTTTTAGAACATGATCTAGGTTTCGAAGTAATGCCCCACCACCAGTCATAACAATCCCCTTATCTACAATATCCGATGAAAGTTCAGGGGGGGTACATTCCAATGCTACTTTTACTGCGTCAACAATTTGGTTGACTGGTTCAATTAGACTATCAGCAATTTGTTTCTCGTTTAGTAGCATTTCTTTAGGGATGCCATGAATTAAATCCCGCCCTTTAATTTCCATTACTCTTGGTTCTAAACTATCGTCTACATAAGCAGCACCAATCTGCTTTTTAATTTTTTCTGCTGTAGCTTCACCGATTAGCAAATTATAATGCCTTCTAATGTAAGAAATAATAGACTCATCCATTTTATCACCACCAACCCGCACTGATCTAGCATATACAATACCGCCTAATGATAGGACGGCTACTTCTGTTGTTCCACCGCCTACATCAACAATCATTGAACCAGTTGCTTCTGTCACTGGCAAGCCAGCACCGATTGCTGCTGCCATAGGTTCCTCTATAAGATACACATCTCTACCACCCGCACTCTCTGCTGCTTCTTGGATGGCTCTACGTTCAACGGGTGTAGAACCTGAGGGTACACAAATTATAATCATTGGACCAGTAAATGAGCGGCGACTATGTACTGTTCTGATAAAATGCTTTATCATCTCCTCAGCCCCCTTAAAATCAGCTATAACCCCATCTTTTAGTGGTCTCTTAGCTTCAATATCGGTTGGGGTACGTCCTAACATATTTTTTGCTTCATGACCAAATGCATATGGTTTAAATGCTCCATCCACTTTAATCAATGCAACTACAGATGGTTCGTTTAATACAATTCCTTTGCCTTTGACATACACTAAAGTATTAGCAGTACCAAGATCTATTGCCATATCACTTGCAAATCTACTGAAAAATTTTGTTAGCATTTTTATTTCTCCAAAGTCTTAAGTTCTAACCATCTTATATCAATTCTCAAGATTAAATACATTTGAATATATCAAATTTTCTTAGAATGCATAATAACAAAATTACTGAAAAATAATATACATATATTTGGTAATAAAATAGCTAAGAAAGGAGGAGTTGCATTATATGCAAGTATTTTAAACAACACCTCTAATAAAGAATAAATAATAAAACCTAAAAATAAACCAATTACTAAAATTTTTTCCTGAGAATTATCACGTTGCCTGAGGCTAAAAAAGCATGCTGCTAAAATTACGGTAGTAGCCATAATTATAGGTTTAAATAACTGTTTATAGAAATAAATCTGATAGTTAGTTATTGGTAAACCAAATTTTACTAATTGCTTAATTGTATCTGGTAAATCCCAAATAGCAATCATCTCAGGAGTTATAAAACTATTTAGTAAGTTACTTATTGACAAATTTGTTGGAACGGTAAGATGTTCATATTTTTTGAAGCTATTATCATCTGAAAATTTTACGGAAGTTAGTGTAAAATTATTATCTATTAAAACGCCATATTGCGCATCAATTCTTTTTATAAAATTATTTTCATTATCCAAAGATAATATAATAATCTTATTTAACTTATTATTCACTACATCAATAGATCCAGCCTGAATAATTCTTTTATTGCCTTGGTAATTTTCAAGAAATAGTAGCCCCGATTTTGATATGCTAAGGTTAGTAGCTGGCTTTTTAAGCAATTCTGCTTTTAAAGATTCATATTTATGTAAGCCGAGTGTACCAATAGGGTTACATATAGTTATTAATATTATACCAAGAATAATCGCTGCAAAAAACGGAACAGTAATAACCCGCCAAATATGTATACCATTGCATAAAATAGTTATTAATTCGTTATGTTTAGTTAGTCTTCTTAGAAAAAATAACATTGCAATAAAGCTAAGCAGAGAAGCTACTTCATTAACCAAGTAAGGTATTTTATATAACACTAGTTTCCAAAAAGAATGTGTAGGAATATAAATATCTTTAAATTTCTGTAAAAGATCAAAGATATTTGAAAGAATTAAAACCCCAATAAGCAGAAGCAATATACCGATAAAATAGCTACAATATAGTCTAAATAGGTAAATTGAAAGTATTCTGAAATTAATCATTTTAAAATAAACCTTTCACCTATTGATTTTTGGTGGGCCCGGCAGGACTTGAACCTGCGACAACACCGTTATGAGCGGTGGGTTCTAACCAACTGAACTACAGGCCCTTTTATAACGATTGATAAGTTTTATATAATTATTAGCTTTCTAAGTCTAGTAAAATTTGTATAACACTTGAAAAAGTTTCAATTAATTAGTTACTTCCGACAGTATCCTAGGCTCTGATCAATTTTCTGCCATAGTTATTTTGTTTTATAGCTATAATAATATATTGCTTTAAAAAACATGATTCCCAATGTCCAACTTGAGATTATTAATTCTATTATTTTATATTTTGTGGCTAGCTCTGGATTTACAGCGTGCATATACCCAAAAAAATATTTGGTTGAAAAAATGATGATTATCAATATAAATGGTTGCCACGAACCTGGAATAATTATTTTATTATTATTAATTTGCATAGGTGGTTTGTCAAAAAATTGCCAATTAACAATAATAGAGATAATTAGTACTATAGTAAAGGCAGTTGAGTTATGTTAGTGATTGTGATAATATAAAATGAAAAATGTCAACTAGCCCATACAGTATAGATTTAAGAGAAAAAGTAATAAAATATCTAGAAGCAGGAAATAGTCAAAGGTCAGCATCTAGAGTTTTTCAATTGAGCCCTACAACAGTAAATACATGGCATGTAAGGTATAAGAAAGAAGGTCATTATCAAGCAAGGAAGTATAAAGGAGCAAAGCCTAGTATAGAAATGGATGATTTTATCAAGTATGTAGAAGAAAATCCTAATAGCAAAACGGAAGATATTGGTAAGAAATTTGGGATAAGCGCTAGTGGGGCAAGATATTGGCTAAGACAATTGGGATTTAGTTATAAAAAAAAGCCTTTACCTATGTGGAAGCTAATGCTGAAAAGCGATGTAAGTATTTAGAAGATATCAAAGATCTAGCTACAGATGCGCTTGTGTATATAGATGAGAGCGGAATAGAGATGAACATTACCCAAGATAGAGGTTGGGGAAAGAAAGGTCAAACACTACAAGCAAAGAAGAGTGGGAAGTATTACCAAAGGACGAATATTATAGCAGGTTTGGTAGGTAATAAATCTATAGCCCCTTTTGTATTCAATGGCACCTGTAATACCGAACTATTTAATAATTGGGTAGAGCAATTTTTGATAAAAGAGCTTATAGCTGGTCAAGTTGTGATTTTAGACAATGCTGCTTTTCATAAGTCTAAGAAGACTAAAGATTTAATAGAATCAGTAGGATGTAGGGTAATATTTTTACCACCTTACTCTCCTGACCTAAATCCAATAGAGAAATTTTGGGCTAATATGAAAAGGTGGATTAAACAAAAAATCGGGCTTTCACAAGAATTGTATAACACCATTTGTGCATTCTTTGCTGTAACATAACTTAACTGCTTTTGCTATATAAAAAATAACATTAAATCTTTTACACTAGAATATCCTTTTATAGAAAATAACAGGAGCAATAAATGATCTTGGTGGTGATATAACTCTTTGCTTAGTTGCTTTAACTCCTATAAAAATTAAGTAACCAAATAATAAATATACATAAAATGGCGTAGCCTTTAAAAAATATAAGATTTGCATGTTTATTCCTTATAAACTTAAATGATTAACATATAACTAGCCCGACTAACATTACTCTGTCCTTGAGAGGAGGCGTGAGCCGACGAAGCAATTTCTAATCAACTTTTATGGATTGCCGCGTCGCCGCAAAGCGGCTCTGAGCCATGACGTTTGGGATATCTTACGTGATCTCGCTAATAGACGGGTAAGCTAAATATACTCAAATCATTTGAGTATATTTAAACTTCTGAGAGTTTTCTTGCTTCATCAGCCGATATTAAAGCTTCAATAAATTCGTCTAACTGCCCGTTTTTTACGACATCTTCTATTTTGTAGAGAGTTAGGTTAATTCTATGATCAGATACTCTACCTTGCGGAAAGTTATAGGTACGAATTCTTTCCGATCTATCACCAGAACCAACTTGACCTTTACGTGCTTCTGCTCTTTCCATATCTTTTTTATATCGCTCTGCTTCATAAACCCTAGAACGAAGAATTTTCATAGCCTTAGCTTTATTTTTATGCTGTGATTTTTCATCTTGTAAGGCAACAACAATACCAGTTGGTAAATGGGTAATCCTTACCGCTGATTCGGTGGTATTGACGTGTTGTCCACCGGCTCCCGATGCTCGATATGTGTCAATTCGTAAATCTTTGTCATCGATCTTAACGTCTACATCTTCTGCTTCAGGCAAGACGGCAACGGTAGCTGCCGAAGTATGGATCCTACCACTTGACTCAGTCTCAGGGACTCTTTGCACTCGGTGGACGCCTGATTCGAATTTAAGTTTAGAAAATACATCTCGTCCTTGAATTAGGGCTGATGCTTCTTTATATCCGCCAATACCAGTATCTGAGATTGATAATATTTCAAAACGCCAACTTTTTAATTCGGCGTATCTGTGATACATATTAAATAAAGTTGCTGCAAATAATGCCGCTTCTTCTCCACCGCTACCAGCTCTTACCTCAATAATAGCATTTTTTGTATCAGCTTCATCTTTTGGTAGTAAAGAGAGTTTGACTGCCCTTTCTAGTTTGGGCATCAGGGCTTCTAAACGATGTATTTCATCATATATCATCGACTGCGTATCATGGTCTAAATTTGCTTCTTGTGCCATTTCTTTGATATCGCGTAACTCGGATGTAGATTTATTATATTCATTAATTGTTTGAACAATTGGCTCTAATCCAGCATACTCCTTTGATGCTTTGATAAATTCTTCTCCGACTATACCAGTGCTTAATTTTTTTGATAATTCCTCGTATTTATTTAAGATTTTTGTTAGATTATCAGAAAAGCTCATAATTTATTCTATGATTTAAGTTTTAAGTTGTGATGAAGATAAGATGCAAATCAGAAATTATATAAGCATCAATGCAGGGCTTTCTATAAATTTTTTGAATGAAGCTAAAAATTTGGCTCCAACAGCACCATCAACAACTCTGTGATCAGAAGAAAGGCTAACATCCATCATAGTAGCAACTTTTATCTGATCATTGTCAACTATTGGACGTTTTGAGCTTGCTCCTATTGCTAGGATACAGCTTTGTGGTGGATTTATTATAGCATTAAAGCTCTTAACACCGTACATACCTAGGTTAGAGACGGAAAACCCGCCCCCTTGAAATTCTTCAGGAGTTAATTTATTATCCCGGGCTTTTTTTATAAGAGTTTGTAATTCGCGGGATAATGTCACCAAATCTTTTTGATCGGCATTTCTGACGATAGGTGTTATAAGACCGTTATCGATTGCTACAGCAACTGATACATCGACGTTGTTATAATATCGAATAGCAGATTCATCCCAACTGGCATTTGCTTCCGGTACAATTTTTAGAGCTTTGGCTACTGCTAAAATAACAAAATCATTGACAGAAATTTTAATATTACTCTCTTCTATCAGCGATTTATTGATATCTTCTCTAATATCAAGCAACTTATCCATATTACATTCTATTGATAGATAGAAATGTGGGATGGTTTGTTTAGATTCAAGCAAACGTTTAGCGATGATTTTACGAATATTGTTATTGGGGACAGCCCTGTACTCCTGGTTATTTCTGTTCACCGCCCTAATCTTACCACTATTTGTTGGTTGCACTAAGTAGGATAATACATCTTTTTTAATTATTCTGCCATGTGGTCCACTACCTTGAATATTTGACAAATCAATATTATCAATAGCTGCTAATCTTCTAGCCAAAGGCGAGGCATATATCCTAGCAGTATCTTTTATTGTTTTGTTTTCCGGAGTTAAATTAACTGATTTACTTTCCTCTACAACTATTGCGGGCTTTGCAGATGGTTTAGCAGCATTATCAATATTTGATATAAAATTATC
Source organism: Candidatus Tisiphia endosymbiont of Dioctria linearis (assembly GCF_964026545.1). Classification (NCBI taxonomy): domain Bacteria; kingdom Pseudomonadati; phylum Pseudomonadota; class Alphaproteobacteria; order Rickettsiales; family Rickettsiaceae; genus Candidatus Tisiphia; species Candidatus Tisiphia endosymbiont of Dioctria linearis. Next base: position 985,246 of record NZ_OZ032156.1, on the reverse strand, counting down.
CAATAAGCTTATATCTTCACCTTCTTCAAGCAATACAGCGATAAGTGAGTTGACCGCTACATTCTCTGTACCTTGTGGTACAATTATTTTAGCAAGAATCCCTTCTTCCACAGCTTCCACTTCCATAGTAGCTTTATCTGTCTCTATTTCTGCTATAACATCCCCTGGAGCAACCTTATCTCCATCTTTTTTCAGCCATTTGGCAATATTCCCTTCAGTCATAGTTGGGGATAGAGCAGGCATGAGAATCTTAATTGGCATAATATTAATTCTAATTAGTTCGTTAGTATTTTTGTTGTATTAGGACTGACTAACATAATTATCTGTTTACCTTCCATTTTAGGAGCAGAATCAATCTTAGCCAAACCTTCTAGTTCTAACAATATACGGTCAAATAACTTCATACCAATATCGTTATGGATAATCTCTCTACCTTTGAACCATAAGGAGATTTTTACTTTGTCACCTTCCTTCAAAAAATCTTTGATTTTACGAAGCTTTACATCAAAATCCCCCTGACTAATGTTTGGCTTAAACTTCATCTCTTTAAGGACAATAATTCTTTGTTTTTTCCTGGAATCTTGTATACGTTTTTTACTATCATATTTAAACTTACCAAAATTCAACACTTTACAGACAGGAGGCTCAGCATTTGGTGAGATTTCCACCAAATCTAAAGCAACCTTTCCGGCATACTCCAAAGCTTCCTTGATATTGACGATGCCAAGCATCTCACCATTTTCACCGACTAAACGAACTTGACTAGCCCTAATTTCCCTGTTAGCCTTCGGAAAATTACTATTCTTAACTCCAGAAATAAAACTTCTCCATAATTATTGTTTAAATAAAATTGTATTATTACTCAAATTACTTTGAGCATATAACTAACCCATTCTAGTTAACTCGTCATTGCAAGGAGTACATAAACCTCAACTGTCATTGCGAGAAACTACTTTAGTAGCATTGAAGTAATCTATTTCTTAATGAAGAATGGATTGCTTCGCTCACATATGTTCGTTCGCAATGACGGAGTGCTAGTGGACTCACAATGACATTTAGCTATATTCAAAATACCACTTACGTTAAATAGCGGGTATTCTGATCTTTCACAAGCTTTACTAGATTTTCTAAAGAAATAATTTCTTGTTGATCAGATCCGAGTTGTCTTATAGTCACAGTATTATTTGCCATTTCCTGTTTACCAACAACAGCTATTATAGGCACTTTATCATTAGAAAAACAACGTATTTTATAATTAATCTTTTCAGGCGAAATATCAATATCTGACCTTACCCCTTCACTAACCAATAATTTATGCACCTCAAGTGCATAATCATTTAAATCACTAGTGATGGTAGCAATAGCTACTTGTACAGGAGCTAACCATAGAGGGAATCGTCCGGCATATTCTTCAATTAATATGCCAATGAATCGTTCAAAAGAACCAATCACAGCCCTATGCAACATTACTGGTCTCTTTTTCTCACCGTTTGCTGCAATATAGTGGGCATCAAGACGTTCCGGTAAGACAAAATCAACTTGTAGAGTACCGCATTGCCATTCTCTACCTATTGAATCTTTAAGACAAAAATCTAGTTTTGGCCCATAAAATGCCCCATCACCAGGGTTTAATATGTAAGAATAACCGGCTTCTTTTACGGCACTTTTTAGAGCATTTTCGGCTTTATCCCAAACTTCATCACTGCCAGCCCGCACCTTAGGACGATCTGAAAATTTAATTTTTATATCCGAAAAACCAAAATCTTTATAAATCTCGGTTAAGAGACTACAAAATTTTACTGTCTCACTGTTAATTTGCTCTTCAGTACAGAAAATATGGGCATCATCTTGCCTAAAAGCCTTTACTCTCATCAAACCATGCAGTGCTCCAGATGCCTCGTTTCTATGACACAAACCAAATTCAGACATACTCAATGGTAAATCTCGATAACTTTTGATACCTTGCTTAAAAATCTGCACATGACATGGACAATTCATTGGTTTCATAGCCAGCGTTTTATCATCAGCAAGATTTAGAGCAAACATATCTTCTCTAAATTTTTCCCAGTGACCAGAAGATTCCCACAAGCTTTTATCAACAAGTACCGGAGTTTTTACCTCAATATACCCCATTTTTCTGATTTTATTTCTGATATATTGTTCGATAATACGGTATATGCTCCAACCCTTATCATGCCAAAATACCATACCTTGAGCTTCTTCCTGAAAATGGAACAAATCAAGTTCCCGCCCTAATTTTCTATGATCACGTTTCTCTGCCTCTTCAAGCATATACAGATAATTGTCCAACTGCTCTTTTGTTGCCCAAGCTGTACCATAGATTCTTTGTAGCATAGGATTTTTACTATCACCTCGCCAATATGCACCTGCCACTTTCATTAATTTGAAATGTTTAATGAAGCCAGTTGATGGAGCATGCGGACCACGGCACAGATCAACAAAATTGCCTTGCCGATATAATGTAATATCCTCATTTGCCGGAATTTCTGAGATTATCTCGGCTTTATAATGTTCACCAATTGATTTAAAGAATTCTATAGCTTGATCACGGTTCCATAGTTCTCTAGTGATTTTCTCATTTCTTTTAACAATCTCATGCATTTTTGCTTCTATCTTCAGCAAATCTTCCGATGAAAAAGGTTGCTCCTTAGCAAAATCATAAAAAAAGCCATTTTCAATAGCGGGTCCTATAGTTACCTGGATATTGGGAAATAATTCTTTAGCCGCTTCAGCAATAATATGAGCTGCATCATGGCGTAATATTTCCAAACATTCTGGATCTTTGCTGGTAAGAATTCTTAAATTACAATCAGATTCTATAGGTAAACTTAAGTCCTTTAGCTCATTATTTATCTCAATAACTAAAGCATCTTTTGCTAGAGAAGTCGAGATTTGACTAGCTATCTCCAACCCCGTAATATTTTTTGTAAATTGTTTTTGAACTCCATCTGGAAAAGTAATATTAATCATTTTATCTTATCTAATTTCAATGCCTCCATATTATATTGTTAATAGTTTATATTCAACTTAAATTTTAATGAATTCCTCACTAACAGACTTAGGGAATAAAAATTATAGTAGCAATGAATTGTCATCAATTGTTGGTATAGCTCCATATGCTTGTGATAGTACATAGGCGTCAGTCTAAGGAGAAAAGAAAACATGCTATAAACCGCATATCTGAACGGTTGAAGACCTGTTTTTTTCCTGGATTTTTGAGCAAGTTTTTTTAATTTAGATGATGTAAAAAAACCTTTTATTTTTTTATATACTCATTTTGAGGATTCCTTATTAATTGTGTGCGTGAATCATCATTATACAATCTTAAGTCATATCTCCCTACAGCTTTTTCATCTCGTTTTCCTTAAACTGACGCTTATGCGTATGCTCGCCCCTCATTTTCAAATCCAATTCTTCAAATCATTTGAGTATATATCTGCTCTCAACCCCTATTTAATACTGCTGTTCAGTTAGAGGGATTATGCAGCAAATAGTCAACTCTTCCTCCACTATACCTCCTAGCCATAGCTTCCTTCGAGACTAATTTGCTGTTGCCTTTCTGATCAAGCAACTAACATTATTATTTTGCTCATCAGAGATTTCCAATGCTGTTCTATAATGATAATCAGTAGCCTTAATGTTTACCCCACGCATAATCAAAAATTTTGCTATATAATAATTGCCAGTTTCTGCAGATTCATGCAAAAGAGTGTAATTATCATCCCCCCTTTTTTGGATGATTAAATAATTATCCAAAAGAACCCTAAGAGTAAATAAATTATTTTTGCTAACTGCTTCAAATGCTCTATCTGTTGCATCATTTACTATACTATTAGTAATATGCACGTCTCTATTATAATTATCAATAAACCTATTTATTATCTTTCTTTGATTCTCTCTATGCTCACTATCATAAATTCTCTTAAACATTTGAATAAATGCATACATCGCCATTTGATTTAATCTTGCCTCTTCTGTAAGCTCTCCTAATACTATATCATCATCTGGCAAAAATAACATTTGTTTTTCATCTTCTATGAACAGAGCCATTTCCGGTGATATTTCTTTAATGGTAATAGTTGCACTCTTGGCAATTGGAATAGTTTTATTTGGCTGTTTCTTATCTAGTTCTTTTTCTTCTTTAACTAAATTACTATCTTGCTTTTCGTCAATGTTACTAGACTCATCTGGTTGCTTATTCTTTTTTACAAAGACTGGTACAGGCGTTTGAGTTTGCGGTGTCTCAGCAACTGGAGAATCCTTTGTGAGAATCGGTGTAATATCAGGCTTAGTCATTTTAGGTTCAGTATTTTCCTTAGGTAATGCTGGTATGATAGGATCAGCTGCTTGTGGCTCAGTAGGCTTTTTTTCTTGTGAAGAAGGCGCTATATCTAGATTAGGCGTAACCACTCCCTTATTATCTTCACTACCTATTTGCGGCAACTCTACTTGATTTTTCTCTTTATCAGGCATAGTTACAGGCGGTATAATAGTGGTAGTTACTTCGATATCAGACTTATTGTCACCAGACAGCGAATCTATCTGATCTCCAGCTATCTGGGGTTTAGGCAAAATAGGTGACTCAATAGGCTTAAGGGGTACAGTATCTTGACTCTCTATATTTTGATTTTCAGTTGGTGGCAGGGTAGGAGAATTGTTGTTAATATTATTATTGTTGTTTTTACTGGATTCTTCTAGCTCAATTTTCTGGGACGGAATTTTATCTAATTGATCCGATTTTTTTGGGTTATTTATTTTTTTATCATATAGAGTATTGTCTAGAATTGGTAATTTATTATTTCCTAAATCAATGAAAGAATCTGTCTCCCCTTCTTCTTTACTAGCTTCATTACTGGTATTTTGTGGTGTAGATGCTGGTTTTATTGGTTCTGGTACTTGATCATCCGTTTTCTTGGAGGGCATAAATTGTTGTATTTCTTTCATTAAAGAATCTGTCTCTTGTGAATCTTCTTTGTGTTTATTCACTTTCTCATTTTCTAATTGTGGCAACGTTGGAGACGGCAGGGGTGGTGGAGCAGAATAAGCCCTATCTATAAACAAAGAAATAGTTATTAGAAGGGTTACTAAGAATTTCCTGTAGCTTAATCTAGCTAATAATTTTAGAATGACGAAACCCCTACTATCATTTCCAAGAGTTCTATTAAAGTACATTAGAATTCTCACGTTATTTTATATTATTAGCTCGCATTACGCTGATTATAACATAATTTACTTCTTGCACTAAGTCATTTCTGATCATTTGGCAATAACTTTTGAATCTCTTTTTCTACTAACTGCTTTACTAATAAAGGCAAGTTTTTATCTAACCATTGACTCAATTGTGGTCGTATCATCTCAACAATTAGATCCTCTAACGTTTTAACCTTAGAGTTTGAAGCATTTATATTAATCTCTCGAGCTGTTTTCGAGAAATGTTGGAAAATCTTAGTAGTTTCTGCTGCAGATTTATCGGATATCAAGGATTCCTGCAATAGTTCTTCTGCTAATTGACTATGTGTACTATCCTCTTCTAGCTTATCTTCTTCATTCCAAGCTATATTAGTCAATTCTAATATATCGTCATCATTAGATGGGGGTTCATTACGATTATCAATCATTCCCTTAATTGATTTCAGTATCTCTTCAACTGACATATCTTGGTTTTTGTTATGGTCTTTACTCATAATTAAAAACCTATAATAAGTTTTTTCTTGAGTCCTTTAAACTCATCTTCAGGAGTAAAATATTTAACTTTTAATTTCAAGCTTTTTGCAGTTAATTCCCCTAGTAAAGATTTTATTTGGTAAGCCGCTAAAATAGAGTCTCTACATGCATCAACTTTTGCTATCTTAGTATTATATAATTTTTCTTCAGCAGTTAAAACTTCTAAGATTGTTTTGGAACCAACAATTTCCTCCTGCATTATCCCATCATAAGCTATTTGAGCCGCTTCTACTCCTTGTGATGTGGCGATAATTTTAGATTTTGCTGCTTCAAATCCTTCCCAACTACCAATAGCACTTGCTCGTATTTGCTTTATTGTGTCATCAAGTTGAATAGCTGCACTCCTAGTGCTATTTTTAGCTTTCCTAATTTTTGAATATTCGCTACCCCCATGAGAATAAATAGGTATGTTAACTGATAAAGTTGATGTAGTACTTCTGCTATTATTAGTCATTGGAGTCTCTGGGGTATAGATGTTTTTACCAGACTCAATTTTAAAATTTACCTTAGGCAGAAGTTCAGCCATTGCTGCTATTTGGGCAGCTTTATGACTTCTAACACTATGTCTTGTACTGTCTATGCTAGGATTAACATTTACTGCCTTCTCTATTAAAGCATCTAATGAATTAGGTAAGTTGTCCGGCATAGGAGGCATAGCAATATCATCCGCTTCTATACCAAAAACTCGACTAAAGGTTGCTTTTGTTGCTTGATAATTAGCATATACGTTTAATCTATTAGTCTCAGCCACTGCAAGGCTTGCCTTGGCACTAGCTAAATCTATTGATGTTGCTTCACCTAATTTTAGTTTTTCTTCAATGGTTGCTAATTGATGTTTGTTAGTTTTTACACTAATTTCAGAAATCTCATATTTCTCTTTTGCATCATAACAATCGAGATAATTTTTTATTAAGCTTAAAAGAACCCTCTGTTCTTCCGCATAATATTTAGCACGCGATGCTCTAAAAGCTGACTGAGCAGATTTCAAATTTGCAACACTACTACCACCACTAAATATAGGCTGCTCTAATATAAAAGTGTTTTGTTGTGATTTTGTCTCTTTTTTAGAAGAATTAGGAGCATATTGACTATTCGGTTTATTCTTACTAATGTTAGAGTTAATATTATAAGATATATTAGGCATAAAACCTGAGAAAGCTGCAGAAAACTGTTCAATCTCACTTAAAAAGTTTTGTCTAATGATTTGTAATTCGCCATTATTATTGTATGCACTAGATAAAGCATCAGGTAAGTCGACAGCAAAAACCGAATAGTTGAACAAAATGATAATGGCAAAATGTGTAAATTTATACATAGTTGATTTTCTAAATATGTTTATGTTAAAAAAATTTGCTAGCTTCTGCAATAAGTTAAAGATATCATTGATCTAAAAATTGACCTATTTGTGATAAAGCCAATATGTAACATATCAAAAACTAACCTTAAGAGCAACATAACAGTGTTAAACTATAGTTTTTATTTGTATTATCTTTAAGCACAGATGGTAAATTATCGATTCAAAAATTTAAATATAAACAATTTATTATGCCTAATATATATTCTCTCCTTGCAGAAAGTGCTTTACCTAGTATCTTATCGAACACTTCTATTGCTAGTACTATAAAGCAATTGAAATTTGATTCTATGAAAACACTCAAAATGTTTTCCAGTAACTTAAAGCGTATAAAAAAAAGAGCTGGCTATATATATGACATATTTGTAGATTCAGATTCGAATGATCAACAACAAAATCGAGAAATAGCTGAATATTTCAAAGAAACAGTCGGCAATTCCTTAGATGAATTAGACCTATATCTTGACGAACAAGAACAAGTAAAGGAGGAAATGTTGTTTTTTGAAAGTACTTTCATTGAATACATAATAAACATTCTTGAAAGTATTTTACAGTTTCAAAACAAACTAAATGCCTCGTATCCTGGAGCGTCAGAAAAGATTATCGATTTTTGTGGAAATTTATTAATTGCTTTAATATCTATACAAATGCCGATAGTTGGTTTGGTACTCAAAGGAAGTGGCTTGTTAGATTCGGTAAAATCTTTTCTCAGTACGGAAAATCTAACAAAGACAGTAGATAATTGGAAGGCAAAACTAGGAGTAGTTGAAGAAAAATTAGTAAGAATAGAAAAACATCCAGACCTTAAAGAAAAATACTGTAAAGCTAAACAAATTGCTGAAATAGCAGAAATAACAGGAGTTTCACCTGTAGCTGTAGCAGAATTAGGGTTAGATGTAGACTCTTTGAAGAAGATTAATAAATCGGTTAGACAAGAGCCAAAAGAAAAAGAGTATTTTAAAAAACTTGTTGACTTGTCCGAAGAATTTCCTTATAATAAGAGTGGTATAATTGGGGTTATCAGTGCTATACGTGATGGTGCGAGTAAAATCCTTGGAAATATGCCAAACAAAGAAAAATATCTAAAAAATTTAATCGAACCAGAATTATGTAGTATAAAAGGAAACCTCCTCTCTACATTAAGTCCTAATAAAACTGTCATTGAAAAGTTAGATTGTTGTTATAAAGCAACAAAAAATATATTTACTATCACATCTCAAATACAAGAAGCAGTCAAATTAATACCCAACAGAGAAAAAATCACCACAGCTTTTGTAAATTTAGTTAAAGACAAAACAAAAAATATTGTCCCTACACAGTTTTTGCAAGATCTTACATCATTAAACACTACTTTAAAACCGCTATCCAAACTAGTACAGATTGGTAATGCTATGAAAGTAGTACTTGGCAATAGCAATAACAAAGCCCAAAGCACAGGACGGGAAAAGTAATAGATGTTATAGTCAATTGATGAGAAGTTGGTGACGTCGTCACTCGTCGCTCGCCTATTACTTATAGGCGTCACTCCATCGTTCCTAGCACCAAATTCTCCTGAATTAACTATACCCTTGCGAAACTTACTATTACCGACAAACATTTGGTCAGCAGGAACACGCACCACCGTCTATTAGCGAGGAATCACTTTAGTGGCGACGAAGCAATTGTAAGTTAAAAGTATTGTTAAAAAGTCTTCTAAGGTATTGGAAGGTCAACTTGCATTTGAACCGGTACAATCTCTTAAAGATACTCTTGATTCTCTTTTGACCAAAGTTAAATAGGATTCAGAATGGTAAAAAAAAAGTAAGCATTGGTACAATGCATCTTGCTTATATCAAAATTCTACAAAATTTTGATATAACTTAAAATTCAATCTTATATACAAAAGTTATAATGAACATCATCTAGTACAAACTATTTGACCATAATGATTCAAGAAATTCTTGTACTGGCCAAATCGTTACAGTTTGAGTTCCAAAAGTCTCAATCCTTTTTCTGTCAGTAGTAGATATGACGTTTAACATTGCTCCATAATCTTGCCCAAACAAAAGAAGTCCTTTTATATCTCTAAATGTAATATTAGATCTAGTTTTAACTTCAAAAGCTTGATTTCCTAATATAAAATCTACTTCATGTCCTTCAGAATCACGGTAGTAAAATAATTCTTCCCTAATGTTAAACATAACCTGATATAGTTTTAGTTCAAGAAAAATATAATGTTCAAAAGCTTTACCAGCTTCTGATGAATAAAATCCAGTAAAAGTATATTTAGCTAGATAATTTGCAACCCCAGTATCAAATAAATAAAATTTTGGTATTTGTGTAATAATCTGTCTGTTTTTACGCTTAGCGTATGGGTACAAAAAATATCCTATATACATGTCTTCTAGAATTTCAAAATAACTTTTTGCTGTTGCTTTATTAACTCCACAATCTCGAGCAATATTAGTAAAATTAATCATTTCAGTATTACTTAAAGCAACAACATCTAGAAACTTTATGAATGGATCCCTTCTTCGAATGTTAGCCTCTAGCTGCACTTCATTAATCAAGTAATCATATACATAAGCAGATAGTGATTTTGAAGCAAATTCAGAAAAATAATGAGCAGGTATTAAACCTCTATTAAAAATTCTATCCCAATTTAATTCTTTAATCTCTGAATAGCAAAAAGGAAACATTTGATATCTCCATGCTCTACCGCCAAGCAGGTTAGAACCAGACGATTTTAACTTTCTAGAACTAGAACCACAAAGTATAAAACTTACTCCTTTTATGTTTTCTATCATCCAATGAACTTCATTAAGAATCTGGGGAATTTTTTGTATTTCATCTATTACTATAACCATTCCGCATCTTTTTTCTTCTGGTATAGCAAGAATTTCTAAACGAATATAGTGAGGGTTTAATGAATACTTTGCAAAAACTTCACTTTGTAATAAATCGATGAAAATTGCATGAGGAAATTTTTGATGTAAAAATGTTGTCTTACCAGTTTTTCTTGCTCCCCAAAGAAACGCTGATTGTCCCTGTGGTAAGTCTAAATTTAAATATCTTTTTACAGTCATCATAATATCCAAATATTCCATATTTGGATATTATGATGACAAATTATAGGATACGTCAAGTTAATTAATTAAAAAAGAAAACTAAAGATGGTTTTCTTTTTTAATTAATTAACTGACGTATCCTATAATTATGTGAATTATCAATAAGGGAACTAGCAACATTTATGTAGGAATGTGGCATAAGTGTTAAAAAGCGTGCAATAATGACCCACTAAATGGGTTAATGTGCGTTCAATTTTGATCCACCCTAAAAGTGGAAAATCGTAGTCTTATTAACCATTATTTTCAACCTATACTTCTATTATTCAATTTAAATAATAGGAGTATTAAATCAGAGTGTTAATAATGGAAAGTAAAAGAAAAATACTAGTGCGTTACCACCGTGGCGAGTCAATACGCTCAATCAGTCGTGAATTAGATATTGCACGTAATACTATAAGAAGCATTATTCGTTCCCAAGGTAAAGTTAAAATAGGTTGAAAATAATGGGTTAATAAGACTACGATTTTCCACTTTTAGGGTGGATCAAAATTGAACGCACATTAACCCATTTAGTGGGTCATTATTGCACGCTTTTTAACACTTGGAATCATTTACTTCATTTTTACTTTTAGTAATGAGCTGATTTTTAGTAGCAGAAGGAGGGAAGGGATTGTTGTGATAATAATAAATGTAAAAAAGTTTTGCCATCCGAATTGTACAACAATATATCCTGAAAGAGCTGGAAAAATCGATCGTGAAAATCCCATCATAGAAGTGAAAAACGAATATTGTGTAGCACGAAATTTACCTTGACAAATTGAAGCAATAAAAGCAATGTAGGCTGTCATAGTCATTCCACCAGTTATACTCTCAAAACCTGTTGTAATAAAGAATAAAGGTAGATTTTTACCATAAATCTCTTGCAGAATAAATAAGGTATGTGCTATGGCATGAATTACTCCAAATATCAGCAAGCTATCCAAGATATTCTTTTTTCTCATCACTGAGCTAGCTATTAGCCCACCAATTATTGCAGATATTATGCCAAAAAATTTCCCTGCACTAGCTATTTCAAATTCGTTATAACCAATATGTATCAGAAAAGGATTAATCATCATACAAATAAAATCATCTGGTAATCTATATAAAATAAGGAAGATTATTATTAAAAAGATTAAATAAAAAGATCCTACAGGTCTCAAGATATTTTGTATAAAGTTTGAACTATTTACCTTATAATCCTGATAAATTTGGGAAATTAAGTCATGCTTTAATCGTAAGATACTCATAACTAAAATAGCAGAGCAAACAAGTACAGAAATGGCAAAGATTTTATATATATTATTCCATCCCAAGTAGCTTGATAGATAAATAGCTCCGGAACCTGATATTAGCATACCGATACGATAGCCAAAAATATAAATTCCAGAAGCTGCCCCTTGAGATTCTTTGGCAATAATTTCAGTTCTAAATGCTCCTAGGACAGTATCTTTAGCTGAACTTAAAAATGATATTATTAATCCTACCAGTGCAAACAATATTAGACTATGATGAGGATCCATGGTACTTAAAAGAAAAATAGCAAATGCCAACAAAATTTGAATCAGACAAATCCAAGATAATCTATGACCAAGTAGCTTACTTAACCAACCTAACTTTACAGTATCAAAAATAGGAGCCCATAAAAAATTGATAGAATAAGGTATTACGATAACAGCAAACATTCCAATAGATTGTAAATCAATATTTTCTTTAGCAAGCCAATAGTTTAAGGTATTGCCTGTAATCATTAAGGTAAATCCGCTAGTTAAACCAAACAACCAAATAATGAACAATTTTGAAGGAGTTAACATAAGTATCTATTGAGAAAAAGTAAACGTTCATGGAAAAAAAGTTAAAGTACAAGACGTCTATTAGCGAGAAGGCGTCAACTTAAAAAAACAATATTGAAAAACCATCATTGCGAGGGGGCGTTAGCCGACGAAGCAATCCACTCTTTTATGGATTGACACGCCACCTACGGCATACCATACAATTTTTATACATTAACTAATAATTCTACAATTTTCTCAAATTGTAATAAATATTCTTGTTCTTTATCAAGATCTTTTAATTTAAAGCTATTACTCATTTGTTCATCATCACCAACAAAAATAACATATTTAGCTTTCTGTAGATTAGCCCGGATCATTCTCTTGGCTATTTTGCCTTTGGCGTCTAAGGTAACAGAAATATTTTTTTGGCGTAATTGATTGGCTAAGATTAAACAATATTCTAAATTATTGTCACTAATAGGAAAGATAAATACTGGTCTGGCTTTAGGTATGTTGTATTCTCTCATTAAAGCAAGCCTTTCGATTCCAGCAGCAAAGCCAATGGCTTTTGTCTCTGACCCGCCCATAATTTTGCTCAACCCATCATATCTTCCACCAGCAAGAATTGTCGACTGACTGCCAAGTTTGCTAGTAGTAAACTCAAAAGTTGTATGGCAATAATAATCAAGCCCCCTTACTAGCCTTGGGTTAATGATATATTTTACATTCAGTAAATCTAAGTATTTTAGTACATCGTCAAAATATTTTGCAGTATCACTATTATAGTATTGAGACATTAACGGGCTATTCGCAACTATTTTTCTATCATTTTCATCTTTTGAATCTAAGATCCGCATCGGATTTCTGACGAGTCGCTTTTGGCTATCTTCTGATAATTCTGACTTATAATCATTGAAATACTCTACCAGCTTTTGTTGGTAGATGGTACGAGTTGCAGCACAACCAATTGAGTTTATTTCTAAAGTTGTATCTTTATCTATTTCTAAAGCCTGAAGAATATCTAAGGCAAGCCTAATTGTTTCAGCATCGTTACTCGAGCCTTCTTCTCCACCAATATACTCAAAGTTTATTTGATGAAATTGCCTTTGTCTACCAGCCTGTGGTCGGTCATAACGAAATACTGGACCGCTTGAAAAGAACTTAATAGGTAATGTTTGTTGCAGGTTATTAGAGATAAAAGCCCTAATAATACCGGCTGTAAACTCAGGTCTAAGAGAAATATTATTATCACTCTTATCAAGGAAATTGTACATTTCCTTGCTTATTACATCAGAAGTCTCTCCAAGTGTACGATCAAAAACTTTACTATATTCAATTATCGGCGTACTCATGGCTTGATAACCATAAAGTTCACCAATATGTTTTGCTGTGTTAATTATATAATCGTGAATTATATAATCCGCAGGCAGTAGCTCTTTAGTACCACGTAATGGTTGTAGTGCATTACTCATACAAATTAAACTTGTCGTTTCATAAAGAACAATCTAAGAATATACAGAACAAACATTAGTGCAAACCAATATATTAATAATTGCCCTGCAATCATCAAATTAAAGTTACTATCAAACATTTGTATAGATAGTAAATATAAGCAAGCTATTAAAACAAATGGTATAATGATACATGCAGCAGGACACTTAAATGGTCTTGGAACATTTGGCATTTTTATTCTAAACAACATGACTATTACAGCAATTACTGAGTAATCGATTAGAGCCCCCATAGATGATAACTGAAAAAGAATTGCAGATGGACAAAATCCTCCTAATAATGCAGCAAGAGCAGAAAATATTAAGATAGTAATATAAGGACTATCGTATTTTGCATGCAGTTTTGCAAAACTCTTTGGCAATAACCCATCTCGGGCAATTACATAAAAGATACGAGATGTACCATAAATATTCATCATCAGTACTGTAGTCATACCGCATACTGCTCCAGTAGCAACGATGGCAGACCCAATATTACTATTATTCAAGCTAAGAGCGTAAGCAAGTGGTTGATCGTTATTAAGTTGATCAAAAGGGGCTATACCAGTGACTAGTCCAGCTATTAGAACATATACTATCGTTGCAATTACTAATGAGCCAATAATACCAATCATTAAATCCCGATTTGGATTTTTGCATTCTTCAGCTGTAGAGGCTAGAGTACCAAAGCCTGTCATAGCAAAAAGTAGGATAGACGCCCCAACTAGCATATTATTAGCACCAAAAGGCAGAAAATTATGCCAATTTGTGACGTCAAAATGTGGGGTGGCAGATAGGATAAAAGCAAATATAGCTGCCATTTTTAAAAAAACTAAAATAGCATTTAGCTTTTTGCTATCTTTTGTTCCTAAATATAAAATAAAAAAGACAAATACTACAATAAGAAAAGCTGGTAAATTTATTATTCCACCATTGCTAGGAACGGTAGTTAAAGCTTTAGGTAAATCTATTCCGCCTGCTGACAATATACCCTGAGCATATCCTGACCAGCCAGCTGCAACCGCACCAGCAGCAAAACCGAGTTCTAATATAATAACGCTACCAATTAACCAAGCAAATATTTCACCAAAAGCTACATAAGAATAAGTATATACACTGCCGGAAGTCGGTAACATGGTAGCAAGCTCTGTATAGGCAAAGGCAACAAAAATACATGTTCCACCAGCAATAGCATATGATAGCATAACTGCTGGACCGGAATATTTAGCTGCAATTATGCCCGTGGTCACGAATACACCCGTGCCTATTATAGCCCCAAGACCTAATAATATCAGATCAAATGCCCCTAGAGTTTTGCTAAGACCACTAGTCTTCCCTAGCTCTTTTATTGATTCAAAACTTTTTCTTGTTAAAAAACTCATTAATCTCTCCAATTTTAATAATAGAAAATACTAAAAGTATTTATGAAATTTCTCTAGTAATCCATCCCCCACCAAGAACTCGAGCATTATCATATATGACACAAGCCTGACCAGGAGTTACAGCTTTCTCTGCAGACATTAACTTCACCCTAATTTCTGTATTACTTATCCTACTAATCTTGGCAAAGGTAGCAGGACGAGTCGAACGAATCTTAACTTGTACCTCAACTTCCTCTTGGACAACCATTTCTTTACCAAGCCAGTTAACATTCTTAATAGTAAATTCGGTAGAATCTAATGCCGAATCTGGACCAACATAGACAATTTTTGTATTAGGGTCAATTCTTACTACATAAAGTGGCTCATGAAAAGCTATTCCAAGTCCACGACGTTGACCTATAGTATAGTTGATGATACCATTATGTGTCCCAAGTTCAAAGCCGTCTACATGGATTATTTTACCTTTTTCATTAACATCAGTTCGGATATTACTAATTACCTTCCTATAATCACCATCTGGTACAAAACAAATATCTTGGCTATCGGGCTTATCTGCAACGCCTAAGTTAAATCTAGTAGCAATATTTCTTGTTTGCTCTTTGCTTAATTCTCCCAAAGGAAAAGATAGATAATTTAGTTGTTCTAAAGTAGTTGCAAACAAAAAATAACTTTGGTCTTTGGCAATATCAATACCAGTATGTAATTCTGCTCCATCTATACCTTCGACTTTCCGAACATAATGACCGGTAGCAAGACAGTCAGCTCCTAAATCTTTTGCTACTTTTAGTAAGTCCTTAAATTTAACTGACTGGTTACATTGTACACATGGCGAAGGTGTTTCGCCTCTAATATAACTATCGGCAAAGTTATAAATTACTGATTCTTTAAATTTAGACTCGTAATCCAGTACATAATGCGGAATATTTAACATATCCGCCACCATTTTTGCGTCATAAATGTCTTGCCCAGCACAACAAGCATTCTTTTTCTTGGTGGCTATGCCGTGATCGTATAATTGTAGTGTTATACCAATGACTTTATGTCCTTGTTCACAAAGCATAGCAGCTACTACTGAGCTATCAACCCCCCCAGACATTGCAACTACTATTGTAGATGGATTACTTATTTTATTACTCATTGCATTATGGTAATTATGTTATGGTAAATATAGAATTACTCTAGTTATTGCAGGCAGTCTCCTAGGCTCTGTGAACAAAATTTAAATTACTAGATTTCGACTCTTTTTAGCTGCAAATTATAAGATTTTTTTGAAATAGAACTAACTATTCCGGCAAAAATCTTATTAATTTTCGCTTAAAAATACTCAAAATCTAAACAATTAAAATTTTGTTCACAGAGCCTAGATAAAAGAAACAATACATTAACCTAAATTCGATATAACAAGTTATGCCAAATTCAGTTATATATAGCAGATTTTTTTGCTCCACTAATAGCTAATTTTCATTATTTTTGCGATATTGCTTATTTTTTTACTTCCTAACTCAGTACATTACTGTTACCCATTCTTTAAAAGGCTTATTCTTATCCCGAATTGAGGTTACATTATAATAGGCTTTTAAATTGCCCTGAATTTTATAATCATCCATCATTCTTAATGGCATTGTTGCATGAATAGAAATAAAGCTTGAGTTACGTGAGTGTTGACGGAAAAAAGTTAAAGTACAAGACGTCATTGCGAGCTAACTTACGTGGTCGTGGCAATCCATTGTTCTTGGATTTCTTCTTGGCTTACGCCTTCTCACTAATAGATGTCTTGTACTTTAACTTTTTTTCCGTGAACGCTCACTCACAACTTATCGTTCAATATGCCGTTCTAAAGAATTACTTCTTTGCAATTTCTTCTGGTGGGTAAGGTTACTCTCTTTTTGCGATAAATCTGGCACAGATTTACTTTTTCGTAATTGTTCTATAACCGCAGGTGTTACGATTTCCTCAGCAGATTTCTTGGCAGCCCCCATAGCTTTAGTTAATGAACTATCACCTTTGACCTCAGGTTGTTTATAAAAAGGATCATGTGCCCTACCAAAATCTTTTAAAAAGCTTACCATACCTTTTGCCGCTGATACCAGTATATTACTATTTTTTTTCTTTTCTTTAGTTTCAGTTTCTTGTTCACTAGGCTTTTCATTAGATTTATCTTCCAGCTTATTTACTGCTGCATGCAGCATAACTCGTTTTTGCTCATCAGTTAATTTTCTATAATCTTTGTCGTGGCTTATTTCAGTTAAAGCTTCTTGATATATATCAAATTTATTTTGTTTTTGTTCATCAGTTAACTTGAAATAATCTTTATCTCGGATCAACTCAGTCAAAGCAGCAGTTTGAATATTTTGTTTTTGGGCGATTTCACGCAGCTCTTGTAAATTCTGATAATTGGCAACATCACTCTTACGGAGTTCACCATTAATATTAATTTTAAATGCTGTGACAAGATCAGCTGATTGTTTTTCAGTTAACCCTGAGGTAATCAAAGTAACCGCTGCAGCCGTACCAGATTTAACCGCTGCAGCAATCTTAACAGGATTACCAGTGCTAGCTGCAACTATATTAGATGCTAAACTAGCTGCGCTCTTAATATTATCCATAAAAAATTTACTTGTACTAAATGCCATTTCTGCTTTGGAAGATACGTGATGATAATGTCTATTTTCTTCACCTGGGACAGATGTGGGGACATATAATTTATTTTCCAACAATTGAGCTAATTTGGAATCCAGTGTTAATAAATATTGTTGTTTGCTTATATCTCTTCGATTCTGCATTAACAGATCATTTTCTTGGGCAAGTTTACGAAGCTTTCTTATTTTAATAGTCTCAGCTACCATTCCGCCAGCTACCCCAACTAATGTTACTGCAGCCATAGCTAAGGCTATAGGGGGTGATATCCCAGCTAATACTACTATTGCAAGTGTAGTCGTAATAACACGACTTACAGCACTACCAAGTACAATTTTGCCTAATCTTGTATTTAACAGCCAATCTATAGCCTTGAAAGCCTTGGTCTTTTTTGTCCACTCCCAAGCAGAAACTATGTAAGAGATAGCTCTTTTTATTTTTGATTCTGTCTTTATTTCTTTATTTTCTTGTTCTAAAGATTTTAGAAATTCATTTGAAATTCTAATCTCATTTGTTTTAACCGATTTTAATTTCTCACTTTTTTCTTGCTCAATTATCGACAAATCATCCTTACTTCTTACTGCTTTTGCAGGAGAAGTAGCTGCTAACTTATTTGCACGTTCAAGCTCCATATCATCAAGGCTTTTTACAACCCTTGCTTTTCTTTCTTTTGGTTGAATTATTTGATTATCTAAAGAATTACTTAGTACTTCATCTAGAGGCAACACTTTTGATTCATCTGGCTTCTCTTGACCACTAAAATCTTCATTTATAGACTCCTCAATTGCAGTACTATTCGCCTCAGAACTTTTAAGGTTTTCAAACAACGTAGATTCTTTTTCATCATATATCATAATGCACCACACTCCAAATATAACATAAAGTTAAAGACTGATTCTATAGCTTTTCTGTCTATTAGCGAGGAACCACTTTCGACAATTGTGCTACTTTAGTGGCAACGAAGCAATCCAGGAAAGTGATTATATTTGGATTGCTTCGTCACAGCGAAGCTGCTCCTCGCAATGACGCATAGGCGTCAGTTTAAGGAGTAAGTAAAACAGTATATCTGCACATAAGCGTCTATTAGCGAGCCACCGTAGGTGGCGTGGCAATCCATAAAAGAGTGGATTGCTTCGTCGGCTAACGCCTTCTCGCAATGACGGCTTTCCAATTATTACCTTCTTAAACTGACACCCATGCACAATAACGGGGTATAGCTATCTACCTATACCAGTTTTTACCGATAATGTTTTTTGTATCGTTCCCTTAAGCTTGCTTGTAGCTTTTTTGATATTATTCCATGCTCCCTTTTGCGTGTCATCATCTTTAAGAATAGAAGTGAACACCGTTCCCATACTTTTTAAGAAATTTTTCAAATCTTTTGTAAACGATACATTTTTATTGAATGGAACCTTATCATGCAATTTTTCAAAAATCTCTCCTGCTCCAGCAGCGTCTTTCGCTTCTTTTAACCCTTCTTTCACTGCCTTAATTACAGGAACAAATATATCCTTTATATCGCCTTTTAAATCTTTTCCTTCTTTTTCTAAAGCATTAAGCATATCCGCACCAACTCTTTTAACTTCTTCAAAAGTACTTGGAGGCTTTATTTCATCACGGATTTCTCTACGCAAACTTTTAGCCTCTTTAGCAAGACCTTCTTTTATAGACTTAACTTCTTTTAATAACTTATCTGCAAGTCCCATAATTCCTCCTTTAGGTTATAATGATTTCTAATATTCTTCCGACTCCATTTCTATCGTCAACTAGTTTGCTGTGAATCAATAAGCGATTTAGGTTTTTTCGTATCAATTGATAAGGCGTGTAACCCACTAGCTAACTCATCTGCTAAAAGATTGTTAATCATTTTATGTTGTTCTAGCAAGCTTTTTCCTATAAAAGCTGTTGAAAAAATTTTAACCCTAAAATGGCTTTCAGTAGTTCCACCAGTATGGCTAGCATGTTTGGAACTTTCATCAACTATTTCGCAATAATGTGGTTTTAACACATCTAATTTGCTTTTTATTCTATTTATTTTGCTCATAATTTTATAATATAAAACTTTTACTTGTATCATTCTACTAGGATTTTAGTATTTAGTAAATTTATATTATTTGAGTTATGGTGAAATTAGATACGAAAATTAGAAATTTACAGTTTGAGCTTGATAAAGTAGAGCGTGGATATTGCATCTCTTTTAAGCTATTAAATTATGACGAATTAAATGCTATGATGGCAAAAGACATTCACATAATTGACAAACTTAATAAAATTATTTCTGAAATTTGCAATGAATTAATTAGCAATTTTGTCACATCAATTTATAAACACATTGAACATGATCGAATATTATTAGTTCTACCGATATTAGATCCAAATCTAGTTAAAGAAATTGCCCTAAAAGCACATTTATTATCCCAGCTTTATGTTGATGATCTATTACCTACAGTTTATATGAATTGTAGTATTGCTAGCATAGAATTTCCCAAATTTAGCAATAAAGCTGAAGAAATTTATAATTTATTGAACTGGCTAATTTCTTATCCAGGTGACCAAAATTATTATCGTGAGTATGACTCTAAATATTATAATATAGAATACATTAAAGAGTCCAATAAACAGCTTAATCTCTTAAGAAAGTCCCTATTAAACAAAACAATGGTTTTTGCTTATCAGCCAGTTATTGACCGTAAAACAATGAAAGCTCATTACTATGAATGTTTATTAAGGATTCCTGATACAAATAACTATCTATGTTCTGTAGGAGCAATAATCCCAGAGGCTGAAAAGAAAGGTTTAATTTTTATAGTAGATCAAGTAGTGCTAGAAATGGCAATCAAAGAATTAGATGCTAACCCAGACTTGATGCTATCAGTTAATATTTCAAATATTGGCACATTAGATTCTCCTTTGCTAGTAATAGCAGAAAAATTATTACAAACATATGATGTTTCAGGAAGATTAATTATCGAAATTACTGAGACTAGCCTTAATCAGCATTATCAACAAATAACGTATTTTATGCACAGATTAAGAAAATACGGTTGCAAATTTGCTTTAGATGATTTCGGCTCTGGGTTTACTTCATTTAAGCAATTACAAAATTTGCCAATAGATATTCTTAAAATTGATGGTAGCTACGTACGTAACATCACCAGCGATCTGCAAAGTCAAGACTTCATTAAAAGATTAATTAACCTCTCTGAGGATTTGGGTATTCAAACTGTAGCAGAATTTGTTGAGAATGGTAAAATTGCCAAATTCTTAATCAATCTAAAAATAGATGCTATGCAAGGCGATTTCTTCTCACCTGCCTCAGTTAATAGAATAAAATAATCAGATATTAGTAAAGCAATTGAATTAGGTGATAATATATGAGTGAACGTTCACGCATCATTGCGAGGAAGCGTGAGCCGACAAAGCAATCCATAAAAGTGATTAAAAATAGATTGCTTCACGCTACTAAAGTATCTCCTCGCAATGACGCTTGGATGATTTTTTATACAGCAACCAATGGATAATAAAAAATATTAAACTAGTAATTACCCAAGTAGTATTACTAATTAGATTAAATATTGTATCTTTTTCTACTTTTTGCATATAATTTGTTTTTTCAAGACTTATCTTTTTGTCTATTTCTATTTTACTTAATAATCTAATCTTTTCCGCTTCCTGTGGATTCTTCGAATTAATAAAGTTCTCGACAGAGTTAAATTTAGCTATATCATGATTATACTTATATTCTGGTAATACTAGACTTGCAATATTTTGCATAACTTGCACCAATGTGAACATAAGAGTCAGGCTAGCAAAAAGACAAATTATCATGCTGTAAAGTTGTAATAAATTTTTAAACATATTGCGTCACAATTATAAAATGATACTATTTTTTAGTTAGCTCAGATAAATGAGTTTTTCTTTAAACGCATCAATCGTTCTCATTAACTCTCTTTTACCGAACCAGTCACTTTTACTAGTTTAATTTACTTAAATGATTAATGCAACAGAATCTATCTACTATTTGTATTAGATTTTTGCCTAGTTACTGATGATTTTACTGGAGTGCTAGGTAGTGCTTTTCCTGGTCTAACCTTTTGCAAACTCTGCTTTATTTTTTTTGCCTTTAATTCGTGTTTTCTTAATTCTTGTACCTTTTTAAGTGCTACTAATGGTTCATTTAGCTTCTTAACATCTGCTTGCATTTTCTCTAATGTCATTTGTTGGTTCTGCTGCTTAGAAGAGTCTTGAATTTGTGGATTACCAAGGAGTCCTTTAATATTATCAACAATAACATCTATAATAGCACTTACAATTTTTGCAAACCAACTTTGCTTAGATTTTGTCATTGATGGGTGTAAGGTATCTCTATCACTCTTATCGGATTTAGACGGTTCTTTAACTAATGGCTCTGGCGATGTTGCAGGAGAATTAGCCTCTAACTTATTATCCTTTGGACGGACAGCTACTTTATCAACTACTTTCGTTGTTGGTTTTATCGACTGAGGTTGTTTAGTCTCATTGTCTTTTAATTTCTCAACTTTCTTTTTTGGTTTTTCAACAGTTGGTGTTGAATCTTTTAACTTTTTAAGCCTAGCCTCTAATTCTTCGACAGTTGGTACTGGCGCAGGATTTTTTAATGCTTCTTCCGTAGGTCTTGGATCTACTTATAGCTTTAAGTCTAGCCTCTAATTCTTGATCTTTTTGTTTCCCTAATGCCGCACTTTTCTTATCTAAATTAACTTCAGACTGCATTTCCTCTATTAATTTATCTACTTCCTGCTCAGAACCAGAACCAGCAATTCTATCTAATGAATCATTGAATACGTCCGCCACTTTTTCGACTTTAGATAATTCTATATCTAAATCGTCAGATACTTTTTCAAATTCTTCATCAAGATTTTGTATTTTATTACTCAAAGAATTAGATTTTGTATTTTTCTTGGACATATTATAACCAATTAGTTATTTTATATACTTGTATTAATTATAATCTATTCTATTAGTTCCTACTAGTAATTTCACTAAAATATATATTTTTTTAAGTCTTTATACTTGTAAAATTGTTAATTTTGTGATATACATACTATGCTATAATTGGTAGCGTTTAATTCCTTCGATCAACTAGCTAATGCTCACACAACAAGCTATTCCTTCTCCCCCATTATCAAACAAGCAGCTACTTGCATTTTTTGCAATGACAGTCGGAATGTTTATGGCAATATTGGATATTCAAATTGTTGCCAGTTCTTTATCAGTTATTGCCTCGGGACTTTCTGCTTCTAGCGATGAATTATCCTGGGTTCAAACGTCATATCTTATAGCGGAAGTGATTATAATCCCAATAACTGGTTTTACCGCTAGACTTCTTTCTACTAGAATTTCTTATTTTATTGCTGCTTTAGGCTTTACTGTCATGAGTATCCTATGTTCGTTGGCAACCAACATAGAAACAATGATTATTTTTAGAGCTTTACAAGGATTTTTTGGTGGAGCAATGATACCAACAGTCTTTAGTACAATATTTATAATTTTTTCTGTTGAAAAACGCCCAGCAGTTACAGTGATAGTAGGACTAATCGTAACGATGGCTCCAACACTTGGCCCAACACTTGGAGGCTACATTACTGAATATTTATCTTGGCATTTTATGTTTTTACTCAATGTAATACCTGGTATTTTTGTTTGTGTAATCGTATATTTATATGCTGATTTTGACCAACCTAATTACGATTTGCTTAAAAATTTTGATTTTCTTGGCATTATTTTGCTGGCTATTACTCTTGCTTCTTTGCAATATGTTTTAGAAGAAGGAAATAAAAAAGGCTGGACAGAGAATAGCTTGATATTATTCCTTATCATCCTGACTGCTGTTGGGTTCATTACGTTAGTTATTAGAGAACTAACATTTTTTAATCCAATCTTAGATTTAACAGTTTTTGTTAACAAAAATTTTACTTTTGGTTGTGTTTATTCTTTTGTTATAGGTATAGGACTCTACGGTGCAGTATATTTATTACCTTTATTTTTATTTACCATAGCTGGTTTTAATACTGTACAAATTGGTTTTACTATGATGATTACGGGTATCAGGCAATTTCTATCGGCTCCACTTGCCGGAAGGATGCTGGGTTCCGGAATAGATTTAAGAATTATGCTGGCTATTGGTCTTTCTATGTTTAGTTTAGGATGCTATTTAAATAGTTTTTTAACAGCTGATGCTAAATTTGTTGAGTTTTTCTTACCGCAATTTATTAGAGGATTGGCGATGATGTTTTGCTTTTTACCTACCAATAATCTTGCTTTAGGGAGTATGAGTAAAGACAAGATAGGAAATGCTAGTGGTTTATATAATCTTACTCGTAATCTTGGAGGAGCCGTTGGTATTGCAGTTATTAGTACTCTTCTTACAGATAAAACTAAGATTTTTAGTCAATATCTAAATGAGAATATTTCATCCACTTCACCTTCCGCTATAATGAAGTTACAGTTTATGGGGCAATTATTAGATGGCAGAGTGGTTGATCCAGAAAAAGTATCGTATTTTTTATTAGCCAATAATATAAATAAGGAAGCATTTGTCATTGCGATAAATAGCATATTTGGTATTATAAGTGCATTATTTTTTATGGTAATGCTCTTTCTACCATTTACATCAACTGTTAGAGGTGGAAAAGGATATGATGCACACTAGAATCTTTACTTTAATTGTGTTGTTATTGACATTGTTTGGTCTAACAGGCGTACCTACAGATATTTTTACATTGTTGATTTCCTTGAGTATTGTCGGTATAACTTATCTTTTTGCAATAAAACTCCATTTAATGCCCCGTAGGGTTTATTTAAATTATCATTCTATACTATATTTTATTTGGCTAATTAAAGAAATACTGCTATCTAGCTTAGGGGTAATGAAGATTATCTGGCGGAAGAATCTTAATTTACAACCAGTTTTTGAATGGATTGATTCGGAACAGAGAAACGATATTAGTCGTGTAATATATGCTAATTCTATTACCCTTACACCAGGAACTGTAACGCTTGACATAGCAGATAATATGTTATTGGTGCATGCTCTGGAGCAATCATCAATTGACAATTTAAAGTTTGGTGATTCTACTATGAGCAAAAGGGTGCAGCAGATTTGGTGTCGTGACAAAGAGGCATGAGCCGACGAAGCAATATAACAAGCTTCATGGATTGCCATGCTCACGTACATTCGCTCGCAATGACGCATAAGCATCAGTTTAAGAAAACAATAATTGAGAAACCGTCATTGCGAGGAGACCGTAAGGTCGACGAAGCAATCCAGAAATGATTAAAAATGGATTGCCACGCCACCTACGGTGGCTCGCAATGACGTATGTGCCTATAGCAAGACCACGTAGTGGTCAATGAAAAAAAATAAGCAATACCGCAAAAAAAATGAACACAGCTATTAGTGGAGCAAAAAAATCTGTTATGCTTATAGACATAACCTAATCAGGAATAAGGAGTTATGGACAAAAACTTTAAACAAACCAGCTTTTTATTTGGTAGCAATGCTATCTTTATAGAAGAATTATATCAACTATATTTATCAGATCATACAGCAGTTGATAAAAGCTGGCAAAATTATTTCCAAAATATTGAAAATAATAATAGCCATCAGGTTACAAAAAGCATTGCTCATATTATCACTTCGCCTTGTGAAAGAGGGGGGGGGCTTGATACGGATTTTTCTACTGTTACTAACAAGCTCAGAGTAAAAATGCTGATTGCCAGCTATCGCAAATATGGACATTATTTAGTAAAACTAGATCCATTGAATCTTGAAGCTCTTAAAACTAAAAGTCAGTTGAAGCTTAATATAGAAGATTTTGGTTTTACTAAAGATCAGTTGAATAATATTATAGAAATTGATGATCAATTTTTTGGAATAAAATCATGTGCAGTTAGTGAACTGGTTAATTTGCTCGATCAAACTTATGCTAAAGATATTGCTATAGAGTTTGATCATGTGACAAATGAAGATGAAAGAACCTGGCTTTGTGAACAAATGGAAAGTAACATTCAAACTTTTAATGTATTAACACAAGATAAGAAGGATATACTACAAGATCTAGTGGAAATTGAGGGATTTGAACAATATCTACACACAAAATTTCCTGGGGCGAAGCGTTTCTCAGTAGAGGGGGGAGAGGCAGCTGTAGTAGCTATAGATAAAGCTATAGATATGTCTATTGTTCATGGAGTAGAAGATGTCGTAATAGGTATGGCACATCGAGGAAGACTTAGTACCTTAACTAAGGTAATGACTAAACCTTATAAAGCTATTCTATCTGGATTTATGACTGGCAGTATCTTGTCAAATAATTTAGGTATTTCGAGTGATGTAAAATATCATATTGGCTATTCGTCAGATCGAATAAGAGGTCAATCTAAGGTTCACCTCTCTATGGCAGATAATCCTTCACATTTAGAAGCGATAAACTCAGTGGTAGCTGGTAAAGTACGAGCAAAACAGGACAACATTCAAGATGTTAATCGTCAAAAAGTAATGGGTATTTTAGTGCATGGTGATACTGCTTTTTGTGGTCAAGGTGTAGTAGCTGAAAGTTTATTTATGTCGAATTTAAAGGCTTATCATGTTGGTGGAACTATTCACTTTGTTATTAATAATCAGCTTGGCTTTACAACAAATAGTTATGATACCAGACCAAGTAGATATTCTACTGAATTTGCTAAAATAATTAATAGTCCAATTTTACATGTAAATGGTGATAATATTCAAGCTGTACTCAAAGCTACTAATATGGCAGTGAATTACCGACATAAATTTGCTAGAGATATAGTCATTGAGATCATATGCTATCGTAAATACGGTCATAATGAAGGTGATGAGCCTATGTATACTCAAGGTGCTATGTATAATGTAATAAAAAATAAACAATCCCCAGCAACAGTTTTTGCCAATGAACTGATGGCAGACGGAATAATTGACCAAAATCATTTTCCGACGTTAAAAGAACAATTTAAACTAAAATTAGACCAAGAATATGAACATGCCAAAAATTATCAACCACAAGCTCAGTACTTAGAGGGGTTATGGTCTGGTTACACTAGGTCAAATGCTAAAATACTCTCTACTGGTGTTAGTAAAAATACTTTAAAAGAGCTTGGTATAAGGCTTTGTCAAATACCAAAAGATTTCCCTTTAAATCCTAAACTTGTAAAATTATTTGAATTAAGAGCAAATATTTTAAAGCAAGATAAACCCATCGATTGGGCAACTGCAGAGCAATTAGCATTTGCCAGTCTATTAAATTCAGGTACCAGAATACGTTTTACTGGTCAGGATTCTGAGCGTGGCACTTTCTCTCACCGCCATGCAGTATTGCATAGTCAGGTAGATGGTAGTACTTATACACCATTAAATAATTTATCGCAAAGTCAAGCAAACTTTGAAATTGCTAACAGTAATTTATCTGAATATGCGGTTTTAGGTTTTGAGTATGGCTATTCATTAGTTAATCCAAAAAATTTAGTAATTTGGGAAGCTCAGTTTGGCGATTTCGCTAACGGAGCTCAAATAATTTTTGACCAATTCATTTCCAGTAGTGAAAACAAATGGCTCAGAATGAGTGGTATAGTAGTGCTACTACCACACGGATTGGAAGGGCAAGGTCCAGAGCATAGTTCTGCAAGATTTGAGAGATTTTTACAGCTTGCTGCTGAAGATAATATTCAAGTTACCTATCCTACAACCCCAGCCTCATTTTTTCATTTATTACGTCGTCAAATATACAGTAATATTCGTAAACCACTAATAGTAATGTCACCAAAATCTTTATTAAGACATAAAATGGCTGTATCCCCTCTATCGCATATTGATGAGAATACAAGCTTTGTACCTGTACTAGACGAAATTAATGAGACGATAAATGCCAAGGAAGTAACACGAGTTATATTATGTAGTGGCAAGGTATATTATGATTTATTAGAAAAAAGAGAAGCAAAAACTATTTCAGATATGGTAATTATTAGAGTTGAGCAATTATATCCGTTTGAAAAAGATGTTATCATTAAAATATTAGGTAAATATAATAAGGCTAAGGAGTTTATTTGGTGTCAAGAAGAATCTAAAAATATGGGAGCGTGGAATTTCATTAAAGACCACTTAAATGACACCCTAAAAGATATGTCAATTAATAATCAATTTAAATATGTTGGTAGAAATGAATCTGCTTCACCTGCCGTTGGTGCACTTAACATACATAATGAGCAGCAAGAAAAATTACTTGAAGAAGCCTTGGGCAAATAGTTAAGGGATTGCCACGACCACTACGTGATCTCGCAATGACGATGGTTGTTTTTTCTACGACTTCTAAACTATTCTGGGATATACTGCTATAAAGCCAATAGTTGAAGAATATAGTTAAATAAATTGAGATAAGAAAAAATATGAATGAACAAACCAAAGATAACAAATAGTAATGTAATTTTCCTGAAACCATTCACTAGGAGCAAAAAAATGAATAAATATTTTATAATATTAATATTATTAATACTGCCGCATACTTCATTTGCTCAACAACAAATATCTAATTTTGTTACACCAGTTACTTATTTTGTCGATCATATCAAACAATTAAATCTACTTAAGACTAATTTAATTAAATATCGACAGGCAAGTATTATAGGAACCAGTGGCATGGGAAAAACCCAACTTGCTAGAATGTATTGTTATGAGAATCAAAATGACTATAAACTTATTTGGTTTATTGATTGTAATTTAGATATTAATCAAGAACTACTAAAGCTAGCCAAAGCTATTAATAGTACGGCTAATAACTCTACTAAATCTAATCTAATATCAGAAGATATAAGATTAGTCCGAAAAGAACTAATGAATTATTTATCAAATCAAGATAAATGGTTACTGATATTTGATAATCTAAAGGTAGGTAAAAATAAGAAAGTTCAGGAGTTCGTTGATTGGGAAAATAATGGGCATGTTATATTTTGTTCCCAAGATAGTGAAATATTACCGAATATAGTCCAAATGACTGCCTTTGCAAAAAGTGACGTTAGTATTCTTGCTAACAATATTTTAGAAAATAATGATCCAAAGGTAGTAGAATTCTTGAGCGAAGAATTTGCTGGGTATCCTATCATGATAGTACAAGGGGTACAATTATTAAATAATGTAAAAGGTTTAGATAAAGCCGGGTATAAGGAAAAAATTCAACAATCAACAGATAGAATTCAATTGAACATTATGTTAATTATCAATGAATTAAAACCAAATGCTAGAAAATTATTAAATAAAATAGCTTTAATAAATAATCAAAGTTTTTCAAAAGAATTACTAAGTTTTATTACTGATGATCAAAGTACATTGAATGATGTTCTTTACCAATTGTCTAAATTTGCCTTAATATCTAATATTGACCATAATGACACTAATCCGATCTTTGAAATGCACGATGTTGTTGCTCAAAAAATAACTGAAATTAATGGTAATCAGAATAATAAAATTTATTTAGAGGATATTATTACTCAACTAATGAGTTGTATACCAAAGAGCATTATAAAATCCCAGATTTTCAGAAAATCGAAAACTATATATGAAAATCTTGAAATACTTGCTAGAAATGCTGAAAAATATAATTCAAATATATATAAACTTCTGCAACTAAATATACACCTAATGCCGCAATATACTACTTATTTCGATTACCGTAATGCAGAAAGATTAGTTAATTGGTTTAATAAAAATGATCAACAAGGTACTGGTAAGTTTAAATTATGGTTGATGAATAATGATGAGAAATATGCATATGCGAAGTACCTACAAGGAGCAGCTGTGTATCATAGTTTGAATTCTAATCATAGGATGGCAATAAAATATTTTGTAAGATCACAAGAAATATCTAATAATTTGCAAGGTTATGAGTCATACAAATGGACTTTATTTCATAATTTAGCAATATGTAATATTATGTTAGGACAGGTTCAAGAAACAGAAAAAAACATTCAAATTATAGAAAAAATGTTTAATGAAGGCTTGATTGATAAAAGTGACCTAGGTTATATACATGGGGCTAAGGCAAGGTTATTATTTATACAAGGGAAATATACTGAATCATTAGAGCAAGATAATAAATCTATAGAAACATTCATTAAAAATGGGCTAAATCCTGATGATCTATTGCTTATGCCTCATTATCTAATTAAAATAGAAATATTAAATTATTTTGAAGAATACCAACAAGCATATGCTCAAACTAAAAAATTACTTAATTTATGTAAACATTGCAAAACTCCTGAAGCACTTGGTTGTATTTATAGTATAATGGCAAGAAGTGAGTTAGGATTAGGCATGCTAGATCAAGCTTCAGAGCATGTTAACCAGGCTATCTCCATATTTTTAGCCGATGAACGTAAGAATCCTAAAAATGCAGATTATTCGGAAGATTCAGAGCTAGCAGGAAGCTATGTAGTGCAAGGTGATATTTTATTTGCTCAAGATAACATAAAAGCAGCAATAGAGTCCTATAATAAAGCTTATACCATATATTATTACTTATATAGGGATAATCGTAAAAATGTAGCTCAGGTTAGTTATTTATATAGCCAAGGAGCAAAAGCTGCATGTAAAGCAAAAAATTTATTTAGTTATAAATTTTTTGGTAAACCACAAGTAAAGGAATTCGGAGTAGATCACCCCAATACTGTATCTATGTTTGAGTATTGTAAACAATATGATATGGATTTATGGACAAAAGGAAACTAGATTTTATATATAGATATTTAATAATATTAATATTATTAATAATGCCTCTTAATTCATTTGCCCAGAATCAAATATCTAGCCAGGTATCTAATTTTGTTGCACCAGTTACTTATTTTGTCGATCATGTTAAACAACTAGCTTTGCTTACAAATAACTTAATTAAATATCGACAAGCAAGTATTATAGGCACCAGCGGCATGGGAAAAACCCAACTTGCTAGAATGTATTGTTATGAAAATCAAAATAACTATAAACTTATTTGGTTTATTGACTGTAATTTAGATATTAATCAAGAACTACTAAAGCTAGTCAAAGCTATTAATAGTACGGCTAATAACTCTACTAAATCTAATCTAATATCAGAAGATATAAGATTAGTCCGAAAAGAACTAATGAATTATTTATCAAATCAAGATAAATGGTTACTGATATTTGATAATCTAAAGGTAGGTAAAAATAAGAAAGTTCAGGAGTTCGTTGATTGGGAAAATAATTGGCATGTTATATTTTGTTCCCAAGATAGTGAAATATTACCGAATATAGCCCAAATGACTGCCTTTGCAAAAAGTGACGTTAGTATTCTTGCTAACAATATTTTAGAAAATAATGATCCAAAGGTAGTAGAATTCTTGAGCGAAGAATTTGCTGGGTATCCTATCATGATAGTACAAGGGGTACAATTATTAAATAATGTAAAAGGTTTAGATAAAGCCGGGTATAAGGAAAAAATTCAACAATCAACAGATAGAATTCAATTGAACATTATGTTAATTATCAATGAATTAAAACCAAATGCTAGAAAATTATTAAATAAAATAGCTTTAATAAATAATCAAGGTTTTTCAAAAGAATTACTAAGTTTTATTACTGATGATCAAAGTACATTGAATGATGATCTTTACCAATTGTCTAAATTTGCCTTAATATCTAATATTGACCCACAGGAAGCTAATCCGATCTTTGAAACGCATGATATTATAGTCCAAAAAATAGCAGAGATTAATGGTAGCAGGAATAATAAAGCTTATTTAGATGACATCATTACTAAATTAATGAATTATGTACCAAAGAATATATTACAGGGTCGTATTTTCAGAAGTGCTAAAACTATACAAGAAAATCTTGAAATAATTTTAAAAAATTCAGAAAGATATAAATCAAATATACATAAACTTATGGAACTTAATTTACAATTAATGGTTCAATATCACAATTCTCTTAATTATTATGACGCAGAAAAAAAGGTTAACTGGTTTAACGAAGCTGATCAGCAAGGAAAATTTAAATTATAGTTAATGAATAATGATGAAAAATGTACATATGCAAGGTATATAAAAGCAATAGGTGATTATCATAGAGGTTATTTTAATTATAGGATGGCAATAAAATATTTTATAAGAGCAAAAGAAATATTCGATAATGTGAAAGGGGATGAGTCTTCAAAAGGGTATCTATTTTTTGCTTTAGCAATGTGTAATATTGCATTAGGACAAGTTCAAGAAACAGAAAAAAATATTCAAATTATAGAAAAAATGTTTAATGAAGGTTTAGTAAATAAAAGTGACTTAGGATATATATATAGTGTTAAGGGAATATCATTATTTGTGCAAGGAAAATATACTGAATCATTAGAGCAAGTTAATAAAATTATAGAACTATGTATTAAAAATGGGCTAAGTCCTAATGACCTATTTCTTATTAATCCTTATTTATTTAAAGTAGAGACATTGAATTATCTTGAAGAATACCAAGAAGCATATGTTCAAGTTGAGAGATTATACAATTTGTGTGAATCTTCCCAAAAAGTACCTCCTGCAATATTAGGTTGGATTTTTACCCAAATGGCAAGAAGTGAGTTAGGGCTAGGTAAACTAGACCAAGCCTCAGATCATGTTAATAAGGCTATCTCCATATTTTTAGACGATGAACGTAGGAATCCCAAAGGGGCAGATTATTCGGAAGATCCAGATTTAGCGGCTAGTTATGTAGCACAAGGTGATATTTTATTTGCTCAAGATAACATAAAAGAAGCAATAAAATCCTATAATAAGGCTTATACCATATATTATTATTTATATAAGGATAATCGGAAAAATGTGGCTCAAGTTAGTTATTTATATAATCATGGGTCGAAAGCTGCATGTAAAGCAAGAGATTTGCATAGTTACAAGTTTTTTGGTAAACCACAAGTAAAGGAATTCGGAGTAGATCACCCCAATACTGTATCTATGTTTGAGTATTGTAAACAATATGATATGGATTTATGGACAAAAGGAAACTAGATTTTATATATAGATATTTAATAATATTAATATTATTTATAACTCCCCTTAATTCATTTGCCCAGAATCAAATATCTAGCCAGGTATTTAATTTTGTTGCACCAGTTACTTATTTTGTTGATCATGTTAAACAACTAGCTTTGCTTACAAATAACTTAATTAAATATCGACAAGCAAGTATTATAGGCACCAGCGGCATGGGAAAAACCCAACTTGCTAGAATGTATTGTTATGAAAATCAAAATAACTATAAACTTATTTGGTTTATTGACTGTAATTTAGATATTAATCAAGAACTACTAAAGCTAGTCAAAGCTATTAATAGTACGGTTAATAACTCTACTAAATCTACTCTAATACCAGAAGATATTGTATTAGTACGAAAAGAAATAATGAGCTATTTATCGAGTCAAGATAAATGGTTAATAATATTTGATAATCTGAAGGTAAGTGAAAATAAGAAAGTTCAGGAATTTGTTGATTGGGAAAATAATGGGCATGTTATATTTTGTTCCCAAGATAGTGAAATATTACTGAATATAGTCAAAATGACTGCCCTTGCAAAAAACGACGTCAGTATTCTTGCTAACAATATTTTAGAAAATAATGATCCAAAGGTAGTAGAATTCTTGAGCGAAGAATTTGCTGGTTATCCTATCATGACAGTACAAGGGATACAATTATTAAATAATGTGAAAGGTTTAGATAAAGCCAAATATAAGGAGAAAATTCAACAATCAACAGATAGAATTAAATCGAACATTATATTAACTATCAATCAATTAAAACCAAGTGCTAGAAATTTATTAAATAAAATCTCCTTAATAAATAATCAAGGTTTTTCAAAAGAATTACTAAGTTTTATTACGGATGATCAAAGTACCATAAATGATGATATTTATCAATTGTCTAAATTTGCCTTAATATCTAATATTGACCCACAGGAAGCTAATCCGATCTTTGAAACGCATGATATTATAGTCCAAAAAATAGCAGAGATTAATGGTAGCAGGAATAATAAATCTTATTTAGAGGATATTATTACCAAATTAATGAATTATATACCAAAGAATCCACTAAAAGCTCGTATTTTTAGAAATGCTAAAACTATACAAGAAAATCTTGAAATAATTTTAAGGAATTCAGAAAAGTATAATATAAATATATATAAAATTATGGCTCTTAATTTGCAAATAATGGTTCAATATCATAATTCTCTTAATTATTCTATTGTAGCAAAGAAGGCTATTTAGTTTAATAAAGCTGATCAGGAAGGAAAATTTAAATTATGGTTAATGAATAATGATGAAAAATATACATATATAAGGTATATGCAAACAATAGGTCTTTATCATATAAGTTATTCTAATTATAGGGCGGCAAGAGAATGTTTTATAATAGGACAAGAAATATTTGAGAATGTTGCAGGTTATGAATCTTACAAATGGACTTTATTCTATAATTTAGCAATATGTAATATTATTTTAGGGCAGGTTCAAGAAGCCGAAAAAAACATTCAAATTATGGAAAAAATGTCTAGTGAAGGTTTAATGGATCAAAGTGAACTAAGCTATATACATATACTTAAAGCACAGTTATTATTTATACAAGGAAAGTATACTGAGTCATTAGAACAAAATAGTAAAACTATAGAAAATTTCATTAAAAATGGTCTAAGTCCTGATGATCTATTTTTTATACCTCTTTATACACTTAAAATAGAAATATTAAATTATCTTGGAAAATACCAAGAAGCATATGAGCAAGCTAAGAAATTGTATAATTTATGTAAACATTGCAAAGATCCTGAAGTACTTGGTTGTATTTATAGTGTAATGGCAAGAAGTGAATTAGGATTAGGCATGCTAAATCAAGCCTCAGAACATGTTAACAAGGCTATCTCCATATTTCTAGTCGATGAACGTAGAAACCCCAAAAATGCAGATTATTTGGAAGATCCAGATTTAGCTGCTATGTATGTAGTGCAAGGTGATATTCTATTTACCCAAGATAATATAAAATCAGCAATAGAATCCTATAATAAAGCTTATACCATATATTATTACTTATATAGAGATAATCGTAAAAATATGGCATATGTTAGTTATTT
Source organism: Candidatus Tisiphia endosymbiont of Dioctria linearis (assembly GCF_964026545.1). Lineage (NCBI taxonomy): Bacteria > Pseudomonadati > Pseudomonadota > Alphaproteobacteria > Rickettsiales > Rickettsiaceae > Candidatus Tisiphia > Candidatus Tisiphia endosymbiont of Dioctria linearis. Next base: position 950,610 of record NZ_OZ032156.1, on the reverse strand, counting down.
ATATAGTCAAGGAGCTAAAGCTGCATGTAAAGCAAAAAACTTATTTAGTTATAAATTTTTTGGTAAACCGCAAGTCAAGGAGTTTGGCATAAATCATCCTAATACTGTATCTATGTTTGAGTATTGTAAACAATATGATATGGATTTATGGGCGAAAGAAAAATAGATTAAGATATGTATACTTTTCTGCTTTAAATAATAGGATTCCTTTTATAAAATGAATGAATTACAACAACAAGCATCAGACCCACAATATTCTGTTTGGGTCTCTGCCTCAGCTGGCACAGGCAAAACCAAAATCCTAACAGATAGAGTACTCAGATTACTAATTAGTGGGACTCCATTTAACAAAATCTTATGCTTAACTTTTACTAATGCAGCTGCCCTTGAAATGCAGAGTAGAATTAGAAGTAAACTTGCTAGATTTGCTGTAGATGGAACTACTAAATTGACTAAAGAGTTAGGTTTATTGCTTACTAGGGAGCCTTTAGAAAGTGAGGTGCAATATACCAAGACTTTATATTACAGGCTACTAAACTCTGAAGATGGGATTAACATTTATACTATTCATGCTTTTTGTCAAAAGATGCTTAAATTATTTCCTTTAGAATCGAGTATCAATCCAGAATTTCAGATTCTTGATGATATTACAGCACAAGGGGTTATTAACAAAATAAGAAACCAAATTTATTTAGATCCAACTTATAACGAGCTGATTAGTTTCTTTTTGACAAACTTCCATGAAGTAACTATCAATGATATTTTCTCTGAAATAATCCAGCAAAAGATTAAGTTTAAGAAACTATTTGCTAAGCAAGTGGATTACAAAGAACATCAAACTATTAGTTCCTGTATTCCTGGACAATTACCAAGTATTTATGGCAAGGCTCGGCAATTACTTGCAAAATACTCAATAGCTATTAACCTAGATCAAGAAATTCAACTATTTTTTCTTACTAAAGAAGGTACTAAGCGTAAGAATATGCTGTCTAAATCTATAGCAACAAACTATCCAAAATTATTGAATGAACTTGAATATATTCAAGAAAAAGTTTTTCAGTTAGAGCAACAAACTAAAGTGCAAGATATGGAAAATTATTCAAATTTGTTGTGTAATTTAGCAAAAATTTTTCTTGATAAATATGAGTCCTACAAAACTGAGAACAGCTTACTGGATTATGATGATTTAATTTATTTAACCCAATTATTATTAACAGATGATACTACCAAAAATTGGGTGTCATATAAACTTGATGGTGGGATTGAGCATTTGCTTGTTGATGAAGCACAAGATACTAGCCCTGAACAATGGAGCATTATCACTGCAATTATAGCAGAGTTTTATTCTACCACTAAGCATAAAAAGAGTACTATTTTTGTCGTAGGCGATGAAAAACAGTCGATTTTTAGCTTCCAAGGAGCAAATCTTAGCTCTTTTAATTCTGTTAATGCAAATTTATGTAAAAAATTCTCTGAGGCAAATAAGAATTTCAAAAATATTACTCTTGAATGGTCATATAGGTCTACTGAAAAAATTATCGATATTGTCTATCTAATTTTACAACAAATTAAAAACACTACCCCTCAATTATTTACCTCTGAGAATCCTAAAATTTTGCCATTTCGTCAAAATGATAAAGGTATAGTAGAACTCTGGCCAATAGTTAGAGGAGAGAAAGAGACTAAATTATTTTGGCCCTTACCAGAAGAGCATAATAAATCCAAATCTGCTCAGCAAGTACTTGCGGAACAAATCGCTAATTTTATAAAAAGTCAGATAGCAAGCCAAAAAATTCTACATGCTACTAATTCTGAAGTTAAAGAATCAGATTTTATGATTTTGGTACGTAAGAGAGATGAGTTGGTTTTTGAAGTTATTAATTGTCTTAAGCAACATGGTTTACAAGTAGAAGATGTTGACCGAATCACTTTAGATAAAAGTTTGTCAGTATTAGACTTAATAGCCATAGCAAAATTTGTGCTACTACCTCAAGACGATTTGAATTTGATTGGTCTATTAAAATCCCCAATAATCGGCATGGGTGAACAAGAACTACAGTTGCTTGCAATTTCTCGTGGCAAAAATTCTATATGGGAATATCTGCAAAATATACCAGAATATACAAATATATATAATAAACTATGTTATTTTTTACAAATATACAAAGTTGCCAATTGTGGAAATTTTTTCTCATTGATTGTCGATTGTTGGGATATTAGAAAAATTCTAGTTGAATCTAATGGATTTGATAGTAATGATGTAATAAATGAATTGATATATTTAAGTATAAATTATGCTAATAATATCGATAGCTCACTGCAAAACTTTGTTTATTGGTTTGAAAATAACAAAATTGATATTAAAAGGAACTTAGAATCGTCAAGTAAGATAAAAGTTATGACCGTCCATGCTTCTAAAGGGCTACAAGCACCTATTGTTATCCTGTGTGATACTAGCTCAGTGCCAACTAATAGCAATAAATTTATCTGGGATCAAGATGGTATAGTCAATTCAGGAGGAGTTAGTGCTAGGAGCGATGGAGCGACGCCTATAAGTAATAGGCGAGCATTGAGCGACGACGTCACCAACTCCTCATCAATTGACTATAAAATGTTCTCTGTCCCCCAATCATCTAATAGCCCAGAATTTTTTAAAGCTCTCAAGGAACAGGAACAACAAAAAGACTTACAAGAATATATCAGACTACTTTATGTGGCAATGACCAGAGCAGAAGATCATTTAGTGATATGTGGTTATCAGTCAAATAGTAATAAGCTGCCACAAGATTGTTGGTATGAGTTAGTCTCTAGAGTAATGAATATGCATGGTAAACTATATGAAAATGGAGTTATAGTTTATGAAACAACTAAAGAGTACACAGGTTACCTTCCTGGTGAAAATAAGGAGGACATTAAAGAAAGTGACAATGACCCAATAGCTGACAAGAAGTTGATAGAATGGCTACCAAATCTTTCTGTTATTAATAAAACCACCAAAGGTGCCAAGCAAAATTATTCAGTTAATTCGCCTCTTATAGTTAATGATCATTTGGAATATGGTAGGATATTTCATAAAATTCTAGAAGATGCCGTAAAGATTAATGATTTTTCTAGTATGAACACCCATCCATTTATTGGTAAATTACCAACAATGTTACAAGAAAAAATTCACAAAAATATTGACAAGTTACTGAATAATCTAGAATTTATGGCACTTATTTCTCAAGAGCTAAAAACTGAAGTACCGATAGGGATAAATCTAAATGATGGTGTTAAGATAGGAAGGATTGATTTACTTGCCATCGATAAGGGAAAGTTAACCATTATTGATTATAAATCTGATGCTAATCCACCTAAAAATTGTCAACTAGTTAAGGAGTCTTATATTGATCAATTGAATTTTTACCGACATCTATTAGCCAAGCTGTATCCTAACAATGAAATTATTTGCAAAATTTTATGGCTAGAAGATGCCAGCTTCATGACTATTAGTTAACCGTAACGGATGAGTGTTCACGGAAAGAAAGTGAAAGTACAAAACGTCATTGCGAGAAGGCGTAGCCGACGAAGCAATTTCTAATCACTTTTTTAGATTGCTTCATCGTGCGGTTCCCGCACTCCTCGCTAATAGACGCTTGGCGACTCAGATTTTATATTTATCAATAAGAAAATAGCAAAAAAACCGTAAACGCTCACATTTTTTATTGCTTAAAGGTAAGTGAAACTTTATATTTATATAATATTTGTATTTTAATTTAACTTAAAAAGTATATCCAGACTTATGCATAATATCCTTATAGTCATAGTTTCATTATTGTTAATATCATGTTCAGAAGAAAATGATAAATCTAATAATGAAAACAAGCAACCTGATAATAAGGTCGAGGTGATTCAGGCAGAGGCGGTAAAACAAGAAAATAATGACAACCCTGCTAATGATAAATTAGACATAATAGTAGATAATCAGAAAGTAGACCAGCAAGACCCTGCGACTTCAACTGATAAGGAGGAGCCTTTAGGGACAACAAATAATTCTGCAAAAGCTGAATCTGCTGATGTAAAAACTGATGCACAGGTTGCTAGCATACAACATATGCCTTATAAGCCAACGTTCAATGTTAGCCAAAATGATATAGTTCTTGGTAATGTTAAGGCAAATGTAGTGGTAGTTGAGTATTATTCTCCAACTTGTCCACATTGCGCTTATTACCATGACACAATTTTACCGAAACTTAAAGAAAAATATATTGACACTAATAAAATTGCTTACATAATTCGTGAATTTATTGGTAATAAACAGGATTTAGATGCAGCAATTTTACAGCGCTGTCAAAATAATACAGATAGTTTTCTTAAATTCCAAAGTGTAATATTGTCGCAACAAGATAAATGGGGAAGCAGTAATAGATATCGTGAATTGCTAACAAATATAGCTCAAATTGGCGGAATGTCAGCAGAAACTTATGCTAAATGTCTTAATAATAACCAGATTGTTGAAATATTACTTGCCAATACTAACCTTGCTGCTAGTGTCCCAAATTTTGTTGGTACACCTGCATTCTTTGTTAATGGCATACAGACCAGCGGCTATGATTTACAAACTATCTCTAAGACAATTGATAAAGCGTTGGAAAACTCTACTACTCACCCTATACCTAAATGATAGGAATATATACATGTGGAACAAAAAAAATTAGAAGAATTAAAAGATATTCAAGAAAGAGTTAAGAAACTTAAAACAAATAATCCTCGATGTCCTAAGCTTAATCCAGAAAAACAAATTGATGCGTTTGCTATTGCATTAGATTTGGTTTCTAGCGTGATGTTGGGGTTAATTGTTGGTTTTACATTAGATAAATTGTTTCATTCTAAACCATTTTGTATTATAATATTCTTATTGATAGGAATGCTTGCAGGTTTTAGAATAATTTGGCAAAAATTAAATATAAGAAATAATGTCCCATAGTCCTTTAGATCAATTTGCAATAAAGAAACTAGTAGAAATTAACTTATTTGGTTTTGATATTAGTTTTACCAATTCCAGTTTGTATATGGTACTTGCTGGGGTTATAGCTCTGTTGTATTTTTATTTAGCTTTAAAATCAGAAAAAATTATTCCGTCTAGATTACAGCTTAGTGCTGAAATAATTTATGATATAATTACAGTGACGTTAAATCAAAATGTTGGAGAGAAGGGGCGTAAGTTCATACCATTTATTTTTACCTTGTTTATGTTTATTTTATTATGTAACTTACTTGGAATGATCCCTTACGGATTCACTGTTACTAGCCATATAGCGGTAACCTTCGCCTTAGCAATTATGATATTTTTTATGGTGACAATTATTGGTTTTATTAATCATGGTCTGCATTTTTTATCAATATTTTTACCTAAAGGTACGCCTATTTGGTTAGCTCCGCTGATGATCGTAATAGAATTATTTGCATATTTAGCAAGACCCATAAGTTTATCTTTAAGATTAGCGGCTAACATGATGGCAGGACATGTATTATTAAAGGTGATGGCAGGATTTATAGTTTCATTAATGATTTTCCTTAAATTCTTACCAATCCCCCTAATTGTTATCCTTATTGGATTTGAAATTTTTATAGCAATACTTCAAGCTTATATATTTACAATTCTTGCTTGTGTATATTTGAATGATGCTGTAAATTCACATTAGAAATTTTTATTAGGAGTTTATATAATATGGACATAACGTCTCTAAAATTTATTGGTGTAGGTCTTATGGCTATTGGTATGCTAGGTGCCGCCATTGGTGTCGGTAATATATTCAGTGCATTGCTAACTTCAATTGCTCGTAACCCTTCAGCTGCTGAACAATTACAAAAAGTAGCATTAATTGGTGCAGGGCTTACTGAGGCTATGGGTTTATTCTCATTTGTAATTGCAATTTTGCTAATATTTATTTAAGATAACTATGCCTCAGTTTGACGTTGTTTTTTATTATTCACAAATCTTTTGGTTGGTAGTTGCTTTCAGTTTCTTATACCTTCTAGTTCATAAGTTCATCGTACCGTTAACTGAAAAAATTCTTAAGAATAGGAAAGATTATATAGATACTAATGTTGCTAGTGCAGAAGATCTTGCAGCAAAAGCTGATAGTCTGCACAAGCAATATGCTAGTAAGCTGGAAGAAACATCAAATATCGTAGAAAATATTAAGAAAGAAGCTAAAGATGCGATGGAAGCTGCTTTTTTGTCAAAAAAAAAGCAGCTCCATAATGAATTGAAAGTACAAATTGAAAATAATCGTCATGACATAGAAACAATTAATAAATCTTTTTGGCTTGATGAAAATGATGCATGTGTCAATTTAGCAAAATTATTAATTCAAAAAATTACTAATCAACAGGCTGATATAGAATTACTAAAAAAGTCTTACAAAAAGATAAAATAATGGGATAAAATGATACAATTATTTGACGAAAGATTTTGGCTGGCTATTTGCTTCCTAATTTTTGTATATTTAGTCTATAGACCGATAAAAAATATAATTTTAAAATCATTAGATGACAAAATTGTTGCTATCAAAAACCAAGTCTTAGAAGCCCAAAAGCTTAACGAAGATATGACCTTACTATTTGAAGATGCTGTAAAACAAATACAACAGATTGAGGTTCTAAGAGAAGAAATGCTCAAAGATGGCAAAGAAACTGCCAATAATCTAATTGAACAACAAAACGCAGAAATTGATAAGTTTCTAGAAAGCAAGAAACTTGAGACTATAGATTTAATGAATAGGCAGAAACTAGAAGCTTCTCAAATGCTACGGTCTGAGTTTTGCGATAAAATGGTAGAATTGGTAGCTACATATATGCAATCTACAAAAAATAATAGTATGTCAGACAGTGAAATAGCCAAAAATCTCATGGAAAATTTACCTTCTGAAAAATTTGTAAGAGGTTGAGATTTGAACTTACAAACCAGCAATTATAAGTGATCGTTCACGGAAAAAAAGCTAAAGTACAAGGGGTCTAATCTAATTATATGTTGATTGCCACGACCTACTTGCATGGTCTCGCAATGACATGTATGCAGCCCAAGTGTCATGGCTCAGAGCTACTTTAGTAGCGACAAAGCAATCCATAAGAATTAGTATAGATACATCAAGACTATATGGATTGCTTCGTCGACTCACGCATCCTCGCAATGACGTTTTTATGCTGTTTAATACTTATAGAATAAAAATTGTAGGGTACTGATGTCCCCAACTTCTCATCAATTGACTATATGGATAAAACAATTAAGTTAAGTAAATATGACAAAAAAATATAATATCGCAGTGATTGGGGCAACAGGTAATGTTGGACGAGAAACTCTAGAAATTTTATTTGAGAGAAGTTTGCCAATTAATAATATCTATGCTATAGCATCGAGTGAATCTAATGGTAAAGAGGTTAGTTTTGGAGATGGTACTATAAAAATATCTGATATAGATAGTGTAGATTTTAGTAAAATTGATATTGCTTTTTTTTCAGCCGGATCAGAAATATCAAAGAAATATATACCCATGGTTACCAAGCAAGGCTGCGTAGTTATCGATAAATCATCATTTTTCAGACTTGATCCTGATGTTCCTTTGATAGTTCCAGAAGCTAATCTGGCTAGCCTAAAAGATTATACTATTAAAAATATTATAGCTAATCCAAATTGTTGTACTGTTCCTATAGCTACCGCGTTAAAGCCTTTGGATAATGCTGTAAAGATTAAGAGACTGGTTATATCAACCTATCAGTCAGCTTCCGGAGCAGGCAAAAAAGGAATGGAAGAGCTGTATGAACAAACCAAGGCAAAATATGTTTTTAAGGACATTGAACCTAAAGTTTTTCCACATCAAATAGCTTTTAATTTATTCCCGCATATAGGTAGCTTTAATAAAGATGGTTCTACTAGTGAAGAATCTAAGATCGCCCTGGAATTAGAAAAAATTATAGGAACACATGCTAAAGCTAGTGTAACTTGTGTTAGAGTACCGGTGTTTGTTGGTCATGCTATTTCAGTTAATGTTGAATTTAGTGGGGCAATAAATGCGGAAGAAGTAAAAGAGATTCTTAAAGAATCAGACTCTATTGAGGTTAATTGTCATTTAGATCCAATACAATATGTCACTCCCAAAGATGTAGTAGGTACGGATATGGTCTATGTCTCACGAATTAGACAAGATCATAGTCAAAAAAACACCATTAATTTATGGATTACAGCCGATAATTTACGTAAAGGAGCAGCTTTAAATGCTGTGCATATTGCTGAAGAGCTAATCAAGTATATTTGACAAATAATCAGAATAAATTGTGGATAAATTTGTGGGTAAATAAAAAATACTTATTTTGGCTAACTATGCTAAGGTCAGTTTTATATGTTATTGATAGCCAAGATATGTTGCCATAATTGCTTAAAGTATAGATTAAAGCTCGTTAACATTTTAATTAAAAATATATAAAAAGTCAATATAATTTTCTAACTTTTACTTAGTGCATAACTTTTATGGTGTATAATTAAATTAATTAATCAATAATAAAATAATGAGACAAATACAAATAATTTCCGTTGGTAAACTTAATAATTATTATCAGCCAATTGCCAGAGATTATCAAAAATTGATAAAATATAATATAAAATCCACAGAAATTTGTTATTCAAAAAAATTACCAGCTGAACAAATCAAACAATTTGAAGGTAAATTAATTAATGAATTTTTAGAAGAAAAATCCTGTAAAATAGTACTAAACATTATTGGTAATGGTTATAATAGTCATGAATTTACAAAATTAATAGCAAATAATTTGCAATCAGGCAAAAATATACAATTTATTATTGGCGGTGCATTCGGTTTAGATAAATCGATTCTTGAACAAGCAAATATCCATCTTAGCCTTTCAAAAATGACTATGCCCCATCAAATGGCAAAAATAATATTATTAGAGCAAATATATCGGACTCAGACCATAATAGAAAACCATCCATATCATAAATAGGTATACTACTCTATGAAATTTAACAATTATCTTTTACATATTAGGCTCCTAACAATTCATACAATCTTCCTACCAGTTATTTTTATGTCCTTATCAGCATTTGCTAATTCAGAGTTCAACAAGAATAATGCAGAATTTATTAATTTATTGAAAGATACAAAAATTACTGTTGTTGCTCCCGCTTCAGGAGCCAGCAATGAACTATTATCTAATTTGAGAAATATTGCTTCGTTAAAACTAAATATTCCAAATGATTGCTTTAAAGGAAAAAGCCTATTCCATTCTTCCGATGATCAAACAAGATTATTATGTTTGGAAAAGGCCTTAACTGATCAATCAAATAACGTAATATGGGCTCTTCGTGGGGGATATGGTTCAGCCAAATTAATTCCTGACTTGCAACGCTTAAAGAAACCGATAAAGGAAAAGTTTTTTATAGGATTTAGTGATATGACAGCTTTACATATTTTCTTTTCGCAAGAATGGGGGTGGAAGACAATTCATGGTAATGGTATCGTTGAAATACTTAAGCCAACTAAAGATCGTCAAAATTTTATAAAAATAGCAAAAATAATTTCTGGTAAAGAAACTCAAGCTAAAATTAAAGGATTATCAGCACTTAACCTTGCGGCAAAATCCAGTAAAATCGTTACAGGTAATCTTACGGGCGGTAATCTAAGCATTGTACAAACATCTATAGGTACATCATGGCAAATAAAAACGGCAAATAAGATACTTTTCTTGGAAGATGTTTATACAAAGCCATACCAACTAGATCGTATCTTATATCATTTAAAACAAGCAGGGCTGTTAGAACGAGTAAACGCTATAATATTTGGAACTTGTGGAAATGATAACGAGACCATTATTAGGACTCTTACTGATTTTGCTGCTACCTTAAAAATCCCAATATTTAAGACCAATAGATTCGGTCATGAACGAGTTAATGATCCAATTATCTACAACACTGATACAAAAATTATTGTTACTGATGGTAATCAGTTTGAATTAATAATGCAATGCTATTAAATAATCTCAACATAGTTGAGCCAAAAATGACCATAAATGGATATATTATACCATACTTTTAACTTACAATTGCTTCGTCGGCTACGCCTTCTCGCAATGACGTTTTTATGCTGTTGTAATACTTATAGAATAAAAATTGTAGGGTACTATAGTATGCGAGTCCCTGATATTTTCAAAAAACAATTCTTCAAAGCAGAAGAGTATAGCTTACAATTCTTCAAATAATTTGCATATATCTATTAGTGTAGTTGATTTTTATGATATATTGCTATATTAGGAATGGTAGAAACAAAATAAATATGTTGAGTAAAATGCATAAATATAGAACGCATAATTGTAATGAATTGCGATTGAGTGATGTCGGAAAAAGAGTAAAATTATCTGGCTGGGTACATAGAAGAAGGGATCATGGTAATTTGGTATTTATTGATCTTAGGGATCATTTTGGTATCAGCCAGTTAGTATTTACTGATCAAGACCCAAGTTTAATGGATGCTGCTAGTCGGTTAAGGTATGAATCGGTCATAACTATTGTCGGTAAAGTGGTAGCAAGGCTTGATGACACAATAAATGACTCATTAACGACAGGTAAAATTGAAATATTGGTAAGTGAGTTTATAATTGAGTCTAATGCCGAAGCTCTACCATTATTGGTGAATTCTGAACAAATTTCTCCCGAAGAAACTAGGTTAAAATATCGTTTCCTAGATCTTAGGCGTGAAAAGTTGCATAATAACATTATGCTAAGATCGCAAATTATTGCTCATCTACGTCAGATTATGACGCAGGGTGGTTTTACTGAATTTCAAACACCAATCTTAACTGCCAGTTCACCAGAAGGGGCTAGGGACTTCTTAGTACCCAGCCGATTACACCCTGGGAAATTTTATGCTTTACCGCAAGCTCCTCAGCAATTCAAACAATTGCTTATGGTATCAGGATTTGATCGTTATTTTCAGATAGCTCCTTGTTTTAGAGATGAGGATGCAAGAGCTGATAGGTCGCCAGGTGAATTTTATCAATTGGATATAGAAATGTCTTTTGTTACGCAGGAAGATATATTTAATACTATTGAACCGGTGATGTATGAAATATTTAGCAAATTTTCTGATAAGACAGTATCAAATACCCCTTTTGTCCAAATTCCATATGAAGAAGCAATGTTAAAATATGGTACTGATAAGCCAGACCTTAGAAATCCGCTAATCATTGCCGATGTTACCGAATTATTTAGAGAGTCTAATTTTACTATTTTTAAAGAAAATATAAAAAATGGCTCTGTTGTAAGAGCGGTGCCAGCTCCTAAAACTTCTACTTTACCGAGAAGCTTCTTTGATAAAATGGCAGAATTTGCAATTTCCGAGGGGGCAAGTGGGCTTGGTTACATCCAGTTTCTAGAAGATGGACAAGTTAAAGGGCCTATTGTTAAATTTTTAACAGAGGAACAATTATTAAACTTAAAGTCTTTAGCAAATCTACAAAATGGTGATACTGTCTTCTTTACTAGTGATAAAGTTGATAAAGCCTCTAAACTTGCTGGTAAGATTCGAACTAAATTAGGCGAGGATTTAGCTTTACTTAAAAAAGATTGTTTTGAGTTTTGTTGGATAATAGATTTCCCATTTTATGAATTAAATGAGCAAACTAAAAAAATAGATTTTAGCCATAATCCATTTTCTATGCCCCAAGGTGGTATGGAGATATTAGAATCAGCTAAAACAATAGATGATCTACTTGCCATTAAAGCATATCAATATGATATTGTTTGTAATGGTATTGAATTATCTAGTGGAGCAATTAGAAATCATAAACCGGAAATAATGTATAAAGCTTTTGAGATTGCTGGATATCCTCCAGAAATTGTTGATAAAAGATTTGGTGGAATGATCAGAGCATTTAAATTTGGTGCTCCGCCACATGGTGGAATAGCCCCTGGCATAGATAGGATTGTTATGTTATTAACCGATTCAACCAATATTAGAGAGGTGATAGCTTTTCCACTAAATCAACAGGCGGAAGATTTATTGATGAATGCTCCTGATTATATTGATGAAAAAGCTTTAAAGGAGCTTAATATTAACTTATCACCTTCAGTGAAAAATAAACTACTAGCTGAAGGAGCTTAAATAAGATGAAAAGTGAAAAAAAATCAAAAAATAAAATTATCGGAGCATTTTTAGGAACGATTATTGAATATTATGACTGTAGTTTATACGGTTTTTCCGCCGGAATTATTGCCGTCAAATTTTTTCCGAATGCTGATTATATAACTAGTCTAATAAATGCTTTTGCTGTTTATGCGATGGCATATCTATCAAAACCTATTGGCTCGCTAATTTTTGGCTATATAGGAGATATTTATGGGCGTAAGACGGCATTAACTATAACTATAATAGGCATTGTGATACCTACTATGGTTATAGGGTGTTTGCCAGAATATTCGTCTATTGGGGTTTGGAGTACGGTAATTTTGGTTTTGTGCCGCATTATGCAAGGTATTTTTGTAGCTGGAGAATATGACGGAGCAGCTATTTACGTTATCGAACATTTAGGGGAGAAATACCGATATACAGCTTCAGCGATAACTCGTTGTACTGGAGCTTTAGGATTTTTACTAGGAATTGGGGTAACCAATTTTTTTAGTGCTCATATTTTCCCAGACTGGGGCTGGCGTATTCCTTTTTTAATCAGTTTACCTTTAGCTTTAATTACTCTATATTTCCGTCGTAAATTAGATGAAACACCAGAATTTAAGAAAAATCAAGCAAATGGAATAAGGGTTCAAAGCCTAGCTTCTTTAGTTAACAAACAGTGGCGAATCATTTTGATGGTAGTATTTCTTGCTGGTGGATTTGGAGTGGCACATCAACTACCTATTACCTTTATGAAACAATATTTACCTATGGTTCTACCACAAACTAGTTTTATTATGAGTACGTTTTCAGTTTTAATAGTCATGTGTTTTGCAATTGCCATGCCTATTTCCGGCTTATTTGCTGATCGATTTAATCAAATGATAGTGTTTAAGATCAGTCTATTTGCTACTCTTGTAGCTAGTCTATTATTTATTATTTCTGTTAACTATCAAATGGTTAATCTGGCTTTAGGCTCTTGTTTAATGCTTGCTTGTTTTGTTGCCCCTTTCAACGCTCTTGCCCATGGTACTATGGTAAAAGCTTTCGCTGTTAATGATCGCTACCGGGCAATAAGTCTTGGTCATACTATGGGGTCAATGTTGATGTCTGGCAGTGCAAATTATGTATGTCTAGTATTAATGAGATATCTAAACTTTAAATTATTCCCCATGATATATCTTATTTTCTTTGTGATATTAGCCTATTTGATGGTAAGGCGTTTTGAGAAAGATTATAAAAGAAAAATCAAGTTACAAATTGATATTAATTTGTAACTATGCATACTCAAATGATTTGTGAGAGTTCACGGAAAAAAGTTAAAGTACAAGACGTCATTGCGAGCTGATTTATATTCATTCAACAACCCGAAAAATCAACTTGTTAGTCTTTTTGTAATTTCATCTTTATTGAGCAGAGGTAATATTACTGACATTTCTGGTCCAGATGTCATTCCCGTTATAGCAAGTCTTAAAGGTAGGAATACTTCTTTACCTTTTTTACCAGTTATTTCCATAATTCTTTTAGTCCATATGCTCCAACTATCGATGGTTATTGGTTCGTCTATTAATAAGGTAGCTGCTTGTTTTAAAAACTCTTTATCTAATCCTTCAACTTTAGAGGGGGAATAACAAATATTCCACCAATCTTTTATTTCGTATAATTTTTGTAAATTACCTCTAACTGCCAACCAGAATTGCTCATTTATTTGTTCAGCTTTAATCTCTTTTAAGCGATCTTTTACTTCATCAAAACTCAAGCTAATTAGTAATTTATGATTTAAACGCTCTAGCTCTTCTGGTAAATAAGTTGTTGGACTTTTAGAAAAATTATTAATGTCAAACTCTTTTATTAGCCCATCTAAATTTTTAAATGGTATAATAGGCGATGATGAGCCAAGCAAACTAAAGAAACTATTAATTGCCATTGATTCTAATCCAATTTTATCCCTTAGAGAGGCAATCTCAAATCCCCCTATTCTTTTAGATATTTTTTCATCCCGACTGATAACTAGGCTAAGATGAGCAAAATTTGGTACCTCTGCCTCTAGAGTTTCAAACATTTGCACATGAATGGCAGTGTTAGTTACATGATCCTCGCCCCGAACAATATCGGTAATGCCATAATCAATATCATCAACAACCGAACAAAGCATATAAGTCATACTGTTATCTTCTCTGATAACTATCGGATCACCAATATTCTTGCCTTCATATTTAACTTCACCCTTAATCATATCTTGCCAAATAATTGGAGTATGCGATACCAAGAATCGATAATGTGGTTTTCTTCCTTGACTAATATAGTCATTTATTTGTTGTTCAGTAAGGTTCAAAGCCGCACGATCATATATTGGAGGAAGCCCTCTAGATAGTTGTAACTTACGCTTTAATTCCAGCTCTTCCTGGGTCTCAAAACAAGGATATAATTTATTTTTTTGTAATAATAATGCTTTTACCGCTTCATACTTATCAAATCTATCAGATTGACAAAAAGTTTGATCCCAGTTAAGTCCTAAAAATTTAAAATCCTCTTCAATGGCATGTTTGTATTGTTGTTTGCTACGTTCAAGATCGGTATCATCAAACCTTAAAATAAATATGCCATTATGCTTTCTAGCATATAACCAATTTATCAGAGCTGTCCTACTATTACCTATATGCAACATACCAGTTGGTGAAGGGGCAAATCTTGTGATAACTTTTCTCATAATTTTCTAACTGCTTATTTTGCTTTTTTAGACTCCCTGCATAAGTCAAAGATAGTTGAGGGATTTTTAGGAGAAACGAAGCCGAGCACCGCAGCGTACATAGACGATTGTTCGGAGCGGAGGCGAGTTTCGACGACAAAATCACCAACTAAATTGACTTATGCAGGGAGTCTTTTCTTTTTTGTTACTTTTTTTGCAGCACCAGTCCTTGTCCTAATATTCTTTTTAGGAATTGCTGTTACCACTACTTCTGACTTATCAGTATCTTTTTCCGGTTTATTCTTCAGCCTATTATTACTAGCCTCAATTATTTCCACAGCAGTTTCTAATGTGATGGTAAAAGGATCGTATCTTTTCGGTATCGAAATAAACCTATCAAGATATTTAAGATACGGACCATATCTACCTATACCCAGTATAATCTCTTGATGAGATTCAGGGTGCAGGCATAACTTAACCGGTAACTCAAGAAGCCTTAGAGCCAAACTAAGAGTCACGTCATTTTGTGCTACTGACGGTGGCAATGACACACGCTTTGGTTTTTCACCCTTGGCAATTGGTTTGCTAGTCTGTACATAAAAACCATATGGACCTTTCTTTAATAAAACATCATGACCCTCTTTATCTACTCCTAATAATTTGTTCTCTTCAGCCATATCAACAATATCACTATTCTTCGAAGTAATTTGTTTTTTGAAAGTACATTCAGGATAGTTACTGCAAGCTAAAAACGCTCCAAACTTACCAAGTTTCAGACCTAATTGCCCTGTAGAACAGGATGGGCAATTTTTCGAATTGTTACTTTCTGATTTTTCTCCAAATAGGTGATAATCTAATGCTTGTTCAACATAAAGAATTATATCAGATATTTTCTTATCACTAACTATTTCTACGTTATTATTAAACCCATCCCAGAATTTTTTTAGTAAATTTTTCCATTCTATTTTACCTTCTGCCACTTCATCTAAATCATTCTCCAGATCAGCTGTAAAATCATATTCAACATATTTTTTGAAAAACCCTGTCAGAAATGTTGTCACTAAACGCCCTAATTCCTCTGGAAAGAAACGTTTTTTCTCAACAACCACATAGTTCCTATCTTGCAATACTGATATAATAGAAGCATAAGTAGAAGGACGACCAATCCCAAGTTCTTCAAGCTTCTTGACGAGACTGGCTTCAGAATATCTTGGTGGTGGTTCGGTGAAATGCTGTGCTGGATTCACTGAAGTTGTAGTTAATTTTTCTCCTTCTTGTAGTAATGGTAGAAGTCTATTTTCTTCTTCCGTTTCATCATCTAGACCCTCACGATAAATTTTGTAAAAACCATCAAAGGCAATAATTGAACCAGTTGCCCTGGCGGTGAATTCTTTATTTTCTGTATCAAGCTGAGCGACCACCAAATCAATAATAACATTTTCCATTTGGCAGGCTATCGTTCTTTTCCAAATCAAGTCGTAAAGCCTATAATAATCTTTATCTAATGTATCCTTTAATTTTTCTGGTAACAGAGTAACATTGGTTGGTCTAATAGCTTCATGAGCTTCTTGAGCATTCTTGGCTCTAGATTTATAAACTCGCTGGCTAGCTGGTAGATATTTATCACCAAAATTCTTATGTATCAACTGACGTATTTGTTCAACAGCCTCACTAGCAAGGGTAGTACCATCAGTTCTCATATAGGTAATCAAACCTATCGTTTCATTACCTATATCCATGCCTTCGTAAAGCTTTTGAGCAATTTGCATAGTTTTTTTAGCAGTAAACCCTAATTTTCGAGCTGCTTCTTGCTGTAACGAAGAAGTAATGAAAGGCGGTTGAGGCTGACGTTTTTGCTGCTTTTTTTCTAAAGCTGCAATGTGAAAATTCTTTGATTTTATTTCTTTGACTAGATCATTAGCTGCCAATTCATTAATAATTGAGAATTTCTCTAATTTATTACCATTGACATGAGTTAATCTCGCTAAAAACGGTTCCTTATTACTATTCAGAACATTAAGGGTAATATCCCAATATTCTTGCGATTTAAAATGCTCAATTTCATCTTCTCGCT
Organism: Candidatus Tisiphia endosymbiont of Dioctria linearis; assembly: GCF_964026545.1. NCBI lineage: Bacteria > Pseudomonadati > Pseudomonadota > Alphaproteobacteria > Rickettsiales > Rickettsiaceae > Candidatus Tisiphia > Candidatus Tisiphia endosymbiont of Dioctria linearis. Next base: position 933,686 of record NZ_OZ032156.1, on the reverse strand, counting down.
CACAAATAAGTCGGAGTGCTACAGACTGAACTCTACCTGCTGATCTACATCCTGGCAATTTACGCCATAATATCGGTGATAAAGTAAATCCTACCAAATAATCCAATGCTCTCCTTGCTTGTTGAGCATTAACCAAATCAATATCAATATTTCTTGGGTTGTCCATTGCATGTAAAATAGCTTTTTTGGTAATCTCATCAAATGCTACTCTCTTAAAGAAATCATTAGATTTAATCAAGTTTTTTTCTTTTATTATTTCTGCAACATGCCAGGCAATTGCTTCTCCTTCTCGGTCTCGATCTGTTGCTAGATAAACCATTGTAGCTTTGGCAGCATCCTTAGTTATTGCTTCAACATATTTTTCTGCTTTATCTGATATAACATATTTCATGGCAAAATCTTCATTTGGCAGAACTGAACCATTTTTAGATGGTAAATCTCTAATATGTCCAAACGAAGCAATAACCTTAAAATCACTATCCAGATACTTATTTATCGTTTTCGCCTTTGCCGGCGATTCTACTATTACTAATTTCATATTTATTTATAAATTAAAGATATCTTGTTGCCAGGATATCTGGTTATTTTTCCAGCCAATTCTAGTTCTAATATTATCATATATATAGCCGGCAAAGGTAGCTGTGTTTGATGTAAACAATCAAAATCTATAGGAGTTGAAGATAAAAGCTCCTTAACCCTCATACGCATATCGTTGGTAATTAGATTAGCATATTTTATATTTAACGATTTAAACTGATTATTTTCAGCTGAATCATTTGCTATATCCTTAGATTTACTAACAACCTTGGTAAAATGTGGTAAGTTAGTCACTATATCCTCAGTAGATTCCACCATATGAGCTCCTTCCTTGATAAGTTTATTAGTACCCTGACACCTAGGATCCAGCGGGAATCCTGGTACGGCAAATACTTCTCTATTTTGCTCTAAAGCAAACCTTGCTGTTATTAATGATCCAGATTTTAGACTTGCCTCAATTACTACTGTTCCAAGAGATATACCAGAAATTAATCGATTACGCTGTGGAAAATGTTGCCCAAGTGGTTTTGAACCTACTGGTAATTCAGCAATTATCAAGCCATTTTGTTGGATTTGCTCAAATAATTTAACATTCTCTGGGGGATAAACATAATCAATTCCTCCAGCTATAACTCCTATTGTTTTAGAGGTATTTACTTGATGCACTGCTGTATCAACACCTCTGGCAAGTCCAGAAACCACTATATAATTTGCATCAGTCAATTCCTTAGCAATTTTAGCAGCAAAGGCACGACCATTTACTGAAGCATTTCTTGCTCCAACAATTGCTAAACATCTTTCGTGTGCTAATAACCCGATATTGCCCTTATAACTTAATATTGGCGGGCAATCAAAAATCTCTAACAATAACCTTGAATATTCTGGAGATTTATAGGTAATAATCTGAGCATTATGCTTTTGCAACAATTCAAGTTCTTTACTTGCATCACTCTGAGAAAATACCTTTACTGGCTTAGAACGCCCACCTCGCACAGAAAATTCTTGTATGTTGTCAATTGCAACACTACTACTACCAAATAACTTTATTAAACTCCAAAAAGTTCTTGAACCAACATTTTCGCTCCTAATTAGTCTTAGAATATCAATAGTTTCTTTTGTATAAGATACTGGGTTAGTATCCAAAAATAGCTCCTTCAGCATCAATTGACTATATATTAGTGAATCAACTTTAATTGGCAACGTTATAAATCCGGTTAGTATTTAGCATCAGCGTCATTGCGAGCCGCCGTAGGTGGCGTGGCAATCCATAAAAGAGTAGATTGCTTCGTCGGCTAACGCCTTCTCGCAATGACGGATTTCCAATTATTACCTTCTTAAACTGCCGCATATGCACAATGACAGCACGATGGGTGCTTATTCGGCACTAGCTCAGGTTAATTGACTATAGCTATAAATTCTCTGCATTAGAAGCTAAGTAATCTGCCACTCCTTTATGCGAAGGAGTAATACCCTCATCACCTTTATGCCATCCAGCTGGACATACTTCGCCATGTTTGATATTATAGTCTATAGCATCGATCACTCTTATTACTTCATCAATATTTCTACCAATTGGCAAATCATTAACTAGCAAATGCCGAACTATAAATGCTTCATCAATAACAAAAGTACCACGCAGTGATATTCCATCATCGTGCAGTACATTATAACTATGTGAGGCACTCTTTTTAAGATCTGACACCATAGGAATCTGGATATTACCAACACCACCTTTATTGTAGGGGGTATTCTTCCAAGCTAAATGCGAAAAATGCGAATCAACACTTATTGCCACTAATTTTGTATTTCTCTCAGTAAATTCCCCTAGCCTATTATTAAAGGCTATAATTTCTGACGGACAAACAAAAGTAAAATCAAGAGGATAAAAAAACAACACCACTTTATGATCCTTAGCATAATTTCTAAGATTAAATTCAGATTCTATACTATTATCAGGCATAATAGCTTTAGCTGTAAAATCCGGAGCAGCTTTGCCAACGAACACTTGCATTAAAATTCTCCAATTAATAATGATTAAAAACATTTATTATGATACACAAAATTATAACCTATTACAATACCAAATCCAAAATAACTCAACTAATAATTTAAAAATTACTAGAATTTTAGATTATTAGACCTTTTACTTGCGATTTCCATAATTTTTTGTACAATTTACTGTTTTTCAATAATTCCTCATGTGCTCCATCTTCAACTATACTACCTGCATCAAAAACCAAAATTCTATCCATATTTAACAAAGTTGATAATCTATGGGCTATAACTAATACAGTTTTATTTTGCATTAAGTAAGATAGAGAATCTTGTATTAAGCTCTCAGTTTCACTATCTAAACTGCTTGTTGCTTCATCAAGGATTAATATAGGAGCATTCTTTAATATTGCCCGGGCGATTACTATCCTCTGTCTTTGACCACCTGACAAATTATTACCCCTTTCACCGCATAAGCTTTGGTACCCTTCCGGCATGGCAGCAATAACTTGATGTATATGAGCTGCTTTTGCCGCCTCTATTACTTCTTCTAAGCTAGCATCTTTTTTTCCATATCTAATATTATCGATAATTGTCCTATGAAATAGGATTGGTTCTTGTGGTATTATACTAATATTATCTCGCAAAGAGTCTTGAGTTACATATCTAATATTTTGCCCATCAATTAAAATTTCTCCTTGGTCTATATCATGCAACCGTGTAATAAGATTGATAAAAGTTGTTTTTCCTGAGCCAGAAAATCCTACTAATCCGACCTTTTGTTGACTCAAAATTGTAATAGATTTATTCTCAAATAAATTATTATTATGGTAATATTTAAAACTAACATTTTTAAATGCTATCTCACCTTTTGCAACCCTTAGAAGATAGGGATTGTCAATATCTTTTATAATATGAGGTTTCATCAATGATAAAGTTTGATGAAAAGAACCAAATTCTTCAAACATATCCCCTATTTCCTGCGTTAAATCCCAAATTTCAGTAGTAACAGTCATACACAGAGTAAGTATCAAGACACAATCTCCTATAGTTATTTGCATTTGACTACGAAGCTGTGCCAAATAATAAATCATGATAAAAATCATTATAGCACAGATTATTCCTAGTACGTTACGTAGCTTCCACATGAAAAACTGCATAATTTGTTCATTGACTATCACATTATCTATTCTTGCTTCTAGATTTTGACGTTCAAATTTATGAGAAGTAAACATCCGTACTGTACTAATATTGGCTATCAAATCCACAATCTTACCGGCAACTATTGATTTACTTCGGGCATAATTTACTGAATATTTATTTACTGTACTTGAACAAATAACAGTAATTCCTATAAAAACACAAATAAATATCAGGAATATAGTGGAAAATATTTGATGAACCGAATACATAGCTACTAGAGAAAAAACAATTATAGCTAGTTTATATATAATTTTTTCACCAAATAACGATAGAACCATTTCGAAAGACCTAGAAGCTTCAGTAATACGATTGGTAATATGACCAGCAAGGTTTTCTTGAAAGAATTTATGGTTATGATACTGAGTATAATTATACATCTCATCTAGTATCTGTCCTTTGATATAGGGTATTGTTTTTAGATAAACATAATCATAAACCCGCCATATAACATTGACACCCATCCACCAAACTGCATATATTATTGCCCAAGACATCATAGAGGAAGGTAGATATTTAGCTTCTTCATCAGAGAAAGACTCTAGCAAATTTATAATTTTTTGGAGCAATACACTATCAATAGCAGGTATCATTCCCAACATTATGCATAACAAACCTAAAACGATTAGTTTAATTTTTCTTTTCTTTAAGAAATAGAAAAATAGCCTTATTGACGAGTTTGAAAAATCAATATTTCCTAGCACTACACACACCTCATTATAAAAAAACTAATTATACTAAAATTAACCTAATAACAAACCTTGCCACTTTATTACAAAACTGCTATAAAACAGTACAGAATATCTGAAGTTATCTAGAATGAAAGAAAAAAACATACCTATTTTGAATAGCCTAACTAAGAAAGCTACCAATTCATTAGATACTGATAATAATCCTTTTTTTAATGTTAGATATATTTGTCAATCAACTACTCTAATTACTGAATCTATCCAAAAAGGTTTTGATGTTGCACAGTTATCTAATGGAGACATTACAGTCACGGAAATTAAAACAGTAAATGTTCACTATAATTGGGATAATGTTAAACAAAAATTTGTTAAAATACACCAAAATTAGAATTATATACTAAATATACTTAGTGTGCGTATAATATAGTGTATACTATAATGAATGACTCGAGTAACTTAATTTATGAGGATAATATGATACTTAAGAATATAATAGCCATCATTGCTGTTAGCCTATGTTTTAGCATATCAGTCTGTTTTGCCGCTACATCAATGGAAGCAACAGCCTCTATTGAGACACTAAATGCTTGGGCAAGACCTTCCATATCAACTGCTATTGGCAAACGTAATAATTCTGCGATATATCTTGAGATAGTTAATAATTCTGATACAAATTATAATTTAGTAAATGTTTCTTCCGATGTCGCTAACAGGGTTGAATTACATAGAAGTTTTGTTGATGAAAAAGGTGTTAGCAAAATGGTAAAACTTGATAAGCTAGTCATCCCAACTAAAACTAGCGCTGTTTTACAACCAGGTGGTATGCATATTATGCTTTTGGATTTAAAGACCATACTAAAAGTTGGTGATAAATTTGATTTATTCTTATATTTCGATAACAACATTCAGAAAATTGTACAAGTAGAAGTAAAGACAAAATAGTTATTATTCATTTTAACCACTACTTTAAAAGTTACTTAAACACTTTTGAAGTAGTGATAAGTTAATAGTCAACTCTAAGGAAATACAGCCCACATGCCGGAGCCTTTGCTCCCGCTATTTCTCTTTTCTTTGCATTCAGAACTCTTTGGATATCATCTTCCTGCCATATATTACGTCCAACTAATACTAAACTACCAACAATATTTCGAACCATATTATGTAAAAAAGAGCGAGCAAAAAAATATATTTTTATTTCTTCGTTTTTTTGGGTAATAATTAATTCGGATAAGGTTTTTATAGGTGACTTTGCTTGGCAAAATTTGCCTCTAAATGAGCTAAAATCATGATGTCCTATGAGGTAGGAAGCCCCGCGTCTCATTGCTTCAACATCAAGAGGTTGTTTTATCCACCAAGCACGGTTTAAATCTATTATAACTTGGCTAGGTCTATTGATAATTCTATAGACATAATGACGTTCTAAAGCAGAAAATCTTGCATGAAAATCTTTGTCTACTAGAACACAATCAACTACCGCTATATTATAATCTCTCACAAAATAGTTGATAGCCTGCATAACTTTATAAGGGTGCATATATTTCACTAAATCAAAGTGGGCTACTTGCCCTAAAGCATGAACCCCGGCATCAGTCCTACCAGCTCCGTGAACTGCTACTTTTTCACCAGTAAATTTGTATATCCCGTCTTCCAATGTTTGTTGAATAGATATAGCACCACTCTGCTTCTGCCAGCCAACAAAAACCGTACCCAAATATTCAATGGTAATTTTATATCGATAAACATCTAAATTCTTATCGATCTGCAAAATTGATGGATTGTCATTATCACTCTCATGCTCTTTAATATAGTCAATTGATAAGAAATTGGTGACATCGTTACTCGTCGCTCGCCTATTACATATAGGCTTCACTCCATCTCTTCTGCTACCCAATTCTCCTGAATTGACTATATCATCATCGTGCAAACAAGAATCTAAATCAAAACACAGTATCATAAAAATCTCTTCACTGGGAATTTTGTTGTTCTAGGAAGCTGCCTACGATAACTAATTAATTTCGAGAACTGGTATCAGACAGCCTCCTAAGCAGGCATTATATATGAATTTTATGACTTATGCTAGCTTGTATAACGATAAATGATTGACTCTTTTACTGGTTTAGGATACTTTCTAAAATACACTACTAATTTTTATAGTGATAGTTACTAGGAGACTATCGGAGATAACTAATTTGTTCACAGAAAATTATATGTATAAGCTAATATTACTATATATTTTTTTTATAAATATATCACAAGTAAATGCTGCTGATTTTACCATAGAGCCTTTATCTGAATCATCGAAACAAGAGATGATCAAGAAAAAAGTGTAGCATGATGGATGTCCAGTTGCTCTAAATCGATTAAGAGTTATTAAATTCCCTTATTATGATTTTAATTCTGTAATACATCATGATGGAAAACTAGTTGTTCTTGATGCTGTTTCTGAGCATGTTGTCGTCATTTTGAAAAGAATATATGATTTAAAATACCCTATTGCTAAAGCGCGTACTGTTGAAGATTATGATGGCGATGATGACAAAAGTATGGCAGATAACAATAGTTCTAGTTTCAGTTGTCGTGAAATTACAGGGGGTGGTTTACCTTCCGTACATTCATACGGTCTTGCGATTGACATTAATCCAATTCAAAATCCTTATCTTTCTATTCCAAGTGACATAAGTCAAGCAGGGGCTGTTACTGTAAAACCTGCGGAAGGATCAAGTTATCTCAATCGAACCAATATTAGACCTGGGATGAGTGAAGTAATAATTGATCTTTTCGCTGAGAATGGTTTTAGTGTTTGGGGAGGAAAGTGGAACACTCCTATAGATTGGCAGCATTTCCAAACATCTCGAGCTATGGCACAATTATTAGCCATTATGAACTATAATGATGGTTGTGCTCTTTTTAAGCTCTATGCTAAAACGCCGCAAATGCTTAACAAAATTGATCCTAATAACAATCAATTTGTTGAGCTTTATAAAAAAGACTCTAACAGGTTTATGCAATGTTTAAAAAAATTACCAGAAATATTAAGCCTAACGCCAGATCAGGCATATGATATTTTATCAAAATGTATTGTAAATCAGTGATTAATACATTAGGGTCTTATAATTTGCAGCTAAAAAGAGTCGAAATCTAGTAATTTAAATTTTGTTCACAGAGCCTAGGCTTACGCCTTCTCGCAATGACGTCTTGTACTTTAACTTTTTTTTCGTGAACGCTCACGTTAAATGAAATTTTGTGGTTAAATACTAATCGGAGTTAGCTATAAGAATCAATAAAATCTAAAGTATCAGTGATTAATTCTATTATGTTATTATACATGTTAGGTCTTTCATCTTCATAATCTAACAAATCACATAAATTTACTAAATCAACTAATTTTGCTTTTTTTTCCCAATCTGAGTCTAGGTTCACAGAGCCTAGTAACTTTGACATTTTTGAGTATCCAGAAATAAAGCTATCTTTTAACTGTTTATCAAATAAATGTTTAAATCTAAATAAAGTTGCAATATCACCATACACTGAACCAGAATAAGCAAATTCCCAATCTAATATTCCTGATAAAATTAATGTTCCGTCTATATTTTTAACTAAAATATTAGAAGGTTTAAAATCACCATGCACTAATTGATTACTATATTCCTTAGGAAAAGAGTTTTCATATGAAATAATTTTATTTTTTAAACTATGAGCAAATATAATTTATAAATACATTATATCCATTATGTTTGGTAGTAATTTTGCTGATTGATAAATTTGCATCAAGTAAACCACTTTCTTGGAACTTATAGGTACTCAAATGTCCTAAAAATTCACCAAGTTTACTATATATTACTAGTATTGAGTCTAAAAACGAAGGATCAGTTAAAAAATCTGATAATAAACTGCCTTCACGATATTCTACAAAACCACAAAAATAGTTTGTTATTTCATTTATAGGATTAAAACTAAGAAATTTTGGAACTAAAGGTTCATTATGGAGTAAATGTGAAAGTTTAAATTCTTTTTTACCTAACTCTATATCTCGAACATTAATACGTAATATAAACTTATCTCTATTCTCGAATTCAATAATATAATTTGTATTAGCAAGACCATGTTCTGCCTTGGTAACAATAAACTTATCTTCCCTAATTAAAAATTTTTTACACAAATTTTTAATTTCTTTGAATCCAAGATCAAAAAATTTATTTCGGCGTTCCCATTCTAACAATTTCTCCATACAGATTCTTCTAATAAAGCCTATCTCATAATTATAACAAGAAAGATATACCCATACGTAAGTATAATAGCCCTCTTCGAAAACTCGCTTATGCACAAGGATTTGAAGGAGACGCTTCACCTCGAACCGCAGCGTACTCTAATGTACGTGAGGATTCGAGTACCGCATCATTGTCCAAATTACCAGCAGAAGTAGAGTTTCCGAAGAGGTCTAATGGATAATATCTTTCTTGTTAAAACGTTATAGCAATAAACCTATGCCAGACTATAATATTTTATAGTGAAAGCTCTAAGAAAATTAAGAATTATTACACGCTTCCTTCATTTTCTTACCAGCTCTAAAGACTGGTTGTTTATAAGCAGCAATATGCATTTTCTCACCAGTTTTTGGATTGCGACCTTCACGTGCAGCTCTACTTTGTATGTGAAAAGAGCCAAACCCCACTAGGTTAACGTCCTCACCACGACTAAGTGCTTTAAGTACACTATCTACAACCCAAGTAAGGGCTTTTTCTGCATCAGTTTTTGAATGACCTGCTTCAGCCATTAATGCTACTAATTCTCCTTTATTCATATGATTAGCTCTCCAAATAGATTGTTAACATTATCAGACATTAATGTATTTATTATACCAAGATGCCAGCAAGACTTATTAATCTCGTTGCCTAGATTATATCAGACACTAAACTGACTGCAACTGAGACTTATTTAGAATTTTTGAATATAATTATTTTCTAGTCTAATTGCAAAAAATTGTATCTATTTTACATCAAATTAGTTTCTTATACTGTAATTAGCATGTGTTTACACTAGCAACTACAATACAAAATTGGTCAAAAATAACTTTTGAAATTAATCGCTATTATATTTTATGTTGGTTTAAATGAAATGATTAGTTGAAAATCTAAATAGTTTATATATTATATATATTATAATTTAATATATATAAGGTAACTTTTATGCTCACTAGACTATTTTACATATTATTTATTTTAATTTTCGACTTAAATGTTAATGCTAATCCAACTCCCTTAGGTTTTGAATTAAATAAAGCAGTTATATCAGACGTAGAGAAAGTATATCATATCACCAAAAAAGAACAGAATCATTGGGAAGGGTATAATTATTATGTCAATGTTAGAGATGTCAAATTAGAGGGGCTTACTAAGCTACTAATAATATGTAATGATGATAATATTATCCAAGCAGTAATCTTAACGATAGATAAAAGTAAATTCACAGAATTTTATCAGTTACTTTCAGAGAAATACAAACTTACCTATAGCCAGAATCCTAAGTTGGGTGATAAAGAAATTAAATTTGCAGATAGTGATTGTACCATAATATTAGATGCTCCTCATCTTAGCTTTAGTATGGATCTTATATACATAACAGATGAATTTCTAACAAAATTTAAAGGCAAGCAAAAAGAAGAAGAAAATCTGAAGAAAACAAGAGATAAAGAATTGCTATAGTTCAATAGACCTCTTGCAAAACTCTACTTCTGCTGGTAATTTGTACGTCGATGTGGTACTCGAATCCTCACGCATGCTAGGCTCTGTGAACAAAATTTTAATTGTTTAGATTTTGAGTATTTTTAAGCGAAAATTAATAAGATTTTTGCCGGAATAGTTAGTTCTATTTCAAAAAAATCTTATAATTTGCAGCTAAAAAGAGTCGAAATCTAGTAATTTAAATTTTGTTCACAGAACCTAGAGTACGCTGCGGTTCGAGGTAAAGCGTCTCCTTCAAATCCTTACGCATAAGCGAGTTTTGTAAGGGGTCTAATTATAAAAACCATCGACAAAAGAAAATAATTCAGTGATAATCTTTGTTTGTGTTTTAAAAAACTAGGTTGCTGTTCACAACCTAGGGCAGTTTAGTTGTTTTTTTATGACTTTATAAACTGCCCTGCCAAAAATTTATAATAAAAACTATTATGTTGTCTCTTATGCTAGAAAATAGTGTTGTTACTAATTTAGTAAATCAGGAATTTTCAGTTACTGAAATTTCTACTAAGATTAAGGAATTGCTAGAAAATAACTTTGGTTATATTAGAGTAAAGGGAGAAATTTCTAGTCTTAAGATAGCAACTTCTGGTCATGGGTATTTTAATCTTAAAGAAAATACAGCTGTTCTAGCCTGCACTTGTTGGCGTCCGGTACTTGCCAAGATTCAATTTACACCAGTTGACGGTATGGAAGTGGTAGCTATTGGCAAACTCTCTGGATATGCAGGGAATTCACGATATCAGCTATCGGTAGAGGCTCTTGAGCCTGCTGGTCTTGGGGCTATTATGCAAATTCTCAAGGAATTGCAAGCAAAATTAGAAAAAGAAGGTATCTTTAATAAACCAAAAAAACCATTACCTTTTCTGCCTAATAAGATTGGTGTAGTTACCTCAATGACTGGGGCGGTAATTAGGGACATTATACATCGTATTAATGATCGCTGTCCATCTCATATACTAATATGGCCAGTTACTGTTCAAGGTGGAAATGCTGCAAGTGAAATTGCTGGGGCAATTGAAGGATTTAATAAATTAGAGCAAAATATAAAACCTGATGTTATAATTGTTGCAAGAGGTGGGGGTTCTATAGAAGATTTATGGGCATTCAATGAAGAAGTAGTAGTACGTAGCGTATTTAGCTCAGATATTCCTATTATTTCGGCAGTGGGGCATGAAGTAGATAATACTTTAATCGATTTAGTAGCTGACAAGAGAGCTCCTACTCCCACCGCTGCAGCTGAATTTGCCGTACCTGTACTTTCTAGCCTTAATTATACAATAAGTTCGTATTATGAGACCTTACTTAACCGTATTATTCAGCTAGTTAAATATCAACAGCAAGCCGTTAACTCCAATACTGACATTTCCAGAAGTCTAACTACTTATATAGATTATAACCAACAACTTCTTGATGAACTAAGTTTTAGATTAATGGATTCTTTGCCAAATTTACTTAGATTTAAAGTGACAAAACTTGACTCACTGAATATAGAAATATTAAATCCTCTGAAAATAGTTGACTATAAGTCGTTAGAATTAGACCATCAATTTAATTATACACTAAAATCTATTAGCACTAAGTTAAAAAATTATGAGCATCAACTAAATTTAAATAATTTACTACTTACCAGTTTAGACTATAAAACTGTATTAAAACGTGGTTTTACAGTAATTAAATCCGCAGATAAAGAATTCATAACATCAAAAGTTATGGCAAGCAAAAAACAAGAATTTAATATTAAATTTTTTGATGGTGATATATTAGTCCACACTATAAAATAGTGTATACTCTAATTAACTTGAAGTAGAATTTAATGAGGAGAGTTGTACACCATGCAAATATTTAAGAGTATCATCCCAATTATTATTATCTTACAAAACTTTTTTGCCTTTGCTGATCATAAAGTTGCTGATCCTACGGTGAATAGTACTCAAATATCTAATAATCTCATTGATACATATTTTACTCAATGTACTGAAGAAATAGCTGATAAAGAAAGCTTGCTTGTTGATTGGTATCCATTGGAACCCTACCAGTTTAGTTCTATAACTAGAAGTGGTAACTATAATGTCACCGGTTTAGATATTGAATTAATCAATGTTATTAGTAGTAAAATTAACATTGGCATACAATATACTGATTCTGCCTGGGAACAAGTAATACCCGATATCCAACAAGGTAAAAGTGATATGGTGCCAGGACTTACTTATACCGAGGAAAGAGCAGCCTTTGCCAATTTTTCTATCCCATATCGACTTGCAGAAATTTCCTTATTTACTTTACGTTCAGCAAGAAAACATCTACATTTTAATAATACGAATGAATTCTTAGCTCAGATACGTTTACTAAATTTTCGTCTCGGTATAACTAAAAAAGCTGTTTTTGGTGATGCGAGAACGACTGACTACCTAAATCAGGTGAGTAATAACGACATCATCATTAAATATGGCAGTAATGCAGAGCTATTTAAGGGGCTACTACGTAATGAAATTGATGGGTTTCTTGCTGATAGGATCGCAGGGGTAGCTCTTGCCTTAAACTATATAGAAAAAGATCAAATAGAAGAGATCCCTACTGGTATTAAAACCCCTGTACATTTAATGTTTAGTAAGAAAACCGTATCTCCTAATTTAGTCGCCAGGTTTAACAATTCAATTAAAGAATTTATCAATAGCGATGAATATAAAAAAATTGTTAGAAAATATATATATCATACCTTATTGCCAAAATCTATTGATTCAACATGGTGTCATATTATTGGAGTTATAGGAAGTATAGCATTCGCAATTTCTGGTATCGTTATATCAGCAAAAACAAACGCTACGCTGTTTACTACTTTTGTATTAGCAATGTTACCATCCTTACTAGGATGTATTTTACTCGATATTATAGTACACCATACCGATAATAATATAAGTATTGTTTTAACTCCATATTATACTTTTCGTGTTTTTATAATAGTGCTTATTGGCTTCTCTGCCATTAAATTGCTAGCTTATTATAACAAGCAATTATATGAGGATAATTTTATCCAAAAAATGCGTAATAATACTCTTATTGTTTGTGATTCCTTAGGGCAATCATCTTTTATGATAATTGGTGTTATAGTTGTAATTGTACAAAGAATTGAACCGTTAGAGTTTTGGGGAACATGTTTTGCCTTTTTGACTTCTAGTGCTGGTATAATGCTCAGGAATTTAATTTGTAAACATGATAGAAATATGGAGTATATCCCTAGAGAAATTAATTTTGAAATATTAATATTGTGGGGTGCGATCTTTAGTATATTATTAGATTCTTATGCTTGTAAGCCTGATTATAGTACAATAAAATACTCTATTGTTACAGTATTTATAGGAGCTGTTGTTAGTAGACTTTTAGTCTACTACTATAATATCCCAAACTTAACTTTTCGTTCGGATAATACAGAAATTCCTACAGATAATATAAAAACAAACTAAATAAGTAATGGAAATGATCGAGATAATGAACAAATTTTTAAATATAATAATAGAAAACTGATGCCAACGGAGGTTTTTACAAATTTATTCAAGGAAGTTATATGTACAAATTTATAGATTTATTCTGTGGTATTGGTGGTTTCCGTATAGCTCTTGAAGAAAAAGGGATGGAGTGTGTTTTTCATCCGATATTGATAAAGATGTGCAAGAAACTTATAAAAGGAATTTTGGAGAAAAACCAATGGGAGATATTTCAGAGATTTCTGAACGCAAAATACCAAAACATGATATTTTATGTGCCGGTTTTCCTTGTCAACCTTTTAGTATCTCCGGTAAACAGAATGGTCTACATGATATAAATGGTAAATTGTTTTATGAAATAATTAGAATATCTTTGCTATTGATAGTAGATTGGTAACAACAATAAATGAAAAACTTTAAATGAAGAGTCTTAAATGAAAATAGCTACTTGGAATATTAATTCCATAAGAATGAGACTACAACATTTACGTGACTTTTTAACGGAAGTAGATCCTGACATTGTTTTGCTACAAGAAATAAAGTGTGAGACTGAGAAATTTCCTTTTGATGAATTATCGGACTTAGCGTATAATTTTTATGTGCATGGTCAAAAATCCTATAATGGTGTTGCTATTTTATCAAAATTTTCAGCTGATGAAGTGATAAAAGACTTTCCGGCGATTAATTGTATTGACCAAGCACGAATGATAGAAATCACTGTACAAACTCCAATAGGTTTCTGTAGTATCACTTCTTTATATGCCCCTAACGGTTCATTGGTGGGTAGTGATAAATTTGAAATGAAATTAGGGTTTTATGACAGTTTAATTAATTACTTACAATCCAAGAAATCTCTTGATACTAAGATAATAGTTGGAGGGGATTTTAATATTGCTCCTTTTGATATTGACGTATACTCAGTAAAAGAGCTACAAAATACTACTTGTTTTACTAATGAAGAAAAACAACGATTGAGAATTATTTTAAATTCTGGGTTTGAAGATTTATATAGATTATCAAACCCTACTAAACAAGAATTCTCTTGGTGGGATTACAGAGCAGGCTGTTTTGAACAAAATAAAGGTATGCGTATTGATATGATACTTGCCTCGAGCAATGTTGCAGATTATTTAGATAATTGCTACATGTATTATAATTTACGAGCTAAAGTTAAACCTTCTGATCATATACCCGTTGTCGCCATCATTTAGTTAAATCTATTAACCAGAGGTTCCATAATACTTCAGAAGCTATCTGCGCAGGTACGAATTTTTTTACAAGAGGTTTCTGAGCATTATCTCTTTAATATTATGCTGGCTATTTTTTTTGGTAGCATAAGTATATTCGCTAATATTTTTGCATACTTATTAAAATAATAGATATCATAAGTGTTTAGTATTTTATAAGTAAACAACCCTAGAGTATAAGGTGCTATTAATAAGTTTTTTATAAATAATTTGATATAACTAAAACATTTATCAAATTTAATATCTATTACTGTAACGAGTCTCATTTTTGATAAGTAATTATCTAATTCCCTACTGATATCATGAGAATTAATATCCCAATTAATTATATTATTAATATCTTTAACTTTCTTAAAAAATTCTAAATTAGTCTTGCTAAGAGGACTGACTTGCAAAATACGATCTCTATGACCTTTTAGCATATGAAATAACATTTTATTCATTATTAATCGCTTATTGTATAAGGTGGCATCATTAGTTTGCAAATAACTTAGAATATTGAGAATTATCTTTTCATGATCATGGATTTTAAATCCTGTTGCCGCAATGGATTGGGCAGGTCTGCCTATATAATATTTATAAAGTGGTATATCTAAATACAGAACCTGTTTAACATATTGTATAGCTTTAGCATTATACTCCATATCTACATAAAAACATTTTTCAGTTAGTATCATATTAGATTTCTTAAGAATATCAGTTTTATAAGTTGAAGTTGATAAAATTGGCCCCCAATAATCAAATTTTATTTGGTCAAAAATTAAGATTTGTTTAGACGGAAGATGTGTATAACAATCCTCACTTCTTATAGCACTATTAGCTAATATGTCATACGATAATTCATGTAAGATTAAATCAACATCGAACATATTTAAATATTTTAGGAAATTATCTAGCCCTTGAGTATCTACCCAATCATCTCCATCCACTATTTTAAAATATTTTGACTTAGTATGTTTAATACCAGCATTTACTGCTCCACCATGCCCCTTATTGCTTTGATTTATAAGTGTTACAATAGTTGGAAATTTATTTTGGTACTCTTCAGCAATTGATTGAGTGTTATCAGTTGAGCCATCATTTATGACTAATACTTCTAGTAAATGCTTATTCTCACAAGATAAAATAGAATTTAAGCATCTTGGTAAATAACGCTCAATATTGTAAACAGGAACACATATACATAATAATTTTATTTGCTCATGTTCTATAGGTTTAATATAAAATTCTTGTTCATTTTGAAATAATTGTAATTCTTTTTCCAAAATCATTTTACGTGAAAATTTAGAAGAAACATCATAAGACATTTTCTCGCTTAACTCTAAAAATCTATCTGGATTGTAAAATAAATCCTCAATAATATTAGCATAAGACTCAGGATTTTCTATATCATTACTTAAAGTACCATAAGAAGGATTAATAAATTCTGGGACACCACAAACATTAGAACTAACCAACACTAAACCAGAGCTTACTCCTTCTAAAGAACTAACCCCCATACTATCAAGTCTTGTTGGATGGAATATTATACCACAATTTTTATGAAGTTCACTAATTTGAGCATGAGTATGAAATCCTTGAATAAAATGCACATTAGGCAATCGTATTTTTTCTGAAAAATCTTTAAATAGTACCCCATCTCCATAAATAAAAAAGTTTAGTTGATTAAAAAACTCTTTGTTCTGAAGAATAGTGATGGTCTCTATTACTAGATCTAAAGCATAGTTATTATAATTATCGAATTTTCTTAAAGTGAATATGTTTAACCTATCATTTGAATATTTCTTAACGTATTTAAATATATCAGTATCTATGCCATTTGGAATTATGGCAAAATTATTGAAATTAGTATTTATATATTTCTCAGATTTTGCCTTTAACCAATTACTTACAAAAATCCATTTTATATTCTTATTATTTGCATATTTTTTATACATTAAATCTTTTGTTCTTATTCGCTGAGGTGTAACGTAGGGGTTATACACCCAACCATAAGCCATGCAAAATGATTCTTGATACCTATAAAGTATTTCAGCACCATGAGTATAACAATAAATTTTTATACCATAATAAAGAATTACACTATCAATAATATCTTGTAATTCCTCGTTAATAAAATGAATTATAACTCTCTTAAAATTAGAATTAGTTATTATATTTTTTAAAAAACTTAAACTATTATAATAAACTTTTATACCATCAAATTCATTTATAAAACTATTATTATCATCACAACAAAAAACTTCTGACTTAATATTATGATTGGTAAAAGCTTTAATAGAAGTATGAACAAAACAAAAATTATACAGGTTTGCAGAACTAGGATATCCAGGAGAAATTATCAATGTATCAGCTGTAGAAACAGGATTGTCAAATTTACTTTTTTTAGTTATGTAATAAGTAAATTGTTTTATTTTAACTTCCGTGTTAGCTTTTAAGATAAGCACAATTTTAAAACATTCTAAATTAGATAAAGGGATTTCTAATTCTGAATTTAAAAACGTCAATTTTCCAGCAACTGTAAAGGATATTTCACCCTTAACCAAAGTTCCTTTATTGACCAAACTAATAAATTGTTTATCCTTAAATAGGATAAACTGCCTATCTATAGTTATAGACCTTAGTTCATTTGATGAGTTAATGATTGTGATATTATCATCTTCTTTATTATGTTTTACATATAAACCATTAAGTTTATTAGTTGGTAACGTAATAATTTTTTGTTTTAGGTCTATGGGGAGGGTCATTCTCAAATAATTATAAAGCTGTTATTTTAGTTAATGATTCTATATCTTCAAACTCCTTTAAGGCTCTTAATATTATATCATCCATATCATAATATCGATACTCAGCTAGTCTTCCGATCAGCCTTAGATTAGAAAAATTTTTAGCTATTTCTTTGTATTTATTAAACAATTCACTATTACAATCTTTGGGTATTGGATAATAAGGTATATCCTTCTCAGGGTTAGTTCTATCATATTCTTGTGGGTATTCATACATCAGTACTGTCTTCTTGTTATTAGGTACCCTCATAGTATGATTATACTCAGTAATCCTAGTATATAATTCGGTATTGGGGTAATTTACAGTAGTTACCCGTTGTAATAAAGCTTCATCATGTGTTTCAGTTGTGAATTTTAATGATCTGTACGGCAACTCCCCTAAATGATAATTAAACAATTCATCTATAGGACCAGTATATATTATATTACCTTCATATTTTTGTCCTTTAAAAAGGATTGCTTTATTATTAAGGTCTATTTTCAGTAAATCTTTAGAGTCGATATTTAGTAAAATATCAATATTATCGTGACTTAACATTTTCTCAAACATTGCCGTATAACCTTCAACTGGTAAAGCTTGAAAACTTTGTTGAAAATACCTATCATCATAAGAAATATGTACAGGAACTCTAGCCGTTATGGTCTCAAAATCCAAATTTTCTGGTTTATCACCCCATTGTTTTACTGTATAGTTTAAATATAATGTTTCAAATATAAAGTCCCCTAACGCTCTTATATCACCATCATCAAAATTTCTTAGCTTAGAAACGGATACTTTAGTCTCCATACCAAAGTTTACGATTAACTTATCTTTATATAATATGGCTTTTTCAACTGGCAATAGAAGCTCTAAAGAGGTTAGATTAAATGGTACTGGCACTAATTGATCGTTTATTTTAGCTAAAACCTTATGTTGGTATGGATACCAATGAGTAAAATTACTTAAATAATTTTTTACTTTATCTTCATTGGTGCGAAATAGATGGGGACCATATTTATGAACCAATATATTATTAATATCTTTATAATCATACATATTACCAGCGATATGGGGTCTTTTTTCTATGACCAACACCCTTTGGTTAAGCTGCGAAGCTATTCTTTCTGCAAGAATAGAGCCAGCAAAACCACTACCAACTATTATATAATCGTATATAATCATAAACTCGGGTTAAATAAATTTTAAAAATTACAACATAATGATTTATTTTGATAATATGTCAAGTGCGAATTGGATACATCTAACAATATTAAAGTATATTATATTTTGTACTGGCAGGTGGGTCAATATTATTGACTAACTATGATAAATACCATAATACGCAGCTAAAAATAGAATAAGTGGACTTGTTAATAGTTAAAATACTATATTTTACTTTAATTAGCAATATTCTTCTTATGAGGTTGCTATGAATTAGCTGAACCAGATCAGATGTATACAACATAATTAAATATATATACATGCAAAAAAAACTACTTTTTATTATAGATCCTCACCCAGAAGCAATAAAAATGGCACCCTTAATTCAAAAATCCAAGGAATATAAAAATTGTAAAACTATTGTGTGCATAACAGCTCAACACAGAGGAATGCTTGATCAAGTATTAACTTTTTTTAACATTACTCCTAATTATGATCTTAATCTAATGAAACCAAATCAAGATTTATTTGATATAACAACTTCAGGGCTTATGAGGTTAAGAACAGTTTTAGAAGAAGTTAATCCTGATTTGGTTTTTATCCAGGAAGATACTACCACAGCTTTTATAGGTGCTTTAGCTACATTTTATCATAAAATGTAGACTTATTTAATTTTACTGTCTAGCTCACGGAATACTCCAACTTCTTTCCATAAGTCCCTATTTCCTATAACATAAATAACTTCTTTAGCACGGGTAACTGCTACATTTAAGATGTTAGGAAATTTGCCTACCCATACTCGACTGCCACCTTGGCCTGATCCTTGTGCCCCTAATACTAAAATTACCGCTTCAGCTTCTCGACCTTGGGCAGTATGTATTGTTCCAACTCGCTCATTAAGCCAAGAATAGCTATCTGTAGTTATCCAAGATTCTAAAATATGACTATCTTTTATAATTTTGCGTAAATTATTCGCAACAACTCTAAAAGGTGTTACAATATACAGATTTGGCTGTATTCCAGCATTCTTTAATGTACCTAATAGTTCAAGTACCTTTTGCCCTTCTTCTGGACACCACTTATCTAACGCTTCTCCTTGAATATCAAACCATTTAGAAGAACCAAGACATTTACGTATTGCAGAGCTACTATCAGAACTCTTGGCATGAACCATAGATTCTCCATAAGCAATTATATTAGAAATATCAAACATAGGATTTCCACAACGTCTATGTACTAGTAAAGGCACACCAACCAAACGACTTCCGTGCTTAGTATCAAATTCATAAATATATGAATTTGCAGAATCTGATAGGGTCTGCACTGATGCTTCTGGTGCATTAAAACGTTTTGGATCTACCGAAAATTGTTTACATATACTTTTTGTTAAATTGTCAGGTAAATCAACCACTGGTTCTATTTGTAGAGGATCCCCTGTCACTACAACACGTTTTGTCCTCATTATAGCCCCTACAGCAGCTTGCGGCAAAGCCTGCCCAGCTTCATCAATAATAAGCCATCCAAGAGAATTGGCAGGGAGATCCTTTAACATTTTCTCTACAGATGCAAAAGTTGTTGATACACTAGGAACTACAAGGAAGAAAGATGCCCATAAGTCTAGTAAAAAATCAGTGGTGCTTTTATCTATTACGTTAAAAGAATCACTAAAAATTTTCATCATAGCTCCAAGGTTATGATGTAAAGGTTTGGCTGCTGCATCTATAAATGCTTTATGTAGTTTTATAGCGGAAATAAACACCTCATCGCGTAATAATTGTGTCTTTCCGTTACACCATGGGGAAACTAGGTGCATTTCTTCAGAGGATTTTGCAAATAAACTACTATCAATCAAATGATTTTCAAATTCTTTAGAGGATGTTACAATCTTTTTCTTTTTATAATTAAGATGAACAACCTTTTGCCTTATCTTTTTCCTTTCTTCTCTCCAGGCACGAAATGAAGGAGTATTTAGAATACACCAAATAATATGTGGTTTTAATTTATCATGTTTTAATAAAAAATCTTCTACTTCCTCTCTCTTTCCTAACTTTTTTTCTAAATTTTCTAACTTTTCAACTAAATTTCTTGTTTCTTGTAATTTAGAGAGTTTATTTCGACTTGTTTTTAATGCTTCTTCAAAATTTTCTTTAGCTTCTTTCCAACATTCTAAAGCTTCACTGTGACTAGACGGTGGGTTATTTTCTTTAATAATTATAGGTTTCCTAGTTTCAAGGACTTTTTTGCCCTCTGAATCTTTAATCTCGAATTTCTGAGGTTTTCCATTTATTTCTGCTAAATATGTTGAAAAGCTAAAATCCTTATCCAACCAAAATTTTTCATTAAAATTCTTACAATTAGTCATATTGCCAAGTACTGCTGCAATCAAACCCCAACTTTCACCTCCAAGTAATGAATCAGATAGAGCTTTAAAATAACACAAATCATTTGCATCATTGGCAATGGCTTTTAAACTAGGTAATTCAGTGCTAATATTTTCAACAGCCTTATTGTTAGATGAGGCGATTAATATTTCAAAACCTTTTAGCCTTTCATCTAATTTGTAAAGCTTGAACCACCCCTTTCCTGCTTGTATTTTTTCCCCTGAATCAATAAAAGCTTCTTCAGGATCAGCAAAATTCAGTAATGCTTCTGCTCGTTCTGCAACTAATTTTGCCACAATATCACGTAATAAAGTTGTTTTTCCTGTTCCTGGTGGTCCATTAATTGCAAGAATTCCACTGTCTTTTAGTTCGGTCATAGATAAATTAACTGCAGCCTGTTGAAGTAATACTAAATGATGTCGTCCTAATCCAGGCCATCTTGCTGAAGGAATGTTTTTAGGGGAAAGAATATTTTGTAAAACTGTCTTATCTAGGATATTTTGACGTTTTAGGTCATTCACACCTAAATATTGTAAGAGGTTTGTTGAAGCACTTGAAGTATCTTGGTTTTGAGCTAAAGTATTAGCAATTAAAGTACTAGCTTTTGCTAAATCATTTAGGTAAAAGCTGTTAAGTAATACAGTCTTAGTAGGACCATCTTTTTCATTTGATTCAGGATCATCTTTTTTTCTTAATTCGTAAGTTCGGAGAGCAAATTTTTTATTTATTAGCATTTCTGCTGATATACCATAAATATTATTAGTAAGGTAAGTATAAGCCTCATCTATCATTATTTTATTCAAGGGAAGCTCTTCGCCATTTTCATCTTTTTTACGTAAGATTCTATCAAAAGCTATTTCCATTTTTTGTTTAACTAATGCCCAGTCACTTAAGTTTTCAAGACTATTTTTTAACGCTTGAGGAGCACCCCATGCAAAACTTGATAGATTAACAGATATATTATTTTTAAGAAGATAGCCATATTGATCTATAATAATTACACCTGTAATTGCTTCTCCTGATACCTGTTTTGACTCAACATTTGTATCACCATATTTTTTAACTAAAGCAGAAAATACACTCTGAAGACTAATCGAACCCATTATTATTTGGTAGAATAATTTTTTCTCAGGAGGTACTTTTTCGCCACCATTCTCCCATGGTAGTCCATTATCTAATAAAGCAACTAAACTTTCTTCTCCTCCTACTAAGTCTTCTGCTTTATGAAATGATTGAGGTGACAATACTTCCAAAACAGTCCAAGCTGATAAGACGTTACTTGCTTCTTGCATAGTTAATGGTTTCATTTTGTTAGTAATTTAATGTTCTAAGAAATCTGCCCAGCTTATTTAAGCATGTATGCATTTTAGAAAATATATCGCCAACTCGTGTAAAATAATAATAATTTAAAAGTTTGGTTGTAAAACTTTTGATTATTCATTATATTTGTAACTTAATAGTCTCACACCACGATATTTACTATTTTCAAGGGTATTATGATAATCTTTCTTTTTTGCCAAAATTCTCCTGTAATATAATTATAAATCAAAGGTTTGCTGATAAATCTCATTTGCTGGCAAACCAATAGCAGTTATATCAAATTTAAGAGATGGAATTACTTTGCTTTCTGCATTGTGGATTCTAAAGTTAATGCTATAACCACGGTTAAATACGATGGTTTTTGAATATTGACCACCATTCTTATTGTTTATTGTATTAATACATGTTGGATGCTTTGTACGCTTGGTAGATAAGGTATTATTCAAATTAAACCCTTGCACAATAATCCGTTTTTTTCCTTCTCTAATAATTTTGTAAAAATCAAAACGTCCCATGATAAAAGATATAATTGTCTTACAAAGTTCAATTTCTTTTGTCTCGCTGATGGCACACACCCTACTTATTTCATTGATCCATGCATCCAATATTGGCCAATAAAAGCGAGATGGTTTATCAATAACATCCCTCCATAACGCAGTTCCATTAGAATCATTTTTAATTTTAGTTAACTCATCAAAGATTGCTGTGGCAGTGATCCAATATTCATCACTACAACCCGAATCATCAATACCCCATTCTTTAATAAAGTTAGCTGTTCTTGATAATCTTGGGTGTTTTAAGGCTTTGTGATTATTTTTACAAGATATGCCGAATGTTTTGCCATTTATTGTTATCAATACATCACGTACATCACCCTGCTTACCTGCAATATCACTATTAAATGAAATTAATCCATCGTTACCAGATTCAAAGAAGGTCTTTTCTTTCAACAGAATATGCTCAATGGCAATAGTAGCTGCATTTAGCAAATTAGATTTTTCCTTATCTGCTATTTTATAGAATGCTTTTTCATTAATTTCTGAGTAGACATTTTCTTCAATTGACATATTTGTTTGTAATTTAAGTACTAAGCCTACCGCCCACTCGAAAGCTCTGCCATTGTTTGTTTGTGTAGCCATTAGCCCTCCAAATCTTCTCTAATTGTTTTGGCTACCCAGTACGCCAAATTTACTGGCACAGCATTGCCAATCATTTTATAGCCGTTTCTGATATTGGTATAAATGAACTCATAATCATCTGGGAATGCTTGAATTCTGGCACATTCTCGAACGGTTAATCTTCGATATTTATTTTCATAACCAGGAGCGAATTTTCTTAATTCTTGTCCATCAATTTTTATCATTTTAGGAGCTTGTGGGTGAAATGGAATATGCCTATCTGTTGCCAAAATAGTAAATGATTGTTCATCCCAACCTCGCACTCGATTTCTTGACATAAAAATTGGAGAATAGCCCGAATCAATTAGCTCATGATTCTTAACTTTTTTGGTTGTTCCAACTTTTAGATTAGCTAGATCACCTATCACCTGTTTTAAAGTAATTTTGGTTCCCAAAGGTTTAGGAAACTCAAATTTTTTGTTCAAAGATTTGTGATAGCCAACTATAAAAACACGTTCACGATCTTGGGCTACGCCATAATCACTTGCTTTTAACAACTTCCAACTAACTTCATAGTCTTCTTTTTTGAACATATCTATGATATTCATAAAGGATTCAATATTTCTTGAATGAATTATTCCATGAACATTTTCTGCAACACAAAACTTTGGCTTCACATGTCTAATAACCCGGATATATTCGTGAAATAATTGCCCCCTTAGATCGTCAAACCCACGCCTAGCCCCAGCTTCTGACCACGATTGACATGGCGGACCACCAATAACACCTATTGCATCGTCTGGAATATCTTCATCTGGAATATCCAAAATAGAACGCCCGTCAAACTTTGATTCAGGAAAGTAGTTTTGATAAGAAGGAGCAATTGTTTTATCATATTCGTTTGCCCAAATTGTCTTAAACCCAGCTTTTTCAAAACCAATATCTATACCACCTGCACCAGCAAATAATGAAACAAGAGTAATATTTGACGCATATTTTTTTTGCTTTGCTGTTTTAACTGTAGCATCTTTTATTGACATTGTCTTTCATTCAATAGTTATTTTTTATTCACACCACGATATTTACTATTTTCGAGGGTATTATGATAATTTTCTTAGGCTCTTTGCCGTTTAAATGTTTTTGTATCTCGGGTAATTGCATTACCATATTCTGAATCTCAATATTGCTCGTTACGTTGGCAAATTCTTGTGTAGCTCTCAGTTTGCCATTAACTTGGATAGCCATGGTATAAGATTCTAGCTCCAGCAATGATTCATCGAAAGAAGGCCAGGAAGTTTGATATAATCTTTCCTTACTACCTAATTTTTGCCAAATTTCCTCTGTAATATGTGGAATAAATGGGTTAAGTAACATAACCAAGACTCTAAACCCCTCTTTAACACTATAGTCAATTGATGAATTGACTATATCAATATTGCCTTCCTTGCCCTTAGATATTTCATCTGACAAAGCATTAAATAGTTCCCGCATTCTTGCTATGGCTTTATTTAGCTTAAAATCCTTTAACTCTTCGGTAACATGTTTAATAGTGTAGTGGGTAAGCTTTGTTAATTTATTTGATTTATTACTAGAACCTTCCGTTATTTCACTATTAATTAGTATTTCTGCCATATTTTCTAGCTTACTAATAAAACGAGAACAGCCTTCAAGACCATTTGCCGACCATTCAAAATCTTTCTCTGGCGGACTATCGGAGAGGACAAATAGCCTAATAGCATCAGCACTATGGTTGGTCAATATTGATTCTAAATCCATGACATTCTTTTTGGATTTACTCATTTTTTCTATTCGTCCTTGAACTACTTCTTCTCCAGTATTTTTATTAATCCACTTATCAGACTGTTTTATTACCTCATCTGGGTAAAGCCAATTATTATTAGCATCTTTATAAGTAGCATGTAGAACCATACCCTGAGTTAGCAAATTATTAAAAGGTTCGCGAATACTAAGATAATCTTGTTCGTTCATTACTTTGGTAAAAAATCTGGAATAAAGAAGATGCATTACTGCATGTTCAATTCCACCAATATACTGATCAACAGGTAACCAATAATTACATGCTTGCTTATCGGTTATATCTTTTGCTGCCACGTTACAATAACGGGTGAAATACCAAGAAGACTCAAAGAATGTATCTAACGTATCAGTCTCTCGAATAGCTTGTTTTTGGCATTTTGGGCAATTAGTATCTTTCCAAGTAGGATGCAAATCAAGAGGGTTGCCATTTCCATAAAATGTAACATCGCTTGGTAGAGTTATTGGTAAGTCTTTTTCAGCTACTGGCACAGTTCCACAAACTGAGCAATATATTATTGGGATAGGACAGCCCCAATATCTTTGTCTAGACACTCCCCAATCCTTCAGACGGTAGTTAATAGTACGTTTTCCTAAACCACGTTTTTCAAATTCTTCTATAGATTTTTGTTTAGCATCCTGAACAGCAAGATCATTCAAAAAGTCTGAGTTGATCATCATACCATCACCCGTGTAAGGCTCCGAGTATACGTCCATTTGAACATCTTTGTTAATTACTACCTGCTTTATTGGCAAGCCCATTTTCTTTGCTAATGCATGATCTCTTTCATCATGAGCTGGACATCCAAAAACCGCCCCAGTACCATAATCCATTAGTACGAAATTTGTTATTATGACAGGAATAATAATTGTCGAATCAAATGGGTGAATGGCAAAAAGGTTAGTATACACCCCTTCTTTTTCAGCTTTATCTACTGCAGCATTAGTGTGTAATTGTGAACATTTTTCAATAAACAACACCATATCGTTATTTTTATTCACCAATTGCCCAATTATTGGGTGATTATAGGCTATTGCAACAAAACTTGCTCCAAAAATAGTTTCTGGTCGAGTAGAGAACACTTCTATATTAGCTTGATGATCTTTAATTTTAAAAGTAAAATTTGCTCCTTCCGATTTACCTATCCATTTTTCCTGCATAGATTTAACAGAATCAGGCCAAAATTCCAGTTTCAAAATTTCATTTAATAGCTCTTCAGCGTAATTAGTAATTTTTAAAAACCATTGTTTTAAATATTTTTTTTCAACTAAAGCACCTGAACGCCATCCACGACCATCTACTACTTGTTCATTAGCTAAAACAGTATTATCAACAGGATCCCAATTTACTAAAGATTCTTTTTGATAGGCTAAACCTCTATTATAAAGTTCTAAAAAGAATTTTTGTTCATGCTTATAATAATCTGGATCACAAGTTGTTATTTCTCTCGACCAATCATATGAAAAGCCAATTGATTTTAGCTGATCTCGCATAGTTGCGATATTTGAATAAGTCCAGTCTTTAGGATTAGAGTTATTATTAATGGCAGCATTTTCTGCTGGCAAACCGAAAGCATCCCAACCCATGGGATGCAATACGTTATAGCCTCGTGATTTCATAAAACGAGCGATACAATCTCCAATAGAATAGTTACGTAAATGTCCAACATGAATTTTCCCAGAAGGATAAGGTAACATTTCAAGTACGTAATATTTAGGCTTATCGCTGTTGTCTTTTGCGGCAAAAGCTTTTTCTTCAAGCCAAATTCTTTGCCATTTTTTCTCAATATTTTTCATAATTTACACGTTAGTTATTAGTATTTTATCATGACAATTTAAAAGTCATAAGAAAAACAACCGATGTCTATTAGCGAAGAAGAGCTTAGGTCGACAAAGCAATCCAAAAAGTTATTAAAAATGGATTGCCACGCTCACATACGTTCGCTCGCAATGACGCCTTGGATTTTTAGACTATTTTTTCTGAGACTTTTAACTGTCCTGGCATTTATAACAAGAGTATAACATTATTTTTTCCCTGCACTAATATATAATTCTCTAGCTTTTCGTAAAATTTTATCTTCTATGTTATTAACTAGGTCTGGGACAGTATGATTGTCTAGCCAGTTACCATTTTTAAGTGTTTGTTCAAATATTCTTACTTGAATTGCATCCGGACTAATAACGTTATCCTTTATAAAAATATTTATTTTAAATCGAAAATCTGATTTTCCTTTTGGACTATACCACTCAGTAATAATAACTCCACCAATTGAATCGCTTGAAGCAAGAGGTACAAAACTTAATGTTTCTATAGAAGCCTGCCATAAATATTTATTGATGTTACCTATCTCCGTTTTGGTAGATTCATTCTTGATTCTGCCCGGTCTAAATATCAAACCTTCTCCGCCAACTATCGAACCCATTTCCTCCATCTGTCTTTCTTGTTCACTTTCTGGATAGTTTAAATCTCTAGCAATTGCCAAAGTTGGACAAAATAATAAGCTTGACATTATCCCAATAATTGTTCTTTTAAAATGTTCTTTCATAAATTATATATTTTTATAACCATTTGTTGTTTGTTTTAGACAATTTGCTGTCAGTGTATCATAGGAACCACATGATGTAAAGATAGCCCTGTGTTCTTTAACGGCAATTCTTATTATGGAACTAAAGTAATTGTAATAGCCTTTCCTAATAAAATATTTGTTGTTTAACTTCTTGATTTAAAATATTTTACATAAAACAATAAATTACATTGTATTGTCATGAAGTCAATAAACCAGTTTATTTTGCTGTCATTATTATCAGCATTACTGACTAGCTGTAGTAACACTTGTAAAAACTGTACTCCAGATTTGTTATTTAAACAAATTGGTTTTTCACCTCAACCTTATATAAATACACAATATAGGGCATTTTATGTTTTGGGGGATAGTCTATCTGATACTGGGGCGATTATTGGAGTATTTAACAATATGTTAAGTTTTGTAAAACAAGAATTTGATACTTTAAGGTGGATTGATAATATCTATTTTTCTCCACCATTTTACAATGAAAGATCCTTTAGTAATGGTCCAATGGCTGTTGAGTATGTGGCTAAGGGTCTAGGTTTACCGATGACACCTGGGTGGAGCTTCAACATAACCCCAGAACTTAAACAATGGATCGCAGAACAAAAGGCCAAAGAATCATCCATATTGATCGAAGATATTCTACAAGGAGCACGCACAAAAAATATGGCTCATGTTCTTGCTACATATGATAAAATTGGAAACAATTATGCTGTTGGAAATTCCATGGCGTCTGTTGGTAAATCGTTGCCATATACCTTATTGTTTAACCAATTCCAACTGAAAAATCAACTTAATGCCCTTATTAAACATCATCCTAATATTGGAGCAGATGACCTGTTTATAATTATAATTGGTGGGAATGATATTAAAGCTGCTGTGGTTGATGAAGCTCCCACTAAAATAATTGATGAGAGTATTAATGAAATATTTAATGATATTAATCTTTTAGTAACAAAAAAGGTCAAGCATATAGTAGTATCTAATGTCCCAGATATTGGAACAACTCCATATTTTGTTGACACCAATAAACAGATATTAGCCACAAATTTAACACAAGATTTTAATCTAAAATTAAATAATGGAATAGAGAGTTTGAAACAAAACACCATGGAGTTAATATAAAACTACTAGACATTAGGAATATATTTCAAAATGTACGTGCTGATTACAAACAGAAAGGCAACAATATATCTCAACCTTGTGTATGGGATATAGCTAATAAGCGTAATACTATGCTGTTACTAGAGTTAGTATTAACAGGAGAATTAAGAGTTACCTATAATTTCCCATGTAGTAAGTACAAGATTTGCAACTATCTATTTTTTGATTCTTTTCATCCAACCGTATTGTTGCATAAAGTTGTCGGTGATACTTTATTTGACCTCATAATTACTAACAATGATTTATAATTTCTTGGCAAAGTTTAAGGGATTGTTTAGAAAGATAAATTTTTTGGATTGCCGCGTCGCCGCAAAGCGGCTCCTCGCAATGACGTAGTAATGCTAGACATATTAGCTATACCCAACAACTGCTATCAATATAGTTGTCAAAGTTTTTTATTTTTATACCAGTAACATTTACACCAGTAATGCTGAATTGCAGTAAAAATAAACCCAAAAAACAGCCAAAGAATGGTACTGTATAATGCATCTTTACTAAAGAAAATCTCATAAAAACCTATATTATGCTCAATTAGGTAGATTATCACTCGAAGCATAATAGTCATATGCAACGTTTCCCTGATTACATATAACATATCTTTAGGATCCCACTTAAACATAATTAACCTCAACATTCGACATAAGCACTAAATAAAATATATACTTGAAACGGTTCTTATAGCTAACCTGACTAACATTACTACGTCATTACGAGAAGCTACTTTAGTAGCATTGATGCAATCCATTTTGGGTTAGTTTTTTAGATTGCTTCGTCGCTACTGAAGTAGCTCCTTGCAATGATGCTTGGCGAGCAGATTTTTTATCTATCATAAGAAAATAGCAAAAAAACCGTGAACGCTCACATATAGTTGTCAAAGTTTTTTGTTTTTATACTTATAGTAATAATCAATAAACCCAAAAAATAGTAGGGGAATGGTATGGCATAATGAATATTTAATAAAGAAAATTTCATAAACACCTATATTATTTTCAATTAGATATGTTATTACTCGAAGCATGATAGTCATATACAACGTTCCCCTGATTACATATAACAGATATTGATCCCACTTAAACATAATTAACCTCAACATTCGACATAAGCACTAAATAAAATATATACTTGAAACGGTTCTTATAGCTAACTTGACTAACATTACTATGTCATTGCGAGAAGCTACTTTAGTAGCATTGATGCAATCCATTTTTGGTCACTTTTTGGATTGCTTCGTTGCCGCAAAGCAACTTCTTGCAATGACGTCTAATTATTTCTATATTATACACCTAAATTCTATATAACAAGTTATATAGAATTTAGATTAATTATTAGTGAGGAAAATCTAAATGACCAAACGTATCCCCATGGTGACCTGTTATTGATACACTAAAAGAAGGTTCTCCTTTACATGCATCAACTACCATAGCCGCCGGTGCAGCTCTGATTAAGAATTGGCCAGCAGCTACCGGATTGGTTGCAGCAGTAATAGTACCAGCAGTTAAAACTCCCGCCATCCAGGGGAGATTTTAACGTTAAGCTTATCAGTAGGAGCTAATGGCGAATAATCTATGTTACCCCAACAATTGTTTGTGTATACAGTAGGTTGTGAGTCTTTAACCCTCAGCGGTATTCCTAAGATATTTGTAAACTTATCTTTACTCATAACATCCTCCTTATATTTAATATTAATAATTAATTATATTATGAAAACAACTATTTTTATAATTAAATATAGAAACATCTATCATCATATTTAAAAGTGTATATAAAAATTTTAGGTAATACAAGTGATTTTACTAAAATTTTTGAAAAATTA
This sequence comes from Candidatus Tisiphia endosymbiont of Dioctria linearis, assembly GCF_964026545.1. Classification (NCBI taxonomy): domain Bacteria; kingdom Pseudomonadati; phylum Pseudomonadota; class Alphaproteobacteria; order Rickettsiales; family Rickettsiaceae; genus Candidatus Tisiphia; species Candidatus Tisiphia endosymbiont of Dioctria linearis. The sequence goes on along the minus strand of NZ_OZ032156.1, from coordinate 902,693 downwards.
TTATCACAAATATTTTGAATTGATATATAGTTAACTCGATTAGTATTTACCATAACAAACTGGTATCTATTAGGCGAGGAGCCATTTTAGCACAACCATCGAAAGCTAGAAGAGGAAGCGGGTTTAGACAGAGGAGTTGAAAAGTCGTATGGGGTCAACGTCATTGCGAGGAAGACCGTAGGTCGACGAAGCAATCCATAAAAGCAACCAAAATGGATTGCTTCGTTGGCTCATGCCTCCTCGCAATGACACGGTTATTTTTCCGTAACTTTTAAACTGCCATGATAACCTCTAAAACCTCTTCTTCTAACTTTCGACAACTGGGTCGCTTTAGTGGCAACAAAACAACCCAGATAATTAATGTAGGCAAAACATGAAAAAGTTATTATTTCTAATCTGTTTGTGTTCTACTATTGCTACAGCAAGTGAACCTAACTATTATCCTAATAGGCTTAATTGCTGTAAGATTACTAAGAGTACAATAAATGATTATGAACCGCTAGAGTTTCAATCATCCAATAACTTACTTAGAAGCACAGGTCAACAATCGGTCTATCGTGGTACAAAAATTATAGTGAAGGGTATATTGTTAGACCAGCATTGCGTTCCAGTATCAGATGCAAAAATATATTTATGGCAGGTTGGAAGTGATGGAAAATATCCCTATATACCACTTCGTACTCGTATCAATAAGAAAATGCTAAATCTTGGAAGTCAATCAAGTTTTACCGGCTCTGGTACGGCTACTACCAATAATAAAGGGGAATTCTATTTTGTTACTATATACCCTAGTAAAATTGGTCGTGAAACTGCTAATGTAAACATTAGAGTTGAGCATTTGGATCTTGGACAATTACAGACTAAGTTATATTTATCTAACTCAATGGTTGATTTAGATAATTGCGGAGAAGTTAGCCATGTTCTGACTAGTGTTCATAGTGGCATCAAAACTTATGAGTTTAAGGTTGTGATGCCAGGACGAACATTCAAAAGATATTAACGGTTGGATTATTTACATCCGCAGCAATCTTCTACAATGGGCTTTTCTAATGGCTTTTTTAGTCCACAAGAAGTTAAAATTAAGCAGCTTAATAATATTAGAGGTAAAAAAATATTGTTTTTCATGATAATTAATAAATTAGTTGGCAATAATTCTATTGTTTATAGGTATATTAAAAAATATAGTAAACTGTTTTTTTTGATTGTAGCATACTTATTGTGCATCACTAATAGTTTTGCATTAGATTATAGCAAGTCAGGCGTAAAAATGCTTGATTCATCTCCCGTTCCAGATACGGTATTTTTTTTCGATGATAAAGGTGAAAAATATTCTCTTGATAATTTTGAAGGAAAAACGATATTATTGGTATTCTGGGCAACATGGTGTGCATCTTGTGTTAAGGAAATGCCAGATTTAGATATATTGCAAAAAGATTTTAGAAAGCTACCATTTGCTATAATTCCTGTATCACAAGACTACCAAGGCATAGAGGTTATACAAAAATATTATAAAAATTATGATATAAGATATTTACCAATCTATCATGATTTTAGGAATCAATTATTTAAAGCTCTTTCAATAGTTGGTATACCAACTGCTGTTCTAATTAGCCCAGATGGAAAAATGTTAGTAAGTTTTGTTGGTATTATTAATTGGTACGATACAGAAATTCGGAATATTATTTTGTCAAATATTCCTGGGAATCATCCAGAACCCAAGAATAGTTACCGTGAACAAACGATTAATCAACCGGTTAATAAACAGTTAGCACCTAAAGAACAGAAAGATAAAAAACTAGAAGTACAACAAAACATAAAGGAAGATCATAATGCTTCTGAAGAAACAAAAAAGGAGTAACCAATGCATAAAGCACATAATAAAAATTCAATTGCTGACACGAAATTTGAACAGGTAATTGCTAAACGTCAAGTAGGTAAGTTAGAACAATTATTTTCCTTGTTACCTATAATAGGTTCTGGGGCATCGAAGCCAGTGGTTGCGGTTCTTCGCCTTAGTGGAGTTATCGGTAAAGTAAGCTCAATAAAATCAGGGATAACTATTGAGTCACTACATGAGTTAATTGACAAGGCTTTTCAAATCAAAAATCTTGAGGCCCTATGTTTAAGTATAAATTCTCCAGGTGGTTCACCTGTGCAATCTGAGCTGATTAGTAAACGTATAAGGTTGTTAGCTCAGGAAAAGAAAATACCCATTTATAGTTTTGTAGAAGATGTAGCAGCATCTGGTGGATATTGGCTTGCCTGCATTGGTGATCAAATATATGCGTCTAGGAGTTCAGTTATTGGTAGTATAGGAGTTATTTCGTCTGGTTTTGGGTTCCCCGCTGCTATCGATAAGCTTGGTATAGAAAGGAGAGTCTATGCAGAAGGTAAGAATAAATCTATCCTTGATCCATTCCAACCAGTACAAAAGGAAGATATTAAAATTATTAAGCATCTACAAAAACAGATTCATCAACATTTTATAGATTATGTTAAAGAACGTCGAGTCGGTAAATTAACTCAAGAAGATGATATTTTATTTAATGGAGAATTCTGGTCTGGACAAACTGCTGTTGATTTTGGTTTAATTGATGGTATAGATGATATGTATAGTTTCATAAAAAAGAAATATGGGGATGTAACTATTAAATATGTAGCTAATAAACAATCATGGATTAAGAGAAAGCTTGGTATGGTCAGGCAGGATTTCGTACAAGAATTTTCTGATACATTGATTGAATCGATAGATAATAAAATTACCTATGATAGATTTAATATACGGTAATAGATTGCTTCGTCGACCTTAGGGTCTCCTCGCAATAACGTATATAAGTAATGCTAATCGGGTTAGCTATAGAAATAATAAAAATATTTTTCACAAAACACTTAGCGTACATTATAATTAGTATATACTCTTCAAAGCAGAAAAGTATACTTATACGTTATTGCGAGACCACGTAGTGGTCGCGGCAATCCACATTCATTAGAAATGGATTGCTTCGTCGCTACTAAAGTATCTCCTCGCAATGACGAGTTATAGATCATACGTCATTGCGAGCGAACGTATGTGAGCGTGGCAATCTATGGAGCTTATCATATGGATTGCTTCGTTGACCTCATGGTCTCCTTGCAATGACGGTTGTGAAGCTTGCAATATCTTTCAACGTCATTGCTATGACGCTGTCGGAATACTCAACTTTTAATAACTTACAATAATAAATTATGAATTTTATCGATGAAGCTAAAATATATTTAAAAGCGGGTAATGGTGGTGATGGAGCGGTTAGCTTCCATCGAGAGAAATATATCGATATGGGAGGACCTGACGGTGGAGATGGTGGTCGTGGTGGCAGCATTATTTTTAAGAGCAATTCTCATATTAATACTTTAGTAAATTTTAGGTATAAACTACATTTTAAAGCAGAAAACGGTGAAAATGGTAAAGGTTCAAACCGAACTGGTAAATCTAAACCAGCTTTAGTCCTACAAGTACCAGTTGGAACACAAATATTTTCAGAACATAATGATGTTCTACTATATGATTTTACTTCAGATGAACAGATTTTTGAAATAATTAAAGGGGGAAAAGGAGGGCTTGGTAATAGCCATTTTAAGTCATCGATCAATCAAGCTCCGAGACGTAGAACTGAAGGTATCATCGGGGAAGAGATGTGGATAAATTTACAACTCAAACTACTTTCAGATGTTGGTCTTATAGGTTTACCTAATGCAGGGAAGTCCACTTTTCTTGCAGCAACGACATCAGCAAAACCTAAAATTGCTGATTATCCATTTACCACACTAAGCCCAAATCTTGGTGTTGTTTACGTAGATGATGAAGAATTTGTGATAGCTGATATCCCAGGTTTAATAGAAGGAGCCCATTTGGGACATGGGCTTGGTGATAAGTTCCTAAAACATATTGAGAGGTGTAATTTATTGATTCATCTGATATCAGCAACAAGTGATAATTTGTTGGCTGATTATCAAACTATTAGGAATGAGCTTGAATCATATTCAAACTTATTAAAAAATAAGACAGAAATAATCTGTTTAAATAAGTGCGACATTTTGTCAGAGGAAGAAGTTCAAGACAAAATTACCAAATTACAAAAAATTACCAGTGAGGAGATTTTTGCAGTTTCTGCCTATACAAAAACTGGATTGAATAGAATAATAAAAAAAGCCCTTGGAAACATAAAAAACACAAGACTCCACAAATAATCATGTTATTCGTGTATACTGATCATAAATAAAAGGTTGCAATAGTAGAAAGAATATAGTAGGGTTTTTGTATTATGAATAAAGCATATATCACTAAACATAATTGATATTTGACAATCAACAATAAAGGAAACTTTATGGCACTATAAGTGATCAAAGGTAACGCAGATAATAGGATTTCAGTACCATAATTAACAAAAGGATTAACTGGAATTATGGCTGCTGATAAAGGTTATATCAAGAAAATTTGTTCTTAAATTTATATGAAAGAGGCTTAAAAATGATTCATGGAATTAAGAAGAATATGGAAAATAAATTAATGGATTTAAAAGAAAAAGCATTACTTCGAAGGCACGGCTTAATTGAAACAGTTTTTGATTATCTAAAAAATAAAATGGATATTGAACACACTAAACATAGGTCTTCGATAAATGCCTTTGTCCATATATTATCTACTCTTGCTACCTATTCGTTAAAAAAACATAAACCTTCAATAAAACTTGACTTTAATCTACATATTCACAACATCCTTATCCCGACATTAATTACAAGATACCTTAAACTCTTACAACCGCTTAGTTAACCAAACAACATTGTATAACAAGCTGATTCTGTGTGTTAAAACCCTGCTATATCTATCACTTTTATACTCTGATACCGCTTTTGTTAGAGATAGTTTTTCTAATAGGTTTATATGCATATATCCTTTTTGGAGTTGTTCTCACAGGCATTAGACCTGAAGTCCTAGGACTTAATGCCACATAATAACTGTATCTCTCCAATTTAACCCAAACACTAGCGTATCTATGCAGGTATAAACATTCTGGAAATAACGAATTATTTTTTTATAAAAATGGAGAACTATGGCTAAAAAACAAAAATTCTTAAAAAATTTGCTGACCAGTGTATCAGTTGCCTCTGTTATAGCAAGTATGGGATGGAACAATGTTGCTTTTGGAGTAGCTACGACCCATGGTTTTAGGATGCTCAGTAAGAAGGATATTGCGTTATCAGATACGGCAGATAAGAAGAACTGGAAAAAAGTACAGAAGAATGGTAATTCTGTGGGAGATTATACTGCGGCACCTGGGGATAACACTGCATTTCTCTATAGTGCTCCTGTTACACTTGATGCTAATGTACATGATCATATAATTGCTGCTATCAATCTAGTTGGCAACAAACCTGGCATGCTTACGGTTAATGAAAATTTATCAATCGGTTCTATAGTGAGAGGTGAAAGAGCACAAAAAGATAATATAAAAAACGTGTTACCTATAACTATAGCAGCTGGTAAAACCTTAACTTTAACCGGTACTAAAGCTATAGATACAAAGCATGGTTTCACTACACATGAAAATACCTATACTGCATTGGGTAACATAATCCTTAATGGAGCAGACTCAACTCTTGTAATTCGACCTGCTAACGATTATGCTGGTAATCCCGGAAATATATCACTCACTGGTAATATCACTACAAATATTGATCGTGAGGGAATATTAACTTTCGCAGGAGCTGCTACAGTAACTGGGAATATTGGTGAGAATAATGCTTTATTATTTATTAATATTAATGGTGGTGATGTTGACTTACAACAAGATGTTTCTACTGAAACGCTCTACTTTGCTGTTGCCAATAGAACTGTAAAAATTGGTGGTAATTTTACAGGTGAAGTTTATTTTGCTAATGCTTGCACTTTAACATTTTACGGTGCTAATTCTCATAGTTTCAACGCAACAATAGCTAATGGTGATAATGGTATTTTAAATGTTCAGACTAACCTCGTAGCTACTAATGCAGATATTGGTAATATTAAGATTATAAATATTGGTATTCCCGGTGAGGTTGGTCCCCCTGTTGTTGATTCTACTGCTAAGGTTCTAGCAATAAATGCCTCAGATAATAATGTTCATCTCCTTACTCATGTTGATGCAGAAGTTAATTTCTTGCATCCAAACTCAAGATTAGAATTATTTACTATAAGACAGGATCGAATTATAACCTTTGAGAAGGACTTACCAGGGCATGTTGGTGGTGGTGGAATAGTATTGATGGGTGGTATCGGAGATGCTACTTTAACTGTACAATCTAAAGATAACAAAGCTCTTGGTGCAGACACTCAAAAGCTAGGACACATTGCAGCCTTTGGTAAGGTGACCATCAAAGGAGATAATGCTAATAAACTTGATATTAGTAACACGGGGAAATTGAGCATTGTTCATGATACAGAATTTGTTACAGAATTTACCGATGAGAGTTGTACTTCAGCCGCGATTGGTCAAATCGATATTGGACAATCTTATACTGGTGCTGCTGGTGGTGTTGGTACTGCTGTTACTGGTCCAGCAACTTATGTACTGGATGCCAAATATGGTGATTTTCATATTTTAACTGATGCCACTCATCGAATTAATTTCTTGGATCCAGATGCTAAATTAATATTACGGAATAGTGATAATGATGACAAGACCATAACTTTAGCAAATAATTTGGTTCCAATTAATGATAAAGAAGGTGTAGTTGAGTTTAATTCTGCTGTTGCTAACACAATGTTGACGATTAATAAAATAGGAGTTGCTAGTTTAGGTGATGCTAATTTTAAGCTAAATAAGATAAATTTCTCTGGTGATGGGAATATTAATATCGCTCCCACCATATATGCTCATACTATAATATCAGATATAGCTGGTACGGTAACAACAAACGGTATTAATGGTAGTGTGATTCTCAATGCTGCTGGTCAGCTAAATGGTAACGTTGATGGTGGTGTGATTTTTGATGCTGTGGGTGCTAAGTTAGATGGTAACGTTACTGGTATTGTGATTTTCCATACTGCTGGTGGGCAGTTAAAAGGTGACGTTACTGGTCATGTGGGTTTTGCTGCTGATGGTACTACGACTGGTAACGTTACAGGAATTGTAACTGTTAATGGGGGCAATAGTACTGTTGGTGGTTCAATTGGTAGCGTAGTTTTTACTGGTAATGGTCAATTAGCTGCCAATAAGGGTGTCACAGGTGATGTAGATTTTAATAATCATGCAGGTACAGTTAATCTGGCAGATAGTAAGACAATCGGTGGTACTATCAAAAAGGGTGAAAATGCAACTTTAGTGTTTGCAGGGGCTGGAGAAGTAAGCAAGCCAATTGAGAAGTTAAAACTATTACAAGCTGGTAATGGTAATGTAAAATTAGCCACTGGTGATTATGGCATTACTGAAATCCAAGGTAATGGCGTGGGAACCTTAACTTTTGCTAGTGGTTTTAATTTAGCAGGTGGTATTAACTTGACTGGTGGACATGCAGTTGGTTTAATATTCGAGGGAAATAGCAGAATTAGCGGTGTTGTCGGGACAGAAACGAATCCCGTCGGTAATATCCAAATCAAAGCTGGTATTGTCACATTTGATGATCTCATCAATGCTAAAAATATCCGTATACTAGGTGGTGCAACTGTTGAGATTACTAAAGATGTCAATGCCAACAATATTAATGGACTAGGTATAGTTAAATTTAATAACAAAAAAGATATTGTCATTAATAGCCAAATAGGGGCTAATATTATAGAAATAGCCGGATCAAATGTAGAAACTATTCAAACATTTTCAGCGGTTAATGTTCACTTCTCTAGTGCTCAAAATGCAACTTTAATCTTAAAAGATAATAGTATTATAAGTAACATTACAACAGCTGGCAATGGTTTACATAGTCTAGCATTAAATGCAAATCTTGCCATTGTAGGTGATGTTGGCTCAGATAGCAACAGATTAAAAGAGATTAAATTACAAGGTGATCAGACTATTAGCATTACTAACAGTAATCTCTATGCTGCTGTGTTAACTACAACTTCTGATAGTAGTAAAGTAATATTTGAATCGAGTGGTAGTGTTGCTTATGGTAATCTAGGATCAGATACCCTTAGATTGCTTGATGTAACTTTTGATAGTAATTCTAAGGTGAAAGATGATGTTTATTCCAAGAAAATAACCATTAATGCTGATAAAATGGCAAGTTTTGATGGTACTAATACAAGAACTATATCAATACCAGGAATACCAAGGTTATTGAAGGAGTTTACCTATAGCACAGAAATTGTTTCGGAAGAGATAAATGCTGAAGACTCATCCAAGATGAAATTTGATAATGCAGCCTTGATTAACGCACCAATTAATGGTGGACAGGTGATATTAGCAGATAATGTATGGTTTAAAGAAGAAGTAAAGTCAGCCGCCTCTGTAACCTTTGCTCCAGATAAGTATGTAATATTAGAAAAAAATATTGCGTTTTCTAACATTGAAGCCAGTCAAGCTAAGATAATTATCTTGTCTGAAAAACAAGCTATCACTGGTGAGTTAGCAGCTAAAGATTTAACAATAGATCTTGGAACTAATCAATTAAAATATGCTGGTAATACCAAACTGACAGGAGAGCTAAAATTACACAGTTTCTATGACTCATCAAAATCGGTAGGTGGTAATATAGAAATTCAGAGTAATGGTAAACTGGATCTATCACAACTAGACAAATTGCTCATAACAATAGCAGGACGGACTGATGTTAACAAAATTTCTGACGATACTAAATATATTCTGATTTCGTCAGTTGATGGTAATGGTATTAGTACCTTGGATCCAAGTAAAATTACCTTAGATTCAATAAGTGAACAAAACCGCTTTGTCAGTTGGACTATTGATCCTAACAATCTGACCCTGCATGCAAAGGACATTTCTAAGGAAGTTTTAGAGAAAGAATTTACTGATAAGCCTAAAGAAAAAAAGCAGTTTATTAAGCAATTGGAGAAGGCAGCGGAGGCAGATCCTAACTGTGATGCTGCTAAGTTTAGAAATGACCTTGGTTGTATGGATAAAAATAATGCCCAATTGGCAATGGAGAAACTATTGTCTAGTAATGAAAATTTAACTTCAATGAAAGATGGTCTAGAAAGTTTAACATATGTAATAAGTGAAGCAATTTTTCAAGCTACCCACCAAATTACTTTAAGGTCTGGAAACATGCAGGTTCCTGTAGCATCGGGTGATGATGATAAGGTAATATTATATGGAGTATGGGGTAGTCCATTTTATAGTATTGCTGACCAAAAAATGCGAAAAGGAGTTAGTGGTTATAAATCAAAGTCAGCTGGTGGGATAGTTGGCTTCGACAGTTTAATAAATGATAATTTGCTAATTGGTGCAGCTTATAGCCAAATTAACACAAAAATGTCTCATAAAGATCAGAAAATTGGTGATAAAACTAGTGGTAATACTAATGTCTTTTCCATATATGGTTTATATAAATTCTCGGCTAATTGGTTTGCTGAAGCGATAGCATCATATGGCATAACTAATGTTAAAAATTCGAAAGGACGTGTACTCCCAACTGATAAGATAGCTGTTACTACTCTAGGTACAGCTGTTGCTAAATATAAATCTACTTCTTATAGTGGGCAACTACTTACCGGGTATAATCACCAACCTTCTGAAAAGTTAACCATTACGCCAATAATTGGGCTAAGATACTCACAATTTATGGATGCCGATCATGTGGAAAGTGGTACAGCATGCCAAAACCTAATTGTTAAGAATAGGTTGTACAATAAATTTGAAGGTATTTTGGGTCTAAGAACTGCAACAAACATACAACTTGACCAATTACTGCTAATACCAGAATTGCATGGCTACGTTAATTATGACTTCAAAGGAAAATCACCCATAATTGAGGCAAGGTTAGGTGGGATGAATGAACCATTACAAACCAAATCAGTTAAATCTGCTAAGATATTCTTCACTGTTGGTACTAGTTTAGCTGCAAAACACAATATGATGGAATATAGCGTTGCCTATAACGCTAACATTGCCAATAAATATATTGGTCACCAAGGTAGTTTGAAAGTTAAAGTGAATTTCTAGGGAGTAAAAATTGGATTGCCAAGCGTCACTGCGAGGAAGGCATATATGTGTCCCGAATGTCATTGCAAGAAGGCATAGCCGACGAAGCAATTCCTAGACACTGTTAACAAAGGTGTAATTTAATAGCAGCAAGAGCGATAAAAGAGAGGAAAGAAAGATCATCTTTTTCATATCGGACAGCAAGCCTCCGATTTTCTTTTATTTTTCCAAAGAATCTTTCAATAGCTCCTCTAAGTTTGTATTTTTCCCCTAACTTCGGAAAATAGTTAAAGATAAGTGCAGCAGAAACATTGAGTATATTATTTCAACAAAAGAAAAATGATGTTTTATTGATTAAATTATTTGACCAACTACATAATATGCAAACTATTGGTGCTAAATCTCCTGAGAAGATTAAGAAAATTGTAGAGGAGACTCTTAAGAGTTTTATAAGTGTTAGCATGTGTGAGCAAAACGATTAGAAAATATATTAACTAATTTATGTTACAAATATTTATTAGGTACTGAATTGCCATTAGAGTCTACAACAATTATTCAACATAAATACCAGCTTCCTGCTCTAACTTTTGAAAATGACGTAAAGCAAAAGCAAATCCTACATTTATTGGAACCATAATAATTAATAATCCCCAATGACCAAGATATTTTGTTAAAAATAAAATTCCAAAAGAAGTAATAACATACATCAAAGCACGTGATACAGCATATATCATACTGTTATAAGTATAACGTTTAAAGACTGGAAAATGTCTAAAAAATATTGATGCAGCTGGTACTCTACCAATAGCAAACATTGCAAGAAAAGTTTGAAATAAAAATAGGTAAAATGGCTCGGTTATGTTATCCAGAATATAAGGAGAAAATAGTATAAAAATAGAAAATATTACTACTTTCACTTTTAGAATTTTCAGTGGATATATCCTATAACTTAAATAACTTATAAATAACATAGCAGCCAACTGTATCATTGAGACAATAAAATTTTGATGTATTACTTGTTCTGCACTATAGCCAAAAGAACTTTTTAGGAGGCTGCCACAATGTACATAAGCGAAATAAAAACATCCTGGCCAGACGCAATTTACTATAAATAAATATAATACTGATTTTTTATTAACTTTTTTTTGCCATATGGGATTATCTTCTAAGCTAGCTATATCATTATTAGTTTCTTCAAAAACTTTCTTGATTCGGCGTTTGGCATCAGCAAATTCTGGTGTTTCTCGTAAGGTTGTTCTGGCAACAGACCCAACCAACGCAATTGCTGCACCAAGCCAAAATGCTAGACGCCAATTAAATCCATAAGGCGATGTAACGAACGAAGCAACTCCGAGTGCAGTTGTTGTCCCGATAACAGAAGCAACGGCAATAAAAGCTACTGCTGGATATTGTATAGGAGGTTTTATAGTCTCTGTTAAATAAAGTTCTGCTCCTACTATTTCGCCTACTGATGACATGCCTTGTAGTACGCGACAAACCGTAATTATTATGGAAGCAGCAATGCCAATTTGGGCATAAGTTGGAACATTAGCCATGATGACGCATGAAATTGCCATCATAATAGTGGTAATAATAACCGTTGCTTTTCGTCCTGCTCTATCCCCAATATAACCAAAAATTAATGCACCAATTGGACGAAAAACAAAAGTAGAACAAAAGGCAAAAGCTGTTAGCATAGATGCAGCAAAAGCTTCATATTTAGGAAAAAACAACTCATTTAATAATACCGCTAAATGGACATATAGCATCATATCAAAATACTCTAAAAAGATACCTATTGATAGTAACCCAACAGCTTCTTTTTGTTCTCTTGTAAGGTTGTTTTGCCGATCAGGGATAATTCTGGTGTTTTCTTGAACTAATGTACTCATAATTAACTCGAATAATTGTTTTCTTCGGAATAAGTAGCCGAGTTTCTAAAAGCAATAGGTAAATCGCCACACTCTTTTACCAACTTTTCAAAATACAATAGCCCGTAAGCAAAACCGATAATTATCGGAATTAGAATAACCCATAATCCCCAATTGCCAAAATATTCTATAAGATAGATAGAACCAAAAGAGGTAACAACACACATCAAAGCCCGAGATATAGCAAATGTCATGGTAGCACAGGTAAAACGTTTAAATACCGGAAATCTTTTATAAAGAATGGGGAAAGCAGGACCTAAACATTCATGCAATAACGCCATAACGCATTGCATCAAAAATAACTGATAAGGAGCATTAATATTATTCAATAAATATGGACAAAATATGATAAAAATAGAACTGATGATCAGTATAATTCTTATGATTGACAATGGATATATTTTAAAACTTAAATAACATAAGATTAACGCGATTACAAGCTCCATTAGACAGACAATAAAATTATGATGAATAACCTCAGCCGTTGTATAACTAAAATTAGTCTTAAGAACAGTGCTACAATATACATAAATAAAATAAAAAGTTACCGGTCCAGCACATTCTAATAAAAACAAAGCTATTATGGTTTTTTTATTAACTTCTTCTTGCAATATGGGATTATCTTTTAAGGTAGCTGTATCAGTATTAGTTTTTTCAAATATTCTTTTTATTCGACGTTTAGCATCGGCAAATTCTGGTGTTTCTCGCAAAGTTGTTCTGGCAACAGAACCAATCAATGCCACTGCTGCACCAAGCCAAAATGCCAGACGCCAGTTAAAACCATGCGAAGTAACAAGTGATGCAATGCCTAATGCCCCTAACCCCCCTAAAGCAGTAAAAACTCTTAATAATCCCACACTTACATATTGAGCTGGTGGCTTAAGTGTTTCCGTTAAATAAAGATCTGCACCTACTAATTCGCCCATAGAAGACATACCTTGCATAATACGACATATGGTCACTATCCAAGCCGCTACACTTCCTATCTGGGCATAAGTGGGCAAATTAGCTATGACAGTACATGAGGTAGCCATTATAAAAGTTGTGATGATTACTGTTGATTTACGCCCTATATTATCGCCTAACCAACCAAATATTACTGCCCCAATAGGTCGGAAAACAAAGGTAGAACAAAGAGCAAAAGCCATCATTAAATAGGTTGTGTGAGGATCAGTCGGCTCAAAAAATAACTCATTAAGAAACGCTGCCATATGGACATATAACATTAAGTCAAAATATTCGAGGAATGTGCCAATTGATAGTAAGCCAATCGATTCTTTTTGTTCTTTCGTAAGGCTAGTCTGGCGATTAGGGATAATCCTGGTGTTTTCTTGAACAGGTTTACTCATAATTGACTCAATGTTACTGTTGACTTCCAATAGTTCATATTTCCCCGGTGTTACTTTTATCTGCTTGTTTAATTACTTAATTATATAATAGTTGATGATTTGACTAATGATAGCAAGGAAAAATAGTATAGAAAAGTTAAAATAATAATTCACATGCTTCCAGCCAGGACGTTTAGTTTTCCCAGTTATACAAAAATCATCAACTTCTTCTATAAAAGATTTAAAATCCTTGTTTTCTTTAACTAATCTATTAGCCATATCCCAATCAATTTCTAATCTTTCTTTAGCAGGAATTAGTATTCGACCTTTTTCAACCGGCTCTTCTATATTTAATAAAATAAATCCTATGCCATGTCTAGGTTCTGTTGACAAAATTTTTAACGTAACCATATTAAAGCTCCAACAAAATTTAGAAAGGCTAAAAAGGTGGTTGGGGCTTTATCAAACCTAGAAAATATATGCCTAAAATATTTGATTTTACCAAAGAAACATTCAATTAAATGGCGTTCTTTATAAATATGTTTATCATATTCACGTTGTACTTTACGATTAGATTTTGGTGGTATAACAACCTCACCCCCCTTATTTTCTAAGCTTTCTACAAACGCACTACTATCATATCCTTTATCGCCTATCACCGTCGTATTCTGAACATCTTTAGTAAGATTTTCAGCCTGAGTGATATCATTTCTTTGCCCAGCAGTTAGTATAAACTTCAGTGGGTTACCCAATGCATCAACGAGGGCATGAATTTTAGTACTAAAACCACCTTTGCTTCTACCTAAAGCTGCTTCCTCTTGATTACCTTTAATATATCCAGATGAGCAAGCATGTGCTCTTACAATAGTTGCATCAATCATCATTGATTCCATATCTACATCTACTTTAACATGATCCATTAAAGCTTCCCATATACCTTTGTCAACCCATCTCTTAAATCTGCGATAAACACTGTACCAACAACCATAATAATCAGGCAGAAGACGCCATTGACAACCTGTTCTAGCAATAAACCATATTGCTTCAATAAACTGTCTTATTTTTTCCTCATTCTTGTTGTGTATAGCTTTTTTTTTCTTAAAAAATGATAAAATTGCTTCCCATGCTTGGTCTTCTATGTAATACTTCATATCGGTAGTTTCTTGGTTTCGATAACTAGAAACTACCATTTCTTCTTACTATTGCAACTTCTTTATTCTCCTCTGATAACTTAACATAAAATTTTGTCAACAGAACCTAGCAGCAAGGATTTCTAGTTCACGTAAAGTATCTTCTTTACCTTCTACTAAAGAAGAAGCTACTAAATATCCATAATGAGCCCATGAGGAATTTGATAATGCTTGAAAAAAAGATTGCCTCACATTGGTACTAATTAATTGCTACTTTTACCTCAAAAGACCAAAGCTTAGCTTTTTTATCGGCAAATTGTTTAACGCAATTTTTAGTCACTAGTGCCCAATCTTTAGTAAGATCCTCCATCCCCACTAGATCAGGATATAACCATTTATTACCGTTAGTACCCTTACGATTTGAAGAACATTTTTCATTAATAGGCATGTTATAAATACTAAGTTCCTGCCAAAGAAATTCTGAAAGCTTTAGATGCACTTCTTGTTCTTTTATGTTTGCCCCTTTTTCAGCATCTTCTATCTCTACCTGCTCAGTTTCTTTAGTATAATAATATCTACGTGGATAGTCTTCTTTTTTAATATTAGGTTCCTGATTTTGTATGCCTTGAAACCAATTTTTATGCATCTCTCCACTAAGGATTTCCAACATGACTTCAGCCTTTTTCAATGGATCATTTATATTATTCAGTGTTTCGTTTTTACTTCTTTCTGCTTTCTTTTTGACTTCCTCAGGATAAGTTTTTACTAGCCATTCAGCTATTTGAATAGGAGTAAATTTTTGTTCCTCATTGGCTTTAAGAAAGCCAATAATTGCTTTGTTACGATTAAATTCCATAAATAATCCCACTAATTTTATAAGTCATTAATAAAATAATAATCAAAATAGCAAAGAATTTAAATATAATTGCAGTTATTACCTTTAAATTTAAATGTAGTGGTAATATTACAACTTATGCATTTTTAACAAATATCCAATCGTTATTGGAAGACTCGGTTTCGCTATATTGATAGTTTTGCTTAGAAAAGTGTTTTAATTTTTCAGGGAGGTCTATAAGATTTTCTGCAATAAAATTAAACATGCTGCCCCTAGCCTTTTTGGAGTTTATTGCTATTATTTGTAATTTATTGTTTCTTCTTTCTTTAAAATATATATTAATTACTGGATATTTAAGATCATTCTGATTGATGACGCAGGAATATTCATTGGAGGCTAGGTTGATGAGGTATTTATTTTGATGAGTTGCTAATATTTGATTTATATAATTGGTAATATCGTTTTGCCAGAAATTTGATAATTTTTCAAAATTTGGCAATTTTGTTGACATTTCTAGTCGATAAGGTTTTATTTTTTCAAAAACTCTTAGTGCACCGTATAAACCTGATATAATTAACGTGTGTCCTTGCAAGAAATCCCACTGTTCTGCGGTAAAATTCCGCCTATCAATGTTATTGTAAACATCCCCATCATAGGCAAATATCGCTTGCTTCTGAGGTTGATTATCAAAATCTTGAAATCTATGATAATTAAGCTCAGCCAGTTTATCGCTAACCCCCATTAACTGCTTAATCTGATTTTGTGACAAATTTTTACATATTTGTAAAAGAACTTGTGTTTTAGTAAAAAAATGGGGTTGCATACTCTTCTGCTTTGAAGAATTGGCTCCGCAAAACTTCGGGGTTTCCGCGTGCTCACGTACTAGTTGTACGTTCCGCTCGCTCACCCCTTGTTTTACGTTCCAATTCTCCAAATCATTTGAGTACACCGATGGCAACCCCACTATTTGAGAAGTAAAATCTTGAGTTTTAGCTGGTGAGATTATACTGAGCATGCTACTAACTATACATAATAATCTTTACAACTTTACTGACTCAAGCAACTTTCTAACTCCATCTACTGATTTGTTAAATAAATTTTGCTCTTCAGTATTTAATTTTATTTCTACTATTTTTTCTACGCCATTTTTACCAATAATAACCGGCACACCGACATACATATTTTTTACTCCATATTCCCCTTGAAGATAAGCAGCACAACTTAATATTTTGCGTTTATCTTTTAGATAACTCTCTAACATTTCGATAGCAGATGTTGCCGGAGCGTAATAGGCAGAACCAGTTTTAAGTAGTGAAACAATTTCTCCACCACCATTTCTGGTACGATCTATTATTGCGTTAATACGTTCCTTCGTTGACCATCCCATTTCTACTAAATCTAAAACTGGTATCCCATTAATTGTTGAATACCTAACCAAAGGAACCATTGAGTCACCATGCCCTCCAAGGACAAAACTACTAACATTTTCTACAGAAACATTAAATTCATGAGCCAGGAAAAGGTTAAATCTGGCTGAGTCAAGTACCCCCGCCATACCAACTACTCTATTGCTAGGTAGCCCACTCTCTTTTAACATTACATAAACCATAGCATCAAGCGGATTGGTTATAACAATAACAAAAGCGTTCGGTGCATATTGCTTAATATTGCTAGCCACAGTTTTTATAACAGTGCTATTAACATTAATTAAATCATCACGACTCATTCCGGGCAAACGTGGCACTCCGGCTGTAACAATTATAGCATCTGAACCTGCTATATCTTTATAATCATTAGTACCTGTGGTAATTGCATCCGACCCTGTAATAGCTCCAGCTTGTGATATATCTAAAGTCTTACCCTGCGGAAAGCCTTGAGATATATCAAACATAACTACGTCACCAAGTTCTCTTAGACTTATCAAATGTGCAAGTGTTCCACCGATATTGCCACTACCAATTAAAGCAATTTTTGTTTTTTTACTCATACTTCCTCCTGAAAAGTATTTTATGAATTCATTGAATCAAAGAATTCTGTATTAGTTTTAGTATTTTTAAGTTTATCAATTAAAAACTCTGCTGCATCTATAGTCCCCATTGGATTAATGATTCTACGAAGAACCCACATTTTGGTTAGAATTGCTTTATCAACCAATAACTCCTCTTTACGTGTGCCAGATTTAGTAATATCAATCGCAGGATAAATACGTTTATCAGCTATTTTGCGATCGAGAACTATTTCAGAATTACCAGTACCTTTAAATTCTTCAAAGATCACCTCATCCATACGCGAACCAGTATCAATTAAAGCAGTTCCTATTATAGTTAATGAACCACCATTCTCAATATTTCTTGCTGCTCCAAAGAATCTTTTTGGTCGTTGTAATGCGTTTGCATCAACCCCCCCTGTGAGAACTTTACCAGAAGATGGGACAACAGTGTTATAAGCTCTGGCAAGTCTTGTTATTGCATCAACCAATATTACCACATCTTTTTTATGTTCTACTAACCTTTTAGCTTTTTCAATAACCATTTCTGCAAGCTGAACGTGCCTGATAGCTGGTTCATCAAAAGTTGAGCTAACTACTTCACCACGCACTGAACGCTGCATATCAGTAACTTCTTCTGGACGTTCGTCGATTAACAACACAATTAAAAATACTTCTGGATTATTGGTGGTAATAGCATGGGCGATATTTTGCAATAGAACAGTTTTACCAGTTCTTGGTGGAGCAACAATCAACGCCCGTTGTCCTTTACCCATAGGAGCCACCAATTCAATTATTCTGGTACTAAAATCCTTGCTATTATCTTCTAGTTCTAATGATAATTTTTCTTCAGGATAAAGTGGAGTCAAATTATCAAAATGTACTCTATGATATGCCTTAGAAGGCTCTTCGAAGTTAACTTTATTTACTTTCAGTAATGCAAAATAACGTTCTCCTGGTTTTGGAGCCCTAATTTGCCCTTCTACCGTGTCCCCTGTACGTAGTCCAAAGCGACGAATCTGACTTGGAGAAATATAAATATCATCAGGACCGGCGGAGTAATTTACCTCTGGGGATCTAAGAAATCCAAACCCATCAGGTAGAATTTCCAGTACACCTTCTCCTGAAATCAAATCACCCTGCTCAACAGATTTCTTAAGTATAGCAAAGACTAGCTCTTGTTTTAGCAAGGCACTAGAGTTCTCAATATTAAGATTTTCTGCTTGTACTTGTAATTCTTCAGGTGATTTTCGCTTTAATTGTTTAAGATTGATGATAACAACACCATCTTTATTAGGACTATCATACTTGATACTATTATTGTAATGATTATCATATGGTTCTTTACTATCAGTCACTGTATTTCTTGTCATATTTTATTTTCTTTAGATTAGTTAAGATTAGACTGTTCTAGAAGGCTGCCTGCAATAACTAAAGTAATTCTATATTTGGCTCTTTTTGGCTGCAAATAAACATGATTTTCTTGAAATAGGTACACTATTCCTCCAAAAATCATATTTATTATCGCCGAAAAATAGCTCAAAATACAATTAATTAGTTATAGCAGGCAGCCTCCTAGAAATTTTATTATTTCAGGTCATTTTGTTGTCAAAATCAATCGAGGAAATCATTGTGTACATTTATTAAGTACTAGTTACGATTTTTCGATTAATTTTTTATTAAAAATTCCTCTCTCATGGCTAGTTTTGAAAAGAGGTTTATTTCTTAAAAACCGGGAAAATCATGAAACCTACGAAAGATTAAGGTTTAGACTACTACTCTAATAATTTGAGGAATTAGTATCACAAAATTCCAACAACCCAGCTAGGAGGCGGTCGGAAATAACTAATTAGTTATCGCAGGCAACCTCCTAGGCTTAAGTAGAACATAGAGAGCATTTATATTTTCGGGTAACTAACTTAATTTTGGGAATTGATACTAGTACTAAGTATTTATCAAATTATTTTACATTTGTCAAACATATTTACATAAACAACCATCCAAAAATAATTAAAAAGTTACAATCAATAGCTGAACATACTCAAATCACTTGAGTATACCAGTATTATTTATTTTTACTTCTTATATCAGCAATTATTTTTTGCAATTGTTCTAGATCCATCATTCCTGCCATTAATTTACCATTAATAATATAGGCAGGAACTCCCTGTATTCTTAAACCTTTTGCTAATTTAACATTTTTGTCGAGAAGATTGTTTATCTCCCCTTTATTAATTTCTTCTGCGATTATCTCAAGATTTAAATCATTTGCTAAAAGCAATTTTTCTACAGATTCTTTGGTAATAGGTTTTAGCTCCATTAAACCATTGTGAATATCCTGAAACTTATCAGGAGTTGTCTTATAAACAGCCAAAGCAATAGTTGCTGCATAATTAGATGCATCACCAAGAAGTGGATATAGTTGCAAAACAACCTTAATGTTCGCATCTAATTTGATTAACTGATTAATAAAATGACTACCTTTTTTACAATAACTACAATTATAATCATAAAAAGCAGCAATGATTATATCACCATTCGGATTACCAAGTACTGGAGATGCAGGAGAATTCTCTATTTCAGATTTATTGTCTCTGATATATTCACCAGTTTTTATTTCCATTTCCTGCATTTTACGTCGTTGGAGACCTTCTATTGATTGAATTATTACTTCAGGATTATTTAGTAAATATTCTTTTACAATTTGCTCGGTTTTCCTCACTTGTTCTTTTTGATCTAATAATTGCTGATCTGCAGTATCAATCGAAACAGTAGCAGAAACAGGATTAGGAGTCTTCATAGTTTTATAAGCAAATAATGCTATTAGGACAACGACAATAATCAATAATATTTTACTAATAACATTATGCATAATATCTTTTCTATTCAATATATTTAGGTTTAAAAAAAAGTTTATACTCAAATAGAGAATCAACAATTACACTGTATATCAATTTTTCTATTAAACATGAGTTCCTTACCTTATCAAAGTATTCTAATTGCTTTTCTATAATTTTCAAGCATTTTAGTTATTTGCCGATAATTTACTTTACCTATTGGTAGAATCGGTATTTCTTTAACATGGATAATCTCTGGCAAATATTTTGTTAATTCAGTATTTTGTCTCGGATATGCTGAATTTTTATGCATCATTTCTATAAAATTTTCCCTATTTATAGTCTGACTGGTGGTAAAGAGAAAAATTTGTCTGTCTTTATTACCATCATCAGAACAAATAGCCACATGTCTACTATCAACATCAATCATATTAGCTAATTCCTCTATTAATACCAACGAGACTACTTCTTCTATTGCAACAAATTGTTGAACACGACCTAATAAGGTAAGATAACCATCTTTATCAATTTTTGCAACATCCCCAGTATCATACCAGCCCAGACCCAAATTTTCTGATGATGTCGGATGAATAACTCCAGGATTATTAGAGTGCATATAGCCAAGCATGATATTTGGCCCCTTAATAAATAGTTGTCCCCCCTCTTCTATTCCGTTAATTGGTTTAATATAATATTCTATTTTAGGCATCAAACGACCTACACTTCCACCACGATAATGCATGGGAGTATTACACGCTATTATTGGAGCTGTTTCAGACGCCCCATATCCTTCAAAAATTCTTATACCAAATTTATCGAGCCATAATTGCCTTGTTTCTTTCCTAAGTTTCTCACTACTGGCAAACACGTATCTTATAGAATAAAAATCATAAGGATGAGCACAGGTGGCATAATTATGTAAAAATACATCTGTACCAAATATAATCGTTGCTCCGATATCATATATTATCTCAGGAACACTCCGATAATGCAAAGGAGAAGGATAAAGAAAGGCTGGTATACCGTTAAGCGTCATCATTATTGTGCCAGATAAACCAAAACAGTGAAATAATGGCAAAGCCATAAAGGCAAAATCATCTAGACTAAAATGTAACTTAGCTAGAACCTGGCATCTATTAGCTTGCAGGTTTCTATGCGACAATACTACAGCCTTAGGAGAAGCTGAAACGCCTGAAGTAAATACGACAACTGACGGATCATTGTCATCATAACTAGCACACATATTGCTATAATAACTCTGTGGGAAAAAGCTAGCTATCATAGCCTTAATTCTTAAATATAAAGTAACTCTTGTTGTTAAATCTTCAAGATAAATGACTTTTATATTAACTTCTAAGATCTTTGCCAACATTTCTTGCAACCCAGTTTTTTCAACAAATTGTTTTGAAGTATAGACGGTTTTCACTGACGTTGTTTTGCACGATGCCACTACATTGCTAACATCACTCATATAATCAATCATGACCGGTCGACGGGAACAGGCTTGCATAGCATAAAAAGTAACAATCGTTTCAACCATGTTAGGTAGCATAATACCTATATACTCAGCTACTTCTGTATCCTGTTTTATTAAATTTGCTAAAGTAAAAGATTGTAATATTAATTGACGATAGGTAACAGACTTATCATCAATATCTTGTATTATTTTTTTGTTAAAACCATAAGCTTTTGCTGTTTCAAGGAGAGACTGAAATATAGTATTCTGGTAATCAGAGCTTTCAAATATCATATCAGTCATAATATCATAAAGAGCCTGACCTATATATTTACGCTTTTCCCTATTATCCATATTCTGATTAGCAGGAGACTTTACTGGTGGTAAAATAGTGATAGTAACCTTAGGAAATATCCGTGTTTTTAGTATATTTTTAAGTTTAGAAAAATTAGTAAACTGTGTACCATCTATTCTTACAGGTAAAATTGTTGCATCAGCTTTTTCAGAGATCATGCCAGGTCCTTCATATATCTTCATTAAGGAACCAGTAATACTTATTCTTCCTTCGGGAAAGATAGCAACTTTTTTATCTTTTTGCACTTCCCTAATCAAACTCTTTATAGCCATTGCATTAGCGGGATCAACTGGTAGAGTTTTTGCCATCGTTAAAAATGGTTTTACCCACCACACTTTAGCCATATTTGTATTAATGGCAAAAGTCATTTCTTCAGGTAAATAAGTTACCAGTAATGCAGGATCAAGATATGAAATATGATTGGCGATAACTACTGATCTTTTGCCAGCTTTATAAAAATTTTCAATACCTTTTACTTCTACTCTGTACATGCAATCAAAAATAAATTTTAAAATAGCTCGGTTAACAGCAAAAGGTACTATTTTTACTTCAGGAATTAATTGATAAATATAATAAGCTACCACTATGTTAAGTATGCTAATAAATAATATAACCGATGGTATCGAATATTCCCAATAGAATAACAACGAAAGTATTGCAGTAGACCCAGCCATAAATACAGCATTAGCAAAATTATTTATAGCAATTATTCTACTACGATGAGCTGAGGAGCTAAGATATTGTAATACTGCAAAAAGCGGAACAATATATAACCCCGCAATAGCAGCTATAAAAAATAAATCTATAATAATCCGCCAATTATGCTTTTTAGATAAAAAGACAAATATACTCTTTAATTGCTCCGGTTCATAATGAACCGCACTAATTCGACTGGCGAAAAATAAATCAATACCAAATATACTGACACCAATCGCTGAAACAAAAACATATTTCGTGGTAATTTCATTCCCCAAAATCTTACTACACCAAAAAGAACCAACCCCTACTCCAATTGAAAATGTGGCAAGAAACAAATTAGCAACATTTTCATCTGCTCCAAAAGTATTTTTAGCAAGAGCTGGAATTTGGGCAAGTATTGCCGCACTGATAAACCAAAACCAAGATATACCAAGAATTGCTAAATATACTTGCTTTTTAGATTTGGCATATTTAATCATTTCTATATTTTCGCGAAATAAATTTAATTTTATTTTAATTTCACAATTAGAATTATTTGATTTTGGCATAAAATAACTAGCAATAACGCCAATTACAGCAATCATTATCAGAATAGTGATTATTAAATTGCCACTTATAGTGTAGTATCCTCCAATAATAGTACCAACTAAAATGGAAATAAATGTTCCCGCCTCAACGAATCCATTAGCTCCCAATAACTCATTTCGATATAAATGATCTGGCAAAACACTATATTTGATTGGTCCAAAAAATGCCGAATGTATACCCATAAACAATATAGATAAAAACAGTATTAATAAACTATTATCAAAAAATCCATAAGTAGCAAAAAGCACTATGGTTAGTTCAAATAATTTAATGATTTTAACTAAAGTTGATCGCTCATACCTATCAGCTACTTGCCCTGCAATACTTGCAAATATTACAAAAGGTAATACAAAGATAGTATTAGCAGCGAGTACAAGTAATTGGGCTGATTCCACCAATTGACTAGATAGTTTATAGGTAATTAATATAATTAACGCATTCTTTAGTATATTATCATTCATACAACCACAAAATTGTACTATGAAGATAGGCAAAAAACGCGTATCTCGAAATAAATATAACCGATTTGATGACATGCTTTCTCCAAAGACATTATAATGGCGGTATAGTATGCAATTCCTTGCTTTATGTCAAATAATCTAATTCAAACCACCTATTATATAGTCAATTCAGGAGAATTGGGTAGCAGGAACGATGGAGCGACGCCTATAAGTAATAGGCGAGCATTGAGCGACGACGTCACCAACTTCCCCTGAATTGACTATATTACATGATGCCTTTTCCCATGGTAGCTAAAGGGCGAATAGAGGCAAGATGGTTAAATATTTTTTCCTTAGTAACTGCCTCATCATATCTTGACTGTATCCTAATCCAAAAACTATCTGATAAACTGAAATACTTTGCCAATAACAGAGCAGTTTCAGTACTAATATTTCTTTGTTTGTTTACAATCTCTGTTATTCTATTAATTGGTACTTCAATATCTTTAGCTAATCTATAAGCCGAAATACCAAAAGGTTCCAGGAATTCAGTCTTAAGTATTTCGCCAGGGTGTACCGGATTAATTTTATACATATAAGTTACCTTTTATTTATGATAATCAATTATTTCTAATTCGTAAGCATCACCATTGTTCCAAACAAAGCATATTCTCCATTTATCATTAATTCTAATACTATACTTATTAGCTCTGTCACCTTGCAATTTCTCTAATCTATTTGCAGGGGGTATCATTAAATCATCTAAGATATTTGCTGCATCAATCATTGCAAGCTTAATAAGAGCCTTTTTTGATATTTCAAAGAATTGCTTATCACAAATATGTTCCTCAAATAATATATTTGTCTTTTTACACTTAAAGCTTCTTATCATAGAAGATCATATTTACAGTTATCATTATATAATATATAAATACTTACGTCAAACATAAGTATTAATTAGACAGGCTATTTAAACTAAGTTAGCTCTAAAGCGGCTTCTTCTAGCGTATTAATTTGATCTCGTATTTTTGCTGCCTGTTCAAATTCCAAATTACTAGCTTTTGAGTACATTTCTTTTTTTAATTTATTGATATGAGCTTTTAATTTCACTGGATTATCCAATAATATATGAGCTTGTTTTTTATTACCTAACTTACTATCCAGTTTTTCTAATTTAATTAGTGCATGGATATGATTATTAATTGTTTGGGGTATTATAGAATGCTGTCTATTATATTCTTCTTGAATTTTTCTTCTCCTATATGTATCACTTACTGCCTTATCAATAGATTTGGTGATGCGATCTGCATAGAGTATTACCCTTCCTTGACTATTCCTTGCAGCTCTACCAATAGTTTGAATTAACGAAGCTTCCGAGCGTAAAAAGCCTTCTTTATCAGCATCGAGTATGGCAACAAGTCCACATTCTGGAATATCTAGACCTTCTCGCAATAGATTAATACCAACAATAATATCTATAGTACCTTGGCGTAAATCTTTGATGATTTCAATACGCTCAAGAGTATGAATATTAGAGTGCAAATATGATACTTTATACCCTAGTTCTTGCAGATAATTTGTTAAATCTTCTGACATTTTTTTAGTTAATGTTATCGCTAAAATACGAAATCCTTTCTTTATTGTCGATTGAATTTCGCTTAGCAAATCTTCAACTTGGTTAGTTGCTGGTTTTATAATACATTCTGGGTCAAGTAACCCTGTGGGTCTGATGATTTGCTCAACCATAACCCCTGCTGTTTCGTCCAATTCAAAAGGTCCCGGTGTAGCCGAAACAAAAACCGTTTGAGGTCTAAAATCTTGCCATTCCTCAAATTTTAATGGTCTATTATCTAAGGCTGACGGAAGACGAAACCCATGTTCCACTAGTACGGTTTTTCTAGCCCTATCACCATTATACATTGCTCTAATTTGTGGAACAGATACGTGACTTTCATCAACAAATAATAAAGCATCTTTAGGTAAATATTCAAATAGGGTTGGTGGTGGCTGTCCATTTGCTTTACCAGTTAGAAACCGAGAATAATTTTCAATACCTTTACAACTACCAGTCTCCATCATCATTTCCATATCA
Source organism: Candidatus Tisiphia endosymbiont of Dioctria linearis (assembly GCF_964026545.1). Taxonomy (NCBI): domain Bacteria; kingdom Pseudomonadati; phylum Pseudomonadota; class Alphaproteobacteria; order Rickettsiales; family Rickettsiaceae; genus Candidatus Tisiphia; species Candidatus Tisiphia endosymbiont of Dioctria linearis. The sequence goes on along the minus strand of NZ_OZ032156.1, from coordinate 876,900 downwards.
TATTGGGTACGTTGATTTAACCTTTGAGCTTCTACTAACTTACCATGTGTATTAAAAAATTCTAAACGTCGTTGTAACTCCTCTTCAATTTGTGATATGGCGTTTTGTACTACTTGTTTAGGTGTTACAAAGTGCGATTTAGCATAAATCACAGCTTGCTCCAATTTAGCTAATTTTTCACCTGTAAGCGGATCAAATTCGCTGATATATTCCAGTTTATTATCAAAAAATGACAATCGCCAAGCTTTGTCGTTATAATGTACTGGGAATATATCAATATTATCACCTTTTACCCTAAACGTACCACGCTCAAATCCCACATCATTACGCTTATATTGTAAGCTTACTAGGTCACTGAGCAATTTATCTCTAGCATAAATTTCCCCAGACTTAAGGCTTATAGTCATCTGATAATAAAGACCCGGTGAACCAAGACCATAAATACAAGAAACAGAAGATACAACAATTACATCCCTACATTCTAAAAGAGACCTAGTAGCAGAGTGTCTTAATAAATCTATCTGTTCATTTATCGAAGAATCTTTTTCTATATAAGTATCGGTTTTTGCAATATATGCTTCGGGTTGGAAATAATCATAATATGATACAAAATATTCAACGGCATTATTTGGAAAAATTGCCTTCATTTCTGAATAGATTTGGGCAGCTAACGTTTTATTATGAGCCATAATAAGTGATGGTCGACCGGTTCTCTCAATAACATTTGCCATAGTAAAGGTTTTACCGGAACCAGTAATGCCAAAAAGTATTTGTGAAGGCAATCCCGATTCAAGCCCCTTAATGACTTCATTAATTGCTTTTGGCTGATCGCCAGCTGGACTATATTTAGATACTATCGAAAAATTATTTATCATTAATTTGTAACTTGCTAGTTTGTTATTATATGTAGATAATAGTTTTATAACCAATTAAATAGGATAATTTTTATGAAAAGCATATTTGTCACGGTCATTATTTATACATTAACACATTGCCCCTATTGCACTAAGGCCAAAACGCTACTTAATCAAAAAAATATATCTTACGAAGAAATAATCGTAGATAATTATAATGAGAAGCAAAGATTAGAGCTACAGCATAAAGCTAGTGGACAACGTACATTACCACAAATATTCATTAATGGTAAGCATATTGGTGGGTGCGACGCTCTTTATGAACTTGAAAAAGAAGGTAAACTAGATGAATTAGTGAAATAATACCAGCAAATAAATTTGTTGGATAATTTCTTCTGTCCATTCTTTTATACTTCTTACTAATAACCTTAATTCTGAATAAAAATAAACCTTTTAAAGGATGGGTAATAGTAATGATCATTAAAAAGGGCAGTATACATAAATAGATTTTGTAGCGAAGCATATACCACCTACTATTTATGGAAATAACTAATTTTGCTAACTCTAATAAACTGATTGTTACAAATGATTGAAATAACTTGCAAGAGATATTAGATATGGATTACGATAAATTTTTTGATGATAATAAAATGTATCATGTTGATTTGCAGTTAGAGTTAGATGAGATCAAGGAAATTTATGAACAAGAAAAGACTGAGATAGAAGGGATTACTGTTTAGTGATAATTATACGAAATAGTTGAGATTTAATCCTACATATTTCAAGAAAATTATATTTATTAGTAGCAAAATAGCTAGGTTCTGTTGACAAAATTTTTAACGTAACCATATTAAAGCTCCAACAAAATTTAGAAAGGCTAAAAAGGTGGTTGGGGCTTTATCAAACCTAGAAAATATACGCCTAAAATATTTGATTTTACCAAAGAAACATTCAATTAAATGGCGTTCTTTATAAATATGTTTATCATATTCACGTTGTACTTTACGATTAGATTTTGGTGGTATAACAACCTCACCCCCCTTATTTTCTAAGCTTTCTACAAACGCACTACTATCATATCCTTTATCGCCTATCACCGTCGTATTCTGAACATCTTTAGTAAGATTTTCAGCCTGAGTGATATCATTTCTTTGCCCAGCAGTTAGTATAAACTTCAGTGGGTTACCCAATGCATCAACGAGGGCATGAATTTTAGTACTAAAACCACCTTTGCTTCTACCTAAAGCTGCTTCCTCTTGATTACCTTTAATATATCCAGATGAGCAAGCATGTGCTCTTACAATAGTTGCATCAATCATCATTGATTCCATATCTACATCTACTTTAACATGATCCATTAAAGCTTCCCATATACCTTTGTCAACCCATCTCTTAAATCTGCGATAAACACTGTACCAACAACCATAATAATCAGGCAGAAGACGCCATTGACAACCTGTTCTAGCAATAAACCATATTGCTTCAATAAACTGTCTTATTTTTTCCTCATTCTTGTTGTGTATAGCTTTTTTTTTCTTAAAAAATGATAAAATTGCTTCCCATGCTTGGTCTTCTATGTAATACTTCATATCGGCAGTTTCTTGGTTTCGATAACTAGAAACTACCATTTCTTCTTACTATTGCAACTTCTTTATTCTCCTCTGATAACTTAACATAAAATTTTGTCAACAGAACCTAGAATTAGGTTACTTTAAAAGCTTTAACATAATCTAAACCATTGTAAATAATATTTAATAGAAGGTATAAAATGCTAGAAAATAATTCAGAACAAGAAGATGTATGGCGTAATGAATTGGGGGAAACATATGAAGAGCAGGAGAGTCGTTTAGATCGTGAAGAATCTGTTAGAAAACGCAATGCCATTATATTTGTTTTTCTTCCTATGCTAATTGGATTTCTAACATTTACTTATTTTTTCCTTAATTCAATAGAAGAAAAGAACAAATTGATGAAGCAACAGCAATCAACAACTATCAATAATACTCAAGATACAAAGAAAGAAAATAATTGAATTATATATTAGACTTACCTAGGCTCTGTGAACACCACTCAACCGTGAGTGTTCACGGTTTTTTTACTATTTTTTCTTAACAAACTTGTGGCGAAGACTCTATTTTGGTCACCTCAAAATCCAGTTTTGTAGCCTGTCTTTAAAGGTTTTTCACCATCGTTTCCTGGTAATGACCTCTGGGCTGTATATACTTCTATTAGTGAGACCACGCAAGTAGGTCGTGGCAATCCACATTTATTAATTATTTACGAATTTCCATTGACTAAAATAGATAGCGGTAATATAATGTCGACTTAGTTTTGTTAAATTTTAGTTAGGATATTTTTCATGTTCGCAATCGTCAAAGCAGGCGGAAAGCAGTATAAAGTCGGCAAAAACAGTGTAATCAAAATAGAAAAAATTGACGGTGAGAGAGGTGCAAAAATTCAACTTGATCAGGTGTTGATGATTGGTGAAGATTTCAAACCATCTTTTATAGGTACGCCAATGGTTCAGGGAGCTCTTGTTACTGCTGAAATTATTAACCAGTTTAGAGATAATAAGGTTATTGTTTTTAAGAAAAAACGTCGCCAGAATTATCGTCGTAAGAATGGTCATAGGCAGGAATTAACTGAACTAAAAATATTAGACATTACTAAACTATAACGGGATTTATTTAAGGGTATTATAGATGGCAACCAAAAAAGCTGGTGGTAGTTCTAGAAATGGTAGAGACTCAGCCGGTCGTAGATTAGGTGTTAAAAAATATGATGGGCAATATGTCATATCAGGTAATATAATTGTTAGGCAACGTGGTACTAAATTTTATCCAGGCAAAAATGTTGGGCTTGGAAGAGATCATACGTTATTTGCCTTGGTTGCAGGTAAAGTAGAATTCTCTACTAGGAGAACCCATAAAATAGTTAATGTGGTATGATATAGATTCCCACTTTCGCGAGAATGACACTAATCAGATTTTATGTCAATAATAGTTCAGAAATTCGGCGGAACTTCCGTTGCTAATATTGCAAGGATAAAAGAAATCATTCCAATTATTAAGTGGGAAAAGCAGCATGGTAATCAACTAGTAATCGTAGTTTCGGCTATGGCTGGTGTTACCAATCAGCTAGTTACTTTATGCAATGAAGTTTCTAGTCTTAAGACCGATTCAGAATTGGCGGAATATGATGCCGCTCTTTGTAGTGGAGAGATGGTAACAGCGTCCTTACTCGCCCTTGAGTTACAACAACAAGGCATAGATGCAAGATCTGTGCTAGCATGGCAGTTACCTATCTTAACCAATGATAATTACAGCAAAGCTTTGGTTGAACAAATCTCTACTAGTTTATTAACAGAATGTATTAAGCAAAACATCATCCCGGTAGTTGCTGGATTCCAAGGTGTTACCAATAATAATCGATTGGCGACGCTTGGTCGAGGAGGATCAGATACTACCGCCTCGTTAATTGCAGCTGCTATACAAGCTGATAGATGTGATATATACACTGATGTAGAAGGGGTTTTTACTGCTGATCCGCGGATTGTTCATGGGGCAAAGAAATTATCACAGATTAGTTTTGAGGAAATGCTGGAATTTGCATCTTGTGGGGCGAAAGTGTTGCATCCACGTTCCTTAGAAGCGGCTATTAGATATAACGTACCCATACGCGTTTTATCGTCGTTCTCACTACCATTATACCATGAAGATAGTGGTACACTAATAACATCTAGAGAAAAAATTATGGAAAATAAAAAAATTACCGGCATTACTTCCAACAAAAATTTATTAAAATTAGTAGTAAATTCCGCTCAATTAACTTTTTCTAAGATATGTAACCTCATTTCTGACTATAATATTCACCTAGAATTAATGGAAAATATTGAAGAAAATAAACAGTATAGTTTTATTATCCAACTATCTGATAAAAATAAATTACAGCACTTACTAGATGATCTAAAAAATACTAATCAGATAAATAATTTTATTATCGACAGTCAAATTTCTATAGTATCGATCATTGGTCACGGCATTAAACATGATCATAACTTGCTTGGTATAATATTAACTGAACTGGAAAAAGAAAATATATTAGTGAAAATGATACAAATTTCGGAAATTAAAATTTCTATCATAATAAAAGACCTCGACACTGAAAAAACTATACGTTGCTTACACCAACTATTTGAATTAGATAAATTAAATTAAGCAGGGTTATTATGTTTAATAAACATAAATTTGCAGAACTTATTGTAACTTTTTTCTATGTAGGTAAAATAAAATATTGTCCTGGTACATTTGGCTCTCTGGCTGCTTTCCCTTTGTGCTACTGGATATTATATCTTTCCATGCAAGCAGAACTTATTAGTATCTTTATTATCGCTTTTTTGATTTGCCTGTTACTATTTATATTAGGCACATATTTTTCCTCAATATATATACAATATAGTAAGCAAGATGATCCAAAAGAAGTGGTGATTGATGAGGTAGTGGGTCAAATGCTAACATTAATATTAAGCTTTCCTTCCGTTTTTTTTATGAATTATTCAGGACTTACAAAATATTTAAGTTCACCTGTACTAAATTTTATCTTTTTATTGGCTTTACCTTTTGCTCTGTTCAGATTATTTGATATTATCAAACCATGGCCAATAAATTGGCTTGATGCCAATATTAAAGGTGGTATTGGCGTTATGGTAGATGATATTGCTGCAGCAATTTTTGCTTCAGTTATGCATTACGCTATCACTTTTAGTCTAATAGATTGGTTTGGCTAAAGCATAAGAGTATACTCCACTGAATCGATTAATGGAGTAACCAATAACTTATAGCCATATTCTGTAATTAAGTAGTAAGTGTAATATTCGTGAACATTTTCTATAGTTATACTCGAATGATCTGAAGAGTTGGCTCCTGCAAATACTTGCGGGATATTCGAGTATACATCCTTAATAATTCTTTTTCCAAGCAAAATATCTATTTTATTCTGATCAAATTTGAGATTTGTGGCTATTACTACAATTTTCATACCAATAAATTTATCATGTTGTATCTCCAGCTCAACTTTAATAATAGCATTTTTGGATAGATTATTAGACGCTACAACAATTAAACAGATAATAATCTGGGCTATATGGTCATTGATATCTGTGCTATATAACCTTGTAAATATTAGTTCAATATTATGATTTTTTGATTTTACAAAATCAGTAGCTAATCTATTAACTTCTACAATAGAAGTTTTGCTATTCTCAGAAGCTAGGGAATATAAATAACGATAAAACTGTAAAGAGCGTATCAGCCTATTAGTACTATCCTGAATCAGTTTAATAGCTTTTTCTTGATGTTCTATAGTTTTTATTAAGTCAATACTATTATCTATAACCCCTATTGTTCCTGCAAAATCATGACATATTTTTTCATTTAAAGCTTGGCTCAGCCTTATTAAACTTGAGCTTATTGAATTTAACATAAACTGTATTTTTAATAAACTCGTTTAGCTGGCGGAATTGCCGCTACTTCATCTGTTAAAGTTGTAAGAGTTACCGGTTTATAATCTAGTTTGACATTACCTTGTTCGTCAATCCAAGCCAGTGTATGTTTCATCCACTCCTCGTCGTTACGTTCTAAATAATCCTCCCTAGAATGAGCCCCTCTACTTTCCTTTCTATTGGCAGCAGAATGCATAGTAATTACTGCTTGGTCTAATAAATTAGCTAATTCTAATGCTTCAACCAAGTCGCTATTCCATATTAATGATTTATCATTGATCTGAATATCAGCATATTCCTTTCGTGCCTGATCAATCAGTTCTTTTCCTTGATCTAGAACTTCTTGAGTTCTAAATACTGCTGCATGGTTTTGCATAATTTTTTGCATTTTGAGTCTTAGATCAGCTACTGGTATTTCTCCTTTAGCATGACGTATACCGTCAAATCTGCTAATTATTTTATCCAATATTGATTGAGGTAGAACCTTATGTGGTTGCCCCGCTTTAACAATTTCAGCAGCTTTTTTTGCTGCCGCCCTACCAAATACCACTAAATCAAGCAAAGAGTTCGATCCTAATCGATTAGCTCCATGTACTGAAACGCAGGCAGCCTCACCAATCGACATTAATCCAGGAATAATTTTATGATGATTATCCTGATCTTTATCAATAACTTGCCCATGGTAATTTGTTGGTATTCCCCCCATATTATAATGTACTGTTGGTAATACCGGTATTGGCTGGGTGTTAACATTAACCCCAGCAAAAATCTTTGCTGTTTCGGAAATACCCGGTAAACGTTCGTGAAGAATTTCCGGCGATAAATGATCTAAATGAAGGAATACATGATCTTTATGCTCACCTACGCCTCTATTTTCTCTGATTTCCATGGTAATAGCTCTTGAAACCACATCTCTTGAAGCAAGGTCTTTAGCGGCTGGAGCATATCGTTCCATAAATCTTTCACCATTGGCATTTACTAAATAACCGCCTTCTCCCCTAGCACCTTCTGTAATTAAGCAACCAGACCCATATATACCAGTTGGATGGAATTGAACAAATTCCATATCCTGCAAGGCAATGGAGCTTCTTGCCACCATTCCCCCTCCATCACCGGTACAAGTATGAGCACTTGTGGCAGAAAAATAAGCTCTACCATATCCGCCAGTAGCTAATACTACTAAGTGAGAATGAAAACAATGTATTGTCCCATCATCAAGATTCCAAGCAACTACCCCTACACATTCTCCATTATTCATTAACAAATCAATGGCAAAATATTCAATAAAAAATTGAGCTTTATTTTTTAAAGCTTGTTGGTATAAAGTATGTAATATGGCATGACCCGTACGATCTGCTGCAGCACAAGTCCTTTGGGCAGCTTGTCCCTTGCCATAATTTGTCGTCATACCACCAAAAGGACGCTGATAAATTTTACCTTCTTCTGTTCGTGAGAAAGGTACCCCATAATGTTCAAGCTCCAGTACCGCGGCAGCTGCATGTTTACACATATACTCAATCGCGTCTTGATCACCCAACCAATCCGAACCCTTTACGGTATCATACATATGCCAACGCCAATCATCTTGCCCCATATTACCAAGAGAGGCACTGATACCACCTTGTGCCGCTACAGTATGGCTTCTAGTGGGAAAAACCTTGCTAATACAAGCAGTACTCAACCCCTCTTTTGCCATACCAAAAGTTGCCCTAAGACCAGCTCCTCCAGCTCCAACTACCACTACATCAAATTGATGGTGGACAATATTATAAGATTTAGTAGACATTCATAAATTCCTTTTATTCCAAATAATACTCAAATAATTTTAACCTATAGCTAATCCGGCTAATATTATTCAGTCTATTAGCAAGGAGTAGCGAAACACGATTAAGCAATTACTTTCCTGGATTGCCGCGTCGCCACTAAAGTGGCTCCTCGCAATGACGATTTATAAACCCAAGCGTCATTGCGAGGAGGCGAAAGCCGACGAAGCAATCCATTTAGCTATAGTATAGCATAAAATAATGCTACCACTAAGAATGCAATCGTTATAATACAAAATATTTGCAAAAATATAATTAACCCAATACGAAGCTTGATACAACTAATATAATCCTCAATTACCACTCGCATACCAAGCATGGCATGATAGAAGGTGGTAATAATCAATATGCCCAAAGGCACAATATTGTAAGGTTTCTGTAAAGTACCAACAAAATGAGTTAAATCCTTGCCAATATTACATTTAATAAAGACTATTAGCCAAATAGAGCAAATTGCCAAAATAATAGCAGTGATTCTTTGATGTAACCAGTGACTAGAGCCACTTTTTGCCGAACCAACTCCTTTAGCTTTTGCTAAATCTGTCCTTAAATTAGTATTCATATAGAGACCATAAATTAAATTGACTATAACAACCAAAAAGCTAATGTCATAACTATTGAGGCTATTACAACAAACCAGCCTGTGAAGTTAATAGCTCTTATTGAAAAGCAACGCCCACTATCCCAAATTAAGTGACGCACCCCATTACATAAATGGTAAAACCAGGCAAAACTTATAAATATTGGAGGGATTTTAAATAAACTACATTTAAAGAACTGTAAATATTCAGGATTAAATTTGCTAAAAGACAATAAAATAAAACACCATATCAATACTGATAGTGCAAAAAATAAGCCTATCCCCGTCATACGATGCACAATAGACAAAACAGCACTGATCTGTTTTTTATATATTGTTAAATGAGGAGAAGTTGGTCTGCTATTATAAATTTCCTGCTTTGTTTTTGTCATATATTTTGTCATAAATTATATTTTATAGTAAAAATCGTTGTTTATGGTACAATAAAAATGTCATCTCAATTCCAACTGTGATGCCATGTACGGATATACCCTATATAGAATGAACAACAATAGGGAAACCCAAAATGAAATATAACATAATAGGAATAGATTTAGCAAAAAATATTTTTCATTTCCATGGAGCAATGATAATTTTTAGCTCATTAACCACTTCTGCAACTCTTTAGGTTAATTGAGTATATTCATATGCTAAAACATAACCATCTCATGAAAACTTTTGTTGACAAAATTGAGGAAGGTAGTACTATTGCTGTTTTTAATTTAAGATAGCAGAAATTTGAAAGTTGATTTACCACTTTTAAAGTTTTTGTTAAATAATATCAAAGGATAAATTTTATATGAAAGTTGTAAGTTCGTTAAAATCTCTAAAGAAAAGAGATAAAGATTGCCAAGTTGTAAAAAGAAAAGGTAAAATTCTTGTAATAAACAAGAAAATTAAAAGGTTTAAAGCTAAGCAAGGTTAGATAATTTAGAAATTTCATAGTTGTTGATTAAATTTCTAAGATTTAATTTTAGATGGAGGCTCTTATGCAAAATACTAATTTGATAATCGTTGCAGTAGGTCTACTTGTAGTATTTATTATATTCTTTGTTTATAAGAAGAGCAAGAATGCGTCTGTTAGTATGCTTATCAAGGATACTAATAATGCACAAGAGCTTAATGCACCATTTAATAAAGCAGATAATACCAAAAAGCTAACTCTAAAAGAAAAGGTTGAGCTATCGTGGAAGTTCTTATATGAAATTACAGAATCAATTGTTAATAAATTTTCTAAAAAGGATGTAGAATTAGTAAATCATCTTGGTCACACATTGTTAAATAACGGGATGAAGTATGAGCATGTAGTAGACCTTGGTATTAAACAACAAGTTACATCAAGAGCTGCAAATATTGAACAACAAGCCCATTCTCAGTCTCAGAAATCTTTGGGTAAATAAGCACTAATAACGGTATTTTTGACAGCAAGATTAATTGTGAGCGTTCAGGAAAAAAAGTTAAAGTACAAGATGTCTATTAGCGAGAAGGTCACTTTACAACATTACGTCATTGCGAGCTGATGTATCCCCAGGAAATTGTTGCAAAATAGCAAGAATTGATAGAATATCTTCATTATTTAATGATGATGGAGATAGTAGGTTATGGATGTAAAAACAGTATTAAATGAAGTAATAAAAGAACATTGTCCTTTTATACATAATAATCGTTTAAATGCGTTACTTGATGTTGCAGAAGGCTTGCGATATAGTCAGAATTTGTCTTTGAGTGCAATTGGCAGGAACTTGAGTGGTGATAGTAAAGTAAAACATAAAATAAAAAAAGTTGATAGATGTATAGGTGTTTATAAAATTTTCTTTATTAAATATTCATTATGCCATACCATTCCCCTACTATTCTTTGGGTTTATTGGTTATACAATTGATTATCACTATAGGTATAAAAATAAAAAACTTTGATAAATAGATTTATCTAGGCTCTGTGAACAAAATTTAAATTACTAGATTTCGACTCTTTTTAGCTGCAAATTATAAGATTTTTTTGAAATAGAACTAACTATTCCGGCAAAAATCTTATTAATTTTCGCTTTAAAATACTCAAAATCTAAACAATTAAAATTTTGTTCACAGAGCCTAGGCAAGTCTAGTATAAACCCAAACATGAAAGAACCATTATCGATATATATACACTGGCCATTTTGTTTATCAAAATGCCCATATTGTGACTTCAACTCTCATGTTTCAGATAAAGTAGACCATGATGATTGGCTGAAATGTTATGAGTTGGAACTGAATCATTTCAAGGATACTATAGGTCATAAATATATAAAATCTATTTTCTTTGGTGGTGGCACCCCATCTTTAATGAAGCCATTTGTTGTTGAAGGAATCATTAGCAAAATAGCAAATCTAGCAACAATAGATGAGCAAACAGAAATTACTTTAGAAACAAATCCTACTTCATTTGAGACCGAGAAATTTAAAGACTTTAGATTAGCTGGAATAAATAGGGTGTCAATTGGCGTTCAGTCTTTAGTGGAAACTGACTTAAAGAGTTTAGGGCGACAACATGATGTGGGGCAAGCAATCAAAACTATTGAGACAGCTCGCCGCATTTTCCCCAGAATATCTTTTGACCTAATTTATGCAAGAAGTAACCAAACTCTAGAAAGTTGGAAAAAGGAATTGACCAATGCCATGGAACTTGCCTCAGGTCATATCTCATTGTATCAGTTAGTAATCGAAAAGGGTACGTTATTCTATAAATTATTTAATGATGGAAATCTGACTATACCAAGCTCAGATCAAGCAGCCGATCAGTATGAATGGACTAACTTGTATTTAAAGTCTCAAGGATATCTTAGATATGAAATATCAAATTATGCTATATTAGGTCATGAATGTAAGCATAATTTGACATATTGGCAATATAATAATTATTTAGGTATAGGTCCAGGTGCTCACAGCAGAGTTAATATGTACGATAGTGATTTTACATCTAATCTCTATAGTATCATGATGTGGCATAAACCAGAAAAATGGTTACAAACTGTTAATAGTTTGGGATGTGGCATTCAACATATCAATAAACTTTCTATGCAAGAAATAATTGAAGAAATGTTGATGATGGGACTACGTCTTGAAAAGGGTATAAATATTGACATTATACAAAAAAGAACAGGTAAACAATTATTTGAGATTTTGGATATACAAAAGGCAACATACTATAAAAAGCTAGGTTTACTTCAGTGGGATGAGGAGTTAGGCGATAAAGGTCATATTAATCTTACAAGTAAAGGTCTAATGTTACACAGTTATATAGTACCAAGGTTGTTTCCATAAAAACCACCAACTAGTAGGTTGTCGGCAGTACTCGAGATTTTTTTACTATTTTCTTATGGTGAAAAAATCCGCGAACACTTACAAATTATTTTGGTTTCCTTAAAAAAGCTGGAATATCATGGATATCAACGTCTACATCGCTCTTTTGAGAAATTGGAGGAATGTGGTTTTTGATTTGCTCTTGATTTTGATTATTATTGGATTTTAGTGAATTCCACATTCTACTGAGTAAAGATGCTTTGGCATCATTGCTACTTATAGTTGGCTGATTTGGTATATTAATTGATGTCGCCTGAACGTTTAAGTTTAAAGTCTGTACTCCAGAATCTACTAAACTAGCTTTTTCACCGGTATATTGGGCAAAATCTGGAATTTCTTCTAAAACTGTTGTCTCTATTAAATCATGGTCACTAGCTACTTGTTCACAACTTGCAGGACTACTAGTTACTGATTCAATAGGTTGGGATTTGTTGCTTATTACTTGATCAGCATCAATACCAGTAGCAACTACCGATACTCGAATAACGCCATTTAATTCTTGATTAAACGTCGAACCAAAAATAATATTAGCATCGCTATCCCCTACTTCTTCTCTAATTCTATTAGCCGCACTATCAACCTCAAATAAGGTCATATCCGCACCACCAGTAATGTTAATTAACACCCCTCTAGCACCACGCATTGAGTTATGATCTAATAGTGGATTAGAGATAGCCGCTTCAGCTGCCTTAACCGCTCTATCCTCACCAGATGCTTCTCCCGTACCCATCATAGCTTTACCCATTTCGCTCATCACTGTTCTAATGTCAGCAAAATCTAGGTTAATAAGACCTGGCATGATCATCAAATCAGTAACCCCTCTGACTCCGGCATGTAATACATCATCTGCCATTTTAAAGGCATCGGCAAAGGTAGTATTTTCATTTGCTATACGAAATAAATTTTGATTTGGTATTACTATCAAAGTATCAACAAATCTTTGTAGTTCTAGTAAACCTTGTTCAGCAGTTTTAATTCTATGTTTTCCTTCAAAATGAAAAGGTTTAGTGACTACCCCCACAGTAAGAATTCCTAGCTCCTTAGCGATCTTTGCCACAACCGGAGAAGCCCCTGTACCAGTACCTCCACCCATACCGGCAGTGATAAACACCATATTGCTACCTTCTAAATGCCCCTTAATCTCGTCAGCTGATTCTTCAGCTGCTAAAGCCCCGATTTCTGGAGACGCACCAGCTCCAAGACCTTTAGTAATCGCAACACCTAACTGTATTTTGTTGTCGCATAATGAATGTTCGAGTGATTGTGCATCAGTATTGGCAACGACAAAGTTTGCTCCTTGCAATTTGGCAAGTAGCATATTATTTATTGCATTACCACCAGCTCCTCCAACACCAAATACTGTGATAATTGGTTTAAGAATTACATTTTCTGGTGCTTTGAGATGTAAAGCCATAATAATATTTTACCTGTTAAATATAAATTGCTTTTAGTATAATAAAGAATCTAAAAATTTCTACTATAAAATAGATTTCATAAAGAGCATCAGTCTAATTATACCATATTTTTTGCTACCACTAAGCGATCAAACTCCTCACCTGATAAAAAATTTAATTTTATAGCAGCTTCTCTTAAAGTTATACCTTCTTGATAGGCTTTTTTTGCAACTTTTGCCGCATTATCATAACCTATATGCGGATTTAAGGCTGTCACTAACATCAGCGATTGCTCTCTCAGCTTATTAATACGTTCTATATTCGGCTCTAGACCTTCAATACAATGCGTAACAAAACTATTTATGCTAGCAGAAATCAACTCTATTGACTGCAAAATATTATAAATTATAACAGGCTTAAAGGTATTTAGCTCAAGATGACCGTTTGATCCGGCTATAGCTACTGCAAGATTATTGCCCATAACCTGCACACAAACCATAGTCAATGCTTCAATTTGTGTTGGATTAACCTTACCTGGCATAATTGAAGAACCAGGCTCATTTTCCGGTAAATGTAATTCACCAAAACCACATCTTGGTCCCGATCCTAACAACCTAATGTCATTAGCAATTTTCATTAAACTTCCTGCTATGGTATTTAGTGTACCAGAAAATTCTACTAATGCATCATGAGTAGCTAATGCCTCAAATTTATTAGCAGCACTTTTGAAAGGATAATTGGTATATGCAGCAACTTGATCAGAGAATTTTACAGCAAATTCTTTACGGCAATTAATACCAGTCCCCACTGCAGTTCCACCTTGTGCTAAAAAATATACTCTTTTTAGTGATTCCTCAACTCGTTCTATAGCATAGGCTATTTGCGTTACATAACCAGAAAATTCTTGCCCAAGCGTTATTGGCGTAGCGTCCTGCAAATGAGTGCGTCCTATCTTAACTATATTATTCCAAGCTGTAGCTTTGGTATTTAACGCCGAATGTAGGCTGGTTAATGCTGGAATTAATTGTTGTTTACTAGCGAGTATGGTTGCGATATGCATAGCAGTTGGAAACGAATCGTTGGATGATTGTGCCATATTTACATGGTCATTTGGATGAATTGGCGACTTACCACCCTTCTTGCCTACTAATTGTTCATTACCAATAGAGGCTATTACCTCATTGATATTCATATTAGTCTGAGTACCAGAGCCAGTCTGCCATACTACTAAGGGAAATTGATCATCAAATTCCCCTTTTAATATTCTAGAGGTAGCTTGATCTATTGCTTCTGATATTTCAGGCTTAAGATCGCCTAATTCTTTATTGACCTTTGCTGCACATTTTTTTAAAATTGCTAGTGCCTTAATCAACTGAATAGGCATTTTTTGATCGCCTATCTTAAAATTCTCAAGAGACCTTTGAGTTCCTGCCCCCCAGTAAAACTGATCGTCTACTTTGATTTCTCCAAATGAATCGGTTTCAATCCTATAATTTTTCATATAAATTTTTCTTTTTTGATCTTGTTGTATTTAGTAGTTAACCCGGAAAGGTTTTACCCCAAATCGTCATTGCGAGGAGCCACTTTGGTGGCGACGCGGCAATCCAAAAATGATTAGAAATGGATTGCTTCGTCGGCTTACGTCTCATCGCAATGACGGTGTATTGCAAAGTGGCTCCTCGCTAATAAACTTTTGTGAATTTGGCTTAATGCTAATCAGCTTAGCTATAGTTCACTTAATCTTTATACAATAGGATTACCTTCATCATCAGTATTCAAAGATTGTTCATCAAACATGAAGAAAAAGGCTTTAATACTATTATTAGGGGTTTCTATGAATATAGCCCCATCTTGATAAATGCCATTATCTTTACTGTGTGGGTTATAGTTCCCCTGATTCAGATGTATATCATGTATACCTCTAGGAGGAAGTTGAGAATGTTGTTGTTTTAACTGTAGTCCATAAGGTACTACCACCCTTGTTTCAGTATCATCATAAGACTCACCTAAAATACATATCTTTGTACCACGGATAATATGCATGTCTAGCAAAGATGAAATTTCTTGCCATGATTTTGCTAAAGTATTCTTTAAATAATCTATTTGAAAAATTCCACTACGGAGATAATCAAGCCTAGAGGCATGAGTTAACTGATCCAAGCTAAATAATCCTTCATCTCCTAATTTAGCTAAATTAGTTAACAACTCATTATTATTCAACTGATCGACATAGTATAGCTTAACATTAGCTCTAGAATCAGACTGGATATCTATATTTACTTGATAGTCTAGTTTGTTGGCTTGTACTATAATATTATGATGAGTCTCTGTGTGTTTTGTACGATCTTCTAAATCCTGTGATACGATTCCTTTTAGATAGGAATAGTTTGCCAACATAACAATATCCTTTATAAGTGTTAATTTATATTATATCAACTTACCAGTGAGTCAATCATTTTAAGATATATTTGTTGTTTTGATAATCCAGTAAATTCAATATAGATGCATCAATCTAAATATTTTTGTTTGAGATAGTTTAAAAATATTTCCGATTGAATTCGATCTTCACCCGTAGCGTCTTTAATTAATTCAGTAGTACTTTTTAATGAGCCATAGTTTCTAAGATTATTATTCAAGAATTGGTTTATACCTTTGAATTCTCCTCTGGTGATTTCTTTTTTTATGTTATGATTCACTTCTTGTGCTTTTTTCATCAGCATTGAAGCAATAATTGCTCCGTTAGTATAAGATGGGAAATAACCAAAGCTGCCCATTGGCCAATGTATATCTTGTAAGCATCCGTTTGTATCTGTTTGTGGAGTGATTCCTAAATATTCTTGCATCTCATTATTCCAATAATGTGGCAAATCATCCAAAGTTAGCTCTCCGCTAATTAATAATTTTTCTAGTTCAAACCTAACTATTACATGCATTGGATAAGTAACTTCATCTGCTTCTACTCTAATAAAACTAGGGGATACTCTAGTCATTAATTTATAAAGATTTTCTCCAGAATATTCTTGTCCTTTGAATGCAAACTCATCCTTAAGTAACATTGATAGAAATTCACAAAATTCTCGTGATCTGCCTACTTGCATTTCCATAAATAAAGACTGACTTTCATGGACAGCCATACCTTTAGCCTTGCCTACAGGTTGGTTCTTATATTTGCTAGGCAAGTTCTGTTCATATAAAGCATGACCTGTTTCATGTATAATTCCCATGATCCCTGAAATAAAATTACGTTCATCATACCTATTAGTTAATCTAATATCATCAGGAGTGCCTTGACAAAATGGATGAGCCGATTCATCTAATCTACCCTTAGTGCAATCAAACCCCATTATTACCATAAGCCTTTTGGCAATTAGTTTTTGTTGTTCTTTATTAATAGGGTCAACTATAGGCAGAACATGTTCTCTACTTTGTTTTTCTACTACCTGACTAATTAATTGCGGTATGGTTTTTTTAATATTATTAAAAACTACTTTAATTTCATCTATTTTACGCTCAGGATCATATGTGTCAAGTAAAGCATCATATATTGTGCAATTTAGGGTTTTAGCTTTAGATTTCGCCATTTCTTGTACGGAATCTAATACTGCTTGTAGGTAAGGTTTAAGTGATAGGTAGTCATTATTCTTTTTAGCATTTCGCCAAATTAACTCACATTTTGCACTAGCAGTAACATATTTTTTTCTTAAATCATCATCTATACAGTTAGATTCTACGATCCGTCTTTTTGTTTCTTGTAAATTTGCTAATTGCCAAATATCTAGCATATTTTGCTTTTCAGAAACAGCCTGTATTAATTCACCGAGTTTTGGTGATTTTAATCTAGAATGTGCTATGGAAGATAATAGTGATATTTCGTTTGTTCTACTATCAATCGATCCTTGTGAAATGTTTACTGCGATATCCCAATAAAGTAGACTAATCACGTTATTAATTTGAGAAATTTGCTCTAATTCTTGTTCTAACAATGCATAATGTTTCATATAATTATTCCCTAATTCAAAAATTATTTTAGCTATTTTTATAGTATACTAGTTTAGCGGAAATCACTATAATAAATACAAAAACTTGATTTTTTTACATATATAACTAACCCGACTAACATTACTTTCAATTCACAGCGTCATTGCGAGGAGTGCGGAAACCGCACGACGAAGCAATCCACAAAAGCAACCAAAATGGATTGCTTCGTCGCTACTAAATTAGCTCCTCGCAATGACGCTGTGAATTGAAAGTAATGTTAATCGGGTTAACTACAATTATCCAAATTCCGGATAATTAATTATAACAAATTTATGTTATTATAAATTGACCATTATGAAAAACACATATTACATTACTACACCGATTTATTATGTCAATGATATACCTCACATAGGGCATGCTTATACAAGTGTTGCATCTGATGTAATAGCAAGATTTATGCGTTTATCAGGTAAAGATGTGATGTTTTTAACAGGTACTGATGAACATGGTCAGAAGGTAGAAAAATCGGCTATTGCCAAAAATGTTGAGCCGCAAATATTTACTGATACGCTGTCCGAAACTTTTCAGACATTAATGCATTCAATGAACATTTCTAATAATGATTTTATTAGAACCACAGAAGCTAGGCATAAGCAAGCGGTAAGTAGTTTGTGGCAGACATTACTTGATAATGGTGATATTTACCTAGGTAACTACAAAGGTTGGTATTCTGTACGTGATGAAACATTTTATAATGAATCAGAATTAACAGCCGACGGATTAGCTCCAACTCAAGCTACTGTTGAATGGCTTGAAGAACCAAGTTACTTTTTTTCTTTATCAAAATGGCAAGATAAATTATTGGATTTTTACGATGCCAATCCTGATTTCATCAGACCAAATACCAGGCGTAACGAAGTTATTAGCTTTGTGAAATCAGGGCTGCATGATTTTTCTATATCGCGTTCTAGTTTTAACTGGGGGATTAAAGTGCCCAATGATAAACAGCATATAATATATGTATGGCTTGATGCGTTAACAAACTATATTTCAGCTTTAGGATACCCAAATGATACAAGCCAATATAATAAATTTTGGCCAGCTGATGTGCATGTGGTTGGTAAAGATATATTACGCTTTCATGCAGTATACTGGCCAGCATTTTTGATGGCAGCAGGGTTGCCGTTGCCAAAATGTATTATGGCACATGGATGGTGGCTTAATGAGGGGCAAAAAATATCGAAATCTATAGGAAATGTAATTGACCCACTGCAGTTAATAAAAGAATTTGGTTTAGATCCAGTTAGATATTATTTGATGAGAGAGATAATATTTGGCTCAGATGGAAGTTATTCTCGAAGTGGTTTTGTTAATAGAACCAATAGTGAGTTATCTAATAAAATTGGTAATTTGTTGCAAAGAACTCTAGCCTTTGTTTATAAGAATAATGATGCAAAAATTCCGTTAATTAGCCAAGAATCTATCAATAGCATTTATGAATCATTTTTAATTAAAACGTCACAACAAATTATATCAGAAAATTTAATATTTATGGATAGATTTGATATGAATTCGGTGTTAGAAAATATTATTACTTTAACTGAAGAAGCAAATATTTACATAGATCGAGAAGCCCCTTGGCAGTTAAAAAAAACTGATCCTATAAAGATGGCGGAGGTGCTATATACGCTACTTGAAACGCTAAGATATATTGCTGTAATGTTGCAGCCATTTATCCCTGATTCAGCTAGTAAAATGCTTGATCAGCTTGCTGTGCCAGAGAGCCAGAGAATGTTTAAACATTTAACCAAGGAGTTTAGTTTAACTCCAGGCAGCAGCATCAGTCAACCAGAAGCTATATTTCCAAGATTTCAGGAGATATTTAGTGCAGATGACCAAAATATATAGATATATAGATTTACCAATTACTCTAACATCTTCAAATCATTTGAGGATGTTATTGATAGCGGATGGCAACTTCTTAACAGGTTTATATTTTGTTGGGCAGAAACACATGCCAATTTTAAGCAGTGATTATCATGAGCAGCAAAATTCTAGCATATTTGATCAAACTTACCGAGAGTTAATAGAATACATAAATGGTGCTAGAAAGGAATTTACCATAGCTTACCGTTTCACTGGAACTAATTTCCAAGAAAAAGTATGGTTTGCTATCTCTGCTATCCCTTATGGTAGAGTGATAAGCTACAAGAATATTGCGGAGCTAATATTTGCTCCTAAAGCTGTGCGTGCAGTAGCAAATGCTGTAGCACGTAATGCTTTGTCAATTATAGCGCCATGTCATAGAGTTATAGGTACTGATGGCAAATTAACTGGCTACGCTGGGGGGCTTGAGATCAAGAAGAAACTTTTAGAACTAGAAAAAAGTTAAGTGTTATTAGCTAATAGACACCAGTTTACTATGGATAAATACTCATCAGGTTAGCTATAACAATTCACCATATTTTAATTGATATACCCTATGCATTTTACTTGCCATTTCATGATTATGAGTTACCACAATAATAGAAGTATTCTTTTGATTGACAGTTTTGAGCAATAAGTTAAAAACCTCGTTAGCTGTATTAGGATCTAGATTACCGGTAGGTTCATCAGCTAAAATAATTTGAGGATTATTAATTAAACTACGGGCAATAGCTACTCTTTGTTGTTCGCCACCAGATAACTCACCCGGCATGTTATGTATTTTATTAGCCAGTCCTAACTCTACTAATAACTCTTCTGCTTCCCTAAAAGCTGATTTATGATTATTACCAATAATTAATTTTGGCATTGCTACATTCTCTAAGGCAGTAAAATCTTTGAGTAAATGATGTCGTTGATAGATAAAACCTATATTATGCAATCTTATTATATGAGCATAATTCTGGGAATAATTTATTGAATTTATTTCTACCACACCACTATTCGGGGTATCAAGTAAACCAGCTATATGCAGTAAAGTTGACTTACCACTACCAGAAGAACCTATTATTGCAACTAATTCCCCTTGCATTACAGTTAAGTTAACATTACTTAATACTTCAACAATAGATTTTCCCTGCTGATATTTTTTAGAAATATTTTTTAATGTTAATACAGCTTTATTCATAACGAAGGGCATCCACAGGATTCAATTTAGCAGCTTTATATGCCGGATAAATTGTTGCACAAAAACATAAAACTATAGAAATACTTGCCACTAATGTTATATCTTCCATTTTTACCTTCGATGGTAGACTATATAAATAATAAATTGCTGCTTCAAAAATTTTAGTACCAGTTATTTTTTCCAAAATATTTTTAATAGACTGAATATTATAAGCAAAGCTTGTACCCAATATTATACCTAAAACAGTACCTGGCACACCGATAAACATGCCGTTACAAATAAAAATAAGCATAATCTGCCTAGTACTTGCACCAATAGTACGCAGTACTGCAATATCTGAGGTTTTGTCTTTAACCAACATAAACAAGCTAGAAACGATGTTAAAGGCTGCTACCATAATAATTAAGGAAAGAATAGTAAACATTGCTACTCTTTCAACAGCTAAAGCATTTAGAAACTGTAAATGCGATTTTTGCCAACTTATCACTCGTAATTTTGAGCCTAAAATATTTTGTATCTCCCAAGCAAAAACTCCCGCGTTACTCGGTTCTATTGTTATTACCTCGATTAGATTAATAACTTCACCAAAAGACAAGAAATTTTGTGCGGCAATAAGCGGCATTAAAATAGTTGCTGCATCATAATCATACGCTCCGCTAGTGAAAGTAGCCACAACCATGAACTCTTTAGATCTAGGCATACTACCAAAGGCAGTAGAAATTGAATTAGGAGAAATTAATTTTATTTTGTCTCCTGCTTGAATTCCTAGGTTATAAGCAAGTTCATTACCAATTGCCACCACATCTTTACCAGAAAAATCAGTAAAATCTCCGGTATTAACATTTTGTAAAATCTGATTTTTATATTTGAGTTCACTTAAATCTATACCTTTAATTACCGCACCACTATTTGCTCTGTTACCTAGTGCTAGAGCTTGACCCACAACGCTTGGAGAAATATGTTTTATATAATTCTTACTAAGTAACTTTTTGTTAATTTCATCATAATTTGCTATAGAACGTGATACTGGGGTTATGCTAATGTCGCCATTAAGCCCAATAATGTTTTTAGTTAATTCATAATGAAAACCGTTCATAACGGACATGACCACGATCAATGCAGCAACGCCAATGGTTACACCGATCAAAGAAAAACCAGAAATAATAGAAACAAATCTCTCATTCTTCTTGGCTCTAAAATATCGAACTGCTACTTTTAGAATAAAATTATTTTTTATCATTATTATAATTCAGATTTATTAAAAATCTTATCTTCTTGCAATAGTTTATAACAGAAAATCAATGCTATAACTATAGTGATGCACATAACAATTGCTAATGACGTAAAATTACCCTGATAAAAATAGCTAGCCAATTGCAAACATATTGTTGTAATAATCAATCTTCCTGAGATAAATATAGCATTAAACCTGGCTTTAGCATTTGGTATGCTATCTAAGGCAAGAGGGAATAATATATTACAAGGAAATATGCCACCAATTGCCACTAATTGTACTACTATTGTTATTGTTAATGGATCATTAGTTTTAAGTATAACCAAAATTATAGCAGCAATTATAAAAGCTACCAGTGCTGCAATACTAAAGAAAAAACATCTTTTCTGTCCAAACTTGTTTAATAAATACCCACTGCTAAAACTAAAAACTGAAAATATTGCCGCCAATGCTCCTTGATATAGACCAAATTGTTGAATAGGCACCCCTAAATCTCGCATATACAAGATAGGAGCAATACCAATAAACACCCAATAAGCTTGAAATAAAAAAATCAGGGTTATTAGATAATAGATAGCTTTTTTGGACTTAAAGACTACGCTATATTCTCTTAGGGATATTTTTACATTATCATTTGCCTGCCCTTTGGGAATAAATAATATGCCGATTATCAAACACAAGACTCCCAATATTAACAGTATAGCAAAATTACCTCGCCAACTAAGCAAAAAATTTACATAACTTCCTACTACCGGTGCACAAGCCATAGCTAAGGTAACAGTACCATTTAAAGTGCCCACCATTTGTTGTTGTTGTTCGACCGAATATATATCAGCAAGTACTAGATAGCAAAGCACCGCTACTCCAGATATACCAGCCCCTTGCAGGAATCTACCAAATAATATCATATAATAATCCATGGCAAACAGGCAAAATACACTGCCAATCACAAATATTACAAGACCTATAAGAATAATTACTCTTCTACCAAACCTATCTCCTAAATTTCCAACAATTAGAGCTGTGAAACAATGGGCTATAAGATTTATTCCTAGTAAAAATTCGACCTTAAAAGTAGAAATATTAAAGGCATCTTGTAAATCTGGAAAACTAGGGACAAATAAATCTACCTCAGCCCCAGCCAAAATTTCCATAATTATAATAGCAATAAACAAATTCATAAAACCACACTTTCGGATTAGAAAATGAATATATTATATTTGAAACATGTCTAATAGTTTTCAACTTATTTTGCGGGTCTGTTTCCACAGAAATAACAAGAATTCAGCTATAACTAAGGAATGCAACGGGAGAATAACAAGAAGACGAAATGTCCAGGAATGATACCACTTTTCACAGTGTCGAAAGAAAGAGCTGGTATAGAAAATATCCTATACCAGCCTGTAGAAGAAAAGAAATTATTTCTTTTCTTCTTTCTTGTCGTCTTTTTTCTTCGTGTTTGTTGTATCTTGGTCACCCGCAGTTTCTTCTTGTTGCTGATCCGTAGCAGTTGAATCTTTTTTATCAGAAGGCGAACTCGCAGCAAAAGCAGAAATAGAGAAAGCCAAAGTTAGAATAACAGTTAATAAATTTTTCATAGTAAACCTCATTTTTTGTACTGGTGATTCTAGCTTAAAATGTATAATATTCAAGTCAAATAATTGATAAAATTGCCTTCCGATATAAAAATAAATTATTAATATGATAACTATGTGTCATTTTAGTTAAAATATCTATTATTATAATGGTTCTTTACAAATTTATTGATTGTTCTTGGCAGATTATTTTATAGATTTCACTTTTTTCTAACAATTTAACATGAGTATCCCGTGCAATTAACGTTCCATGGTCAATTAATAAAATTTCATCAGCCTGTTCTATACTTGAAATACGATGGGCAATCGATAATATAGTTTTGCCTTTCATTATTTCTTGCAATTTACTCAGTAATTTTTGTTCATTTTCGCTATCTAAAGCACTCATTGCTTCATCTAAAAGTAAAATTTCTGGGTTATATAGAATTGCTCTACTGATAGCTATTCGTTGTTTTTGTCCTCCAGATAATCTAATACCCTTTTCACCAATTTCAGTATCTAGTCCTTCTTTAAGATTTTGGACAAAATCCATTATTCCTGTGCTATTAGCTGCTTCTATTATTTCTTCCCTACTCGCATCAGGTTTAGCAAAAGCAATATTTGACCTAATCGTACCAGAAAAAATACTTGAATCTTGTGGAACATAGGCAATCATACGTCTTATCTGATGGTCGTGAGTCTTTGATATATCTTGATCAGCAATTCTAATTATTCCTTTCTCAGGAAAATAAAATTTTAACATTAATTGCATAATAGTACTTTTACCAGCCCCCGATCTGCCAACTATGCCAATAAACTTACCTTTATCTATCTTAAATGACAGATCATCTATAACTAAATTGTCTAATCTTGATGGATAGACAAAACTTACATTATCAAACTCTATACTCAAAGAAGATTTATTATCTTGATAATCATCCATTGGAATATTTGTACGTTGATTGTTGGAAGTATAATCTATAAGAGCAAAAACCCTTTCCGAAGCTACAAGAGATGAGTGTACCTCACTTAAAAGCTCAAAAATACCTCCACTACTTATGCCAGCGATTATAGCATAATAAATAAATGATATCATTTGACCTGATGATAAATGACCCTGTGCTATATCTCTGCTACCTATCCATATAACTATAGTGATAGAGAATAATATAACTGAAATAGCCAAAGCAAAAAATACCGAACGGATTTTTAATCGACCTGCTGCATGTTGTAAATAATCAGAAATTTGCTTATTGAAAGCCGCTACTTTATTTGCCTGCTGATTAAAGGCTTGTATTGCACAAATATTTGATATGCTCTCTTCTAAATTAGCGGTAATATTAGCTTGTGATTGGAGAACATTTTTTGATAAATTTCGTACATATTTGCCAAATTTTATTAGTGGTAGCAATAATAATGGTATAGTAATAATGACAATCGCAGCGAGTTTAGGACTCTGGCAGAACATTAAGATAATTCCACCAATTAGCATTATTGAGTTACGAACAAAAAAAGAGAGAAAATTGACAATCAACTTATAAATAAGTTCTATATCTACACTCAGGCGGGAGATGATATCACCAATTTTGAGATCCTCAAAACAAACAATATCGAAATTAATTATGTTACTGTAAGCCTCTTGCCTAATTTGACTAACGATTTTTTCAGCAATATTATTAATGAAATAAGAACGGAAAAAACTACCCGTACTAAAAATTAATATTAAAATACTAATATATAATATTGATTGGTTGATTGATTGTAGATAATTTTCTTTCAAACCGCTATCGATTAACTGCCTAAAAGCTCCACCTATTGCTAGCAAAGAAATTGACACACATAATAATGCCAACATGACAATTGCAATATCTAATTTATAGAACTTTAAATAGTTGATAAATCTACAAGGAATTGTCTTATGCATTACAAACATAATTTTGTTATTTGCTGTGGTGCCGGATGTCGGATTTGAACTGACGACCTACCGCTTACAAGGCGGTTGCTCTACCACTGAGCTAATCCGGCAAATAAGAAAAAGCTCGTGTGATCTTTAATGTCATTGCAAGGAGATACTTTACAACACATCGTCATTGCGAGGAGGTGTAAACCTCCGAAGCAATCCATTTCTAATCACTTTTATAGATTGCCACGTCGCCGCTTTGCGGCTCCTCGCAATGACGTTTTTTAGACTTATAATTACTTCTTCAGCTTACGCCTTTTCGCAATGACGTATGTATCTATAACCGTCATTGCGAGACCATGTAATGGTCGAAGCAATCCATTTTTAAAACCTTTATGGATTGCTCGTCGGCTAACGCCTCCTCGCAATGACAGCATGTTATTTAAGCTTTTTTCAACTCTTTCTTAGGAGGCTTTATTTTACGATTATTAATTTTTATTTCCATTTTCTTTTTGATCGAGGCTGGGAGTGCTATACCTGCTTCTTCAATAAACCTCGCCACACGCTCTGTAGGTTGAGCACCAGTACTTAACCAATATTCTATACGATCAGACTTTAGAATTACACGATTTGCATCACCCTTGACAAGCATTGGGTTATAAGTACCTACCTTTTCCAAAAAGTCACCATCTCTAGGAGCTGTTGCATTTGCTACAACCACTCTATAATGGGGACGCTTTTTTGCTCCACCTCTTGCCAAACGAATTTTTGTTGCCATATATTCCTACTATTTCACTACTTAATCTTTTCTTCTTTAAAAGGAACGTGTTTCCTAACTACCGGATCATATTTTTTAAATGCTAACTTCTCAGTTTGGGTTTTAGGGTTGCGCTTCTTTACCAAAAAATACCCTGTACCAGCTGTACTAACAAGTCTTACCAAAACATTTTTATTTTTTTTAGCCACAACTAATCAAACCTTTTTGTATTATTTTTCTGTAGTATTTACAGATTTTCAGTCATAATATAAAGTAAGCCAACAAATAGTCAAGAGTAAAATAGCCTTCTTGGTTCGATTGTTTGTCATCCTAAATTTATTTCAGATATGAATTGTTATCAGAAAAAATGATTAAACTTATATCATCCATATATTTCCTTACATTTTTTATCAATATTATATTCTTCGCCTAATAAATATATAAGAAATATAATGCTAGTAGGTAATAGAATTTGAATTTGGAATATTGCTATATCATCCACAATAGAGTTTTTATCCATTTTAATAATGTCTTTTATATACTCAAAATGATCCTTTGTTAATATTACTACAGTTATAGTGAAACACATATAAGCTATAATCCATAATAACTGATTAGATGCCTTATAATATATCCATTTACGATCAAATGATTGCATGCATCTTTTTATTCTAGATTCAGCTTCTATAATAGAAAAAGGTATTACTATTAACATTGCTAATGTTATATAGAATATATTAATATTATCTGAATTTTTTGGATTAACTATTTCAAAAAATCTTATTACAAACAAAGCAATGGAAGATGGGAGTAGTATATAAACATAAACTAAAATTAAACTAGTTACATAAGCTTGTAAAAACTTATAGAATCTAGCAAAAGTCTGATTCATTGTACATAATATGTACACTACCATTAACACCCATGATGTTAATATTCCTAGCATGTATTGATATTCTATCTCGTTACCACCTTGCTTTATAATAGAGTTTCTTATATATGAAGTGAAATGTTGAAAAACAAGTGGCACCCTAATTACTAGTTCAATACTAATTATTACTACTACAACAAATATGAATAATAATATTACTATGTTTGTAATACTTTGCATTATAGGAGATTTATATATTATACATACAAATATATTAAGTAGAACAAAAAGTACAAGTGCTGTCATTTTATATTGATAAAGAAATAAGTGTACAAATATTACCAGTAAACTTATTATAGCTAAATATTGTCCAAACAGATCCTGATATAAAACTAGTTTTCTCTCTTAAATCTTTCAACCAAGAAAGAAACTTATATACTAAACCAGGTTTCCAACCACTAACATCATGTAATCCTATAATTGGCTGAATAGCTTTCTTAAGATTATCCACCTCTGCACATAAATTTGTTATTACATTTTCAATATTCATTTTCATTACTACTTATGTTGTGATAAAATATTATACAAAAGTGAAAATTATTAATATAAAATTTTTGATCTTGTGTACTAAATAAAAGAAATTCATACCAAGCATGAAGCAAATTCTAAGCCATTTACATACCCGTATATCTTTTTCTAACTATAAGTCATAGAGAATATGGCTTGTAGCTGAAGTTCAAATGGCTCTGGGGGTACACAGTTATATGTTTTTCTTGCTAAACTTTATGATTTTTGCTACTAAATAATAACTAAAAAATGAAAAAAATAAGCAATATCGCAAAAATAATGAAAATAACTATTAGTGGATCAAAAAAATCTGTTATATTTAGATATATCTAAAACATATTCGGGTTAGCTATACAACTAACAACTAATTTTTATAGGATTATATAATGAGTTATTTAAAATCTTTTCTTCACCTAATATTATTAGTATTTGTAATAAACCCTACCGCTCAAGCTAGGTGGAGTAGCTATGAAGATGCCCCTATTGAGTTTAAATTTTATAACGACGATATTAATATTAACCAAGATGGCACTTCTGAAACAATAACGGAAATGCATGCAAAAATACTAAAAGAATCAGGGCGTGATGCTTTTTCCCAATATCGCTTGACTTATAACGAATATAGTTCTCATATTTCTATATTAGAAGCTAAAACTATTTATCATGGACAAGAATATATAGTCACTAAAGATATGATTGAGGATAAACCACTAGCCTTTTTTGGTAAAGGTTTTGATCAATTAAGACAAATAACCATATCATTTCCTAAAGCAGAACTTGGAGCAGAAATATATTTAAAATATAAGTATGTTGAAACAAAAGTTCCTGTAGATAATTTTTATGGTACTAATTTATCTTACGGTATGGGCAGTTATTTTCATGCAAGTCATACTAAGATCAATTCTAAATTACCTCTAAACATTAAAGTAAATGATCCAAAAGGCGTATTAAAAGTTATTAAAGACGCTGAAAGTGATTTTCATTCGGCAGAAATTATCTTAGAAAAACCTGTTTACAATGCCCTAACAAATGAACCAGATAATGGTATATTAAATATTAAGCATACTACTTGGGTATCCTTGTCAAGTTTAACCAAATGGCAAGACTTGGCTAAACAACTTGCTCCTGGGTATTCTAGCGTAATTAACCAACCACTTCCTGCAATTTTCATGAATATAGCTGAATCTGCTGTAGACAAGAACACCGATGAAGAAAAAATTAATTTTGTCACTTCTGCATTAAATGAAAAAATCCAATATATGGGTGATTGGCGAACAGTATCAGGTCGTTACTTTCCTAGAGATTTAGAAAAAATAGCCAGTTCGCAAATTGGTGATTGTAAAGATTTTTCTGCAAGTACTGCTGCTATCTTGCAAAAACTTGATTATAAAGTTCAACCTATTTTTGTAATGCGAGGTATTACTAATTTTTCTAATCCAGATGCCTTACCTAACATGGGAAATTTTAATCATGCGATGCTTAAAGTAACTAACAAAAAAGGTAAAGTATATTGGATTGATCCAACAAATCTTGTTAGTATGGCACAAGGAATTTTCCCAGATATTGCTAATAAGATAGCATTGCTATTAGATACTCAAGAAGCCGATTATACAAAGATTACCAATATACAGCCTGAAAATTCACAAATTATATCATGCGAGGAATTAGTTATAAAAAATAATATTGTAGAACTGTCTGGTCAGTTTGATCTGAAGGGAGAAGCAGCATCAGGCATGAGTGGTTGGGGATTATATTATTCAACTGAACAGTTAAAGGATTTTACTTTCCGTAGGTTGAGTGGAGAATATCTTAATGAAGAAGACAAAAAATTCTTAGAATTACCTGATCTTACTTCTCGTATTGTTAAAGATCTTACAATCAAATATGCATTACAGCAAAGAAATAGAATTTCTAAAACAAATATGGGGGTTGCTTTAACTTCAAAGTCTAGTAGATCGGATGATATCATCCATACAGCTTCTGATCAAATATCAGACATCTTTATAGGTATGCCTGAAACTAACAAGAAATATATGACTATCAAAAATATTATAGTTAAAGATTGTAAAAAATTAAACTTTGAGATTGATACTCCCTGGATATATGTGAATAGATCATGTAAATATCAGGATAAAGATACTGTATTCACAGATATAATAACCATAAAAAAGAGCTTGATTACCCAGGAAGAATTAAAAACTTCTCAGTATAAAAATCTTAAAACTAAGTTAGAAAATGAATTTGCTCGAGTTGCGATAATATTAGGTGAGTAACTAGGCTCTGTGAACAAAATTTAAAGTATAAGATGTCATTGCGAGAAGCCGCTTTGCGGCGATGCGGCAATCCAAAAAATGACCATGAATGAATGCTTCTTGGCTTAAGTTTTCTTGCTAATAGACGTCTTGTACTTTAACTTATAAATCTATTCAATAATGTAATAATAAAGTCACATCAATGTGAGAGAACATCACTATAAATCTATATGCTGCTTTTCATAGCTTTCATGTCGCTCTTGCGATTCAATACACAAAGTTGCAACGGGTCTTGCTTCTAAACGTTTTAAACCAATTGGTTCTCCAGTTTCTTCGCAATAGCCATATTCATTTTTTTCTATCCTTACCAAAGCCTCTTCTATTTTATCAATAAGCTTACGATACCTATCTCTTGTTCGTAACTCTAGTGCCGTATCCGTTTCAATTGATGCCCGATCATTAAAATCTGGCTCATTCCAATTTTCTTCCTTGAGATGGTTTAAGGTCTCCCGCGATTCTTCCAACAAAGAACGTTTCCACTCAAGAAGTTTTTGTCTAAAATATTCTAACTGTTTAGGGTTCATATATTCTTCATCGTTAGAAGGCTTATATCCTTCCAGTAAGGTAATTCTAGACATATAGGTTTCTCAATATTAAAAGTATGGATAATATAACGTATAACTAAAAATTATGGCAAGAAGATTATAATATTTTGCTATCAGATTTTGATATTGGGTGGGCATTATTATAAATATTCTCCAAATGTTTTAGACTAACCTTAGTATAACGCTGGGTAGTTGATAAGCTTTTATGCCCAAGTAATTCCTGAATAGACCTTAATTCTGCTCCATTTTCAAGTAAGTGTGTCGCAAAACTATGCCTAAAGGAATGAGCTGATAAATGCTCCGGTAAACCATAGAAGCGACGTAATCGTATCAATTCACGATTAAACACTGGAGCTTGTAATTTTTTACCCAACTTACCTAGAAATATTGGATCTTTTTCACCGATACTATAAGGTAATTTATTTAAATATTGTTCTATAAAATCTTTAGCTATTGGCGTCCATGGTATTATCCTCTCCTTTTTACCCTTTCCTGTTATTTTTATAAACTCTAAGTCTTGTAGATGAGATTTAGTTATCGATAATGCCTCAGATATTCTAAGCCCAGCAGCATAAATAAGCACTAATAGGGCTTTATTTCTCAATTCAATCCATTCTAAATCAGTAAAATTATCAATATGTTCAATAGATAATTGAGCGTCATCCTGCGATAAAGATTTAGGTAATATTTTAGCTTTCTTAGGACTTTTGATGGAAAAAATGGCATGGCAAGTAATATTAGTGGTCTTTTCTAGATATTTATAAAAATTCTTGATCGCCGACAATCCTCTAGAATTAGAAGCTGCTAGGTAATTATCTTGCTGCCTTTTAGAAAGCCAGCTCCGTACTAGCCTTATATCAACTTGCCTTAGAGAATTAATGGTTATGATTTCCGAGTTATAATGATTTAGGAAATTTAGGAAATTTTCTAAATCATTTTTATAAGAAATTATCGTATGTTCCGAACAGTTTCTTTGTAATTTCAGATATTTATGCCATTTATCTATCAGCTCTAATATTCCTTGTTGTTTTTTTTGAATCATCGATTATTTACCTATACAAAAATTACTAAATATTTCCCCTAACACTTCTTCAACGCTAATCTTACCAGTAACATTACTCAAACTTCTAATAGCCATTCTAACATCTTCTGTAGCTAACACTAAGTCATTTTCACCATTAAAATTCTCATTATTGAATTTTTTTAAATATTCCAAGGCTTTTTCTATAAATGCTCGTTGACGTTGTCTAGTAATATGCGGGGTTTCAGTTAAACCAGCTATATTACGAGCAATATTTTCAATTTCCTTTAACAGACTATCCATCCCAATATTATCTTTTATAGAAATCTTTAAATAATTTTTCTTTAATTTATTGCTATACATATCTATTTGACACTTATCATCTAGCAGATCAATTTTATTAATCAATATTATTGTATTGTCATCAATTAAATTATCCAATGAGGGTGAGTTGCTTAATTTTACCGCATCAAGCATAACTATTTTGATATCAGCCATTCTTGCTGATTCAATTGCCCGTTTGATGCCTTCTAATTCTATTAAATCATTACTATCCCTTATGCCAGCTGTATCTTGTAATATAATTGGATATCCTCCAATATCTAGATGTCCCTCAATTATGTCACGAGTTGTCCCCTCAATATTTGAAACAATGGCAACATCTCTTTGCATCAAAAAATTAAGTAAGCTAGATTTACCAACATTAGGAGCTCCTAAAATGGTTAATTTAATGCCTGTTCGAAGTAATTCCCCCCGTCTATTATCGTCAAGATGTTTTATTATAGCATATTTAAGTTCACCACTAAGAGTCATAACCCTATTTAATATTTCTTGCGGAATATCTTCATCGGGGAAATCAATATAAGCTTCTAGTAAACCAATAATAGTCAGTAAAGTTTGTCTCCACCCATTATAAAGTGTTTCAAGTTCTCCTCCAACTTGCTTAACCGCCTGCCTATGTTGCCAAACAGTTTCAGCTTCAATTAAATCGGCAATACCTTCTGCCGCAGTTAAATCAAATTTACCATTTAAAAACGCCCTACGGGTAAATTCCCCAGGCTCTGCCATTCTTAAACCTTCGATGGTTAACAATGTTTCAGTTAGCATGGCAGCAATTGCTATACTGCCATGAGTATATATTTCTACTACATCTTCTCCAGTAAAGCTAGCTGGAGCTTGGAAGTATGCTACAATTGCTTCATCAATTAATTCTTGATTCTTAGGGTTGATAAGTTTTTTACAGTACATGACCCTAGGAATAAACGTGGCATTATCATTTTTAATTAGGTGTTTTAATGCAACCAAGCTTTTAGAACCAGAAATACGAAATACTGCAACACCAGCTTTTCCTGGTTTAGAGCTTTGAGCAAAAATAGTTTCCATGATGGTGCGAGCCTCTTGCTAAGTAATTTATTTTAATTATAATACATTAAATAGCTTAGTCTGGGATAAGAATTATGCTAATCTAAATAAGTTTTTGAGAGTACAGGCATTATTGTGAAGAGAACGAGGATATCTATAAATTGTCATTCTCGTGTAGGATGTCATCCCTGCGAAAGCAGGGATCTAAAAAGCTTGAAGTATTATAGATTCCCGCCTACGCGGGAATGACAGGGAGAAGCGAGAATGGCAAAAAACAGGATTGCCACGCTCACATACGTTCGTTCGCTAATAGGCGGAGTAATACTAATGGGGTTAGCTATATAATGCTTAATCTTTGAAACAATAATAAAGTTTGGTAACAATATGACAATAGAAAAAGTTACAATAAATAGGGTTGCAGAGAGAGTGTCTTTATCTTTAAGTAGACTTACTTGTCAAGTGCCTAATTATAAATCAGAAATTTTATCATTAAGTAAGGTAAAAAGTGGAGAACCACTTTTTAATAAATTTATACAAAAATTTTTAGTTTATATTCCTGTAGATTATAGGTTTAGAGATAGACAAGAATTATTTGGCGAGTTTGCTTATAGTGCTTTTCAGTTCTTTAAAGAAAAGCAACCTAGTAAAAGGAAATTGCAGATTGTCAGTACGATAATTGAAAATAATCCTGCTATTAATATTTTGTTATTGAACGAAAATAAATCATTCATAGTTGATTCGATTATTTGTTTGTTAACAACTCTCAACTTGAAAGCTAAATTTTTACTCCATCCTGTTATAGCTTGCGTAAGAAACAATGATGGTCATTTACAAGAAATATTGGATGTAAAGCAAGATAGTGACGAATCTTTAGTACATATAACTATTTTAGGAAATTTTGATCAGAGCGATATCAATTCTTTAGAAAATTCTTTAAATAAAACTTTAGATCAGGTCGATACTACTCATAATGTGTGGTCTAAATTATTGAACAGAGTAACAACGATTTCAAATGAGATTCAAAATAATCAACAATTACACAATAACTATTTAGATTATAATGAGTCTATAGATTTCTTAAATTGGCTAAAGGATGATAATTTTACTTTTTTAGGTATGATTAACTTTGATCTAATTTCCAAAGATTTTTCCTCAGAGGAGGGTGTCCAGAAAATATGGCAAGGACAAGATACTAAAAATGAAGTTATTGATATTATTGAACGCTCAGCAAGCCCATTACATAACAATAAATTAGTCATTTTAGGTAAAATTAATACCCTATCAAGTGTACATAGAAATAACTTAGTAGATTATATTTTAATCAAGAAGATCGATCGGGATAAAAAGTATCTTTCAGGTAGCATAATTTTTGGTTTATATAGTTCTGCAATATATTACCAGCTAATTACCGATATTCCTATATTGAGACAAAAGCTACAATTCGTTCTAGATAAATCTGCCTTTCCGACTGATGGATATAATACCAAAAAGCTTAAAAGTATAGTTCAATCTCTACCGAAAGAAGCTTTGATACAGATTGATGAAG
The DNA here is from genome assembly GCF_964026545.1 of Candidatus Tisiphia endosymbiont of Dioctria linearis. NCBI lineage: Bacteria > Pseudomonadati > Pseudomonadota > Alphaproteobacteria > Rickettsiales > Rickettsiaceae > Candidatus Tisiphia > Candidatus Tisiphia endosymbiont of Dioctria linearis. Next base: position 842,629 of record NZ_OZ032156.1, on the reverse strand, counting down.
GTGATCTATACTGTATGTGCTTACATGTACTTTCAGGTATGATGAGTAGAAAACTAAAATTATTTATTCAACAAGATTGGTCTGGTTCTTTTATTAATATCATAATATTCTTATCAAGAGATCGTTTAACACCAGAAGTACATAGTGCCATAAATTGTTATTTATCCGATACACTTAATGGGGTAATACTATCAGATTATATGGCAGAAGTGGCAGAAAATTTTTCATATTTATTTGTTACGTTAGAGGTGCAGAATAAAAATAGCCTTAATTTTGAAGTTGAAATAATAGAGCAAGAATTAGATAAACTTTCCACTCGTTGGAGTGAAGATTTTTATCATAAATTATGTAAAAATTTTGGTGAATATCAGGGAGGAGTAAATTTTAAACTTTTTGATCCAATTTTTCCTATTGATTATAGAGAGAAATTTAATGGGCAAACAACTTTAATAGATATTGAGTATCTAAAAGAGGCAAGTATTTATCACAAGCCTATATTTAATTTAATTACTATAAATAATAGTGAATTCCAGCTAAAAATTTACAGTCCTGCTCCCAAATTAGCTCTTTCCGACCTACTACCATCTATAGAAAATTTGGGATTCAAGGCTATAGATGAACAAAGCTTTGCTATAAAAGGAACAGAAGATATTAGACTTCCTGCAAAAGTCGCTTATGCTGAGGGATTTGAAGGAGACTTGGCACGCAGAACCGCAGCGTACTTAAAGGTACGTGAGGATTCGAGTACCGAATCGACGTACAAATCACCAGCAGAAGTAGAGTTTTGCGGGAAGTCTATTAAAGAGAGTTGGATATATGAGTTTACTCTCGAACCATTAATAACTATTGAAGGCAATATTGATTTGCTTAAAGCCAATGTAGAAGAGGCTTTAGATAAAATATCTCTCGGACTTTTAGATAATGATTCTTTAAGCAAATTAATAGTGTTATCAGGATTTAATTGGTGGCAAGTTAAGTTAGTCAAATCATTAACTAGATATTTACATCAAACAGGCTTTATCTATGGTAAGGGTTATGTTCAACTGACCTTAATAAAGCATTTTCTATATACTAAAATGCTAGTTGATTTGTTTGATGCTAAATTTAATCCGGCAAACTCTTCAGATGAACGTACAAAAACTATAAAAGACAGTATCCTTAGCTATCTTAATAAAATCACTAGTAGTAGTGAGGATAAGGTTTTAAGGCATATGTTTGGTACTATTGAAGCTATTGTTAGAACTAATTGCTATCAATCTAGTTCTAATTTACAGAATGGAGACAACAAACATAATATAGTTTGTAAAAATTATTTTTCTTTTAAATTTGATTCAAAAAAAGTTCCTAATTTACCTTTGCCAGTGCCATTTGCTGAAATATTTGTTTATGCTAATGATTTTGAAGCTATTCATTTACGAGGTGGCAAAGTATCTCGTGGTGGTATTAGATGGTCTGATAGAGGAGAGGATTATAGAATAGAAGTATTAGGGCTAATGAAAGCACAAAGTACCAAAAATTCGGTCATTGTGCCTTTTGACGGCTCAAAAGGTGGGTTTTTCGTTAATTTCACTGATGATAATATGACTCGTCAAGAATATATGGCAAGAGTTATAGAATGTTATAAGAATTTTCTCCGTGGTTTACTTGATATCACTGATAATATAGTTAATGGCAAAATTATCCAACCGCAAAACACTATTATCTATGATCAGGAAGATCCATATTTAGTAGTTGCAGCAGATAAAGGTACAGCAACGTTCTCAGATCATGCGAATAGTATATCTGCTGAATATAATTTTTGGTTAGGCGATGCTTTTGCTTCCGGGGGATCAGCCGGTTATGACCATAAGAAAATGGCTATTACTTCAAAAGGAGCGTGGATTTCTGTAGCAAGTCATTTTTATGCTATGGGTATTGATGTGCAAAAAGACCCTATTACCGTTGTTGGTATTGGTGATATGTCTGGAGACGTTTTTGGTAATGGTATGCTTAGGTCTAATGCAGTAAAACTTGTTGCGACATTTAATCATAAACATATATTTATTGATCCACAACCTGATCCGATTATTAGTTTTAATGAACGTATGAGATTGTTTGAGTTACCTACATCAAATTGGTCTGACTATAATCAACAGTTAATTTCAAAAGGTGGAGGGGTTTTTGAGCGAAGTAGTAAATCTATTTTGTTATCGGCAGAAGCTAAATTATTGCTAAAGATAGATGTTGACCAACTAACCCCAGAACAGCTGATTAGAACTATTTTACAAGCAGAAGTTGATTTGATATGGAATGGTGGTATAGGAACCTATATAAAAGCTTCGACAGAAAGTCACCTAGATATAGGCGATAAGGCAAATGATAATCTGAGAGTCAATGGTAAAGATATTAGAGCTAAAGTAATAGGGGAAGGTGGAAATATTGGCGTATCGCAACAAGGTAGAATAGAATATAGCAAGCTCGGTGGACAGATAAATACTGATTTTATTGATAATTCAGCTGGTGTTGATTGTTCAGATCATGAAGTAAATATAAAAATCGCTCTTAATCAAGCTATGGTTTCTAAAAAAATCAGTTTAGAAGAACGTAATAAACTACTGTTTACTATGACCAAACAAGTTGAAGAGTTGATATTAGTTGATAATTATAAGCAGAATCAAGCGATTAATATCATGCAATTATCTCGTATTTCGACTATCGAAATATTTAGCCAATTTATTGATACTTTAGAAGAAGAAAAATTAATTGATCGAACTGTTGAGTTCTTACCAACTAGGGAAGAGTTAAATAGAAGGGCTCTTAATAATGAAAGTATAACTCGTCCTGAGCTTTGTGTATTACTTTCTTATAGTAAACGCTCAGTCTATCATGATTTAATAACAGCAACATTCTCAAAAGATAAATATTTTGAGTCTTATCTGATTAATTACTTTCCAGCACTAATGCAAGAGAAATTTCGTGAAGAAATTTTATCTCATCCACTTAAGCATGAAATTATTCGAACCGTTGTAACAAATAAAATTATTAATCAGTTAGGTGGTCCATCACTTAATCTTATAAAACGTGACACTGGTGCTGCTCTTTGTGATATAGTTCGTTCATATACCATTATTTGTGAAATTTTTGATTTAGATAATTTATGGACTATAGTGGAATCTCTAAGTGCTATAGAGTATAAAGTTAAAATTGACATGTTTACTGAACTTGCTAAAATTATGCGTAGAGGTATCTCATGGTTTTTAAAGCATATAAAACATCCTATCAATATTAGTGATACCATTGATGAATTTTATGAACCATCTAGAATGCTTAGCAAAGTGGTGAGTAAATTTCTCTTAGGAGAAGCTAAAAATAAATTCGATGATAAAGTTAAGCAATATGCTTTGTTGGGAGTGAAAGATGAGATAGCTCAAAGGGTCGCGACTCTCGATAGCTTAGTGTCAGTTTTTGACATAATCTATATTGCAAAAAGAACCCAGGCTACAAATAATGATGTTGCTAGTTTATATTTTGCTACTGGTAGCAAATTTAGTATTGATTGGCTTCGTAAATCTTGTGATAAACAGCTAAATGATTCTTATTGGAATAGATTATCAACGCAATCATTGAAAGATGACTTGTATGATAAACAAAGACAATTATTAACTAAAATAATTAACAAATCCAAAGTAAATATTGATTTAGATTTATGGATTGATAATAATATAGATTCTGCGTCTATTTTCCTAGATTTTGTCAAAGCAATTAGATTGCAGGAAAATATTGACTTAAATATTTTAATTTTAGCAAATAAGAAGTTTGAAACCTTTTTGCGTAAACTTGAGTAGCGTGTTATGTCGTCATCCCTAAAACAAGCAAGAATAGAGTCTGGCAAAACTCTTGAAGAGATATCTGATTATTTGAAAATTAGAAAGCAATATTTAGAGGCTCTTGAAGAAGGAGACCTAAATTCAATGCCAGCGGAAGTTTATGTGAAAGGTTATCTTAAGTTATATTCAAATTATTTAGGGATAGTTTTGGATACAGGTGAGGAAGATGAGCAGGAACTCCCTAAAGATATTGACTTCAAAAATAGGGCTGGTTCAATGGCATCTGATTATAAATGGAAAAAACAGCTCATTATAATTTCTATTTTAACATTAATAATAATTCCAATAATTTTTCACTTAATATTACCATATGAATGACAATAAATACTGATTTGTTACTTAAATTAATGCAAGAAGTGGATCAAGGGATTGAAGGTCTTTTGTCGGATATTGCGGAGCAGCATCAAGAAATTAATAGACTGAAAGATGAAAATAAACATCTCAAGGATAATTATACAAAAATACTTGAACAAATAGCTGTATATATTGCTGAACTGGAAGAAATAAAACACAAAAATACATAACATAGATGTCTATAGTAACAATAATACTAGGTAGCAAAACTTTCCAACTAGCATGTAGTGATGGATCGGAAGAAGAATTGTGCAATCTTGCAGCCAAGTTAAATGAAAATATTACCCAGATAAAAAAGGCTAGCCCATCAGCATCATTTGAACTATTATTAGTTATGTCTGCCTTAAGTTTACAGGAACAAGTACAAAATTTGACTAATAAAATTGCTAAAATCGATGGTGATAAAATACCTTGTGAAGAAGAAAAATTTGCAGAAACGTTAAGTACTATAGCAGGATATTTAGAAGAACTTGCACGAAAGATTGGAAAGTGATATTATCATAAAATACTTGGAATATTTACTTAAAAAACACTCTGTATAGTCAATTCAGGAGAATTTGGGGCTAGGAACGATGGAGCGACGCCTATAAGTAATAGGCGAGCGACGAGTGACAACGTCCCCAACTTCTCATCAATTGACTATAAAACAGAAGAGCTACTTGGTTCGTGAGCTTAACGTATTGCCCCGGGACTATAATTTTTACTATTAGGAAACATTCCTGTCTGAGTCTATTATGCAGATATATGGATTCCATTTATATATACTAGGTTCTTTGAGGATATTAGGCAACGACCAAAGTGGTTCATTTTTTTTAGGCAATTTTTGTGTTATACTACATCAACAGGATTCTTACTAATAATAGAGTGCGGTCTGCTCTATTAATGTTGGTAGGCTGCTTTACTACTTTATTACTAGTAACTTATAATCCAGACGATCCTTCCTTTAATTCTGTGACAGCCAAATATCCAAGCAATTTATTAGGTTATTTTGGTTGTTATTTGGCGGATATTTTTTACCAATTTTTTGGTATAGCGTCGTTTATTTTACCCATTTGTTGTTTTTTTTGGTCTTTGAGTGTGTGGCGTTTAGAGAAAAAATGGGTTACCATCCGGATAATGGTGATGCTGCTTTCAATTATATCATTATCGATAGTCTGCACTAAGATAAAAATTGATTATTTACCGGCTGGTGCCGGCGGAACAGTCGGTACTATTATTTACCCACTAGTCAAACAATTAGATGCTAGAGCCGATTATGCTTTAATTATTGTCACGTTTATTTTATTATTTTTACTGGCAGAGATAAAATTTTCAGCTTTTTGGAATGCTATAATTAAATTACTCAAACTAGTACCTTATAAAAAAATTATATTCTTACCTACAATATCAACAAATAGCAACTCAACTAAACCAGTTTTGATAAAAAGGGCTCCTTTTATTAATCAAGAAGAAGCTTCATATGCTGACAAAATGGATGTATCCTCAGGGAAAAATAATGATCCACAATCTCATTATTTAAAGAAACAATCTGCATCAAGAAAAGAAAATGACCAATTACCAGACTTACCACCTATCGAATTATTAAAGCAAGCTGATAGCCAAAATATAAAAGTGGAAACTTTATCAGAATTACAACATAATGCCCAAATATTGCTGACTGTTCTTAATGATTTTGGTGTTAAAGGTCAGGTCATTAATATTAATCAAGGTCCGGTTGTCATCTTATATGAATTTGAACCAGCTGCCGGTACTAAATCTTCTAGGATTATAGGTTTATCAGACGATATTGCCAGATCATTATCTGCAATATCAACTAGAATAGCTGTAATACCGGGTAGAAACGTTTTAGGTATTGAATTACCAAATAAACAACGAGCTTTCTTTTGTCTAAGAGAATTAATTGAAACACCAGAATATCAAGATAATAGCATTATGCTACCATTGATTTTAGGTAAAGATTTAGCTGGCAAGCCTTTTGTTGCAGACTTAGCAAAAATGCCCCATTTATTAGTTGCAGGTACGACTGGTTCAGGTAAATCAGTGGCAATTAATGCGATGATAATTTCCCTACTTTACCGTTATACCCCAGAAGAATGTCGGTTAATAATGATCGATCCTAAAATGCTTGAATTATCAACCTATGATGGCATACCACATCTCCTAACCCCAGTGGTTACCGAACCAAACAAAGCGGTAGTAGCCCTTAAATGGGCAGTAAAAGAGATGGAAAATCGTTATAGAGCAATGTCAAATATTGGGGTAAGAAATATAGCTGGTTATAATGCTAAAATTTTGGAAGCTGCATCAAGCGGTAAAATATTAGAGCGTTCTATCCAAACAGGATTTGATTCAGAAACCGGCAAGCCTATTTATGAAACAATTGAAATGAATATGGAGAAATTACCGTTCATTGTAGTAATTGTTGATGAAATGGCTGATTTAATGCTGGTAGCTGGCAAGGATATCGAATTATCGATACAACGTCTTGCTCAAATGGCAAGAGCTGCAGGTATTCATATTATCATGGCAACTCAGAGACCTTCTGTTGATGTTATTACTGGGGTAATTAAAGCTAATTTTCCAAGTCGTATCAGTTTTAAAGTAACTTCTAAGATTGATAGTAGAACTATTCTTGGTGAACAAGGCTCTGAGCAGTTACTCGGTATGGGAGACATGCTTTATATGGGTAATTCGTCAAAGATTACCAGGGTTCATGGTCCATTTGTTGATGATAAAGAGGTAGAGAAAGTAACCGAATATTTAAGAGCAACAGGAACTCCTGAATATCTTTCAGCAGTGACTCAACAATTAGATGATGATGAAGTAAATGTCGAAAGTTCTGGAGATGATTCAACTAATGACGAAACTCTATATAAAAGAGCGGTACAAATAGTACAATTAGAACGAAAAGTATCAATTAGCTATATACAAAGATGTTTACGAATTGGTTATAATCGAGCTGCTACTCTTGTGGAGAAAATGGAACAAAATGGTGTAATATCCCCTCCTAACCACACTGGTAAAAGAGAAATATTATTGCCAGAAAGTTAGTGAGTGTTCACGGTTTTTTTGCTATTTTCTTATGATAATAAAAAATCTGCTCGCCAAACGTCTATTAGCGAGGAGCTGCTTTGCAGCGACGCGGCAATCCAAAAAACTAACCAAAAATAGATTGCTTCGTCGCTACTAAAGTAGCTCCTCGCAATGACGTTTTGTACTTTAACTTTTTTTTTGTGAAAGCTCACCATTATATTTCCCTGATTTGTTTAAATACTAACTTTTTTTCTCTAAATATGTTTATTTTATGAAAAAAATTCGCTATAGATCGTGGCTTTGACATATCGCGTTTGTAGCTTTGTTTAGTCATTGATCCATAATTAGAAATTAAAGATGGTATAACTTCATAGTAATATACTTTATATAATCCTTTCATTGTTTCCATAGTTGTTAAATATCCCCATTTCATAACCTGTTGAGGTACTCTGGCTAGAGCTTCGATACAGGCAATTGTTTCTTCGACTTCAGGGTTACTATTTTTATAAACATCTGCGACTGGTGCTAAATTAAATTTCATATCTTCAATCATAGCTCTAATCATTAGCCCCATATATTGTTCTTTTGCGAATCTATTAATAAAGAGTAGTTTTCTTCTATTAACGGAAAATAAAAATTTCTGTCTATAGATCAATGCAAATAATCTTACCCAATAAACCCTTATGCCATGAACCTTGTTCTTATTATAAAATTCTACCTTCTCTTCATAATTAATCATTTGCCTCATCCCCATCGAGAGAAGATTAGCTAATAATTTATTACAATTAGTAATATCATCCTTCCTCGCCTGTTTTACATGAGGCGTTGCTTTTGTTCCAGAGAAATTTGCTGAATGACGACTTATTTGACGACCACTCGCATCTCTTTTAATATCGGCAAAATGCCCAAGCTCTTGTCCAGCTATAACTTGTAATCTAGCAACCGCTGCCCATCCATCACCATAAGTTGGATGAGTTTTATCATTTTCAGCAAATGGATTGCCACCGCAAGATACAAAGACTGCAACATTCTTACCGTCAGTACTTTGCATACCACTATTGGAACCAGAACGCTGCCAATCAACTATATCCATCATATCGCCAATATTATGGGAGTAAGTAATAAATACTTGAACCTGATCATGCAGTAACCACCTAATAACTATAGGATGAGCTGACTGAACAAAAATCCTTGTTAATCTTTCAGTAACTAATGGGTTAACTGGCTGCAATTTTTGAATTTGTTTTTTCAAATCTGTATAAATCGATGCCAATTTTTTATCGGATATAGAAGATTTATATAAAGACCTAAATAACTGATTAGTTTGTTCAATTAAATTTGGTTCTGTTATTTCCTCTTTACTTACCATCAAACTAATATTGAATTTTGGATCAGAGAACCTTGCAAAATTGCAGCTATTATCGGTATCTATTCTAAGTTTACCTGATTTGATTAATTGCTGAGCTAATTGTTCATATTCTATCTGCATATCTTCAGGATAGATAGCAGGAACCTTATCAAGTATATGATAAATTGAACTCATAATAGTACCAAATATATTACTATATAGCTAACACGGAAAGGTTTTAACCACAGTGTCATTGCGAGGAGACGCTAAAAGCGGCGACGCGGCAATCCAGAAAAGTGAATAGAAATGGATTGCTTCGTCGACCTTAGGTCTCCTCGCAATGACGATGTATGGATAAATCTTAATCGGGTTAGCCATAAAAAATCTCAAAAAATTTATCCTTAATAACTTCATCAAATTGCTTTAACGTTATATCAACACCAAGTTTCTTTAACGAGGTTACCGGCACATCCCTTAACCCACAAGCAATAATTCCGGAGAACATATCAAGATTTGTTGAAATATTTACAGCAATACCATGATATGCAATCCATTTTCTAACCCTAACGCCTATTGAGGCAATCTTTGCCGGTACACCGTTTTCTTTTACCCATATTCCTACCATACCATTAATAGTAAAAGCTTTGATCCCAAAATATAACAGGCTATTTATAATCCATTCCTCCAATAATTTAATATATAGCTTTAAATCTTTTTGCCCCCATTCTGATGCTAAATCAACAATAGGATATATAACTCTTTGTCCGCTACCATGGTAGGTAAATTTTCCTCCCCTATTAGTATAAATTACTGGTATATCTCCAGGGTCTAGCAATTCATTTGCCTTAAAACTAGTACCTGCGGTATAGATATCCTTATACTCAACTAAATAAACAACCTCTTTCGAGGATTTATTGATTAAACTGGCAACCTTATCTTCCATTAATTTTACCGTATCTTCATATTCTGAAAGACCTGATAAGGTAACAAATTGCACCATAATTAGTAAGATATTTTATATTTAAGGAATATTATAATACACAAATAGGCTACCACTAAGAACTAAAATAGATAAAATGAAATAATAATGCAGAAGTAGAGTTGTGCAAGAGGTCTATTCAATTCTTAAGAGCAAAACAGTGTCTTAGACTCAAGATATCATAGTTTTGGCAGCTTTTATGCCAGAATTTTTAGCATCTTTTGAATCGGAAGTTTCGCTATGAAAAACTATTTTACTGCCATCAAAATTGGCAAGCATAAACTCTGTATGAATAACCTTATCACGTATACTCAAATCATTTGAGTATACATATGTTGAATAAGCAGCTATAGGGGTTTTACAATCTGCATCTAAATATTCTAAAAATGCTCTTCCCGCCTTCATTAGTTCCCATGTTTCAAGATGGTTAATTTTATTACATATCTCCTGCATTTTGTTATCATTTTTTCTTATCTCTACCGCTATAACTCCCTGCCCTACAGATGGCAACATCTCTTTTATATCTATTAAGTGGCAATATTTTTCATCAAATAGCCCCAATCTTTTCAAACCACTATAAGCGAGAATGGTCGCATCAACATCACCTTGCATTAATTTTTTTATTCTTGAATCAACATTTCCTCTAAAAGTAACAATTTGTAAATCAGGTCTTTTTCTTTGTATTAGGATTTTTCTACGTACTGAGGATGTACCAACTATGCTGGCAAAAGGCAATTCTTCTATTGATTTATAGTTCAAGCAGACAAATACATCTCGTGCATCTTCTCTCTCAAGTACAGCACATATCATCAATTCTGACGGTAATTTACAAGGTACATCTTTAAAGGAATGTACAGCTAAATCAATTTCTTCATTTATAAGAACAGCTTCTATTTCTTTTAAGAATAAAGCCTTCCCACCTACATCATACAAATTTTTATCCTTAATCAAATCGCCAGATGTAACTATTGGGACTATTTCATAATTTATCTGTGGATAATGAATTTTAATTTGGTCAATTACTAAACCTGTCTGAATCAAAGCCAGAGTACTTCTTCTTGTACCTATTTTTATTACCTTCTTCATCGATGATTTATTGTCAGTATATTATATTAACTACAACTTCATCATTCTTTAAAACTTGATTTGTTGATGAAAATTCCTCAACAAATTCTATTTTATGAGAAGATGTAACATTTTTAAGGTCTATCGTTAAGTCATTAGGAAGTTTTTCTCCTATAATTTCTAGTACCTTAATATCAGCTTTAACTGACAAATTCTTTTCTGCTTTAGCTTTTCTAACCAAATCTAGTACTTTAATAAGCCTATCAGGCTGAATTTGATCTACCGGGAAAGAGAAATTTTTGATTTGAGACCAATTACCTCGACTATGGATAGATTTTGTACTATATAATATTTGCCAGATTTCTTCTGTTATATGCGGTAAGAAAGGAGCTAATAATTTGAGTAAAATTTTTATCGAATAATATAAAGTGATTATAGCACTATACTGCCCTCTATTGTCTGAGCTATCCATGTTATAAGCTCGGGTCTTAGTGATTTCAAGATAATTATCACAAAATACTGACCAAAAAAACTTTTCTATTAACTCCATAGCATCGGTATATTCATAATTGTGCATATCTGATTCAACTTTATCTACTAACTCAACTAGTTCTACTATTAACCATTGGTCAAACTTGTGACAAATTTTGCTTTCTATATCAGGAATTTGGACATTTTTATCTAATGTATCTAATTTGTCAAAATGAATAGCCGCAAATTTGCAAGCATTCCATAATTTATTAACAAGTCTCTTCCCATTTTTCATTACCTCTTCAGAGTAAACAGTATCCGCTCCAAGCCTAGATTTAGAAGTCCAATAACGCATTACATCAGCCCCATATTGCTCAAGTAATTTTTGTGGTACAATAATATTCCCTTTAGATTTTGACATTTTGCTACGATCGAATGCAAGGCACCACCCACTAATCATAATGTTTTTCCAAGGTAGGGTATTTTCATGCAATTGGGCTTTAAGTATTGTGTAAAAAGCCCATGTTCTAATAATTTCATGAGCTTGCGGACGCAAATCATCTGGAAATAATTTGTGGTGACGCTCAGCATCTACGTTAAACTTTTCAGATATACCGTGACTACTTAATTGCGGTGAGATTGCACTAGTAGCCCAAGTATCCATAACATCATAATCTGGCTCTACCTCTTCTCGCGAATAGCCAATTGGTAAATCTTTGGTTGGGTCTACTGGCAGTTGTGTTATATCTGGAAATATAGCTTTGCCTACTTCTCCAACTCGTTTAGAATACCAAACAGGGAATGGCACGCCAAAATAGCGTTGACGACTTATACACCAATCCCATGATAGACCATTTATCCAGTTCTCAAGCCTAATTTTCATATTTTGGGGGTGCCAGTTAATTTCATTCGCTCGTTGCATTAAAATATCTTTATGTTTTATCGTGTGAACAAACCATTGCGGTATGGTAAGTATCTCTAGTGGAGCCCCTGACCGTTCAGCACATTTTACTGTTTGAGTAATTTCTACTTGTTTAACTAATAAATTTTTCTCTTTTAAGATTTCTATAATTTTACTTCTAGCATCTTTTATTTTTAAGCCATTTATCTGATTATAAGAAGATGAATTTGATAATTCGTCTGATAAATCTATGATACCTTTTTTATCTATAATAATTTTTATAGGTAAATTATGAACTCTCCACCAAGTTATGTCGGTTACGTCACCAAAAGTACAGCACATAACAAGCCCGGTTCCTTTATCTATTTGAACTAAATCATCTGCTAAAATAGGTACTTTAACATCAAATAGCGGTGTTATGGCAAATTGACCTTGCAAATGTTTGTATCTATCATCATTTGGGTTATAAAATACCGCAACGCAAGCTGGTAACAATTCTGGTCTAGTAGTAGCAATAATAATCCTCTCACCCTTACTGGTCTGGAAAATTATATCATTCATCATTGAAGTTTTTTCTTGGTCTTCGATATCAGCTTGTGCTAAAGCCGTTTGATCAACTGTATCCCACAATATTGGTTGATTATTGCGGTAAACTTCCCCTTTATTGACTAAGTCTAAAAATGACATTTGTGATATTTTTTGTGATAATGGATTAATTGTCTGATATTCCAAATTCCAATCAACCGATAAAGCCATTTGATTAAATAATGAGCGAAATTTTTCTTCTTCAGAAATAACAACTTCTTTACATATTTCAATAAATTGCTCTCTTGCCATATTTGTTGCTTTTATCTGCCTTTGTTTTTCAACTAAACGTTCGGTAGGTAAACCATTATCATCAAAACCGATTGGATAAAAAATATTTTTACCTAACATCCGTTTGAAACGAACTATAAAATCAGCCTGGGTATAACTATAAACATGTCCTATATGCAGTTGCCCTGAGACTGTTGGTGGTGGAGTATCTACTACAAAACTATTTTCCCTTGTTTCATTTTTATCCCAAAGATAAATTTTTTGTTCTTGCCAAAATTTTTGCCATTTTCTTTCGCTTTCACTAAAGCTATAATCTTTTGGAAATTCTGTCATAATAAGACTATTATAATTAAATTAAACCAAGATATATCATAATTAATAGTAATGCCAAATAAAATTTTCCTAAGTTTCAGTTTAATGAGGTTGCAAAATCCTACTGGCTATCTGTTAGTATTCTTCTCAGCATGCTTTGGGGTACTTCTTACCAATATTACAATATATAATTTAGTAAAATTATTACTATTATTCTTTATCGGAAGTGTCGTTACCAGAGGAGCTGGTAGCGTTCTTAACGATATTTTTGACAAAGATTTTGATAAATATGTGTTACGAACAAAAAATAGACCTTTGGCTAATGGCTCATTGAAAGTAAGTGACGCGATGATTTTGTTAATTATATTATCAATTATTTCCTTAGCCATTTTATTATCATTAAATAAAACAGCCATTTACTTAGGGTTTTTCTCCTGCATCATGATCATTTTATATCCACTAATGAAGAGAATTACTTTTTTCCCACAAATATTTCTAGGGCTAACATTTAATGGAGTCTTGATTGGTAATAGTGCAGTAATTGATAAAATATCACTAGAAGCTGTTATTATGTATATTGCCTGCTGTTTTTGGACTATTGGTTATGACATTATTTATGGCTTTATGGACATAGAGTACGATAAAAAGATTAATCTCAAATCAATGGCATTATTTTTAGAAAAGAAAAACTATAAACTGCATCTATATGTTTATTATACCATTTTCATAATATTATTCATAATTGCTAAAATTATAGCAGCTCATCACCTTAACTATATAGCTATCCTTTGTGCTTATATGATGCTGATTTGGCAGGTAATAACATTAGAAATTTCAGACCCACAAAACTGTCTTACTAGATTTAAAAATAACAATTATGTCGGTTTGATTTTGCTCTTAGGTTCGTTAGACTTAACTATGTGAGTGTTCACGGTTTTTTCTTATGATGAATAAAAAATCTGATCGCCAAGCGTCATTGCGAGACCACGTAGTGGTCGTGGCAATCTATTATTCTTGGATTGCTTCGTCATCTTACGCCTCCTCGCTAATAGACAGCACGATGGATGCTTATTTGGCACTAATTCAGGTTAATTGACTATACCAGCACCAATCCACCATTAACATGGATAGTTTGACCAGTGATATAAGAAGCTTTGTCACTTGCTAAAAAAGCTACTACATTTGCAACATCTTCGGGGTTTCCCAAAGTTTTCAGAGGAATTTTTTGCATTATAGCTTCTTTTTGAGTTTCATTTAATTTATCGGTCATATTTGATTTAATAAAACCAGGAGCAACTGCATTAACTGTGATCCCTCTACTTGCCACCTCAAGGGCTAGAGACTTTGTCATACCTATCATCCCAGCTTTAGAAGCACAATAATTTGCTTGCCCCGGATTACCAGAAACTGCCACCACAGATGCTATATTAATTATTCTACCATAACGAGTTTTCATCATTTTTTTTATCGCTTCACGATTTAGAATAAAACTAGCTTTTAAGTTTATATTTATAACTTGCTCAAATATCTCATCGGACATTCTTATTGCTAGCATATCGTTGGTGATTCCAGCATTACAAACTAAAATATCTATTTGTTCAAGATTAGCTACCAAGTTATTACATTCCTCACTATTGGCTAAATTGCATGGTGCTATCGTATAATTATTTTTTAAATTATTACCCAATTCTTGTAGTTTTTCTTGGTTACTACCACTAATTATTACATGGCTACCAAGAGAGTGCAATAGCTTGGCAATGCTACCACCAATTGCTCCAGATGCTCCAGTAATTAGAGATTTTTTATCAGTCAAGTTTATCATTTTAGCTCCAATTTGTAGTTATTTTTTGTCATTCCAGCGTAGGCTGGAATAGGTATGACATCTAACTTTCTTGCTATTCCATCCCACTAGGATATTAAATATTTGTTATTCATCCTCTTCCATAATTACCGTTTCACTATCAAAAGTAATATTAGTATTATTAGAAGATTTTTGACGAATTAGCTGTTCTATTTCATAGCAGATAGCAGGGTGTTCTTTTAGGTAATGTTTAACATTTTCTCTACCTTGTCCTATACGAATATCTTTATAGGAAAACCAAGAACCAGACTTTTCTACTATTTCCAATTTAACGCCAAGGTCTATTATCTCGCTTTCTTTAGAAATACCACTACCATACATTATATCAAATTCTGCAGTTTTGAATGGTGGTGAGACTTTGTTCTTAACAACCTTGACCTTAGTTTGACTACCTACTACTTCATCTTTATCCTTGATTGATGAGATTCTTCTGATATCTAGCCTTACTGAGGCATAAAATTTTAAAGCATTTCCACCTGTGGTAGTTTCTGGACTGCCAAACATGACGCCTATTTTCATTCTAATTTGATTAATGAAAATAATTACACAATTAGTTCTGGAAATTGATGCGGTGAGTTTCCTAAGTGCTTGGCTCATTAATCTAGCTTGTAATCCCATATGGGAGTCACCCATTTCTCCTTCAATCTCTGCTTTAGGTACAAGAGCAGCAACACTATCTATAATGACCATATCAACAGCCCCAGAGCGTACTAGAGTATCGGTTATTTCAAGTGCCTGTTCTCCAGTATCTGGTTGAGAAATAATAAGCTCGTCAATATTTACTCCCAATTTTTTGGCATATGCTGGGTCTAAAGCATGTTCTGCGTCAATAAAAGCACAAGTGCCACCTTTCTTCTGTGCTTCAGCAATTACATGTAAAGTTAAGGTAGTCTTTCCCGAACTCTCTGGTCCAAAAATTTCAATAATTCTTCCCTTAGGTAAACCGCCTATACCAAGTGCTATGTCAAGTCCTAGCGATCCTGTTGGTATTGCCTCAACGTCTACAGCCCGGCGTTGACCTAGTTTCATAACCGAACCTTTGCCGTAACTTTTTTCAATTTGGCTAAGTGCAGCAAGTAGTGCTCTTTCTTTGTCTATAACATTCATTTTTAGAATCTGCTAAATAAAATCTGGTTAAATTTATAAAGTAACATACGAGAGAAATCCAGTAAAATAATATCACGGCGATTTACAAACCACAACTAAAAATAGAAATATATTCATTCCTTATTCCTTGATATTTTCTTCTTATAGCTAACCCTTGCTGTCATTGCGAGGAGACCATAAGGTCGACGAAGCAATTTCTGGTCACTTTTTTGGATTGCTTCGTCGACCTACGGTCTTCCTCGCAATGACCGTTGCATTCCCCTTCTTATGGATTATTATCCATTTTTCTATAATTTAGTGCTTCGGCAATATGTATCTTATAGACGTTGCGAGAACCTTCTAGATCGACTATAGTTCTTGCAACTCGTAAGATTCTATTATATGCCCGCATTGATATACGAAATTTTGTAGCGGCTTCGTTAAGCAAATCTTTTCCATCATCAACTGGTAGTGCATATTCAATAAGCAGTTGCCCATCCAAACGGTTATTTGTTTTGATATTATATCCTTCATATCTAGTTTGTTGAATATTGCGAGCTATTTCAACCCTATTGGCTATTTGTTCAGACCCTTCTTCTGTATCGCCTTCTATTAAACTATAATTATATGAGTCAATAGAGCCTACATTTATATGTAGATCAAATCGATCCATGATTGGACCGGAAATACGCATCTGATAATCACTACCACATTTTGGAGCTCTTGAACATGCTTTATGCGGATCGCTTAAATAACCGCATTTACAAGGATTCATTGCGGCTATTAGCTGAAAGTTAGCTGGATATTTAATATGCGAATTTGATCTAGCAATTAGTATTTCTCCAGTTTCAATTGGTTGCCTTAGAGATTCGATAACATTAGGTGGAAACTCTGGTAATTCGTCTAAAAATAATACCCCATTATGGGCTAATGAAATCTCACCTGGCTTTACTCTTTTACCCACGCCACCACCGACCATCGCTGCTATCGAGCAGGAATGGTGAGGAGCACGAAAGGGTCTAACCCTTGATAGTTTGCCATTTGCTAACTTGCCTGCAACGCTTGCTATAGTACTGCACTCTAATATTTCTTCGGGTCGCATTTTGGGTAATATGCCAGGTATACATTGTGCCAACATCGATTTCCCAGTACCAGGTGGACCAAACATTAATAGATTATGGCTACCTGAAGCTGCTATTTCTAAAGCTCGCTTGGCTGTTTTCTGCCCTTTGATCTCTTTAAAGTCAGGGTAATTTATGATGCTAGTGTCAATTTCCAATTCTGGTGATGATAATATTTGCAGACCTTTAAAATGATTAACTAACTCTATTAAATTACTTGCTACCAAAATATTATTATTGCCAGACCAGGCAGCTTCCTGACCATTCTGTTTTGAACAAATTAGCCCTTTATTTCTAGCTGCAGCACCAATAGCAGCAGGCAAAGCTCCACTGACAGGTAATATAGAACCATCTAGAGATAATTCCCCTATTACTAGATATTCTTGCATTTCCTCAGCTGGTAAAATTTTCATACTGCTAAGTATGGCACAAGCAATAGCAAGGTCAAAATGACTACCCTCTTTAACCAAATCAGCTGGAGCTAAATTTATAAGTATTTTCTTGGCAGGTAGGGCAAGACCTATCGAAGACAAGGCTGCTCTAACCCTCTCTTTAGATTCACCAATGGTTTTATCAGCCAATCCTACTATAGTAAAATTAGGTATACCTGGCGATATCTGTACTTGCACATCGACATCAATAATGTCTATACCACTAAAGGTTAAACTACCAAGATGAACTATCATTTACAAAATAAATTTTACTAAATCCAGATCTTTAATAATTTTTGATAATTGCTGGTCAACAAAATGCTCATCCATAACTACCTTTTTTTCTTTCATGTCACTTGCATTGAAACTTATCTCCTCTAATAAATTTTCTAAAATAGTATGCAATCTCCTTGCTCCAATATCTTCAATTTCTAAATTAACTTTTGCTGCATAAGTAGCAATTTTATCTATTGCCTTATCGGTAAATTTT
Source organism: Candidatus Tisiphia endosymbiont of Dioctria linearis (assembly GCF_964026545.1). Classification (NCBI taxonomy): domain Bacteria; kingdom Pseudomonadati; phylum Pseudomonadota; class Alphaproteobacteria; order Rickettsiales; family Rickettsiaceae; genus Candidatus Tisiphia; species Candidatus Tisiphia endosymbiont of Dioctria linearis. Next base: position 824,495 of record NZ_OZ032156.1, on the reverse strand, counting down.
AATTCTACCCCTTCGGTAGCGATTAAGGCTGAATATTGTTTTATTAAGCTTGATTCTGGTTCAATCAAGATTCTTACCATATCTTCTTTAGTAAGTGAGCTTAACTCTACTCTAATAGGTAGCCTTCCTTGCAACTCAGGCAATAAATCAGATGGTTTTGATAAATGGAAAGCACCTGATGCTATAAATAATATATGGGCAGTTTCTATAGGACCATATTTGGTATTAACTGTTGTACCCTCAATAATAGGTAGCAAATCTCTCTGTACCCCCTCTCTACTAATCTCTGAGCTTTTCCCCTCAGCTCTTGAGGTGATTTTATCAATTTCATCCAAAAATACTATACCATCACTTTGTACTAGCACTAATGCATCTTGAGTAATTTTTTCTTGATCAATCAATTTATCTGACTCTTCAGCCGAGATAGTTAACATAGCATCTTTAACCAGCATTTTCTTGTTTTTTGTTTTACTAGTACCGATAGCTTTGCTAATCATATCAGAGACGTTTAACACGCCCAGAGCAGCTCCTGGCATACCAGGAATCTCAAAATTACCACCAAATATGTTACCTGAATCTGTTATATTGATCTCAATTTCAGTATTGTCAAGCTCACCTTTTTCAAGCTTAAGACGGAATTTCTCTCTAGTTTCAACTGATGCCGACTTGCCAACTAAAGCATCCAAGATTCTTTCTACAGTTTTTAAAGTTGCATTAGCAATAACTTCTTTTTTAGCATTAGCTTTTTGGGTATTAACAGCTATTTCCACTAAATCTCGTATTATTGACTCAACGTCTCGTCCAACATATCCTACTTCAGTAAATTTGGTTGCTTCTATTTTAAGAAAAGGTGAGCCACTAAGTTTAGCAAGACGCCTAGCGATTTCAGTCTTACCTACACCAGTTGGACCAATCATTAAAATATTTTTTGGAACTATCTCTTGACGAAGTGGTTCGGCTATATTCCTACGCCTACAACGATTTCGTAAAGCGATCGCCACAGCTTTTTTAGCCTTATACTGTCCGACGATGAATCTATCAAGTTCAGCTACGATTTTAGAGGGAGTTAATCCCATATATTTAGCAGGAATTTCCACTGATTTAGGTGGAGTTCCCACAGGTTTAACCTGAGTTTTCACAGATTTAGCAGGAGTTCCCGCAGATTTTTTCTTAATACTAGTACTCATATAACTTTTTCTAAAATAATGTTATGATTAGAGAAAACACAGATGTCAGCTGCAATATGCATTGATTTTAAAGCAATCTCTTCGGCAGTTAGGTTATTATCAAAAGACATTAAACCCTTGCTACTTGCCAATGCATATAATCCACCAGAACCAATGGCAGCAACATCACCATCAGGTTCGATTACATCACCATTACCAGTTAAAATTAATATATTTTTTTGATCTGCAACAATCATCATTGCTTCAAGTTTACGTAAATATTTATCGCTACGCCAATCTTTGGCAAGTTCTACTGCACTTCTCACTAACTGGTATGAATATTTTTCTAGCTTTAATTCTAATTTTTCAAATAAAGTTAGAGCATCTGCCGTAGATCCAGCAAAGCCAGCAATAATACTCTTATTGAACATGGTTCTTAATTTTTTGGCTGTGGATTTTAAAATTGTATTACCATGGGAAACTTGACCATCAGCGGCAATTACAACCTCTCCACCTTTTCTTAAACACAGTATAGTAGTCCCGTGTAATGAGTTATCTGACATAAATAATCTTCTAAATATTGATGTTTAGTTGTTTTTTTATTATTATGGTGTTTAAGTAATCATTCAGTACCATAATTACAAGACTCTCTTATGAATATTTATTCAATATATGTTAATCCTCAAAAAAAAGATAATGATTTTATCATTATTAAGCAGGGTTTTTCGTTGTTTGCTGCATTTTTTAATATGTTTTGGGCACTATATCATAGAATGTGGATAGCACTAATCATTACTTTAATAATAAGTATAGCTATATCAAGTTTAGGTTTTGCTCATTTTACTTTTGCCAGTCGAATAGCCATTATGTTGATATTTGGTTTTTTCAGTGCTGATATGAGAGAATATGATTTGCAACGAAAGAAATACCAACTTGAAGAGGTAATATTAGCAAAATCTGAGATAGAAGCTGAATTAAAATTTTTAAAACACTTAAGTAGGTAATAAGAATTAGAGTATAATGAATATGTATGATAAAAACAATGTTTTTGCGAAAATTATTGGCAAGGATATACCAGCAGAGATAATATATGAAGATGAGAATCTAATAGCGTTTAACGATATAAATCCTGTAGCTCCGGTACATGTAATAGTTATACCAAAAAAGGAATATGTTGATTATAGTGATTTTATCCTTAAAGCTTCCAGCGATGAAATTAAAAATTATTTCACCAGACTATCTTACATTGCGTCTCTAGTGGGTTTAGAGCAAGATGGCTACCGTTTAATTACCAACAAAGGTGCTATATCCGGACAGAGTGTGTTTCATTTTCACTTCCATATTATTGGTGGAAGAACTATTTCTAAGTTGGTATAGGTTCTAGAAAATAGTGGATTGCCACGACCACTATGTAGTCTCGCAATGACGCTCTGCGAACAGATTTTTTACTCATTATAAGAAAATAGCAAAAAAATCCGTGAACACTCACGTCAATATAAAACTTCCTAAAAATTAATAGCCCTCCTATCTACAGCCAAAGCTGCTTCCTTTATGCCTTCGCTTAGAGTAGGATGAGCATGACAAGTTCTTGCTATATCTTCTGAAGAAGCACCAAATTCCATAAATGCTACAAGCTCTGCAATCATAGTACCAGCTGAAGGACCTATAATATGTGCTCCAAGTACTTTATCCGTTACGCTATCAGCTAATATTTTTACCATCCCATCGGTAAAACCTGTGCTTCTCGCTCGACTATTTGCCAAAAATGGAAATTTACCAACCTTGTAATCAATCTTAGCTTCTTTTAATTGCTCTTCAGTTAAACCAACACTTGCCACCTCTGGCCAAGTATAGATGACACTTGGAATAAGGTTGTAATTAACATGACCTGCTAAACCTGCCATAATTTCAACGGCAGCAACAGCTTCCTCTTCTGCTTTATGAGCGAGCATAGGTCCAGCAATTACATCACCGACAGCATAAATATTAGGAATTATTGTTTGGAACTGATCATTAACCGTAATTCTATTTTGTTTGTCCGTTTTAATGGCTAATTTATCTAGACCTAAATTTGTTGTATGGGCTTTCCTACCAACAGCTAATAGCACTATATCAGCACTAATTTGCTGCACTGAGGAGTCAGTTGTTTGTTGTATATTTAAAATAACTTTTCCTGCTTTTTTTTCAGCAGACAGGACTTTAGTGTTCAATCGCAATTCAATAGATTGCTTTTGTAAGATTTTAGTAAATTGACTGATAATTTCTTTATCTAAAGCTGGCACAATAGTTTCAGCATACTCAATAACCGTTACTTTAGAACCAAGCCTGTTCCATACCGAACCAAGCTCTAAACCGATATAACCCCCTCCAATTACTACCATAGTTTCCGGAACTTTAGCAAGACTCAAGGCTCCCGTTGATGACACTATATATTCCTCATCAACAGTAATATTGGGCATTTCAATAATATCAGAGCCAGTAGCAATTAGAATATTCTTAGCCGATATTTGTTCAACTGATGCACCATTAGTAATTTCTACAAGATTGGCTGAAATAAACTTGGCACTTCCCGTAAATTTAGTGATTTTATTTTTTATAAACAAACCTTCTATGCCTTTGCATAAGTCTGATACTACCTGACTTTTTTTAGTCATCATTTTCTGTAAATCAAGTTTGGCTGAGGTTATAATGCCAATATCGGCACAATGGTTCAATACTTCATGATATTTCTCAGAAAAATTTAGTAATACTTTGGAAGGAATACAGCCAACATTTAGGCAAGTACCACCAAGCGTCACCCTTTTCTCTATACAGGCAACCTTCATACCCAACTGGGCTGCTCTTATTGCTCCTGTATAACCAGCCGGACCACCACCAATCACTATTAAATCAAATTCTTGCATATATTTTCTCCATAATAATAGCATTATAGACTATAAATATACCAACACTAATAGTTTCTAAAAAAATAATTGCTTTTTAATTCTTCAAAATCATTAAATAATGTGGTACATCCTTAAAATAGCCTGTAGATGGAGCAAAACTATCAACTATTTTGAAACCAGCTTTTTTATAGGCACTAATTGCTTTATGGTTTGATTCACTAGGATCAATTATCCAAGTGCTAACTTGTTTTGTTGTATTTATAAATCTTGCTAAGGTCATTGAGCTTAAACCCAATCCTAGGCTCTGTGAACAAAATTTAAATTACTAGATTTCGACTCTTTTTAGCTGCAAATTATAAGATTTTTTTGAAATAGAACTAACTATTCCGGCAAAAATCTTATTAATTTTCGCTTTAAAATACTCAAAATCTAAACAATTAAAATTTTGTTCACAGAGCCTAGAAAATTTTCTTGTCCTATCATAAAATCTATAGTCCAAGTGATTTCCTTAGGTTTAACCCAAGGTAGTAGATGTTCTGGTGTAGAGTCGTTTGCATCTGATGTCATTATTAACGCATAGGGTTGTATATCATAAAAGCCTAGCCAATAATCAAAAATATCTTTCGTACCTTGCAAGTAATTCTGTAGGTTTTCCAATAGATCGCTACTATTGTCCCAATAATTTTTAATGTGTGGTTTATCAAGCCAAGATTTTATTAAATCTTCATCCCGTGATTGAGCTAGGCAAAAACTTATCTTAGCATCATTTAGTTCTGTATATTTACTCATATCAAACTATGTATTTATAGATTGCTTCGTCGGCTACGCCTTCTCGCTAATAGACGTCTTGTACTTTAACTCTTTTTCCGTGAACACTCACATTTGTTATTTCATTTAAAAAATAAATGTCCCGCTGAATATTTATGAAGAATACTTGCAATAAGTGTCTGATAAGGTAGCCCTTCATAAGCTGCCTTTTGCTTGATACGGTTTAAATCACTGCTAGAAATACGAATATTGATACGTATGTCTTTTTGTAAATAGTTGGTTGCAGCCTTTATAGCCTTTTCTTTTTCTTCCTTAATGGTTTCGATTGTACGCCATTCATTATTTTCAAAAGAGCTTAATAATAATTTTTCCTCTTCATCAAGCAGTATTTTTGAAGAATTATGGTTTTTATTTCTCATTGTTTTTCGTCTCCTTTAAATATTTTTTAGTAGCTTTACGGCTTGGAATAATTGTCTTAAGAAAAATTGTTCCATTATCTTCAACGACAAAAGGAACAAGATAAACATAAAAATTAAACTCAATGAGATACATTTTTTGGTTAGGGTATTTTTGAGAATTATGATGCTCAATTATATCTAGCAAACAATTATTTTCAATAGCTGCAATTATTTCTTCAAAACTTATATCTCTTTCCTGTATGAGCTTATAATTTTTTTCAGATGAAAAATTATAGTTATATTTTTTTGTCATTTGTATAATATTAATGACAATGTATGCCTTATGTCAATATATAATTTTGTGAACGCTCACGACTATAGACTACTTCCCCGCCTTATTTGCCAATACCCAATTACTATCTAAGTAATCATTGCTATATTTAGCTAAATATTCCTGATATTTACCTTTAAAATCAGTAATAGTTTGGTGGGATAGTGCAATAATCCTTGTGGCTATACTGCTAGCAAAATCTCTATCATGAGTTACCAATATTAGAGTACCTGGGTAGTTAATTAGTGAATTTTTTAGCATATGCTTAGATTCAATATCTAGGTGATTGGTGGGCTCGTCTAGCACCAATATATTACCTTCTTCCAAGATAATTTTGGCTAATAATAAACGAGCTCCTTCTCCACCGCTCAAATTTAAAATATTCTTAGTTACTTCATCTTTACGGAATAATAATTGACCTAATATACTACGCAACGTATTGTCATTCTCAGTAGGTATTTGGTTGGATAACCAATCAATAACGTTGATATTTTCATTGAGTAATTCATGATGATCCTGAGCAAAATAAGAAATCTGAGTTTCATATCCCCATTCATAACTTCCCAAATCTGAGAATATTTTACCAAGAAGGATTTTTAGTAAAGTAGATTTACCAATACCATTTGGACCAATAATAACAATTTTTCTCCTCTTGTTACAGTAAAACTTACATTATTTAATATTTTTTTATTCTCATAATTTTTAGAAATACCCTTAACTTGTAGCACTAATTTTCCAGATGGTCTTTTTTGCTTAAAATTAAAATACGGGCTAATACGTGAACTTTTTTGTATATCAGGTAATTCCATTTTCTCTATTTGCTTTTCTCGTGAGCTACTTTGCTTAGATCTGCTAGCGGAAGCCCGGAATTTATCGACAAAAACCTGCATAGTAGCAATTTTTTTCTCTATATTAGTAAGATACTTAAGCTTTTGATCAGCAATTAGCTGTTTATCGCGAATAAAAATATCATAATTACCAGTATAAGTTTTGATGGTACCGTAATCTATATCAAGAATATGGGTAGAAATATTATTAAGAAAAGCCAAATCGTGCGAAATAAATACTAAAGCACCTTTGAATTTTTGTTTTAGATAATTTTCTAGCCAATAAATCGATACTATATCAAGATGGTTGGTCGGCTCATCAAGTAATAATATATCAGGATTGTTGAATAAACTTTGGGCTAGTAATACTCTAAGTTTATAACCGCCGGACAAAACGGATAATGGTTGATGATGATATTTTTCTTGTATCCCTAAACCTAGAAGTAACTCAATGGCAAAAATTTCTGAGATATATCCATCATTATCAGCAATAATTTGTTCCAACTCACCTAGCCGATAACCACTTTCCTCATCACATTGTTCACCCTCTAGCTGATCATTTTCTAATATTTTTTCCTTTTCTTGCAAAGCCTGCCATAATTCGCTTCTACCAGCAATAACAGTATTAATAATTGAAGTATTTTCATAAATAAATTGATCTTGTTTCAAGCAACCAATACGAGCCTTCTTAACTATATTTACTTCACCAATGCTTGCTTCCTCTTCTTTAATTAGAACTTTAAAAAAAGTAGATTTACCAGCACCATTCGATCCAACAAGCCCATATCTATTACCATTTTTGATATGAACATTTACGTCGGTAAATAATATTTTTGCACCATAACTCATGGCTAAATTAGTTGCGATAATCATAAAGTATAATTAGGTAATAATGTGCCATTTTTTAATTTTAATTTAACCTGCTTAAGTGATCTCGGATCTGCCTCGATTACTTCAAGTTCAACCTGTTCCTCAATATCAATTTTAATACCAACCGAAGGCACATTACCTACTTTTGCTAAAACTAAGCCACCAATTGTATCGAATTCATCATTTTCTGTTTTTAACTTCACTCCAAGAGCCAATTCAAGATCTTCAACTTTCACCCGAGCATTTGATAAAATGGTATTACTATTGATAATTTTGAAATTATCATTATCCGACTTTTTATCATGCTCATCATCTATTCTACCAACTATCTCTTCCATAATATCTTCAATGGTGACAATACCATCAGTTCCACCATATTCGTCAACAACTATAGATATCTGCACACGATCTCTTCGCATTTTCGCTAATAAATCTATCAATTTCATTGAAGGAGCAGAAATGATAGGTTTACGAATTATTCCTTTCAACGACATATCTTGCTTAGTAACAAGTATCTTAAACAAATCTTTTATATGAATAAAACCAATTATATTATCCAACGTTTCATCATACACTAACGTTCTAGTATGAGGTATTTTGCTATTAAGTATTTTGCTTAACTCCTCCACGCTAGTGGTTAATTTTACTGCCTTAATGTCAGATCTAGGAATCATTACATCTTCTACAGTTTTATGACCAAATTTCAAAAGATTCGTGAAAATCTTTTTTTCTTCTAATGCCATTTTCTTGCTGTTAGATTTTAGCTTTTTAATAGTATAATAAAAATTATCCTCTATCTTTTCTCCAAAAAACAGACGAAAGAACCAAGATTTAAGAATATCAAATTTTGAAGGATTTGTAAGCATAGCCTTTTTAGAGTTAATAGAGGGAATATCTTCTTTTTTCACATAACCTAGCATAATTGTTAATATGGAGAAACAATAGCAAAATCTTTTAATATTTCTACTTCTAAATTTTCCATAATAGTTGCTTCTTCGTCATTTTGGTGATCGAAGCCAAGTAAATGCAAAACACTATGTACCAAAAGATGTATAAAATGATCTCTAAAGCTTTTATTTTGACTTATTGCTTCACTCTGAATTATTTCATACCCAAAAGCTATGTCTCCTAAATACATATAATCTAAGTTAGGAGTAAATTCAAGTAGATGCCGAAAGTCTAATTCTATATCAGGAAATGATAGCACATTTGTAGGTTTCCCCTTACCACAAAATTGGCTATTCAAATTTAACATTTCATTATTATCAGTTAGTAATATCGCTAGCTCAAACCTTGCAACTCCTTTAAAATTCTTATATCTACTTAGTATAGCACACGTAACCTTCTTCACTAATAGTTTATTGATAAATTTATGATTTTTCCAATCTTGATAAGTGCGAATAATTTCCACATTGATTTTCATAATATAATTTGTTGTTGAATATGGCTGAGCAAATATAACTTCTGCAGTTGATTTAAGTAGATTTAATTATATAGCTTTATAATAAATTTACACCAATTTTATTTAAATTTTTATTGCGAAACATAGCTGATCCATATTACGAGCTTTATGGATTGCCACGCTCACATACGTTCGCTCGCAATGACTCTTAGAGTTCAGCTTTTTTCATACAAAATCTTTAAAAACGTATAAGATATTGCGTAAAAAATTAAACTATATATAATGTCAAAATAATTTTTAAATAGGAGAAACATTATGACCGCCCCTAATATACCAAGAATATTGAAAATAGTAGAAAAAATAGAAGATTTAGAAGCAATAGAAGCAGTAAAAGAATTACAAGCTGTAGAAGCAGTAGAAGAATCACAAGCGGCAGAAGCAGTAGAAGAATTAGAAACAGCAGAAGAATTACAAGTGGTAGAAGCAACAGAACCTACTATAGTTGTTACCAATTCGACTTTTGGAGAATCATTAACTGCAAGGGCAGGAGGGCATACTATCACTCTTACAGGGCATGATTTCTATATCCCCTTTTTATCTCTTGCCCCTAATGGTCGCCTAGAATTTAACTATGATGGCGAGGATTATAGCATAGACGTTCTAGGAAATATGGATATTACTTTATTATGATAGCACCTAATTCAATAGGTTTTGCTATAAATAAATCTAAGCTATTGAAACATAGGCAACGAAGTAATTCAAAAAGTAACTAGAATTGCTTCGTTGTAGCAAAAATACTCCTAGCAATTACGAATATATATGGTCTGTAAATGCCATACGTAAGATGAGTCATTAAAATCAATAAACTTCATAATTTCTAGCAAAATTATTTCTTATTCAGCTATAATCCTGATTTAAGCAATTAAAATAAGTTGATGATAAAAATAGGCAATATTCAGCTACCTCATTCGGTGATATTAGCCCCAATGTCGGGGGTTACTGATTTACCATTTAGAAAATTAGTACGAAAATTTGGTGCAGGTCTGGTAATCTCTGAAATGGTTGCTAGTAGGGCAATGATTATTGAAACAAGGCAATCTTTGCAAAGATGTGCGATTATTCAAGATGATGCTACTGGTTCATGCGTACAGATTGCTGGATGTGAGCCCGATATAATAGCAGAATCAGCTAAAATGAATGAGGATATGGGAGCCAAGATTATTGATTTAAACTTTGGTTGTCCAGCTAAAAAAGTAGTTGGCGGCTATTCTGGTTCTGCTTTAATGCGAGATGAGAAATTAGCGGCAAAAATCTTAGAAACTACAGTAAAAGCGGTAAAAATCCCAGTAACTTTAAAAATGCGTACTGGCTGGGATGAACAAACTAAGAATGCCCCAAATTTGGCAAAAATAGCCTATGATGCTGGTATACAAATGATCACCATTCATGGTAGGACAAGATGCCAGTTTTATTCTGGTCAAGCAGATTGGGAGTTTATAAGACAGGTTAAGGATGCGGTAAAGATTCCCGTTATCGCTAATGGAGATATTACCTCATTATCTAAGGCTAAGGAATGCTTACAAAAATCGGGGGCTGATGGTATAATGGTTGGTCGAGGAGTATATGGTAGACCGTGGTTTATTTCTCAAATAGCCCATTATCTTGCGACAGGAGAAGAACTTCCATCTCCTTCAATGGCAGAGCAGCTAGAGGTGATATTAAGTCATTATGATGCCATGCTAGAGTATTACGGGAACGATACCGGCGTTCAGCTAGCGAGAAAGCATATAGGTTGGTATAGTAGTGGTTTAGCAAATTCAGCAGAATTTAGAGGTGGGGTTAACATAATGCTTGATCCCGTTAAGGTTAAAGACAAGATAGCTGAATTTTATGAAAAATGTTTTTAACCTTGTAACCCCTCATCTCTTAAGCAATACTATTCCCTCTAGAGCGATTATTGCTCCTAATAGCAGAAGATGTAACAGAACGAGGTAGAGATGTAGAGGAAGTTATGGTTTTTTTTATATCCTGAACTTTTTGCTTGATTTTTTCGATGTTCATTGTTTTTGCTTGCCCCTCACGTAATTTTGCTCCCATATCTTGAGATTGTTCAGTAGTAAGAATCTTCTCACCTTTTGCCATTTTAATTAAATTATCTACAATGAAAGGTCCACAATCTTTATCGTTTTGTTGTTGTTTAGTCTTTAAATCAACGATTTTAGCATTATCAGGACAAACTTCTTTAATCATATCTAGTAACTCCTGTCGTTGATCTATAGGCGTTCCCATAGGATCATTATAGGTAAATACTATCTTATTATCCCTATCCTTAGTGATTGCTAAACTAACCCAGTGTTCATGTCCCGTATTAATTGGCATAACAGCAGAGTCTTTTCCACTATTTACCGATGCGATAGCTTCAAACATAACATGTCGTAACATTTCATTTTTATACTGATCCGAAGCTAGTGATACAGCTAGTTGGATAGAAACATTTTCGTTTAATGAGGCTTTTAGTAAACTGGATATATCCAAATCATTATACCAATAATTCTCTTTTGTTAGATTATTTTCCTGAGAGTATTCTACCTTGTTTTGTTTTGTTGGTATCGGTATCGCTTTTCTCCCTTCATTTGCCATTTGTTTAAAAGCATTGACAACTCTCTTAAGGACATTTTCTGGTTTATGTTCATTTATATTCTCTTGCATATCAAGAATAGTTCCGCTATCAATGCCAGGAACATCTTCCCTTTGTCTAACTTCAGCAGTAATATCAGAACTTCTTCCCTGACCTTGACCTAATGGGATGCAACCATTAGTAAAATTTTCAATAGTGTATCCCTGTTGAGGCGGTACAGTATATTTAGCTTGCTTGGCAATATTCTGAAGCTTCTGCGGATCAGATAGGTCAAAATATATATCAATAGGATTTATTTCTGTTCTACCAATATCTTTTTGGAATTGTTGAGATAATTGTGATATATAATTTTCCAGTTTTTTAGCTCCACCAACTTTATCTTTTAAAATTTCTTCAACTTCTAACTTAATACCTAATTGTTGATCTTCGTTAATGATATCAAATTTGTTTGCAATAATATTAGCTACATCATCGATAGATGAAGGATTGCTGGCTATAATTACCCTAGTATTACCTAAGTCTTTTGCTGCTTTTACTACCTCAGTTAATCTCTCTTTATTAGGTAATCCCCCTGACAATAATATATTAGGAGGTCTGTTTAGAATCTCTGACTCTATTAAATTGCTAACTGGCATAGATTGGATGTGCGAAGTTTTTTCTTTTGCTACATGCTTTTCAGCCACAGCCCTAATTTGGTCATTAGCATTGGCAAAAAACACATGATTGACCCCGGTAAGAAGAGCTTGCCAACTAGATTGTAGATTTTGAGCTTGTGAGTTATAATTGCTAAAGGTTAAACAAACCTTGACCCCTAAGTTTTTTAAATTCGTTAAATCATCTTCATCAAATAACGGTTTTTCCATATTTGAATTAAATTGTATATTAAGTATAGGTGTTTTTCCTAGATTCTCAGCTTTATCAAATATTTCACTTACTATATTTTCCTTATCTAGTTTACCATCTTGCATGTGGGGTTTAAGCTCAATAGTTGATATTGCTGAGCTAATTTTAGACATATTGGTACTATGCTGAATTTCTTGGCTTTCATGGCTACCGCCAATATTAAATAACACTACATTATTTTCTCCTTCCTTTGCTAATGACATATGTACCTCTAATTAACTATAATATCCAATGGCTGTCAGTTTAAACTAAAAAACAAGCAAGGTCAATTCTTCAAAGCAAAACAGCATATTAGTTGTATAATAATCTCACCCCCTTTAATAATATACTATTATAAACATGCACTAATATATTATTTATTGGTAGAGTTGATTAAATGGTAATAGTAATTGGCTATAAAAATAATATAGGGGAAAATAATGCATTGGAATGATGTTGACGAAATTGCTATGAGCTTAGAAGAAAATTATCCGGATGAAGATATATCTGAATTAACACTAAAAGATCTTGAAGACTTAATAAAATCATTAAGTGATTTTGACGATCATGAAATTGAACCAAATAAAGAGGTGTTAAAAGAGATTCTTGAAGCTTGGAGAGAAATGAAAGATGGTCATTTTGAGGGTTAATAGTAAATTTTTTAAATTGTAAGATTAAATGGAGATTTATGGTAAAAATTGTACTAGTCCTGACTTAATCTGACAATAAGTAATAATCAGGCAGCTTGATAAGTACACATCAAGTCGTCTGATATTCTCTATACATAATTGATTTTACTAAATCTACATTTTTACTAAGTTGATTCCAGGCATAGCAAGCATTAGAAACGATATCTTCGTATACACCGTAACATTGATTAGATAGGAAGTGATTTTTGATCCACTGCCAAATTTGTTCCATCGCATTTAATTCCGGTGCATATGGCGGAAGCGGTACCAAGGTAATGTTACTTGGAATAATTAATTTTTTCGCTGCATGCCACCCGGCATTATCTGTTAATAATGCAACATGCCTACCAGAATAGTCAAAGAAAATTCATCTAAGAACTTATTTGCCTAAAGAAGCTCTATTTTTAGTTGGGAAAGCTTTTTACAATATAAAACAAACAATGGTAATAAAAATTTTGTTTTACCCGACTTCTTTATTGGTACTCACGCTAATATACCTGTATCCCACTACTCACTCGAGATACAGGACGCTATAGTTAATTCAGGAGAATTTGGTGCTAGGAACGATGGAGCGACGCCTATAAGTAATAGGCGAGCGACGAGTGACGACGTCACCAACTTCTCATCAATTGACTATATAAAACATATTTCCCTAAACTGCAACTTATAACTCCTTAAAGGCTTGTTGCTAAATACTATCATATATCAGACAATTATCTATAAATATATCAAATTTGATGTATACATGATATATATAGCATCTTACTTCAAAAATTATCCTAAATGCGAATTTTCTGCAATTTATTGATTATTAAAATTATTATTTTATTGCCGGTTTGTGCTTTGGCACAAGTTGAACAGCAAGGAATAAACAAACAGTTTAGCTTTTTGTCAACAGATTATATTGAATATAACCACAAGGAACAATTTATTTATGCTAAAGGTAATGTTCAAATTATATTGGATAGTTATTTTCTAACAGCTAATTCCTTGATTTACGATATAGAACAAGATACATTATGGGCTGAGGGGAATGTTAAAATTACAGATCAGCAAAATAGAGTTATTTTGGGAGAATTTGTCATATTAAAAGATAAGTTAAAGGCAGGAATAATTTCAGATTTTATTTTATATTTTGGTGATAATACTCTTTTAGCAGCAAAATTAGCGGAAAGAGTTAATAAAGATGTTTTTCGTTTGCATAATAGTACCTTTACCCCATGTAAAATACTATGCAACCAAAAACCTATTTGGCAAGTTTCTGCCAAAAATACTGAAATAGATCTTAATAAGAACATAATGGTTTATAAGCATCTATTTTTTGAGATATATGGTGTCCCAATCTTCTATACACCATATTTTTCTCATCCAACACCTAAGGCTCCTGCAAAATCAGGAATATTGATGCCTGAATGGCGGGATAACGCTTTGGGGATACCACTATATTATAGAGCTAAATCCAATCTAGATTTTACTCTAACTCCTAGGTTTTTTTGGAAAAAACATGATACTACATATACGATTTTTGAACTAGAAACTCGTTACAAACCAAATGAAAGTGATTATATATCTTTAGATGCTAACTATGGTAAAGTACCCTACTCTTTAAATGATGATGATATAACGATAAAAGACACTAAGGTAAACTCATATTATCTATTAAGCAATGGTAACTTCATCAAAAATGATTATCGATACGGATTTAGGCTGGAACGTACTTCTGATAAAGCCTACTTAAAAAACTATTATAATAATTATACTTCATATTTGACATCTAAGTTATATTTGGAACATGTCAATAATTACAATTACTCATTAGTGGAGGGGATGTATTTTGAAGGATTGGGAATAAATGATTCTAGTAGTACCAGTCCATTAATTTTCCCCAAGGTCAGAACCAAGAATGTTATACCTTTAAATGATGATGAAACTACTAACCTAGTCGTTGAAAATAATGCATTAATCTATAAAGAAAAAAGCGGAAGAGAACTAGGGCAAGTTGCATTACAACTGGCAGTGGATAATAATTTCTTAACTTCATCTGGTCATTTATTTAATGTTACCTTACGGAATAGAGCAGATGTCTATTTTATTAATCACCTATATTTAAATGATTATAGGACTAACAAGGTTCTCACTAGAAATATACCAGAAATTCAAAATACTTGGCGTTATCCATTAGCTGGATCAATCTTTGATAAAACTAATCTGTTTGTTGAACCAATTATATCGGCAACTATCGGACGTAAACATAATTCTAATAAGAAATTTTCTTTTATCGATCCATCAAAATATGAACTATCAGAAAATAATATATTCAGTTCGAATCGCTATAGTGGTATAGATTACCATGAATTTGGCAATAGATTAAGTTATGGCGTTAACTCTTCTATACTTTCAGAACAAAATTATTCAAGTGTGTTTCTAGGACAGACCTATAATACTAATCTTATTAATAGTAAATCTGTTGATAATATTGAAAATGTTGGAAGAATTTCCAGTAGTTTTTCTGATAAAATAGAATTGTTCTATAGATTTAGAAAAAGTAAGAATTTTAAGCCCATTAGAGATGAATTAGGTGGAAGCCTTAATTCTAAGACAATTCAGTTAACTGCTGGATTTGTTCAGATTTCAAATTTACGGAAATATTATTCTACAGATGAATTAATTGATAACAAAGTAAGACAACTTTACTATAATCTCACTTATCAATTAGCAGAAAATTGGTCAGTTGCCTATGATATGAGAATAGATTGGTCAAAAAACAAAATAAATATTCTTTCTAAGAGTATCCAGGTGACATACTTGAATGATTGTGTTAGAATAGCCGGAAAACTTTCAGACAATTATATGGGAGATAGTAGTCGGGGGATAAAAAAGACTTTTGCTGTTCCTACTATTTCTGTAGGTTTAAAAATATTAAATATGTGAGCCTAAAATATGAAGAAGTTAAATATGAAGCATTTAGTTTGTTTAGTTACCA
Source organism: Candidatus Tisiphia endosymbiont of Dioctria linearis (assembly GCF_964026545.1). Lineage (NCBI taxonomy): Bacteria > Pseudomonadati > Pseudomonadota > Alphaproteobacteria > Rickettsiales > Rickettsiaceae > Candidatus Tisiphia > Candidatus Tisiphia endosymbiont of Dioctria linearis. Next base: position 808,656 of record NZ_OZ032156.1, on the reverse strand, counting down.
TCATTTTTAATCTAACTATAGCAAAAGCAGAGTTATCAAATATAGTTGCATTAGTTAATAATGAGCCAATTACCTTACATGAATTTCTAGCTAGAAAACACATGATTATGGCACTTAACAATATCCCCAATCCTGATTCTCAAACAAATAAGCGGCTTGATAAGATGGCAATTAACAGCATGATTGATGATGTATTGCTTTATCAGTCTGCAAACGGTAAGAAAAGTTCTGATAGTGAGATAAATGAATCTATAAGAACCATTGAGCAACGTAATAAAATGCCAGAAGGGCAGTTAATAAAGTTTTTGAAAAGTAAATCTGTAGATATTAATAATTTTAAATCCCAGATAGGTGCCGAAATTATCAAAATGAATATTTTATCTAGTATTTCAAGATCAGTTGCTATTAGTGCAAAAGAAGTTAATGATATAATATTAGCGACAAATTCAAAAGATGCAGAAATATCAGCACAGCTTTTTACTTCAAAAGATAAAGATGATAAAACTTTGCAGAAGATGTACTGTTTACAAAAACGTCTTAAAAATTGTTCTGATGTCAAAGAATCTTTATATAAAGATTTTTCTACATTAGAGGTAATTAATCAAAATTTAAGTACTCTAGATTCTACGCTGCAAACAATTCTCAGAGATTTAAATACAGGAGAAAAAAGTAATGTTTTCGAGATGCAAGATGGATTTAAATTAATCTTAATGTGTGATAAGCAGATGATTAATGTTACTAGCGATGAAAATAATTACGTAGTAAATTTGTTAGCTAATAAGAAAATGTCACAAAAATCACAAAAATACTTTGAAGATATGCGTAAGAAAGCATATATCAAAATAATGCTACCTTTGTGATCTTAAATAATTTAAATGCCTTACCTTCAATTGCAAAGCATGCTAGCAAACATGGTATTACTCCTATTAAGAAATATGGTCAAAATTTCATTTTTGATAGTAGCCTATGTGATAAAATAGTTCGAGTTAGTGGGCTGCAAGAAAATGATTTGGTCTTAGAAATTGGCCCTGGTACAGCCGGACTCACTAGAGCTATTCTTGCCTACAACCCTAAATCTTTAACTGTTATTGAAACTGACGTTAGATGTATACCTTTACTTATGGAAATAAGAGAATTGTCCCCTAATCTGCACATTATTCATTCGGATGCTACTAAATTTGATCTATCAGCTTTAAGTACTATAGTCAATTCAGGAGAATTTGGGGCTAGGAGCGATGGAGCGACGCCTATAAATAATAGGCGAGCGACGAGTGACAACGTCCCCAACTTCTCATCAATTGACTATAACAAAATAACTATTATTTCAAATTTACCTTACCAAATAGGTACAGAGTTAGTCATCAAATGGTTAAAAAAATTACCATTAATAAATAGTATGACTTTAATGCTGCAAAAGGAGGTTGTAGACCGAATATGTGGTAAAGTTGGAACAAAATCCTACGGAAGATTATCAGTAATATGTCAGTTACTTTGTTCTGTTGAAAAATGCTTTGATGTTAATCCGCAAGCTTTCTATCCGGCACCAAAAGTCCACTCGGCTATAGTTAAACTCGTACCTTATAACAATAATGCATTAACAGCTGAACTAATTGAAAAAGTCGAGTTAATAACTAGACTAGCCTTTGGCAAGCGACGTAAAATGATTAAATCATCTTTGAAAACACTAACTTCGTGTATAGAAGATTTGCTAGCAGAATTAAAAATTGATAATTCTTCGCGATCTGAAAATTTATCACCACAAGATTATTTATCTTTAGCAAAATTATATTCAAATGAATTACTATATAGCTAGCTTGTTATGTGTTTTGCCATTTTTATCTACACCGTAAATTTGAAAAATTCTTTTTGCAATATCTATACCAATTGTAGTAATTTCCATCCTGAATTTCCCATTTTTTGTCTTAGGTTTATTCCTATTTCTAGAAGATTAGTATATGCTTCTCTTTCTGTAAGTTGGCTATATCCATTACGTTACTTAAGTTTTATGTCTCAATTCTTTAAATTATTTGAGCATATATCATGCCAAATTATTTTGGAAATTATGACAAAGATTTTCAATTGCTTGCTCATAAGCAATAAGCTCCGGTATAGTCCAATTAAACCGGACAAAAATATCATATGCATTATTTATCTCAGTATTAATATCGGCAATTCTTACATTAGAGAATAACTTCCTTATTAACTTTGTTTCCTGCGTTCTTTTATATTCATTATGGTTTGCTGTATCAAATTCTGCTATATTATGCATCTCTCTGGTTCGTATTTGTATTTCTATGTTACGTTTACAGATATCAACTACAGCTATTACATGCAAAGAACGGTAACCATTATTCTTAGGATTATCAATATAATTTTTAGACTTTTCTACATTAACAGAATAGATACTATAAATAATATCCAATACTTTATAACAATCTTCTTGTTTGTCAACTATAACCCTAAAAGCAACTAGGTCAGTTAATTCTTTCAAAGCAATAGTCTTTCGTAATACCTTCTTTAAAGTAGAATAAGGGTCTTTTAATCTGTAATATACTTCAGCTACTATGTCATTTTCATACAGTTTAGTACTAATAGCACTTATGATATTACGTAAATCTTTAGTATTTGTATCTTGCATAATTGATACTCTAGAAAGTCATGTAGTGAATTTGTTGAAAAAAATTAGAAAGGAAACCCTTAATAATAACATACTAATGTTATCATATAATAATTGGTTTATCAATTATTATTAAAAGATCGTCAATATGAAATTGGTCGTTTACTTAAAACTTATGATGTAAGTAGACGATGAATTTACTGATACGGCTACAATGCTTATAACTCTAAAACGTAAATCGTAACTGTATGGTGCCACCATATTGCTATTACAAAATTTATTATATCTATCATTATAACTAATATTTACATATAATGTTAAGTGCTATTACTAGAAATGGTTCGGTCTATTTTGAGATGGGAAATTACCAAGAAGCAGTTAAAAATTATGACAAAGCAATACAACTAGGTAAAGATGATTCTAAAGTAATTATCCCAGAAGGTAATAAAAGATATCTTGCTAAAATATCACATGAAATTAAGGGAGTATTAACCATCAAAACCATATCCCATGCTAATGAGTTATTGAATATTGTTTTTATTAACATAAAATTAGTTGACTATTTAAGTTATATTTATTCTTATCCCGTATCCGCGTCTTGAGATTCTACTATTGACCTAATAAGCTCAACTATTTTTTGTCTAATCTGCTGATTTTGAATTTTGGTAAATACTTTAATAAGATAGGATAATTCTTTTTCTGTATTGTATTTTAAAGGTACTAAATATTCTACCTTATCCTCTGCAATAATGTCATTCAAAAACCTATTATCATCTTGTGTATCAAATAGGTAATCATCTGATGTATCAGTATCTTCATCTGTATCAAGAAAATACTTGATAGATACATTTAATAATTTTGCAAAAAAATACAATATACTACCAGCTATCGGGGTAGTAGCATCTTCATATCTTTGTATCTGCTTTACACTAAGATTAATAGCTTCACTCAATTCTTGTTGGCTTATACCCAACATTATACGACGCTTTTTTAAACGCATACCTATAATTAAGTTTATTTTTTCCTTTGGTTTATTAGATTCATCCATTATGATAATAATTTAATATTTATCTATCTATTTCAACTAATAATAATATAAAGCTATAGCTTAATCAAGTAATTTTTCATCGATATTAATAAATTTATTATTTGCAGAAACTTAGGCTCTGTGAACAAAAATCATTTAATTTAATAAAAATATTCTAAAAACACTTAGTGCTTTTAACTTTTTACTATATTATCTATATTGCTCGGGAATTTAACCATAATTATGTGTAATTATATATGACCATTATGTCTGATAATTGGATAAGAAAAATGTCTGTAGAACATAATATGATTGCACCTTTTACTGATACGCAGATTAAATTAAATAACTCAGAGAAAATTATTTCTTATGGTTTATCTTCGTATGGTTATGATGCAAGAGTCTCAAAGGAATTCAAAATATTTACTAATATCAATTCGGCAATAGTTGATCCCAAAAATTTCACTGAATGCAGCTTGGTAGATAGAGAGGTTGATGTTTGTATTATTCCACCAAACAGTTTTGCCTTAGCAAGAACAATTGAATATTTTAAGATTCCAAGAGATGTATTAGTTATTTGCGTTGGTAAATCAACCTATGCCAGATGCGGTATAATTGTTAACGTAACACCATTAGAACCTGAATGGGAAGGACATGTAACATTAGAATTTTCTAATACCACTCCATTGCCGGCAAAAATTTATGCTAATGAGGGAGCGTGTCAATTTTTATTTTTAAAAGGCGATCAAATTTGTAATACATCTTATGCTGATCGTCATGGAAAATATATGAAACAGCAAGGTGTTACCTTGCCAAGAACTTAAAAATTTTAATATAAAAGGACTATTTGTTATGAAAGACTCTAATCAACAAGATATGCCACATATCGCTATTAACGCCCAATACATAAAGGATTTATCTTTTGAAAATCCAGACGCTCCGAAATCTTTAGTGTCTTTGGAACGTAATCCACAAATTGATTTATTCCTAGACCTTAATATTTCTAATTTACCTGAAGAAAACTTTTATGAGGTAGAATTAAGTATAGAAGCTAAAGCAATGAGCAAAAAGCATAAGCTATTTATAGTAGACCTAAAATATGCAGGGGTTTTTAACCTGATTAATATAGCGGAAGATCAACACCAGATGATATTAGCGATCCATTGTCCAGCAATGATCTTCCCATTTGCCAGAAAGATTATTTCTGATGTCACTCAGGATGGCGGATTCCAACCATTGATGATTGATCCAATTGATTTTGGTGCTTTATATCACAAGAAAATGCGAGAAAGTGAAAATTAACTATAGCTATGTCAATACTATAAGTTTCCCTGTATTGCTTTAGGTCAGCAAAAGCGGCTCCCCGCTAATAAGATTGTTGGAGAGCCGCTAGAGCTAAAACGATATTGTGGATAACACTTTTTATCTATTTAGGTTTTAGCAATCTCTGAGATACCACATGTTGCATCAGTTGACCCAGCTACCATATTTATAATGTCAGGAGCTTTAAACAATATTATAACCCCAGTCACAATAACCAGTGCAACTTCCCATTTTAATTGTCCTCTGAGAGTTTGAATTCCTAGTACAACTATACCAATAACTGCTATACCACGAGCCGTATTTCCACGAAATATTTTAATCATATTACACAACACTGTACCTACCGGATCATCAGAAGCAGCAAAAGCATCTGATGCTGCAATAATTACAGCAACACTGCAAAGAACAAACAGCAAACGCCAGACGAAGTTCCTATCAAATTGTTCTAAATATGGTCTATAAATATTCATATTTTACCTCGTTAATGAATTGTTTAAACATGCAGCTGATTCTATACTGTAGCCTTTTAAAATTCAAGGATTTAATATAAAGCAGAATATCTAATTAAAGAATTACTGAGGAATAAGGGCTTATGTGCTGTTTTAGCCATATATGGAGAGTAGTTTGTATAATTCTAAACGAGACTTATAGCTAGTTGATGAGAAGTTGGAAACGTCGCCACCATAGCTACAATTTTTTATTTATTTCCTTATGATGACTAAAAAAGCTGACTGCTAAGCATCATGGCTCAGAGCCACTTTAGTGGGAGACGAAGCAATCTAAAAAAACGATTAAAATGGATTACTTCGGAGGCTTACGCCTCCTCGCAATGACGTTTGGGGTGCATATACGTCATTGCGAGACCATGTAATGGTCGAAGCAATCGATTTTTAATTACTTTCTGGATTACTTCGTTGGCTCATGCCTCCGCAATGACGCTTTTATGCTGTACCACTTACTACCATTATACACATGTTTCTGAAGCAGCGGCTGTACCAGCTACCATATTTATAATTTCAGGAGCTTTAAACAATATTATAACCCCAGTCACAATAACCAATGCAACTTCCCATTTTAATTGTCCTCTAAGAGTTTGAATTCCTAGTACAACTATACCAATAACTGCTATACCACGAGCCGTATTTCCACGAAATATTTTAATCATATTACACAATACATTACCTACCGGATCATCAGAAGCAGCAAAAACATCTGGTGCTGCAATAATCAGAGCAACGCTGCAAAGAACAAACAGCAAACGCCAGACAAAGTTACTATCAAATTGTTCCCAATATGGTCTATAAACATTCATATTTTACCTCATTAACGAATCATTAGACATGCCGTTGATTCTATATGCTAGCTTTTTACAATTCAAGGATTAATATACGGATGGTGCTAATCTAGTTAAAGAATGGCTGAGAAATTAAGTCTTGCGTGTTGTTTTAGTAGCAATTTCTACAAATTAGTTAATTTAAAAATTCATTTTCCAAGAACATATATAAAAGTGAATAAAAATAACCATACTACATCGACAAAATGCCAGTACCAAGCGGCAAATTCAAAACCTAAATGACCATTGCCTTTAACAAAATCACCTCTTCGTGCTCTATAATAACAAACAGTTAAGAATATAGTGCCAATTATTACATGCGCACCATGAAAACCGGTTGCTAAATAAAAATTAGAAGAATAGATACCGTCTTTAAATTTAAAAGTTGCATGATGATATTCGTAAGCTTGCATTAAACTAAAAAACACCCCCAATATTATGGTCAAACCAAGAGCAGTCACACAATCTTTCTGATTATTTTCCTCAACAGCATAATGTGCCCATGTTACTGTTGTACCAGATAATAAAAGAATCAATGTATTAATAAAAGGGATGTCAAACGGGTCAAATGTTTGGATAGATGCAGGAGACCATATACCAGGCTTTACTACCCATACACCATCTAGCAATCCTACAGGAAAAAGACTTGCGTTAAAAAAGGATCCAAAAAATGCCGCAAAAAACATTATCTCTGACAAGATAAATAATGCCATACCTATCCTTAAGCCAATCCTTACTGGCTCAGTATGATGTTTTCCAATTAGCCCTTCTTTGATTACATCACTCCACCAGGAATATACACAAAAAATCACCGAAAGAATACCAGCCCCAAAAACATATGCACCAAATCGATATTGATGCATAAACATTATGCTACCACTAGCTAAAAGCAATAAGGCAAATGCAGTCAGAATTGGCCAAGGGCTGGGATCGACAAGATGGAATGGATGCTGTTTTCCTCCTAAAGAAACAACATTGTTATTTTTAATAGACCCATGTAACATAATAAACTCATAAGCAATTTATTGCTTGATTATTCTATGCTATCTTCTGTAAATATCAAGATATAGTCTTCAAAATAATCTTATTTTTATTTTACTTGTTATAACTAACCCGATTAGCATTTATCTATAGTAAATTAACATCTATTATTCTGGCGTCATTGCGAGCAAACATACGTGAACGTGGCAATCCATGAAGCTTGTTTATGGATTGCCGCGTCGCCCAAAGCACCTCCTCGCAATAATGGTTTCTAAACTCTACATAACTATACAACAACCAGCATTATCAAACTGAGCTAAATAAGCTGTATCTTTCCACCTTCTACCATCATCAAAATCATCTGCCATATATTATGTTTTCACCATATTTAAGTTTTAGTCGAAGTATCTATAATTATGATTAAATATAACTTAAATAGTCAACTAATTTTATGTTAATAAAAACAATATTCAATAACTCATTAGCACGGGATAGGGTTTTGATGTTTAATACCCCCTTAATTTCATGTGATATTTTAGCAAGATATCTTTTATTACCTTCTTGGATGATTACTTTAGAATCATCTTTACCTAGGCACTGTTAACAATACCATATTATAGCCCTAACCTAAATTTCTTGTAACTTCCATAATTTTTTGTATAGACTATGTTTATTACGAATTAATGTAGTATGCGTGCCTTCTTCAATAATTACCCCTTTATCTAGCACAATTATCCTATCCATATGTTTTAAAGTGGATAAGCGGTGGGCAATTGCAAGCACAGTCTTTCTTTTATCTTGAATTAGAAAGTTAAGGCTATCTTGGATAAAACGCTCGGTTTGACTATCAAGTGCAGAAGTTGCCTCATCTAAGATCAAAATAGGTGCATCTTTTAGAATAGCTCTTGCTATTGCTATCCTTTGCCGCTGTCCACCAGATAATTTGATACCTCGCTCTCCAACATAAGTATTATACTCTTCTGGCAATGTTGTAATAAATTCATGGATATGTGCCTTTTTGCTTGCCTCAATTACTTCCGCCTCAGTTGCTTCTTGGTTCCCATATCTGATATTTTCCATCAGCGTTCGATGAAATAACAAAGTGTCTTGAGGGATTACCGCGATATTTTGTCGTAATGAATCCTGAGTAACATTGTCAATATTTTGTCCGTCTATTAAAATTTGACCATTTGCAACTTTAAAATAACGTAACAAGAGATTAATAAGTGTTGATTTGCCGCTACCAGAATGACCAACTATTCCTACCTTTTCACCAGGACTAATAGAAAAAGTCATATCTTTAAAGATCAGCTCTTTGTTATAACCAAAATTTATATTTTTAAATTCAATAATAGCTTTATCAACTATTAGCGGACTTGCACTAAATTTATCCAAATCCTGCTGGTTGATAGTAACTAGTGACAAAGCACTTTTCAGATCACCCATTGATCTGGTAAAATTCTGCAATGAAACTGTTGCATCCCAGATATCGTCTGCAACAATCAAGGCAATACCAAAGACAAAAGCAAAATCTCCAACAGAAATTAAGCCATGTATTCTTAAATGCAGCATATAGAATGGAATAAAAACAAACAAAACAAAATAGAAACACATAGCTACTATTTGAGTCTTAAAGTTATATTTGTATGCTTTTACCTGTTTGGGAATAAAATCATTTAATATATTATTATCTAGTGCCTTTAATTCTCTTGTCCTAGAAGCAAAAGAAAAAAGTGAAATAATATTAGTAATTTTATCGGCAACTTGTCCAATTATAAAATGCTTGCTTTCGGATTCTAAGCAATATAGTTGGTTTAATTTAGTTGAGAGTTTATACATAATTGGTATGTATAAACTACACCATATTAGTACAAATATGCCAAGATTTGTGTTAACAAGGCTAAGGGCACAAAAAATTTACAACACATTTAAAAAACTTTTGCAGCAATCCGTAATGCATTTCCGCCCAGAATTTATCATATCCATCCAAAATGCCTTTGATTTTGCTGCTGATAGCTCCTGTAAAATTTTCTTGGAAGAACGGATAAGAATGATGCTGAACATAGTCATATGATTGAAGCAATATAGAACGCCGAACATAAGGTGCCGCTTTCCATTCAGCTATGTTACTGATACGCCAAACCAAATCTAACATCACTTGTGCAGACATGAATATTACAATCGGCAGTAGAACTAACTGGTAAGTTAAATTTTCTTGCCCAGCTATTGTATCAAGAAATAATTTAATCGCATAATAATTAGCAGACGGGTAAAAACTACTTACAGTAGAAGCAAGTAGCATAGCCATATAAAACCATTTGTATGGTTTTATATGGTGCCAAAAAAATGTAATAATAGATTTATTTTGCATGAGTTATTTATTGTTTAAGAATTATAATAACTAATTTTAACCTGAACTTGATATAGCAAATTATTCCAAATTCGGTTATATCTATATATAACAGATTTTTTTGCTCCACTAATAGTTGTTTTCATTATTTTTGCAATATTGCTTATTTTTTTCCCTAACTTAGTACATTACTATTACCCATTCTTTAAAATGCTTATTCTTATCCCAATGCCAACAAATCACTCATTACTTCCATGACAATATTTATATTTCTTACCGGAACCACAAGGACATATCTCATTTCTAGCCACCTTTCCCCAACTTGATGGATCTGATGGTATTCTATCCTGTGGATTGACTTGAGTTTTAATAGGTTTAAGCTGAGTTTCAATACTAATCCCTGCATTATATTTACTAAAAGCAGGGTCTTCCCTAGTTTCTCGCATGGTCTTTTGCAGTGTTTTGTTTGCCAAAGACATTGATTCTTTTTTAATGTGGCTAGTATCCATATGAAGATGACAAACTTTCTGGATAAATAGCTCCTTCAAATTATCAAGCATTTGTTCAAATAAATTGAACGCTTCTCTTTTATACTCGTTAAGTGGATCTTTCTGAGCATAAGCCCTTAGTGATATACCTTGTCGTAAATGATCTAAATTATGTAAATGATCTTTCCATACTTGGTCTAAAGTTGTTAGTAGAATATATTTAATTGCGTCATTCATCAAGTCAACGCTATATGCTGTATTCTTTGCCTGGTATAGGTCATTTACCATTTGCACAACATTAGATGTCACCTCTATCTCGGTGACGTTAGCCTTGGTTATAGATTCTTGATTTAGTTTTACAGCAAAAATACGTTGCAACTCTCCTGTTAGAGCATTTACATCCCAGTCTTCCCTATAAGAACCGGGGGGAATGAAAGTTAATACCACTTTTTCCACTAGTTCTTTTGTCATGCTAGCTAAAAAATCATGGGCAGAGTTTGATGCAATTATATCAGTACGTTGTTCGTAAACTATCTTACGTTGATCGTTCATAACATCATCAAAACGTAATAAATTTTTACGTATCTCGTAATTATGTCCTTCAACCTTCTGCTGAGCCTTCTCAAGTGAACGGCTAATCATAGGGTGATGGATTGCTTCACCATCTTTTAAACCTAACGTTCTTAGGACTCCAGAAATACGATCTGAAGCAAAAATACGCATAAGGTCGTCTTCTAGAGACAAGAAGAATTTTGTATTACCTGGATCACCTTGTCTACCGGCTCTTCCTCGCAACTGGTTATCTATTCTACGACTCTCATGCCTTTCGGTACCTATAACAAATAATCCCCCAGCCTCTATTACCCGCTGCTTCTCTTCAGATATTTGCTCCTTTATTTTGATCATTTCTAATTGATACTGTTCCTCAGGTAGGTTTTGTAGAGAAAGTTGCTCTATTAGCATTTCCGGATTACCACCAAGCATAATATCGGTACCACGACCTGCCATATTGGTGGCAATAGTCACAGCCTTAAATCGCCCAGCTTGAGCTATAATAAATGCTTCCTGTTGATGAAATTTCGCATTTAAAACATTATGGGTTATTTTATTTATGGTAAGTAACTTAGAAATTTCTTCAGACTTCTCTATACTAACTGTTCCAACCAAAATAGGTTGACCACGATCATAACACTCTTGTATTAATTTTATAATAGCTTGATATTTATCGTGTTTATTGCCGTAAATTTCGTCATCATAATCAACCCTAGTGATTGGATTATGAGTAGGAACAGCTAGTACATCAAGATTATATATGTCCTTTAACTCTGTAGCTTCGGTCATTGCCGTACCAGTCATGCCTGATAATTTTGGATAATTCCTAAAATAGTTTTGAAAAGTAATAGAAGCCAAAGTTTGATTTTCGTTTTGAATTGGCACATGTTCTTTTGCCTCTAGTGATTGGTGTAACCCTTCAGAATAACGTCTACCTTCCATCACCCGCCCAGTAAATTCATCAATAATCATCACTTTGCCATCACGCACCAAATAATCAACATCACGATTGAAGAGAATATGTGCTCTCAATGATTGATTGACATAATGAACCAAACTTAAATTCTCAAAATCATAAAGGCTTGAACCTTGTTCAATAAGATTATTGGTCACAAGCATTGATTCTACATGAGTTATACCATCCTCAGTAAGATTAACGGTTCGTAATTTCTCATCTTTTTCGTAATCTTCATCTTTAAACTGACAAACCAATTTATCAATCTTAGTATATAAATCCGAGCGATCATCTACTGGACCCGATATAATTAGTGGAGTTCTTGCTTCATCAATTAAAATTGAGTCAACTTCATCAATAATAGCGAATTTAAAGGGACGAAGTACCTTAGAGTCTTCGCTATATTTCATGTTATCTCTGAGAAAATCAAATCCAAGCTCGTTATTAGTTGTATGAGTAATATCTGCTCTATAGGCATCATGTCTGTCTTTGTCACTGATATTAGCAATGATACACCCAACAGATAATCCTAAGAAATTATATATCTTCCCCATCCACTCAGCATCACGTTTTGCTAAATAATCATTTACCGTAACAACATGTACCCCTTCACCAGTAAGAGCATTCAAATATGCCGGTAATGTGGCAACTAAAGTTTTTCCTTCCCCTGTACGCATTTCAGTAATCATCCCACGATGCAATATCAATCCACCAATTAGCTGAACATCAAAATGCCTCATTCCATAGACTCTTCTTGCAGCTTCTCGTACGACAGCAAAAGCTTCATAGGTTAGGTCATCTAATGACTCCCCATCTTTTAATCTTTGCCTAAATTGCTCTGTTTTATTTCTCAATTCATCATCAGAAAGCTTTTGTATCGATGGTTCAAGCAAATTAATCTTTTCAATTTCTAAAAATAGTTTTTTGATATTTCTATCGTTTGCTGTGCCGAATAATTTTTTAAGTAAAGAAAACATTTATATCCTAAATTCTGTAAATAACCTTATAAAATAGGGTATTTTATAATATTTATCAAACAAATTGTAAATAGCTATTGACGTCAGGTGGTTATCATTATAAAATCTAGCCATAATAATAAATATAAATGGATAACAAATGAAAAGAATATCTATAGCTTTTTTATCTGCTAGCTTACTTGCGAGCAGTGCTTTCGCTAACGAAGATAAAGTTGTTGCTACCTATAAAGGTGGCGAAGTAAAAGAATCGCAGATTATGCAGCAATTCCAGTCTTCTTTAGATAACCAACCAAGTGCTAAAGGTAAGAAATTTTCTGATCTTAATGCAAATATACAGGAAATGTTAGTTCGTGGTTATATCGATACAAAATTGCTTGAGCAAGAAGCTAAAAATTCTAATATTGAATCTTCAAAAGAATTTCAAACTAAATTGAATATAGCGAAAAACCAAATGGTTCAGCAAGAATTGATGGAGCGTTATGTAAAATCTCATGTTGATGAGAAGATGATTAATGCTGAATATGATAAGCTAGTTGCTAGCTTAAAAGGAAAAGAAGAAGTAAAAGTAAGCCATATTTTGCTTGCAACTGAAAAAGAAGCAGTAAATATAAAAAATAGGCTTAATAAAGGAGAAAAATTTGCTAAGCTTGCTAAAGATTTGTCAAAAGATGAAGGTTCTAAAGAAAATGGCGGAGAAATAGGCTATATTACTTCTGGGCAATTAGTACCTGAATTTGAAAATAAAGCATTATCAATGAAAGTAAATGAAATCTCTTCTCCGGTTAAAACTCAGTTTGGGTGGCATATTATTACTGTACTTGATAAAAGACCTGCACAGATACCTTCTAAGGAGGAAGCTACTGTTAATATAACCAATAAACTTAGTAGAGATGCTATATTAAAGTATGTTGCTGATCTTGAGAGTAAAGCTGATATCAAAATAATATTACCACAGTCACAAGTAACAGATGAGGCTAAAAAATAGCCTAGTATTATATTCAAAGATGCGCTAAGGGTAGAGATCATGCCTTAACAAGTTTTGGTCTCTTTGCATCTTTTGCAAACACTAGACCTTTATAGTCAATTCAGGAGAATTTGGGGTTAGGAACGATGGAGCCTGTAAGTAATAGGCAAGCATTGAGCGACCCAACTTCTAATCAATTGACTATAGACCTTTAGTAAAAAGCGGCCAGATAGCTCAGTTGGTAGAGCAAAGGATTGAAGATCCTTGTGTCGCTGGTTCGATCCCGGCTCTGGCCACCGTCTCTACAATAAAATTTGTAAAAAACAATTCTCCAAATCATTTGAGTATACTCCCATAGCAATTATCTTTTATCTATATGTAACCTTAGTTCGACATTAGGATGATGAGAAAGTATTTGAAAGAAAGAAGGGAGGGATGTGATACCCAATCGTCATTACGAGGAGCCGCTTTGCGGCGACGCAGCAATCCAAAAATGACCATAAATGGATTGCTGCGTCGACCTACGGTCTCCTCGCCAATGACGATTGAAATATCTAAATAGATTTTTAAACAGGTTTTGGCACTTGTTGTAGTATAAAGTTTTTCACTTTCTCAAATGCGGCATTTTCAATCTGTCTAATCCTTTCCTTAGAAATTTTATATTCCATACTAAGAGTATCGAGGGTTTTTGGAGAATCTGTTAATTTACGCTCAGTAAGAATATGTAATTCGCGATCATTTAAGATCTTCATCGCTTGGGTTAACAAGTTATGCTTATTAGCAGAATCCTCTTGGCTAATTAATCTTAGCTCTTGACTTGGACGAGTTTCTGGTAAAAATTCAATTAATTCGCTACTACTATTATCATCACCATTTACCAAATTGTTCAGCGATAAGTCTGGACCAGATAATCTAGCATTCATTTCACTAACTTCATTGGTAGTCACTCCAAGTTCTTGAGCGATTTGAACAAAATCTTGATCTGTGACAGCCCTTGAATATAGGTTAGCAATTTTATGCTTAATTTTACCAAGACTAAAGAATAATTTTTTTTGTGCTGCCGTAGTACCCATTTTAACTAAAGACCAAGATTTTAAGACATATTCATGGATTGAAGCTTTAATCCACCACAAAGCATAAGTAGACAAACGAAAACCCAAATCAGGATTATATTTTTTTACTGCTTGCATAAGCCCTAAATTCCCTTCTGATACAAGCTCATTTAGAGGTAGTCCATAATTTCTATATCTAATGGCAATTTTTGCTACTAATTTCAAGTGGCTAGTTACTAACTTATGCGCAGCTTCTAGATCATTTTGTTCAAGATAGGCTTTGGCAAGTAAAAATTCCTCCTCTTGTGAGAGTGATGGAACTTTATTAATTTTTTGCAAATATTGATAAAATCCTGATTCTGCAGAAATTACTGGCACACTGATTTTGTTAGTCATATAATACCTTAAAATAGGTTGTTTTATTAAAACGAGTATATAATATCATAAGTTTAAGATATTTTAAATAAACTTTTCGTAAAAAGTTAAAATTTGATTTTTTACAATAGAGCTAATCCAAATAGGTATAATGGACGGAGCCCATTAAAGAGAAATGTTCACAGATCCTAATAGACGTTCCAATAGGAAATTTGCCTTAGCCTTAGTTAGCTTAGCATTTAGTATGGTTTTTTTAAGCTTTGCATCGATACCAATTTATAATTTATTTTGTAAAGTCACTGGTTATGGCGGCACCACCGTAAGACAGGAATTTAATATATATTCCCCTAAAAAGGGAACTAGAGTGATAACTATAGAATTTGACTCTAATGTTGATAGTAATTTACCTTGGCGATTTATTCCTAAACAAAGAAGGGCTACAGTTATTCCAGGACAAAATACACTAATTTTTTACGAGTCTGAAAATCTAAGCAACGATGATATAATAGGAACTTCCGTTTATAATGTTACACCCAATAAAGCCGGTAAATATTTTGTTAAAATACATTGTTTTTGTTTTGAAGAACAGTTATTAAAAGCAAGAGAGAAAATGTTAATGCCCGTAACATTTTTTATAGACTCTGATTTTGAGGAAGATAAAGAAATGAATGATGTTGAGACAATAACCCTATCTTATAGCTTCTATAAAGTCAGGGTTGTTGAAAAAGATCCAATGAAATTCAAATAATAATTTAAAAAAGTGAAAATTTAGTATATATTTCTACTTTCAACAGATAATTTTAATAAAAAAAGTTAATTATTTTATGACTATAACCATTCATACAGCCGAAGACTTTAAGAAAATGCATATT
The DNA here is from genome assembly GCF_964026545.1 of Candidatus Tisiphia endosymbiont of Dioctria linearis. Taxonomy (NCBI): domain Bacteria; kingdom Pseudomonadati; phylum Pseudomonadota; class Alphaproteobacteria; order Rickettsiales; family Rickettsiaceae; genus Candidatus Tisiphia; species Candidatus Tisiphia endosymbiont of Dioctria linearis. Next base: position 792,790 of record NZ_OZ032156.1, on the reverse strand, counting down.
GCAGGTAAACTTGCTGCAGAAACCTTAGATTTCATTACTAATTATGTAAAACCAGGGGTAAGTACCATTTATTTAAATGATCTTTGCCATGACTTTATTGTATCCAATAATGCAATCCCTGCACCTTTAAACTATAATGGCTTCCCAAAATCAATTTGCACTTCTGTTAACCATGTAGTATGCCATGGTATCCCAAATGATAAACTCCTTAAGAATGGTGATATCATAAACATTGACGTTACCGTAATTGTTGATGGATGGTACGGTGACACTAGTAGAATGTTTTACGTTGGTGATGTCGGAATTAAAGCAAAACGCTTAGTGCAAGTTACTTATGATGCTATGATGATAGGAATTGAACTAGTGAAACCAGGAGTACATTTAGGAACTATCGGAAATGCTATACAAACTTATGTTGAGAAGCATAATTATTCAGTTGTTAGAAATTATACTGGTCACGGGATAGGGCGTATATTCCATACAAAACCGGATGTTCTACATTACGGTAAAGCTGGCACTGGCTTGGTATTAGAAGAAGGTATGTTTTTTACTATTGAACCAATGGTAAATGCTGGACATCACTCTACCCATCTAAGTAAATTAGACGATTGGACAGTTACCACAAGTGATAAATCATTATCAGCACAATTTGAGCATAGTTTGGGTGTAACCAAAGATGGTTTTGACATTTTTACTTTGTCACCAAAACACTTGACATATCCACCTTATAAAATAGATTTATAATAGAACAATATGAAAGATGATACTCCTCATTATATTGGACATAGACAACGTCTAAGGCAACGTATTGTTATGTCTGCAGAGAATCTTGCGAATTATGAATTACTTGAAATGATATTATTTTCTGTAATACCTAGAAAAGATGTAAAACCATTAGCGAAGGAATTACTAACGCGATTTGGTAGTCTGGCTGATTTAATAAATACAGATAAAGAAAAACTACTTAATATTAAAGGGACTAATGATAATTTATACATAAATTTTGTTACTATGCGTGAATTAACTAACAGGATGCTAAAACAAAAAGTAATGAATCATAATGTCATTAGCTCTTGGAGCATTCTAATAGATTATCTGAAAGCAACTATGGGCAATATGAAGACAGAACAGTTTCGTATCTTATTTCTAAATAAAAAGAATATCCTGATTGCTGATGAAGTTTTAAGCCAAGGCACCATAGATCAGGCAACAATATATCCAAGAGAAATAATTAAAAGAGCTTTATTTAATGAAGCTGGTGCAATTATACTGGTACATAATCATCCAAGTGGTGTTAGTAAACCTTCAAATACTGATATAAAACTAACACACAAAATAGTAGAAACTTGTGCTAATGTGAATATATCTGTTCATGACCACGTGATTATTGCAGCTAATGAATATTTCAGTTTTAAATCTAATATGTTGTTATGAGTGATTTTATTAATTATAGTTTTTTATTTTTGTTATCTTTTATAGCAACAAGCTTTTTTACTTGGCTATTGATTTTCAATCTTCCCTCTTTTGGAATGGTGGATATACCGGATCCACGTAGAGCACACAATAAAATTACACCAAGAGGAGGTGGGCTTGCTATAGTAATAGTGGTAATAATTGGTCTTATCACCTATGAATATTTTGTAACAGAAATGTTGATAAACTCAATTAAAATTGTACCATTATTACTGATCATTTCTACAATTTCATTTTTAGATGATCTTGTCTCTATTCCTGTATTTATAAGACTAATTATTCACATAATTTGTTCCACAATAAGCATTATATTATTTTTATCTCCAGCATTATTGTTTCATTACGAATTACCATTATATATTGATTTTGTGTTATCCATAATATACTTGATTACCTTTTTAAATATTTATAATTTTCTTGATGGAATAGATGGTATTAGTGGTGCTGAATCTATTCATTTATCCATCACCATATTGATACTTTGTTATTTAAAGTATGATACAATAATAAATATAAATTTTATTATTGTACTTAATATCATTATATTGGGATGTTCTATAGGTTTTTTGATATTTAACTGGCATCCTGCTAAAATTTTTATAGGAGACGTAGGTAGCATAAGTTTAGGATTTTTATTAGGTTTATGTTTAATACTTATTTCAGCTTCTAGTATTCATTTATTTATTGCTTCATCTATTGCTAGCTTATATTACATGACCGATGGAGGACTAACCATATTAATTAGACTACTTAATAAGGAAAAGATTTGGCAACCTCATTTAAAGCATTTTTTTCAAAAAGCAGTTAGAAATGGTAAAAGTCATAGGGAAGTAGTGTATAGAATTATAATATGCAATATATTACTTATGATATTATCAATCAGTTCTCTATATTTTCCTTTAGTATCAATTATTTTTGCTGTATTAGTAGTAATGGTTACAATCATTAATTTTGCCCATGAAACCACTCAGCCATGACATCAACATAATTATTAGACGAATTTTTGGCAAGCAGCACCCATTGCTTGCAGAAATTATGATTAATTGGAACAAGATTGTTGGAGCAAAATTTAGTAGCAAAACTACCCCTCTAAAAATATCTAAAATTAAAGAGAAAGGACAGCTAATAAATATTTTACATGTACAAGCAGAAAATTCGAGCATTGCTTTAGAAATATCATACTATCAACAGATAATCATTGAGCGTATTTCGGTTTATCTAGGTTTTAAGGCTATACATAGCATAAAAACTACAATATATGGCACTTTTAACAAAATAATTTGATATAAAGATAAAGCTATGGTAAGAATAATTGAGCAATAAAGAAGGTTCAATGTACTAAAAAGTTTCTATGTTTCTGCAAAACTTAACCCTTCTTTTTCTTTTATCTTAAATACTTTCTTTCGAGAATCTATTGAATATGTCATAATGACATCATTATATCATATTTATTGGGATTTGGCTATAAGATTAGCTATACCATGAATTGCACAACAAAATTGAATTTTCCTATATCAAGACCGATAAAATTATTATATAATAGCATACATACCTCGAGATATTTAATGTTTACGATTGTAAGCGGGCGTGCAAAAGCATCCCTATCAACTATTCAAACGTCTCGGGGATTTGGGCTAGAGTACCAGGATCCATTCGGTCTTAAAACTAATTGCTACACGGTCGCTCACACCCACACAACAATAGTCATTATTATGGCTATTGCTGAATACCCCTTAAAGTCAATATAAACCACTATTTACATTAGCTTCAATATCTATATACCATACTTTTAACTTACAATTGCTTCGTCGCTACTAAAGTATCTCCTCACTAATAAACATCTGTGAATTTTGCTTAATGCTAGTCGGGTTAGTTTAATCCGTTAAACAACAACAATAATAATTTATTTAGTCTAGACATCTGATGAAACTTAGTCTAATCTCCTTTAATTTACTTGATATTATTACTTAAATTAACTTATTATGGATAATCTAAACCAAATATTAGAATCTGCTCAAAGCAGTATAGAGGCAACTCAAACTTTATCAGGATTGCAACAAATTAGGGTAGAGTTTCTTGGCAAAAAAAGCTTACTCACTCAAGAAATGAAAAAACTGGGCGATCTTGAACCAAATGATCGCAAAAAGTTAGGTGAGATAGTTAATCTGCTTAAAGAGCAGATTAGTAATTTGCTACAAGCAAAACAAACTATTTTGGAGGAATTTGAATTAAATAAGCAATTTGCTGAAGAAAAGACAGATTTAACCATTCCAGCTAGACAGCACAAGAAGGGCAGCATTCACCCCATTACCCAAGCTACCGAAGAATTAATTCAAATATTTGCAAAATTTGGGCTAACCATTAAGGATGGTCCAAATATCGAAAATGACTGGTATAATTTTACTGCCCTCAATTTTTATGAAGACCACCCTGCCAGGCAGATGCATGACACTTTCTACCTAAAAGCAAAAGAAGGAGCCGATCCTCTGTTACTACGTACCCACACTTCAACAATACAAATTAGAACCATGCAAAATGATAAACCGCCTTTTAGGTTTATTGCTCCTGGTAGAACTTATAGATCAGATTCCGATATGACGCATACACCAATGTTCCACCAGATTGAAGGTCTAGTACTCGATGAAAATATTAATATGGGGCATTTAAAATACCTTATCACGGAATTTATCAAAGACTTTTTTGAACAAACAAATATTGAAATACGTTTTAGACCAAGTTTCTTCCCATTTACTGAACCATCTGCCGAAGTGGATATTAAGATGCCAGATAGTAATAAATGGCTTGAGGTACTTGGTTGCGGTATGGTTCATCCAAACGTTCTGAAAAATGTTAATATAGATAGTGATCATTATCAAGGATTTGCTTTTGGGCTAGGTGTTGAACGTTTTGCTATGTTAAAATACGGGATCAAAGATCTTAGACAATTTTTTGAAGGAGATATAAGATGGTTAAAACACTATAATTTCTCTGCTTTTGATATACCAACTCTAGCTGGGGGGTTAACAAGATGAAATTTACTCTATCATGGTTAAAAAAATTCTTAGATACAGATGTTTCTGTTGCAGGTATTGCCGAGTGCTTGACTATGCTCGGTCTAGAAGTAGAAGAAATCGTAGATAGAAGGGCGGAGCTGAAAGATTTTGAAGTAGCTCACATACTAACTACTAAACCCCATCCTTCGGCGGATAAACTTAAGATATGTCAAGTCCAAACTAATGAAGGAATTTTACAGATAGTTTGCGGAGCAAGTAATGCTAGGGAGAATATTAAAGTAGTATTGGCAAAAATTGGCTGTGAAATTCCAAATGGTAAATTTAAAATTAAAGAATCGGTAATTCGTGGAGAAAAAAGTTGTGGTATGCTATGTTCGGAAGAGGAATTATTACTTGGTACTAATTCAGAAGGTATCATAGAACTGACGCAAGAGGCTAAAGTAGGCGAGTCACTTATACAATATTATGGGTATAATGATCCTGTCTTTGATATTAATGTTACCCCCAATCGTGGCGATGCTCTTGGCGTCTATGGTATAGCTAGAGATCTTGCTGCTAGTGGTATTGGTACACTTAAAGAACTAGAGATAGCGGAAATTGCCGGAGAATTTAAATCTAGCTTGAGTTTACAAGTAGAAAATAAAGAGGCGTGTCCTTTATTCGGATTTCGAGAAATAAGAAATTTACAAAATAAGCTAAGCCCTGATTGGTTAAAACAGTTATTGCAAAATATTGGCGTAAAACCAGTTTCGGCTATAGTGGACGTTACTAACTACATATCATATAGCTTCGGGCAACCAATGCATGCCTATGATAGAAGTAAATTATCAGATAATATCCAAGTTGCAACTGTTAAAGAAAAAATTAAATTTGCAGCTTTAAATGGCAAAGAATATGATTTAGATGCAGGAGATTTGGTAGTTCAAGATGACGGACAAGTACTTGCTCTTGCTGGTATTATAGGAGGAGATAGTAGTAGTTGTGGGCTTGAAACGCAAAATATTCTGCTAGAAGCGGCATGTTTTTCTGCTAAATATATTACTAAAACTGGTAGGCGTCTGCAGATTGATACTGATTCGCGTTATCGTTTTGAACGTAATATTGATCAAAATTTTACCTTAAAAGCCTTAAATATTGCAAGTAAAATGATTTTAGCTATTTGTGGAGGTGAAATTTCTGATATAGTGTATAATGGGGAACTCAACCTTGAGCAAAAATCCCTGAACTTCCCTATCAATTGCCTAGCTAAAATAACCGGTCTAAACCTAAGCAAAACCGAGATTTGTGATATTCTAAAGAAGCTTGGTTTTATTGTAGATATAGTCAATTCAGGAGAATTTGGGGCTAGGAACGATGGAGCGACGCCTATAAGTAATAGGCGAGCATTGAGCGACAACGTCCCCAACTTTTCATCAATTGACTATGTAGGTGATAGTCTCAAACTTACCATACCCTCCTGGCGACATGACATCACAATTAAAGAAGATATTGTTGAAGAGATTGTTCGTATTTACGGTTATGACAAGTTACATCCGGTTAAATTACCAGAGATACAATTAGCAAGGATTGTACCTAAAGAACAACGAAGAGTTTCTGATATTAAAAGAATTTTAGCCAGTTGCGGGTATGATGAGGTAGTAACAAACTCATTCATGGATAGTGAAATAGCAAAATTATTTGCTCCAATAAAAGAGGAGCTATTTTTGCTAAATCCTATTAATGTTGATAATAATTATATGCGACCTAGCATCATTGCCAAATTACTTAAATTAGTGCAAAAGAATCTAACAAGATCCATTAAAGATATTGCTTTGATGGAATTGGGGCCAATCTTTAACTCTTGCACATCCGATGGTGAATTGATTTTTGCTTCGGCGGTAAGATGTGGGCTATATAACGAAAAAGATTGCCATTCTACAGCCCGCCCCGTAGATGTTTTTGACATTAAATCTGACTTAGAAAATGTTTTAAATTATGCAGGTTTGCCTATTGATAAGTGCCAATTTGCTCCTGTTGATTTACCTTATTACCATCCGACAAACTCAAACATTATAAAACTTGGTAAGAATGTCATAGCATATTTTGGACAAATTCATCCCTCTATATTAAAATATTTTGATATTGACTGCCAGATATTTGCCTTTGAGATAAATATTGCCAATATACCATTTACTAAAGCAAAATTTGCTAAAAGAGACGACTTTATTGTTTCCGACTTCCAACCAACCTTTAGAGACTATGCTTTTGTAGTTGATCTAGAGCAACCGGTTGGCAAGATAATTGCTTATATCAAAAATTCTAATAAAAAAATGATAAAATCAGTTGATCTATTTGATGTTTATTCAGGAGACAAACTACCTTCCGGTAAAAAATCGGTGGCAATTAAAGTGCAATTTCAAGCAGATGATCGGACGTTAAATGAAGCAGACTTAAATTTATTAAATCAGGAAGTTATTGCAACTGCTTACGAGAAATTCCAAGGTAAATTAAGAGAATAAATGTGAACGCTCAGCGTTTGATTATAGCTGACTTAAGCGGATGACGATCTAAGGCAAGTTTTAGATGCTTTGTTTGGATATGGGTGTATATTTGGGTAGTACTAATATCAGCATGCCCAAGTAGTTCTTGAATTACTCTAAGATCTGCACCACCTTCTAGCAAATGGCTAGCAAAACTGTGACGTAAAGTGTGTGGGGAGATATTATCTGGATTTAACCCAGCCTTAATAGCTGCTTGTTTTAAAAGAATTGCAAAATTCTGTCTAGTCATATGACCACTAGCGGCAGAAGAACAAAATAAGTAAATTTGACTTTTTAAATGTTTTCTGCTGACAAAGTTACTGCGAATAGTTAAATAATCTAGCAAACTAAGGGCAGCCTGTTCATTGATAATCACCATTCTTTCTTTATTGCCCTTACCAGTTATAGAAAATATTCTTTTAATATTTTGGGATATTTGATTTACTAAAATATCAGTTAGTCTAATACTGACAAGCTCAGAAACACGTAACCCACTTGCATATAATAAATGAATCATTGCTTTTAGACGTACGGAATCAGGGCTTTTATCTTGATCACAATATAAAAGTAAAGTTTTGATTTGATCGATCGATAATGTAGCAGGAAGTTTAGTTTGATATTTTGGTAGATCTACCATCAAAGTAGGATTATAATTTGTATGTTTTTCGCTAATTAAAAATTCATAATAGTTTTTTATAGTTGATATTTTTCGGTTAATTGATCTTGCTTGCAAGCCATTTTCTGCTAAATATTCGACCCAATCTCTAATATTTTCAGCTTTAATATTTAGCTCTAATAATTTATTTTGTAATAAAAATTTCTGAAAATCTAATAGATCGCATTTATAACTAACTATGGAATTATTAGCTACTCCACGTTCTGCTATCATCGCTTCTAGGAATTGTTCAATAAATTCCAGCATATTAATATATTCTTTTGATGGAGGCCAGGGCCGGAATCGAACCGGCGCATTGAGGATTTGCAGTCCACGGCATTACCACTTTGCTACCTAGCCCAAAGACGTTGAATCCTAACCAATATTAGAGGAAAAGGCAACTTATTTGTGAACCTTCATGGAAAAAAGTTTAAAGTGCAAGACGTCTATTAGCGAGGAACCGCTTTTTACAGCGACGCGGAAATCCAAAAAGTACTCAGAAATAGATTGCCACGCTCACGTACGTTCGCAATGACGCCTTGTACTTTAACTTTTTTCCGTGAACGCTCTCACGAGGTAATGACTGCAAACGCTACAGAAGTTGGGTAATCGTCTGAAATAGATAAGTGAATTTTAATTTGTCCAAAATTCTGTTCAAATTTGTTTGGATTCTCAGGATGGCAAATCCAAACAAACGGTTTTCCTAAATCATCATTTAATACAGAGATGTCTTTAAATCGTAAATTTCTGCCAATTCCAACACCAAGGGCTTTACTAACTGCTTCTTTCGCAGCAAATCTTTTTGCCAAAAAACAACCATATCGGTCTTTACTTAGAGAGGTTAGCTTTTGCACTTCTTCTTTAGAAAGAATTCTGTCTATAAAGCGTTGACCATATAGGTTTAATATCCTCTCTATTCTTGGAATTTGTACTATATCTGTACCAATGCCAATAATCATTTTTGTTCGTTATCACTGATATTATCATCAAATACTTGATCATCTAAATCAGAATAGTCCTCGGTAACACTTATATCTGAGCCACTTGGTAAATAATCAAAGTCTTCTGCAGCATCATCAAGAGAAGAATCAGTGTTTTCTTCATCGATAGGATCGATTCTATTTTTTGTTCGAAGGCGTTTTAGCAAGTGGGCTTTTAGGGTAGCAACTGTTACATGACCAGCCGCTATTTCACGTAATGCCAGCACAGTTGCCTTATCACCCTTAACGTTACTAATGGTCATTTTGCTACCAGAATTTATATCATTTGCTCTTTGAGCCGACAGAGCTACCAGCTCAAACCTATCGTGAATTTTTCCAATACAATCTTCAATCGTTATTCTAGCCATAACATTCTCTTTTTATTTTACAGAATTCAACTAAGTATACTTAGTAACTAAGTATATTTCAAGGATAGAATTTTTACTTCCTATTATTCTTGGCAAGTAGCACAATAGAAACTAGCCCTACCGGATTGTTTTATTTTCCTTATTATTCCTTGGCAGTTTAAACATTTTTTATTTTCTCGTGCATAGACCTGTAATTCTTGTTGGAAATAACCAGGTTTACTATCGCCACTAACAAAATCCTTGAGAGTAGTTCCGCCTGCTGATATGGCTTTTGTTAAGACATGTTTGACGGCTAACAACAAATTACTTATTTCATTGTTTGACAAACTACTACCCAATCTGCCTGGATGTATTTTAGCCATAAAAAGGCTCTCAGAGGCATATATATTACCAACACCAACAATAATCCGATTATCCATTAGCAAGTTTTTTATCGGAACAGAGCGATTCAGCAATTTTATTTTTAGATATTCATAAGACATATCCTCTGACAGAGGTTCTACGCCTAAATTTACTAAAAATTTTTCTTCAATGAGGTTTGTTTGCCCAGTATAAATCATACCGAAACGTCGTGAATCGTTAAAAACTAATTTCTCACAAGTCCCCAAAGAAAAAATCACATGATCATGCTTTTGTAGCTGATAATCGCTAGGTTGTAGTGTTAGTCTACCCGTCATACCAAGATGGACAATAATCGAATAATAATTATCTAGATCAATTAGCAAATATTTTGCCCGACGTTTTAGAGCAATAATTCTTGCTGATTTTACATCTGATTCTAACTGATCGCTCAGTCTATAGCGTATATTATCCCGTCTTTTATCAAGCTTATTTATGGTAGCCCCTATTATTCGCTGTTCTAGGCAGCGTTTTAATGTTTCAACCTCAGGAAGTTCTGGCATTTTTACATTTTACTACTATTGTTAATTTATTATATACCATGTATACCACATAAACAACTTAGCACTAATAGTCATCTCAGAAAAATATTCTTCATAAAATACTTAGTGTACATTATAATTAGTAATATACTAAAATAATTCTTCAGAATAGAAGAGTATAATGATTTATAATATAAACTCGTAGAAATATATGGATAATAATAACGACTTTCCTGGTCAAGTAAATTTTGGTTTTTCCAAAGTGTCCTTTGAGCAAAAAAGAGATATGGTTAGAGATATTTTTTCTAGCGTTGCTAATGAATATGATGTAATGAATGACTTAATGAGCTTAGGGATACATCGTTTATGGAAAGATCAATTTGTTAGGCAAATTCCTAATTTAACATCAAATATATTGGACGTTGCAAGTGGCACCGGCGATATAGCTTTTAGGATAATAAAGCAAGCTAAGGAGCAAAATATATTACCCCAAGTCACTTTGTGTGATATAAATTTAGACATGCTGACGATAGCTCGTAATAAAGCTGTTGATAGTAACATATTACATGGATTAGAGTATGTCGTAGCTGATGCGGAAAAATTACCTTTTCCTGATAATAGTTTCGATTGCTATACTATAGCATTTGGTATTAGAAATGTGTCAAAAATTGACAATGCCCTAAAAGAAGCTTATCGCGTACTAAAGCCCAAGGGCAAATTTCTATGTTTAGAATTCTCTAAAATGCAATATGAGGGTCTGAAGCAATTATACCAGTTTTATTCGTTTAATATTATTCCTAAGATTGGTAAAATTGTAGCAAACAACGAAGCAGCTTATCAATATTTGGTAGAAAGTATTAGTTTATTCCCAGATCAGGAGAATTTTGCGATTATGTTAAAGGATGCTGGATTTAGCGATGTTAGTTATAAGAATCTTAATTTAGGTGTTGCTACTATTCATAGTGGTTATAGATGATTAGCTTATTATTGAATTTTTGGCATATATTAAGAGTGGTAAGTAAGCAACAAATTCTGACTTATCCAGGTACCATAAAATTACCATCTAGGTTAAGAATTCTTGGTTGGATGATAACCATAATAGTTTATCCGATTGGTTTATTTAAACTACCAAAAGACGATTTTGGTATGAGGTTAACTGATTGTTTTAAAAAATTAGGACCTGTTTATATAAAATTTGGGCAAACTCTTTCCACCAGACCAGATCTCATCGGAGTTAAAATTACTAACTATTTGCAATCTCTACAAGATAAGTTGCCGCCTTTTAGTAGCGATATCGCACGACAAATTATTGAGGAGTCTTTTGGACAAAGTGCCGATGAGTTATTTTCCGCCTTTGAGGATATACCAGTTGCGGCGGCGTCGATTTCTCAAGTACACAAAGCTAGGCTAAAATCAGGCGAGTTGGTTGCGGTAAAAATATTACGCCCTGAAATTCATCACACATATAATAAGGACATTAAACTTTTATATATTCTGGCTAGGCTAGTAGCAAGAATATCTACAAAATTAAAAAGATTACGATTAGTGGCAGTAATGGATGTATTTAATGCTACTATGAAGTTTGAGCTTGACCTACGTTTAGAGGCAGCTGCCGCCTCAGAATTGTTTGACAATTTCCAAAATGATGTTGATATATATATTCCTAAAATTTATTGGCAACTGACGCATGAATATATAATAACCACAGAATGGGTAGATGGAACATCAATTTATGCTCGAGATAAGCTGATAGAACAGGGCTTAGATCTAGCTAAAATAGCTCGGAAATTTGCTGTAATGTTTTTTAATCAAGTATATAGAGATGGTTTCTTTCATGCAGATTTGCACCCTGGCAATATTCTAGTTAGGTCAGATGGTAGCATAGTGTTAATAGATTTTGGTATTATGGGTAGATTATCTGATAAAGATAGAATGGCAATTGCTGAGAGCCTATTTGGTTTTCTAAGTAAAAACTATAAGCTAGTAGCACTTGTCCATCTTCGGGCTGGTTATATAGATAAAAATACCGATCTTGATCTTTTTGCCCAAGCCTGTAGAGCAGTGAGCGAACCGATTATAGGATATGCTGTCAAAAATATTTCTATAGGTAAATTACTTGCCCAATTATTTAAAATTACTGAAGATTTTGGTATGGAGGTGCAACCACAATTGCTATTATTACAGAAAACTATAGTAGTAGTTGAAGGGGTGGGACAACAGCTCGATCCAGAAATTAATATGTGGCAGCTTATAGAACCATGGATCAAGAAATGGGCAGCTAAAAATCTTAGCCCAGAGGCAAAGATGATTAGGCTTTTAAAGCATTTAGTAATAGAAATATCGGAAAGATTATGTAAATGAAAATAGTAACTTGGAATATTAATTCTATACGTTTGCGACTTAATTTGCTTAAGAAGCTAATTGATCAACATCAGCCTGATATTATATCTCTCCAAGAGACCAAAACAGTTAATGAGTTATTTCCTCATCAAGCTATTAATGATATGGGTTATAATCATATATATTATTCAGGGCAAAAATCTTATAATGGAGTAGCAATTTTATCGAAAATTCCTATTACTAATAGATTCTCCCTTGAATTATATAATAGTGATAAAAGGCATGTAGCAGTTGAAGTTCTGGGTATAGAAATCCATAATTTTTATGTACCAGCTGGTGGAGATATAGCTGATGTAAAGATCAATGAGAAATTTAAACATAAATTGGCATATTTAGAATTAGTACAACAATGGTTGACTAATAATCGTAGTAAAAATAGTAAGATGATCATAACAGGAGACTTAAATATCGCACCATATGAGCATGACGTATGGTCGAGTCGTCAATTGCGGAATGTTGTTAGCCATACAGATATAGAGCGTTCAACCTTGTTGGAGTTACAATCTTCCCTGGGTTTTATCGATAGTAGCCGTCATTTCGTACCGTATGATCAAAAATTTTATACTTGGTGGAGTTATAGAAACATAGACTGGCAAAAATCTAACCGGGGACGTAGATTAGATCATATTTGGACTAGTTGTAACTTACAAGATAAGATGTTATCGGTCAGCTCCTTATCAGAAGCTAGGGGATGGCTTCAACCTTCTGATCATGTGCCTTATTTTTTAACATTAGACGCCTATGTTTAAAAATTGTCGCACCTTCTCGCAATTACACCTGCGTTTAAATTTATTGAGGCAATGTCATTGACATGACCTAGTGTATATGATAGCATATTGTACAATTAAAGAAATGTTGTACTAGATTTGGTGTATCGTATAAGAGTGCTACTTAAGACGATTTTTAAACGCATACGTCATTGCGAGGAGTGTGGAAACCACACGACGAAGCAATCCATTTCTAAACATTTTATGGATTGCCACGACCACTAACGTGGTCTCGCAATGACGATTTTTAATAGGAATATGATAAAAATATATGGCTAAAAAACAAAATTTATTAAAAAATTTGCTGACCAGCGTGTCAGTTGCCTCCATTGTCTCAAGCATAGGGGGAAGCAGCGGGGCTTTTGCTGCTGCTGATGTTAATATTGGTAATACCCATACTACTCTTAGTATTCTTCACACTGCTGGTTTTCATGGTGGTGATAACCTAGAATTTAATGAAGCTCTTGATGGTGGTGGTATTGTTACCCTTACAGTTGATGCAGCAAGTGGTGCTGCTGGCAATATAGGTAATATAACTGCAACAAATCCTGGTAATATCGTGATAGACCGCAATATTACTATAGGAGGTGATATACTAAGAGGTGGTGGTCTTGGAGATACTATGACTGCTAGCATTAATAACAATACTACATTAACATTATCTGCTGGAGTAGATCACACAGGGTTAGGGGCTGTAACGCTTAATGGTGCAACCGCTACACTTACCCTAGCAGATAATACCACCGTCCATAATGCCATAGATGGTGCTGGTGTTGGTCAGGGGATATTAAACCTAGGAATTGGTAGTACGGTAAATGGAGAAATTGGTGGTACTAAATCTTTAGCGACAGTAAATATAGCTGGTGGAGAGGTTAATATAAACCATAATGTTTCTGCTGCTAATACTACTCTTATCGCAGGGTCTGTACTTAAGTTGGCAGCTGATAAAACCATTAATGGTACTATAAAGAACATTAGTGGTGTTGATGGTAAGGGAACATTAACTTTCTTGGGAGCTGGTGGGGTAACTGGCAATATTGGTGCTGCTGGTGCTTCTTTATTAGAGGTAAATATAGGTGCTGGAGAAGTTAGTTTAGGTGGTAATGTTTTTGCTACTGATACTAAGCTTACCGCAGGATCTGTACTTAAGTTGGCAGCTGATAAAACCATTAATGGTGCTATAAAGAACATTAGTGGTGTTGATGGTAAGGGAACATTAACTTTCTTGGGAGCTGGTACAGTAACTGAAAATATTGGTGATGTTGGTGCTTCTTTATTAGAGGTAAATATAGGTGCTGGAGAAGTTAATTTAGGTGGTAATGTTTTTGCTATTGATACTACGCTTACCGCAGGATCTGTACTTAAGTTGGCAGCTGATAAAACCATTAATGGTGCTATAAAGAACATTAGTGGTGTTGATGGTAAGGGAACATTAACTTTCTTGGGAGCTGGTGGGGTAACTGGCAATATTGGTGAGGATACGTTGGCTTTAGCCCAGATTAATATAGGTGCTAATGCCGGTGGAGAGGTTATATTAGGGGGAAACGTTTATACTAAAAAACTTGAATTTGCTAACGCCAGCAATGTAAAAATTGCTGGTGATTTTGGAGGTGGAGCTAATGGAGCTGCAGGTGAAGTTGATTTCGGTGCAGGAGGAACGCTAACATTTAATGGTGCATTGGGTGACCTTAAGACATTTAATGCAACAATAGCTAATGGTGCTAATGGTACTTTAAATGTTCAGGGTAGACTCAAAGCTACCCATGCAAATATTGGTAATATTAAAACCATAAATATTGGTACTGCTGATCCTGCTGCTGGTTTCCTGACAATAGACGCTTCCGCTGGTAATGTTGCTCTTCTTAATGATGCTGCTGCAGCTGCAGGACCAGGGGTAGCAATTAATTTCTTAGATATAGCTTCGGAGTTGCGACTACTTACAGATGGTGTGGATAGCACCATAACCTTTTATGATCATTTACCAGGAGTTGCTGGTGGTGGCGGGATCGTGTCGTTGGAGGGTGCAAATGGTCACACTTTAACTTTAGATTCTAATGGTGCAAAAACTCTTGGAACAGCTGGTAATACACTGACTAGATTGGATGTACGTGGTCAGGTGACTATCGCAGGTCGTGATGCTGATAGATTTGATATACACCATGTTCCTATGTTAAACGTTATTAAGGGAGCGGTATTTACCGATGAGGGTGCTACCTCAGCCCAGATTGCTACAGTTAATATTGGGGCAACGGGTGGTGGCGGTGTTGGTGCAGCAACTTACGTACTAGATGCAATACATGGTGATTTTAATATTTTAGCTAATGTTGGTGATCAAATTAATTTCTCGGATCCAGATGCTAGATTAATCTTACAGAATAGTGATAATACTGCTGTTCTCAAGACTATAACTTTAGCAAATACTCTAGACCCAGGTCTAGTAGCAAATGGTAAAGGTATAGTTGAATTAAACTCTGTCCATAATGGTAAAATGTTAACGATTACCAAAGCAGCAGCTCAGTCATTAGGTACCGACGTTAATAAGTTAAAAGAAGTGAAGTTTTCTGGTGATGGGGATCTTACTATCGACCCCACCATATATGCTCATACTATAACATCAGATATAGATGGTACGGTAGCAACAAACGGTATTGATGGTGATGTTAATTTTACTAAGGCTACTATACTTACTATCCGCGGTGCTAATAATATTACGGGTAATGTAATTTTCAATGCTGCTGGTCAGTTAACTGGTAACGTTGGTGGTGGTGTGACTTTTGCTACTGCTGGTCAGTTAACAGGTAACGTTGGTGGTGATGTGACTTTTGATGCTGCTGGTCGGTTAACTGGTACCGTCACTGGTAATGCAGTTTTCAATGCTGCTGGTCAGTTAACTGGTAACGTTGGTGGTAATGTGATTTTTGCTGCTAATGGTACTGTGGATGGTAACGTTACAAAAGTTGTAACTGTTAATGGGGGCAATAGTACCGTTGGTGGTTCGATTGGTAGCGTAGCTTTTACTGGTAATGGTCAATTAGCTGCCAATAAGGGTGTCACAGGTGAGGTAGATTTTAATAATCATGAAGGTACCGTTACGGTGGCACATCAGAAGACAATCGGTGGTGATATCAAAAAGGGTAAAAATGCAACTTTAGTGTTTGCAGGGGATGGAGAAGTAAGTGGAATTAAAGAGTTAAAACTATTACAAGCTGGTAATGGTAATGTAAAATTAGCCACTGGTGATTATGGAATTACTGAAATCCAAGGGAATGGAACGCAGACTTTAACTTTTGCTGATAAGTTTAATTCAACAGGATCTATTAACAAAAATGGCGGAACGGCAGTTAATTTAATATTCGATGGGAGTAGCAGAATTGATGGTGTTGTCGGGAGTGACAAGAGTCCCGTTGGTAATATCCAAATTAAAGCTGGTACTGTCGCATTTGGTGATTCAATCAATGCTAAAGGAGATATCAAGATACTAAAAGGTGCAACTACTGCGATTTCTAAAAATTTCACTGCCAAGAGCCTTACAGGAGAAGGTACGGTTAGATTTAATAACCCACAAGAGCTGATCCTTAATATTCCAATAGAGACCGGTACTATAGAAATCGCCGGAGGTAATATACAAGCTACTAAGAAGATTTCAACGGGTAATGTTTTATTCTCTAATTCTAAAGAGGCAATTTTAACCTTAAAAGAGGAAAGCATTATAAGTAATATTGAAACAACTGGCAATGGCATACATAGTCTAGCATTAAATGCCAATCTTACCATTGCAGCCGGTAATGTTGGATCAAAGAGTAACAGATTAAAAGAGATTAAATTACTAGGTAATCATACAATCAGCATTATTGGTAATAATTTTTATTCCAATATATCTACCGCAAATAAGGATAGTGGTATAGTAATGTTTAACTCGGATGATAGTGTTGCTCATGGCAATCTCGGAACAAATGAGTTTAGATTGTCTGATGTAACTTTTGATAGTAATTCTACGGCGGAAGGTGATGTTTACTCCAAAAAAATAACCATTAAAGATAAGAAAACAGCAACTTTTGCTGGTACTGAGAAAAAAACTATAGACGTACCAGGAGTACCAAGGTTATTGGAAAAGTTTACCTATAGCACGCAAATTGGTTCGGAAGAAATAAATGCTGAAGGCTCATCCAAGATACAGTTTAAAAGTGGAGCCTTGGTTAATGCTCCAATTAATGGTGGAGAGGTAATATTAGCAGATAATGTCTGGTTTAAAGAAAAAGTAACGTCAGCAGCTCCTGTAACCTTTGCTGCAGATAAGTATGTAATATTGGAACAAGACGTTAAATTTGCTAGCATTGCAGCCAATCAAGCCAAGATAATTATGTTAGGTGAAAAACAAACTATTACTGGTGATTTAACCGCTAAAGATTTAACCATGGATCTTGGAACTAGCCAAGTTAAATATGGTAATACTGCCAAATTGACAGGAGAGCTAAAATTACGCAGTTTCTATGACACATCAAAGTTAGATGGTGGTAATATAGAAATTCTGAGTAATGGTAAATTGGATCTATCTCAACTAGACAAATTGGTTGTAACAATAGCGGGACAGACGGATATTAGTGAAATGCCTGATGAGACTAAATATGTTCTGATTTCGTCAGTTGATTGTAATGGTGTTAGTTTGGATCCAAGTAAAGTTGACTTGAAACTCGATGAACAAAGCCGCTTTGTCAGCTGGACTATTGATCCTAGCAATCTAACCCTGCATGCAAAGGACATTCATAAGAAAGTTATAGAAAAAGACGTAATAGAATTAGATGAAGAATCAGCAAAAACACAAGACCCTGATGCTGCTAGCCGTTTATCTGAAAGAGCGACTCTTCTTAAGCTGTTGAATAATATAACTGATAAAGATAGTGATGCTTTTAAGTACTTGGGCGAGATTGGTCTAATGGATAAAGATAATCGTGCTTTGGCAATGGATAAACTATTACCTGGTAATACAAATCCAATTTCAATGGAATTAGCACTTATGGTAAGTGAAGCAATTTCTCAAGTTGCTTCCCAAATTGCTTCAAGGTCTGTGAATATGCTGCCTGTAGCATCGGGTGATGATGATAAGGTAACGTATGGAGTATGGGGTAGTCCATTTTATGCCGTTGGTCACCAAGAAATGCGAAAAGGAATTAGTGGTTATAGATCAAAATCGGTTGGTGGTATATTTGGCTTTGATGGTTTAATAAATGATGACTTGCTAGTTGGTGTAGCTTATAGCAAAATTGATACAAAAATGTCTCATAAAGATCTGAAATTTGGCGATAAAACTAACGGTACTACTAATCTCTTCTCTTTATATGGTTCATATAAATTCCCAAGCAATTTCTTTGCTGAAGCGGTAGCATCATATGGCATAACCGATGTTAAAAACGCAGAAGGACGTGTAGTTCTTGATGATAATAAGAAAGTTACTACAGGCACAACTGTTGCTAAATATAAATCTACTTCTTATAGTGGGCAACTACTTACCGGGTATAATTACCAACCTTCTGAAAAGTTAACTATTACGCCAACCATTGGGCTAAGATACTCACAATTTATGGATGACGGTCATGTGCAAAGTGGTACAGTATGCCAAAACTTAACTGTTAAGAAGACGTCGTACAATAAATTTGAAGGTATTTTGGGTCTAAGGACTGCAACAAACATCCAACTTGACCAATTACTACTAATACCAGAATTGCATGGTTACGTTAATTATGATTTCAAAGGAAAATCACCAAAAATTGATGCAAGGTTAGGTGGGATGAATGAACCATTACCAACAAAATCAGTTAAACCTGCTAAGGTTTCCTTTACTGTTGGTACTGGTCTAACTGTGAAATCCAATATGATGGAATATGGTGTTACCTATAATGCCCACATTGCTGATAAATATATTGGTCATCAAGGTAGTTTGAAGGTTAAAGTGAACTTCTAGAGAGTAAAAATTGGATTGCCAAGCGTCGGCGTATATGTGTCTCAAACGTCATTGTGAGAAGGCATAGCCGATGAAGCAATCCATTTCTAATCAACTTTTATGGATTGCCGCGTCGCCGCAAAGCGGCTCCTCGCAATGACGATTTGTACGTTAACTTTTTTCCGTGAACGCTCATGATTATAGTCAATTCAGGAGAATTTGGGGCTAGGAGCGATGGAGCGACGCCTATAAGTAATAGGCGAGCATTGAGCGACGACGTCACCAACTTCTCATCAATTGACTATAGTACGTTTTAAGGTTAGGCTATAATTTAAATTAAAGTATCTATTGTTGACAGGTTTTGTTTTGGATATAATTAAAGGAACAATAATGTGGCTTTTAAATTGTTATTGAACAATTGGATGATTTAATTATGAGCGAAGAACTTCTGCAAAGAGATTTAATCAAGAATCCTCAAAAAATAGGGAGTTGGAATTTTTATAATATTGGTTCAACAACTATTAGTGCTTTAAAAAAATCTGATATAATAAGAAGTATAGATTATGGGAATGTATCAAACAAGAGAGTTGATGCCATTATCACCAAAAAAAAGAAGTTATTGCTATTGTGGAATTTAAATCACCTGAACATTTTAATACCAAGGATAAAAAAAATAATGCCATTCTGCAAGAAATTGAGGTTGCCAAAAAACTAAAAACAAAATTAATTATTGCAACTGATACCAAAGAGACGGTATGGTTTAATGTTGCTACTGGTAATACCGTAAAAACCGAAGAAGGTAATGATTTTAAATATCCTTTTGATTCTAAAGATATAAACTTACCAAAAGTTATCAATGAAATAATACAATCAATAAATGAGAAAAATGATAGAATTTTACCAAAAGAACTAGTCAATCCAACAGATTTAGCAAAACAAATATGGCAAGATGTTTGGAGTGTTAGCGGTGCAACCCCTGATAATTGCTTATACACATTTGTTGAATTATTTATATTCAAATATTTAAGTGATTTAAAAATATTGCAAGGTACTTATAATTTTTACACTTTACTTGGGATGTATGAAGAAGGCAATGAAACTAATACAGTTTTACAACATTATGCAAATATTATCAGACCACAAATAAAAGAGCTGTTTCCTGAAAATGCCCTAGACAAGACCACCATAATAAATGGTAGCATATTTATCAGCAAAGAACAAAAAGCTGTTGATGGTTACGGAATAGTCTTTAAAAAAGTTCTCCAAAAATTTAAAAATTATGGAAAACTTGAACATATTGACCATGATTTTAAAAGTAAGTTATTCGAGAGTTTTTTAAAAGAAAGTATCAGTAAAAAGAATTGGGGGCAGTTCTTTACCCCAATTAAAGTTGTCCGTGCTATCAATGAAATGGCAGAAGGTGAGCTAAAAGAAGGAATGACTATTTGTGATCCAGCCTGCGGAGTGGGAAAATTTCCATTAGAATTTATAAAGAACGATCTTGATAAGCTCTTTAAAGTTGAAAACAATAAAATAATACAAAAAGTTAAAATAGTTGGTTTTGATAAGGGTTTTGATAAAGATGAGCAAAAAACCATCATTTTAGCAAAAGCCAATATGCTTATTTATTTTTGTGAACTGATAAAAGATAATATTGGATTAACTAGGGAATTTGCCAAAATATTTAATGAGAGTTTTATTTTAAAAACAAACTCAATACTTGGTACACTTTCAGAAGCAGAAGAAGAAAAATATGACTTAATTTTAACAAACCCACCTTATGTAACAAGTGGTAGTAGTAATTTAAAAGAAGAGATAGCTAAAAATACTACGTTAAAAAATTATTATAAGATAAATGCCATGGGTATTGAGGGGCTTTTCATGGAGTGGATTATAAAAGCTCTTAAGAAAGGTGCTAAGGCTTTTATAGTTGTGCCTGACGGCATTTTTAATAAACGGAACGATAAAAATTTAAGGCAATATATTTTAGATAGTTGCTATATTGATGCAATTATTTCTTTGCCATTAAAGACATTTTTTACAACGACCAAAAAGACTTATATTTTAGCGATTACAAAAAAATTCGATATTTCTGATATTCAGACTAATCCAGTATTCACCTATTTAGTTAGTGAAATTGGTGAAAGCAGAGATGTAAATAGATTTGATATTGAGCAAGATGACTTAAAAGAAGCTGTTAATTTGTATAACGCTTTTAAGGGTAATAAGAAGTATTTTGCAAATCTTAATCATGATAAGAGATGTAAGATAGTTTCGATAAATGAATTTGACAGTGATAAAAATTGGTCTGTAGAAAGATGGTGGAGTAAAGAAGAAAAAATTGAATTAGCTATTGGAGAAACAGACCAAATGGTTTCAATTAGTGAGTTTAGCGATATAATTAAGGATTTAGGAATGATCTGTAATGAGTTTAGCAAATCATTACAAGATAGCGTTCTTTATAAAATTGAGAATGAAATTGGAAGTTGCAAAAGTATCAAAATAGAGGGTATTTTTAATATAAAAAAGGGAGTAGCAAAATACACTAAGACTTATATTAAAGAACATGAAGGTTCGTATCCTGTCTACTCAGCAAACACCAAACAAGATGGTGTTTTAGGTTATATAAATCATTTTGATCATGAGGTTGAATCTATCCAGATTACTACCAATGGATATGCTGGCACAGTTTTTTATAGGTCAAAACATAAATTTAGCATAAATGGAGATGCAAGATTGTATATCCCAAAATGTGATAATCTTGATTGTTTATATCTATCGTTTGAATTACAAAAAGCATTAGATAAAAATAACTTTAATTGGGAATATAAGCCAACCATAGAAAGAACAAGAAATATTGAAGTCAAAATTCCAATTACTACAGCAGGTGAATTTGATTTACCAAAACAACAAGAAATAGCAGAAAAATATCGTAAAATCGAAGAAATAAAGACTAATATAAAAAGAGAACTTGAAAAAATAGAAAATATAAAAGTTGATATTGGTTTATAATCTTAACCTCTACAATCCGTTAAGGCTAGGAAACTGTCGGGGATAAGCCTCCACAACTGTTGAAAGTTAGAAGAGGAAAAGGTTTTAGAGGTCATCATTGCAGTTTAAAAATTGCAAAAAAATAACCGATGTCATTGTGAGGAGACGTGAGTCGATGAAGAGATTTTTGGTTACTTTTGTGGATTGCCTAGTCTACCTACTGTCTTACTCGCAATGATATTGACCATATACTACTTTTAAAGTGTCTTACCTAGGCTCTGTGAACAAAATTTTAATTGTTTAGATTTTGAGTATTTTTAAGCGAAAATTAATAAGATTTTTGCCGGAATAGTTAGTTCTATTTCAAAAAAATCTTATAATTTGCAGCTAAAAAGAGTCGAAATCTAGTAATTTAAATTTTGTTCACAGAGCCTAGAACCTACATCCTCTTCTAACTTTCAACAGTTGTGGGGTAAAATTATTAGCACATTTGTCAGACAAAACTACTGTAAAAATGTCAGTTGACTATAACAGAAAAGCAATCTAAAACTGCTTAGACACTCTTATGCTTATCGTATTTGAATCTAATTCAATATCGGTCATATAGTCTGGCGTAAAATTGCTTGCAAATTCACTTAAGGTTTGTTCGAGAATGAATTTACTATGTTGCTGGACTATTAGCATAAAATCTGGCTTACCAATAATTTCTAGAAAAATTCTGTCATTTATAGCAAAATTGGCATCTTTTCTCGTTTGCTGAATAAAGCGTATTAAATCTCTTGCTATACCTTCTTCGTATAATTCCCGTGTTATTTCCAAATCTAGCAATATTAGCCCCTGATTATTAGCTAAAGATTTTGTACCTTTAGCATTTTTAGGTTGCAAGGCTAGAGAGAATTCATCATTATTCAGCTTCTCTCCGGCTATTATTAGATGCTCAGGAGTAAGTTGCCACTGATTCTTTTTAGAAGCTACTATGATATCTTTGACTTTATGAGGTAGACGCTTACCTAAATTAGGGAAGTTAATCGATAATTTATGATCGGCATAATTTTCTACATCATCTTTATAAATTACCTTTTTAACATTGATTTCATCTTTAATCAATTCTTCAAATTTTATTAATAGCTCATTATTGCTGCTAATGATTGTTAAGCTGCTCAATGGTTGTCTAGTCCGAATATTCTCGCTACTTCTAATGAATAAAGCATTACTACAAATATCTAATATTTGATCCATGGTGCTAACCAAATCATCATCCACTTCTATCTTATCTAGTGTAGGAAAATCTGTCAAATGAACACTAGACTTCCCACAAAACTCTACTTCTGCTGGTAATTTGTACGTCAATGCGGCACTCGAATCCTCACATACATTAGAGTACGCTGCGGTTCTGCGTTCCTCATTTCCTTCAAATTCCTCAGCATAAGCGACTTTTGCAGGAAGTCTATTATCACCTTTCGGTTCTATCCCGGTGAGTCCCAAATAAATCTCCTCAGAAATTAATGGCAATAAACTAGATTGAGCGGACGACATTATTTTAATACAACTATATAAGGTATTATAAGCATTTTTCTTATCTTGATCTTTCTCACTTTTCCAAAAACGATTTCTACTTCTTCTAATATACCAATTATTTAATACTTCAAAAAAATCGGCAATGTTACTATAGGCTATTTGACTGTCAAAATTATCTAACCCATGCTGAATTTTTTGTACTGATATTTTTAGTTTTGATAAAATATAACGATCTAGCACATTTTGAGAATTAAAGTCTAGTTCAGCTTTGATTTGGTCAGCATTAGCATACATAGTAAAGAAATGGTAGGCATTCCAAATAGGCTTAATAAATAAACGTAAGCTCTCAAAAACCATTTTTCCGTCTTTATCGATCAATAATTCCTGACCTTTAACTATATTTGCAGAGAGCATAGTAACTCTTAGAGCGTCAGAACCATATTTATCAAATAATTCTAATGGATCAGCATAATTATTAAGACGCTTTGATAATTTTTGTCCGGTACTATCTAATATAACTCCATGGCAAATACAATTTAAAAAAGGTGGTTGGTCAAATAAAGCAGTTGACAACACCATTAAAGTATAGAACCAACCACGTGTTTGTGCTGAATATTCCACTATAAAATCAGCAGGAAAATGCTTTTCAAACCAATCTTTATTTTCAAATGGATAATGTACTTGTCCATAAGGCATAGAGCCGCTTTCAAACCAACAATCAAATACATCTTCTATTCGACGCATCATTGATTTGCCGGTTGGATCGTCTGGATTTTTTCTAGTTAGCTGATCAATAAAAGGTCGATGCAAATCAACGATTGTTACCCCAAAATCTTTCTCTAGCTCTTCTATTGAGCCATACACATCAATTCTAGGATAAACCGGATCATCCGACTTCCAGACTGGGAGAGGCGTCCCCCAAAATCTATTACGGCTAATTGACCAATCTCTAGCATTTTCTAACCATTTTCCAAATAGATTATCCCTAATATGCAAGGGTATCCAGTTAATTTGCTGATTTAATTCAACCATTCTGTCTTTAAATTCGGTAACTTTCACATACCAAGAAGGAACTGCTTTGTATATAAGAGGGGTGTCAGTACGCCAACAATGCGGATAATTATGAATATATTGCTCAGTTTTAAACCAATTCCCCTGATTTTTTAGCTTAATAATAATTTGATCATTAGCATCAAATATTTGCAAACCGACAAAATCATAAATTTCTTTGGTAAATTTCCCAGCATTATCTACAGGACAAACGAGTTCTATTCCTTGCGATTGACAAAGAATTTGATCCTCCTCACCAAAACCGGGGGCCATATGTACGATGCCGGTACCGTCTCCTTCGACGACAAAATCTCCAGAAAGTACTTTGAAACTACCTGGATGATTGGAAAAATAATCGAATAATGGTTGGTAAGTAAGATTCATGTTTAATAAGCACTTACCTTCAATTATATCATAATTTGTGTCAGCACTAAGCCCTAATTCTTTGTGATATTTTTCTAAAGCAAATTTTGCCAAAATATAACAAACCTGACCATTTGGCACTAAAGCATATTCAATATTTGCTCCAATGGCTAATGCCAAATTAGCCGGCAAAGTCCATGGAGTCGTAGTCCATGCCAGCATTCTATACTCATTATACTGCCCAGAACTTGGCAATTTCTCATTAAGTACAAAACTTACCGTAACCGCCTTATCAGTTCTCTCTCTATATGAGTTGTCTAGCCTAGTTTCAAAATTGGATAAAGGCGTTTCACATGCCCAAGAATAAGGCATTACCCTCATTGATTCATAAAGAAGCCCCTTATTGTATAATTCTTTAAAAGCCCACAAAACAGATTCCATAAAGGCTTTATCCATAGTTTTATAGGAATTGTCAAAATCCACCCATCTTGCTTGCCTATTAACATATTTCTGCCACTGATCAGCATATTTCATCACCGATGATTGACAATGCTCATTAAATTTATCAATACCAAAATTGATAATGGCAGTTCTACCAGAAATACCCAACTCCTTTTCTGCTTGCATCTCGGCAGGTAGTCCATGACAATCCCAACCAAAGCGTCGCTCAACTCTTTTGCCTCTACTGGTTTGATAACGTGCATAAACATCCTTGATGAACCCAGTTAGCAAATGTCCATAATGTGGGAGTCCATTGGCAAAAGGGGGACCATCATAAAATATAAATTCGTTATTTTTATCATTTTTTACTGATGGTCTAGCATCTATAGTTTTTTGAAAAATATTATGCTTTTGCCAATAAGCTAAAATCTTTCTCTCAATTGTTGGAAAATCAACATTAGATTGAATATCTGGGTAGTGTTTTTTAGTCATTATAGTCTCGATTAAAGAAAGTATATTATAAAAATAGTCGAATAATTGTTATATCGACAGGGTTTGGTAGCTTTAACATATTCTTACATTTAGAGGATATAGTTATGATATTGGATAAAGATTTAGTAATATATTTATCAGTATCTATATTATCTTCTGACTCATCTTGAATGTAATAGAGTATTGAAGTTATATAAACACTGAGTAACAGACCTCTCTTAGTATAATAATTATAATCTATAGACTTATCACCGGCATAACACCAAATTAAGTCACAAGTACGAAAGGCTGTTTTTGTTGCAAATATGCTGTTTGATGGTACGGCAAAATAACTACGATTCCTCAAATGTACAAGTTTAGCTATACCATCTTTTATTCTGATTTTTAAGGCTAAATCAATTTTATCCCTTATTTTAATCGGGGTCTCCTGCTGAGATAATAACTCCAGCATTTTCTGGTCTTGCCAGCTTTCAAAAAAATCAACTATTTCCCTTATCCCCTCAGGAAAAATTATATGGCAATATCCTTTAACAAAACCACATTCTGTTTCCGTATCTGCTAATAATTTATCATTCCACTCGTTAAAAATTAGCAGTTTTGCTAAAGTCTGTACAAATTGTACTTTTAAACTATGATATTTCTCTTCAATAGTCATAAATGCATCTTTTAATATTGACATATATCTTGACATATTCATTTAGTATATAGATAATGTTCCTATCATTCAACATTAGACTTCTTATATAAACTAATCTAGTTGGTGATTTTGTTGTCGAAACTCGGCTTCGTTTCTTCTAAAAATCCCTCAACTATCTTTAGTTTATATAAGAAGTCTAGTCTAATTTGCACTAAAAGGGGGTAATTAAAAGTGATACTAGTAAATGTTCATGCTGGGAATGGTGAGCAAGCAATCAAAAATTTGAAAAGAAAAATGCAAAGAGAGCTTGTTTTTCGTTCAATGAAAATGTCTCGTTTCTATGAACCTCCTTCAGTAAAACGTGTCCGTAAGGATCAAGAAACAGAAAGAAGGAAGAGAAAAGTTGCTCGTAAACAAATGATGGAAGGTTAATCGAGCTTAATGTTCTTGGGTTGCTTCGTCAACCTTGCGGTCTCCTCGCAATGACGGTGTGTTGCAAAAGCGGCTCCTCGCAACGACATTGTTATTCGTGTAAATTGTTTTGGTATTTATGAACAAATGGATCTATTATTTTGGTACTAAAGGTGGAGATGGTAATGCCCAAATGAAAGATGTGCTTGGCAGTAAAGGAGCTGGTCTTGCCGAGATGTCTAACTTAAATTTACCTATTCCTGATGGTTTTACTATTACTACAGAACTCTGTAATTATTTTTATAAAAATAATTACAGTTTGCCTGAGAATTTTAATAATGATTTAGTGATAGCTATTAAAAATTTAGAAAATTCTACTGGCAAGGTTTTTGGTGATCATAATAATCCATTATTATTATCCGTTCGCTCAGGTTCAAGAGCTTCGATGCCTGGTATGATGGATACTATACTTAATCTTGGGTATAATGATCAAGTTTGCGATGCACTATCAAATATTACTGGAAATGAGATTTTTGCTCTTGATAGCTATCGACGATTCTTAGAAATGTATGGATCAATGGTGTTATCAATTTCAAATGGTTTATTTAAAAATGCATTTGAGATGCATAAGGTTAAATGTAATATCTATCAAGAGAAAGAAATTACAGGAGATTTTTTAAGAATAATAGTTGAAGAGTTTAAAAAAATAATTTTTAATCATGAGGAAGAATCTCATGGTAAAGAATCACTTTTTGACCCATATCAACAATTAGAACAATCAATAAAAGCCGTATTAAAATCTTGGGCAGGGGATAGGGCGGTAACTTATAGAAGGTTACACAATATACCCAATAACTGGGGTACAGCAATTAATGTCCAGTCAATGGTTTTTGGCAATCAAGGAAGTAATTCTGCTACAGGCGTAGTATTCTCACGTTGTCCTGCAACCGGTGAAAATAAGCTTTTTGGTGAATATTTAGTAAATGCTCAAGGTGAGGATGTGGTATCAGGGACAAGAACCCCAAGCCCTATTATGAACGAGCATGATGTAGATTGTTCAATGCAAATAGTTATGCCACAAATATTTGAACAATTACAAGAGATTTGTAAGAAGTTAGAGTTACATTACTTGGACGTGCAAGATATTGAATTCACCGTACAAAACGGAGTTTTGTATATTTTGCAAACACGTACCGCCAAAAGAACAGCTTTAGCCAGCATTAAAATTGCTACGGATATGGTGCAAGAAGGGCTGATTTCTAAACAACAAGCAATAATGCGTATAGAACCGGAATCGCTAACTCAGCTTTTACATACGGCTATTGATTATAGCAATACTCTAAACCATATCTCTAAAGGGCTACCAGCTTCTCCAGGGGCTGCTACTGGTATAGTAGTTTTTTCTCCTTATGATGCTGAAAAAATGTCGCATCACCATAAAGTGATTTTGGTACGCCATGATACTAGCCCTGAAGATATAAACGGTATGTATGTTTCAGCCGGTATTCTGACAGCCAGAGGTGGGATGACCTCTCATGCTGCGGTAGTTGCTAGAGGGCTGGGAAAACCATGTGTTTGCGGGGCAAATGATGTGGTAATAGATGAAAAAAAACAGATGTTTAAAATAGGTAATACTATCATCAACTATGGTGACTTAATAACTATAGATGGCGGAACGGGGAAAATTTTCTTAGGGGAGGTGCCATTGATTCAGCCTACTTTTACTAAGGAATTTCAAACAATTCTAGATTGGGCAGATGAATTTGCTACTTTAAAAGTTAGAGCCAATGCCGAAACTATTTTAGATGCAGGTGTTTCCCTAAAATTTGGGGCAAGCGGAATTGGCTTATGCAGAACAGAACATATGTTTTTTGACCATGATAAAATACCATTAGTACAAGAAATGATCATTGCTCCTGATCTAGAGAGAAGGAAACATGCGATCAGTAAATTATTGCCCTTACAAATTCAAGACTTTAAGGCGTTATTTAAGATTATACAGGGTAAACCGATAAATATCAGATTGCTTGACCCACCTCTACATGAATTTTTACCAACAACAGAGGATGATAAAAGAAACTTAGCAAAGGTGATGAATCTACCGTTAGCTATTGTGGAACAACGCTTGCATGCACTATATGAAGTAAACCCTATGCTTGGACATAGAGGATGTCGCCTCGGTATTTCTTATCCTGAGATTTATCAAATGCAAATAAGGGCAATTTTTACTGCTATCAGAGAGTTACAAGTTGAAGAAAATATCAATACTATTCTGGAGTTAATGATTCCTTTAATTAGTGATGTTAATGAACTAAAAATCTTAAAGACACACATACAAGATGTTATTACTAACATGGAAGATATTAACAAATGCAAGTTTGATTTTACTCTTGGTACGATGATTGAGCTACCAAGAGCGGCTTTAAAAGCTGGAGAGATTGCTGAAGAGGTAGATTATTTTAGTTTTGGTACTAATGATTTGACCCAAACAACTTACGGCATTTCTCGAGATGATGTAGCCTCATTTTTTCCGGATTATTTGGAAAAAAAAATCTTTGCATTTGATCCTTTTAGTAAATTAGATGAGGAAGGGGTAGGGGAGTTGATAAAAATTGCTATAAAACGTGGTTTAAAGAGCAATCCTACATTAAAACTTGGCGTATGCGGAGAGCATGCTGGTAATCCTCATTCTATAGAGTTCTTCCATAGAGTTGGTTTGCATTATGTATCATGTTCACCATACCGCATCCCTATAGCAAGGATTGCCGCAGCTCAGGCAACAATAAAAGCTGATGGTTATAATTGAGCTGATTAGTATTACTTAGTCATTAGACTTCTTTCGAAACTCTACTTCTGCTGGTAATTTGTGCGTGATACCGGTACTCTACTTGTAAATTTAGCGTAATGCTAATCGGCGGCTTATTATAATTCTTCAAATAATTTGCATATATCTATTAGTGTAGTTAATTTTTATGATATATTGTTGTTAGGGGAACAATATGATTGAAATACCTAGGCTCTATTGTTTAATTTTATTATTTTGTAAATAATTATGTTTATTAAGGATTTTGAGAATAAAGGTTTTTTATATCAATGTACTGATTTAGAAAAACTAACAACACTAATGAACAACAGTAAAATATCTGCTTATATTGGTTTTGATTGTACAGCTCAATCTTTACACGTGGGTAGTCTGATGCAAATTATGATATTGCGTCTATTGCAGCAATATGGTCATAAACCAATAGTAATACTGGGAGGAGCGACTAGTAAGATTGGTGATCCTACTGGTAAAGATGAGGCAAGAAAATCTTTGACAAAAGAAGAAATTGCTAAAAATATTGAAGGCATAAAAAAATCATTATCAAAATTTATTAAATTTGGTACTGGGGCAAATGATGCAATACTAATTGATAATTCAGATTGGCTAGAATCATTAAATTACTTAGATTTTCTTCGCAACTATGGTAGTTTTTTTTCTGTAAATCGTATGTTATCTATGGATTCGGTAAAATTACGCTTAGAAAGAGAACAGCATATGAGCTTTTTAGAGTTCAACTATATGTTGCTACAAGCCTACGATTTTTATCATTTAAATAAAGTATATGGTTGTTCTTTACAAATAGGTGGTAGCGACCAATGGGGTAATATAATAATGGGCGTTGATTTTACCAGGAAACTAACTGGTAATGAAGTTTTTGGTATGACTACACCATTATTAACAACTGCTTCTGGCAATAAAATGGGCAAGTCTGTTGGTGGGGCGGTGTGGTTAAATGAAGATATGTTAAGTCCATATGATTATTATCAATATTGGCGGAATTGTGAAGATCAGGATGTAGTTAAATTTGCTAAATTATATAGTGAGCTAGAGGAAGGTAAAATGCAAGAATTTATCTTACTTGCTGGATCTGATATTAATGGTGCCAAGAAGCAATTAGCCTTTAATTTAACAAAACTTTGTCATGGTGAACAAGCAGCTATAACAGCCTTAGAAACAGCTACAAAGGTTTTTGAACAAGGAGAAATCGATATAAATTTACCAGCTATCTATATTGAACATAGCAGGTTAACTATAGGTATTCCGGCATATGAATTGCTTCATGAGTTAGGTCTTGTTGAGTCAAAATCTGAGGGGCGTAGGCTCATTAGAGGGGCTGGGGCTAAAATCAATAATCAACTAATCGAAGATGAAAATATGATGATTAATTTGACTTTTATGCAGGATAATCAAGTTATTAAAATCTCTGCTGGTAAGAAGAAACATGTGTTAATAAGGTTGAGGGAGTATGGTGGTTCCCTTTGTCTAGACAAAATTTTAGCAATTTAGAGATATAATTCCCATAAAATTAGTATTGTTACTATTATGATAGATATATTGAAAGGATAATGCCACCTTGGTAACCATAAAATGGTTTCTGGAGCCTTTTAAAGTTAGTGATAAGACTATCTCTGACCTCTTTATAAGTTTGATATCCTGAAACAACAACACGATTTTTTGGAAAACCATATTTTTCAATATAAATATCTTTTGTGCTTTATGAATCAACAAATACTAAATCCATAATATTTGGTAAACATTTATTATTTATGTGATCTTGATGGAAAATATGAGAACCATAAGAAATATATACTGTTTTTTTCGCAATTTTTTTAAGAGTTGAATCTATAAAGTAAGTATCTAAAATTGAATTATTATAAACATTATAGGGGTTTTGAACAAAAATATAATCTGGTTTATGTGATTCAATAGTTTTACATTTTGTATAAGGCTCCATCTGTCCGCAAGGATATATAGTCACTTGACTATATTACTGGTGCTAAACACTGCTCCTATTTCTTGGTCTCTTACTAAGTCAGTAACTTCAATCACCTTTGCTCCTATAAGTTTAGCTTGAATCTGTTTATTGCTAAGTTGAGGATCATTCTTTGTTATGGCGATTATCGACGGACAAGTATTTTGTACTAATTTATTATAGTCATCAAAACCTTTAAGTTGAGGTAACATAAGTACTTTATCAACAAAACTTAAGCTACTTAAAATTTCTGCACGTTGCAACTGATTATGGATGAATTCACGTTTTTTATAATTAGTAATAGTTTCATCTGGTTCCAAAGCTACAATTAAATAGTTTCCTTGAGCTTTAGCATTACGTAAAAACTGTACATGACCATAATGCAATAAATCAAAACATCCTCCAACTAAAACTAGTTGATTATTTTTTGAACATTTATGCAATAATGTACCATTATAATAAATTATTTTTGTGTGATTATCTTCAACCATATTCAAATTCTCCAAATGGTTTTAAGTTTTTGAAGCATATTCTGAAATTAATTTTTAGTTCCTGTTCTAAAATGGCAACTAGCTCGTCAGATGATTTTGATTGCCATCTACCAGCAGCGTAATAAAAATGGTAAGGACCACTAATTGGTGAAGATAACCAAATTTCCTTAGCCGCTGAGTGTTTATTAATAACAAATATGCCTTGGTTAGTAGTTAGAGTTAGAATATCATTCTGAAAGTCAATATCAATAAGGCAATCCTTATCTTCTGTCTCAATTATCTCTGCAATTAAAGATATAGTTTGTTCAGCTAATTTAGCAAATTCAGTATTATCCATATTAGTATAATCCTTGCTTAAGGCTCCTTCAAAGTTTTACGATAAGCCTTAACGTGCTTACTATGATCATTAAAATTATTAGAAAAATTATGCCCTCTCGCACCGTTACCAACAAAATATAATGAATCAATTTTAGCAGGATTTACTACAGATTCTAGAGATTTTATTCCAGGACAAGAAATAGCTCCAACTGGTAAATTAGCAATATAATATGTATTATAAGGAGATTGCATTGCAAAATCTTTTTTAGTTAATGGTCTTGTTAGTTTATCTTTCCCAAGTGTTATAGCATAAATTGTTGTTACATCTGATTGTAGTTTCATATGTTTTTTTAGGCGATTTAGAAATACAGCGGCAATCAAAGGGTTGTCGGAGTTTAAGCTAGCTTCCTTTTCCACAATGGATGCTAAGATTAATACATCAAGGCGAGTTTTTAATGGAGAATCAGGTGATAATTTTTCCATAATTTTGTCGAGCTGTAAAGACATTAATTTTCGCATTTTATCAATGATTTGCTCTTTTTGATCGCCATATGAAAAAAAATAGGTAGATGGCATTAAAAATCCTTCAGGAATTGTTCCTATAATCTCTCCCATTAATCGTTCTTCGCTATTAATTTTTTTTATTATTTCATGGACAAGCATACCTTCAGGTATAATCATTTTATGAATAATTGATTTACCACTGGATAATATCCTTAGAGTTTGCATAGGAGAAATATTTTGAGTAAAAATATATTCCCCACTCTTTATAGAATGTTTTAATGAATATATTTTGGCAAGAAAGGCAAATAAAGCAGGATATTTAATGATGTTATGATCACTTAATGTCATAGAAATTTGATCAGTTGACAATCTAGGTTTGATTATTACCGTCTTGTTTTCTACAAGTGAACCAGGTGTAAATAAGTAAAATATACAAAAATTGATTCCACTAATTATTAGAATCAATGTGATAGTTACGAGAATAAATTTTATTTTTAGTATTTTCTTAAACAAGATACACCTAATCAGAATTAAACAGATTCATATAATTATATAGTCAATTCAGGAAAATTTGGGGCTAGGAGGCTGTCTGCGATAACGTCCCCAATTTCTCATCAATTGACTATAGCACAAAATAAGCTGGCACTAATAGCATATGAAAAAATTTATTATTTTTTATGATTTTCCACTATATTCCCATATTCTATACTTTTTATTTTTATAAGCTTATCATATTTTACTTTAAGTTCATTTAGGGAATAATTACCATCATAATATCCTTGGATATTAATAATTCTTTCTAAATAAAAGTTCAACTGCTCAGCATCATTTTCTACAATATCATTATCAATTTTTAAATCTTTTGTAATATATGTTAATGCCTGATTTTTGACTGCTGAGCAGTATAATTTAAATTCTTGGATTTTTTTTATAATCATAGGAATATCTTCTGGCTTTGTTACTATCATTGCTACTAACATAACCACTAATATTTCTCCTATAGACATATTTTATACTAATTTTTTATGACGATATTTAGGATTAATAACATTTTCACCTTTTAAATTAATCATATAATCATGATAATCTTGGTAATTTCCTTCAAACCATGTAGCATTTCCATCTTTATCAAAAGCAATAATATGGGTTGCTATTCTATCTAAAAACCAACGATCATGGCTTATCACTAATACACATCCAGCAAAATCTAAAATAGCATCTTCTAAGGCTCGTAATGTGTCAACATCCAGATCATTCGATGGTTCATCAAGTAAGATAACATTAGCTCCTTCTTTTAATAATTTGGCTATGTGTACCCTATTACGTTCACCTCCAGAAAGTTGCCCTACTTTCTTTTGTTGATCGCCCCCCCTAAAATTAAAGGCTGCACAATAAGCACGACTTTTCATTGATCTAGAACCAAGTTGTAAATCTTCAAGACCTGAGGAAATTTCACTCCACACAGTGTTGTTATCATCTAAAGTATCTCTTGATTGGTCAACATAACCAAGCTTAACAGTTTGTCCTAATTTAATAGAACCGTGATCTGGGTTGGTTTTACCAGTGATAATATTAAATAAGGTAGATTTGCCGGCTCCATTTGGACCTATAATACCAACAATCGCCCCTGGAACCACCTTAAAACTAAAATCAGATAACAGTACCTTATCATCATATCTCTTTTCTATATGTTCTGCCTCTATGACTAAATCGCCTAGACGTGGACCATTCGGTATAATAATTTGTGCTACGCTTGATCTCTGTTCTTTTTGTTTGAGCAACAGATCTTGATAGGCAGTAATTCTAGCCTTGCTTTTTGATTGCCTTGCCTTTGGTGATTGGCGTATCCATTCAAGTTCTCGTTTTAATTGTTTACTCCTATCATCTTCTTCTTTATCTTCAATTTCTAGTTTTGCTTGTTTTTGTTCAAGCCAAGCACTGTAGTTAGAATGCCATGGAACACATCTACCTCGATCCACTTCTAATATCCAATCCGTTACATTATCAAGAAAATATCGATCATGGGTAATAACTACTACTGTACCTTTATAATTTTTTAAGTAATTTTCTAGCCAAGAGACCGATTCAGCATCTAAATGGTTTGTCGGTTCATCAAGTAATAACATACCAGGTTTTTCTAACAAAAGTTTACATAACGCAACTCGCCTTTTTTCACCACCTGAGATTTTTGTAACATCGGCATCTTTATCTGGACATCTTAGTGCAAACATAGCAATCTCTATTTCTCGCTCTAAGCTCCAAGCATCACAACTATCTATTTTCTCCTGTAGATCAGCCTGTCTCGCTAAAAGTTCATTCATTTCATCATCGGACATTTCTTCAGCAAATTTATTGCTTATTTCATTAAATTCGTCAATTAAGACTTTCTTATCATTTAAACTTTCCATAACATTATCGAAAACATTTAGAGTAGGATCAAGATATGGCTCTTGAGCTAAATAACCAACTTTAACCCCATTAGCCACAAAAGCCTCACCATCATATTCTTTATCAATAGCTGCCATGATTTTTAGAAGAGTAGATTTACCTGCTCCATTTGGACCAATAATACCAATTTTTGCCCCTGGTAAGAAGGACAAATAAGTTTCCTTTAAAATTTGTTTACCGTTAACGGTCTTACTCAGACCATTCATAACATAAACATATTGATACGACATAATCATTAATTCCTTTATTTTTTGTAGTTTATTTGTAGTTTTTAAATAGTTAGTGAAACAGATTAATCTCACATGAATTTTTTAATCATTAAATTTGTAAACTATATACATATATAACCTAAATATTTTGTTTGTTTGTCCAAGTTGTAAATTCAGACATACTAAAAACACCTTTTAAGTTTCCATGAACTTGATCTTTTAACCATTGTAAAGCACCTTTTTTGTAACCATCTCCATCTATAATGATAATAGCATCATAAACACTTTTAATATTTAATATTTTTGTTGTATAAGGGTATTTTTCATCTGCAGAACCGCTTGATTGTTGCCACTTAGATTCAATAACAAAACAATTAGAATGTTTTGCAGGATGATATAGAATAAAATCACATTGCCAAACAGTATTATAAATAGTTTTTCCTAAATTAAATTGTCTAGTATAAATTGGTTGAGCTAATGTTTGTGAAGCAATAAATCTAGTCTTGGGAACAAAAACGTAACCTTCCCTAACAAGACGATTATTTATAAATACCTCAAGTTCATTCCCTGTTTTATTTGCAATTGATCCACCTTGTGTTTTATTCATAATTTCTAATCAAAACCTCTTCTGCATTTTTCCTTTCATTAGCTTTACAATTAATAGTGCGTGGTGCTTCAATAATCTCTATATAAAAATCTTTATACATCTGCTTTATAAACTGAATATTAGAATTTGAAAGCATAAAATATACACCCTTATCGTTTAACTCTTTACATTTTTGATAAAGTTTTATCTGATCTGTTTCTGTAAAATCAAGTTTGGTATATTTAGTAAAAGATGCATTAGTTATAGGATGATAAGGAGGATCAATATAAACAAAATCACCCTTATTTGGAGAGACTTTGCTGAAATCTTGATATTTTATGTCAACATTTTGTAGTAATTTACTACAAGCTATTATAGTTGTCTCATCAACTATTGCTGGATTTTTGTATCTCCCCATAGGCACATTAAATTCACCTTTTTTATTGACTCTATAAAGCCCATTATAACAGGTTTTATTAAGATATATAAAACGTCCAGCAACTTCTATATCATTATCATTAATAAATTGTTTTCGGATTTTGTAATAATACTCTTCACAATGATTTACTTTATGTTTTGCCAGTAGCTTTATTAATTCTTGAGGTTTATTTTTAATCACAGCATATGTAATAACTAAATCTAGGTTTATGTCTGATATAGTTGCACTAGCTGGAGCAAGAGCAAACAAAAGTGCTCCTCCCCCTACAAATGGTTCATAATAGCTTTTATAAGTTTGTGGCGTTCTTGAGGATAATTCTTTTATTAAACTTCTTTTTCCACCTACCCATTTTACAAATGGTTTTGCCTTATCGTCGTTTTCAGTTATCATGTCATCATTTTTTAGTACAGCTTTTTTTTCTACCATAACCAAGCTGTAAGCTAGTTCACTTGGCAATTTTACATAAATGTTTAGGTCATACAAGTATATAACTTTCTTAAATTTCTAACCCAGATTTACTCCAATCCTTATTAAAAATCTCTAAACCTGAATCTGTTAATGGATGATTTAATAATTGCTTAATAATTTTACCAGACATTGTAGCAACATCAGCCTTATACATAGCAGCTTGATAAACATGGTTAGGGCTTCTTATAGATGCAGCAAGGATTTTTGTTTGATACTGATAATTATCGTATACTTGTCTTATATCACTTATTAAACTAATACCATTTTGACCTATATCATCAAGTCTACCGATAAAAGGTGATATATAAAATGCTCCAGCTTTTGCAGCGATAAGTGCCTGATTAACAGAAAAGCATAAGGTCATATTCACTTTTTTTCCTTTATCTGCAAAATATTGACACGCCTTAATACCGTTCCACGTTATAGGTAACTTAATCGCAATATTACTGGATATTTCTAAAATTTTATTACCTTGATTAATCATAGTATCAACATCATTAGCAACCACTTCAACGCTAACATCAGAAGTTATTATCTTACATATTTCTGCAATAGTTGATACAAAATCGTATTTTGTCTTAGACATCAAGGAAGGATTAGTAGTTATGCCATCAATTATACCTAATTGGTTAATCTCATCAATTTCTTTAATGTCAGCACTATCTAGAAAAATTTGCATTTAATTTAACCTCGACAAAATTGAATCAAGTTCTTCTAAATTACTATAGTGAAATATTAATTTCCCACCAATTGGGTAATCTTCAATAGTTACTTTTATATTAAATCTTTCTGACAATGATTTAGCTAATAATTGTAGATCATTCTCTTTACTACTCTCTTTTAGAAGACCTCTCCCTATACGTTTATCATGTTCTGGGGTTTTTGTATATTCATTTTTAGACCAATTTCTTACTATATCTTCAGTTTGACGAACACTTAAATCATTCTCAATAATATGATTAGCTATTACCTCAGCCTGCTGATGATTAATTAGACATCTTGCATGTCCCATAGTTAAAAGCCCCTCATTTATTTTATCTTTGATAGATTGCGGTAACTGATTTAGTCTTAATAAATTAGCTATATGACTACGGCTCTTGCTAACTTTTTCTGCTAATTGCTCTTGTGTATAACCAAACTCTTTTATTAATCTCTCAAATCCTTCCGATTCTTCTATAACAGATAATTCCTCTCTTTGAATATTTTCAATTAGAGCTATTTCTATAATTTCTTTATCTCCTATATCTTTTATAATAGCAGGAATATCAGTAAGCTTAGCCACCTTACAAGCACGCCAACGTCTCTCACCAGCTATAATTTTATATTTTCCATCACTGACTGAACTAACAATGATTGGTTGTAACAAACCATTATTACTTATGGAATCGGCTAATTCTTTTATTTTATCATATTCAAACTTTTTTCTTGGTTGATTATTCCTAGCTTCAATTTTATCAATATCTATAATTTTTACTAACTCATCCTTCTCTACAGTAAAAACTTCTTCTCCAAGCAAAGCTGATAATCCTTTGCCTAAATTTTTATTTTTCATATATTTCTACCTAAAATCTCTTTTGTAAGTTCTATATAAG
This sequence comes from Candidatus Tisiphia endosymbiont of Dioctria linearis, assembly GCF_964026545.1. Lineage (NCBI taxonomy): Bacteria > Pseudomonadati > Pseudomonadota > Alphaproteobacteria > Rickettsiales > Rickettsiaceae > Candidatus Tisiphia > Candidatus Tisiphia endosymbiont of Dioctria linearis. The sequence goes on along the minus strand of NZ_OZ032156.1, from coordinate 754,041 downwards.
CAATAGAGCCAGTACATTTATGATCGTAGATAATTGCTGGTTGACCGTGAGATGGTGCTTCAGATAGTTTTACATTCCGTGGAATAACTGTCTTAAATACCAATCTTCCTAAGCATTTTCTAACATCATTCTCTACTTGCTCAGTTAATCGATTGCGTTTATCATACATAGTAAATAAAATGCCAGCAATTTTTATTTTAGGGTTTAAATTCTTTTCTACAATTTCAACTGTTTTTAGCAAATGACTTAATCCTTCTAATGAATAAAAATCACATTGCATAGGGATTAATACATAGTCACAAGCCACTAATGCATTAACTGTCAATAAGTTAAGAGAAGGAGGGCAATCTATAATAATGTAGTCATATTTATTGACTAATTTATTTAACAAATTTGATAATAAATATTCACGCTTTTGTATACTTAATAAATCTATCTCAGCACCTGATAAATTAGTGTTGGCTGTAATTAGTTGTAAATTTGGAATATTCGTTTGTATTATGGCTTCTTCAATCGTTTTTGAACCAATTAGTACCTGATAAATAGTAACTTTTCTATCCTGTTGGCTTATACCAAAACCAGTGCTACTATTTCCCTGAGGATCTAAATCTATTACCAAAATCTTTTTACCCATCACAGATAAAGCTGTCGACAAATTTACAGTAGTTGTGCTTTTTGCAACTCCACCTTTTTGGTTAACTACCGCAACTATTTTTGTCATATACGTTACTAATTTCTAAAATCTTACTATTATTAGAAGTCTCACTATCATATATAGAATGACAAAAAGACCATCTCTTTTTAGCAATCTCAATTTCTTGTTGATACTTCTCACCTTTAAATAATAAATACTTATTTCTTACATTAATATGTTTAGTATAAGCCAATATTTTATCTAACTGAGCACAAGCTCTAGAAGTTAATATATCACAATCTAATTTAACACTTTCTATTCGTTGATTAACCACATTAATTTTATTACTAGAAATTTTGGAAGCTTGCAATAAAAAAACAGATTTCCTTACATCAGACTCTACTAAAGTAACATTCTTTATCCCGGCAATAGACAAAACTATTCCTGGAAATCCACCACCTGAACCAACATCTATTAAATGAATATTTTGGTCATTTATGTACTTCATTAGTTGTAAGGAATCTAAGATATGTCTTACCCAAAAATCATTCTTGGTATTACAAGAAACGAGATTAATAGCTTTATTCCATTTCAACGTTAATGATTGATGTTTCTCAAGAGCTTCTAATACTTCACGTGAAACACTACTATAATTATACATTAATGTCTATATTTTGTTTTTATATAAATTATAATTGCTATTAAAGCAGCTGGAGTAACCCCAGATATTCTTCTAGCCGCACCAATAGTAGCTGGTTTGTGATACTGGAGTTTTTCCCTTACTTCTGTAGACAAGCTGGGTATTTTGAAGTAATCAATATCATCATCTAATAATTCTAGCTCTTCTTCTTTAAATAATTGAATATCTGCATTTTGTCTAGTCAAATAAGAAGAATATCTTGATTCAATACAAAGATAATGAAGAGTTTTTTTATTTAATGAAATAAGCTCTGGAAAGATTTCTATCGTTTTATCAACACCAAAATTTGGTAATCCTAGCAAATCAAAGGCTGTTTTATATGAACCATCTTGTGCAATAGAGACGCCCAGGTTGGCTAATTTAGTAGTTGTTAAAGAGATAGTTTTTACAATGTTTTCTACCTTATGAATATCGTCACATTTTTTACTAAAAACTTCTTTGCGTAAATTAGATATAATACCAATATCTATAGCCATTTGAGTTAGTCTTAAATCTGCATTATCTGCCCTAACCGAAAGTCTATATTCAGATCTAGAAGTAAACATTCTATAAGGCTCTACTGTACCAAGAGTGATTAAATCATCAATCATAACACCAATATAGGCATCTGCTCTAGTCAAAATAAAATTTGATTGATTTTTTAGTGATAAGGCTGCATTAATGCCAGCCATAATTCCTTGCCCCGCGGCTTCTTCATAGCCAGTGGTGCCATTAATTTGACCAGCAAAATACAATCCCTTAATTTTTTTAGTTTCTAACGTTATTTTTAACTCTCTAGGATCAACATAATCATATTCTATTGCATATCCTGGTTTTAACATAGTGGCATTTTTAAGACCAGGAATTGTTTTTAGCAGTGCTAATTGTATATCTTCAGGTAATGATGTAGATATGCCATTTGGGTATATAGTATGGTCATCCAAACCTTCAGGTTCTAAAAATATTTGATGACTTGCTTTAGAGAATCTAGTAACCTTATCTTCAATGGATGGACAATATCTTGGTCCTATACTCTTGATTTGTCCAGAATACATAGCTGACTTATCTAAGTTATTCCTAATAATTTCATGAGTTTGTTCAGTTGTTCTAGTAACGAAACAATTTATTTGCTTTATCTTAACAGAAGTTGTGAGTTCGGAAAAAGGGCGTGGCACGGCATCTCCAGCCTGCACCTCTATTTCGTTATAATCAATTGTTCTTCCATCTATTCTTGGAGGAGTACCAGTTTTTAATCTACCAAGAGCAAAACCGAAAGATTTTAGTGCGTTAGATAAACCGTATGACGGCTTTTCACCTATTCTACCCGATGGAATTTTTTTATCTCCTATGTGAATGAGTCCGGATAAAAATGTACCGGTAGTTAATATAACTTTTTGACATTCAATTCTAGTACCATCATCTAAGGTTAATGCTTTTACTTCAGAGTCGTGTATCTCAATATTTTCTACAGATGCACATAAAATTGTCAAATTTGGATGATTTATCAAGGCATTATACATAGCTTTTTTATAAAGCTTTCTATCAGCTTGAGCTCTTGGCCCCCAAACTGCTGGACCTTTGCTTTCATTAAGCATCTTATAATGGATACCAGCTTGATCTATAATTTTACCCATGAGTCCATCAAGAGCATCTATCTCTTTTACTAAAGTACCTTTTGCTACCCCGCCTATTGCAGGATTGCAAGACATTTCACCAAGATTATCTAGTTTTAAAGTAATTAAAAGAGTATCTATGCCAAGACGTGCAGCAGCCGAAGCTGCCTCACAACCAGCATGACCACCACCAATAACTACAACGCTATACTTCATAATTATTGTGTTATTCTACAATTTCTTTTTCAGCAAAGAAAAATCTCACTTCTCTTTCAGCACTTTCTAAAGTATCAGAACCATGTATACTGTTTTCCTCAATATTTTTTGCAAAATCTTTTCTAATAGTACCTAATTCAGCATCATTTGGATTAGTAGCTCCCATTATTTTACGATTTTGTAAAATAGCATTTTCTCCTTTAAGAACCTGCAAAACAACCGGACCGGAAATAATAGACTCTATTAAACTATTAAAAAATGCTCTTGATTTATGTTCTGCATAAAAAATTTCTGCTTGATTTCTAGTTAAAATAGTCATTTTTTGAGCTACTATTTTTAGCCCATTATTTTCTAAGTAAGAATTAATTTTACCAATTAGATTTCTTTTCGTAGCATCTGGCTTAATCATTGAAAACGTATATTCTTGAGTCACAGTAAACCTTTATTAATTTATTATTAACATTTATATAAATTTATATATTTTTGGCAAGTAAATTCTGACAGTACAGCTAAAGTAACATGTTATGCAGTTCTTCTAGAGCTATAATTCCAAGTTAAAGAAAAGAGTATTGCTCCTGAGAAAGCGGATAGGCTAAAAAATAAAAAAACACCATCCCACCCTAAATTATCAGAAATCCAGCCAATACATACACCAGCTAATGCAGAACCAAGATGACCAAATAAACCTGAAAGACCATTAGCTGTACCAACAGTCTGCTTATTAGTAAAGTCTGCTGTAGCAATACCTATTAAGACTTGTGGTCCAGCTACAAAAAAACCAACCAAAGCAAGAGTAATTATACTAAATATTTCATTCTTATTTGGTATTTGCCAAAATAAGATAATAGTAAAAGCCAAAGCAAACATAAATACTGAACCAACTGGTCCACGTCGTCCCTGAAATATTTTATCTGACATCCACCCAGCAACAATACCACCAATTAAACCTAAAAGGTCATAAGAAGCAATTTGCCAACCAACTTGAGTAATACTAACATTCTTTAGTTCATATAAAAATACAGAAGCCCAAAACATTATACCAGAACGTACAATATAGACAAACATGTTGGCAAAACACACATACCACATTAACCTATTACAAAATACAATTTTTATTAGTTGTTGAGTCGTTAATAAATTATCACTATCAAGAGATATATCACATTCTTTATACTCTTCCACTATAGGTAAATTAACCTCATTAGGAGAATTACGTAACCTATTAAATAAAAATAATGATATTAACAATGCAATTATTCCAGGAATTATAAATGCTGATTCCCAACCGTAAACATCTATTAAGTAACTACACATTATCATAGTAATTGCTCCACCAATTTGATTAGAAGTGGCTCCCAAAGACCATTTCGTTCCTAATTCCTTAGAAGCATACCAATAAGTCAACATACGTGTTGCAGGCGGCCAACCCATGGATTGAAACCAATGATTCAGAATCCACAAAATACCAAGAGATGTTATACTTGAAGCAAAACCTGATAACAATGTTATAATACCTACACATATAAGACCAATTACCATAAATATACGAGCATTTGATCTATCACTTAAGAATCCATTACATAACTTTCCTATACCATAAAATATAGAGGCAGTTGTTAAAATCCAGCCAAGTTGAGTTTTTGTTACATCAAAATGCTCCATTAAAGCAGGCATTACAATATTAAAATTCTGACGACAAAGTATGAATGTCGAGTAACCAACAATTATCGAATATAAAATTCTAATACGCCAACTATTATACTTTTTTGCATAAGGGGATCTTTCTTTAAAGGGTGTATTTGCCATCATTGCCTTGATTTATCAATTTTGCATTATATATCCTTGTCAAGAAAAATACCACAAGCTATTATGTTTTTTATATCTAAAACTTATTTTTCATCAAATATACTTGAGATATATTGCAAACTAGGATAGCTTAACCATAAAATCTAAAATTATTTTAAATGACAATTATGACAAAATTATTAAGATTTCTTCTGCCTTTTGTTGTGTTATTGCAATTATTATCATGCACCTCTAGTCCTCCTTATGAGATTAAAAGTCCTTGTGTATCTATTGAATCAACAGATCCGTCTGGTATTAGAAACCCATGTGTTCGTAGACCAGTAAATTTAACCATTGACATCGCTTAAAAATTTGCTTTATTACGCACACAAAATCAGTAGACTTTATAATTATCTTATAGATTACATCTTACCAGCAAGATGCTTGTCTTGTACCGAAATGACTGAAACTAAAGAGGATTTTTGTCAAAATTGTTGGAAAAAACTTGATTTTATTACAAAACCCTACTGTATTATTTGTGGTAGTAGATTAGATATATCAATTTTAGATAATATGTGTTGTGCAAAATGCTTTCAACATAAACCTTGTTATGATAAATCTCGTAGTCTAATTAAATTTAATGAGCATAGCAAAAAAATAATTCATGCCTTTAAATACCAGGATAAAACTATTCTTGCTAAAACTTTTAGTAAATTATTTTATAGACACTATAATAGTGAAATTCAAGACATTGACTTAATTATTCCAGTTCCCATGAATAGGTTCAAGAGGTTGTTTAGAATGTATAATCCTGCTTTGATTTTAGCCTTAGAAATTAGCAAATTAACAAGGAAGCCGTTTGGTCCGGATGTATTAATTAAGTCAAAATGGACCAAATCTCAAACATTTTTATCTAAAAAAGAACGAGAAAAAAACTTATCAAATAGCCTTATACTCAATAAAAAATATCAGATTATAGGTCAAAAAATATTATTAGTAGATGATGTATTGACCACTGGAACTACAGTTAACAAATGTGCTAAAATCTTAAAAGATTCTGGAGCTGAATGTGTTTATGTTATGACAATTGCCATGACATAAGTACCATAGCATCGATTAGACATATTATACTTTAACTTTTTTTCGTGAACGCTAACATTCTATGATTTTACATATGGATTCTCAGTTTTGGTATAAATAAATCTTATTGGAACACCTGGTAAATTAAAAGCTGCCCGCAAGTTGTTTATAAGGTACCTAGTATAACTATCAGTGATTTTTTCAGGATTATTGGAAAATAACTTAAAGGTCGGTGGACGAATTTTTGTTTGAGTCATATATTTAATTCTAACACGTCTTCCGCCTTTTTGTAAGGGTAACGGATGTTGTTCAAGGGCAAAACCTAACCAATCATTCAGTTTACTTGTTGTAATTTTTTTATTCCATAAATTATAAATTATGATAGATTCATCTAGCACCATATTAATATTATGTTTTTTTAAGGCTGATATGAATATTATTGGCAATCCTCTAACTTGCGGTAGATTGGTTTCTATCTTATAAGCAAATTCCTTTTTAAATTTATCCTGGTCTCTTCTCTCAATCAGATCCCACTTATTAACTACTATAAGCAAACTTCTGCCTTGATCTATAACATAATTGGCAATATTTAAATCTTGTTGTTCTAGAGGAGTTCGTGCATCAACCATCAGAATAACTGTATTAGCAAACTTGATGCTATTAATAGCATCAGAAGATGATAATTTTTCTAAGGATTTAGTAACCGTTCCTTTTTTTCTTAAGCCAGCCGTATCAATTAATTTAAATTTATTATCATTATATAGCCAATCAATTTCTATAGATTCTCTTGTTATACCGGCTTCAGGCCCTGTTAATAATCTTTCATTGTTAATAATGCTATTAATAAAAGTAGATTTTCCTGCGTTTGGTCGACCACTCACCACTATTTGTATATAGTTAGCTTTTATTGGATCGGTTAATTGGTCAGTTAATTCTTCCTCTCCATCTTTATTTTCTAATTCTTCAGTTATTGCATCGTATAAATCTGCCATACCAACACCATGCTCGGCAGAAATTGGTACTACATTATCAAAACCAAGCTTGTAATATTCTTTAGCAAAGTCAAATCGTCCTTCACATTTATTAACGATTAACACAGATTTCTTATTATATCTTCTGATAAAATTAGCAAAAAACTGATCTTCAGGTAACACCCCCTCCTTGCCATCTACCACAAGACATAGCAAATCTGCCTCTATAATCGCTTCCATAGTTTGTTGCATCATTCTATATTCTAATTTTTCATCTTCTGCTTCTTCTAAACCAGGAGTATCAATTACCGTAAAATCGAATGGGCCAATTTGTGCGTCAGCGTATTTTCGGTCGCGTGTTACCCCAGGGAGATCATGTACGATTGCCTTTTTCCTGATAGCTAAACGATTAAAGAGCGTAGATTTTCCGACATTGGGTCTGCCAATAATTGCCACAATTTTTTTAGTCATGTCACTTCATTTTATCATAATAACGCGTTAGCACTAATATCAAATCATTTGAATATTAGCAATATTTGCTATATTATTAGCACTTAATTATATAAAGTTAAACAGTTTATTGTACTATCAGGGATTTTATATATAGTTATTCAAAATAACATTTTAAATAATATATAATGGCAACAATGAGTACAAATAATAATATTAATGATGTTGTAGAAATTACAGCACAAAGTGGTTCGTCAATTTTTTCTCTGATATCGTCATCTGATATCATCGGAAAATCTGTTATGATAATTTTGGTAATTGCCTCAATCTGGGCATGGACTATTATTATAGATAAGATACTCCATTTAATTCAGGTAAGAAGGAAGATTGCAGTTTTTGAAGTTACTTTTTGGTCTGGAACAGTTTTAGACCAATTATATGAAACTACCAAAAGAACAATCAATAATCCTCTTGCTGCAATTTTTGTAGCCGCGATGAATGAATGTAACCGTCAAAGTTCCAAAAACCTCACTGATGCACTTAAAATTAGTCATAAAGAGCGAATAATACAATCTATGTATTTGATCAGAAATCGTGAAATTGAAAGATTAGAACAAAATTTAGGTTTTTTGGCAACTGTTGCTTCTAGTACACCATTCATAGGATTGCTGGGTACTGTCTGGGGGATTATGCATAGTTTTCAGTCTATTGCAGCATCAAAAAACACCTCACTTGCTGTTGTCGCCCCTGGTATTGCAGAAGCTCTACTTGCAACGGCAATTGGCTTATTTGCAGCAATTCCGGCAGTGATTTTTTATAATTACCTTTCCTCGCAAATAATTAAGATTAACAACAAAATCGATGATTTTATTAATGAGCTTAGTTCTATATTATCAAGAGCTATAGATGAAGGAAAAATGTAATGGCAATACAATTACGCAACTTAGGTAATAACTCAGGCAATCAAAGAGCAAGAAGTAATTTAGTCAGCGAGATTAACGTTACACCACTCGTTGATGTTATGCTAGTATTGTTAATCATCTTTATGATAACCTCTCCAATGCTAGTATCAGGTATTAATGTTGATCTACCAGAAACAACTTCTAGTCCACTGTCAGGACAAGATGAGCCGTTAGTGATTAGTATTAACAATAAAGGAGAATTATATTTATTAGAATCTAAAATAGAAAGACAAAATTTGGCTAGCAAGCTAACTAATATTACAAAAGAAAAAAAAGATACTAGAATTTTTGTAAGAGGAGATAAAAATGTATCCTATGGTGAGGTAGTTAGTGTTGTAGCTGAAATCCATACAGCTGGCTTTTCTAAAGTAGCACTAGTTTCAAATATTAAATATAATGAAAAATAATAATATTGTTTCTGTCTCTTTTATTTGCTCGATGGCACTTCATTTACTAATAATTTATTTTTTCTTATTTGGTATGCCATCATTGTTTAAAAAACTTCCTGAAGAGCAAGTAATAGTTTTTGAAATGTTACCGATTAGTAATCAATCTAATGTACCCAATAAAACCAAACAACCTGAAAAAGCTATAGAAAATCAAGATGTAAAAAAGGTAGAACAAAGCAAACCTGATTATGTAGAAGAGAAAAAACCTGTAGAGAAGGCTGTTGAAGAAAAGAAAATTGTAGAAGAAAAACCGGTAGAAGAGAAGAAGTCCATTGAAGAGAAGCCTATTATTGAGGAAAAAAAGCCTCTAGAAGAAAAACCTATTATCGAAAAAAAGAAGGCTATAGAAGAGAAGAAACCTACAGAAGTGAAAAAGCCTACAGAAGCAAAGAAGCCAATTGAGAAAAAAAAGAAAATTCCTAATAAAAGTGACTTAGATTCTTTGCTTAAAAATTTAGAGCAATCATCCGAAGGCTCTAATGCAAAGTCAAATAAACAAGCAAGAGCCAAAGAAAATAAAGAAACTCAGGAATCGAAAGGTTCATACGATGACACGTTAGCTCTTTCTATCAGTGAAATATCTTTAATTAAGCAACAAATAGAGAGATTATGGAGTAAGCCTATTGGGATACAAAATCTTGAGCAGTTAAGGGTAATTTTGTATATAGCTTTAAATAAAGATGGCAATGTTAAAGAAGTAAAAGTAAAAGAAACAATATGCCCAAATATAACGAAAACAGCTTGTGATGCTCTATCTGACAGTGCAATGAGGGCAGTATGGCAAGCAAGCCCTATTAATAATCTAGACCCTCAACGTTACGATAGCTGGAAAGAATTTAATTTTCTTTTTAATCCGAGTAATAGCAATAACTAAAGTAATTTTTGGGATTTGATATAGAATATTTTAGGATATAAGTTTAAGAAAAATACCTTTCTACTATGCCATTCTGCGTAGATGGAAATCCAAAAAATTAATACCACAAATGAGTTTTGTGGTGTTATAGATTTCCTCCATTGCTCATAGGCGTCATTGCAAGACCATGTAATGGTCGAAGCAATCCATAAAGCTACCTTATTTTTTAGCTATCTTTTATCATAAGGCATAAATTCTCTTTGTACATACCCAGTATATAATTGCCGAGGTCTGCTAATTTTTTGTTCTGGATCTTCATGCATCTCTTTCCATTGCCCCATCCAGCCGACAGTTCTTGCCATAGCAAACAATACTGTAAACATCTGTGATGGTATACCCATAGCCTGATAAATAATACCAGAATAAAAATCAACATTCGGATAAAGCTTGCGATCGATAAAATATTGGTCATTGAGAGCAATTTTTTCAAGCTCAGTAGCAATTTGTAATAAGGGGTTATTACGGTTCCCTAACTCATCTAATACTTCTTTGCAAGTTTCTCTAAGTACAATTGCTCTTGGATCATAACTTTTATAAACTCGGTGACCAAAACCCATTAATCGGAATGGATCGTTTTTATCTTTTGCCCGTGCGATATATTCCGGAATACGGTTTATGGTGCCAATTTCTTTCAACATGTTAATTACTGCCTCATTAGCTCCACCATGGGCTGGACCCCATAAAGAAGCTATGCCAGTACTGATACAAGCAAATGGATTTGCTCCGGATGATCCGGCTAAACGTACTGTCGAAGTGGAGGCATTCTGCTCATGGTCAGCATGGAGGATAAATATTTTATCTAAGGCATTTTTTACTACCTGATTCACCTTATATTTTTCACAAGGTGTTGAGAACATCATATAGAGAAAATTTTCAGTAAAATCTAAGCTATTGTCAGGATAGATAAAAGGCTGTCCTATTGAATATTTATATGCCATTGCCGCAATAGTTGGCATTTTTGCAATCATTCTAATAGCAATCAACTCACGCTCATTTTCTTCTACATTTAGAAAATCTGGATAGAATGCAGATAAAGAGCCTACCACCGCCAGCATAATTGCCATAGGATGATCTGATGGACAAAACGCCATAAATAAATTTCTAAGCTGCTCATTAATCAAAGAATGATAAGTAATTTTCTGAGAGAAAGATTTATATTGATCAATAGTCGGCAATTCACCATTTAATAGCAAATAGGATACCTCTAAAAAATTACTTCTTTCTGCTAATGTTTTAATATCATATCCCCGATATCTCAATATCCCCTGATCACCGTCTATATATGTCATAGCCGATTTACAAGCTGCTGTAGACATAAATCCAGGGTCGTAAGTGAAATAGCCTGTTAATGAATATATACTGCTAACATCAATAACATCTTGACCGATCGAAGCTGTCTTTACTGGTAAATTAAAAATTTTATCTCCTATTTTTAGTTCAACATTTTCTATTTTCATATATCCTTCATTTTTTCATACTATAGTTAACCCGATTAGCATCACACCGTCTATTAGCGAGGAGGTGTGAGCCGACGAAGCAATCCAAGATAATGGATTGCCACGACCTACTTGCGTGGTCTCGCAATGACGTTTAACTATTGACTATACTATATCATATTTTTATTGCCCACTAATACCAAAATTCTAATATTTTTAGACCGAGTTATATGTATCTTTATCCAGAGTACCTTCACTATTATCGATAATCAAGGTAATTGTTGCATCACCTGTAATATTAATGGTCGTACGTAACATATCTAATATCCTGTCAATTCCAGCGATTATAGCAACCCCCTCAATCGGTAAGTTGATTGAAGACAGAACCATAGGTAGCATTATTAAGGAAGCTCCAGGAATACCAGCTCCACCGATAGATCCAAGAGTTGAGGTAATAATAATTACTAAATAATCATGTAATGCTAAATCTACCCCCATCATTTGTGCAAAAAATATAGTGGTAAGAGCTAAGTTTATCGCAAACCCATCCATATTTATCGATGCACCAAGCGGCAATACAAAAGAAGTGCTAGATTCAGATATACCTAGTCGTTCACGACAAACTTGCATAGTAGTGGCAAGCGTTGCCTTACTACTAGAAGTAGAAAAGGCAAGTACCTGATATTCTAGACTTTTTCTATAAAAAGGTAATGGTGATATTCGACAGAATAGATAAATTAACATGCCAAAAATACCATATTGACATATCATAGCAATAACTACCGCAGCAACTAATTTGGACAAGCTAATCATTACATCAAAGCCCTGAGTACCAACTATCCAAGCCGTTAAAGCAAATGCACCATATGGAGAAATCTGAATGATCATTGAGATCATTTTTAACACCACTTTTGATAATATATGAAATAAATTCTTAATTGGTTCAGCACTAATACCCATTTTATTTATCACAAGTCCAAAAAATATTGCAAAGAATACAATTTGTAAAACATTAGAATTGGCAAATGAACCTACTACATTCTCGGGCACAATACTTACAAAAAAGTTAAGTATGTTAAAGGATTTTTCTTGCGGTATAGTTTGTGCAACATCAAAGTTAATATGTACACCATGCCCTGGCTTTAATATAAGAGCAACTGTAATACCAAAAACTACGGCAAAGAAGGTCGTGCCTAAGAAAGCTGCAACCGCCTTTAACCCCACTCTACCAAGAGAAGCAGGGTCATTCATACTAGTTATGCCCGCTACTAAACTAAAAAATATTAAAGGAGCAATAATCATTTTTATCAAACGCAGAAAAATATCTCCTACCGTTTTTATGTAAGATACATATTCAGGAAAATATATACCAAACACTATACCTAAGATTAACCCCAATGTAACTTTTTTCCATAATTTCATTATTATACTTAATTAAATTAAAGAGTGTTTTAAACTTATTTTACTGATTTCAGGTGAATGCCTATAGTAAAAACTAGTTGTACTATAATTACAACTCTTTTTGCTATAATTGAGTAAATCTTAATTCTAATAAACACTCTCTTAAATTAGATACTTTGAGTTACCCAGTTTAAATACGCCGGTAGCCCATCTTGAATGTCGAGCTTTATTATTTGAGGAAGATCATAATTGTGTATATCAATAATCATCTTTTCTATTGCATTGTAGTTATCAGACTTGGCTTTTACTACAATACGAAATTCTGGTACAGAAGATATCTTACCTTCCCATTTAAAATAGCTGACTACATTGTCTACTTGTATGCAAGCAGCTAAATTTGCTTCCAACAAACTAATGGTTAGTTTGTCTACTACTTGCTGGTCATCGGTCGTAGTTAAAATTACACAACATCTTTGTACCACTTATACCTCAACAAAGCAATTAGGTGTTTCAAATAATTTGACTTTTGCAACAAAAAGGGAACTATTAGTAAATAATTTTGGCAAGATATCCAACTTTAAGTGTAATGCTATATTTTCTGCTGTTGGATTTTGTTGCATATAATATATTTTCTGACCAGTCCAGTCACATATTTTATCTCCTATCTCTTTATCATTTTGATGTAATATAATATTATGATCAAAATTATCATCTATCCAGTGTTTTATTACCGATTTCATGTGACCAAAATCTACAACCATACCAAGATTATCAACCACATCAGATCCAGCGGTAACTTCAAGGACATAACGATGACCGTGTAAAAATTTACATTTATTCTCATGCCCAATCACTCTATGAGCTGCATCAAATTCAATTCTGCGAGTACATTTTATCATAATTTCTTCTTCAGTATCTTATATTACCCAAAAATATTTTGTCAGCAAGGGTGTAAACGTCATTGCGGGAAACCACTTTAGTGGCTACGAAGCAATCCAAATTTATAGTAATTTTGGTGAATAAAGCATTTTTCCTTTGCTTGTTTTCTCTTGGCTGACCTTATTTTTCTTTATGTCATTTATCGCTTTTATTGATTCATGAACTTCTTGAAAAATTTTAGGATAATCAAGTTGTAAAATTTGTCTTCCCCCAAGATGAGAATATTAATAAACTATTTTCATATTATACTGTTTCAGGTTCATAGACGGGTTTATTCATTTCTCTAACCATAATAGTTCCATTTAATGTTTCTTTAATTCTTTTTTTTGAAATATTTATATATTTTTTATCTATTTCTGCCCCTATACATTTTCTAGAATTTTTTAGACTTGCAACAAAAGAACTACCAGAACCAACAAAAGGATCTAAAACAATATCATTTTTTTTGGTCATTGATAAAACCAACCTTTCAACTAAACCGACAGGAAATTGACACGGGTGTTCCGTTTTTTCTATATGATTACTTTTTACATTTGGAATATCCCAAACATCTGATGGGTTTTTACCTTTTGGATTACAAGACAATTCCCCTTTTTTGTTACCTTTAAAATATTTTTTATTAGGATATTTTTGAGGTATCCTAACAGCATCTAAGTCAAAGTAATAATTGTCGGTTTTACTAAACCACATAATAGTTTCATGTCTTCCAGAGAATCTTTTTGAAGCGTGTAATCCATGTCCAAAATGCCAAATAACCCTATTTCTCATTTTCATTTTTAATTCTGAAAATATAGGATATAATAAAATATCTAAAGGTATTACTTCTCCATTTTCTACATAATTACCGACCTGCCAACAAATATGTCCATCATCTTTTAGCACTCTATAGCACTCATTGATGACTTCTTTTTGCCAATTATAATATTTATTAATATCTAATTTTTTTTCGTATTCCTTACCTATGTTATATGGCGGTGATGTTATTATTAAATTTATACTGTTATCTGGAATTTGTTTTAATAATTTCATGCAATCACCTTCAAATAGGGTTGCTTGATTATTTAAATCAAAACTATTTTTTAAGATATTATATTCTTGTTTTTGACAAGACAAATTATTTACAAGTTCACTAAAACTATAATTCTTTTCCTGTATTTCAGATATTCTAATTGCTTCTTGTGTCATATTCTAGAAAGCTAAAGTTTTTTATACGTTACTTAGAAATTCAACAAATATTCTTTCGAGCAAAACCTATAGCTTTTAGATATTCACATAGTTTGGTAAAAACTGGTTTTGGTAAAATATTTAGTGTAGAAATTTCAATATATTTATCATTTTTTAATTCAAAAGAAAAAGATGGTGATTGAAATCTTGGCCCATCAATTTCCCTAGCAATTTTTATAAAATTACCTATTATATGACTGTTACAATAATCATACTGATCAATCATTCTTTTTGCCAGCCTATTAATATATGTATCACTTTTGGATGTATAGCTAAGTGCAAGAGCGTTACTCATCATCAATCGTTGACGATGAGTAAAAGGAATATCTGAAGCTAAAATAAATGCAACAATAAAATTAGAACGCAGTGTTCTATCAATATTTTTATTATATTGTGCAAGCATTATAACCAAAGCAATTATACTAATTGTCGTGGTATCTGGTTGAATTAATATAGGTTTAATAACTTCTGTATAATTTTTGATATTACAAGTAGTTTCGTCAAAATTTACTAATGTCTTGATTCGTTCATAGATAATATCTTTTTGCTGTTCTTCTTTAGGAAGACAATCAAATCTAACCCCTTCTTTTAAACCATAATTTGAAATTATTACCTTTTCCGGTAAGAAGACATTTAGCATAGATTTTGCTACTAAAATTGCATTGGCATGAATTCTTGACTTATATTGCTTTTTCTCACTGATAGAATTAGCCAATCTTTCAAGATATAGCTCAAATTCCTTACTGTTTATTTCAAGGTTATGTAAGTTTTTAAGAGGGTAATGAACAAACTCCATATAAGAACGCCCCATTAATCTTAAAGCTCCTCCTATTAAGTATAAGTTTTGGCAATGTAATTCTTCAAATTCTTTCTTGATCATTTGACTAATTATATCAATATCATCAAAGTGATTATTAGCGATTAGACCAGTACCTAAAGGTAAAGACTTTAAGATACCAACCTTTCTGTCTTTAATTTGGACAAGCTCAAGACTACCTCCACCTAAGTCTGCTGCTATACCACAAGCGTCATTGATACCAGAAATTAATCCGGTAGCTGTAAGATAAGCCTCGCGGTCGCCAGAAATAATTTCAATATCAATATTAAATTTTCTTTTAACTATCCCTCTAAACTCTTCAGCTCTTGGATGTCCTCTAAGTACAGCAGTAGCAACGCATTTAACATCTGTTACTGATAACCTATCAAAAATATGTACCAAATATTGTAGCGACAAATATGCTTGATGCTTGATGTCTATGTTATCTAGATTAAGTAAATTAATAATATCACTTTTAAATTTATCATTAAAAATTTCTGGAGCTCCAAGCCTATCACATTCATAGACTACAGCTCTCACGGCATTATAACCAATATCAATAATAGCTGAACGCATAGAGATTTATCTTACTTCTTACTTACAAAATTAATCTTCTTTAGTGGTAGAATCTGTATTTTCTTGATCCTCATCTACATTATTTTTATTTGGATCATAAGGTTTTTGAGTTGGAATAAATGTAGGGGGTAATAGCCTATTTGTAAAGAACTTATCTTCATAATACTTAATTTTTAAAGATTTTATAGGCGGGAAAGATTCAATTAAAACGATTTGTTCATCTTTTGGTAATTGAATTACTTCTTGAGGTAAAAGCAGAGCTCTTGAAACTTGCGATACATTCTGCGTTCTTGTTGAAATATTTAGATCAAAAAATATTGGTTTACTATAAGAGCGTTGTTCAACTGTCTTATTACCAACTAGCTGAGATATTAAGTTAGCTGTTTCATAGTTATTAGCTGCAAAAGTAATACGATATGTAGAATTTGACAGAAACGAATTCATACCAGCATCCTCATAAGTTCCTTTGAGCTGTTGAGTATCTTGGATAATCAAGAATAGACGAACTCTATATCCCCTGAAGAAGGCGATACCAGCCTTAAATGTTTCCATTTTTCCTAAAGTAGGGAATTCATCAAGTAAGAACATCACCCCATAAGGCTCTTCTTTTAGATCAGGCATTTTACGACTTAAAAATTCTGTAGCCTGCTGGTAAAAAACCTGCATCAGTTTTTGCAAACGTTGTATGTTATCAGGAGTTAGACCAACATACACTGTTGTTTTAATCTTTTTAAACTCAAGTATATTAAAGTCAGATGAGGCAGTAGCAGCATCAATAAGGGGATTTGCCCATAATTCTAAGGAGGAGTTCATTGTTGAGATAACACCTGAACGTTCTTTATCTGCTTTTTGTAAAAATGCTGCTATATTCATATAGGCAACAGGATGTATTACTTTGCCTAAAGTATCTAAAACTACTGCCAAATTATACACTACGTCATCACTACGCATTGTTCTCACAACTTCACCAAAAGATTTAGTTTTTGTTGGGTCAGCAATTAAGTATAGTACCACACCGAGAAATAAACTGCGTGCCTCATTATTCCAAAAATCTTTTTCAGGCATAATCAGATTTGAGATTTTTTGTACGTCATCCACCATTTGACCTGGTTTGGTACTTACCCAATCTATCGGATTGTAGCAATGAGTTATCCCATCAGGATTTGATGGCTCCCAAACAAATACACGTTGCCCTTGTTTTTGCCGCCAACCACTTGTAAGACCATGATTTTCCAGCTTAATGTCATGTACTATTATAGAATGTTCCCAAAATAATAAATTGGGAATAACAAATCCTACACCTTTACCTGAACCGGTTGGGGCGAAAAGTAAAGCATGTTGAAACCCATCAGCAACAAAATATCCGCCACTATTAGTACCAAGTAACATACCATGTTTTGCCCTTAGACTAGCTCTACTTATATCATCTTCAGTAGCCCAACTAGCATCACCATAAACTTTCTCTGGCTGAGTAAAAAATTGTAAACTTTTTATTCTTTTAAAATTCTTCCAATAGAATATGATGACTATAATTGTTGGCATAGTCAGGGCTAATATTAACTTAATTTTTAAGTAATTATATGCTTGAATATCTAATTGTGACCATACACTAACTAACCAATAAAACCACTTATAAGCTATGTCTATGGCTACTAAGTCAATATTTAGGACTCTAGTTTCGTTAGTAATAAATGCAACTATCGCCCCACTTACCCATATCGTACAAAATATTACCAATGGGTGTATTATAGCATGCCCTAAAATGTTACGAGTAAGTTTTTGTATTTTATGCCATTCCATCGTTAGCCTTGCCTATTCTTACTATAGTATATTTCTGAGACATATCTTTTACCGCCACTACCTCGCTTTAATTGTACCACAATATCGACGACCGCTAATATATATTTTTTTACCTCATCCGGTGGCATACCTAGACTAGCTTGCATAACCATTAACTTAAGTTGTTCTATAGCCATAGCTGGTGCATCAGCATGTAAAGTAGATATAGAACCAGGATGTCCTGTATTAATGGCTCGTAAAAAACTAAATGCTTCAGCCCCCCTAAGTTCACCGACAATAATTCTATCAGGTCTTAGACGTAAACACGCCTCAATCAAATCCTGAGTAGTAACTTTTGCACGCCCTTGCCCCCCTTTTGAAGCTAGGAGATGTAATTTATTAGGATGGCTTGTTAGAATTACCTCTCGTGCATCTTCCACAGTGATTAATCGCTCACTATTTGGAATTTCTGCTAAGGCAGCGTTAGTAAAGGTTGTTTTACCAGTGGATGTCCCACCACTAATAATAATATTTTTCTTAGAAATTACTGCATGTCGAATAAATTCTTTTATTTTATTTTCTTTCAGATAGTTGTTTAAGATTTCTTCATTCTCGTCAATCAATTCCCCTGTAGATGTTGAATCAAAAGCTCCCATCTTGTCATATTGATCTAACGTGAGATTCATTGCACTACCTTTCCTGATAGCATACCCAACATAGCCTGGTTCACAAGCAGGAGGAAATACTACTTGGATACGGTAACCATTGGGTAATGAGGCGGAAAGTAAAGGTCTTTCTTCGGAAATTATCTGATCAGTTGACTGAGCTACCAACCTACCAAGTGATATAAGATGTTCGAAATCAAGCTCAGGTACCAATTTACAAAATTGATCTCCTTTCTTTTCAACCCATACTTCTCCCGGTTTGTTTACCATGATCTCATTAATACCATCTTCTGCGAATAATTCTTTAAATGGTAATAGAAAAGTCTCTAATGCAGCAAAATTATCACTCATTTTATTAATCTTGATTTTCTTAGTACAGCTTGAGGAAATTTATAATCTTTATTGACATAAATCTTGATTATCGTACCTTGATCTATGGTAATAGTTGGTTTAAATTCCTGTTGCTTCATCATATCTTTTACAGTATTACTGACATCAGTAAAAGCTTGTTTTGAAGCTGCTTGTGCCTGGGTTGGAGTGGTAGCGGTTGCCGTACTAGATAACAAACTAGCTGCTGCACTAGTTACTGCATTCAATAACGCAATAAGTCTTTGACCAGGTTGTGACCCAACTGGATTACGAGCAGTGTTACAAGCCTGTATCATGGAAATATAGGCTGTTGAAGCTTTATCAGTAATAGCATTCATCACACTAGAACATATCTGTGCAATTTTAACATCCTCGGTACCGGAACCATTATTAATACTTTGTGCCAAATTTTGTATGTTAACAGCGATAGCAGTATTAGCAGCGGTAGCTTGTGCATTAACCGGCGGAGCTACCACCTTGTCAAGAGCAGTGGCAAGTCCAATATTAAATGCTGATGATAATACAGCATTGGTTAATCGTTCTTTAAATTTATTATCTACTCTTCCTTGTTCACCTTTCCTTCCAAGATTATCAACAGCCAGAGCATCTAAGTTAATGGTATAACCACTTGATAGATCGATACGATTCCATATTATGGAAATTCGACCATACGCTCCATCAGTACCAGTTGCATAAACACCAAAAATCTTTGATCCTTTAGGAATTAAAATAATCTTCTCCTTTTCAGAGAATACATCTCTGCTAATTATTGCTCTTATCTCTCCACCAAAATCAGTATTAATAGCACTCTCTAATACCGCTTCCATTATCTTACCACGAGCCAGAACAAATGCCATATCCCCACGATCTTGAAAATTTGCTTCTTCGGCAATCTGATCAGGTGTTTTTTTCTCTGGAACTCCTGCAATTAATACTATAGCAGATTTTCTCTTTGCTTCACGACGGTTCTTTTCCTCATCACTTTCAGTTAATTTCCCAGGAAGGGCTGTTGGCGTAATGGAAGGAAGAGTAGCTTTGTCAGCATTACTATCTCCTGAAGGAGGTGGTAAAGGAACTGTTGGTTCAGTAACTTTAGGGGAGAGAAGTTGTGGAGGAGGTGGTGGTGGACGATCCACAGGTGCTTCCAGCTTAGGTGCTTCTGGTAATTTTGGAATTTCTGGTATATTTTTAGAGTTATCTTGTGTCGGTTTAGTAATATCAGTAGGTGCTGACGGAGCTACTACCACCTCCTCTGGTTTATTATCACTAATAAAAAGTTTAAAAAAAATAAATATAAAAACGGCAGAAATGACAAGCAAAATCGCAATACTTTGCTTAGGATTAGTTGCAACTTTTGACAGTTCATTTTGAACTTCTGGTATGTCTTGTTCCTCTGTACCAGATTGAGAAGTAGTATTATCTTGTTCTGCCATGTTAAATTAATATCAATTTATAAAAAAATCATCTAAAATGTAGATTAGAGCTAACCAGATTAGCACTAACAATAAATCTATTGTGTAGTACTAAAGCCTTTCTTAGGATAATAAAACCTAACTACATACACCAAATCCTTTTCACGTCCTTCTTCCAATTCTTTAGATACAACATCGAATTGGTAAGTCCTTTTATTAGTTATTATAGTCATATTTGTTCTAATGTTTTTTTCCAATGGCTTAATGAATAATCTGTTTGCCAACGGAGTCATTTTCCAAGCGTATGATTCTCCTAGAACAATATTTTGTATTTCCTCATTTTTGGCAAATTCTATACTTGACTGAAACCCAAAATGTAGAACTAATAAATAAACCTCATTAGGATTATGTATATAAGTTTTAATTCTGTTATCAGTAGTTATGGCTAGGTCATCTAAATCATTATCTATATGCATATTACTTGTATCAGCATTGGCAATAACCGAATACAATAATATTATTGCTGTAAAAAGAAGTCTAGCTATTATCATCATCTACCCTGTAATCATTAATTTGAAAGCCTACTGGATTAATATCTCGGTCTGCATCTGTTAATTCCATTGGAATATAGGCGAAACTTACTACAGCTATTTTATTAGAAACCTTTTTACTACCTGCTGTTTCATTAATAGAGAACCTAACCATATATTTATTTTTATTTTCTTTTAAATTTTCTTGTAATTTTGACCAAGATTTAATTAATAGAAAAGTTGTGTTGTTTTGACCATACATTAAAACTGGATCTATATCTTTATTTTTTATGTAGCCGAGATAGTTATAATATACTGAACTTGAAGATAATAACCTAACGCTTTTCCGGGCTTCAGTATCAAAATCAACAGGATTATAGGTTTCTCTAGCTATTAGGTATTTTTTTATAAAATATCTTGAAAGTGCATCATTGCCACTTAGTATCTCCGAAGATATTGGATTTACAATTGTTGCTGCCCCGGTGCTATTATCAATTTGGATAACAAAAGGGCTAAACTCTCTTGAATTTATTGCTATGGTCACCGATACTATAGATGCCATTATAAGAAGCATCAGTAATATAGATATTACCAACAAAATATTACGTTGTACAATGATTCTATCAGATTTTTCTTCGTACCAATTCCTGGTAATTTTAACAAAGTTACCAGACTGAACATTTTTGGGTTCTATCGTGGGATTAGTAGGTGATTTTAGTATATTTAATACATTCGATAATTTAAACATTGTGATTATAACTTATTTCATTTTGTAATATAACCTGAATTCGATATAACAAGTTATGGCAAAATCTGTTATATCTATAAATATAATAGATTTTTTTGCTCCACTAATAACTGTTTTCATTATTTTTGCGATATTGCTTATTTTTTTATTCCCTAACTAGTTAATATAATAATCCTTGTCACTACAATTATACACTAATTTGCAATGTACACTAATAGGATTATTGAATAAAATTTAATATTACCTCTTACCACTACCAAAAGAATAAATTAACTTACCTATCAAGGATTCAATATTAACCGCCGACTGAGTATATTTTATCTGATCGCCTATCGCCAAATTCTCTTCAGATGAACCTGGAGTTACGGATATATATCTACCACCAATTATACCACTTGTGACTATCGCTATACTAGTGTCTTTAGGCAACTTTATATCGTTATTGATGCAAATCGTTAATAAGGCAAAAAAACTAGTCTTATCTAAAGTTACGTTAGTTACTGATCCGATTTTTACCCCAGCTAACATCACGTCACTTCCTTTAACTATCCCTTCAGAATTTTGAAAATTTGCTTTAAGCATATACCCAGCTTCGGATCTTGATGAACTACCAATTTTATAAGCAAAAATAAAAAAGGCTAAAGCAACTAGTATTACTATAAAGCCAACTAAAGTTTCTATAATATTCTGTTTCATTATTTTGATTTACCTAAAGGTTGCCACCTACTATATTCAGCTTTAGTGGTATTATTTTTTACCAGCTTATGCGACAAACTAGTACCAGTGAGATTAGGAAGATAATCTTGTTGCCAGTCGAATTTATCATTATTGATTGGCACTTCATTGATCATATAGTGCAGCCAAGCATGCCACATAGGTGGAACTTTTGACGCTTCTACTTTACCTTTATAAACCACCTGTCTTCTAGCTTGACCTAAATAATCAAGCTTTTTACTTTCGTAATATTTATTACCAAATTGATCTTTCCCAATTTCCTTAGAGAAAATAGATATAAAAAAATTATCTATGAATGACATTTGAGCATTTTTATAGCAGTTTCTTTTCCCTTGACAGCCAGACTATCGGCTATCTGATTTCCCTTATTATTACCATGACCTTTAACCCAATTCCAGATAATAGAGTGTTTACCTAGTTCGTCGTACAATTTTTTCCATAAATCAACATTCTTGATAGGATCATTGTTGTTTTTATGCCAGTTATTTTTTATCCAGGTGTTAATCCACTGAGTTATTCCAAGCTGTAAATAC
Organism: Candidatus Tisiphia endosymbiont of Dioctria linearis; assembly: GCF_964026545.1. Taxonomy (NCBI): domain Bacteria; kingdom Pseudomonadati; phylum Pseudomonadota; class Alphaproteobacteria; order Rickettsiales; family Rickettsiaceae; genus Candidatus Tisiphia; species Candidatus Tisiphia endosymbiont of Dioctria linearis. The sequence goes on along the minus strand of NZ_OZ032156.1, from coordinate 731,125 downwards.
TTACTATCTGTATAAAGTTCTACACAGCATGATTTTTTAAGAACTTTTAACGCTTCAATTGCTGCTGTCATTTCCATGCGATTATTAGTGGTGTGTAGCTCATGACCAAATATCTCCTTACAAACTCCATTAAATTGTAACAATGCCCCCCAGCCACCTGGTCCAGGATTACCTGAGCAAGCTCCATCAGTATATATGATAACTTTAGGTATACTCTTCTGCTTTGAGTATAAACTCAAATGATTCTGTGAATCTGTTCCATAAAACGACGTGGTACTCATGTGATCGCCTCTTATTTTAAACTCCAATTCTTCAAATCATTTGAGTATATCTATACTGGTTTACGGGGTTTCCGAAATTTATCCAAAACTATTATATTATCTGCTGAATTAGATTCACTGCTAGAATCAACACTCCCCTTGATTGTTTCTCTTTGTTTTGCGTCCGATAATTGATTAGATTTGATTGCTTCTGGCTTAAATTTTAGGCTATAACCACTATTAGGATCAACAAAACTGATCAGAGAATCAAATGGTACATTAATCGTTTCTTTGATACCATCAAAACTAACTGTTACGGAGAAGCCATTGACTCCTACGGTTAAATCTTCAAATTGATATTGCATTACTATAGTTATTTCTTTTGGATAGCGTGCTTTTATCCTAGAAGATAAGACCACGGCAGGATTGTCAGTTCTATAAGAAATATACAAGATTTGATCCATCTGCAACTTATCCGCACGAACTCTTGTAAGAATCTTTTTTACAAATTCCAACATACATTCATTAAGAAATTGTTGATATGAGTTGTTCATAGTTATAAAATAAATAAAGAAAATAACACTTTGGAGGCTACCTGAAATAACTAATTAATTCTATAATTTTCTGTTCTGTGTTTATAAACTAACGGTCAATCCAACATAGTTACTAATAGTGGGGCTTTTTCTGTTGCCCGGTTAAGCCCCCAACCGCGTAGGATTAAGCAGCTAGTGCTTGATTTCCTACGAAACGTTCATTATCATTTGCGTTTCTTTTTTTTAACCCAAAGACACAAGGTCCGGCGGAATTATACCGAGTAAAGATAATTTTTTTATTAAGCACGTCGATCCTATTTCGCCCCCATAAAGTTTTGCTTACAAAATATACTACAACTTTTTGGTGGAAGCGCCGGGTACCGCCCCCGGGTCCGCAACCTCTATTCTAAATTACGTTTATTACTATAGCTACAAAAATAGCAATTTTATATTACATCAATCATAATAAGATGTAAAGGCTAATTTCAACAAAGGGCTACCTCATATAAAAACAGTAAATATTGTAAGCGTTCACGGTTTTTTTGCTATTTTCTTATGATGAATAAAAAATCTGAGTTGCCAAACATCTATTAGCAAAGAGCGGCGATACAGCAACGAAACAATCGCATTACATAAGTTTACTCTCACGGGTAAGGATTATTTTTCAGCCAATTTGCCAAATTAGAGCAAAGAACGTTGCCGCGATCAGGGACAAGTAATGTATAATAACGGGTTATCTCAAATCCCAGTTTCATAGCTGTATGTAATGAGCTTCTATTATCAACGTTGCAACTCCATTTAGGAGTTATTTTTGTATTGAAACACTGTGTAATTAAATGAGATACAATTTGTCTACCGTATCCTTTACCACGATAATCAGGATGGGTGATAACACCTATTTCAGCGTAATCGCCACCAATACTAGCGTAAACTTCACTCACAACTTGCAAACCAAGACATAACGCATATCCAGTACCATGCATTAAAAAATTTTTATCTGAACCATATAGCTGAGATTGTTCTTTGTACCGAAAGCATTTTTTAAAGATATCCAGCGTCTTAATTGGTTCAATATCTACATGTTGTTTTGGCACTCCAGTGTCTTTTAGATTTTTGAGTGAAAGTTCAGTGCGTAAGTGAAAATTCCACCCAAGCCGTAAAAACAAAGGATGATATTTAAGGTGGCAGTAAACCATTGGAAACTTTAAATTACCAACAAGGGAGATCGTATCCTTAATCGCCTCATCTGTTAATAACCCTGCAATAAAGACAAATGGATCGGGACAATTTTCCATAATTAATATAGCTCCACCTGATAACTCAAATATTTTTCCAGATTGGTTTTTCTCTATAATTTCCCAAAGTACACCTTGATTTGGAAATTCTTTTAACTCTGATGTTAAGTTAAGATTGTTGATATTCTTAATTTCTTGAATCATTTTTGACCAATATTAAATATTCTATACCATAAACCTGTTAAAAATTTTTCCTAGCCGTTTTGAGCAAATTAAGCCAAGCTATCCAGTCACGTTTGCCTAAATCTTCCTCAAATGACAATAAATCTTGCACTGATTTCTTGCAAGTTTCTGGAGACGGTATAATTAACTCCTGATTTGTTGAACATGCTAAACATTGGGTTTTACATGCTTGCTCTAAATGATAAGTATAAAACATCGCTTCATGTATTGTCCTGCCACAGGCTAATATTCCGTGATTACGTAGAAACATAACATAATTCTGCCCAAGATCGTCTAGTATTTTACTAGTTTGATTGGAGGTCAGTATAAGAGAGTTATACTCATGATAAGATAGTTTTTCATAAAAATGCAGTGCCCACTGACTTATTGGCAACAATCCTACTCGCATAGATGATACAGCAACAGTTGCTGGAGTATGCAAATGAAAGATAGATAAAATATCCGACCTTTCTTTGTAAATATTACCATGAGTGACGTAGCCTGTTTCATTGTAACTATATTCATTACCCTTTATAATTGTCCCATCTAAACTAATTTGCAGTAAATTATCGCTAGTTACTTCCTCAAACCGTAAACCAAAAGGATAAATATAGTAATAGTCAGCCCCTTTAGGTCTTGCAGATAGATGGGTATATGTATGATCATCGAAGCCCAAAATTGCAAGAATTTGGTAGGCAGAAGCTAAATTAAATTTGGTCTCTAAAGTCATGGTTATATCGAATTTTCATTATTACTATTTTGAAATATTTTTAATTTGAGATCAGGTAGCACCGCCATCAAATGATCAAAAATATCTGATTGGATATCTTCAAATAGCCCCTTCCTCGTCTCATGGGTAAAGACACATAACTCTATTGGCAGACCATTAGGGGTTGGAGTCAACTGACGCACCAGAAAGGTGAAATTTTGTTGATAAATCATCGGGTGATTTTTCAAATATTCTTTTATATATAGCCTAAATATCTTGATATTTGTTACATAATCATCTAGCTGTTTCAAATCCACTTTATCCATTACTTCCTTTAGCAAATATGGTGATTTTTTTAACTCTTGTATAAATGCTATAGTCGAAACCGACAAAATACTGTTTACGTCAATACAGATTGCTCCCTGAATCTTTTTTGCCATTGAGTCAGTTATACCACGTGAGTTCACTACATTAGTCGTTAAAAGACTAGATGTTGGTATTGTTGAAATAGTCTGATCATTATTCCTAATTTTAACTAATGTAATAGTAATTTTTTCTACGGTACCTTCAACATTATACTGGCTAATACTAACAAAATCACCAATTCGTATTATATCTTGCAAAATTAGTTGTAAGCTTGCTAGCAAAGCCACAACCGTATCCTTAAATAGAAAGGTTAACAACGCTGCTGCTGCTCCCAAGCTAGTAAAAAATGCACTAAGAGAAACATTCAAAATGCTGGAAATAATGATAATGGTAGCAACCGAGATAATAAGTATCTTTAATATTTGAGTGTATAAACTTAAATATGATTGGATAGAAATTGTCAGTCTGCTTCGATAAATATCCGCAAAAGCATCGATAAGAGATAGGATTAGCATTGTAACGAAACTACCTGTATAGAATATTATCGCAACATTCTTGATGCTAATTATCCAAGATAAAGTAGGAAATGTCTGTAAGATATTATCCCAAAATATAAGGTATAAAGCTAGTAATGTATGTAATAAATATGTGTATATAGAATATTTTTTAAATATTTTTTCATAATCAGGATGCCATTGATTAATATAGTTTTTAAGCATTGAAAATATTATTGTCTTAATAAAAATAATCAATGGAATGATTGAAACTATCATAATTATTAACATTAAAATTTCTTGATTGCCTTTATGATAAAGATCCAATAAATATTGTACTGCCATATAAACTAACCTTTCTGATGGCTATTACGTTAACGATAAATAACATTAATTCGGGACAAGAATAATTGTTTTTATCTACCCAATTTGTATAATATACACCAATTATAATGTACACTAAGTATTATTGTGAATATTTTAAGATGAATATAATATAGCAAAATTAAAAATAGTAGATGAAAAGCTGTTGGTGGATAATGGTATAGTCAATTCAGGAGGATTGGGTAGCAGGAGCGATGGAGCGACACCTATAAGTTAATAGGCAAGCATTGAGCGATGACGTCACCAACTTCTCATCAATTGACTATAGTGCTACTCTAAATCAGAATCAAATAATGTATGGTATCAATGATGCTGTTGATTCTTGCGTTCCCAATAACTGGGCGTCTAATTCAATATTACTGTAATTATGCATTTGTATTGGTTGCATGCTTACGTGAAGATGTTTTTGTATTGATTTAGGAATTTCAGAATCTAATATGTTCGAGTTATCTTTGATTTGATTCGGTTGATGTGCCTCAGATATATTATTAAATTCTCCAATATCAGTAACTTGTTGATACTTTATCCCTTTAATAAGTGATAACATATTGTTTTTAATATCTGGACCTACTAAAATAGCATGCACACCTATTTTTTGTGCTTCGTTTAAATTACGTACATCATCATCTACTAATACTACATTGAAGTAGTTTGTAATACCATTAAGCTTCATTGCCTTTTCAATATGTAAGTTCTTTCCCATTTTTATTCCGCCTGTAGGAACGCCTGTTATTATATCAATTTTTTCAATTTGTTTCTCAGTTAAGCCCATTTTCTTTAATGCTGGTTTGATTGTATCAGGATATCGGGTATGAGAAGTAATAGCCACTTTATGACCTTTGTTTAATAAATAATTAAACGTATCTTTTAATTGATCGCGATGGTTTAATCCAAACTTATCAGAACGTAATAATGGTTTCATTATCTCTTGAATTTGATGTGGATCATAAGTACTATTTAGTGTATGCCCTTCTTCTATGCTACCGTTTATAATAAGGCAATTTTCATATGTTATAGGTTTAAAATCTTTGTGTTTTAATAAAGAATGAATATGCCCGTTTACTACAGTGCAATCAAAATCCCAACATACCAGTATAGTATTTGCTTTATTTGCTTTATTTGCTTTATTTTCTTTTTTGGAAAAAATTTTGTATATACAATTTTTTAATTTTGACATTGACTATATTATTTTTCTTGTAACTAAAACTTATAATATATTTTGAATATAATTCAACTATGTTTTTGTTGTTTCTTATGTATAACCCATTAACCCGAATATTATATGAAAGGATTATTAGTTGGGGCAAGAAAGCTAAAATGCCCTAGGAAGCTTATTGCAATAACGAAAGTAATTCTATATTTGGCTCTTTTTGGCTACGAATAAACATGATTTTCTTGAAATAGATAGCCTATTCTTGCAAAGAATCATATGTATTCTCGCCGAAAAATAGCTCAAAATATAATTAATTAGTTATCGCAGGCAACCTCCTAGCCCCCAATTCTTCTGACTTGACTATAGTAGCGACAAAGCAATCCATAAGAATTAGTATAGATACATCAAGACTATATGGATTTCTTAGTCGTGCGGTTTCCGCACTCCTCGCCATAACACCTAACATTTTTTCCTACTACTACTTGCAATCGATAAAGTCTGTGTATATAATAAACGTATGCTCTTTCCAAATATCAATCCTGTTATTTTTTCTATCGGATCATTTACTGTTTATTGGTACTCTATGGCTTACGTTTTGGGTATAATAGCTGGGTGGTTCTATGCTTATAAAATTATAAAAAAATTCGAAGTTGGTGTTACTACAGTACACTTAGAAAATTTTGTTACTTGGGCTATTCTTGGTATCGTAATAGGTGGAAGATTAGGCTATGTGTTCCTATATAATCCGATTCAATATTTTTCTGATCCTATTCTCATTTTAAAGACTTATGAAGGAGGTATGTCATTTCATGGTGGTGTGATTGGTTTAATCATCTCTAGTTATTTTTTCTGCTATAAGCATAAAGTTAACTCCTTGCTTATGTGTGATATATTAGCTACGGTTGGGTCTATTGGTTTATTTTTAGGTAGAATTGCCAATTTTATTAATGGGGAATTATATGGCAGAGTGACTACAATGCCTTGGGGCATGATTTTTCCAAATAGTGATCTACAACTAAGACATCCTAGCCAACTCTATGAGGCATTTTTTGAAGGAATTGTATTATTCATAATTCTAGCTTACGCCACTTTTAAATACAAAACTATAAATATCCATGGGTTAAATTTTGCTATATTTTTAATATTCTATTCGGTATTTCGAATTATTATAGAAATGTTTCGTGAGCCAGACTTTCACATAGGTTTTATTTTTAATAATTTAACTATGGGGCAAATTTTGTCATTACCTATGCTAATACTAGGAATTTATTTAATAATACGAATTAAATGCCAGTCGACTCCAAAATAAGAAAACTTATTGAGCAAAATGGTAGTATTAAGCTTGATGAAATGATGCTCCAAGTAACATCTGTAGCCCCTTCTTCCTATTACCAAAAACAAGATAAGCTAGGTTGCTTAGGAGATTTTACAACAGCTCCAGAAATTTCTCAGCTTTTTGGTGAAATGATAGCTTTATGGACTATTGACCAATGGTATAAAATGGGTTGCCCACAGAAAACTAATTTAGTTGAATTGGGTCCTGGGCAGGGAGTGTTAATGCGAGATTTGCTAAATGTTGCTAAATTAGTTCCAGAATTTTACCGCTCTCTCTCTATAGAATTAATTGATATTAATCCTCATTTTATCAAAAAACAAAAAACAAACCTAAAGTTAACAGCTCTACCTATCAAACACTATACATCCATACAATATATATCTAAAATTCCTTCTATTATAATAGCTAATGAATTTTTTGATGCTATGCCAATTAAGCAATATATTAAAAGCAAAAAGCTTTGGTACGAGCTAACACTTATTATTGACCCAGCTGATGGTAAGATTAAATTCGATAAGATAGAGGTTAGTAAGGAGTTACAGCGTTATTTACTGCAAGAACACTCAAACGCACATGATGGAGCAGTAATAGAAGAATCACCTAAATCGTTAGAAATCGTAAAATTTATCAGCAAGCATATAATGCAATTCGGTGGGGCTAGCTTAATTATCGATTACGGTTATGATATAGATCCAATAAAGAGGACGCGTAACCAATATAACCCTACTTTACAAGCGATAAAAAATCATAAATATTATCCACTACTTGAAACTTTAGGAGAAGCCGATTTATCAGCACATGTTGACTTTTATGCCTTAAAAACAGTAAGAAAAAATATAGGAATAAATGTGTATGGATCAATAACTCAACGTGATTTCTTAATTAGCAATGGTATATTATTACGAAGTCAACTGTTACAAAGTAAATTACCTATTATAGAGGCAAATATCATAGCCAAGCAAGTTGATAGACTAATTGCTCCCAATAAAATGGGACTATTGTTTAAAGTATTGATCTTTGTGCAGAAGTAAGGTATTAGTTTATTATGAGATGAATAGAATCTAATAATAGAAAAATAGGGTAAACTATGAAACTAGTTCAAAATAAGCTGGTAATTCTTACTATTTTTTTAGTAATTATATTTTTTGCTTTCTGGAAGAATTATAAAGCACAAGAAAATTTAATTATTCCTGGGGATGGGAAACTACAAGTTAAGAATGTAAATTATAGCTGTACAGATGGAAGAAAAATAAATATAAGGTATCTGAATAAGGAAGCTAATACTTTAGCACTTATTCCAGTTGGGGAAGAAAACCAGATTTTGATTTTTACTGGTAGGATATCAGCTAGTGGAGCATTATATGGTGCAAATCAATATGAATGGCATACAAAAAATAAAAGAGGAACATTCAGTAATATACAGACTGATAACACAGTATTTTGTGATGAAATAGAATAATAGACTTACCTAGGGGGCTGTTGGAAATAGCTAAAGTAATTCTATGTTTGACCCTGTTTAGCTGTAAATTATAGCTAACCCGATTAGTATATCCATGCAAACTAACGTTATTGCGAGACTACGTAGTGGTCGTGGCAATCCACTGATTGCTTCGTAGTCACCAAAGTGGCTCCTCGCTAATAGTACCAAGCTATTTTCCCTATAACTTTTAAACGCCATGTGTAAGGTGAATAATTAATTATAAGGCTTAAACTTTTATAAATTTTTGCCTACTCAGGAAAGAGATTGCCTTCGCCATTTTTTCAGCAAAAAAGTATTAGGGGAATTGTTCAGTTAGCAATATAATCAGGTTTATGCTAAATAATTTATACAAGGATCAATGACTATTTTTTTGATAATCATTATTGTTCTAATGATAGGATGTTCCGCACTACTCTCAGCCACTGAAACGGCTATAACCGCCTCGTCTCCTGGGAAAATACAAAAAATTAAGGCAGAAGGTATTAAACGTGCCACGATTGTATTACAAGTTCTAAAGGAAAAAGAAAAAGTAATTGGCACATTACTAATTGGCAATACCTTATTTAATACTGTCTGTACTACGATTTCTACCAGTATGTTTATCGATTGGCTAGGTGATAATGGTACTGTCGCAGCTTCAGCAGTTATGGCTTTCTTGATAATTGTTTTTGGTGAAATCATACCAAAAGCTATTGCTGTAGCAAAAGCAGAACAGTTAGCGTTATTCACTTCTCCAGCCATTATATTTCTTCTAAATTTTTTGAGACCAATTAACTATATCTTTGAATTGATAGTTAAAGGGTTTTGTTTTATTTTTCGTATTAATCTGCAACAAAATATCTCAGGAACAGAAGAAGTTAGGGGAGTTATTGAGCATTATCATCAAGAAGGTAATGTTTATAAATCTGACCGTGATATGTTAGGCGGTATATTAGATATTAGGAGAATGACAGTATCTGAAATTATGATACACCGAAGTAATGTCGTAGCCATCAATATAGATTTGCCTAAAGAGGAGATAGTAAGGAAAGCATTATTGTCCAGCCCTCATACAAGAATACCATTATGGAAAGACACTCAGGACAACATAATTGGTGTACTTCACATACGAGATATGCTCCGAGCTCTTTATGAAAAAAATAATGATGTAAAAAAAATTAATATCGAGGAATTGATAAGTCAGCCTTGGTTTATACCTGATAACGCTTTGGTCACTCATCAACTTCATGCTTTTAGAGAAAGAAAAAACCATTTTGCTTGTGTTGTTGACGAATATGGTGATTTACAAGGTATTATTACTTTAGAAGACATTTTAGAAGAGATTGTTGGTCCTATTATCGATGAACATGATTATCCTATTGACACAATTGTAAAGAAATCTGAAGTGGAGTTTATTATTGACGGATCTGTAACTATAAGAGATGTAAATAGAGAACTAAATTGGAATTTACCTGATTATAATGCAAATACCATAGCCGGCTTAATTATCCATGAACTTGAGCGTATTCCTAATCAAGGAGAATCTATAAAAATATTTAATTTAAGTATTACTATTAGCAAAAAAGTAGGCAATAGGCTTGATAGCATAAAAGTTATTGTTTTACCAAATAAAGAATCTGAAAGTGATTAGTAATTTTGGTAATTATTTACAAATATTGGCAATGCTGTTCAGTATACTAGCAGTTATTACCGCTTCATATCGTGCAGGTACTTTATTTTTTTACTTTAGCTGGCTGTCCACATTACTATCTTTTTTGTTATTAGTGTGTGGATTCATTATATCGGATTTTTCTATACAGAATGTTTTTCTAAATTCTAGTACATTAAAGCCGCTAGGATTTAAAATCGCGGCTAGTTGGGCGAGTCATGAGGGGTCTATCCTGTTGTGGCTGTGTTTATTGCAAACTATAGGAGTTATTTATATTGCTCTATTTAATAGCCGGCCAGCTCGAGTCTACCACATAATTGTACTAGCACTAATACAAATATTGTTCAATAGCTTCATTTATTTTACCTCCAACCCATTTGACAGCCTATCATTCCGTCCCACTCAGGGTCTCGGCTTAAACCCTATGCTTCAAGATATTGCCCTAATAATACATCCACCTATATTATATCTAGGTTCGGTCTGTTATGTCGCCCCTTTTACATCGGCTTGCGTTATGTTGCTTACCTCTAACTTAGACTCGGCTAATCTTAGAGCTATTAAAATATTTAGCAATTTAGGAATAATTTTTTTAACCTTAGGAATAGCCCTAGGATCATGGTGGGCTTATAGAGAACTCGGCTGGGGTGGCTTTTGGTTTTTTGATCCAGTAGAAAATATTTCCCTGCTACCATGGTTGTCGGCTATCTCTCTACATCACTCAATCTTGGTAACAATCAAATCTGAACGAATGAAAAATTGGACGATAACCTTATCCCTCCTCACTTTCTTACTTGTAGTTTTGAGTACGTTCTTGGTACGCTCAGGGCTAATCACCTCAATTCACTCTTTTGCCTCATCAGCTGAGCGGGCAATCTATATGCTGGCAATATTTGCTATTATTGCTATATCAAGCTTAGTTCTACTACTAGTAAAAGGGCAAAATATCACTCAACCTGATTCGATAGGATTAGACAGACACCAATTTAAGCACAAGCTTATTGTTTGGGGAAGTATATTTTTCTTAACGGCTTTAGTAGTATTACTATGTTCCACCATTTACCCCATAGTTTATTCTTTATTATATCAAGAATCTGTTACCATTAGTGAAAGATTTTTTATCAATAATTTTATAATTTTTATCATCCCAACGGTTCTACTAGCTGGTATTGCTCAGACAAATCACATAAGAAGACAACAGCTAATTATCTTAGCTTGTTCTTTTGCAATAACGTTTATTAGCTCATACCAAATTCAGTATGGCTTCATTTCAGCATGTGCTGTGATATTTTCTCTTTTTCTAATAATACAAAATTGTTACTATGTATTAACAAAGAGCAATTTTTTTAGAACCAAACTAAAAGCCAATATTGCCATGATTTTAGGACATTTAGGCTTTGGCTTACTTGTTTTAACTATTACTGTTAATTCATTATTACAAAGCGAAGTAGATTTTATAGGCAAAGTTGGAGACAAGGTACTAGCCAAGGGATTTGAAGTTACTTTAAAAGATATTAGAGTATCATCAGCCCAAAACTATTATCGGCAAATTGCTGAATTTTGGATTCAAGATCAACAAAATAACATCACTATATTAAAGCCTGAAAATAGATTTTATATAATAGAAAAACAACTATCCCAAGAAAGTAATATATATTCTTATTTAACTTATGATCTTTACGCGGTGTTAAGTAAAATTGATGATGATGTAATTCATGCAAAAATATATTACAAACCAATGATGAGTCTTATTTGGTTATCTATTATACTTATAGCCGGAGGATTGTTAATTGGACTATTTAGTCGCTCCGTCAAAAGTTTAGAAGGTTGCCTACGATAACTATTAATTAGACTATACTCGATCTCATTGCTTATGAGCAGGTAATTGAAAACCTTTGTCATAAATTCCAAAAGAATTTTTAAAATATATCATAAAATAATTGGTAATATTATTTTAATTTAATGTACAATTAAAATAATGGAGAGGTATTTTATGGAAGATCTTAAAAATTGGCAGACAAAGTTTAAGCCTTGCGAATATTCTGCTAAGTTACTTAATAAATTGATTTTACTAAATGAAAAAGTGACTCATCCAGTAGATATCAGAGAAATTATCAAAGCTATCTATTACGCTAAGAAATATCATGATAGTCAAATGAGGCAATCGGGTGAACCTTTTTACTCTCATCCAATAGAAGTAGCTTACATGGTTGCCGAATACACAGCCCAAGAAATTTGCCAATTGTTTAGAACTGACATGATCGTTACTAGTTTACTGCATGACACGATCGAAGATACAGTCCTTACCAAAGAGATGATTTCTCGAATTTTTGGCAGTAACGTTGCTAGCCAAGTGGAAGCTCTAACAAGGATCAAACCTTACGGCAAGATTAGCTCCAAAGAGATTTTGAATTTATTATCTCAACAAAAGAGATTTGACGTGGCATTGATTAAATTATTTGACCGTATTCACAACCTACAAACAATAGGGGTTAAATCACCGGAAAAGGCACTGAAGATAGTTAAGGAAACTATAGCCTATTTTGTAACTCTTTGTTTCTACTTGGAAATACCAACAGCCGAGCAACAATTAGCAGACCTCTGTTATCAAAACTTACCTATTACCCATGACCCACTTGCTCTAGACTATACATTTCTTTGAGTGGATGATTTAAGCTGGTTTTGCCAGATTTTCAAAATGAGATAACCCATAGACAAAACCGATAATTGTCGGAATCATAATAAACCATATTCCCCAATTGCCAAAATACTCAATAAGGTAGACAAAACAAAAAGAGCTAATAACATACATTAAAGCACGAGATCCAGCAAATGTAATGCTAGCACAGGTAAAACGTTTTAATATAGGAAAGCTTTTTAAACAAATGGGAATAGCAGGACTTAGGCATTTCCCAAATAAAACTATAAAGAATTGAATGAAAAATAACTGATAAGGAAAATTAATATTATTCAATAAATAAGGACAAAATGTCATAAAAATAGAAAATATTAGCAGTATAATTTTCATGATTACTAATGGATACACTTCTAAACTTAAATAACATAATATTAATGTGACTAACACCTCCATTAGACAAACAATAAAATTATGATAAATAACTTCGGACAATGTATAACCAAAGCTAGTTTTTAAAATATTACCACAATATATATAAATAAAATAAACACATACCGGTAAGGCACATTGTAATAAAAAGAAAGCTATTGCTGTTTTTTTATTAACTTTTTCTTGCAAAAGAGGATAGTCTTGTAAAATATTTATATCGGTATTAGTTTTTCTTAAAACTTTTTTTATTCGACGCTTTGCATCAGCAAATTCTGGTGTCTCTCTTAATTTTGTACGAGCTACTGAACCAATTAAGGCAACTATTGCACCCGTCCAAAATGCCATACGCCAGTTAAAGATATGAGAAGCAACAAGTGAGGCAACTCCTAAAGCAGCTAACGTTCCTAGGATAGCACAAACCCCTATCAATCCAACACTTGCATATTGTATAGGTGGATGAAGCATTTCAGTTAAATAAAGTTCTGCCCCTACTATTTCACCCATAGAAGATATACCTTGAACAGCTCGGCAGATGATCGCTATCCAAGCCGCTAAGCTCCCTATTTGTGCATAAGTAGGCAGATTAGCCATAACAACACATGATACAGCCATTGTAATAGTTGTGATGATAACTGTTTGCTTACGCCCTATATTATCACATATCCATCCAAATATTAAAGCACCTAACGGTCTAAGTAAGTAAGTTGAGCAAAAAGTAGCTGCATAATACAAAGAAGTAGTGTGTGGGTCGGTTTTTGGAAAAAATAATTCATTAAGAAATATCGCCATGTGAACATATATCATCAAATCAAAATATTCAAGGAAGGTTCCTATTGACAATAACCACATAGTTTCTTTTTGTTGTTTTTTTTAAACTTCTTTGTTCTTGAGGGTACCCTATCATTTTTTTTACCACCAATATACTAGTTATTAATGATAGCAAGAAAAAAATAATATTAAAAGTAGAATAATAAAAATTAGTGAATAATATCACTAAATCTTAATAAATCTTCACTTGATATCTTGTCCTCTAACTAAAATTAAAGTATGCTGAAGTAAATAAAGTGTTATTAGCAAGAAATATAAAACAATGAGCATAAGAAATTATCCAACAGATTTAACAGATGAAGAATGGTCAAGGATATAGGGGTTTTTTCAAGTATCGTATGTAAAGGGGAGGTTCTTTAAAACATAGTATTGATATGAATATATAATTAATGAAAACTCTTAGGATCAATGTCTATTTTCAAGTGACAAAAAGAGGGGATTTTGATTAAACTTAACCATATTTGCAAGAATTTCTGTAGATTAAATTTCCTATCTACTATGATTAAGATACGATAGCGAAATTTTCCTGCTAATTTAGACATTAAGGCACTAGATGGTCCAAGTATTCGTGCTGAACTTTTTGGAGCAATGGCAACTAAATTTCTGGATATTTCAAACACTTTATGTTCACTTTTTCCAGATAAAATTATCGATGCCATTTTGGTAAAAGGTGGCATATTTTCTGCTTGTCTTGTTTTAAGCTCATATTGCAAAAATTGATCTCCTCCATTTTTTATATAGCTAAATATAGCATTATCTGGATAATAACTTTGCATTAATACTACACCTTTTTTATCTTCTCTTCCTGCCCTACCTCCAACTTGATGAAGTAACTGATAGTTACGTTCACTTGATCGTAAATCTCCACTATTAACTGTTCCAAGATCAGCATCAATAACACCCACTAAGGTAAGATTGGGAAAATGATAACCTTTAGTAATCATCTGAGTACCAATTAAAATATCAATTTCCAAATGTTCCATTTTATATAGTAATTCTTGTATATCTTTAGATTTTTGAGAATGATCTTTACTAATTACAGAAATTTTACTATCAGGAAAAATACTCCTAGTTTCTTCTTCAATTCTCTCAATTCCAGGACCACATATAGTTAAAGAATCTTTTTCTAAACAATCTGGACAAACAATATGAATCCTACTCTGATAACCACAATGGTGACATTCAAGTTTTTTACTAGATTTATGTACCACTAACCAAGCAGAACAAGAATTACAAGTAAAACGATAACCACAAAGTTTACACAACATTAACGGAGCATAACCTCTACGATTTAGAAATAATAATACTTGCTCTTTGCTTGCCAGCTTTTCACGAATTGACTCTATTAACTTTGTAGATAAATAAGAATTTTTTGGTAAATTTTCCTTCTTCATATCTATTATTTGAATTTCTGGTAAAGTTGCATCTTGGTAACGACTTGACAATTCAATTAATTGATATTTATCTGTATTTACATTATAAATTGTTTCAATAGATGGAGTAGCTGAGCATAATACTACTTTTGTTGCAGATAGGCTTCCTCGCAATATTGCTACGTCACGAGCATTATATAATATACCATCATCTTGCTTATAAGAACTATCATGCTCTTCATCAATAATAATTAATCCAAGACTAGGATACGGTAGAAATAAACTACTTCTAGCACCAATTATGACTTTAATTTCATTGTTCAGCAAACCTCTTAAAATCATCTTTTTCTGAGCTTTAGTAACTGCCGAATTCCATATTATCGGATTAAATCCAAATCTTTCTATAAAACGATTTATAATTTGTTGACTTAAAGCAATTTCTGGTAACATTATCAATATTTGCTTACCTTTCCTCAAATATTCAGCTAATAAATGGAAATAAATTTCTGTTTTACCTGATCCGGTTACTCCCTTAATAATTGATGGTTTATCTGATTGACTTAATAGAGAAAGTGCCTTTTGTTGATCTATTGAGAGGGGTGGTAAAGTAAAATCTTTATTTAATTCTTGATGTTTTATTTTTATAGGTTGCTCAGCAATATCAATTGGTAAAACCAACTTTGCAATTGAACCAAGCTCTACCATGTAATAATTAGCAGCCCACTTAATTAGCGATAATATCTCTTGATTAAGTTTAAATTCAAGTGGTACTTTCTGTTTAACAGATTTGATTTTGTTATATTTCTCTGAAACTTCAATATCTAACTGCCAGACTATACCAGTTAGTTCCTTATTTCTAAAAGGGACTATTACTAAATCCCCTATAGCTAATTCTAATTCATTTGGAATTGAATAATCCAATGGAAAAAGATTAGCCAATGGCAATAATATTTTAGCAATTTGCATTAAAATTCATTTTTATACTATTTTATCATACTTAATTATATACTAAAATGATTTGAATAAATGTCATTGCGAGTAGCCGCTTTGCGGCGACGCGGCAATCCAAAAATGACCAGGTATGGATTGCTTTGTCGGATCACGCCTTCTCGCATAAGCGTCAGTTTAAGAAAACAATAATTGAAAAACCGTCATTGCGAGGAGACCTTATGTCGACGAAGCAATCCAGAAAAGTGATTAGAAATGGATTGCCACGCCACCTACGGTGGATCGCAATGACGACTTTTCTACTTTATCTTCTTAAACTAATGCTTATGCACCTTCTCGCAATGAAGTCTTGTACTTATAGCTTTTTTTCCGTGAAAGCTCGCCTTTTTACGGAGCCAATTCTTTAAATCACTTTATTATACATTATTTTTTCAATGCACTAATAGGTAATTGCATAAAATTAATCAAATGGTTTAACAATAACCATAATAACCGCTATGATCATCAATAATGCCGGAACTTCATTGACCATACGATAAAATTTCTCAGAATGATTATTTTTTCCATCAACAAAATTCTTTCGCCATCTAGATAATAAACCGTGAAAAATAGTTATGCATAAAACTGCTGTCATTTTTATATAAAACCATGTTCCTAAAGCTACTAACCCATATATATAACTATTGATTATACCTAAAGTATAGGTACTTATCATAGCAGGATTCATAATTATTCTGAGCAACTTACTTTCCATTAACTGAAATGTTTTATCAGATTCACTCCCTACCGCAACTCTAGAATGATATACATATAATCTTGGCAAGTATAATAAACCCACCATCCAAGAAATTGCCGATATAAGATGGAATGCTTTAAACCATAAATAATAACTAGCCATTAATATTATCTCCTGTTACTTAAATTTTTAAATTCATAGTCAATTAACCTAATTTAGTGCCAAATAAGCACCCATCGTGCTGTCTATTAGCGAAGAGGCATAAACCTCCGAAGCAATCCATTTTAATCGTTTTTTTGGATTGCTTTGTCGCCACTAAAGTGGCTTCTCGCAATGACGCTGAAGCTAAATACTAATCGGATTTATAACGTCACTAAATTCTCCTGAATTGACTATACAAGGACACATAGTAAAATTACCAGGACATATTTTCTTGTTAATTGAACTACATATTAAGTTTTTCGTTTCTTCTCCACAATCAATTAAATTTGATATCATCTTAGTTAAACTATTAATAAATAATTCATTTACCCCCATAGTGGGAGTTCTAATATATTCTATCCCATATTTGTCAGATATTTTTCTATATTCAATATCTAATTCTACTAATGTTTCAACATGCTCTGATACAAATGCTATTGGAACTATTATAAGAGGTTTATTTTCTTTACCAGCTATTTCAATTTCATCCTCTGTGTTAGGTTTTAACCATTCCACCGGACCAACACGGCTTTGATAAGTTATTTTATAATCTAAATTATCTATGTTAAGATTAGACACTATATTTTCTACAGTTTTTTCAATTTGCCATTGATAAGGATCACCTGCTTTTATTATTTTTGTAGGCAGTCCATGAGCTGAAAATAATATACGAAAAATACATTTGTTTTTCAACTTTTTTAACGATTTTTTTATTAACAGTAAGTGAGATTTAATAAATTGATCATCAATGGGATAACAACAAATAGTTTTAATTGGTATATCTAAATTTGAATATATATTTTTTTGGAAAGAAGATACAAAATCTTTAATCGAAGACCCAGTAGTAGTACTAGAAAAATGTGGGTATAATGGTAATAATATTATTTCTGAAGGATTATATTCATTTATTCTTCTTACGGCTTCTTCAGAATTAGGGAAAAAATGACGCATTGCTATAAAAACTCTAAAATCATCATTTATAGTATTTTTTAACTTTTCTATAATGGCACCTTTCTGAGATTCTGTTTCCTGTAAAATAGGTGACTTATTACCTATTAGAGAGTATATTTTTTGAGATTTTTTATTTCTGGTAATTGATATTATTTTAGCAATAATAAATCTTAGAGGATTTGGTAGATTAATAATCGCTCTGTCATAAAATAAATTAAATAAGAACTGCCTAACTGAGCTTAAACTATCTGGTCCACCAAGATTAAAAAGTACAATAGCTATTTTTTTTTGAGAGATTTTAATATCTAAATTTTCTGACATAATTAACTAAAAATTCAACATTTTCAACTGGTGTATTTGGTAATATACCATGTCCAAGATTAAATATAAAGTTCTTTCTTTTAAAATTTAAAATTATTTTACTAACTTTTTCCTCAATAATCTCTTGATTAGTAAGTAATATAAAAGGATCCAGATTACCTTGTACAATAATTTTTTCGCTCCATAATTTCATAGAACTAACCGGTACAAATTGATCAACCCCAATAACATCTACGCCAGTATTATTAATATATTTTTCATATAAAAGTCCAGAACCTCTTGGAAAACCTATAATCGGTAAGTAAGGAAATTGTTTTTTTAAAGCTATTACTATTTTTTTTGTTGGTTGTATAACAAACTGGTCATATTCTGTTTCTTCTAATATCCCTGCCCATGAATCGAATAATTGTACTAAGTCCGCTCCAGCTATTACTTGTCCTATTAAGTGGATAATAGTCTTCTCAGTTATAAAGTCTAGAAGTTCTCGTGCTAAATTATTATTTTCATAAATAAATCTTTTACTTGTCTCAAAACTTTGCTTACCTTTTCCTTCAAGCATATAAGTCATTACCGTCCATGGACTACCGGCAAAGCCTATTAGTACAGTATTAGTTGGCAAATTTGCTTTAATTTTATTTATTATCTCATAAACTACATTTAATTTTTCACTAGAATTTTCTTTAAGATATTTAAAATCTTCTTTTGATTGAAATTTACGTAATATTGGTCCTATATTTTCTTCAAATTTAACATCCCATCCTAGTGCATCAGGTAAAACAAGAATATCAGAAAAAACTATAGCTGCATCAAAATTATATCTTCTTATTGGTTGTAAGGTAACTTCTACAGCCTTATTAACATCATAACATAAATTTAGGAAACCACTAACAGTTTTTCTTATTTTTTGGTATTCAGGTAAATATCTACCAGCCTGACGCATTAGCCAAATTGGTGTATAATTATTATTTTTCTTAAAAGTTTGTAATATCTGGTTCATAAATATAGTCCATATTAATCTATATAGTTATATAGTATTTTTTTAGTTGTTGTAGAGATTGTTTATATGTATATATATTATATATACACGTAGTTATACACATTTTTTATTGTTAAATTACTTAGTATAATATATTGATTGTAATTATTAATCACATATATTTATATAATTATTTTTTTAGTGGATAATTATAGTAATTTATGTGTTTAAAGTTAGGAAACGTGATGGATATTGGATATCTAGCATTTTACACACAAAATTATCCACAAAGTTATTCTTTGTATTTTATAGGTTATTAACCTCTTGATACATGATATATATACCTAGTTACTGGTTATTTTTAATATAGATATTAAAGTATGAATAAAAAATTATCCACAAATACTAATAAGTTATGAATAAGCTAGTTATTCACTTGGTTTCAGACTCTTCAGTACAAGCAGTTAAGCATGCATCTCATACTTCTTTGTCACAATTTAGTAAAATTGAGTCAAAATTATATCATTGGCCAATGTTAAGAAATGCAGAATTATTGAATGAGGTTTTGAGAAAAATTAAAATGAAGCCAGGCTTGGTATTATACACTATTTTAGATTATGAACTAAGAAGAAATTTAACTAAATTTTGTTATGATTTGAAAATTCCTTGTATTTCTGTCGTAGGTAGAATTGTAAAAGAAAATTCAGATTTTTTAGGTGTAGAAACAGAAGGAAGTTTAGTTTATGATTATGAATTTGATGAAAGTTATTTTGATAAAATTCATGCTATTGATTATACATTTAGACATGATGATGGTCAGATGACTAGTGAATTAGACGAAGCTGATATTATTCTGGTTGGTCCTTCTAGGACGTCAAAAACACCGACTTCTGTATATTTAGCATATAATGGATTTAAAACGGCAAATATACCTTATATACATGGTTATCCATTTTTAGATATTTTGGGAAATGTAACAAAACAACTTATAATTGGTTTAGTTATTGATCCAGCTAGATTGATTGAAATAAGAGAAACTAGAATGCATTCTTTACAGATAAGTGATAATACTAGCTATACTAATTTTAAAGTAGTCCAGGAAGAATGTATGCAAGTAAAACAAATTTGTGAACAACAAGGATGGTCAATAATTGATGTTTCAAGAAGATCTATAGAAGAAACTGCTTCTGTGATTATGAAACTTTATTATGATCGTAATAAGTATGTTTTAACAAATTATGATAAATAGCGAGTGTTTAAAAGTACAAGACGTCATTGCGAGACCACATAGTGGTCGTGGCAATCCATTCTCCTCACAATGACGCTCGAATTACATATTGTTATATGCTTGGAGAATCACCTACTAAATCAACGACATGATTAGGATGAATATTATCTAAAACATATTGATCTGCTTCAGACCAACTATTTGATAATTTTTGTTCTGGAACATATCGTGCATTAAATTTCTCAAACCATTTTACAGTTTTGTCACCACATTTTTCATCAACTGAAATATTGTAACCATGATTTTTTAACTGAGATTGAACATTAGAAACTGTTTCTCCTTGAGCATCCTTACATATTAGTATTTTTTCTTGTTGTTCTTTTGTAGTGTCTATAAATTTACCAAAACCAGCTTCTGCAAGAATTTTCCAAGGAAAGAGTTTTCCAGGTGCCACATGTCTTTCAGCTACTTCACCAAGACCAACAAGATCATCCTTAATATTTAAATCAGGATATCTTTCTTTAATATCTGTAAGACATACTTTTGATTTTTCTATTTGATAAGGTGTAAATTCATTTTTTGAATCATTAATAAACATGATAGATATGCCAAAATCATTAACATTTTTTTTCCCTTTCCAACTACTATCGCCGGCAAAAAATGTTTTTGACTCTAAGCCATTATGATATTGATATTGTTTACCATATTTATCTATTATGTAATGTACACTTGATCCTCTTTCTTGCAAAGCAGTTAATGCTTGGTCTAATGTTGTGCTAACTGAATAGGTTAGCACAACACAACTTGGTTCTATTCCTTCTCTAGGTGCAGAAAATTTACAATGATTAGTATTACTAATACCATTATTTTGCTTACTCATTTGATCCTCCTCATGATAATTTTAATTTTCTTGAAAGTATTAAATATGTACATATGGCTAACCAAATAACATTACACTAAATTCATAGATGTCTATTAGTGAGAAGCTAGTAATTAGTAACGATGAAGTAACCCAGGAAAATAATCAGAAATGGTTTGCTTCATAAAATTATGCCCCCTGATAATAGATGGAGTAATGCTAATCGGATAGCTATACTTAAAAAAGTATAACTATAATCTTGGCTTATGCAACAAGTTATTGCTAATATGTAGGAACTATTGTATCATAAAATTTATGATAATAGTGTGTTTAATAACTAAATAATTAATGGACTATGACAAGTAATATAACAGATGATTCTTTTGATAAAGAAGTTTTACAATCTACTGATCCTGTATTAGTTGATTTTTGGGCTGAATGGTGTGGACCATGCAAAATATTGACCCCTATTCTTGAAGAATTGAGTAAGGAATTGGTAGGAAAGGTAAAAATTGTTAAAATGGATATAGAGCAAAATCATAATATACCTTCAAGTTTAGGTATCCGTGCTATACCTACGATGATTCTATTCAAGGATGGCAAACAACTAGCTACTAAGACTGGATTATTTCCTAAAAATGCTATTGAAGAATGGATTGATTCTTCAATAAAAATGTAAATCATGTTTTTAGCATATGACGTCTAAACTAGTATCTATAGAAATAGTTGATGGTTTTGTCGAAGGAATCAACAATCAACAAAGAGTAGAAAGCTTAAGGCGTTTTCTTATTAAAGGGGGTAATATTTTTCCTTCGTCAATTCCTATCTTAAATAATATAAATTTTTCCTGTAAAACAGGTGAAAAAATTGCATTTATTGGTAGTAATGGTTCAGGCAAAAGTTCTTTGATTAAGGTAATTGCTGGAATTTATCCATTAAAATTTGGAACAGTTAAAGTTCATGGTGATTTTGCCGCTATCATTGAGACTGGCATAGGATTTGAGTTAGAGCAAACTGGCAGAGAAAATATTAAAATGCTTATGCTTTATAATAATATGTTAAGTAGATACAGTAAAGAATTAGAACGAGAGATTATAATTTTTTCTGAACTAGGTAGTAAGATAGATTTACCAGTAAAAAATTATAGTTCTGGTATGTTATCAAGATTAGCTTTCTCTGTATCGGTTTTTCAAGATGCAGATATTCTTTTGTTAGATGAAATTTTTGCTACTGGTGATAGTTATTTTGTTGAAAAATCTACTAATTTTATGAAGAATAAGTTACAAAATATACCAATTCTAATATTAGTAAGTCATCAGGAAAATATTATTAGGGATAATTGTAATAGATGTATCTTATTAAAAGAAGGTAGTATTATCTCCGATGGCAATCCAAGTGAAATATTAGAAATTTATAATAGTGGGAATTACTAATGTTAAAGTATTTTTTTTCCAAAAAATACTGGTTGTCAGTAATATTATTAACCCAAGCTTCTATATCTCGTCAAAATAAAGATTCTTTCTTGGGTTCGTTATGGGGTTTAGTTCAGCCTTTTGTCCATATAATAACCATTTCATTTTTTGTTGGATTTTTACTTAAACAACCAAGAGAAACAATGATTATGAATTTAGTTGGAGCTATACCATTATGGACGTTTATTGTTACTAGTTTAAATATATCATCAAATTCATTAACTAGTCGTAGTGGAATTATAAAAAAGATCATAATTTCTAGAACCATCTTTCCTATATCAGACAGTTTAGCACAAGTTTATAACCTAATTTACTCGTTTGTAGCTATGTATATAGCTTTTATAATTTTATATCCTGAAAGATTTAGTATAAATGTATTATTTGTACCAATTCTTGTCTTACCGTTGGTTATTTCAGTGTGCAGTAGTTCCATTGCCTTTGCATTTTTAACCCCATATATACGAGATGTTCCTCAAATTTTAAATCTAATTTTTAGTGTTGTATATTGGAGTATACCAATAGTGTACCCATATTCTATGGTACCAGAATCAAAAAGAATATTTTTTGAGATTAATCCTATTTTTCTTGTTATAAGACCAGTTCAATTCTTAATAACAGAAGGAATACTGCCAGATACATTCATGATTATCAAGTCTATTATTGTAGCTATTATTGTTACTTTTTTCAGTTATCTTGGTTATAGGTTTTTTGCTAAAAATGTCATATATTATATATGATACTTCAAGTGTCTATTAGCGAGGAGCAGCTTTGCTACAACAAAGCAATCCACGAAAAATATAATTAGTAAAGAGCCTAGTCAGAACAGAAACTAATTCACTTAAATTAACTGATGAAATAGCACTACTTGCGATAACATCCTCTAATATTTTATAACCTGATTCTTTTTTAATAAGGCAATAATTGCCGATGTGTCAAGCAAATATTTTTTTGTCTTGATCAAAGATTTAGAACCTGTTGACATCTTCACTTCTCATAATCTCCAACTCTTTTTGTAAATCAATATCCTTGTATTTACTTAAAATATTTCTGACTCTTTCTATATTAGCATGAAAAGTTGAAACTATTAATTCAAAACCTTTATATTTAATAGAAACTTCATCACCTGCTTTAAGTTGCAGCTTTTTTCTAATCTTAGCTGGGATAGCAAGTCTGCCATTACTATCTATATAACTTTTTAGTGCTGTCATGATATATACCTATAATATTAAGATTAATATAAATCTACAACTATATACAGTTTAGCTAAAATTATAAAAATGGTCAATTTAATAAATAGTTGAATCATAAAAACATTATATTGACTTTAGGGGTGTATATATTTAGAATTTAAGGCGGAATTACTATGAAGTAACTTTGGGGATTCAGAACCCTCTATCTAACAACGGTATGCATTAAACCGTAAAGATGATGCTTCTCGGTCTTTTATGGTCGGGGGGATGGTAGTCGTATGTTCGGCTTAAGTGTTTACATTTAAGCCCGACGGCTATCATAGCTGTCTGCTGGCAGTTTTGCTAACTCCCAGACCACCAATCTAGATTCATTTCTTCTAAAAATCTTGTCTTTGGTGGTCAAAAACTTACAGTTTTTTGACATTCAGGGGGAGATTAAATGGCTAAGAATATCATACAAGTTAGAAAGTCAGGAGAAAAGTTTTTTACTGTGCTTAGTAATAATAAATTATCTTTTCCGAACTCTCAATATTTTTCTGTTGATGAAATTTATGATTTACACTATCAAACTGGAGTTTACTCAGTTGAAAATTTTAAAAATAAAACTTTTCATTCGAGTCCAGTATGACTACATAGATAAAACGAACTATTGTTTTATCAAAAATTATTTATTTAGGAGAATGCTATGGTTAATTGGAATTCATACACGACTGTTGTTGCTGCTACTATAGTTGATAATTTAGATACTGCCACTGAATATTATGATAAAATATTTAATGCAAAACCTTTGTATCAGATAGATCACATTCAGGAATATGTAGATTTAAAAGATATTTTAAAGAATTCCCCAGTTGATGTTACTACTATTGACGCAAGCGTCCGTTTTTTAAATCTAGGCTTTAGTAAATATGTTTATGAAATAGCAAAATTTCATAACCTAAAGTATGATTATAATAACAGCAATAGCATTATAATGAAATTTTATGTTGATGATCTTAGTACAATATTTGAAAGAGTAAAGTCTGAAAAAAATACAAACTTACTAAGTAATCCTAATAAATTAAGTACTATTTTTAGTCCTTGCAGAAAATTTGAAAAAGATATAAAGTTTTTTGTTGATGAGGAAACCAAGCACACTATTTTATCTGAAGCCTCAAATAATCTGGGTGGATTTATCTTTGTTGATAAGTATAAAGTACAATGGGAAATTTTAGGAGAAATAAATGGTGGCAATATGCACTAGTATTGAAAGTAATGAACCTGATTGGGCATATTTTATGACTTTATTTCAAGATAATCCTTCTATATTTTTTACTGAAGATGGTATTTTAATAAACAAAAAAATAAATACCCCAATCTCTTCTTTTAAAAAAAACTAGCAGAACTTAATATTACTACAATAAATGCGTTTCACTTACTTGATTCAACAGTTGTACTTAATTGTGAGTTGGCATCTTCCGATAAAAATTTTAATGAATTAGATTATGAAGTTTTATCAGTTAAACCTTATTTATCAACTATAAGTTCCAACCTACAAGAACTTGTTTTGAAGGGATATCATTGGTTACAGTGGGATATTCAATCAAAGTTTTGTGGCAAGTGTGGTCATCCACTCAAATCTATGATTAAAACAACTGAGAAAAAATGCACTATGTGTAAGTACTCATTTTTTCCTAGATTTTCTCCAGCAATTATTGTGTTAGTAAAGAATAAAAATCAAATTCTCCTTGCATGCTCACCTAAATTCCCAATGGAAGTGTACAGTGCAATTGCTGGATTTGTAGATATAGGAGAAACGGCAGAAATGGCTATTAAGCGCGAGCTTAGAGAAGAAGTAGGTATTGAAGTAAAGAATATAACTTATGTTGGTAGTCAAACTTGGCCATTTCCTGATAGTTTTATGATTGCTTTCAAAGCTGATTATTTATCAGGCAACATTACATTGGATAAAAAAGAAATAGAAGATGCTCAATGGTTTAATGTAGATACACTTCCTACATTACCAGAGAGAGCAAGTATTTCAAGAAAATTAATTGATTTTGTTTTAAATGAAATGTCAATGAGATAATTACTCTTTAACGGATATTGTGCTAAGACAAAATAAATTTTATATAGGGAGATCATTATGGAAACTATTGAAGAACTTTTATCTGTTTAGTCCCAGGGTGTAATGCTAATCGAGTTAGATATATTAAGTAGAATCCCAAATTCTTGTGATAACATATTTTTTTTAAGTAACCGTGATCAAAATGAAACATCGCTTTAATTTATTGCTTATATTTATCTGGTTTTATCAATTTTTTATCTCTCCCTTACTTGGTATTAATTGCCGTTTCTATCCGTCATGTTCAGAATATGCTAAGTCAGCAATAGTGATACACGGTAATATTAAAGGATCATGGTTATTTATTAAGAGAATAGTCAGGTGTAACCCTTTTTGTCATGGTGGGTGTGACCCTGTACCTATAGATGTTTTATCTCCACATAAAGATAGAAATCTATAATATACCTTAGACTTTCGGGTTATTTTTCTAGGTAATTTTTTAATTTTATGTACCGAGATAGTTGAAATCCTTGAAAAAATTGATATATTAACACCTTAGCATTGTCGTACTTGAAGTAAAAGTATGTGGCTGTTTTTTTTGAATAGAAATGGTTATTTACATTATTGTTGGACTCTAAATCTAATAAAGAAGTTGATATATATATTTATTACATATATAATATCCGACTTAGAAAATATTGCAAATAATATAATTTTTACTAACTATATAGTAAAATAATATGATATAATAATGGTAATATGAAAAATAATAGTGCATTAGCAACTCAAGTAGCAAACCCTCTAAATAGTGCTCTTGAAAAGTGCAAGATTGCTTTTTGGATAGTTTTTGGTTTCGCGTTTGTTATTAACTTATTAATGTTGATAACCCCTCTTTATTCATTACAAGTTCTTGATCGAGTTATAGGAAGTGGTAACACATGGACATTAATGTGGTTGTCCATTATTATTGGTACAATCTATTTTATTTATGGGTTATTACAAATTGCTAGATCATTCACTTTAATTAAAGTTGGTGAATGGTTGGACAAAACAGTTGCCCCTGTAATTTTTGGTCACTCTATTTCAGCTGCTGCAACCCGTACTAATACTGGTGCTAGCCAATTACTTCGTGATTTTCAAACAATAAAAACTTTTGTAACTAGTACTGGTATTAATACTTTATTTGATGCCCCTTGGAGTGTTGTCTATATAGTAGTAATTTTCTTAATTCACCCATATATTGGGATTTTAACATTAGTTGGTGCTATTATTATCGTATCTACGGCTTTCTTTAATGCTGCCGCAACTAATAGAACTCTTGGTGAGGCTACTGAATTCTCCATAAAGGGTATGACCCAAGCTGATATTGCTAATAGGAATTCAGAAGTTGTAGAAGCTATGGGGATGATGAAAAATGTCACGGCAAATTGGCACCAATTTAATATTGCTGCTTTGGAGAAGCAATCCATTGCTAGTTATCGTAATGGTGCTATCTCTAATTTTTCCAGATTTATTCGTAATATTATGCAAATGCTTGTAACTGGTATTGGTGCTTATGTGGTTGTTAGCACTTCAGGAAGAGATATGACTACTGGTGGTATGATTATGAGTTCCATCATAGTTGGTAGAGCTTTAGCACCTTTCGATAATGCTATTGAATTATGGAAAAGTATGAGTGGAGCTCTAAAATCTTATAAAAATATCAATCAGTTATTTGCTTCGTATAAATCAAGAGAAGAAGCAATGCCAATTCCAAATGTCGAAGGACATTTAACTGTAGAAAATATTTATTATTCGTTTCCAGTGCCTCCACATATGCCACAACCACCAGTACCAAGATATATTTTAAAGTGTGTATCTTTTGCCGTTCAGCCTGGAGAAATATTAGCAGTTATTGGACCTTCTGCTGCAGGTAAGTCAACTTTAGCTAAAGTTCTAGTTGGGGTATGGAAAGCCGCATCAGGAACTGTTAGACTTGATAGCGGGGAAATTTATCGCTGGAATAGAGAAGATTTTGGTAAGCATGTAGGATATTTGCCACAAGGGATAGAATTATTTAGTGGTAGCATAAAACAGAATATAGCTAGGATGGCTGAAAATGCTGATCCAGAAAAAGTAATTGAGGCAGCTAAAATTGCTGGAGCTCATGAGATGATCTTAAGATTACCAGATGGTTACGATTCGGATATTGGAACAGCTGGCTCTAATCTCTCTGGTGGACAAAAACAACGTGTTGGTCTTGCTAGAGCATTTTATGGTAATCCTAAGCTACTTATTTTAGATGAACCTAATGCAAACCTTGATGAGGCAGGTGAAATGGCACTATCAAACTCTTTAAAGCACGCTAAATCTAAGGGTATAGCTGTAGTTGTTATCTCTCATAGACCTTCTGTATTATCAGTGGTAGATAAGATTTTGGTATTACAAGATGGGGCAGTGGCTCTCTACGGTACTCAAGAAGAGGTGCAAAATCGAGTTAAGCTGTTACAGAGCGGTGTAATTCACATTAACGAATAAAGTTTTAAATATATGGAAGAAAAGCCAACTAATAAGCCAGCATTTACAGCGGAGCAACTTAAACAGCTGTTGTCGCTACAAAATGACTTGATACACGCGAATAAATCAAAGGGAGGCACTCTATCACAAAAGATGGTAGTAGGTCTTTCTAAGGCAATTCAAAATACGTTATATTACCTTGATCGTTTCGTCAATTTTGTTACAAAAAATAATGATGTTGATCGCAATGATGTAGTACAAACTGCTAGAGCTCCTATTCTTTTTGGGGTATATATAATAATCTTCTTTGTATTAGTTGGAGGTTTGTGGGGAAGTCTTGCTCCTCTTGATAGTGCTGCTGTGGCAGTGGGTGTTGTTGTAGCAAATAGTAACAAGAAGATAATTCAACACCAAGAAGGAGGTATTATTTCCAATATTTTTGTTAAACAAGGTGACAAAGTCAAAGCAGGTGATAAATTAGTAGAGTTGGAAGATACAAAAATTAAGTCCCAGTATGAAAGTACTTTAAGTCAATATAGACACGCTTTGGCAACAGAAAGTCGGTTAATTGCTGAAAGAGATAATCAAGATCAGATTAAGTTTCCAGAATTATTAACAGAAGCGATAAATCTACCTGAAGTAGTAAGGATTATACATACTCAAGAAAATTTGTTTAGCTCCAAAAAAGAAGTATATAAAAGCGAAAAAAATGCCTTACATCAAAGGATCGAGCAATTTAATAAAAAGGTAGAAGGGCTGCAAGCTAAGAAGGTTGCTTATGTCAAGAGTCTAGAAGTTGCTAAGGATCGTTTAAAAGCAATGCATACTTTGCATGAAAAAGGTTTTGCCCAAAAAGCCGCTCTATTAGAGCTTGAGTCTAAGGAAGCTAATTTCAAAAGTGAAATAGCTATGACAGAAACTGAAATTGCTGGTACTAAACATGCGATCACAGAAAGTGAGATTAGTATTATTAACTTACAGAACAAATATACAGAAAGAACCTTAACTGAACTAAAAGAGGCTCAAGTACAAGTAGCTCATCTAAAAGAGCAATTTAATGCTCTCAAAGACTCCTTGAGTCGTACAGTTATTAGATCACCAGTGGATGGTATTATAAATGTATTGAACTATCACACAATAGGTGGAGTAGTTTCACCAGGTAATCCAATTCTAGAGATTTCTCCAACTAATGATATTTTGGTAATAGAAGCAAAGGTTCCACAGAAGAACATAGATTCCGTACATGAAGGTCTGGTAGCAAAGATTCGCTTTAGTGCTTTTAAATCTAGAACAACGCCGTTATTTACTGGTAAAGTAATTGGAATATCTCCTGATACTGTACAAGATAGAAACCAAATGCAACAAAGTCCAGAGACTTTTTACACTGCTAGAATTGAGATTGATCTGGATGAGTTTAATAAGATCGCAAAAGCTAGAAAATTAGAACTGCATCCCGGCATGCAGGCGGAAGTCCAAATTGTCACTGGCACAAGGACTCTCCTAAGATATTTACTTGATCCTATTACTGATACTATGTTCAGAGCATTTAAAGAGAAATGATAACCCTAACTATTTCATAGTAGTTTTATCATAATTCTAACTAATTTAAATTACAGGAGATTGTAATATTATCAGTTACGCATGAATATTGCCAATAACCATTTCTTTAGACAATTAAAATTTTGTTCACAGAGCCTAATGGTCGTGGCAATCCACTATTCATTAGATTGCTTCGTCGTACGGTTTCCCTACTCCTCACAATGACGTTTGTGAATTTGGCTGTAGTCGGGTTAGATACACCCCTATTCTTCTAATAATTGTTCACGTATTGCTTGCAAGTCATCTTGACAATTATTCCAAACATCTTGGATTTCTTGTTCATAAGCAACTAACTCCAGCATAGTCCAATTAAACTGTTCAAAAAGCTTATATGCATTATTTAGCCCTCTATAAATAGCATCTATATTAGATAATGTTGTAGAAAATAATTCTTCTATTCTCGCTTCTTGTGATTTTTTATATTCACCATGACTAGCGGTACCAAATTCTGCTATATCATGCATCTGATTGGTTCGTATCTGTATTTCCACATTACGACCAGGTGTACCAACGGCAGCCACGGTATGCAGAGAACTATAACCATTATGTTTGGGATTAATAATATAGTCTTTATATTTCTCAAGATTGTTAGGATATAGATCATGAATAATATCCAATACTTTGTAACAATCTTCTTGCTTATCAACTATAATTCTAAGAGCCACTAGGTCATTTAATTGATGAAAATCAATATTCTTTCTTAACAGCTTCTTTAAGACAGAAGTAGGGTCTTTTAGCCTGTATGATATGTTCTCTACTATAGAATTCTCATGCAAACTAGTACCAATAGCACTGACAATCTTGTGGAAATTATATAACATAAAACTCATATTACTCTATAATATTTTAGAGATATTAATAAAAATTACCACTTCCTGTCAATGACTAAATTATTAAGTTATAAATAATATCTTTTAATAATACAATTTGTTATCGAATTAGTTATAAACCTTAACTTGTTTTTTCCATAAATCCATGTCATATTGTTCACAATATTCAAACATGGCAGTAGTATTAGGGTGATGTATGCCGAATTCTTTAACTTGAGGTTTACCAAAGAATTTATAATTATATAAATCTTTTGATTTACAGGCGGCTATAGCTGCTTGACTATATAAGTAACTAACTTGTGCAATATTTTGACGATTATCTTTATATAAATAATGATATATAGTATAAGCTTTTTTATAAGATGCTATTGCTTCTTTAATATTATCTTGAGCAAATAAAATCTCACCTTGTACTACATAACTAGCCGCTAGATCCGGATTTTCATAATAATTTGTATCATTAACATCTCTACTCTTTGCTAAATATATGTCTATAGCTTTATTAATGTGATCTAGACATTCATCCATCTTACCCAATCCCAATTCACTTCTTGCCAATTGTGTATAAATCCTTGCCATTTGCTTGGAAGCATAAGCAATCCTTTCACCCTGTAAACGATGCATGTCACATAATTGTTTAGCTTGAGCATAGGATTCTTGATATCTGCCAAGATAGCTTAGTATTGCCGCCCTAAGTAGATAAGATGAAGTATAATATCTATTATTAGGGGGCAATCCGTTTTTTGTAAGTACCTCAATATTTTTATCGATACAAACTAAAGCCTCATCATATCTACCTTGGATAAAAAATAAGCTTGCTTTTAAAGAATATATTACAAATACATCATATTCTTGGAGTCCTTGTTTTAATAACTCTTGCATTTTTTCAAGGAGTTCTTTGGTAATTTTTATATTGCCTAAAGATACTTGAGATTTAGATAGGTGTAAGTGTAAATTAAATTTTAAGGCATCACAATCATTAAGATCATCTAAAATCTTTAATGCTTGAGTAACATAAGAAATAGCCACTTCAAAATTTGTTAAGGACACTCTATTATACGCTCCTATTATTCCCAAATATCGAGCATAATGATATTTTTGATGTTCGGACATTTTCCAAAGTTTAAAGTTACCTTCCTTATATTTTTGTTCGAACCAATCTATCATTTCTTTTGCTTTACATATATTGCTATCATTTATGCATAAAGAGAGTAAATTAGCTCTTAAATTAAGCATTGCATATACGCCAATATTATATTTTTCCGAATTTTTGAAAAGAATCTCCAGATTTTCACGTATAGTCTTTGATGCTCTCCATACATGTATCGACAACGCTGAATTCTTAGATTTAGGTAGTTTTAAAATAATATCTTCTAAATACATTTTATTGTTTTTAGCTCCATTTAGCTCCATGATCTTATTAGCAATAATATCATGCATCTCAAAAATAGGATTATCTTGGTTAGGATCAATGTTGCTAATCAGTAGGAACTTAGATAATTTATATATATCGTCATCTAGAGTATCTTTACTATCAGTAATGACACTAAGTAGTTGCTTTGAGAAACTCTGATTATTTAGTAAAGCTATTTTATTAAGTAACTTTACTGCACTAGGCTTTAATCCCTGTATAGCCATATTAATATTTGTTGTTATTTTATCAGCTGAGTGATAAATTTTATTCTTATATTCTTCTCTATCTAAACCTTTGATCTTATTTAATAATTGAATGCCTTGAACTATAAGTATAGGGTAACCATTGAATGCTTTTATTAAAAATTCAATATCATTTTCGTCTTTATTATTTAATAAATTACTAGCTAAAATAGCGGTAGTATCTTTGTCAAATAAAGCCATTTCTATAGTGTTAGGTAATTTCTCACTATCTTGCGAACAAAATATTATATTTCCATTACTCTCCCAATCAATAAACTCTTGAACTTTGTTATTTTCATTAATTTTTAGATTATCAAATATTAATAACCACTTATCCTTGTGAGTTAAATACGATATTACTTCCTTCTTTGCTAAAGTAACATTTTCAGATATATTAGCATTTCTAATACTATTAAGCTGTTTAGCTAACTTAAAAAATTGCTCATTAAGATCAACATTACAATCAAAAAACCAAATAATATCGTAATCAGCCTTATTATCATAGGCGTGCATTCTAACAAATTGCGTTTTGCCAATACCACTAGTGCCTACTATACTTACCTGTTTATGTTTACTTAAGCTATGCTTAAGTGCATTACGCTGATTCTCGTGGCTTACAAAATAACTAACTGGTATAATCAAATTAGATATTTGTTCCTGGGCAAATGAATCATTGACCATAATTAATATTATAAGTAACAAAAATTTCTTATTCATTTTTTTCTCTTAATTAAAGAGTTTAATAAAATGACGTTTTCTTCTTGTTGGTTGTTCCAATTCTTCAAGTCATTTGAGTAAATCTCTATAACATTACTTTGATTATGACTTACTTGATAGTTATAACCATTCGTTTGTAATAGATTAAATACTTGACTTAGATTAAGTAGAAAAGGGTTAGCATGGGTTTTGAAAAAATTATTTGACGTTTTTAGCAGCTCTTGTGCTGTCATTATAGGGTAACCATCATATTCAAAATGTAGTACCACCTTTTGCTTTATACTATCAATAGTTAATTTAATATTATGCTTGGTAACAAAAGGCTGGCTTTTTAACAAAAAGAATAGATAGCTAACAACACTATAAATGATTTGGTACAATGCTGCATTAGAAGAAAAATGTAATATTTTTGCTTTACTGGAAATTTTAAACGATATATTCTCATCTTCCTGATTAAATCTATCAATAAATAAATCAACTAATTTAGTGGTATCAATTTCTTCTATTTTATTTTCTTGGTACAATGTTATAGAGCAAGGTACTTTATCACCAAAGTTTCTTAACCTATAATCCTTGAGCATATCTTCTTGATTATTGGAATTATTATCAAGCAACGATATTTGATTAGCTTCTTGAGCAAATAAACAATTAATTTCCAAATCTTTTTCATTAGGAAGGTTTCACAATGTTTTAATTCCCTTTGATGATTAAGTTTGAGTTGCTCTAATTCTGCAGTATGTTCATCTTGATAATGTAATGCATAAGACTTACTGAAACTGCTAAATAATATTTTTAATAGAACATATAACAAGACCATATTAGCTATAATAAATGCAGTTAATAGCCAAAAACTTCTTTTGATATCTGTTTCTACTTTATGCCAAAATACATTATTAATTGCCAGGCTAATATTAAGTTGGTAAGAATCGTTAATATGGTATATTTTATCTATTTGATAATTTTGCACTGTAGTCTTTGAATAAAGAAAATTTTTATTCAGTTCTATCTTGTAATTAATGAATTCTGGAACACTCCGAGCTAATAGTTCCCCAAAAAGGAAAATATTATAATTTCTACATTTTAGTGCTTCATTACATATCTCAATCTCACTACTAGTACTTTTAATTGAAATGTTTTTGTCCTGAATATTGCTAGATAAGTAATATGCTAAAGAAGAAAGTTTATTCATACTTACCTCTACTATTCTGTCATAATTGGTTTGCAGAATTTGTGTTTTTTCCATCTCAACTTTATCATTATAATATTGATATAATGATATTATAATTGTGCTATAAACTATAAAAATTAAGGTAAATATCTTGAATAAATTTTTTCTTAATTTATCTAGATATGGTGAATTTTGCCCTTTCATAAATCAATAAACTAATAGTTGAAAATTACACAAAATGCCCTAGGCTCTGTGTAATGTCTAAAATATCTAGGCTCTGTGAACAAAATTTTAATTGTTTAAATTTTGAGTATTTTTAAGCGAAAATTAATAAGATTTTTGCCGGAATAGTTAGTTCTATTTCAAAAAAATCTTATAATTTGCAGCTAAAAAGAGTCAAAATCTAGTAATTTAAATTTTGTTCACAGAGCCTAGGTTAATTAGCTGCTTAATAACCACGTGCCACAGCTTAAATACACCTATTTATTTAGTTATATATCATACTTTTTATGCTACGCTAAGTTACTATTATGTCAATAACTTTAATTTTTTCCTGTTGTAATAAATAATTATTTCCAAAAGAAAAAATTATACGAATAGTAACATTTTATTTTAGGAGCTAATTTGTTCACAACCTCCTAGGTTATCTTAAAAATATTTACTACAAGCTTTCAAATATGAATATCCTGTTATAATAGTCAAAAGTGCAGCAACCCATAAAGCTATTTGTCCTATTAAATCCATATAAATTATACCCGAACCTTTAGAACCAAGAATTAATACTGACAAAGCAAACATTTGGGTAAATGTTTTAATCTTAGCTAACCTAGATACAGGAATACTTACTTGAATCAAAGCTAAAAACTCACGTAAGCCAGCTACCAGAAATTCACGAGCCAAAATTAATAAGCATGGTATCTCTCCTGCAGCTCCTTTTTTTACCAACATTATAATTACACAACCTACTAATAATTTATCAGCTATAGGATCAAACATTTTACCAAATCCTGATACTAAATCAAACTTTCTAGCAAGATAACCGTCAAAAAAATCAGTAATACTAGCTAAAATAAATAATATCGCTGCAATTCTATGAGCAAGTTTAGAACTATCTAGATAAAAGGTCATTACAATAATTGGAATAACCACTATACGAGCTATCGTCAGATAATTTGGTATATTTTTGTCAATAGTCATTTATTATAAATTTTTACTTACTTGATCTTTTTCTAGAAACAACAGCGATGGATTATGATCTAAATCTAAGAAAATAGAAACCATTTTTTATAAAATAACTCAAAAAAACTAATCTAGCTTGCCAGAACTTAAACATCGGTATTATCATTATCAGAAACACCTAATGCTTTTATATCCTATTCTGCTAAACTCATTGCTAAAGCAAAATCTAACTTTGGTGTAGAAATACTACACTCATGCTCTTTAAGAATAGAAGATAAATAAGAAGTTTTCTCAATCTCAATAATTTTTCGTTTTTAAGATCATTATTCTGCAAGCATGTAAAATCCTGTTGAAGGATTATTTTGTATAAGTCTTTAAGACTTTGAGCTTTTGAGTTCGATTTGTAAACATGTTCCAAAAATGATTTATTTGATATGTAGCTATCTCTCTCTTCTTTTGTTATTTTAATTTTTGCCATAAAAGTCATCTATTATTAGTTACAAGATATATATAGCATAAAATTTAGCCACCACTAATAGCAAAAGATATTATTTCAGAAAATTA
The DNA here is from genome assembly GCF_964026545.1 of Candidatus Tisiphia endosymbiont of Dioctria linearis. Classification (NCBI taxonomy): domain Bacteria; kingdom Pseudomonadati; phylum Pseudomonadota; class Alphaproteobacteria; order Rickettsiales; family Rickettsiaceae; genus Candidatus Tisiphia; species Candidatus Tisiphia endosymbiont of Dioctria linearis. The sequence goes on along the minus strand of NZ_OZ032156.1, from coordinate 694,905 downwards.
TTATAAATATTTAGATTATTGCGTATGGAAAAATTATAGCTTCTTCGTCTATTAGCGAGGAGCTGCAAGGCGGCGACGCGGCAATCCATTTTATACTAATTTTTAGGGATTGCTTCGTTGACCTACGGTCTTCCTCGCAATGACGGTGTATAGACGGAGCTTAAGGGGTTAGCTATATACACCTAGATATAGTTATATTATTTAAATAATCCTTTTAACCCTTTTTCAATGGTAGATTTTACTTTATTGATAGGATCCTTATTATTAGAAGGCTCTCTCTGTTGATTATTTTGTGTTTCTTCTCCTGTAGCTTGTTTATTCTTTCTTCCCCCAATAATATTTTTCAATATGTCTTCAGGCTTTGTGCCTTTCTTAACGCCATCAACCACGCTATTTACTAAATTCTTCGTAATATATTCCTTTAATGCTTTAGCATCAAGTTTATGCTGTGGATTATTCAGATTGCCGTAAAGGTGAACTTTCAATGGTGGTATTGAATTTATATTTACATTAATAATACTATCAATATCAAGGGTATATTTAGGTAGGTTAACATTTCCAGTAATTGTGACTTCTGACGAGGCAACATCTAATTTACCGTTTATTATATTAACTACCCCTTCTTTTATTTCACTATCCACCGCAAGCTTTTGAAAATTCGTTTCACCACTTGCCAAGAAAACATCGAGCATTTTTAAAATAGTTGCCAGGTTTTTAATATTTCTAAGGTTATCTAATAGTTTTTGTAAATCAAATCCACTAATTATACCGTCAGATGCTGTTAATGTTGCTGTACCAAATAGGTTACCTACATATTGAGATTGGCTTTGACCTTTTGTTTTGATATCTGTTACAAAATTAACAGTCCCTTGTGTAACTTTAATTTTACTTCCCTGTGAAACTATATTTTTTAACTTAGCATCTTTAAGAGTAGCTTTAAAGCTAACAGGTTGGTTAACTTGCGAAGAAATTTGTCCAGTAGCGAATAAAGTTCCCCCATATAAATTACCATTTATAGATTTAATATCCAGCACACCACCGGCAAGTAACATATTAGTTTTGACGTTATCAAAGTTCAGATTCCCTTTAATAATTTTCTGTATAGTTAACGTTAAATTTCCATCAAACTTGTTTAAAAATGATAAATCTATAACATCTTTAGACCAGGGTACAGAATTATTTACAACAGAATTATCTACATTTTGCACAGAATTCGCAGCCATATTAGGAGATGGTGTATCACTTAAGTCATCTAAATTTAAGGAAGCTATTGTTATATCTGATAAGATATTTGGTTTAGCAGAAGCTAAATTGATAGTGACTGCTCCACTAAGATTTATAGGATTCTTTTTTAACTGAACGGTAAATTTATTTATATTAGTTTTAAGAGAATTCTGTCGTTTATTTTGTTGTTTAACAGTCTCTCCCTTTAGCCAAATATCTCCAAGATTAATCGGTAGAGTCATGCCAAATAAACTAGCAATGGCTGCTATCTCACTAATTTTTACATTATAAGAAACAACTAGCTCTTTATCCCAATCCTTAACCCCTACATTACCTGTTAAATTAGCTTTATTTACAGTAAAATTAAGGTTATTTAGAGATAAATTTTGATCTAAATAAGCAAAGCTTGTTGCCAGAGAAAATGTCTTATCTAACAATTTAATTTTTAAATCTACCTTATTATCTTGAAAGTGGAAGTTAGCATTACCTTTAGCTAATAACTTACCTACGGTAAAATCAATATCACTAATTTTTAATAATTTCTTATCACTATTAACGTTAAAAGTTAGTTTATGATCTAAATTGTTGGGGATAGACATATTAGGCAAAATACTTTGTAGGTTTTTAGCAGTTCCTTCCAGTTTGAGTTGTCCAGCAAAAGTCATATCATCGTAAGCAAAGTTACCTGAAAAATTAACCTTTTCTTGCAGAGCATTTAAATCTGCCGTTAAAGATATGATACCCTGCTTGTCTTGTATATTACCTTTGATATTATAATTCTTGCCAGAAGAATAGAACTTACAGGATAAATCAGATGGTCCATGAAGATCGTTGATTTCTAATCTGTCAATATCTATGGTTGTTGGAGAAGCGTTATTGCCTTTAGTCTTATCAGTAAAATCAACATAATTTAACTTAGCATTAACAATTTTAATTAAGTTGATATATAAAGAAAATGGAGCTTTGCTATCGTTCATTTTATCAGTTGGGGTTGTATAGTCAATTGATGAGAAGTTGGTGGCGTCGTCGCTCAATGCTCGCCTATTACTTATAGGCGTCGCTCCATCGTTCCTAGCATCAACTTCTCCTGAATTGACTATACTAACATTGGTTGGTATTTTGGTAAATTCCCAAGAGGCTAAACCATTACTCATCCGTTCTAAATTAATTACTGGTTGGTTGATTTCAATCGTTGAAATGTCTATCTTTCCTTTAATTAGAGATAATATAGAAATAGAAGCACTTACTTCCTTAACATCCAATAAAGAAGGGTAGTTAGCACCATCTAGAGAGGCAAGTGTTAGGTCTTTAACGATAATAGTTGGAATGGGTAGCAAAGAAATGCTGATATCTCCATTGATTTGTAGTTCTCGACCAGTTATTTCTTTGACCTTATCAGAGGCTAGTTTTTTATATGATTCCAAAGAAATAAATAAAGGGGTTATCAGCAATATAACAATTATTAAAATAAATAACGCCACCGAATATTTTAGGAATTTTTGCACTATACTGCTCATTATAATTATTTTATTAAATATATTTTGATGTCTGGTTTCTGTCAATGATATAGCATAATTAAAAAATCCTAAAAAAGTGCTTAGTGGGGGAGCTATGACCTGTTATAATGAAGTGCATTTTGCATAATTAGAAAGAAATATTTTATGGTCTCTACCAAACAGCAAAATTATCCATTAAAATCATATTTATACTCCTTGGCTTACAAATATCGAGTATACCTATCTAGCATTGTCCTTATATATATCTGTGGTGCACTACTTGATATTTTTGTTAATTATCAAATTAGAGAAATTATTAATACTATTGCCAAGAATCCACATGACAATGTTACCCTACTTCTCTTAATATTTGTATTATATAAAATGATGCACCACGGGGTATATTTTACCTTTAGGCTTTTTGACATTAAATACAAACCAGTGATGCTGGCAGAAATCGTTGAATATGCCTACAACAAGACTATGAAACATTCTTTGCATTGGTTTGATTCACATTTATCGGGAGAAATTGCCAGTAAAATCACTGATTTTCAAGATGGCATTATAACTGTTATCACTATTCTTTGTCGTGCTTTGAGAGATATTGTAGTTGTTATAGGTGGCATAATATTTTTGTGTACAATGAATTACAAGATAGCCGGAGTGTTAATTGTTTTTATTGTGGTGTATGTACCAATATTATCAGTTTTACTCCAGAAACAAATACAGTTACAAGAAGAATATACTAAGGCACGACAAGAAGCGGTAGGTATTATCAATGACTCTGTTGCCAATATTTTTGGTATTAAAATTATTGGCAATGTTTGGACAGAACTGAAACTAAAGCTCCTGCCTGCCATTGATCAATGGAAAAGTTGGGATCGAAAAACTCGGGTATATGATGCTTATTATGTAGACCTGACTGATAGCATATTAATTACTCTAATGGCAGCGGCTCAAATATTTGTGGTAGCATATTTATATAAAACTGGACAAATCACTGCTGGTGATTTTGCCATTAGTATGGTGATTACTTTTAGAATTGAATGGGCGATTGATCAATTATTAGATAATATCATATTTTCCATTAATCCTAAAATCGCTGCTATCAAATCTTCATACAACTTTATTAATACTATCTCAAATGTCACCGATACAGAAAATGCTAAGTTGCTTCCTTCTGTCAAAGGTGATATTAAATATCAAGATGTAACTTTCAACTATGGTAGTGGTGGAGATAATATATTTGACAATCTTACATTACATATCAAAGCTGGAGAAAGGATTGGTATAGTTGGGACATCAGGGGCTGGCAAAACTACCTTAATCAAATGTTTGCTAAGATATTTCAATTTGCAAAGCGGAACTATTTTAGTTGATGGATATGATATTTCGCAGGTAACGGAAGAGTCGCTAAGAAGCAATATTTCAGTAATCCCACAGGATATTACGATGTTTCATCGTTCTATCCTAGAAAATTTGCAGCTGGCTAAATATGATGCTACTTTACAAGAGATTCAGGAAGCCTGTAAAAAAGCTAGAATACATGATGATATTCTGCAGATGCCCAATGGTTATCATTCAATAGTTGGTGAACGAGGGGTAAAAGTAAGTGGTGGGCAACGGCAACGAATTGCAATCGCTAGAGCTATTTTAAAAAATGCCCCCATCCTTATTTTAGATGAAGCAACATCGGCACTTGACTCACCAACCGAGGCTTTAATTCAAAAATCTATAGATGAAGTTTTGGAAACCACTAATGCTACAACTATAGTCGTTGCCCACCGTTTATCAACACTTTTACACATGGATCGTATTTTAGTATTCAAGCGTGGTAAAATTGTGGAAGACGGTACTCATGCTATGTTAATCGCTAGAGGAGAGTTATATAAAACTCTCTGGGATGCACAATATAGAGGATTTTTGCCGGACAGCGAGGTATAGCTAACCCGGTTAGTATTTAAGATTCCCGCTTACGCGGGAATCTGGATCCCTCACCGAAACAGGTATGACATACTACGCATGGATGACACAAAACAGGATTGCTTCGCTCTAGCTTCAACGCATCCTTGCTAATAGACGTTGACCATATACTATTTTAAAGGGTCTTGCTACGTTATGTTCTAAATTTTAATAGTTTACATATTGTAGCGGATCAACAGCTAGCTTTCCCTGGCGAATAGCAAAATGCAGCTGAGGGTATTCGGCATCTCCAGTACCCCCTACATGTCCTATTACTTCTCCTTGTGAAACTGTTGCTCCTTTTTGAACAATTAGGTCTTGTAAATAAGCATAAGCAACATAAAGGTCGCTATTATCTAATTTTACTATTAGTAAATTACCAAACTTCGTATCATTACCTGCAAACATTACTTTACCTGAGGCAATAGATTTTACATTAGCACCTTCTTTTGCAGCAATATTAATCCCTTTGCTTTTTCCTTTAGATGTTTGTTCACCAAATTTGATAGTAATTTTACCATCAATTGGTTTGATAAAATTTGTCGCATTTTCCATTTCTCTTATAGTGCTTTTTCTTATTGATCTTTCTTGATTTTTTTTATTTAACAGCTCAGTATTAACTTTTATCATGATAATTTGAGATTTGCTAAGATGGTATGGGGCAGACATGTTATTTAGCTCAGCTAATTGCTCAACCGTTTGACCATACTCATTGGCTATCGATTCTAACGTTTCTCCTGATTGAACCTCACGATAGATTATCTTATTATCATCTAGTTTTACTTTTGGGACTATTATTATATCGTCCTGATTTTGAGGCTTTATAGCATGGCGTTCCTGTAAGAAACCAGTTGGAGCATCAAACTCTTTTTCTTTCTCGTCAATCTCTCTACCTATTATTTCGCCTTCATCACTTTCTGATATATGGTTATTTTCAGAATATGTGGTAGTTGGTGGTTTTGTAGTTGTAGCTTTTTGGGAAAAATTCTTTCCACGATTATATTCAATAGGAGCTGGAAGTTGAGTAGCACATCCAGAAACCATAAATATTACAAAATAGATAAAAAATATATTGTTTTTCATAACTAACCAAAAAATTTGCAATTTTATTATGCAATAAACTAACTTTAATGTACAATTAATTTTAGTATTTTTTTCACCAAGATTACGTAATTATGAAAACTTACAGCGTTCTAATAGCCAGTGACCATTCCGGATTTTCACTCAAGAGTAAAATTATCAGTTATTTAAACAATAAAAATATATCTATCCTTGATTATGGTACCTATAGTCAAGAAGTAGTGGATTATCCAGATTATGCTAAAAAAGTTGTTGATGGAATCTTAGAAAATATAGCTCCTTTAGGAATTTTGATTTGTGGAACTGGTATAGGTATGTCAATTGCCGCAAATCGTATATCTGACATAAGGGCTGCTTTATGTTTTGACTTATTTATGGCAGAAAGATCAAGAGCCCATAATGATGCTAATATAATAGTGTTAGGAGCTAAGATACCAAACGAAGAATTGGCATGTCAAATAGTCGATAAATTTTTAACCACTAAATTTGAAGGTGGAAGACATAGTACTAGATTATCAAAAATAAACTAGGAGACACTAATTAATGTGAGCGTTCACGAATTTACTTATGATGATGAATAAATAACAAAAAAGAGGGCTAGTAAAATCCCCCTTCTTTTATAGAATAATAATAATGAATCGATAAACTATTATATTAGAGATCAAATCTTATACCAGCCATCAAGTTATGCCCTCTGATGTTATCTTTAGCTTTTTCTTTGTCTTTCTTGTCCTTATCTTTATCTTTTTTTGCATCACCTGTTTCCCCATAATCTCTCCAGCTATAGGTAAGATCTAGGTTTATGCCATCAGACACATTAAAAGAAGCACCAGCAGTCAACTGATAAGCAAAATTATTAGCGGTTTCATAGGAGAAAGTATTTGTTTGTTCCTGTTTGCCATCAATTGCATTAGTACCAGTTATCTTTTGTTGCACTTGAGCCATACCAATACCGGCTCCGGCAAAAAATTTAACAATACCTGCATCATATAAATCAACATAACCATTGAGTAATAATGATCTGACGATTTCTTTAGCTGTAGCTTCTGAAGAGTAATTCTTACCATCTTCCTTATCAGTATGAGAGTACTTAAATTCTGGATTTGGGAGGAGGCAGTCAATTGTCAGCTCTGCTCTAACATTATCCATGATATAATAACCAGCACCAACACCAAAAATACCAGAAAAAATGGGTTTAAATTTAATATCATTAATCTTAGCACTTTCAGTCTTAAATTTTAGCATATTCAACCTAGTTGCACCGCCTTCGGCTTTAAGATAAAATCCCCCTGTTTCAGCAAATGATGCAGCAGAAGTCAAAAGAGTTGTACTAGTAGCAGCAATTAACAATAATTTTTTCATATATATTTCTCCTTAAAAATTAATAAACAAGAATCCCTTATAGGCTCTTAAAATAAATACCCGTGAAACACAAATTCTTTTCAAATTCCACTTAGGTCACCTAGCTTTAAGTGTATAGCATAATATTTGTCTTCAGCCTACTTAAAAAATTACTATGAGCATTGAACAATAATATTATTGCGATAATTTGTGGCAATAAGAACACAGTATAAAGTATCTATATAGCTAACCCAATTATAGTCAATTCAGGAGAAGTTGGGGACGTTGTCGCTCAATGCTTGCCTATTACTTATAGGCGTCGCTCCATCGTTCCTAGCCCCAAATTCTCCTGAATTGACTATAGTATTTTCCTATAACAAACTGACGTCATTGTAAGCAGTAACTTTGCTGCAACGAAGCAATCCAAATCTTAATCTCTTTTCATTTTTTTGGATTGCTTCGTCTGCTTACGCCTTCTCGCAATGACGCCTTTTCGACTACTATTTTCTTAAGTTGACGCCTGTGTACAATGATGAGAGTACTATGTGGTTTCGCTAATAGACGTCAATATCGGGTAAACTAAACCTCCTAAAGGTTTATTGCATCTATACAAGCAAATGTGGCAATTTTTGTTATCTCACTTGCTGATGCCCCCATTCTTACTATTTGTACCGGATATTCAAAACCATTAATTATTGGTCCGATAAAAACACCTCTGGCTAATTCTTGCAATAGTTGCGTTGAGATTGCAGCTGAATGCAAACCAGGCATAATCAAGACATTAGCGGAACCTGATAACCGACAAAACTTATACGAATTACGTAAATTGGGGTTCAGAGCAACATCAGCTGACATTTCCCCATCATATTCAAAATCTAGATTCATCCTATCTAGGATTCTAACAGCCTCCCTTACTCTATTTGCCTTTTCTCTCATTGGATTACCAAAAGTTGAGAAGGAAAGTAGAGCAATCTTTGGCGTCATTCCTATATTTTTTGCTATACTGGCAGTTTGCAAGGTTATTTCTACGAGATCTTGCTCACTTGGCAGTTCAGTCACGCTATTATCAGCAATAATTATATTATGTTCCTTGGCAATCATAATAGAATATCCCAATATTCTATTATTCTTTTTGGGTTCCATTACCTTCATAATATCCTCTAAACTATTATAATAGCTCTTTGTTACGCCAGTAACCATACAATCTGCATCACCGCAAGCTATCATGATAGCTGAGAATATATTTTTATCACTTTTAACGAGTCTAGCACAGTCACGGTATAAATACCCTTTACGTTGTAATTGGCTATAAAGAGTATCTATATATTTATTAAGATTTTGGTTAATAGCCGCATTCATTACGGTAATACCCTCTAAATCATAATTCATACCTATTTTATTTAAAACAGCAGATATTTTATCATACCTACCCACTAGGATAGGGTGAGCATGACCAGCATCTCGCATAATAATAGCAGCCTTAATTACCTCTTCTTCCTCGCCCTCAGCAAAGACCACTCTTTTAGGCACTGATTGTTGGATTCTTTCAAATAACAGATTCATGTAATGCGAGGTAGGATTTAGTCTGCTCTCCAATTCCTTTGCATAATTCTTGAAGTCAAAATCTGTAATTCTAGCAACCCCACTATCTATAGCTGCCTTAGCTACTGCCATCGAAACAGTGGTAATTAATCTTGGGTCAAATGGTACAGGAATTATATACTCTGGACCAAAAATCATTTTTCTACCAGGATATGCTTTATAAACTTCATCGGGTACAGCTTGTCTTGCTAGCTCCGCTAAAGAAAGGGCTGCAGCTATTTTCATTTCCTGATTGATAGTAGTAGCTCTAACATCTAAAGCTCCACGGAAAATATACGGGAATCCCATAACATTATTAAGCTGATTATTGTAATCAGAGCGTCCTGTAGCAATAATCGCATCACTTCTAACTGACTGTATATCCTCTGGAGTAATTTCTGGGTCTGGGTTAGCCATCGGGAAAATAATGGGATTTTGAGCCATACTAGCTACCATTTCTTTTGATACCGCACCTTTAGAAGATAAACCAAGGAATACATCAGCTGACTTCATAGCATCACTTATGGTACGCAAATCGGTTTCGATAGCATATAATTCCTTCCATTCATTCATACCTTCTTTTCGACCCTTGTAAACAACCCCCATTTTATCACATAGTATAACATTTTTTTTGTTAACACTAAGAGCAATTAGTAATTCAATGCAAGCAATAGCTGCCGCCCCTGCACCACTTACTACAATTTTTAAATTATCCAATGAACGATTTATAATATATGCCGCATTAATAAGACCTGCCGCAGCAATAATAGCCGTTCCATGCTGATCATCATGAAAAACCGGTATCTGCATACAGCTTTTTAATTTTTCCTCAATTATAAAACATTCAGGAGATTTAATATCTTCTAAATTAATACCGCCAAAACTATAACCAAGATATTTTACGGCATTAATAAACTCATCTGGATCAGTAGTATCTATTTCAAGATCGATAGAATTAATATCAGCAAATTTCTTGAATAAAACGGCTTTTCCTTCCATTACCGGTTTTGACGCAGCTGCCCCCAAATTACCAAGACCAAGAATGGCCGTGCCGTTAGTTATTACAGCAACTAAGTTACCTCTAGCCGTATATTTATAAACGTCATCTATATTCTTAGCAATTTCAAGACATGGTGCTGCTACCCCTGGCGTATAAGCCAAAGCCAAGTCCTGTTGAGTATCCAAAGGCTTAGTTGCAGCAATAGCAATTTTGCCTGGTTTCCCATTGCTATGATATTCTAAGGCTTTGAGATAATTTATTTTATTCATTTCATCCATAAATGTTACTCCTTAATTACTTCAAGTTTTCTACTATTAGATATTTATCCACATCAGAACTGACAATGAAACTATTGAAAAAAGTGTTGTGAAAGTAATAATTGATGCCATAGATTCTGGGTCTCCACCAAGCTGACGTGATAAAACATAAGCTGTGCTGGCACATGGTAAACAACTATATAGAACCCCAACTGATTTAGCAGTACCAGTGATTGACATTAGTGACAATACAATTATTGCAACAACAGGAAAAGCCACTAACTTAACAAAACTAGTAAATAATACATTGTGGACAATCGTACCACGCATGAAGAATTTGAGACCTGCTCCAACATTTAGCATACCTATAGCTAAAGCAGAGTCGGATAGAATAGATAAGGTTTTTTTTATGCCAAGATGTAATTCTAAGTTAGAGTAATTAAAAAGAAATCCAATGATACTAGCGATAATCAAGGGATTTTGTACTAGCAATTTAAGCGTCCATATAAAGCTAGCTTTAGAACCCTGAGCTACAGAACTATCAGGAATATAATGGACAAAAATCATTACTGATATGATATTAGTAAAAATGATCATATAAGATGAAATCACCGATACTATAGCAAGCCCTTCCTGACCCAAAAGAGGACTACTAACACCAAAAAAGATATAACTATTATAGCGTACTGCCCCTTGAAAGATTGAAGTAAACTGAATCTTGTCAAAGTTGGTTTTTTTCTGATAAATAATTAAAGCAACCGCAATAATAGAAGAAGAGATGATTAATGCAAGTACCAGCCTTATTATAGAAGATGCATTTAAATCAGCTACAGATATATTATTGAAAAGCATGATAGGAAAAAGAAAGAAATACGATAATTTTTCTATCCCCCTCCAAAATTCTTCAGAAGTTAACCATTTCCTTTTGATAATACTACCAAGCAAAGGAATCAAAAGAATAGGTAATGTACTAGAGAAAATGTCATTCATCAGTCTACGATTATCCCAATTACCAACTGCTATGTAATTAGCAATTATAATTTATAGAGGCTATAAATTATGTGTTACGATTAAACTTTCTACTTTGGCATAATATCAGAGTTTTATTGCAAATCAAGACGTATATAAACTAACCCGTTAAAGTTGTAGGAGGATATCCGTCATTGCGAGAAGCAGCTTTGCAACGATGAAGCAATCTACTCACCAAGTGTCATTGCGAAACCACGTAGTGGTCGTGGTAATCCATTACTTTGGGATTGCTTCGTCGCTACTGAAGTAGCTCCTTGCTAATAGACGATTGTGAGGTTAGATTGCTTATTGGCTTAAGCCTTCTTGCTAATAGATATCTTGTACTTTAACTTTTTTCCGTAAACGCTCACTAGGCTCTTATATCTTGAAAATGTGGTATAAGTAATTAAAGAGGGTGACTTGAGTTAACTGGACTGAAGTAGTCGTTGTCAGAATAAGTACCCTCTTTTTGGTAGTTTACCTTGAACGAATTGCAGAAGGTGCCCTTAAAAAGAGCAGCCTTGCACCATAAGATGAAGGAGATTATATCATGAGTAAAATAATAGGTCTAGATGTAAGTAAAAAATGGTTAGATATATGTTTATATGAGTCTAACAATAATCCTATATATTACCGTTTTCCTAATGATAAGTTAGGGCATCAAGAACTGATAGAATTAATAAAAGATCAAGAGATTAAGCTAATAGTGTGTGAACCTACAGGGGGATATGAGGCTGAAATTTGTCAAAAGCTATATAATAATAAGCAACAAATACATAAAGTAAATACCTATAGTTTTAATTCATTTAGTAAATCAGTGAATTTATGTAAAACTGATAAGAAGGATGCATTTAAATTAGCATATTATGCCGACAAGATGCAGCTTTCAGAGAATTATATATATCAAATTGAATCAGAGACTTTAAAGAGATATCAGCAAAGACGAGAAGATTTAGTATTAATGCTTAGCAATGAAAAGAAAAGGCTGCATCATAGTATTGATGGTATTGATAAAAACAGTATAGAAAAACACATTGAATTTTTACAAAATGAAATAGCTGAGCTTGATAAAAAGTTAAACAAAATAATAGATGAGTCAGAAGAGCTAAAAGAGAAGGTAAAAATATTAGAGACTGTACCTGGTATTGGTAAATGTTTGGCTACAAAACTAATTAGTTTTGTACCTGAATTAGGGGATAAAAATTATAGTAGCAATGAATTGTCAGCAATTGTTGGTATAGCTCCATATGCTCGTGATAGTGGTAATAAGCAAGGACGAAGATTTATTCGAGGAGGCAGGAAAATACCCAGAGATGCTTTATACATGGCAGTGTTAACTGGTAAGAATGGTTTCCAATATTTAAAAAATTTATATGATAGGCTTGTTAATAGTTTTAAACCTAAGAAAGTTGCGATAGTTGCTTGTATGCGTAAGTTACTTGAAGTTTGCCATAAACTTATTCAACAAAAACGCACTTTTATTATTGGATAATATATATAAAAGATAATTGCTGTGAATCATACAGATCACTTATAGGTGGGTTGAACTATTTGCATCAATTTTTCTTTTGCTTCTTCTTTAGCACGTAGGCTGGCATAAACATCTTGCTTACTGTCATCTGTAATATGATTGGCAAATACAATAATTCGGTTATCTTTTTGTATCCAGCCAACAAACCACCCTTGTTGGATACCTAACTTCTGCATTCTATCTTTGCTAAGCTGGGAACCATTACCTGTTTTTCCATAAAGCTTCCAGCCTCCTGGCAGCTCCTCTACAAATAGGATATTTTTTGTCATTTCATGAGATTTCAAACTTACTGGCAGCTTATTATCAAGAATATTTTGTAAAAATACGACTTGCTCTTCAGGTGAAATCTCCAATGAACTAGATAGCCATGAATTTGTTAATCCATTATCCTTACCTTTATCACCTGAAACATCCTGACTTCCATAGTTAAATTTTGTAACATATTCTTGGAATTTACTCATTCCAAGTTTTTGCGTTAAAATTTGCGAATACCACACACAACTATTCTTCATCCAAAGATTGGGATTATGAGGTTGTTTCCATCTATCAAGCCAATCTATATAACCTTTTTTAAATGGTAACTCAGGATGAGTTTCATCAATCAGTAATCCTTCGTTATATCCCATCAGACCAATGGCAATTTTGAACGTAGAGCAAGGAGCATGACGTGATTTACAATCGCCTTGTTGTTCGATGACTTTATTATTTTCTTTAGCTAAAAAGCACTTTGTCTCTGCCAGTGCTGAAGTACTAAATAATAATAAAATACTTAAAAATAAAGTTATTTTTTTCATTGTTACCTTAAGATATAGATCAATTAGAAACCTTACAAAGCTTAGTGTATTCTTTATTCAATTCTCTAATCACCCAAATCCATATGATACAGATTACACCAAATACTATCATTAAATATATAGAAATAGATTGATAAGTTGCACCAGGCAAAATAATAAATATTAAAGACTGGAGAAGGGCACTTGTTGACTTTCCAAGCTTAGTACCAATTACATCGGCAGCTGCCTTACCTTTTGTCTTAAGTTCGGTATCTAGAGGAACATATGACATTTCTTTTGTAGAATCAAATAAAATATATTTACTTGATTTACTTAGAGTATTGTTGACTATTCCCATTGTAATAGCAATCAAAGAAGGATCAGTTATCATAAAGCTAACCACTATTATGGCAGAAAGCCCATCAAAGTTAGATACTAAGAAAAACAGCATGCCAGTTATAAAGACTATTATTGGCGTTATAATTGCTGCAGCAAACCAGCCCAACCTTCTTACAATATTAGATCCGAGAAGAACAAATAAAATGGTAAATATGCCAGTAATACTTAGATAATTGCCAACAAAAGCAGCAAATTCCGTAGGTGTTTTATAAATCTTTGAAACTGATGCTTTCCAAGGTCCTTCAACTAAATTTATAGCTATACCATAACAGACAAGTAGTGTAGCAATTAGCCTAATATATCTTGAAGTAATAATCATTTTAAAACTTTCTGTAAGAGTTAGTGATCGTTTCTTGATAGAAAATTGCAATTTTTCTACTTGAGCTTTATCTAATATTTTATGATTCAGTATCCAAAAAGTTGCTAATGCTATTGAGCCAAGTACCAGTACGCATCCTAATATGATTTGTACTGAAAGTTCGGACTCTGTATGTTGTAAGTCAAACTTTTTAATTAAAAATTGATTTAAATAAGCTAAATTTTCTAGAAACTTACCTGATATGTAAAGTCCCGTTTGAGCAAAAAGACCAAATAAAGGATAGAATCTTTTCGATTGTTCTACCGAGGTTATATTATTAACAAATTGCCAAAAAAGTAATGCAAATATTACGCTCGGCCATAATTCTGCTATAATATAGAACAGAGAGAAACTCCAATTAGATAAAAGTAATATAAACCATTTCAAATTCGGATAAGACTTTATTAAAATGCCAGCATGCTCACTACTCAAATGGAATGCTAGATGATTAGGGAAAATATAAAAGGCAAATAAGGCAAAAAATAGTAGAAAAATTGACAATATAAGGTAGAAGATATGTTCACCCTTCATCTTATTTACTAATTTTATATAGATTATCGACAGCAAAAATGCCGAAGGCAAAACCCCCCAAAATTTAAGGAATGATACAGTTTCGGTACCAATCATGGTATTAATCAGACTATCTTTTAAGGCTCTGATAATATTTTGTATAAATAAAATACAGAACATCAATAATGTTACATATAGAAATTTAGATAATTCCTGCCTTTCGATAGGAAAAACATATTCCGACAATCTATTTGTTAATTTTGAGGTGGGTGATGTATTGTGAGTTACAGAGAAATACGAAAAAATTTTAGAAATGACTGCCATATACGGCTCTAACCTACTTATTACTTGGCTAGAGCCGTATACTAAAGTTTTTTGTCTTGTGAGTCAAGAAGAATATTTCTTAATCAGCAGTTCTAATTATGGTTTTGTAAGTTCGTGTAATGGTACGTAGGCATCAACTTAAGGAAAAAAGCTAAAGTACAAGACGTCTATTAGCGAGAAGGCGTAAGCCAAGAAGTAATCATCTGGTCACTTGTTTGGATTGCCGCGTCGCCGCAAAGCGGCTCCTCGCAATGACGGAGAGGCTATATATTACCAACACTAATTGATAGGCTAGCTGAAACAAATTTTTCTAAATCTCCGTCAAGTACACCTTTAGTATCAGAAGTCTCATGATTGGTACGTAAATCCTTAACCATTTGATAAGGTTGCAATACATAAGATCTTATTTGATGTCCCCAGCCATTCTCAGTTTTTGATGCATTCTGTTCTTGAATATCCTCAGTACGTTTTTTTAACTCTAGTTCATAAAGCCTTGCTTTAAGCATTTTCATAGCCTGTGCTTTGTTATTATGCTGTGATCTATCATTTTGGCACTGTGTTACGATATTAGTAGGTAAGTGGGTAATCCTTACGGCGGAATCAGTAGTGTTTACGTGTTGCCCCCCAGCTCCGGAAGAGCGGTAAGTATCAATTCTAAGGTCTTTTTCATCTATTACAATGGCAATACTATCATCAATTTCTGGATATACCCAACTACTAGCAAAGCTAGTCATCCTTTTGCCCGCTGCATTAAAAGGCGATATCCGTACTAAACGGTGCACTCCTGATTCTGTTCGAAACCAACCATATGCTTGGTAGCCATTAATTTTAATAGTACATGATTTTATTCCTGCTTCTTCACCGTTAATAAGATGAATAACCTCGCTTTTAAAACCCTGCCTTTCCGCGAAACGCAAATACATACGCATCATAATTGATGCCCAGTCATGACTCTCCGTACCGCCAGCTCCAGCATTGATTTCAAGAAAACAATTATTACTGTCAAATTCTCCAGAAAATAAGCATTCAGTCTCAAATTTTCCGGCAATAATAGATAGTTTTCTTAAATCTTCTTGAACTTGTTCTAGAACTTGTTGGTCATTTTCGACAAACGCCAATTCCTCAAGTTCTAAACATTCCGTAAGATTAGATTGAAGTTGTTTAAACGAATTAAGCTTAGTCTCTAGAAGTCTTTTTTCTTTCATAATACTTTGAGCCTTCTCCTGATTATTCCACAGAGTTGGATCTTCTGAAATATTTTCCAGCTCTACAAGCTTTTTGGTTGCGTTTTCAAAATCAAAGTGACCTCCTGAGCAGCTCTAAAGACTGTTCGATTTTTTTTACATAATGTTCAATTTCAGCACGCACTATTATTTCCTACTATAAAATGGAATTTTACTATATAAAGATAAGATAAACCGGTGTCATTGCGAGATCGCGTAAGTAGGTCGTGGCAATCCACTATTCATTAGATTGGATCGTTTCGTTCGAGCTTCGCTACTTTTTGCAATGACCAGTCGGGTTAGCATTTTTCTAATTTTAACATTATATCGCATATACAATGAATAATCAAAAGTTTATCAGAAATTTTTCAATCATCGCTCATATTGATCATGGTAAGTCTACTTTAGCAGACAGATTAATTGAATATTGTGGAGGATTGGTAGCTCGAGAAATGAGTCAGCAGGTACTTGACTCAATGGACATAGAAAAAGAACGGGGAATCACTATCAAAGCACAGACTGTTAGATTAGTTTATAAAGCCAAAGATGGTAATACCTATTATCTAAACCTAATGGATACTCCTGGTCATGTGGATTTTTCTTATGAGGTTAGTAGGTCACTCGCTGCTTGTGAAGGCTCGTTATTAGTGGTAGATAGTAGCCAGGGTGTTGAGGCGCAAACTCTCGCAAATGTTTATCAAGCGATTGATAATAAGCATGAAATTGTTCCAGTACTCAATAAGATTGATCTACCGGCTGCTGATCCTGATAAGGTTAAACAACAAATAGAGGACGTAATTGGTATAGATGCAAGCGATGCATTATTGATTTCGGCAAAGAGTGGTATAGGAATAGAAGAAGTACTTGAAGCAATTGTTAATAGACTACCCTGTCCTGCAACTAATCAAACAGATATTCTAAAGGCATTATTGGTTGATAGTTGGTACGATTCTTACCTAGGAGTAGTAATTTTGGTTAGAGTTATCGATGGAACTTTACGCAAAAATATGCGTATCAGGATGATGGCTAGCAATTCTAGTTATAATATTGAGAATGTTGGGTATTTTACTCCTAAGAAACATATATCAGATATTTTATATTCAGGAGAAATAGGGTTTTTCACTGCTTCAATCAAGCAAGTTGTGGATTGTAAAGTTGGTGACACAATAACTGATGAAAAAAGACCTTGCAAGGAGCCTTTGCCTGGTTTCAAGCCACATTTACCGGTAGTATTTTGTGGATTATATCCTTCAGATGCTTCACAATTTGAGCATCTAAAAGATTCTTTAGCTAAATTAAGGCTTAACGATGCTAGCTTTGAATTTGAAGCAGAAAGTTCAACTGCCTTAGGATTAGGATTTCGCTGCGGTTTCTTGGGGTTACTACATCTTGAAATAGTGCAAGAAAGACTGGAGCGTGAATTTGATCTTGATATGATAACTACTGCTCCTAGTGTGGTTTATAAGATTAATATGCGTGATGGACATCAATTAGAAATACATAATCCGGCTGACTTACCTGTTACTCAAAATATAGAATCAATGTTAGAGCCTTGGGTTAAGGCAACAATATTAGTGCCAGATGAGTTTTTAGGTAATGTTTTATCTTTGTGTACTGATAAAAGAGGAGTACAAATTGAATTAACTTATGTCGGTGGTAGGGCTATGGTAATTTACCGATTACCGTTAAATGAGATAGTATTTGATTTTTACGATAAGTTAAAAAGTTACACAAAAGGCTATGCTAGCTTTGATTGGGAAATGGATGGTTATGAGGAAAGTGATTTGGTAAAATTATCTATTTTGGTTAATAGCGAGCCAGTTGATGCTCTATCTACTATAGTACATCGGTCACGATCAGAATATCGTGGTCGAGAATTGTGTAAACGCCTTAGCGATTTAATCCCAAGGCAATTATTTCAGATTGCTATTCAAGCTGCTATTGGTAGCAGAATAATCGCTAGAGAAACCGTTAAAGCAATGCGTAAAGATGTTTTATCTAAATGCTATGGTGGGGATATAACTCGTAAACGTAAATTATTGGAAAAACAAAAAGCTGGGAAAAAACGTATGCGTAATATTGGTAACGTCGAAATTCCGCAATCAGCTTTTATAGCTGCTCTTAGAATAGGAGATGAATAATGATGACATGGTTTGGTAAATCTAAGGAATGAAAAAGTATTAATATTTGATGTTAAAAGATTAATGTGCTAGAATATTTTGTTGTGGATTAAGCTCAGGATAAAAAACTATATACTCAATAATCCTGCAAATGAGAACAACAAACAAGGGGAAAGTATGCTAAATATACCTAACGTGAGTGCGAACATTAACATTTCCATTGGCACTAGATAATGACACAACAAAGCTTTCTAGATTCATTAAATCACCAACAACTAGCAGCGGCTTTACATGCACATGGACCTCTTCTTGTACTTGCTGGAGCAGGGACTGGTAAAACTAAAGTATTAACAACAAGAATAGCCAACATAATCAATCAGGGTTTAGCGTCACCTGGCAATATTTTAGCAGTTACTTTTACCAATAAAGCGGCTAGAGAAATGCAAGATCGAATCAGTAAAATGATTGATTGTTATGGGCTAAACATAGGCACTTTTCATTCTATAGCAGCCAAGATTTTACGCCAGCAAGCAGAGTTTTTGAATCTTAGTTTAAACAGTAGATTTACTATTATTAGTCATGATGATCAGCTTAAATTGATTAAAGACATAGTTAAACAGAGAAATATAGATCCCAAAAAATACGTTCCTAAAATTTTACATATTATTATCTCGCGTTGGAAGGATCAAGGATTATTGCCGTGTAAACTTTCGGAATCTGACATTAAGCTACCGATTCATAAAGTGGCTAAGTTTATCTATGATGAGTATCAACAAAATTTATTAGCATCTAACGTAGTGGATTTTGGAGATTTGCTACTATACAATAATGAGTTATTTATAAAAAATCCTGAAATATTAAAGCATTATCAGGAACGATATCAATATATTTTAATTGATGAATATCAAGATACCAACGCTGTCCAATATCTTTGGGCTAGGATGCTTGCGAGTAGCACAAAGAATATTTGTTGCGTTGGCGATGATGATCAATCTATATATGGTTGGCGTGGTGCAGAAATTGGTAATATATTACGTTTTGAAAAGGATTTTTCAGATGCTACAGTAATAAAATTAGAACAAAATTATAGGTCTAGTTCAGAAATTTTATCAGCTGCATCCAGTGTAATTGACAATAACAAGAATCGTCATGGTAAAACCTTGTGGACTGATAAAAATGATGGACAAAAAATTAAAATTATATCTTGTTGGAACGATAAAGAAGAAGCAAGATTTGTTGTATCTGAAATTGACAAATTAGTTACAGAAGGTAAGTATAATGCCAGTTTAGTTGCGATATTAGTTAGAGCTGGTTTTCAAACTAGAGCATTTGAAGAAGTTCTGATTAGTAATGCATTACCATATAAAATAATCGGTGGTCTTAAGTTTTATGAACGAATGGAAATACGTGATCTACTCTCCTACATACGTATCACTTTAAATCATAGTGATAGTCTTGCTCTTGAACGTATAATAAATGTTCCAAGAAGAGCCATTGGCAATACTACATTAAAACAAATAAAAGATTATGCAGCTGAACATAACATACCTATTCTTGTTGCTATTCGTCAAATGTTACAAGAAGGAGTTGTTAAAAATAAGGTCAAAGATAGTCTAAATCAGTTAATTACTAACATAGATAATTGGAATTTGCGATATCAAAACGAGCCAGCACTTAATGTGACAAAGGTTTTATTAGAAGAATCAGGTTATCTGGCAATGTTACAAGAAGAAAAAACTGACGAGGCACTTGGCAGAATTGAAAACATTAATGAGATGCTTAGAGCAATTGCAGAATTTGATAATATTCAGGACTTTATCGAACATTCTAGTTTGGTAATGGAAAATGAAGCATTAGAATCAAATTTTGGTGGGTCTATTAGTATTATGACTCTACATGCTGCCAAAGGTCTTGAATTTGATTTAGTTTTTTTGCCCGGTTGGGAAGAGGGGGTTTTTCCACATCAAAGATCACTAAATGAAGATGGGGAGAAAGGTTTAGAAGAAGAGCGGAGAATTGCTTATGTTGGTATTACTAGAGCGAAGAAAGAGCTGTATATTACTTATGCCGAAAGTCGTTTTATGTTTCATGAAATAATTAGATCATCTCCTTCTAGATTTATTAGCGAAATACCGAATGATGTTTGTATTAGAACTTCTTCAACCAAACAACTTAATTACCTTGGTACAAAACACAAATTTTCTTTTTAATCTTTATATATACTCAAATGATTTGGAGAATTGGATTTGAAAATGAGGGGCGAACCTACGGCAGCGTACATGAGGTACGTGAGTATGCGACTTATCTTCCAGATGGAGAGGAACAAAAATTATGCTATGAGACGGGATTAGTATGCTGTTAAAAAGCGTGCAATAATGACCCAGTAAATGGGTCATTATTGCACGCTTTTTAACAAAAGGTCTTAAAGCTTTTAAGGAAGGAATGAAAGATGATGAGAAAAAAGATGAATAACAAGATTATTCGTACCTTCTTCCCGTACCATTATAATTTATTTTTTTACTAAAATTTTTGCTCTATCGGTGATAATTTCATCAACAAGCCCAAATGATTTGGCTACTTCAGGATCCATGAAATTATCACGTTCCATGCTTTTTTCGATAGTCTCTAGTTCTTGTCCTGTATGCTTGACATATAAGAGATTAAGCATTCTTTTTAGTTTCATGGTTTCTTTGGCATGAATTTCTATATCTGTAGCCTGCCCTTGGTAACCACCTGACGGCTGATGGATCATTATACGACTATGCGGCAGGGAATAACGCATGCCTTTTTCTCCAGCCGTAAGCAACATAGAGCCAGCAGAGCAAGCTTGACCTATACAAAGAGTAGAAATTTTAGGTTTAATATATTGCATAGTATCATAAATTGCTAAACCAGAAGTTACAACGCCACCAGGAGAATTAATATACATAGAAATATCTTTTTCTGGATTTTCTGCCTCAAGGAATAATAATTGTGCAACCACTACATTTGCCATATAATCTTCAATTTGACCGCAAACAAAAACGATACGTTCCTTTAATAACCTAGAATATATATCATAGGCTCTTTCACCTCTAGGAGTTTGCTCAATTACAATTGGTACGTATGTCATTAATTTTTTCCTAAATTTATTAGACTTCCTATAAAACTTTAGTTCTGCTGTGCTAGCAAGTTTTTATAATATCGATTTAAGACTTTTACACCAAAAATCCAAGTTATACAAACAATAACAAAAACCACCATGAGAAAACCTGCTAGGTCATTATGTACAGCACTTGGAAAAATACTAAAAGAGACAAATTGAACAATTGCTCCAGCAGATTTCCCTATTTTGCCACCAAGTATATCTACAGCAGCTTTTCCCTTGGTTTTCATTTCGCTATCAAGAGGAATATAGACCATTTCTTTAGTAAAATCAAAAAGTGAATATTTTACTCCTTTCCCTAAAACATGCCACAAGCCACCTACAAAAACAATTATCATTAATGGAGAAATGTGACTAAGACCAGTCATAATTGCCAATAAAGGCTTTTCCAATAAGACAAAAGTAAAAAACATTGCTCCTGATAATAACGTTGCAACGGGAGTAAGTACAGCTCCCCAAAACCAACCACAATTTCTAACTAAACTACTACCTAGAAAAGCACAAATTAAAGTAAATATTCCAGTCCAAAAAAATACCTCACCACTGTAAGTTATAAATTCCTGGGTAGTAGGATATAACTCCTTGGTTTTAGACATCCATAATCCTTCAATTAAGTTGATTGACATGGAATATGAAACCATTAATACACAAATAATTCCTAAATATTTTGATTTAAGAATTATTTTGCTACTCTCAACTAACCCTAGCTTCAGTATGTCGGTTCTTTTATTTTTATATCTAATATTTTTAGTAGTTTCTATAATTTTCAATTCAACAAATCTATGTAAAATCAAACAGATAAGCCCAGATATGGTAACGATTACTATGAATGATTTTAAAAGAATTTCTGTTTGGTCATTAAGATGAGAAAATAGAGGCATCAAGAAGTGCTGACCTTTGGCAAAATAGATAATTACACTGCCAGAGATTAGTAAATTAGTTTGACCAAATAAGGAAAAAAACGAATAGAATCTAGGAGCTTCTTCAGTGGTGGTAATCTTATTAGCAAGTTGCCAGTATAATAGTGTACAGACAATCATTGGCCATAATTCCCCTATTATATAAAATAACACAATACTCCATTTTCCCCAAATGATAACAAACCATTTTAAGTGTGGAAGTGTAGTAATATAATGTTCTATTACTTGAGGGTCTGGATGAAAATATTCTCGGTATGGAAACAAAACAAAGGTAAATAATAGGAAAAATCCCAAGAAAAAAGATAATATAATCCTGAAAGCTTGCTCAGTTGTCATAATATTACAAAGTTTGGAATAAAGGATGACAAATAAGATACCTGCAGGCATCTCGCCCCAAAGTTTTATAAAGCTTAAAACTTCCGAACTAATTAATGTTATTACCAGGCTATCTTTCATACTACGTACTAGATTCTGGTTAAGGAGAATAAAGAATATTAGTAAAGCCATAGGTACAAACTTTACCAACTCGTTAGATCTAATAGGCCAAACAACGTGTCTAAATTTACTATTTCTAGCTCTATTCCACATAGTGAAAGAAGAATCTACTGCATTCATATAATACTCATGCTCATTTTCAAGCAACCTAAACTATAATAAAATCCCTGTCAAGTGGTTTTATAATTTAATAAAATTATAAATTCAGAAACGTTAGTTTTAAAATAAGATAGAATTACAATTACCAGGTTAGACTAGACTATATTTAAATCTTCTTTATAACCCGAATTCTGGATTAAAAAATCTAGATAACCTTTCAAACATCAGTATTTTAAAACGTGAACCTTGTCGTAATATGATATAATATTTTGAATAAATTACTCATCTTACGCATGGCATTTAAAAGTCATAAGGAAAACAACCTGGTGCTATTAGCGAGGAGGTGTAGCCGACAAAGCATTTCTAATCACTTTTATGGATTGCCCCGCGTTGCCGCAAAGTGGCTCCTCGCTAATAGAAGCTTGGGACACATATACGCCCTCCTCACAATGACGTTTGGTAATCAGATATTTTCTTTTAGCCAAATTAGAAATTTTTTAAACCAACTAGCATCATTATTATCATTAATATCAAAATTATTCTTTTGTATTTTTAAAGATTGGGTTTTTACCATACCTATAGCAGTGGAATATATATGGGGATTATAATCTTCAGCAAAACCTGGTAAGATTTCCGGTTTACCAATTCGTACTTGTTTCTCAAAAATTTTACTTGCTAGTTCTTTTACTCCCCGGAGCATCGCTCCTCCACCAGTAATAACAATGCGGTAGGCGATCATATTGCCTGCCACAACTCTATCGTGCTGGGCTTGAACCATCAATAATATTTCTTCTACTCTTGGACTGATAACGCATGCAAGATATTTTGAGGTAATTGTTGGTCTACCACTGTCAGGAATTTCCATTTCAAAATCTTCTAAATTAATAATATTGTCTTTATCCATAGAAGATGGCATGGCATTACCATAGAGAATCTTAAGTTTTTCTGCAACGTTCAGGCTTACTGAGAAGACTTTTGCTATATCAGATGTAATATGAAAGCTACCTATATCTATGTAGCTTGTATATATTAACTTGCCTGAGACAAACACGCCAAAAGAGGTGGTTCTTGCCCCCATATCGATTATGATAGAGCCAAGATTTTTTTCATCTTCTGAAAGACAAGCAATTCCTGACGCATAAATTGCTAATATAATATTATTTATTTCCACATGACATTTTGCAAAACAATTGGTAATATTCATCAACATATTAAAATTTGCTGTGATAATATGTAATTCACACCCTAATTCTTTGCCAAACATTCCGATTGGATCTTCAATAGCATTATTATTATCAAGAGTAAATTCTATAGGGAAATAATGAATAATTTCTTGGTCTTTAATTTTGAATTCCAATAAGGCTTTTTTGATAAGTTTTTTGATATCTTGTGGTGAAATTGGCTGATTAGAAAGTTTTATTTTACTATTTGCATAATAAGACTTAGTGCCATAGCCTGTTAGTGATATAGTTATTTTTTTTATGTTTTTACCGCAATCTTTTTCTAATGCGTAAATCGCTCCGACTATGCTATTTTCCGCATCTTTTAAATCTAATATGACTCCTGATTTAATACCTTTTGAGTGATGCAGAACTTGGCTTACTATTTTTGCATCTTCTCTTTTGTCAATATATGCTGCAATACAAGCTATTTTACTACTACCAAGGTCAAGAGTTAAAAAGTTAGACAATCTGGCTTTCATAATTCTTAATATTTTTCTATATAAAACTTACTCAAATCTCGTAAATCTATAGTTTTATAATTTTGATTAAATAATAGATTTTTCATATCCAATCCTGCAAGGTAATCTAAAGCACGATCAAACCCAGAATCTGGCATTTTAACAGTTATACCTTGCTCTAGATTTAAATTCCATCGTCTTTTCCCATAAAGTACCGAAGAGATAATTTTCTTAGCTAGTTCAGGGTATTTTGCTAAATCTTGAATTAATTTGTTAGTATAAATATTAGCGTCCGATCCTACAACATGAGGAAGATTAGTGAAAGTACCTATATCAGTAGTAATTTTATATCCTTCTTCATCAATAAGGAAAACCTTCTCGTTAAATTGCCAGATAGCAATTGGCACTCTCTCAGTTAATCTTATGTAAATAGTATTAGGTAATCTTCTCTCAATAATTACAACATTTTTAATCCAAGGATTGCGTTGCAAATTACTCTTTATTGCTCCCAGGTCTAAAGAAAGAATAGGCGTACCCTTATCAGCATTTAAAGTTGCCAATATATCTTCTTCCTTAGTATTATATTGCCCTTCTATTAAAACATTTTCAAGTCTAAAGCTAATATCAGAAGTCAATTCATAAATATTTTGGATAATTTCTTGTCTTACAGGAGCAAAATAGCTGGTAAAGAAAAATGAAGACAACAAAACTACTAGGGTAATTTTAATAAAAAATACCGCTCTAATATACACCATTGCCAACTTTCGTCGTAAAGGTATATTGGCTTTTTTCTTCTTATTAGACGCTTTATTCCTCTTCATGTGTCAATACATGCTGTTTCTAAGATTCTTTCCACTAACGAGCAAAAATTTATCCCCTGTAAGGCAGCTATTTCTGGTATAATCGATAAGGGAGTCATACCAGGATGAGTATTAATTTCTAAAGTAAAAATTTCATTCTTACTTTCATCAAAAATAAACTCTGCTCTAGCCACACCTCTGCAATTCATGGTTTGATATATTCTTTCCGACTCTTCTAGTAACTCATTATATATATTTTGCGGTAATGGAGCTGGACATAAATGCTGGGCAAATCCATCAGTGTATTTAGTCTCATAATCATAAAAACGCTGTTTCAGGAGTTTTATTTCCAATACCCCTAAGGCTTTGCCGTTTAAAACGGCTACTTGCATTTCTCGCCCCTTAATATATTCTTCAATCATTACCTGATCACCATAAGGAAAATTATAATTAGCAAAGTTAAAATCATCCTCAGCAAATATTACTTCAACGCCTATACTTGAGCCTTGGGTAAGGGGTTTTATAACATAGGGTCTTGGCATAGGATCAACCTTAATGTTATCAGATTTATTAACGACAATATTCTTGGCTACCTTAATATCATTAGCAACAAACCATGCTTTTGCATGTATTTTACTAAATGCTAAAGAAGAAGCGAGAACCCCACTGTGAGTATAAGGAATTCGCAAGATATTGAGTAACCCAGGCAAACAACCATCTTCGCCATAAGTACCATGTAAACAATTATAAACTATATCAGGTTTTATCTTTAAAAGTACCGAAGCAATGTCTACTCCCATATCTATAAAAGTGACTTTATATCCACTATCTACCAAAGCTTTGTTAACTCCCGAAGATGATACTAAAGAAACTTCTCGTTCAGCCGACATACCGCCACCTACTACCGCCACATGTTTTTTTCCTTTATCACTCAATATTGTAACCTTAGAATTAGCAATAAAACTTGTTTGATATTTATGCATATTTCCCTATTATTTTAATTTCCCATTTTAGATCAATCCCACTATTTTCAAATACTCTTTTTTTAACAAGATCACCAAGATTTTCTAAATCACCAGCAGAGGCATTGCCATGGTTTATCATAAAGTTACAATGTAGTTGTGAGATGGAAGCCCCACCAATTTTGTATCCCCTCATGCCAGCTTTATCGATTAGTTGCCATGCTTTATGATTTTCTGGATTAGCAAATGTACTACCACCAGTACGTTCTTTAATTGGTTGGCTTGCTAGTCTGTTTTTACTTATTTCATTCATTTTTTCTAGGATCATATTACTGTCCACCATCGTTATCTTAAATATAGCTTTGGTTATAATCAAATCTTGTGGTAAATTATTACCTCGATATTTAAAACCTATTTCTTCGTTAGGGATGGTAATAACATTACCTCTAGAGTCTATTGCTTCAATTGCTAGGATAATATCTTTAAATTCCGAGTTATAGGCACCGGCGTTCATTACCACTCCACCACCTATAGTACCTGGTATACCGCTTAGAAACTCAAAACCAGTAATTGAATGTATTTGACAAAATTTAGCAAGATTAAAATTAAGGCAACTACTTCCTACCGATAATTGCCCTGCCGATAATTGGTGTTCTGGCATTAATTCTATATTAGTAAAATTCTGACCAAGTTTTATCACAACCCCCTCTATACCACCATCTCTAATAATAATATTTGATCCAGCTCCTAAAACAGTTATTGCTTTCTGTTGTTGGTTTTGTGCGACAAAATCTGCTAAGCTTGAGGAATCTAATGGTTTAAAAAATATCTCCGCAGGTCCACCAACTTTAAACCAAGTTAAATGACTTAAATTGTAATTATTTTTATATTCACCAGCTATTTGCATAATTATAAAATATCTACTTTACAGATTTGTTGAGGCTAGAAAATTGCTGATGCAAATTATTTGCCCAAGCAGAAATACTCCCAGCACCCATCATAATTATTATATCATTTGGCATAGCTTCCTTGGCAATAAGACCAGCTATATCCTGGTGATTCTCGATAAATGATACCATCGAATGAGATTTAGTATCCTTGATTTTGTCTACTAAATTTCTTCCCGTTATACCATCTATTGGCTGTTCACCGGCAGCATATATATCTGTGATATACAGCTGATCAGCATCAAAAAAGCAAGTTATAAAATCATCAAACAAATATTTAACCCTTGAGTATCTATGTGGTTGGAAGATTGCTATAACTTTACTATTTTGCTTATTAGCAATATTTCTTGCCGTAGCAAGTGTAGCTTTTACTTCTTCCGGATGGTGTGCATAATCATCAATTATCGTAGCGTTATTATATTCGGCTACTTTAGTGAATCTGCGTTTTATCCCTTTAAAGCTATTAAATCCATTTTTAATAATTTTAATACCAAAATCAAGCTCTACGGCTATCGCGATAGCCGCAAGAGCATTAAGGATATTATGCCTTCCCGGAGTAGGTAAGGTGATGTGCTCGATAGTTGTTACCCCATTTACGTTAGGTAGACTAATTCGCACATCAAAAGTTGATGATTCAATATCAGAGTTTAAATTAAAGGCTTGTATGTTGGCATCATTTGAGTCTATTCCATAAGTTATGATTCTACGCTCAAATATGTCATTTACTAGTTTTCTAACAATTTGATGATCAATACAAGCCACGGCAAAACCATAAAATGGTAAATTAGCTACAAAACTCTTAAAAGCTTTAATTAAACTATCAAAATCCTGATAAAAATCTAGATGTTCTGGATCGATATTAGTTATTACTGCGATTGTTGATGGTATGTGAATGAAAGTTGCATCAGATTCATCAGCTTCAGCTATTAGATAATTCCCAGACCCAAGATATGCATTGGTGGATATATTATTAATAATACCACCATTAATTAACGTTGGGCAAAGCCCAGCCGCTTCAAATAAACAGGCAACGAGTGATGTAGTCGTAGTTTTGCCATGCGAACCAGAAATTGCTATGGAACATTTTAGCCTCATTAATTCAGCTAGCATTTCAGCTCGCCTAATTATTGGTATTTTTTTACGTATAGCTTCCTGAATTTCAGGATTATCTTTATTAATAGCCGACGAGACCACTACATATGAAACATCAGTAATATTCTGAGCTTGATGACCAAGGAAAACCTTAATACCATTATTCTCTAGTCTTTTAGTATTATAATTTTCGGCTATGTCAGAACCTTGCACTTTATATCCGAGATTATGTAGTATTTCGGCAATGCCACTCATACCAATTCCCCCAATGCCGATAAAATGCATAGTGTCAAGAGTCCCATTTATTTTTTTTAACTCTAATAGAAACATGTATATAATAATTAATTGTTTATCTCTTGCATAATCAGTTTTTAACTAAAGGTCAAGCTCTAATGATATTTGACTATACAACAATTATAGCGTACACTAAGTGTTATTGGAGAAATATTGTAAAAAATATTATATAGCTAACCCGACTAGCATTTAACCATGGTAAATTGGCATCTATAGTCAATGATGAGAAATTGGTGACGTCGTTACTCGTCGCTCCTAGCACCAAATTCTCCTGAACTAACTATAATCCCTACTTTGGGTAGCTAAAAGATAAGCAATTGACAAGTGGAATAAATAGAATGATCAAAGAATATCTTGGGGATAGATTTAAACAAGGTCGGCTTTATAATAGTTGGTTGATTGACGTTGATGATACGGCAAAAGCTTTAGAAAATTTACTAATATTTATAGAAAGCAGTTTGTTTGCAGATAAAATTCAATTAAAAAATCATCCAGATTATCGGTTAGTAGCAAGGGATAATTCTGGTGCTGCTAATGTCAAAGACATATCTGTTGACCAAATTAGGGATTTACAGCAATTTTTTTATAAAACATCGTCAATATCTAAATATAGAGTAGCTGTTATCTATCAAGCCGATCTAATGAATCTTAATGCAGCAAATTCCTGTCTTAAACTTTTAGAAGATACTCCAAAAGATAGTTTTATTTTCTTAATTACCTCAAGAGCTGCTGGCATAATCAGCACTATAAGATCTAGATGTGCTAAAATTAATATAAAATCACAAAATCGCTTAGTGGGAAGTGAGATATATGTTAAATTTATTACATATATTGCCAATTGTTCAGACCCTAAAGTGAGGCTAAATATTATAGCAGAGTTTACCAGTAAAAACAAAGAATTATGGGGAGATTTTGCTTATAGCATGATATATCTAGTGAATAGAATTACTAAAAAATCTCTTAATATTAATATTGAATCCAATGAATTAGAGAATAAAATATTTAATCAATTATCCTCTAATTCACCTGATTGTTTGGTAACAAAATTTGCCAATATTAAGCGAATAATAAATAATACTATAGATTATGATCTAGACCTAAGGGCTAGTACTATAGCATTAATAGAAGAACTAACTTAAATATATCCTTAGTTATTTTTGTGACAATATTCTTTTTAATACGACATGGTGAAACAGATTGGTCTTTAAATGAAAAACATCAATTAAAAGGTGAATATAGGGACTTGCCATGTTTAACGTCAAATGGGATTAGACAAGCCAATGAGCTATCTAAAAGTTTGAGATTAGAAAATGCAGAACTAATTCTATCTTCTCCATATACTAGGGCGTTGCAAACCGCAGCAATTCTTTCAAAAAACATTAATTTAGACATTACTGTAGAATTTGACTTAAGAGAATGGCAACCAGACTTAAAGTTAGAAATTAGCAATCAACTACAGCTAAAAAGTGCAATAGATGATTATAAAAGAAATGATGGTATATACCCAGAAGGTATTCTTAAAACGTGGGAATCAAAAAGTTCTATAAAAGATAGAACAGAAGGTGTTTTAACAAGATATCTAAACTATAAGTATGTAATAATAGTAACTCATGAGCAGGTAATAAAAACATGGGTAGATACTTATCAGATACTACATTGTTCTATTAATGAGTTAGAGATATAGTCAATTCAGGAAAATTTGGGGCTAGGAGGTTGCCTACGATAACTAATTAATTATATTTTGAGCTATTTTCCTGCGAGAATAAATATGATTTTTGAAGGAGTGTATCTATTTCAAGAAAATCATGTTTATTTGCAGCTAAAAAGAGCCGGATATAGAATTACTTTAGTTGTTTCCGACAACCTCCTAGTATATAATAAGCTTCCTGTATAAGCCAATTAGTCACGTGGTTTGACAATTATTAACCCACTAATAATGATTATGAACAATTATTTTGAGTTATTAGGCATAGAAAAAAAATATGATATTGACTTGTCTAATCTGGATCGTCAATATTTTTCTATGCAATTAAAATATCACCCAGATAGAATTAATTCTAACAGTGAAAAGCAAAAAAATTTAGCTATCTCTATTGACATAAATAAGGCTTATGCAATGCTTAAAGACGATTTAGCACGAGCTGAGTATCTTCTCTTGTTAAACAATATAGTTTTGGATGACATAACGGTTAGGCAAGGTATTTCAAAGGAACAATTAAATGTTGTGTGGAATGAATTAGAGTTTGTTGAAACTACTCAAGAATTAACTAAGTTACAATCTATGCTAAATAACAAGATTCTTGAAAAGCAACAACTTACTAAATCTCTAACTACTGCATTCCAAAATCAAAATATGCAAGATGCCGTTGATAGTACTATAAGATTTAAATATCTTAAAAACTTAATTAATAATATTCAGCTAAAAATCAAGTCATGCAAATAATAGAAATTAGTGAGGCTGGCTCTTCCCAGCATAAAGAAAATGATAAGAACATAGCCGTTGGCATTGATTTCGGTACAACAAACTCATTAATTGCTTTGTCAAATCAACAAGTGGTACAAATTATCACAAATGATCAAGATTTAGAACTTATCCCATCAGTGATAGCCTTCCATGGTGAAAGCTTTATTGTGGGTAATCATGATATAATCGATAATCTTTGCTCTATAAAAAGGCTCTTCGGTAAGAAACTATCCGATATACAAA
This sequence comes from Candidatus Tisiphia endosymbiont of Dioctria linearis, assembly GCF_964026545.1. Classification (NCBI taxonomy): domain Bacteria; kingdom Pseudomonadati; phylum Pseudomonadota; class Alphaproteobacteria; order Rickettsiales; family Rickettsiaceae; genus Candidatus Tisiphia; species Candidatus Tisiphia endosymbiont of Dioctria linearis. Next base: position 663,576 of record NZ_OZ032156.1, on the reverse strand, counting down.
ATAACCCGGCACTTTTTTCTTTAGTAAAAGATTATATTGATCTAAATAGTGAAATATTACGGCTGCAATTTGCTGGAAAATTGATGACTGTTCCGGAAATTGCCGCCCAAATCTTTCTCTATTTAAGGCAACAAGCTACTGAAAGATTAAACTCAGAAGTCAAAAAAGCGGTAATAACTGTACCGGCACATTTTAACGATGCTGCTAGAGGAGAAGTAATGCTGGCAGCAAAAATTGCTGGATTTGAGGTATTACGGTTAATTGCAGAACCAACAGCAGCAGCCTATGCGTATGGTTTAAATAAAGAAAGCAGAGGGTGTTATTTAGTATATGATTTAGGGGGAGGAACTTTTGATGTATCAATTCTCAATATGCAAACCGGCGTACTTCAGGTTATTGCCACTGGCGGAGATAATATTTTAGGTGGTGATGATATTGATCACTTAGTGATGAAGTATTTTTGTGATAAATATAAATTAGTAGCATCTAACGAATTAATAAAATTAGCAAAAAAAGTTAAAGAAACACTTAGTGTACAAAATAAATGTAGTATTATAGATAATCCGACTAGTATTGCTCCCAATTTACAAACGTCATTGCGAGGAGCTACTTTAGTAGCGACGAAGCAATCCATAAAAGTAACCAAAAATGGATTGCTTCACTCTACTACTCCTCGCAATGATACCAGTTTGTTACGGATAAATGCTAATCGGGTTAGCTATATATATGAAGAAAAGATGTGGGAGTTAGATATAGAAAATTTTGAGAGGTTAATAGCACCATTAGTAGAACGTACCATAGCTATTACTAAAGATACGCTAGAACAGGCAAAGAACCCTGATATTTCAGGTATTATCCTGGTTGGTGGTTCAACTCGTATACCGTTAATTAGTAAGAGTTTAAGACAAACATTTAATACTATTATTTTTTCAGATATTAACCCAGATAAGGCGGTAGTATGGGGTGCGGCTCTGCAAGCAGAGAACCTAACTTCTGCAAATATTAATTCCTTATTAATCGATGTAGTGCCTTTGTCACTTGGTATTGAACTAAATGGAGGAATTACTGAAAAAATTATTCTGCGTAATAGCCCTATACCGATATCGGTTACTAAGGAGTTTACCAATTATGTGGATAACCAAACTTCTATGAAGCTACATGTGGTACAGGGGGAGAGAGAAATGGTAGAGGATTGTCGGTCACTTGCAAAATTTGAACTAAAATTGCCACTAATGAAAGCAGGGGGAGTTAGGATAGAAGTAACATTTTCTATTGATGCAGATGGCATTTTGTCAGTGTCAGCTCTAGAAAAAAATAGTAATATATCGCATAACATTGAAATAAAACCAAGTTATGGTTTAAATGAAAGTGAGATTACCGAGATTTTAGAAAATGCTTATCAAAATGCGGCTAGTGATCATAATAAGAAATTGTTACAAGAAACAATTATTAACACAAAATCTTTGCTTTATAATATAGAAAATGCTATTAGGGAGATGCCAAATCTTCTTGCAAAAAATGAAATGGAAAAAATTGATATGGCAATTAAAACTCTAAAAGAAGCAATAGACTCAAATGATCGTGATTACATTATAGAATGTAGCAAAAATTTTGAGAGTATAACAGAGCATTTTCTTGCCGAAAGATTAAATAGCACGGTGGAAGGCTTACTTAAAGGTAAGCATATTAATGAAATAAACTAAAGTAAATTGAAGATGGATGATAACTAATGCCTAAAGTAATTTTTGTTGTAGATAAAGATGGGACAGAGAAAATAGTGGACGCCCCTATAGGATTGTCTATTTTGGAAATTGCTCATCAAAACGATATTGATCTTGAAGGTGCATGCGAAGGTTCTCTAGCATGTGCCACTTGCCATGTTATTTTAGATGAGGAATTTTATCACAAATTAAAAAATCCTTCCGAGGCAGAAGAAGATATGCTTGACTTAGCATTTGGTCTTACTCATACTTCAAGACTTGGTTGTCAGATTATTGTTACTGAAGATCTTGATGGTATAAGGGTTCGCTTACCATCTGCTACCCGTAATATTAATTTATAATTGAGTATAATAAAGTGATACGTAAAATTTTACTTTTTATTTGTTTAACTTACACCATAATATGGTTTGCCATTGCTTATACTATCAAAAGTAATGTGGTAAGTACTATACATAACTCAGAGACCGACAATATTAAGATATCTTATAGCCAAATCAAATTTTCTGGTTTTCCTTCTCGTTTACAGATTAGTTTAGTCGAGCCAAAAATAAAATTTATCGATCATGTTGATTTCAAAGAAATATCTGCTGAAAAAATGACATTTTTATTCGATTTTAGTTTTAAAAAAGCTAACTTGATTTTAGGACAAACAATAAAACAACAAGAAAATTTTGGTGGTAAGTTAATTGAATATAGTGTTCAGTCGAAGGAAGATATTGCCGCACTAGTTAAATTTAATAAACCTATATATAGATTGTCTAGTGGAGATAATCTAAAATCTATCGTGAAGCTTTTGCAAGTTAACAATAAATTATTATCAATTATTCAGGAAGATAAGGAAATTTTTAATATTAGTGACTTGACTTTCTTAATCAATAAAGCAAAATCTGAGGATGGCGAAGATATAGCTTTACAATTACGTTTGTCATATGCTGCAGAGGAAAATTTTTTGAATTTCAAAACAGCTCAGCTTGATTTAGCCACTCTAATAAATATTGCTACTGATCAAGGTAAAGATATCAATTATATCAAAAATTTAAATATTGACCGATTAGTTTTCTCTTGTGATGATAATTCCCAAATAGCTTTGATAGGGTTCTTACAATTTTTTGAGAATAATTTACCAAAAGGTAAATTATCTTTTGAATTAACTAATCATCATGATATCATCGATAAGTTGATACCTAATAATTTGCTATTACCTAAAAAAATGATCAAGGCTATAATTGAGAAAGTTGCTAATTCTTTTGTATCTGAAGTGGTTAAGACAGATGATAGTGAAGTAGCGAATTATGAAAAGGTAAAATTTGATATTGAGTTTTCTGATAATGGCATACATATAGGTTCAATTAATCTGCTTGAGTTTAAACTAGAAGATAGTAAGGTAGATACTGAGGAACCTTTAAAAAATGATAAGGCTGATGTTCAGCAAGAAGAAATACCAGAAAATTAAGGGGGTATTTCCAGATGATAAATCAATTCAGAAAATAATATTTTTAGCTCTGCAAAATGCAGCTAAAAAATGGATCATGCCCATAAAAGATTGGTCATTAGCTTTGAATCAATTTGAAATACTTTGTGGTGATTTTAAATATGATTTATTGGAGTGTAAAAAATAGAACTTACACAAAATAAATGATTGACTCATTTCTAACTATTTTCTTGAATTGCTTTGTCGGCTTACGGCTTCTCTCAATGACAGCACAATGCTAATCGAGTTAGTATAGACTTGTAAACAAGAATTGTTCATATTGAAGCAGGTCTTCGTAGTGGTAACGTACATTCACCATACCCTGAAGAAATGTACTGCATTCTTACCGGTCAATTAACAAATTACCATTTTGTACCTACTCAAGTTGCAGCATTTTAATTAGCCTTATGCAGGAGGTCTATTGTATAGCTAACCCGATTAATAATAGGACACTATTACCAAGCATTCTCAATAATAATGGGCATACTGTAAGGTTTAATAATTATTAGATCAAATCTAACCTGATAATTTTGGTATTTAGGGTTAGAGCTTAAAAACATACTGGTAGCTCTTTTTATTCTCATCTGTTGATGAGTTGATAATATTCTATCATCCACGTCAGAACATCTTGCTTTTACTTCTATAAAAACAAGTTGTTTACCACGCAGGGCAATAATATCAATCTCGCCAACATAATATCTTTTACGATGATAGAGAATTTGATAAAATTTAATTTTGTAAATAATAATAGCTATATACTCAGCTATTAAACCAAGGGTAATCTTTCTCATAATAAAGTTAATTGACTTGAATCTGCATAATTATGCAAGTTTACAAATTTACTATTTAAATACTCAAATATTCCCTCATCTGAACCTTCTACTCCAAACCCTGAATTTTTTCGCCCAGCAAATGCTGCCTTGGCATTAGCAGGTAGCGAATCATTAATTGATACCATACCAAAATCAAGTTTTGTTGCCATTATTTGAGCTATAGCTATATTATTGCAATATATATAAGCTTGCAAGCCATATTCCGTATTATTAGCTCTATTTATAACTTCTTGTATACTGCCAAATTTATAACATGCAAGAACGGGACCAAATATCTCTGTGCTAAAAATCTCCATATTATCCTGACAATTACTAATAATTGTTGGCTCAAAAAAATTACCATGAGCTTTACCTCCGCATAAGATTTCTCCGCCTTTATTTTTAGCATCTTCAATCAATTTTAAAATCTTATCTATAGCTGCTTTATTAATCAACGGCCCTATAACTGACTCAGAATCAAAACCATCCCCTACTTTAAGATTAGCAAATTTTGCAGTAATAATTTGTAAAAATTCATCATAAATTGCTTCTTCAATGAATATTCTGTTGGGCGAAGTGCAAGATTGTCCACTATTCCTTATCTTTCCTAATATAAGCTCACTGGCAGTCTTATCTAAATCAACATCACTTAATATAATAAATGGAGCATTACCACCAAGTTCTAGAGATAAACGCTTAATAGTAGCACTAGAATTCTGATATAATATCTTTCCTACCCTCGTAGAACCAGTAAATGATAATTTACGAATTCTAAAATCATTACAAAATATTTGTCCAATATTATTGGCATCACCGGTGATAATATTTAGTACTCCAGCCGGTATCCCAGCATCATTTGCCAATTTAGCCAAAACCAATGCAGAAAAAGGCGTGAATTCCGACGGTTTAAGTATAACGCTACAACCAGCAGCTAATGCCGGAGCAACCTTTCTTGTTACCATAGCATTTGGAAAATTCCATGGAGTAATTGAACAAACCGTACCAACTGGCTCAAATTCGGTGATAATCTTGTGATTTATTGATTTTCCAGGCTTTATTTTACCTTGAATGTTATGAATGTTACTAGCAAACTAATCAATAAAAGACGCCCCATATAATATCTCACGCTTTGCATCTTCTAATATTTTCCCCTGTTCTAAGGTAATTATATAGGCTAGTTGATCAATATTCTCTAATATTAAAGAATGCCATTTTCTTAATATAGTTATTCTTTGTTCAAAAGAAGTTTGTGACCAAATTTTAAAAGCTCTAACAGAACTGTCAATAGCACTAATAATTAAATCATTAGGTAAATTTGGTATCGACCCAACCACTTTATCATTGGCAGGATTATAAACTGATAACTGCTCTTGGCAATCTAGCCAATTTCCATCTATATAGTTTTTTTTATTAACAAAATCTAGTAATTGCATATTAAACATTAAACGATTTCCCACATCCACAACTACCTTTTTCATTTGGATTGTTAAAAGTAAAGCCAGATTTAAACTTACCTTCTACATAATCCATTTCACTTGCTAGAAGATACATTAGAGCTTTTGGGTCAATTAATATTCGTACACCTTTATCTTCTATCACCTCATCAAACTTATTTTTGATATCAGCATATTCTACATAATAAGATAGACCGGAACAACCACCAGATTTCACACCAATCCTAATACCAAAAGATGGTTTATCACGCCTGTCTATCAATCTCTTTATTTGTTGAGCTGCTGCCTCAGTCAATGACATAACATTTTTCATAAATTTTTCATAATAATTACTATGAGTTTTTAGTTTTATAATCAAGTATTGCCGCTTTTATGGCATCTTCTGCCAATAAAGAACAATGGAGTTTTACTGGTGGCAAAGATAATTCCTTGGCTATCTCTGTATTTTTTATACTACCAGCCTCGTCAAGAGATTTACCCTTAACCCATTCCGTTACTAAAGAACTTGAAGCAATAGCAGAACCACAACCAAATGTTTTAAATTTTGCATCTGTAATAATTCCCTCTGCACTAACTTTAATTTGTAGCTTCATTACATCACCGCAGGCAGGGGCTCCCACAAGACCTGTCCCAACATATGCATCATTTTTGTCTAATGATCCAACGTTACGCGGATTTTCGTAATGATCCAGTACTTTTAAACTATAACCCATGTTATTCCTATATTAATAATTATTCTACCTTAATACGTCTATACTCCTCTGCTTTGAAGGATTGTTTTTTTGAAAATATCAGGGATTCGCATACTAACATACGCTACCGTAGTCTAGGAGGCTGCCTCCTAGCCCATTATTTTCAAATCCAATTTTCCAAATCATTTGAGTATATATCTATAAATATAACAGATTTTTTTGACCCACTAATAGTTGTTTGCATTATTTTTGCAATATTGCTTATTTTTTTTCATACCCTACAATTTTTTTTATTATTATGAAAATAACAAAAATTTTAAGGTATTATGCTATACATAGGCATTATTACTAAAGTAATGCCTTGCTAATAAGCACCAATTTACTGTACTTTCAGTAATTCATTGATTCTTGTAACAGATAATCTAGTCATTCTTGCTACTTCCTCAATAGAGTTACCACTTTTTATCATCATTTTTATTAATTTAGCTTCTCCTCTAGCCTCTCCGATTCTAATACCATCCTGTAACCCTATCTCTATCCCTTCTTCTTTCCATACTTGAGCTATACTAGGCATAAGTTCTTCTCCTTTTTCTTTAGTTAAACTATTTTTTAATATTTTTTCTAACTCTATTTTATCATTTTGCTCAATAAAGGTCAAAGTATACTGTAATAGATTTCTTATATGGTCATAGCCTATTGTTATTTCACTCAATTTAGGCAAGAGATGAGAGATTTCTTGCCATCTCTTCAGTAATTGACGTTCGTGGATGTGTTTGAGGAAAAATAACAAAATCCCAGACCATACTTTTTCCTTGAGTTCTTCATCTGGGATATCATGTACGTTAATAAGCTGACAATCGTTGATCCAGAAACCTCTAGCTAAATCTGGATGGCTAAATAAATTCCATATATTGAGCGATGCGTTATATTTCTTCTTGCCATTATAAAGTATTAAGGGATAAATTAATGGAAGGCTTTTATAGTCAATTGATGAGAAGTTGGGGACGTTGTCACTCGTCGCTCGCCTATTACTTATAGGCGTCGCTCCATCGCTCCTAGCCCCAAATTCTCCTGAATTGACTATAGCTTTAGGATTAGTAGTTAAATATAGATCACAAATATTAATCATATATTTAAATAACCTAAATGCCATCATTTTATCAACAGTACTTTGATGTTCCAATAGCAAAAAAATATAGCCATCCTGATCATTAAACTTAACAGAAAATAATACATCAGAAATAGTTTCAGAAAGGTCTGACTCAATAAAACTATCTTTTTCTAATTTTAAAGATGTGCTATCGATTAAAGCCAGCACATCCTTCGGCAAATGAGTTGCCAAAAACTCTTGAGCAACTATTGGATTCTCCATAGATTTGCGAAAGATTTCGTCATGTTTTGGCTTGTCTAGAGTCATAATAAAATTTGCTTATATAGCTAATCTAATAATTCATTACTTACTGTACTTTCAGTAATTCATTGATTTTAGTAATAGATAGTCCAGTAATTCTCGCTACTTCTTCAATAGAGCTACCATTGTTTATCATCATTTTTATTAATTTAGCTTCACCCTCGGCTCTACCTTTATCTTCTCCTCTAACTTCTCCGATTCTAATACCATCCTGTACTCCGATTTTGATACCATCCTGTAGCCCGATTTGAATCCCTTCTTCTTTCCATACTTGAGCTATACTAGGCATAAGTTCTTCTCCTTTTTCTTTAGTTAAACTATTTTTTAATATTTTTTCTAACTCTATTTTATCATTTTGCTCAATAAAGATCAAAGTATACTGTAATAGATTTCTTATATGGTCATAGCCTATTGTTATTTTACTCAATTTAGGCAAGAGATGAGAGATTTCTTGCCATCTTTTCAGTAATTGACGTTCGTGGATGTGTTTGAGGAAAAATAACAAAATCCCAGACCATACTTTTTCCTTGAGTTCTTCATCGGGGATATCATGTACGTTAATAAGCTGACAATCATTTGTCCAAAAGCCTCTGGCTAAATCTGGATGGCTAAATAAATTACATATATTGAGCGATGCGTTATATTTCTTCTTGCCATTATAAATTATTAGGGGATAAATTAATGGAAGGCTTTTAGTTTTAGGATTAGTAGTTAAATATAGATCACAAATATTAATCATATATTTAAATAACCTAAATGCCATCATTTTATCAATAGTACTTTGATGTTCCAATAGCAAAAAAATATAGCCATCCTGATCATTAAACTTAACAGAAAATAATACATCAGAAATAGTTTCAGAAAGGTCTGGCTCAATAAAACTATCTTTTTCTAATTTTACAGTTGTGCTATCGATTAAAGCCAGCACATCCTTCGGCAAATGAGTTGCCAAGAATTCTTGAGCAACTATGGGATTCTCCATAGATTTGCGAAAGATTTCGTCATGTTTTGGCTTGTCTAGAGTCATAATAAAATTTACTTATATATTCACCTTACCCACATCTATTAGCAAAACCACGTAGTGGTCGTGGCAATCCATAAAAATGATTAGAAATGGATTGCCACGCCACCTACGGTGGCTCGCAATGACAGGAATGCTATGCCTCCTCACAATGACGGTGGTACCCTTAATAAAATATTTGTGGATAACTAACATCCATTTGCTTATTATCCCTTGATTTTAGTAGCAATAAAATCACTTTCCGTTATTTCTTTATTTAGCAATGAGTTGCTGTTTCTATCTATACAATCCTCTATCAGTTCTTTTAAACTAAAAGCACAAGAAAGAACAGTAAGTTCCTCTTCTTTGAATGACATTGAGACCACACCATGTTTGGTAGAAATTCTTTCTGCCATTATTTCAAGTTTACTTTGGTTCTTAGCAGTTAAAATTGTAAACGGATGATATGATATCCCTGAATGCTTTCCCCCACCAGCATCATTAAATTCTAGTAACCTCAAGGAAGAGGTATCTGCTTTTCTCCCTACTTCTATGGCAGCTATAGGTACTAAATTTACTAATTTAGCAGGAGATAGCTGTTTACTTGCTACAATTGACACTTTATGAGGCGCAGAACTGACGCTCTGATCTATATACTCAAACTTTCTTTGTTCAGGAGTAGAATGGAATGGTTTGTATCCAGATAAAATTTTATCATTTCCTCTTAGTATCGCCTTAATTTCTTCCACTGTATCAGCATCTGTACAAATAGTAACCCCATAATATTGTAAACTTTCTACAGGTGTTTCTGTTGTTCTTTTCAATTGATCTTCAGCCGTACCTTCAGTCATTGTATTTGTGAAATCAGAAAAAACAGACCCTAACCGGGATTGACATTCCTCTCTTACTTTACGTATTGAATCACTATCTGCAAAATGTACTTCCACAGCAGGCATCTTCCCTTCAGGGAATCTATGCCCCATCCCTAGAGACATATGACCCAAAGCATTTAATGATTTACCGAATGGGATATCTTTATTTAAAACTGAAAATAGTGTATTTAACTTTGACATTTTATACCTCTAATATTAAATTTGTCAGTAGACCTCTTGCAAAACTCGCTTATGAGCAAAGATTTGGAGGAAACGCTTCACCTCGAACCGCAGCGTACTCTAAATGTACGTGAGGATTCGAGTACCGCATCGACGTACAAATTACCAGCAGAAGAAGTAGAGTTTTGCAAGAGGTCTAGTGTACTGCCCACTTAATTTGCTTTAAATTAACACCTTCTTGAACCATCTCCCAAAGAGGACTCAGTTCTCTTAATTTGTTAATTTTTGACTTTATTAACTCTACAGCATAATCTATTTCTTCTTTAGTGGTAAATCTACCAATACCAAACCTAATTGATGTATGAGCCATTTCTTCGTCAACCCCCATAGCTCTTAACACATATGATGGCTCCAGTGAAGATGAGGTACAAGCTGAGCCGGATGAAACGGCTAAATCCTTAATAGCCAATATCATTGACTCCCCTTCGACATAAGCAAAACTTAAATTTAAATTTCCCTTATATCTCTTATGCATATCACCGTTTAAATAGACATCAGCAATTTGTTTAGTAATATTATTATAAAATCTATCAAAAAGCTCTTCTACCCGCTTAGCATCTTGTGACATTTCCGATAGAGCTAATTCAGCTGCTGCCCCGAGTCCAACAATTAAAGGAGTTGGGAGAGTTCCAGAACGCATACCTCTTTCCTGCCCACCGCCATTTAAAATTGGTACTAATCGTACCCTAGGTTTTTTTCTTACATATAAAGCTCCAATACCTTTGGGACCATAAATTTTATGCCCAGAAATACTTGCCAAATCAATGTTACAATCATTAACATCTATGGGAATTTTACCATATCCTTGGGCAATATCTGAGTGAAAAAATACGCCTAATTCCCGACAAATTTTACCAATTTCTTTAATTGGCTGAATAACACCGATTTCATTATTTACTGCCATCACCGATACCAGCATAGTTTGGTCGGTTATGGCATTTCTTAATTGCTGTAAATCAATCAAGCCATTTGTTTGAATTGGCAAATACGTTACCTTAAACCCTTCATTTTCTAAATGCCGACAAGCATCTAAAACGCATTTATGTTCACTTATCACTGTTATTATGTGATTTTTCTTACTACCATAGAATTTAGCAATACCTTTTATCGCTAAATTGTTAGATTCAGTAGCACCAGAAGTAAAAACAATTTCTTTAGAATCAGCACCAATAAGCCTTGCCACTTTCTTTCTTGACATTTCTACAGCTTCTTCAGCTTCCCAACCAAAGGAATGACTCCTAGAGTGTGGATTACCAAATTTAGTAATAAAATATGGCAACATACATTCTAGAACCCTTGTATCCATAGGGGTTGTTGATTGATAATCCATATAAATTGGCAACGATTTACCAGTTAATTTTACTTGTTGTCTTAATTCTTCTAATTTATCCATTTGAGTATACTTCTTCAAACGCTTTAATAAATGTCACAACATCTTCAATAGTTTGTTGATAATCGAAGCTGATTCTAATCGAAGACCTAGCATCTTCCTCACTAACCCCCATAGCAGATAACACATGTGACTTACCAACTTTTCCTGATGAACAGGCAGAGCCGGAACTAACCGCTATACCCCTTAAATCGAAAGCTATCAACTTAGTTTGTGCATCAGTTTCTGGCACAATCATCAAGGTAGTATTAGGTAGTCTTTCAACATTCTTTGACACTATTTTAACATTTTTATAGTTGAGTAAATTCTGCTCCAAATATGTTTGTAATTTCTTCATTTTATTATATCTATCTTCTAGCTCATTAGTAACTATTGATGATGCAAGTCCGAACGAGGCGATTGCCAGTACATTTTCTGTACCTGAGCGAATATTCCTCTCTTGCCCTCCGCCAATCATCATCGCTTTAAGCGTATTTCCTGCCTTAACAATCAACGCACTACTACCCTGCATTCCGCCTAATTTGTGAGCCGATATAGTAGCAAAATCAACAGCTAGTTCTTTAATATTGACCGGTATTTTGCCAACTGCTTGCACGCAATCACTATGAAATACCGCCCCATATTTTTGGGCAATTTTAACTAGCTGCTGTATGTTTTGTACAACACCACTTTCATTATTAGCCAACATCACAGAGACTAGCTTTTTACTAGCTTGACTAGTTGATAATAATTGCTCTAAATGTTCAATATCAACAATGCCATCACTATCAACGCGGATAATTTTAATATTATCCCGATATTTAGTGTGATCAAAGATCGATAAATGCTCTATACTAGAAACAAAAATTTCTCCATCATAATAATTATTCATCAGCAAATTATTACTCTCTGTACCAGAGGAAGTAAAAATTACCTGATATTCCCTAGAATTTATATCAGCTCCAACAGATTTGGCAACCTGCTGCCTAGCTATTTCTACTAAACTTCGAGCATAACGCCCCTTTGTATGAATAGAAGACGGATTATAATAGGTCTCTTTCATCAAATTCTCCATCAGCTCTTTAACCTTAGGATGAATGTTAGTAGTAGCATTATGATCTAAATATAACATAATTTTTCAGCCCACTAATACAAAAGTTGTAAAAAAATAATTTTTATATTAGTTATTGTTCACAACGTCATGGCAAGGAGCTACTTTAGTAGCAACGAACCAATCCAGAAAACGAGTAGAAATGGATTGCTTCGCAGGCTTACGCCTCCTCGCAATGACGGAAATATAGCTAATCGGGTTAGCTATATAGGGAATTTAGTTTGACTATATACGCTCCTAATCATTTGAAAAGTTGGTAGACGAAGATCAAAATCAAGAAGTGCTAGGAGTATTCAAGCCGAGGAGCGGAGCGTACATTTAGTACGTGAGTACCACAGGTCTTGAATAACGACAACGCAATTCTTGATTTTCATCGAGTATACCTAAAGCATATCAGCTATCGAGATAGTATCAAAATAATCCCTTATATGCCGACTCAAACCCAACCATAAATGATGGGCGTTACATTGCACTTTATTAGGTACACAACTATTTCCAGATTTCCCTAAACATCTGGTCATTTCGATATTCTCATCTACCGCATCAATAATATTAGCAATCTTGATTTTATCTAATTTTTCATTAATGATGTAACCACCTTTTCGACCTTTAGCTGATCTAACTATGTTAGCTTTCTTCAGTTTTGCAAAAATTTGCTCCAAATAATTAACCGGTATATGTTGTTTTGCTGAAATTTTAGCCAAGGTAACAGGCATATTCGACATTTGCGATGCAATTTCTAAGATTGCCATCACCGCATATCGCCCTTTTGTAGTTAATTGCATACAAACGACTCCACCATTATAGCATATATCTTATAATATCCTACTAATTTAGTCAAGTATTATATTAACAAAAAAAAAATCCAATTGACAGTAGCGAAATTGGTAACTAAACTTTACTTATTAGGAGGTTGCCTGTGATAACTAATAAATCAATAATCATATTATAATATTTTAAAATAGAGAGTAACACATGTCTAAGAATCAAGATAATTATGAAACAGCAGAAGAGCAAAAAGAAGCTTTTGGAAGGTTTTTGCCCCTTTAGAAGATGTCCGAGCAGAATTTGAGAAAAAGTCAGTAGAGGAAATCAAAGAATCTAGCATATTAGAGTTGGCTAAGTATTTTTGTGCTGCTTATCAGCTGATCGAACAGTATCAAATACAGAGAAAAAATCTTTCTGATTCCAGCAACGACAGTGATGAGACAAAACACGAAGCGTATATCTATCTAGACAAACACAGCAAACCTGATACAGACAAGTTTATAGAAGCCTTTGATGTACTGAAAACTAAACTCCAAGTAATACTAAACAGTAATTATGGTAATTGTGATATTAATGAGTCTTTCAAAACTTGGATAGCAGCAATTAAATATGGTCTGGATTGCTTAAAGACAAAAGATTTTAATGCTTTTTTTAGCGAAACACCAGAAATAGACAAATCTTTAATTAAAGAAGAGGTGTTGTTTGCTTTCCTTGGTTTTAAGCAATTCGTAGAAACTCCTATTTACCAAGAATCTATAGAAAAGATTATCGATATAACAGATATTCCTGAAAAACAAGAATCTAATATTGATATAGGCGATAAGAAATTACCAGAAAAAACAGTTCCATCTAATATAGCAGAGCCGTTGCAAATTTTGGATACTACTTTGGATACTGTACCTATAACCGGTTCTAATTTGGATGGCAATGATTTATAGTCAATTGATGAGAAGTTGGGGATGTCGTCACTCGTCGCTCGCCTATTACTTATAGGCGTCGCTCCATCGTTCCTAGCCCCAAATTCTCCTGAATTGACTACACCTCTATTATACCTGACTTCCAGGTTTTTTGCCAGTTGATTCACTAAAATTCCTCTTATGTTTTGCATAGTATTATAACTAGCAATTGTTGTCAATAGCTTATTTTCTATTTTTTATATTATTATTAAATTTTTATTCAAGTAATATAAAAATGCTAATCCTTGTAAAATAAAAACTAAAAAAAGTGAAAATTTTTAATAACAAGTGACTAATTACCTCAAAAAAATTTTCGCGAAATGCCCCCTATGCCCCATTTTGCGACGCGGGTACCCCCGGGTGATTTCGCGGACAATTTTTGTCAAAAAATGTAAAAAAGTGACAAAAATTGCTAAAAATCTCAGCAAAATAGCTATAAATTAGTAGTTTAGAGTGTGCCTTATGATTCACAATCAAAGACTCGTACACTTATAAGACGCATTACTATCAAGTTTTCTAAGTCTTAATAATTTCCATGGCTAGTTTTATGGCTGTTTCAACCCTCATTAACTAACTCTTGATTATTATTAACTTCTTTGTAATCATTCTTTTTTCGCTTAATACAATTAGTCTTTTGTTCCATTTGCCATATTTTATATCGTTGCCATTCTATCGGACTTGCAGTAACTCAAAAGTAAAATTCTGGCTGCTGCAAGCCTCTCTTAAATCTCTCCAGTAATTATTCTTAATCCAATCCCCAATAAAGGCACTGGATGGTTTAAGAGTGATCTTCTTGCTACTCACATCTTCGTCTATTGCTTCTAATTGGCTAAACCAGGTTTTATCAATGAATTCACCACATAACTTTAACAAATATTCCCTTATTTTATACCATACTGACTTTGGGTCTAGTTGGCTTAGCCCTGAATAAATTGATGCTGATTTATTGCTAGTGGCAGTGGTGTTTTTGCTAATAATATGCAATAGATCAACCTGCTTGCCATATACCTCTTGCACTTGATTAAGCAATGTGTCTTTATCAGTTTCTGACAAAGAGATATCTGCTAAATCAATCTGGTATTTATCGTCACATACTCCAAAAAAACGACAACTAGTCAGTAATTTATCAGCAGTATCAGACTCAAAAGCTCCAACAATCTTGCGTTTCAACTGCCATAGTTCCGAAGTGTCTTGATTTGCTTCTACCGCCCTCAAACGAGCCTCACTTGCTCTGGTAGCAGCGTCCATGAAGTTAAAATTATCGTTATTTACCAAAGCTGGTTTACGCAGTTCATAAATCAAAGCTATTTTCATGTAATTCAGTACTGCTTGCTTGCAGGGAAAGCGACGATTAGGATATTTCTTGTTAAGGTGAATCAACAGCTTGTTAATGTAACTCAACTCGTAGTCAGTACCTGTTCTCATTCTTAACAAAGCCCCATCTTCTTTGGTCAATGGGTAAAACTCCTCTAGCTTCTTAGATGCATACCAGCTTTTAACCTTGTTGGCAAGATTGCTAGTCCAACTTGATGATTCCCTACTTGGTTCTTGCTCTCTGCTATTTCCTGAAGCTCCGCCTGTTGAATCGAAATCTGAGTCTGACTCATCATCAGTTGGAGATGCGTCGCCGGAATTACTGTCTGGGGAATTGTAAGGTAACGTTTCACTTACTGAGCTTATCGTTACCTCAGGAGGTAAACTAAAGCTTTGCTCCTCAATTGATTCAGTTTTTGGTAAACTTTGTCCACAATTTTTTCCATTTTTTTTATATCTAGATAAAGATATAGATATATTATTATCTATTATATTGAGTGGAGAAAATTCTTTTTCAGTTGAGTGAAAATTTTTTTATGGCTAGATCGATTATTTATGTGATTAAAGTGAGAAGAATTATCGTTAGCTTTACGAAAATTTATAAATTTCTTAAGGAGTTTGATACATAAAATATTGCGGCATTTTATATTATATTTGATTGTAGTAATTAAAGTGTGATGAATGAACCCACTTGTTTGTAATTCTCTTAGACATTGTGCAACCCGTTTTTGGCAAACTCCTAGTTCTTTCTCGAAGAAATGATAACCTTCTTGTAATTCTTCTACTTGCTTATCCTTATTATAAAACTGTAGACGAGAAACTATCAACGACAGGAGCTGACGGGAAGTCTTACTTAATTGCTTACCACAATTATTGGTAAGGTTTCGCCATTCAGGCGGGACGAAATTACCGACTATATTATAGAAAATAGTATCTAGATTTTTAACTAAGCTATCGGAAAAAGTTAATGATTTTGTCATACTTCCTCCCCGTGAAAAACGGTTAAAAATAGACCTTTTTGTAGGTCAATTTTGGGGAGTTTTACTGGAAAACCAAAATAAAAATGTTTGAGTGAAGTTATAAAACCTTGAGAAGGTGGGGCGAAAGACGGGGCTTGAACCCGCGACCCTCAGATCCACAATCTGATGCTCTAACCAACTGAGCTACATCCGCCATATAACCTGCGTTAAAGTAAATTATTATTACCTGTAAGTCAAGTATATTTATAACTAACTGTCGATAACTGTAAATTGCAATCATTTTTTGTCCCCCTGACCACATAAAAAATCAGTTAATTTTAGTTAAAATTCTTGATAATTTTTAATTAATACAATAATCTACATTTTTTCCTCCTCTAAAACTTTTATTACCAGTTTCTATGATTTGACAACGATGGGTTATCCTGTCGATAATTGTCTTTGTTGCCTTAGGATTACCAAATATATCTCCCCATTTTTCAAATCTCAAATAATGTGTCGTTATAACCAGTGACGACTGTTCATATAATTTTGCCAACAGCCCCTAACTATTCTTTTCTGTTGGTTGCTTATTAATGGCAATATAAAACACTAACATCATGCTAATTGCAATGATCAGTATAAATAATGGTAATTGTATCAATGTTCCGTCATGCATATGTCCCATTAATATTGTAAAGCCTGCTGCAATTACATAATACATAAAACCATAAAGTGAAGATGCCGTGCCAACAAATTGACCATAATTTTCCAAAGCTTGGCTAAAGCAATTGGTCATTACCATCATGGCACAAGTATTAATCATGCTCATCCATAATAAAGTTTGTAATACAGATACTGTTACATCATCTTTATTAATTAGACCAAAATAACTAGATGAAAAGAATAGCAGAGCTCCTAAGCACATAAGTTTAATACCTGCAAAAATAATATTGTCAGATGTTATTTGCAATTTGTGCATCCTTTTAGATATCATCCCACCTAAAATTGAAGGAATACATAAAAATAATGCTATCATACCAAATGATGAAGCTGCCATATTTAGTCCTGAGATAAAATAAAAAGGTGCTTCAGCAAAATAGCCAAATCCAATACCATTTACTGCTCCAATTAAAAATACGAAACCGAGCAATCTTATATCTCTGATCATTTTATTAAAACATTCTTTATACAATATAATAATCGAGCGTTTAGTCTCTAGATTTTGGTTAGTTTCTGGAAGTTTAGCTGATACTAACAACATAATTAATATTGCCATTACGATTAATACAAGAAATACAGCTGACCAATGATAAAATTTTATTACCAAACTACCGATCATTGACCCTGTAGCAGGAGCAAAAGCCATAGCAATACTTATAGTTGAGAATATCCTGCCACGATCTTGCGGTTTTATTGCATCTCTAACTATGGTTTGTCCTAATACTGACCCAACACTAGCCCCAAAAGCTTGCATAAATTTTGCAGCTAGTAACATATTTATATTATCTGCTAGATAACAAATGTAGCATGATAAGGCGTAAATCAAAAATCCTATAAGTAGACAAGGCTTACGTCCATAAGAATCAGATAAGTTACCCCATAGTAAAACCCCAACAGCAAAACCAAACAAATAAATAGTAAGGGTATATTCAGCTAAATTAGCACTAATTGCTAAATCCTTGGCTAAGCTAGGAAGTGAGGGGGTATAAATAGTTTCGCTTAGTATCGGTATTGCAATAATTAATATAATAATGTATAATGGTATAATGAGGGTGTTTTTAATTTTATCTGATTTCATAACAACTAATCTATTGGTTTGTACTTTTATATATTAAAATATTCAGAACATTACACCAAGTTTTTAAAATTGCAAGTTGTATATCTTTTGCAAGAATTATATGAGAAATTTTTGATAATTTCTTACTTTAATCCTGAATATCTGGTAAATCAAGGCAATACCCTGTAGAACGAACTGTTCTTATAAATATTTCAGATTCTTTGTTTTTTATAGATGCTCTTATTCTATTTACATGTACATCAATAGTACGCAGGTCAATAATCGTATCCTTGCCCCACACTTTGTCTAGAATATCTTGACGGGAAAATATTACTTTAGGTGATTTTATGAAAAGTTGTAGAATCTTGAATTCTGTTGGTCCTAGACGAATTATCCGACCGCTATTAGTTACTTTATAGGTGGTAAGATCCATAGTAACTTCTTTGTATTTTATAACTTTATCTTGTAAAATCAAATTAGAGCGTCTTAATAAAGATCTTATTAAGAGCATTAGTTGATCTGACGTGAATGGTTTTATGAGAGAAGCAACAAAGTTGTTATCTTCTAAAGTGTAGTTAGACGGAGACTCGCCAGGGTGTAACAAAAAAATTATTGGTACTTTTGCCAAGCCGTCAATTTCTCTTATTGTAATTGCTATATCTGTAGCAACTTTATCTTGTACTATCGAATCAATAATAATGACATCAGGGGGATTTGTAGTAGAAAAAGATATAGCCTTTTCTACTGTATTAGCCCTAATAAGATTAAACCATGCTCTCTCTATAACATTAGATAAAGAAGCGTTAATGCTTTTAGTTGATTCTATAATAAGAATTCTAGGTGGTAATTTATCAAACATTTTAAATACTAATTAAATGAAGATTTTAGGCATAACTAACTCCTTTTCTTGTATATCCAAATTATTTGAAAAATTGGAGCATAAACAAAAGGTGAGTGTGTTAAGACGACATATACATAATTATTAAGTAAAGTGCGTCAACCTCCAAAGTTTTGCGAAACCAATTCTAAAGCAAAAGAGTATAATTTAGTTATGCAAGAGTCTAATGTTACATTATTGTAAATTATTGTAATGATATTAAACTTAACTTTTTAAAGTGCAATATTATCGAATTAATTAATAAATTTCTACTAAATTTATTAACATAAGTCTACTAATTTAATTATTTGTTTACAGACCGTAGAAAACGGTTGTAATTATGCAATTATTTAGAGATATTTTAGAGATTCATTAATTATGCCTTATAGTAAAGATAACACTTGAATTAAATGTTTTTTGTTGTTATAAATAACTTTATTTTGTAGCTGGAGATTCTTATATATGGCTTTTTACGAATCAGTTTTTATCATACGGCAAGATATTTCGTCTGCTGATGTAGATAAAATTACCGATGATTTTACTAAAATTGTTGAAGATAGTAATGGTGAGGTTGTTAAAACTGAATATTGGGGTTTAAGAAGTTTAGCCTATAAAATTGGTAATAACAAAAAAGGACATTATGTTTTTATGGGGCTTAAAACTGACTTTTCAGTAATAACTGAAATGGAAAGGAAAATGAAGCTAAGCGAAAATATTATTAGGTTTATTAATATAAATGTTGATTCAATAAGTATTGAACCTTCGCCGATTTTAAGAAGTAAAAGTTTAGACCATGAAGAAATAGTGGATGTAACAATTAATAAAGACTCAATATAATAAAATTGGAAAAGATTAAAATGTTTGAAAATGATGCTACTGACTCCAAGTCAATGACTAGAATGGCTGATAGAACCAATAAAAGGGTGTTTTTTAGAAAACGTAAAGGTTGCCCTCTCTCTATTGCAAATGCTCCAATAATTGATTACAAGAATCCTGACTTGTTAATAAAATTTGTATCGGAGGGTGGTAGAATGCTACCTAGCAGGATCACCAATGTATGTGCCAAAAAACAAAGAAAACTGAAAAATGCTATAAAAATTGCTAGAATTCTAGCATTGTTACCTTTTGTGTTTCAAGTTTGAGCAGAGGAATAAAATGGAAGTTATTTTGATTAAACCCGTAAGAAAGCTCGGGAAAATTGCAGAAATTCTTAAGGTAAAAAGAGGATTTGCTCGTAATTATCTTATCCCTAGGAAATTAGCAATTAGGGCAACAGAGATTAATAAACAGTTCATAGAAACTCAAAAACATGATCTTGAGGAAAAAGACCTAAAAATAAGATCTGAGGCAGAAGCTATTAATAATATCATAAGTAGTAAAGAACTGGTCTTTATTAGACAGTCTTCTGATGATGGTCGGTTGTTTGGTTCAGTGAATAATAAAGAAATTTCCGAAAGTTTATCTAAGACTTCTTCACAGTTAATATCACATTTAAATATCATTCTTAACAAGCCGATAAAATCAACAGGTGTATTTGTGGTAGAGGTCAGATTGCACGCTGATCTTAGCACAAACATAACAGTAATTGTGGCACGATCAGAATCTGAAGCACAAGATTATGCAAGGAGCAACAAGCAAGATGCTATTAGTCCTCTTGAGAGTTTTGATCAACAAGAAAATTTTACTCCTAACGATGAAGCAATATAAGATTAGAGACTAGTTTTGAAAAGAGGCTTCCTGTATAAGTCAATCTAGTTGGTAATTATTTTTTCGTTGAAATTTGCTTCCACTCTTCATAGCTTGTCCAAAAGCTAAGTAATAGAAGTAAGTGTCCTACGAAGAAGTAATCAACTCATAGCCAAAAAAATTACGTTTTCATTCCAATTAATTTTAGTTTGCGGACAAGCTCTATATACCATAAGGAAAGATTAGCTATAGTTTTTCCTGCAGAGAATTTTGTTCTAAACGACTCTTAAGCCCTGTGAAATCGACTATTTTTGCATCTTGCTCCTGGCAGGCACAAGTAAAAATATATCTATTTTTGTCTGTAATTTTTTGAATACATTGCCCACAAATGCCTTTCATCATACATTGCATAGGAGAATTAATGCTTACTATTAGTTGGGGTTTTTTACCAAAAAAATCATCTTTTATATCTCTTATAGCTTGCATCATTTCTGAAACACCGGCGGCTATTATCCTATCTATAGCCAAATTATCCCAGAGAGAACAATACCCCATTATAGCATACAGCAAATTACCCTTAACACTAATATCTTGCGACCGATTTTTTGATAAAATCCCCTCTTCACAACACCAAACTACTATATCAGCTGATTCTTCAATTTTTTCTTGATAAAATCTATCTTGTAAATTTTTATAACCAGCAAAATATATAATTTTACAATTATTATTTTTAAGAGCCTTGGCTATTGAGCATAAAACCACATTTCCAACCCCTCCTCCAATAAGAACTATATTGCTATCTTTCAATATCTCAGTTGGCTTACCATTAGGCCCCATTAGTACTACCTGCTCATTTTTCGATAAATATCTACATAAATTACTTGATTTACCACTTTGCCAAACTATCAAATGAATTAACCCATTTTTTGAATCAACATAAGCTCCAGCAATAGCCAAAGGTTCAATAATTTTTGCAATATCACTAGAATAATTTTGCAAACGGAAAAATTGCCCTGGTTGAAAATTCTTAGCAGCAAGAGGAGAATGTATTACAAGCTCTACTATCTTATCAGATAGAATATTAACCTCTTCAATACGACTCATTAATAGATAATCTAATTTAGCAAAGAAATCTATATAACTACCAGGAAAAATTGGGCTATTTTGGGTAAGTTTTTCTCCGATATTTTTGTACCCTTCTTTACTACTTGCTATGGCTTTAACCACACTTCCAGAGTATAAAGGATCACAATCACCAAAATATGTTACATTATAGTCAATTGATGAGAAATTGGGGACGTTGTCGCTCAATGCTCGCCTATTACTTGGCGTCGCTCCATCGCTCCTAGCCCCAAATTCTCCTGAATTGACTATATCTTCTAAATGATTATTTACTACCTCTTTATCGATACCTATTGCCATCAGTACAGTTCGTGCCTTAAATTTTTTTCTTACACCTAAATTATCAAATTCTATCGATTGGGTATAGTTGTACTGATCAACATCAATACCTAAAGGTATCATATCCTCAACAAATTTTACACCATCCCCCATAGCATACATCACTTCCTCAGGGTTTAACTTATAGGCAGGAGAATCTTTTAATTTACCCCTATAACAAATTGTTACTCCACCTAATTCGTCTAGGATTTGCTTGATAGATTGTCTAGTTTGTGCTTGCTTAAATAATTTTGCATGCAAAATAAATTCTTCAGCTATTAATCTATCCTCATTTGTCCAATGTTGCTCTGTGTGCTTTTTACCATTCTTTACAACTGATAACTGATAGTTCTTTAGAAACTTTTCTACTTGTAATTTATAATAATTTAAGCTTTCAGTTGCTGCATCAATAGCGGTCAATCCACCACCAATAATGATAATAGGCATCCTGATAAGTAAATTAGTGATAGATTGCTCTAAAAAAGCTCCTCCTGATTGCAAGGTCATTAGAAAGTCGGAAGCTGTTCTAACACCTTTTGCAAGAAAATTTCTCATCTCAACGATTTTGGGCTTACCAGCCCCGGTACACAAGGCAACATGGTCAAATCCTAAATGAAATACCTGCTCCATAGTTATATTACTATCTAAGCTTACACCACCAAAAAGTTTAAACCGACTATTTCTTTGTAACATCAGACGTAATATCGTCAAATTATTTTTATCCCATCTTGGAGTAATACCATATTCAGCCACTCCACCAAAACCTCCTGGTATTCTCTCTGATAAGTTTTTTTTATAATCAGACCAATATTTAATAGGCTGGTTAACATCAAAAGGCAATGGGGTGATTTTTAAACCATCTATGGCTACTACATCATGCCCATCCCGTAATAAATAATGACTTAAACTAAAGCCAGCTGGTCCTTGACCAACTACTAAAACCTTATAATTAGTTGGAAGATTTGGTAAAGGAGCAAAAATGTTAAGCGGATTCCAATTGGTAAGTAATAAATATATTTCTACCCCATAAGGCAGAAGCAGAGTAGTCTCTAAGATATTAGATTCAACAAGAGGAATATCCACAGCTTGTTGCTTTTGATAGATGCAAGCATTGGAACAATCATTACAAATTCTGTGACCAGTAGCAGCTACCATTGGATTATCAATGATAATAATAGCAAGGGCAGCTAGATTAAATCCCTTTGATTTTACATAATTCATCTCAGAGATTTTTTGCTTCAGCGGACATCCCGACTTTGACAGCATACTCTTCTGATTTGAGCATATTGCTGATAATAACCCTTTAGAACAGGAGTCTTTTTCCTGTTTATGACAATAGATGCAATAATGAGTATTATTTAAAACCACATCTAGATTGGATGTAGAATCTAAATAATCAAATCCTATTCTTGCATTGTTTCTATACTTAGCTACCTTGTCATGGTCTATTAGATTATCTTTATCTATTTTTTGGGGTAGGGAAAATAGTTGATTTTCAACGTTATTATAAACCATAAAAGCCGCATATTTTGCTGCTATATCTAACTCAAAAGCATATTTTTCAGCATCTAATTGCCATTCCATTACTTGACGAGCAAACTTATTCGTAAAATTACTTTTGTCATTCTCGCAAGGGTGACATCCAACTTTCAGAAGTTTTTCTAGAGAATTTGATACACTAGCAAAATCAATCTCTTGCAATTTCTCATAAGGATATTTTTTTACTGCAACACGCTGAACAAACTTTCTCTTACATTCGTAAATTATATCAAACTCTTGATGGCTAAGTCTTATATTTGCTATTTCTTGCTCGATAGCAAATAATTCAGCTAGAAAATCATCAAAAATAGGTGAAATTTCTAATAAAAAATCTGAGTAATATTGCTGATCAACTTGCTCAGGATTAGTTCTTAATGATAAAATAGTTTGATAGAGAGAATAACTATGATTCTGCAAGAAATTTAAAAAAATTTCATCTAATTTTCTTAGACCTTGTAAATTGTTTAAATCAACAAAGTCTAAACCGGAATTTAAACCAAGGACAAGTGTCATACCGTAATTCTAATTATGGTTTTATAGGCTCACATATGCTAACCCGAATAGCATTTATTTGAGATAATCCCAACCATCATATCAAACTTACAGCCAGAATTCAAAATTAATACAGGGCAAAACGATGAGTTTATAAAAAAATTCTTCAAATCTGCGTTTCAGGCAAAATAGTCATGCTAAGAGGATCAAAATAATTTTCTAGCATTGCCACAAGGCATCTGCCAATATGATATGCAAGATTAACAGGCACAGCATTACCAATCTGCTTGTATTGCGATGGATCTTGAACCAACAAATTTCCAAGAATCTGGAAAACTCTGTATTCTAGCGTATTCGCGTATTGTTAAAGGACGCGTCTGCGACGGATGGCATCGTTCTGTTTGTTTTTGTGCAGGGTTACAAGTCAAAGTTAGGGACGGCTCATTCCAAGAAAGTCTTCTTGCCATTCCAGTCTTACCACCACTTAGATGATAGCTAGCACCCATATAATCTCTTTGTAGAACATCAGGCAAATTTCGCCAGTATCCACCTTCTGGTATTAATTCCATTATTTTCTTTTTCTGAGCAGTATAAGTTTGACCATCAGATATTGGAACATCCTTTAGCACTTCAGCTATACTAATAGTATAATCTTGTTCTTTAGGAAATATAATAGAACATGATAAGTCGTTCCTTACTCCTATAATTACTAATCGTTCTCTTTTTTGAGCTACATCTAAATATTGTGCTCTTAGAACTTTATAAGCGATACGATACCCTAATTGACTTAGAATATGAATCATAGTTGATAATGTTCTACCTTCGTCATGCTTTTCCAGTCCTTTAGCATTTTCAGCTAGTATAATTTTAGGTTTTATTTGTTCTATTGCTCTTGCATATTCAAAGAACAGAGAACCGCGTATATCTTCAAAACCAAGCCTTTTACCGGCATAACTAAAAGCTTGACAGGGAAATCCACCAGCTAAAATATCTACATAAATATTCTTGTAACATATTTTACTTACATCATCATTAATAACATGCCAGCTTGGCATATTAGTTTTTAATGTATCAGCTGCATTTTTATCTATTTCTACAAAAAGAGAACCTTTAAGACCGGAATTATGCAATCCTAAAGCTAAACCACCGGCACCAGCAAATAGTTCTAAAACTTGAAAATTGGTTTTTCTTTCTGATTGTAATATTTTGAATCCTATATTATTATTCCCGGATAATTTTGATTTTAGTCTCTGTAATTCTTCAGATTGAAAAAAACGATGTTTATTTTTATTTCAAGCCCTTTTTTTTCCCACTTTCTGATAGTATCCAACGATACTCCTAACAAAGCACTAGCCCCTGCAATAGTAATTAGAGAATTAGTATTATGGAGTTGATGTTCATTAGACATATAGTAACCCTTTCATATGTATAGGTTACTATATTATATAAATCATGGTTAATGTCAATCAGTAACCTCAATATACTCAAATGCTTTAAAGAATTGGCTCCGCAAAACGGCTGGACATTTGCATGAGAGAGACAACATTTACTATGCTGTGTTCGCCTCCCTTGTTTATCGTTTTCATTCTTCAGAGCATTCGAGTATAAAAGAGCTTATTCAAAATATATAGTTTATCGGTCGCGACCGCGACCATAAATTATATAATCATAAACAATATCAAGCATTTTGTTCACAGAGCCTAGTATAACTTAAAATTTTCCAGTCGAACCAAATCCACCAGAACCTCTAGATGTTTCATCTAACAAATCCACCTCATCCCATAATATCTGTTCATATCTAGCAATAACCATCTGAGCAATTTTCATGCCACGTTCAATTATAAAATCCTCCTTAGCATGATTAATTAAAATTACTTTTATCTCACCACGATAGTCGGCATCAATTGTACCAGGTGAATTTAGTACAGTAATGCCATGTTTTAGTGCTAAACCTGACCTTGGTCTGATTTGAGCTTCTAAATGAGTAGGTAAAGCTATGCAAATTCCTGTGGGTACTAACTTTACTTCTTGTGATTTTATAGTTATTGGCTCAATATTTGCTGCTATTAGATCCATACCGCTACTTTGCTGGGTAGCATAACCAGGCAAAATGTCTACAGAATGTTCTAATCTTTTAACTTTAATGTTCATAAAGATAATATTTTTTATTTTTTTTAAATCTTAGATAAAAGATAATTACTGTTAACAAAGGTGTAATTTGATAGCAGCAAAGGGAACTTTGTACGTTCTAAAAATCTGTCACCCCTTATTAATCACATAAAAGAGGTTTATTGAAAGATAATAGAAAAGGGTCAACAAAAAGATGCTGACCCTTTTCTATATTTTTCTGTTCTAAAGAACTGGTTCTTGTTTAGTTCCAATTCTTTAAATCATTTAACATACCTTATTTTACAGAAGTTACAGCTCTACGGTTCTGTGCCCAAGCTGCTTCGTTATCACCATCAACAGCTGGTCTCTCTTTACCGTAAGAGATAGTATCAAGCCTGCTTTTCTCAACTCCTAGAGTAGTTAAGTATTTTCGAACAGCCTCTGCTCTTCTCTCACCAAGCGCCAAGTTATATTCTCTTGTGCCTCTCTCATCACAATGCCCTTCAATAATGGCTGTTACTTTAGGATGACTTTTTAACCAAACAGCTTGTTTATTTAGCTGCTCTTTTGTTTGAGGTGAAATATCTGATTTATTAAGAGCAAAAAATACCCTGTCACCAGCACGTCTTTCAAAATCAGAAGCTAGAGAACTTTCCTCAACTTCATTAGTTATACCCGTATCTATCGGTTTTTTCTTTGCACCACACCCAGAAAGCATAAATAGTGCCAAAAAAGCTATTGTGGTTTTTTTTAGTATCATAACAAACTCCTTAAATTATTAAATAAGCTACTGATTTACATTTGCCTAACAAAAAATTGTCAAACACCCATTGCCTGCATTATATACTATCATATCACTACTTAAAAGCATAAAATTATTCTAATATTACATTTTAAACTCTTTAGTATCTGTGTCAGAAATACCATATATCTAATCCGTTAAAGTTCTGATAACACCCCCTTTATCATGTTTGGTAACTTTCCTAGTTTACTTACATCTGCACCACCTGCCTGAGCTATATTCGCTTGACCACCACCGCCACTACCGCCAAGGAATATAGATATTTCTTTAGCCAAATTACCAGCATGAACCTTATCACTGATTTTTTTACTAACAGCAACTGTAATCGATAATTTGCAAGCATTATGCCCTGTGCTACCACTAACCTCTTTAGATTTTTCCGGCATAGCTATATATATAACTACAAGATTATCAGACTTATCAACTATTCGTTCAGCAGATAAGCGTAATATTTTACTATCTATATTATGTACTAGCTTGTAGACAAACTTTATACTCTTCTGCTCCTGCGAATTGGCTCCGCAAAACTGCGGGGTATTCGCGTGCTCACGTAGGTTTACTACGCTCCGCTCGCTCACCCCTTGTTTTATGTTCCAATTCGCAGAATCATTCGAGTATACATTGACTGATTCTTTGGCAATCTGTTCAATATTCAAATCAAGCATCGAGACCTGCAGAGATACTAACTGATCTTCTAATTGTTTCTTACTAGCAATTAGACTATTAACTTTATCAATAAGTTCATTCTTACCTATTTTTAAGGCGGTAGATATATTTTCAATCATTGCATCATTCTGCCTAATTAGCTTTAAGACAAATTCACCGCAAACCGCTTCTATCCTTCTAACGCCAGCTGCAATAGCACTTTCACTGGTAATTTTAAACATCCCAATATCACCAGTTCTAGTAACATGTGTACCACCACATAACTCAAGCGAATTCATCCCTACCACCCGTACTTCAGAATCATATTTTTCACCAAATAAAGCCATAGCCCCTGCTTTAATAGCGTCGTCTGTTGACATTAATGTTGTAGTAACTTTTGAATTATCAGTAATAATCTGATTTACTTTATCTTCTATCAAGATAATTTCTTTTTGGGTTAATGCCGCCATATGACTAATATCAAAACGTAAACGATCATATGCTACCAACGATCCTTTCTGCGTTACATGTTTACCAAGTACTTGATGTAATACTGCATGTAATATATGAGTTGCCGAATGATGAATTCTTAAATTATTACGATATTTGACATCAATAGCAAAATCGGCACTATCTCCAACCTTAATGTTGGTTCCTTCCTGCCAAATACATATATGAGCAATTATTGAACCAAGATATTTTACAGTATCTACTACTCTAATTTTACTGTTGCTAGATTTGATATAACCTATATCCCCCATCTGTCCACCAGATTCCCCATAAAAAGGAGTTTGATTACTAATTAAAATAAATCTTTCCTCATTAGTTTCTATAGTATCAACTAATTTATTATCTTTAATGAGAGCTAATATCTTACCTTCCGCCTCATTCAAATAATAACCCAAAAATTCGGTGCTACCAAATTCTGCTTTAATATCAAACCACATCTTATCTGTTTTAGATTCATTCGAACCTAACCAAGATTTTCTTGCCCTGTCTTTTTGCTCTTGCATCTTATTATTAAAGCCATCAAGATCAATGGAGATTTGTTTAGATTTTAATATATCTTCAGTTAAATCGACAGGAAAGCCGTATGTATCATATAATTTAAAAACTATTTCTCCTGAAAGCTCTGAATTTTTACTAAGATGGTTTGTTTCATCATCAAGTAATTTAAGACCTCTTTCAAGAGTTGCTTTAAATCTTATTTCCTCCTGTTCCAGGATATTACTGGCAAAATCCTCAGCCCTTCTCAGTTCGGGATAAGTTGTTCCCATAATCTCTACTAATTTAGGAAGCAGTCTATACATTAAAGGTTCGCTACTACCAAGTATATGGGCATGCCTCATACTCCGACGCATAATACGCCTAAGTACATATCCTCTACCTTCATTTGAGGGCATGATGCCATCACTAATTAAAAAAGCACAAGCTCGTAAATGATCTGCAATAACCCGGTAAGAAAACTTAGCCTCTCCTTCTACCTTAACTTTTACTATATTCTCGGTATAGGCGATTATTTCCTTAAATAAATCTGTGTCATAATTATTATAGACATTTTGCATCACAGCACTAATACGCTCTAACCCCATACCGGTATCAATGGATTTTTTAGGCAATTCAATCCTAGTATCACTATCGACTTGTTCAAATTGCATAAAGACCATATTCCAAATCTCAATGAAGCGATCACCATCTTGCTCTTGCGTTCCTGGCAACCCGCCTTGTATCTGCTCTCCATGATCATAAAAAATTTCTGAACATGGTCCACAAGGTCCAGTATCTCCCATTGACCAAAAATTATCAGTGGTTTTTATTTTTATAATTCGCTCATCGCTTAAATTAGCAATTTTTTTCCAATATGTAGCTGCTTCTTCATCAGTATGATAAACCGTTACATATAGTTTTTCTTTAGCTATAGCAAATTCCTTGGTTAAAAGATTCCAAGCATGATATATTGCTTCTTCCTTAAAATAATCACCAAAAGAAAAATTGCCCAACATTTCAAAGAATGTATGATGTCTTGCAGTATAACCAACATTCTCAAGATCATTATGCTTGCCACCAGCCCGTAGTGATTTCTGACTAGTAACCGCTCTTTGATAATTTCTATTTTCTTGACCGGTAAAAACGTTTTTAAATTGTACCATCCCAGAATTAACAAACATTAAACTAGGATCATTATGAGGAATAAGAGAACTAGCTGGAACGTGTACATGATTATTTTCAACAAAATAACTTATAAATTTACTTCTAATTTCTTCAGTGGTAAGTTTAGTCATGAGTAAATGATCCTTGGAAAAATATTTTGTCAACAGAACCTAATATATATACTGAAAAATCTGTATTTTTCAAATTATGTGATGTCCTGCATTGTCACATATTAAGTATATCTGTGAGCATTCACGGAAAAAAGTACAAGACGTCATTGCGAGACTACGTAGTAGTCGAAGTAA
The DNA here is from genome assembly GCF_964026545.1 of Candidatus Tisiphia endosymbiont of Dioctria linearis. Classification (NCBI taxonomy): domain Bacteria; kingdom Pseudomonadati; phylum Pseudomonadota; class Alphaproteobacteria; order Rickettsiales; family Rickettsiaceae; genus Candidatus Tisiphia; species Candidatus Tisiphia endosymbiont of Dioctria linearis. The sequence goes on along the minus strand of NZ_OZ032156.1, from coordinate 633,603 downwards.
TCCATTCCTGATCATTTTTTGGATTGCCACGTCGTCACAAAGCGACTCCTCGCAATGACACTTGGCAAATAGATTTTTTATTCATCATAAAAAAACAGCAAAAAAACTGTGAATGCTCACGTATATCTTATCTTTTTTAACAATGCTTTCTTCTGAAAAATTATAGGCTACCAGCGTACCTCTGGAGGCAGAGACATTAATATTGCTTCAACATTACCGTCTGTCATTAAACCAAATAATGTACCACGATCATATAGTAAGTTAAACTCAACATATCTACCTCGACGTACTAATTGATAATCTCTTTGTTCCTTGCTCCAGGGTAGAAGCATTTTTGTTCTAACAATTTCAGGATATACTGTTAAAAATGCTTGTCCTACATCTTTAGTAAAAGAAAAATCATTGTTAAAATCTCCGGTATTTAAATAATCATAAAATATACCTCCTACTCCCCTTGGTTCATTCCGATGTTTTAAGTAAAAATATTCATCGCATTGTTTTGTAAATTTAGGATAATAACTTGGATCATATTTATTACAAGCTTGTTTAAAAGCAGTGTGAAATCTTGCCGTCTCATTTTTATCAGGATAAAATGGCGTTAGGTCTCCACCACCGCCAAACCAACGATTAGCAGTTTCAATATAGCGGGTGTTGAAATGTACTGCTGGCACTAATGGAGAAGTAAGGTGAGCAACGATAGAAATACCAGTAGCAAAAAATTTCCTACTATTTTCCGTACCCAGTATATTTTTACTAAATTCTGAAGATAATTCTCCAAAAACTGTAGAAATATTTACCCCAACTTTCTCAAATAAGTTGCCACGCATTATAGACATTACTCCACCACCACCGCTTTTTCTATCCCAGGGGGATTGTATGAATTTTGCGGGTGCTAAACCTCTTGCTTTGCTATACTCAAGCTCAATTTTCTCTAATTCGCTACATACTTGATCACGTAAATTTGTGAACCATATTGCCGCCTTTTTTTTATTAGTTGTCATAATTTTTCAAACCATGTTAGAGTATACTCCAAAAATTTCTTCCACTAAGACTTTTTTAAAAAATAATTTCTTTATATAGCTAACCTATTAATGTTTTAGATATTCCAGGCATCATTGCGAGGAGTCACTTGGCAACAGCTGTCATTGCGAGGAGCTAGCTTAGTAGCGACGAAGCATCCACGAAAGTAACTAGAACTAGATTGCTTCGTCGACCTTACGGTCTCCTCGCAATGACGAGTTATAGATGTATACGTCATTGCGAGCGAACGTACGTGAGTGCGGCAATCCATGAAACTTATCCTATAGATTATTTCGTCGTGCGGTTTTCACACTCCTCTCTAATAGATGCCTTATACTTTTATGCAATTTTTAAATATCTCTCTTGTAGCTATTAGCCTTAATTAATCGTCTTATTTCATTCCTCATAAAATAAATGATAACTAAAAATATACTATAAATAGTTATAATATAAAAGGCAGGAGCATAAAACAAGCCTGTTTCTTCAACAAGCCAACGCGAAATAACACTAGAAGTGCCACCAAACATGGCAATACCCAAATTGTAACTAAAAGCTACCCCAGAAAATTTTTGTTCAGGAGAAAATAACACTATAATGACACTATAGGCTGTTCCAGCTATTGACCCACCAAGAATACCCCAGATAGTTAGAGCAAAAATTTGTTGCCATATGGACGGTAATGACATAGATAATAGAGTAGGTAAAATTAGTATTAAGCCTGCTATACTTACTAAAACTAGCACCTTAATTTTTCCCATAATATCAGTTAATCCACCAAATAATGGCATAGATATCATTGCTATAAAGTTGGCATATAATAAATAAATAAGGGCAGTTGTATTATCAAAATGCATAACATCGCGGTAATACACATTGGTATAAGTTTTTATTAAATATGTGATACTACTAGCAACTGCCCCAATACAAAATGTTAAAAACATTGCCTTCCAAGCTGTCCTTACTACGTTGATAAAAGGAGCTTTTAAAGTTTTTTTCTGTTCAGCTAACATTTTAAAAATGGGAGTCTCTGATACACGAAGGCGTAAATAAAAGCCAACTAACCCCAGAACTCCACCTAATAAAAACGCGAAACGCCAGGCAAAGTCAAGATGATGAAAATATTGCTCAATAATAATTCCTACAAGAGTAGCAATTAATGTACCAGCAATGTTTGAACCATTTACTAAACCAGCCGTAAAACCTGGGCGTAAATTTTGATGATGCTCTAGAATAAAAATAGCCGTTCCAGCACCTTCGCCACTAATACATAAACCTTGTAAGAGACGCATTATAATCAATATTATAGGTGCACAAATTCCTATACTAGAATAAGAAGGGATTAACCCCATAGTGAATGTTGGTATAGTCATACCAAGCATAGAAATAATCAAGGAGATACGACGACCATATTTATCTGCAACATAACCAAAAAATATGCCACCTATTGGTCTAGTAACAAATCCTACTGCGAATACACAGAGACTTAACATTATTTGTATAAATTCTGAATTTCCAGGAAAAAACGTACGACCAATCGTTAGTGAGAATACTGAGTATACTGTAAAATCGTAATATTCTAGTATATTTCCTGAAATTGCTGATAAAAAAACGGACTTAGGTTTGCTCATCTATATCTTATCAATAAATTTAATTAAATCGGATTATAGACAACTTAACAAACTTATAAAGCGTAAAATAATTTTATTTTCTTGTGGTAAGTATCTTTAAAAAAATCTACACAACCAATTATATCATAACCTTATTTACCATATTATTGCAGTTTTGTCAACCTTTAGTTTCGTAGTAACGTAATTGTTACTATATAATTAATTTTTATCTAATAATTAGCAACTTATTTTATCTATTGCTTGATCTTTTTTTGTAAAATCATTACTATAAATCTAAGTAAAATCTAGTATTCTATGTAATCTATATAACATATGGAGTTATTTTATGGTTAAAAAAAGTTCTATAACCAAAGAGGCAGAGAGTCATTTGCCTTCTTCTACGAATTCTGTAGGCACGATGCTTGCTCTCTCAGGTGGTGGGGTCAAGGGAGTTATGCAGTTGGAGATGCTTGCAGAAATGGAAAGCCAAACGGGTATGCCTGTATCTAAAATGTTTCAAACTTCTACTGGTACTAGTGTTGGTGGATTAATTGCAGTCTTATTAGCAATCCCTAAAGAACCTGGATCAACAGAACCGCGTTTTTCAGCGGCAGAAGCTTTAGAACTATTTGAAAATACTACCACTGATATTTTCCCTCAACACTGGTATCATGTAGGAAAAATGGGGCAAATATTTAGTCATAAATATAGCCAAAAACCTCTTAAGGCACTATTGGACAAATATTTAGGTGATATGAAGCTTGAGGATCTTCTAGGTCGTGTTCTTATAACGACTTTTGACTTAAATGCAAAAGAATCTATTAAGATTTTTGATAGTCATAATGCTCCTGGTGTTAAAGCAAAAGATGTAATCCTCGCTACTACAGCAGCTCCTAGCTATTTTAAAAGTGTGAAGTTTGACGATGAGAACGGTGTAAGTCGTGTTCTTGTTGATGGGGGGGTAGGTTATAATCGTCCAGCGGCAGAAGCTATAAAATATCTTAAAACTGGGTTAAATCGTGATCAACAAGGAGAGATGTTAGATGACATGACGCTTGTTGCCCTTAACTTTAAATCACCCAATGAAAAAAAAGATCCTCTACCACCTCACCTTGATGGTCTATTACCTCAGATGGCTAATGGGCTAGTGGGTGACATAATGAAAGCTGCTCAAGACGCTGCTACAGCAGAAGTTAAACGAGACTTAGCAGAAGATGGGCAATTTACAGAATTTTTACTTCCTGTACCAAAAGGGTCTACGAAATTAGATAATTCTAAACCAGAGAATATGGCTAAATTAAAAAAGGCTGCTGAGAAATATGTAGAAGATAATAAAGAATTGATTGAAAAACTATGCACAACATTGGTTAAGAATGTTCAAGCTAGAGAGGAAAACTTAAAACTTCATGATGCACAAAGTGTTGAGGAGTCTAGTGTTCTTAGCGAGGATAAAAAGAGCGATAATATTGACAAAAAAGGACAAGATAAGGATACTGTTAATACTCACGTAATATCAGAAGAATTTGAAGCAAAATTAGCGATAAACTTAACTGAGAAGCAAGTTGATTCTTTAAAAGAAGGCTTGATGAAATTATCACCCAAAGAATATGATGTTCTGCAAGTATTCTTAAAAGGATTAAATGATGTACAGCTTGTATCTTTGTCCAAGCATCTTCCTTTCATTGCTGATGGTAATTTTGCAAATACCAATATATCTGAGTTTACCACTTTTCAGAATAAATTTCTTAAATTTTTTAGCTCAATGTTTGAGCATGAAGATAATATTATTAATGATACTATTCTCAGCTGTACTCAAGAATACCATAATGAAGTAGCTTGTGATGGAAGGGGGTCAGAGGTAGCACATTATGTTGATATGGTGTATTAATTGAGCTGTAAGTGGGTTGTAGTAAAGTACGATATCTCATAGCACCATACATTAACCCTCAACCGTCATTGCGAGGAGGCGTGAGCAGACGGAGCAATCCAATAAATGTGGGTTGCCACGACCTACTTGCGTGGTCTCGCAATGACACATATAGAGATTATGTTTAACAAAATAACCACTGGGGAAATATTAACTATAGGAAGTCAACAGCAACATTGAGTCAATTATGAGTACATTAGTTCAAGAAAATACCAGGATTATTCCTAACCGGCAAATCAACCTTACAAAAGAACAAAAAGAAGCAGTTGGGCTGCTGTCAATAGGAACGTTACTTGAATATTTTGACTTGATGCTCTACATTCATATGGCAGTATTGTTGAATGAGTTATTTTTTCCAAAAACTGATCCGCACACTGCTACTCTGTTGTCGGCTTTTGCTTTCTGTGCTACTTTTGTTTTTCGACCAATTGGTGCTTTGCTATTTGGTTGGATGGGTGATAAAGTAGGTCGTAAAGCTACACTAGTTGTCACAACTTTCATGATGGCATGTTCTTGTTTGATGATGTTTATTTTGCCGACTTATGCCCAAATTGGCATTACCGCTTCGGTATTAATCACCATTTGTCGGATATTTCAAGGTATATCATCCTTGGGAGAAGTAATAGGGGCAGAATTATATTTAACGGAAATGACTAAACCACCTTTACAATACCCTGTTGTTGGTGTCATTTCAATATTTGCTGATCTAGGTGGAGTATTTGCTATAGGTATCGCAGCACTGATTACTGCATATAGCTTTAATTGGCGATATGCTTTTTTATTTGGTGTAGTGATTGCCTTGGTGGGAGGTATAGCAAGAACACGACTGAGAGAAACACCAGAATTTGCTGATGCAACCAGAAGGCTAGTAAATAAACTTAAAACTTTTGGTCTAGAAAAAAAAGATATTACTAATCAAGAAATGTTAAATGAGAAAGTTAGCATAAAAACTATATTAGCTTATTTGTCAATTGAATCGACTGGACCAATTTGGTTTTATTTCGTATATATGCATTGTGCTACTATACTGAAAATCACCTTCAATTATAGTGCTGAACAAATTATTAGCCACAATTTCATTGTTGTAGTAGCGAGATTCATTACTGCTATTCTATATGCTTATTTGAGTTATAAAATATGTCCACTAAAAATTTTAAAAATGAAATTAGTAATTTGTGCTAGTATTATTATATTTGTGCCATATATATTAACTAGCATCCCATCGCCTTTTTATTTATTATTATTGCAGTTTTTTATATTGCTATTTAAAACTGGAATATTTCCAGCTGCTCCAATAATTTATAAACAGTTTCCTGTATTTAAACGTTTTAGATGTGTTAGTATCTCATTTGCTGTGATACGGGCAACAATGTATATTGTTACGTCTTTTGGGCTAATCTATTTGATAGATTCTTTTGGTAATTGGGGCATAGTAATATTATTTGTACCCTTCCTTGTGGCATATGGATTTGCCTTGCGTCATTTTGAAATATTGGAGAAGTTACGCAATGTTTAATAATTTAATAAGTAATTTCTAGCTTATTTGTTATATTCTCTACATATAGAATTATAGCATAATTCATACAAATGGTTCTCCAATTTTATATAGCCAAAATAAGTGCATACTGCTAGAAAACTCTGTACTGTTTCACCAACTATCTTCTTAATCTTCTCAGGAGATTTTGCACCAATAGTTTGCATATTATGAATTCGATCAAATAGTTTTATTATTAAGATATCTTTCTTATTTTGAGAATATAATATACTCATTGTCTCTGCCGCACTAATCTTCCCATAAGATTTTACCCGAGTCAAATCTACCACTTGATTAGCAATTTGCTCACCAAAATCCCTAGCAATCATATCTTCGGTAAGAGTTGTGTCTTCAATAGTATCGTGCAGTAAACTAGTAATAATCATGTCAGTTCTGTAATATTTTGGCATATTTAGTGCGCTATATTCGGCAACCATGTACGCTACCTCTATTGGATGGGAGTAATATGGAACGCCGGATTGTCGCATTTGGCTGCCATGATATTATTTGGCATAATAGATACCTTTTTTAACCTCATCCATATTTACTGGTATAGTTACTTGTTGGTTCAGTTCGGATAATTTATTTACTAACCTCTCAGAATATTTACAATTTACATACTTTGTTTCCCAATTATTAATATCTTCCATTTTAATACCTATGTTATTTTAATTATAAAGTATACTAAACTAAAAATTAAAATACTAGCAAATAATATATTATATGCTTCTTAAAATAATAAGTATTCTGTTATATTTAAGTTACATCCTTCTATATTGAGACCGTGATATTGTTACAACTAGACATTTGTTATTTCAGCTTAATCTATAATTATTTTTTTAGATCACTTAGTGAAACCATAAAATATTATATACTAAGCATATTAATGTAAAATGTAAGTAAGTTTAGTACGATTAAGTCAACTATGAATAAATTAGTTCAAGAAAACACCAGGAGCAGGGTAAGAAAAAATGAAGATGCTAAATTCTGGGTGCAAGTAGTTACTGAGTTAAAAAATCGAGGAGTAGAACAAATATATGTTGCTTGTGTTGATGGGTTAAAGGGCTTTCCAGAAGTAATAAGCAGCATATTTCCAAACACTATAGTGCAGTTATGTATAGTTCATAGCAGAAGAGTATACCGTTTACACTCCATGACGTTGTATTATTTGGCTTTTTATTTCTGCAATAGCTTTAGCTGGATTTAAACCTTTTGGACAAGTTTTGGTACAGTTCATAATTGTATGACAACGATATAGCTTAAACGGATCTTCTAAAGCATCTAAACGCTCTCCAGTATACTCATCCCTAGAATCAGCAATCCACCGATAAGCTTGTAGTAAAATTGCAGGACCTAAATATTTATCACCATTCCACCAATAGCTTGGGCAGGAGGTGGAACAACATGCACATAATATACATTCATATAGCCCATCTAATTTTTCTCTATCCTTAAGCGACTGTAATCTTTCACTATTGGAAGGAGGAAGAGTATCAGTTTTTAACCAAGGTTCTATCGATTCATATTGAGCATAAAAATGCGACATATCAGGTACTAAATCTTTTACTACTTTCATATGTGGTAAGGGATATATCTTAATATCACCACAAATTTCTTCAATAGGCTTAATGCAGGCAAGTGTATTAGTTCCATCTATATTCATTGCACAACTACCACAAATCCCCTCACGACAAGAGCGTCTGAAAGTCAAAGTAGAATCTATTTCATTTTTTATTTTAATTAAGGCATCTAGAACCATGGGGCCTGTTTTGTCTAGATCTAACTCGTAAATATCAATTCTAGGGTTTTCCTCAGAATCTGGATCATATCTATAAATCCTAACATTACGTAACTTAGCCGATTTCCCAGAATATTTATGTACTATACCTTTACCGACTTTAGAATTAGGTGGTAATCTAAGTTCTGCCATATCTATTCCCCACTCTACAAGTCTTTTTTCCGGCTTGGTTTTTTAATTTTTATAGTACCATTATCATCATTGCTCATTGGAAATAAATTTGCCTCTTCTGAATTCATAGCTCTGCCACTAAGCAAGTTTTTAATCTGTTGCCCTGACAATGTTTCATGCTCAATTAATATTTTGGCTAATAGATGGAGTTCACTAATATGCTCAGTTAGTATATTTTTTGCTAAATCGTAACCTTTCTCAACAAAATTTTTCACTTCCCTATCAATTAATTCTGCGGTATGTACAGAAGTATGACCTTCCCCCCTACCACTAGCATACATATCTTCATTGCTCGAGCCATGATATACAGGTCCTATTGCATCACTTAGCCCCCAATCGGTTACCATAGCTCTAGCCATTCTGGTTGCCATTTTAATATCAGAAGAAGCACCAGAAGTAACTTTGTCTTTACCAAAAATAAGCTCTTCAGCTACTCTGCCTGCCATTGCTACCGCTATGTCAGCTTCCATTTTATCACGCTGTATAGAAAACCGATCATTTTCAGGTAATCTCATTACCATACCAAGTGCTTTACCTCTTGGAATAATAGTTGCTTTATGAATTGGATCAGAAGCTGGGCAGTAAAGCCCAACTAATGCATGCCCACCTTCATGATAGGCAGTTAGTTTTTTCTGCTCATCTGACATAATCATAGAACGTCTTTCCACGCCCATTAACACCTTATCTTTTGCTTCCTCTAACTCCAGCATATTAACTTCTTTCTTGCCTTTACGAGCAGCAATTAATGCCGATTCGTTGACAAGATTAGCAAGCTCTGCCCCTGAGAATCCAGGAGTTCCTCTAGCTATGGTTCTAGGTATTATATTCTTAGCACATTTTATCTTCTTCAAATGTACTTGTAAAATTTGTTCTCTACCATCAATATCTGGATTAGGTACAGTAATTTGACGATCAAACCTTCCGGGTCTTAGTAAGGCAGTGTCAAGTACATCAGGTCTGTTAGTTGCCGCAATAATCACTACTCCTTCATTATCTTCAAACCCATCCATTTCAACTAACATCTGATTCAATGTTTGTTCACGCTCATCGTTACCACCTCCCATGCCAATACCTCTGTGACGACCTACAGCATCTATTTCGTCAATAAAGATTATGCAAGGGGCATTACGCTTTCCTTGTTCGAACATATCACGTACACGGCTTGCCCCCACACCAACAAACATTTCAACAAAATCAGAACCAGAAATACTAAAGAACGGAACATTTGCCTCACCTGCTATAGCTCTTGCTAACAGAGTTTTACCTGTTCCAGGTGATCCTATTAACAAACAGCCTTTGGGGATTTTACCACCAAGTTTCTGGAATTTGCTTGGATCTCTAAGAAAATCAACAATTTCAGTTAATTCTTCTTTAGCTTCATCAATACCAGCAACATCTTTAAAAGTAACTTTTGGCCCCTTATCTGAAACTAGCTTGGCTTTAGATTTGCCAAAGCCCATAGCTTTTCCACCGCCTTGCATTTGACGCATGAAAAATATCCAGCCACCTATCAACAAAATCATTGGAAACCACGAAATGAATATGCTAAACAACAGGTTCATTTTGGTATCAGGAGGTATTACTTCAATATATACACCGTTACTACTTAGGCGATTTATTAAATCTGGATAGTCAGGAGCATAAGTTGAAAAAGCTGTTCCATCACTTAGATTTCCATCGATTATTCTACCCTGAATTTTAACAGAACTAACTGCTTTTTCATCAATTTTGGTTAAAAAATCTGAGAAAGAAATATTACTCTTTCCTCCAATAAAACCATCATTTTGAAATGCATGAAAAACAAGTACCATTAAAACAAAAATCGATACCCAAATTAGAACATTCTTACCTTGATTATTCATCTACAACTCACCTAACAGAAATGCGTAAAACGCGATACAAAATTTGGAGAAAAAGAAACATCAAGCCCCTTACTCAACTCCTCATCATTATAGTAGGATATATGGGGTATGGCTATAACTTTTTCAAGTATCTTGACTACTGGTAGAGTGAATAAAATAGCAACATGGTTATTGAAACTTGTCTCTTTTAGTATTGTTAAATCTAAATCTTTTCTTATTTTACTATAATCTTTGATCGTTAAATTACTTACTAAGTAGCCTGAATTATTTGCAAAGCTTCCTGTAAAACGGAATCTACCATCCCAAATATCTATATTGTTAAGTTTAATGTCCATCGGCAAACTTCTGCCAAATTCCCGGCAAATTATTAAATTATTATTAATTTTTTTTATCACACAACCATGTAATGTTTTAGTAAAATTCATTTGTTGTTGTAATAATGTCACTATTATCCTTATTGACTCTGATCTACTACTACGATTTTTACCACTAATAATGATAAGGACAAAACTAATTAACTGTAGTATTATTTCGCTAGCAAATCCTGTAATCTGTAATAAATTTATAGTAGCAAAACCGAATTGATAAATTTTTACTGATTCGGCAATGCAAGCGATTAATTCAGGTTGCAATTTTTCTTCTACTAATTGGTTAATTGTAGATTGCTGGGAAATTATTTGATTTTTTACATATTCTCCTTCTTGAGCTAGTTTTTTTCTAATAATATTTCGTTGGTATTTGTCGGATTTATTCGATTCATCTTCAAACCATTTTATATTATTGGCAATTAAATACGTTACTAACCGTTGTTTTGGTATGTTAAACAATGGTCTCACTATTTTAACATTATTATACCAATTAATAGGGCTACCACTAAGTCCAAATATGCTACTTTTTTTTTCTAATCTCAGACAATAATTTTCTATATAATCATCCAAATGATGGGCTGTCAAAATTGTCAATATATCTAATTTTTTACATAAATCGGTCATTAATTGATAACGCCCTTCTCTTGCCCTTGCTTGTAAATTAGAAAAATTATTTTGGTGATCGAAGTGAAGTAGATGGTAGTCATACCCCAATTTACGGCTTAAATCCCGAACATACTCATGCTCTAGCTTAGATTGTTCCCGCAAATGATGGTCAACTAACATCACAACCATACTAATATTTTCATTAATACTATTAGTGCTGACCCATTTATGTGTTAACATTAAAAGGGCTATGGAATCAGCCCCCCCAGAAACAGCTAAGGCAACAGACCTCTGATGAGGTCTATTGCCAATTAGCTGCTCAATATTCTGCTGAAATTGTTGATAAAGCATTATTTTTTTTCAGTAGAGCTAGGATTTTCTTGATCTTTTTTCAAATCTGAAATTCTTTTTTTATATTCTCGTTCTTTAGCAAGATATTTTTGAGCTTCTTGTGAGATTTTTTTATATAATTCGCGTTTATGACTGTTAATTTTAGCAACTTCTATTCGATATTGTTTTATTTCTTCCCTCAATTCTGCTGAAATTCCTGCAGCATAAGAACCGAACTCATCAATAATTTTTTGTAATTCATTATCGCTATTAACCATAGTTTTACTGGAATTTGACGTTACAGGTGGTGTGGTATTTGCTATACTATTTGAACTTAATAACAGCAGCCCTATTATAGTAGTAATTAATCTCTTTTTTTTTTATCATTTATACACTCCTAAAATATTTTTATATAACTTTTAAAATTTAATTGCTAAATGTGAAAACTAGCAAAATAAATATACATTATTATCTTTCTTAACACTAATCATAAATTATATGATATACAAAAAGAATTAATCTATTTTATTTGACTTTTTGTACATAAACCTATATAAGTGCACTGATTATATAATGATAATAAAGCAGTATGGATAAGGTAAAAAATAATAGTTATTTCTCAGAAATAAGAAGAGTGGTTTGGTCAATTGAAGGGCATGAAAATAAGAAGTTTCTGCCTATGGCAGCTATGATGTTTTGCATTTTGCTCAACTATTCCACCCTTAGGTCGATAAAAGATGGATTTGTCGTAACAGCTATTGGTCCTGAATCAATAAGTTTTGTAAAAACCTATGTCGTTTTACCAATGGCAATACTATTTATGGTTGCTTATGTAAAGCTTTGTGACTTTTTAAAACAAGAAAATGTTTTTTACGCTGTAACCAGTTTCTTTCTGGCATATTTTATATTATTTACTTTCGTATTATACCCATATCCAGAGTTGGTGCATCCTAATCCTGAAACAATTGAGACATTAAGTAATGCGTATCCCAATTTTAAGTGGTTTATTAGGGTAGTTGGTAAGTGGAGTTTTGCAGTCTTCTATGCTATATCAGAACTTTGGGGAAGTATGATGCTTAGCTTATTATTTTGGCAATTTGCTAACCAAATTACTAAGACTGAAGAGGCAAAACGCTTTTATTCTATGTTTGGTATGCTAGCAAATTTATCTTTACCAGTTACTGCCATAATACTTTGCTATTTTTTAAGCACAGAAACTCAAATAGTTGCAGAACATCTGAAATATACTCCACTATTTGTTATTATGATGGGTAGTGCTGTAGTTATCATGTTATTGTATAGATGGATGAATCAGCATGTTTTAACCGATCCTACTTTATATGACGCAACGAGTAAAGTAAGCAAGAAAGGTAAGGTTAAGCTATCTCTTATAGAAAGCTTTAAAATGATTTTTAGTTCAAAATATTTAGGGCTTATTGCTTTACTAATTATATGTTATGGTGTGTCAGTAAATCTTGTAGAAGGTGTATGGAAGTCAAAGATTCAGCAACTATATCCAAACAAAGAAGACTATACCATGTATATGGGACAATTTCAGGCTTGGCAAGGTGTGACAGCTATATTATTCATGGTTGTTGGCTCTAATATCTTAAGAAGGGTTTCTTGGTTTACCGCCGCGATGATTACTCCTATGATGATGTTAATTACTGGAATTGCTTTTTTTGCCTTCATTTTCTTTGATAGTACTATTGCGATGTATGTTACTGGTCTATTCGCTTCTGGACCTTTAGCAGTAGCAGTGATGATAGGAATGATTCAAAATATTTTAAGTAAAGCAACAAAATACTCATTATTTGACGCTACCAAAAATATGGCATATATTCCTATTGATAAGGATCTTAGAACAAAAGGACAAGCGGCAGTAGAAGTGATAGGTGGTAGGTTCGGTAAATCTGGTGGTGGTATTATCCAGTCAACATTCTTTATCTTGCTTCCTACTTTTACCTTCGTTGAAGCTACACCTTATTTTGCTGCTATATTTTTTGTTATCGTAATATTGTGGCTATATACGATAAAAGCACTTAATAAGGAGTATCAAGCTCAGCTATCTGATATAGTCAATTGATGCGAGTTACTCGTCGTTCGCCTTTCCATATAGGCTTTGCTCCATCGCTCCTAAGCACCAAATTCTCCTGAATTAACTATATTTATCTATTAGAAGATGTTTTAGCTATGGCTCCCACCTACGTGGGTGCTATGACTAGAAAGGGTTCGGTCTATTTTGAGATGGGAAATTACCAAGAAGCAGTTAGAAATTATGACAAAGCAATACAATTAGGTGAAAATGATTCTAAAGTAATCATCCCAGAAGGTAATAAAAGATATCTTGCTAAAATATCACATGACATTAAGTGGGTATTAACCATCAAAACCATATCCTATGCGAGTAAAATATTAGATATTGTTCTAATAGAAAAATAACTAATTTTTCCCATTAAATAAGTTGACTTCTAATTTAAAATCGATTCTAATGATAATTAAAGTGATTGCAAAAAGGTAAAAATAATTAAGGTTATTGCATGAAAGATATTAACTGTTGGGATAATTCAAAATACAGGTCTTGTACTTACGCTGAACGGTTACTTACTAAACTTGAACAGCTAAATAAACAAGTAGTTACGCCGGTGGATATTGATGAAGTCAAAAAAGGCATTTATTACGCTAAAGAATGTCATGGCAGTCAAATGAGGCAGTCAGGCGGACCGTATTACTCACATCCGATTGAAGTGGCTTATATGGTTGCTGAATATACCGCTCTAACAGTTCCAAAATTGTTTAGAACCGACATGATTGTTACTGCATTACTACACGATACCATTGAAGATACAGAACTTACCGAAAAGATGATTGCTTACATCTTTGGCAGCAAGGTTGCTAGTCAAGTAGAAGACTTAACTAGGGTCAAGCCTCATGGCAAGATTAGCTCTGCAGAAACACTAAATATATTATTTCAGCAAAAAAAATATGATGTGGCATTGATTAAAATTTTTGATAGAATTCATAATCTAAAAACTGTTGGTGTAAAATCCCCTGAAAAAATTAAGAAGATTATAGAGGAGACGGTAATACATTTTGTAACTTTATCTATGCATTTAAAAATACCAACAGTAACAAAACAAATTATTGAATTATGTTGTCGGCATTTAGCTATACCACATTCTGTTCACCATGATCTACATAGGACTTTTGTGGATAATTCCCAGCCTCTTTCTCCAATTTTTCAAAATGAAATAGTCCGAATGCAAAACCTATGCAAACTGGGAACAATATCATCATTATCCCCCAATGATGCCAATATTCAGTTAAGTAAACAATTGCAAAAGAAGTAACTAAATACATCAAGGCACGAGATATAGCAAATGTAAGACTAGCACAGCTAAACCTTTTAAAGACAGGAAAATATCTATAAAAGATTGGCTCTCCTAGACCAGGACCGGTAGGTCCAAATAATACAACGAATAATTGAATTAAAAAACATCAAGTGAGCTATTAATATTATTTAATAAATAAGGACAAGCTAAAACAAATACACAAAATATCAATAATAAGGTTTTTATAATCTTTAACGGATATATTCTGTAACTCAAATATGTTAATACTAAACTGCTTAAGAAGGCACATATTGAGATAATAAAATTTTGATGAATAACCTGTGCAGTACTGTAGTCAAAAGAAGTTTTTAAAAGATTTCCGCAATAAATATAAGCAAAATAAAAGAGTACAGGACACATGCATTCTATTAGAAACAAGGCTATTACTGTTATTTTATTAACTTTTTCCTTCCATATTGGATTATTTTCTAGCTTTTTTAGATCTATGCTGGCAACATTTGAAGTCTGCTGAAAAGTTTTTTTTAGCTGACGTTTGGCATCAGCAAATTCTGGCGTTTCCCTAAGACTCCTTCTGGCTACTGTACCAACCAGTGCTACGCCTGTTCCTATCCAAAATGCTAGACGCCAATTAAATCCATAAGAGGTCACTAACGATGCTATTCCTAAAGCGACAACTCCTCCTAAAGTACCAAAAATCGCAACTGATGAAACAGCTGGATATTGGATTGGTGGATTTATAAGTTCAGTTAAATAAAGTTTTGCTCCTACTGCCTCTCCCATAGAGGATATTCCTTGCATTATACGGCATATTGTAACCAACCAGGAAGCTGTAATGCCTATTTGAGCATAGGTAGGCAGATTAGCCATAGTAAGACATGATAAAAGTCGTTATGACAACGGTAGTCTTACGCCCCATATTATCACCTAACCATCCAAATATTACTGCCCCAATAGGTCTAAAAACAAAGGTAGAGCAAAAAGCTGTAGCTGAATAAATAGCGGTAGTATGAGGATCAGCTTTTGGGAAAAACAATTCATTAAGAAATACAGCCATATGTACATAAAGCATCAGGTCAAAATACTCTAAGAATGTTCCAACGGACAGTAACCCTACTGCTTGTTTTTGCTCTTTAGTTAGGCTTCTTTGTTCTTGCTGATATCCTATCATTAATTCACCTTAATATTTAATTAACACTAATAATATAGTGATGATTTGATTAATTAATAGCAAGAGAAAAATAGTATCGAAAATTGAAATAATAAATTTTGGTTGTAACAATATCACAATTCTATAAACTAAATTAGAAGGGGAAAAAGAAGCACACCTAGCCAATGCAATGCGAGAGCAAGAGCTAAGCTTACAGGGAGTGTATGAAAAAACTAGAAAGGTGGAGGAAAGCGAGGAATATAAGACTGACTCTAAATTCAGAGATGCAGTAACAGCGGATCAGCCAAATGAAGCATGGTCATTTTTTTAGTGAGGCAGCACGTAATAACGCCACTTTATCTAATTGTTCCCAAGTAAATCCTTGATCTTCTCTACCGAAATGCCCATATACCGCTGTTTTTTGATAACAAGCAGTTTGCAATTTGAGTTGTTTTATAATTCTACCTGGTCTTAGATCAAAATGCTCATTTACTAATTCCACTATTTCATTATCAGTTAGTTTACCAGTACCAAAAGTGTCAACTAAAATAGATACAGGAGCTGCCACTCCAATTGCATAGGATATTTGTATTTCACAACGATCCGCTATCTCAGCTCCTACAATATTCTTAGCAATATAGCGAGCCATGTAAGCGGTAGAACGATCTATTTTTGTTGGATCTTTACCAGAAAAACAACCACCACCATGCCTAGCCATTCCCCCATAAGTATCTACTATAATTTTTCTACCAGTAAGCCCACAATCTCCTACAGGTCCACCAATAACAAATCTACCAGTGGGGTTAATTAAATATTTTGTATCTTTACTAATCCATTCTGCTGGTAGCTCTGGTTTAATAATTTCATCCATTACCGCTTCTACTAGTTGGCTATGAGTTACATGGCTATAATGCTGAGTTGATAATACAACCGTATCAACACCAATCGGCTTATTGCCTTGATATCGTAAAGTAATTTGTGATTTTGCATCTGGACCAAGCCATGGCAAAATTCCTTGCTTACGTAATTTAGCTTGCCTCTTAACTAATTTATGAGCATAATATATTGGAGCTGGCATCAGAACTTCTGTTTCATTACAGGCGTAACCAAATACCATTCCTTGATCACCAGCACCAATCATATCCTCATCTTGGTTATCCACACCAATAGCTATATCTACTGATTGTTTGGTAATACCGGATATAACAGCACAAGAATCTGCATCAAATCCAAGACTAGGGTTATTATAACCAATTTCTCTTACTGTATCACGTGCTATTTGCTCTATATCAACCCAAGAATTTGTAGTAATCTCTCCACTTACTAAAATCATACCAGTTTTCACTAAAGTCTCACATGCAACACGGCATTTAGGATCTTGAGTGATAATTGCATCTAAAATCGCATCAGAAATTTGGTCGGCAATTTTATCTGGGTGCCCTTCAGAAACCGATTCAGAGGTGAAGATTCTATTTTTTATCATAAAAATACTCTTGGATTAACAGAAATAATTTGTGTTTATATTTATTCAACAATGGGTCTCAGTAATAAAACCTAATTCAAATAGCTTTCTCCACATTAACTATTATAAGAGGCGATTTATTCATTTCATGTTTTAATATTTTGCGAATAGCTGACCTTACAGCATTTTCGACCTGCTCATCGAGGAGATTACCTTTTGATTTTCTCTGAATTTCTACTGTTTCAGTAATATTATCTTTGATTAGATTAATTAGCTGGGCATCATCATTAGAGTCAAGAAGTCCTGGCATAGATAAAATAGGTCTACAAGTAAGTTCGCCCTTCTTATTTATTATCAGAGAAGCAACTACTATACCATCATCATGCATACGTCTACGAGTTCTAAAAATTGGTGATTCCGCTGGTAAAAGATAATTGCCATCAACAGCCAAATAACCCGTTGTTACTTTAGTTAAAATACGTGGATTATGAGGATCAAGTAATACTAGGCTACCATTTTCTACTTCAACAGCATGCTTTATACCATTTTTACGAGCTAATTTTGCTTGTTCATGTATGTGTACCGGCTCACCATGTACTGGCACGCAAATCTGAGGTCTAATTAAGGCGTACATTTGCTTAAGTTCGTCAATTGATGGATGTCCAGAAACATGAACAAAATGATCTCGTTCAGTTACCACTTCAATTCCTGCTCTTACAAAAATATTAAACATACGGAAAATTTTCTTTTCATTGCCAGGAATAATTTTTGAAGAGAATATAACTGTATCTTTAGGAGCTAACTTGATACTAGGGTGACTATTATTTGCCATTTTAGCAGTAGCTGCTAGTGGTTCACCTTGACAGCCAGTAGCAATAATTAGAAGATCTTGCCTTTTAAATCTTGCAACATCCTGCTCATCAATTAAAGGGGCAATATCTTTCATATAACCACTTTCCTGAGCTGCGAGCAAAATTCTATGCAAACTTCTTCCTGATAGCACTACTTTTCTTCCTGCCATCTGACCTGCATGAATTATAGTTTCAAGCCGTGCCAAATTTGAAGCAAAGGTTGTTACCACAATCATTTGGGGGCAACCTGCTATAATATCTATTAAACTTTTACGCACTTCTCCTTCCGAGCCAGAAGTTCCCGCATTAAATACATTAGTTGAATCACAAACTAGAGCTAAAACCCCTTCATCACCATAGGATTTTAGTAAATCTTTGTTAGCTTTTTCACCGAGTAAAGGATCATGGTCAAACTTCCAATCTCCAGTATGAAAAACATTGCCAGCTTCTGTGCGTATCATAATTGCTTGCATTTCTGGAGCTGAATGGGTAAGCGGTACCATTTCTAATTGGAATGGATCAAGATTTATTTTTGCCGAAGGTTTTACTTCATGAATTTTTATAGTTTTAGCAAAATCATATTCAGCTAATCTAAGTTTCAGAAAATTTGCAGTAAAGGTAGTGGCATATATTGGGCATTTTAGACTGCTCCACAAATATTGGATTGCTCCCAAATGATCTTCATGTGCGTGAGTTAGGACTAAAGCTAACAAATCTTTTTTATATTGTTCGATAAAGCTAATATCAGCAATTATCATATCAACACCTGGTAAATAGTTATCAGCAAAGCCGCTACCGCAATCAACCATCAACCACTTTCCCTTATAATGATATAGATTGACGTTTATGCCGATTTCATTTGACCCGCCAAGTGGTAAGAATAGTAAAGCATTTTTATGGTTTTTAATGTTGAATGGCATGTTAACTTCTATATTATGTATGGTTTGAGTATATTTTTATACTTTATTTTCGGCTTTTAGTCTATGATTAATACTAATTTAGTTTATGCGAACATATTTGCCTTTGGTATAGTCTTATTATTGATCGTACTATTTCCTAATTTTGATATAGATTTCTCAAAATTATTCTACGACAGTAAAGATGGATTTATCTACCGTAACAATAGCATTGTCCAATTATTGTTTGAAATTATTCCAATATTAACTAAACTACTACTTACAGTAACATTATTATACTTAATTTACTTAATTGTTAAGCATAAAACTTTTAATAGACTTATTATTTCTGGGAGCTTTTATATAATTTTATCTACAGCAATAGGTCCTGGATTATTGGTGAATCATCTATTTAAAGAACATTTTGGTAGGGCTCGTCCTGTGCAAATTAAAAATTTTAATGGTTCCAAAAATTTTACTCGAGCTTTTTCAATTTCTAATGAATGTGTACATAACTGCTCATTTTCATCAGGACATGCAGCTATGGGATATAGTTTAACTAGCCTTGCGTATATTGCTCCTGTTATATATTTCTCAAGAATCTACAGTATCACCTTAATTTTTGGCTCATTAATTGGGTTAAGTCGCATATTAATGGGGGGGCATTTTTTAAGTGATGTACTAGCCTCATGTTTTTTTGTATTAATAATTAACCATATATTGTATTTATGTTGGCAAAAACTAAAATTAATGTAAATAAAATGGCGATTATTTATAACAATTCCACGAAGTCGTTAGAACTAGTTAACCAGCTTGAACTATTTTATCAATTCTGTAAAGTAGAAAAAGCAGAAGTAATTATTGTAGTTGGCGGAGATGGCGAATTATTACATGCGATACATCGTTATATGCACCTGAACGTTCCTTTTTATGGAATTAATTCTGGCAATATTGGGTTTTTAATGAATTCAATTATTATAGAAAAATTAATAGATAATTTACAAGAATCAATAGTTTCTCATTTATACCCTTTAGAGACGCAAGTAGAAACTGTAGATAGTAAAACCTATACCGCCCTAGCTATTAATGAAGTCTCGATATTTCGTAAAACCAACCAAGCAGCTAAATTTAAGATTGAAATTGATCAAGTTGAACGTATGAGTGAATTAGTAGCTGATGGGGCAATGGTTGCGACTCCAGCTGGTAGCAGTGCTTACAACTTATCTGCCGGAGGGCCTATTTTGCCACTTGAGTCAAACGTATTATGTCTAACACCAATTTGTCCTTTTCGTCCAAGACGTTGGCATGGTGCATTACTACCATTTTCCACTACTATAAAATTTGAAATTTTAGAAAGTAATAAAAGACCAGTAAATGCAGCTGCCGATTTTCAAGAATTTGATGATATTAAGTCAGTATTAATTAAATCAGCAAAAAACAAGATGATCAAATTACTATTTGATAAAAGAAATAGCCTTGAAAATCGAATTATTAAAGAGCAATTTAATGAGCAATAAGACAAAAAGACTAACTGTTAATAGTGTATTTCCTAGTAATGCACCTATAACATTAGTTCGTCCTTTAGCCCCCCAATCTTGCTAACCAAAACATCTTTATCCTTTTACAGCATAACCATGAGTACGAGGCATATCATGAGCAAAACCACTTTCATCTAAATATACAATAGGTTTCCCATCTTTTCTATACTCACTAATTTTATTATGAAAAAATTAATTTCTCTTCTTCTTTGGCTTTGGGATGATTTATAGTTTTTTTCTACGTTGTCCATAAATTAAAAATTCCTGGTTGCCTTTTGCTCCTAGAATAGGGCTGGGTATTACCCCAAATATGTTAAAATTATAATTTGATTCTAGCCATTGTTGAATTTTATCACATACTCTTTGATGTAAGAGTTGGCTTCTAACAATACCACCATCCCCGACCTCATTCTTGGACACTTCAAATTGCGGCTTAATTAAGGCAACTAGACGGCAATTATCTTTTGCTAAACCAAATGCAGTGGGTAATATGGTAGTAAGGCTAATGAAGCTGGCGTCACAAACGATAATATCTGGTGGTGCACTAATTTGCTCAATTGTTAAATATCGGGCATTAGTTCTTTCAATTACTGAAATTGTAGGGTTATTACACAGTTTATGATGTAGTTCGCCATATCCGACATCTACTGCAAAAATCTTTTCAGCCTTTCTACGAAGCAAAACCTCAGTAAAACCACCAGTACTAGAGCCTATATCTAGACAAATCAGCCCTTGTGGATCAATATTGAAATGGTCTAGAGCGGCAATTAATTTTAACGCCCCTCGTGATACATAATCATGTATCGGGCGTTTTATAATAATATCACGAGTATCAATTGATATTCCCGTACCTGGTTTAGTATTTTGCTGCTGATTAACATATACTTTGCCTTGGATTATTAAGCTTCGTGCGATGTTAATATCATCAACTAATTGGCATTCTACTAAATGCTGGTCAAGCCTTATTTTTTTCATCAATCAAATTTATAGTATCTTGAATACCAAAAAGTTTAAAAAAAGATCCAAGCCTTGGTCCTTCAGTTTGACCAAGTAATATTTGATATAATTCTTTAAAATAATCTCGCAAATTATGATAACCATGATTATTACCTATATCATAAATTTTCTCCTGAATCTGTTCGGAAGTACTATCTACTGGTAAAGTAGATAACATAGTGCTAATTTCTTGTAAGATAACTTTTTGCTGAACATTAGGCGTTAAATAGCACTTATTCGCTTTAATAAAGTCATTATAATAACCAATGGCAAAATCTGTTAAATGATCAAGGTACGGAGCATTTTTCGACGTCGCATCTGGAGCGTACTGACTGATGAATCCCCAAAGTACCGATTTATCTTCCGGATTACAAACTGATGCTAGATTGAGCAATAAGCTAAAACTAATGCCAAAAGTTTCGATAATAGGCACATTCCCATGATGAATATGGTGTACTGGATTAGCAAAACGCTTTACTTGATCAGTTTCTAAATGATATTTTTTATTAAACGTAATATATTCATCAACATTTTTAGGTATTACATCAAAATGTAAACGTTTGGCTCTTGTTGGATTCTGATACATAAATAGTGCCATACTTTCCATAGGGGCATATTGTAGCCATTGATCAACTGTAATACCGTTGCCTGTAGATTTAGAGATTTTCTCTCCATCTTCATTAAGAAATAATTCATAAAAAAATTGTACTGGTTCAATGCCACCCAAAATTCGACAAATCTCTGAATATAATTTAGCATTATTCATATGCTCTTTGCCATACATTTCATAGTCAACTTGTAGCGAAGCCCAACGCATACCAAAATCAGGTTTCCATTGTAGTTTGCAATGCCCCTTGGTCACAGGAACTTCAACCAATTTTCCTTCTTCGTCTTGATAGCTAATAGTGCCGTTTAAACGATCAACCTTGCTAATAGGTACTTGCAGGACAATACCGGTTTTTGGACAAATTGGCATGAAAGGCGAATAGGTTGCTTTTCTTTCGGCTCGAAAGGTTGGTAACATTAGAGCCATTATCTCATCATATTTGTCTATGACTTTTAGCATCATCTGATCAAATAAACCGGATTTATAACATTCTGTACTACTAACAAATTGATATTTAAAGCCAAATTTATCTAAGAATGAGCGAAGTTTGGCGTTCATGTAATGCCCATAACTTTCACACTCACCAAAAGGATCTGGCACAGATGTTAGAGGTCTGCCAATATGCAATGCCACCATATCAGGATTGGGGATATTATTTGGAACTTTACGCAGACCATCCATATCATCAGAAAAACAGAACATCTTAGTTGGAATATTCGATAGCTGTTTAAACGCTTCTTGCACCATTATAGATCTAGCAACCTCTGCAAATGTACCAATATGCGGTAACCCTGACGGTCCATAGCCCGTTTCAAATAATACATAGCCTTTAGCTGGGGTTTTGCCGCCCAATTGATCTAATATTCTTTTTGCTTCTAAAAAAGTCCAAGCATTTGATTTAACAGCATCTTCTAAAATTTCTAATTCTGACATCTATAATATCCATATTATTGAGATTATTAAGTATACATGTTTTTTCTGTAAATTTATAAACATATCTCTTGAGTTTTTTACAATATTCTTAGACAATAGCCGATTAAAAATTATTATTCACTTATGACCATTCCTTCTATTATACATTTTTTTCGTAAAGATAGCTTTAGAATTTTACATATAACCCTAATTTGCATATGCATCTTTGCCTTATCTTTAGCTTATTTTGTTGAATATATACTACATTTTGCCCCTTGTCCTTTATGTATTTATCAAAGATTCCCGTATTTATTTATCATCAAGATTTCAGTTGTAGCACTAATTATTAAAAAAATAAGCAAATATACTTTATTTTTTATCGTGCTAAACTTATTAGGTGCTTGCATATTGGCAGGTTATCATAGTATGGTGGAAAGAGGAATAGTTGAGCCAAGTACTCTTTGTACAACTTTAATCCATATTCCCAAACACTTATCCATCCAAGATATTAAAGAGATATTTTATAGCCAACCGATCACGAGTTGTACCAAATCAACAGTTAAATTATTTGGCATATCCATGACAGAATGGAATTTGTTACTAAATCTCTCTTTATTATTTGGCGTACTCCTTACTTGGTTTTATCCTAATAATACTAAATCTGAAAACAATATCACTATACAATAAAAATGATTATTTTTCTCATAATATGCTCTTGTGCTATTAGTGCTAACTAATTATATGATATAATAGTTATTTTCAACCTAGAAAAGTAATGAGCTTACTTATTTAATGAGGTTGCCTTAAAAATAAAACAAATTAGTTGCTTTAAAGAAGAATATTATTTAGCATCAAATAATTAATTAGAATTTAAGAATGGGGTGGGGACAATGGGTAAAGAAATGAGTAAACAAGAAAATCCTAGAGAATATTTTGAATATTATGGAGATTTTCTTACAGAAGTAAATAGAAGTAGAGAAGAAACAAATGTTGAAGAAGCTGAGCCTATAGCTCAATCTTTGTTTGAAATTGTAAAGAGAACCTTAGAAACCAGTGCAGCTAGTTCTGTAGAAAAAAAATCTATATTAAATGGATTTGCTGAAACAATTAGAAATAATATAGAAGAACTACACGAGTTGCCAGAATCTGACAAAATAGAAACACCATCCATAGTGTTCGATAAATTTGCTGAAAAATTGGCAGGATACATACAGGATGATAAAACACCTACTAAAATTTTTCAAGAATATGTGGAACAATTGCAGATAATCGTGGCTGCTACCAAACCCCAAGAACTTGCTCAGGACGTCATTTTCTTGTCAGAATCAGAAGTGGAAAAGTCGTCTATAGAATTAGATGAATCTTCTCTTGATGTTGACACTCCTGCCTTTTCTGCTGCTGATCGAGCTATTGATCCTATAACCCAAGCAATTAGAAGCCAGATATTAACCAAGCAGAGGGAGCTAATAGTTACAGCTTTGGTAAATAGTGGTACAGTAGAAAAAGAAAAAATTGACGATATAAATAAGTTTCGTGCATACTTTGAAAATGAACAAAATAAAGAAACAATTAGTGGACTTCTAAAAGAAGATCAAAATTTAAAGCATGCTTTAGAGCAAGTCGAAATTATCGGCTATCAAAAAGTCCATACGGAGTTTGCTGGTATATTCACTACTATGGAATGGAAGGATGGAGCTGTAGAAAATGATAGTGGTATTACTACTAGGAAACAGGTAGTACGAGATGCAAACGGTATCGAAATTGCAACATTAGCAGAAGCAACCCATAAAATAAATCCTCCTCATACAGTACAAAAGAGTGATGGTACTAACGTTACAATTAACAATTATAGGACGATAGATTTTCCGATAACACTTGATAATAATGGTCCGATGCATTTATCGTTAGCTGTCAAGGATCAGAATGGCAAAAATATTGCGGCAAGTAAGGCTGTATATTTTACTGCTCACTATGATGATGATGGTAAGCTTGTCGAGGTCAGCTCACCACATCCAGTGAAGTTCAGTGGAGATAGCCCTGACGCAGTTGGCTATATAGAGCATGGCGGACAGATATATACCTTGCCAGTAACGCAACAGAAATATAAAGAAATGATGCAAGAAGTTGCCAAAAACCTAGGGCATGGTGTGGATATTTCACAATCTATCGAACCATTATCTGTGGATCTTATGATAACCTCTAGAAAAGATAGCCCTGATATAGTTGGTCATATAAAGTCTGGTGAACAAATGCCAGTAACGCAAGAAGAACATAAAGCAACGATGCAAGAAAATCTAGAACAGAAGGTGGATATTTCACAATCTATCGATGCACCGGATCTCATGGTAATATCTAGACAAGATATTGAAGAAGCACAACTGTATAAAGTGCAAGAAAATATGGTGCCTACTGATATAGTTAAAAGGGAGGAAGTGGTATTAGAGATAGAAGAAAAAACAGTAGAACAGCAGCTATATCCCCCTAAAATCTCTCAAACTTTGTCAATAAATAGTGATGATAGAGATAAGGCTGAAAATATCAGAGCGAGTTTATTAAAATCACAACATATACGTCCTCCAGCTCGGAAAAGTGAGGAGGATATTACAAAATTGGTAGGAAAGCTGTCTAAAAGTTTGGAAGGTAAAGAACTTGGAGATCAAAAGAAAGATATTGATAAAGAGTTGAAAAATTTATCAACCCCTCAAGAAAAAATAAAGTTGTTGCAGGGGTTATCAAAGTCTGTAGCGGAGAAAAGATGGGAAGAGCTTGAGAAAGTTGATGAAAACAAGAGAGAAATAGAAGGTAGGATAGTAGATGGAGAAGGAGCCCCAAAAATAGGACATACACAATGGAAAGCAGAATATGCTAATGTTAAAGGTAATATACAGTTACAAACATTCCTACTAGATAAAATTAATGAAGTATCCAAGAAGAATATTACTGTTAGACCTCGAGGTACCTATAGTTTGTGAGCGTTCACGAAAAAAAAGTTAAAGTACACGACGTATATTAGCGAGAAGGCGTAAGCCTAGAAGCAATCTAACCTCACAACCGTATTAGCGAGGAGCGGAGCTACTTTAGTAGCATTGATGCAATCCAGGAAAGTAATTAGAAAGGATTGCTTTGACCATTATATCTCCCCATTCTTCAAATCTTAAATGAGTTGTTATAATCAGTGAGGACTGTTCATATAATGTAATTTTGAACAAAGAAAAAGGGTCAAATATTGGAAAAATAGAAAAAGACATAAAGTCTTAGAAAACAAGCTTTATAAGAAAAACTAGTTCGTATAATGAACGCACTATGGTGATTTATCTTACCTATCACACCTGTAGACCAATATCAACCATGCTTTATTTTGTGGTATATTATTTAAATTGATGCTCCTGTTTCTATAATTTCATCAAGAATTGCTGACTTTTTGCTATATTATAGACAACTATTTTACACTATAATATACTTGTATAAATTAAATCATAGGTAAATAAAATGTCATTACCAGAACCTACAGAAATTTTATCCAAAATAGACCAATTTCAAGCAGAAATAACAAATGAACAAAATATATTTGATGAAGCTAATAGAGTCCGTAAATTACTGCAAGAAGATATAGAAAAAAAGCAAATAGAATTAGAAAGTTTAAAAGAGCATTGGCAAGAACAAGATAATGATGAATTAAAATCGTTGACAAAACTTTGGCAGCAGCAGGAAGGAATTAAAAGACAGTTGTCTGATTGGTCAGAAAATGGAATAAAAAAAGCCATCGAAGAGCAGACTACCACGCTAAAGACACAATTGAATGAAATTGAATCAAAATGTAAAGGTATTAGAACAGAGATTGGTGCAAGAGAAAAGTTCAATTTGTTTTTACATGGGAACATTGGTTCGATGGATCAAGGTACAATAGCTGCATTTTCTCAACTGGTTGGAGAAGGTGATAAACAAGAATTACTCAAAGAAAATTCTCAAGATATTGCAGATTTAAATGCTATGATAACAGACCTAGAGAAGGAACATGAAAGTTTAACAAAGCAAGAACAGAAGTTAAAGGACTACTCTTTAGCTGATAATTTAGCATATGATACCGGATTACAAAAATTATTCGAGGAACGACAAACAGATATAACAAAAAAAATAGATAATATTGTATCGCAGCAAGATGATAGTGAGCTAAAGAAGCAATATGAAAATGTCAAACTCCAGGAAGAAGAAATAAAATTAATCCAGAATCAAATAGAAGAAAAGAATCAAATTATTAAACAAACCAAGCAGAAAGAAGAAGAGTTGTTTGCCAAATTAGAGCAATTGCAACAAGAGTCTTCAATTCCCCAGTTTAGTTCAAAACAAGAGAGAGAAGAAATAGTCAATCAATATCCTATATTACAAGAAAGGGCTAATGATATTGCCGCATCGATTGAACGTCAAATTGAGCTTAATAAATTGAATGATCTGATAAAACAGCAAGGAGACAAGATTAATATTGAAAAAGATAGAGCAGATAGTTTAGCTCAGCAATTAGAGAAATTAACATTATCTACAAATAAGGAAATAGAAGGTAATCTAATAGTAATAAAAGAACTCCAGGAAAATATAAAGAGATTGGAGAAAAAAGAGCGACAATTTATAATACCTCAAGGTTCTAGCTGGGCAGATGAACTAAAAGAGGGAGGTGAGCCAAGTGAGTTTGTACAACTAGAAGATCAGATAGGTGAGTTAACCAAAAAAAATGATGATTTAAAAGCTAATTTAGAAGCATTAGAAACACTTAGTGCAGAAAAAGATGAGAAGTTAAAGGTAGCAGAAGAAGGGTATAAAAAGGAACTTAGTGAACAATCAGAGCAAATCACAGCAGGCGTAGTAGAGCTACAAGAGGCAAGTGAGAAATTATTGCAGTTGGAAACCCAACTAACATCAGAGCAGCAAAAAAGACAGGAAGAGCTAGAGGGAAAGCAACAAGAGTTAAACAAATCCCAAGAAGAATTACTAGGTGCTATAGAAGAACTAAATAAAACCAAAAAATTATATGAAGAAAAAAGTAATCAGGCTGAAAATTTACAAACTCAAATGGGCGAGTTAACCAAGGTTTATGGTGACTTGAAAAATGAGATAAAGGTAGAAAAAGAAAAGCATAAAGAGGAACTTAATAGGCAATTAGCAGAGCTGCAAGCGGCAAAAGAGGAATTATTGAATCTGCAAACTCAACTAAGATTAGAGCAACAAGGAAGGAGGAGCTAGAGAAACAGCAAAAAATAGTAGAAGAACTTAAAAAAAGCTTATCGACAGAGCAACAAAAGTTTGCAGAAAAAGGTGAGGAGTTAAATGCAGCAGAAGAAGGGTATAAAAAGAAACTTAGTGAGCAATTACAGCAAGCCGAAGCAAAGCTACAAGAAGTAAATAATAAATTATTAAATCTGGAAACTCAACTAAAATCACAACAGCAAGAAAAACAGAAAGAGCTAGAGGGAAAGCAAAAAATAGTAGAAAGACTTCAAGAAAGCTTATCAGTAGAGCAACAAAAGTTTGTAGAAAAAAGTAATCAGGCTGAAAATTTACAAACTCAAGTGGGAGAGTTAATTAATGCTCAGAAACAGTTCGCGACTAAATTAGAAGAAGCAAAAAATCAGCTAGAGACACTTAGTGCAGAGAAAGATTTAGTGTATAATGAGTTAAAGGCAAAAAAAGACAGTCTTGAAAATGAGCTTGATAAACAACCTGAGGTTGCTGCTGAACAGGCTCAAGAGAACCGAAAGAATGCAAGTAGGATAACAGGGCTTGAATCCCAAAATGCTGCACTTTTAGCTCAGTTAGCAAGTTTAAATGTTAAGGTGGAGACAAGTGCAGTTGGAATACAAACGGATGAGGTTCTTAGCAATACTATGAAGTTAGTAGGTACGGGAACAGAGCCGGTTATGGGTAGTGGTGTTTCAACTAAGGAAGCTATGACTAATACGACAGAGGTAATTATTCAGCAACAAACAGTATCTCCTTTAATTGAAAGACAAACTATAGATAGAGTGTTAGTTCACGATAATGATGATGATAAAATATTGTGGGCTTTTAAAAAATTGTCAAGAGAGCAAGTCCAGCCGATTATTGATAAATGTGGGTTGGAATCTGGCAGCAATTTTGCTAAATTTGCCAAAGAAGATTTCAAAAAATTATCTGAGGTATTTCAGGATACACAAATATTACTAGATATAGAAAATATTGAACAAAAAAGTTATGCGGATATTCATAAAGAATTTGCATCTGAGTATAAAGATATTATATGGCAAGGTAAAGATGCAGAGAAAAGCTTTAGTTTACAACAAAATGGTAACGATGTTGCTATAATAAGTGAGAGAAAATTGAGTTATGATAACGATGTTGAATATAAAACTAGTGATGGAGAATCAATTAAAAATGCTCGTACGGTAGATGTACCGTTATCTATAGATATTAAGGGATCGTGCCATATGTCTTTTGCCGTACAAGATACAAATGGACGTAATATTAGTAAAGAAAATGCTGTATATTTAACTGCTCACTATAATAATGGTAAATTAGTGCATCTAACCAAGCCTACAGAAATATTTGCTTGTTCTGATGATAAGAATTCACCTTTATATTTAAAACGTGATGGTAAGATATATACTTTACCAGTAAATAAATATGCCCTTGAGCAGCTTGAGAAAGAAGTTCTTAAAAACAAAGGAGAATATGTAGGAATAGTTAAAAATGCTTCTGGTGATATTATTAGTATAAATTCAGGTACTTCTCAAGAGGGACGATCTGAGAGGTTAAAAGATGATGCTAGTTTTAAGATAGCATCTCAAGTATTACATGCTAATGCTACCCATACCACCAATAGTCCTATAGATAGGAAAGTTTTGCATAAAAAACATAGCCAATATACTAGTAGAAGCGTTTAGTGTCAGGGGGTGTAACGGGAATAATGGTTTGTAGGAGTGGCTTTGTACAAAAATATTACTGCAATTTACATTTTGAATTTATAATTATGGGTAATTTATAAAAATACTTGCTTTTTGATGTTTTTTTTATTAGTCTGTGCAATCTTCACAGAATCTACGTGAATTTGGAATAGCAGATTATTTCAAATAGACTTCCTGCATAAGTCAAAAAAGCCCTCGGGATTTTTAGGAGAAACGAAGCCGAGTACCGCAGCGTACATAGACGATTGTTACGGAGTGGAGGCAAGTTTCGACGACAAAATCACCAACTGGATTGGCTTATGCAGGAGGTCTAATGTGGTTAGCTGTGTAAGTAGTCAGGATTGAACTAACTTACTGCCCGCGTGATGGAATGGTAGACATAACGGACTTAAAATCCGGGGGGTGCAAGCCCTTGCCAGTTCAAGTCTGGCCGCGGGTACCATTTATTTTTTATCAAGGAAGATGTATATGTTTATTCAAACTGAAATTACTCCTAATCCTAATGCGATAAAATTTTTCCCTAATATACCTGTTAGCCCTAATCAACCAATGCATTTTAGTAATCTTGATGAGGCAAAAGGTAAAAGCAGTCTAGTAGTTCAATTATTCAGTGTAAATAACATAAAATCTGTATTTCTTGGTAGTGACTTTATTACTATTACTAAGGAGGAAGAAAGTGATTGGCTGGTTTTAAAACCTGAGATTTTGATGACTATTATGGATCATTTTACTTCTGGCTTTGCTGTTTTTGATGTGCAAAATAATATATCTACTGATAAATCTACCATAAATAATTTTGACGAGATGTCTGAGATAGAACAACAGATTGTAGAAATTATTGAAACACGTGTACGTCCTTCGGTTGCCATGGATGGAGGAGATATAATATATCGAGGGTTTGAAAATGGAGTGGTAAAATTAGAGCTTCGTGGAGCTTGCCATGGTTGTCCTAGCTCAACTATTACTTTAAAAAATGGTATTGAATCAATGCTTAAACACTTCGTTCCTGAGGTAGAATCTGTTGAAGCTGTAGAAGATTAAGATATTAGTTACGCAGTATAGAGATAAGTAATTAATCAGTTATAGTCAATTGATGAGAAGTTGGTGACGTCGTCGCTCAATGCTCGCCTATTACTTATAGGCGTCGCTCCATCGTTCCTAGCACCAAATTCTCCTGAATTAACTATATCGCAGGCAGTTTCCTAGCGTCATTGCGAGAAGGCGTGAGCCAAGAAGCAATCCATTCCTGGTCATTTTTTGGATTGCTTCGTCGACCTTACGATCTCCTTGCAATGACGTTTGGTGACCAGATTTTTTATTCATCATAAGAAAATAGTAAAAAAAATGTAGGGTACTAATCTTATTAATGAGGTTAAATAAAACAATATTGCCGCAGCATTTGAAACATTCAGGCTTTCTACCTTACTGGAAATTGGGATTTTAACCAGATAATCGCATTGTTCTTTAACTAGCCGTCTTATTCCTTTATCTTCAGACCCAAGTATTATTGCCATTTTATCTGAAAATATTTTGCTATCTAAGGATTGTGTTGCTTTACCATCCAGACCAATAATCCAAAATCCATGTTTCTTTAGATATTCTATTGACCGCCTTAAATTAGTTACCTTAACCATTTGTACTAGTTCCAAAGCTCCAGAAGCTGTTTTTGCTATAGTAGCATTTTCATCTGGGGCATTATCGGCGGGTAATATTATGGCTGTGATGCCAAAAGAAGCCGCACTACGAATAATAGCACCAATATTTTGTGGATCGGTTACTTGATCTAAAATAGCTACTTTACAATTAGCAGTAGTTATGTCAATATCTTCAATATGATTAGAGAAAATGCTTTTAACGTTAGCGGCTATTCCCTGATGATTATGATTTGGACCAAGAAGACGTGTTAAGGAATCTGTGTTGGTAATTTCATATTGATGATTAGATATTAAATTTTTGTTCAAATTAAAAATATCTTCTGTACATAAAACTCTTTGAATATGACGTTTTGGATTACTTAGTGCTGCAAATACTGGATGTTTGCCATATATGTAGTAGAAATCTTAGATTTATTTCTCATCTTATTAGAACCTGCAGTAATTTATTCTTGACACAAACTACTATTTATTATAGAAAGTTACAACTAGATAAACGTTCTAAGTTGTTGTGAATAAAATTTTAATAGAAATTATTAGTATAGATTTTAGCTATAGTTTTATTATTTGTTGATTTTCATCGAGTATATATAAGTTTAATATTAGCTTATTAGAAGACTCAAGAAAAGGGCGAAGAAGATTTATTGGCATTTACACTAATTTATATTGTGCTTTACTTTTAATTAGGCTATTTAATGCTTGCGTGAATTCTTTGGAGGAGTGGTCGAGTGGTCAATGGCAGCGGACTGTAAATCCGCCCGCGTGAGCGTACGAAGGTTCGAATCCTTCTTCCTCCACCACAGATTGGTTAGGTGAAATACGCGGGTGTAGCTCAATGGTAGAGCTCCAGCCTTCCAAGCTGGCCACGTGGGTTCGATTCCCATCACCCGCTCCAAAACTATTGGTGATAATTGGAAATTGGATAAATTTGTTATTTTTATTGTTAAATTTGTATTAAATCTTAAATTGTGGAGAATGAATTATGGCAAAGGTAAAATTTGAGAGGGATCTGCCCCATTGTAATGTAGGTACTATAGGACACGTAGATCATGGAAAAACTTCTTTAACAGCTGCAATAACTTTAGTATTGTCAAAAGAAGGTGGTGCGAAGGCTACTAACTATGATGAAATTGATGCTGCTCCTGAAGAGAAGACAAGGGGTATAACTATTGCTACTGCCCATGTTGAATATAAAACTAAAAAAAGGCATTATGCTCACGTTGACTGTCCTGGTCACGCAGATTATGTGAAAAATATGATAACCGGTGCCTCTCAGACGGATGGTGCTATATTAGTGGTATCTGCTTGTGATGGTCCAATGCCTCAAACAAGGGAGCACATAGTGCTTGCTAAGCAAGTAGGTGTGCCTACAATGGTTGTTTTCTTGAATAAAGTTGATATGGTTGACGATCCGGAGTTAGTTGACTTAGTAGAAATGGAAGTCAGAGAGCTTCTTTCAATGTATGGTTTTCCTGGAGATGAGATACCAGTTATCAGGGGGTCAGCTTTGCAGGCTTTAGAAGGGAAACCTGAAGGTGAAGCTGCGATCAGAGAATTGATGAATGCTATTGATGAATATATACCTCAACCTAAGAGAGATACAGATAAACCATTATTAATGCCAATAGAAGATGTATTTTCTATTGCTGGAAGAGGGACTGTTGTTACTGGTAGAATTGAAAAAGGTGTAATAAAAGTTGGTGAAGAAGTGGAGATTGTCGGTATAAGGGATACTCAAAAAACTACTTGTACTGGTGTGGAAATGTTTAAGAAAATGTTGGATCAAGGTGAAGCTGGTGACAATGTTGGTATATTGCTACGTGGAACCAAAAGAGAAGAGGTGTGTAGAGGACAGGTATTATCTAAACCTGGAACCATAACTCCGCATACTGAATTTGAAGCTGAGGTTTACGTGCTTACCACTAAAGAAGGTGGTCGTCATACAGCGTTTACCGATAAATATCGTCCACAGTTTTATTTTAGAACTACTGACGTGACTGGGGAGATTGCTTTAAAAGATGGTAAAACGATGGTTATGCCTGGTGATAATGCGAATTTGCATATTACATTGATTTCTCCGATAGCTATGGAAGAAGGCGTACGTTTTGCTATCCGTGAAGGTGGTAAGACAGTAGGAGCTGGGGTAGTATCAAAAATTATAAAATAACATAGAAATAATCATTCTGAAATAATTTAGGATGATTATTTTTTAATGGCTAGGCAAAATGCTTTTAATTGAACTTGCCTCAAGTTATGTTTACAAAAAATTTGAGCAAGTCTGTTAAAAAAGCGTATTTTGGATGGTCGGGCTGTTTATAAAAAGGTTTAGTTAATGAAAAATAATCAAAAAATTAAAATTCGTCTAAAGTCATTTGATCACCGTTCGCTTGAGCAAGGTACTAGAGAGATAGTAGGGGCTGTTAAAAGAACTGGTGCAGATATAATTGGTCCAATTCCGCTTCCAAGGACAATTGAAAGATTTACCGTTAATAGGTCTCCACATGTCAATAAAAAATCAAGGGAGCAATTTGAGATTAGAATTCAGAAAAGGCTTTTAATAATAAGTTATCCAACCCCTCAGACTGTTGATGCTTTAAAGAAAGTTGATTTGCCTGCTGGTGTTGATGTTGAGATTAAGTTAGAGAGTATTGAGTGATGAGAACCGGTTTAATCGCTAAAAAAATTGGCATGAGTTCAATTTTTAATGAAAAGGGAGAGAGAACTACAGTTACTTTTCTGCAAGTTGAAGATTGTCAAGTAGTGGGACAAAAGACCCAAGAAAGGGATGGTTATAACGCCTTGGTTGTTGGGGTAAAGGATAAGAAATTATCTAAAGTAACAAAGCCAATGAGGCAAGTATTTGCTAATGCTAACGTTGCACCAAAACAAAAATTGAAGGAATTCAGAATTTCTGCTTCTTTTTTCATTGATATAGGTTCTACATTGCGTGTTGATCATTTTGTTGTTGGGCAGTTTGTAGATGTTGTAGGTACTACTATTGGTAAAGGTTTTGCTGGTAGTATGAAAAGGCACAATTTTAGAGGGCTTGAAGCTTCACATGGTGTATCTGTGTCTCATCGTTCACATGGTTCTACTGGTGGTAGACAAGACCCTGGTAAAGTATTTAAGAATAAGAAAATGGCTGGACACATGGGGAGTACAAGAGTTACTATTCAGAACTTGAAGATAGTTGATACTAATATAGAAAAAGGTATAATCATAGTTAGTGGTAATGTCCCAGGCTCGAAAGGATCTTATGTCTACATTAAGGATGCTATTAAGAAAACCATTACAGCTGCAGGATAAACTATATGAAAGCTAAATTATTAAATCTTGAAAATGAAGTTGTTGGTGAGGTTGATTTAGATCATGAAGTATTTGCCATAGACTTTGTTAGACAAGATATTATCAAGCTTGTTGTTGATTGGCAAAGAGCGAAAGCTATGGCTGGTACACATCAAACGAAGACAGTATCGCAAGTATCTGGTACTACAAAAAAACCTTTTAAACAAAAAGGTACCGGTAATGCAAGGCAGGGGTCTTTAAGGTCTGTACAAATGAGGGGCGGTGGAGTTTCTCACGGTCCAGTAGTAAGGAGTCATGCTACAAAATTACCAAAGAAAGTTAGAAAACTTGGTTTAAAACATGCATTGTCAGAAAAATTGACAGAAGGGAAATTGTTAATATTAGATTCTTTAAAATTAGATGAATCAAAAACTTCTAATCTTGCAAAATTATTAAATAATTTTCATGGTAAGAGTTATTTTATTGTTAGTGGTAATGAGGTTGATAGCAATTTTTCTTTGGCGGTACAAAATATTCCAAATACTATTTCGGTACCACAGATTGGTACAAATGTTTATGATATAATACGCCATGATTATGTTTTGTTATCAAGAGAAGCTGTAGATGCTTTAGAAAAGAGGTTGAAGTGAAATCTTATAAACATTATGATCTTATTAGGAATCCTGTGGTCACTGAGAAGAGCAATATTTTATCTGAACAAAATAAGTTTACTTTTCACGTTGCTGATAGTGCTGAGAAGGCTTCTATCAAGATGGCTATTGAGAAAATTTTTGAAGTTAAGGTTAAAAAGGTTAACATCATGAATGTCAAAGGTAAGAAGAAAAGATTCAAGGGTGTCAATGGTAGACAGTCAGATAAAAAGAAAGCCATTGTAACGCTAGAAAAAGATTATACTATTGATTTTACTGGGGGTATAAAATAAGATGGCTTTAAAAAAGTTTAATCCAGTTACTCCATCTCTTAGAGAATTGATACAGGTTGACAAATCTGAACTTTGGAAGGGCAAGCCTCATAAACCTTTAACTAAAGGTCTATGTAAGACTGGTGGTAGAAATAATCTTGGTAGAACCACTTCTTGGCATAGAGGAGGGGGGCATAAAAGACTTTATCGTATAATTGATTTTAAAAGAAATAAACAAGATGTATTCGCTACTGTTGAAAGAATAGAGTATGATCCTAATAGAACTTCCTTCATTGCTTTGATTAAATTTGATGATGGTGAGTATTCTTACATTATAGCACCACAAAAGCTTGTTGTAGGAGACAGAATAGTGTCAAGTGATAATGCTGACATAAAAGTTGGAAATTGTTTATCTTTGAAATCTATCCCTATTGGGACTACTTTGCATAATGTGGAAATGAAAATTGGCAAAGGTGGTCAGATTGCAAGATCTGCGGGGACTTCGGTTAATTTAGTAGGTAAGGATTCGGGTTATGCTCAGATCAAGCTTCGGTCTGGAGAATTTAGGTTGGTGCCGTTAGATTGTAAAGCTACGGTAGGTGTTGTCTCAAATCCTGATCAAAAAAATACAAATTTGGGTAAGGCTGGAAGAAATAGATGGTTAGGTTGGAGACCACATGTTCGTGGTGTTGCAATGAACCCAGTTGATCACCCACATGGTGGTGGAGAGGGAAAAACTTCTGGTGGTCGTCATCCGGTGACTCCATGGGGCTTCCCAACTAAGGGTAAGAAAACCCGTAAGAATAAGTCTACATCAAAGTTTATTATTAAGAGAAGAAAATAATTAGGTAGTAATTATGGCGCGTTCAGTTTGGAAAGGACCTTTTGTAGATGGTTATCTGATAAAAAAAGTACAAAAGTTGATTGACTCGGGTAAATCAGAAATGATTCAGACTTGGTCTAGGAGGTCAACAATTCTACCATTTTTTGTTGGAATAACATTTGCTGTGCATAATGGAAATAAATTTATACCTGTTACTGTAAGCGAAGAAATGGTTGGCAAAAAATTAGGTGCATTTTCTCCAACTAGAACTTTCCATGGTCATGGTGCAGATAAAAAAGTTAAGAGAAAATAAATATGGTAAAGGTGAATAAAGGTTCGACTACAGCAATTGCTAAGTCTCTTAGAGTGAGTCCAAGAAAATTGAATTTGGTTGCAACTTCTATTAGGAATATGAAAGTATCGGAAGCTATGGTTCAGCTTACCTTTTCCCCGAAAAGAATTGCTCAAGATGTAAAAAAATGTTTACAGTCTGCTGTTGCTAATGCTGAGAATAACTTTGGTCTAGATATTGATGCGTTATTTGTTACTTCTGCAACGGTAGGTAAGGCATTGGTAATGAAAAGAATTATGCCAAGAGCTAAAGGAAGAGCAGCAAGGATTAATAAATTTTTTAGTAATTTATATATTACAGTTACTGAAGTTGAGGGGAAGTAAAATATGGGGCAAAAAGTTAATCCGCATGGCTTTAGAGTTGGTCCAACATTAATTAAAGGTTGGGACTCGGTGTTATATGCTGAAAAGCAGTATAAAGTTCTTTTTATTCAAGATTTAGAGGTTAGAAATCTGATTAATAAAAACTATATGCAAGCACAAGTTAGTAGAGTATTAATAGAAAGACCTTCTAATAAAAGTGTTATAATTAATATTTTTGCTAAAAAGCCTGGTGTTATTATAGGTAAAAGTGGTAACGACATTGATAAATTAAAAAAACATGTCCAGAAAATTACTGGTTTAGAAGAAATATATATTAACATACATGAAGTAAAGAAACCTAATATAGACGCTGGTATTATTGCTCAAACGATTGCTGTGCAGCTTGAAAAAAGAGTGTCTTTTAGAAAAGCTATGAAAACCGCTATCCAAGCTTGCTTTAAGCAAGGGGGGTTAGGTATAAAAGTGGCTTGTTCTGGTCGTTTGGCTGGAGCTGAAATAGCAAGAACAGAGTGGTATAGAGAAGGTAGAGTGCCTTTGCATACTTTGAGAGCTGATATTGACTATGCAACTGCTGAAGCTATGACAACTTATGGAGTTATAGGTATAAAGGTTTGGGTCTATAGGGGTGATCATGTGGAAAATAGAAAGAAACATAATTAATTTTGAAGTAAGATAATGTTAGCTCCAAAAAAACAAAAATTTAGAAAAGCCCATAAGGGGAGGGTCTCCTCAAAGGCAAAATCTGGTACCATGCTAGCTTTTGGTTCTTTTGGCTTGAAATCGTTAGATGGTTTAAGGGTTACTGCAAGGCAAATAGAGGCAGCAAGAAAGGCAGCTGTTCGTTGTATGAAAAGACAGGGGAGGTTATGGATTAAAATTTTTCCTGATTTACCTGTATCAAAAAAGCCTGCAGAAGTTAGAATGGGTAAAGGGAAAGGCTCTACTGAATTTTTTGCAGTAAGGGTATCGCCTGGCAGAATTATGTTTGAAGTTGAAGGGGTTACAGATGATGTAGCTACTAGGGCACTTGAGCTTGCCAGTGCCAAATTGCCTGTAAGAACAAGGATAGTGAGGCGTTATGAGTAATTTGGGGCTATCAGCAAAGGAGTTAGTTGGGCAAACTATGGAAGAACTTCACAAAAAGAGAATTTTGTTTAAAAAAGAGCTTTTTAATCTAAGGTTTCAAAGGACGTTAGGTGAACTAGAAAATACGAGTAGGTTTTCTTTTGTAAAAAAAACAATAGCTCGTATTAATACAGAGCTAACTATAAGATCAAAAACTGGAGAATAGAAAAATGCCGAGAAGAGTGTTGCAGGGCGTTGTTGTGAGTTCAAAAACCGATAAAACTATTACAGTTAAAGTGGAACGTAGGTTTAAGCATCCTATGTATAAAAAAATTGTAAAAGTTTCTAAGAAATACGCTGCTCATGATCCAGAAAATATGTATAAGGATGGTGATAAAGTTAGTATAGTTGAAAGTCGCCCTATATCTAAGACTAAGTCTTGGGTGGTGTTAGGGGATGTTAATGTATCACTTTAATGATAGATTTTACCGTGCAGTTTTTTGTCTGTTGCGGTTTTTTCTTAGTAGAAATGTTGTAAACCTACTTATTAGAAACTATACTAAAATGATTTGAAGAATTGCTTTTTGGAAATATCAAGGACTCGCATATTCACGTATCTCATGTACGTTGTGTGTGTTCACTTCTCATTTTCAAATCCAATTTTCCAGATCATTTAAGTATATTCTGGTACAAGTTGGAGAATGATGAGTTTTATTCTTTGACTTTGTTATTTAGGTTGTTTATTTTGTTGCGTTATTAAATTCTCAAGTGGAAGTAAGTTATGATTCAGATGCAGAGCATCTTAGATGTTGCGGATAACTCTGGTGCTAAAAAAATTATGTGTATCAAAGTGCTTGGTGGTTCACATCACATGATAGCAGCCCTTGGGGATGTTATTGTAGTATCTATAAAAGAGGCGTTGCCAAGCGGAAAAGTAAAAAAAGGTGACGTACATAGAGCTCTAATTGTTAGAACAAAAAAGGGTGTTAGAAGGGCAGATGGTAGTACAATTAAGTTTGATTCCAATGCAGCAGTGCTTTTAAATAAGCAGGGAGATCCAATAGGTACGAGGGTTTTTGGTCCTGTAACTAGAGAATTAAGGGCAAAAAAATTCGTTAAGATTATGTCGCTGGCAGAGGAGGTGTTGTAATGGTTAAGTTAAAAATCAAGAAAGGTGATGAAGTTATTGTTATCACCGGAAAAAATAAGGGAAAAAAGGGTAAAGTGTTAAAAGTTTTCCCAGAACAGAATAGAGCCATTGTTTCAGGGGTAAATATTGCTCGCAAGCATGTTAAGCCAAGTAAAACAAGTGAAGGTGGCATAGTGTCAAAGGAATTATCAATACATATATCCAATGTTGCTCATGTAGACCCTAAGACAGGTACTGGTACAAAAATTGCTTTTAAATTTCTAGATGATGGTTCTAAAGTAAGAGTAGCTAAGAAGTCTGGTGAAATTATCAGTAAGGAAGGTAAGTAATGTTGTTCAGGTTTAAAGATTTATACGGTAAAGAGATTATCCCAAGCTTACAAAAAAAGTTTGCCTATGATAATAAACATCAGATACCTAAGGTTATAAAAATTGTTGTTAATATGGGAGTTGGTGAAACGGTTGCTGATTCTAAGATAATTAATCATGCTGTTAATGATCTAACTTTAATTTCAGGGCAAAAGCCTTTGGTAACTGAGGCAAAGAAGTCTATTGCTACTTTTAAACTTCGTGAAGGTATGAAAGTTGGTTGCAAAGTTACTTTGCGTAAAGATAGAATGTATGATTTTCTCGAAAGGCTAGTACTTGTTGCTCTACCACGTATAAAAGAGTTTAGAGGCTTTTCAAGTAAAAGTTTTGATGGTAGAGGTAATTTTACTTTTGGTATAAAAGAACAGATTGTTTTTCCAGAGATTAATTACGATAAGATAGATGTAATTCGTGGTATGGATATCACGATTGTTACAAGTGCTACGAATAATGAAGAAGGTAAATTATTACTTTCAGGCTTTAATTTGCCTTTTTATAATTAATTTTTGAAGAAAGAAGATGGCTAAAGTAAGTTCTATAAAAAAGAATAATAGAAGAAGAAAGATGGCACAAAGTTTGTATAATAAGCGTGCTAAGTTAAAAGACAAGATTTACGACAAAACTTTATCTTTAGAAGAGAGATTTTCGCTAGTGATGATTCTGGCTAAGTTACCTAGGAATTCAGCTATGAGTAGAGTTCGAAATAGGTGTGAACTGACTGGGCGTCCAAGAGGAGTGTATAGTAAATTTGGTTTATCACGAAATAAGCTGAGAGAGCTTGGTAGTAAAGGATTGGTTCCTGGTTTAATTAAAGCAAGTTGGTAAAATAATAGGTTTATCGTATGTCAATGACAGATAATATAGCAGATATGTTGACTAGAATTAGAAATGGTCAAAAAAGTAAATTGATGAGTATATCTCTACCTTCTTCAAAAATAAAATGTGCCATTTTGGATGTTTTAAAAAAAGAAGGTTATATCAAAGAATATGTAGTTGTTAAGAATGATAATATAAGTCACATTGAGGTGGATTTAAAATATTCTGTTAATGGAAAACCTGCTATATGTGAAATAAATAGAGTTTCAAAACCAGGTAAGAGGATTTATTCTTCCATTGATAAATTAAAAGGATATTATAACAATATGGGTATTTATATTCTTTCTACTTCTAGAGGCGTGTTATCTGATAGAGAAGCACATAGCCAAAAGATTGGCGGTGAAGTAATTTGTAAAGTGTTTTAAGGTATAAAAATGTCACGTGTTGGAAAATTGCCAGTCCCTATACCTGAAGGGGTAAAAGTTGAGCTTGATGGGTTGAAAGTCAATGTTGTCGGTCCTAAGGGAGAATTATCAAAGACTTTTGCAGGGAGTATAGCAATTTCATTGCAAGATAATCAGCTTGTTGTTAAACCATTAGCAGAGACTAAAAGTGCTAGGTCTATGTGGGGTACGGCACGAAGTATAATAAATGGTATGATGAAAGGTGTTAGTGAAGGTTTTACAGAAGAGTTGGAAGTAAATGGTGTTGGTTATAAGGCTTTGGTAAAGGATAAATATTTAAACTTGATGCTTGCTAAAAGTCATAATACTAAAATAGAAATACCTCAAAATATAAAAGTTACCGCTCCTAAACAAAATCAGATTATATTAGAAAGTGTTGATAAAGAAAAATTGGGGCAGTTTATCTCAATTATTATAAAACAGAGACCGCCTGAGCCATATAAGGGCAAAGGTATTAAGCGTAAAGGTCAATATGTTCAAAGGAAAGAAGGGAAGAAAAACTAAAATTTAAGAGTTAATATGCGTAGTTCAAAATTAAAGTTTGATATAAGAAAGGCTAGAGTAAGGTCTAAAATATCAAAGGTATCAAACAGAATCAGGTTGTCTATTTTTAAATCTGGAAAGCATATATATGCACAAGTTATAGATGATAAACAGTCAATAACTATTGCTTCTGCTTCAACCTTGGATAAAGAAATTAGACAGTTAAAAAAATCCAACTGTAATGTTGGTATAGCCACAAAAGTAGGTGAGTTGATAGGGGAAAGAGCCTCGCTTAAAGGAGTACAAGAAGTTGTATTTGATAAGGGTGGTTATAAATATCATGGTGTTGTTAAGGCATTGGCTGATGCAGCAAGAAAAAAAATGAATTTCTAATTTTAGGTTTAAGAAATGGCTAAAGCTAAAAAAAATATGGGTGAAGCATTAACCGAAACTTTGGTGGATGTAAACAGAGTTACTAAAGTAGTAAAAGGTGGAAGAAAATTCTCTTTTTCTGCTTGTATTGTAGCTGGTGACAAATCCGGTAAGGTCGGTTATGGTCATGGTAAGGCGAAAGAGGTAACAGAGGCTAGAGCTAAGGCTACCCAAGAAGCAAGGAAAGATATGATTAGGGTTCCTCTTTATCAGAGTAGAACCATTCACCATGATGTTATTGGTAAAAGTGGAGCAGCAAAAGTCATTTTAAGAAGAGCCAAGGCGGGTACTGGCGTTATTGCTGGTGGTGCTATGAGGGCTATTTTTGATTCTTTAGGAGTTCATGATATTGTTGCTAAATCTTTAGGGTCTAGTAATGTATATGCAATGATTGCTGCGACTTTTGATGCGTTATCTCAACTTTCTTCTCCCAAGAATATTGCTGAAAGGAGAGGGAAGAACTTAAATGAGATATCGACTCAGTCTATAAAAGGGCAACAAGAAGTAATATCAGAATAATTTGAGCTATATTCTTTAGGGGGCTGATAAAAAGATATCGCCATTGTGAAAGACCAGTGAAATCTGGGATGAGGCGAATCAAACTGGGCTATTAGTGAGGAGTCACTTAGAGTGAGTTATTTTAGTGGCAGGAAGCATTAGACCTCCTGCGAAACTCTATGCCTAAAGTAATAGGTGAGCGGTGAGTGATGACGTCACCAATTTTCCATCAATTGACTATAGCTATAGTTTCTTGTTAAAGTAATGTTATAAGTAATAATTGGGTTGTAGAAATCTATGAATAGTGATAAAGAAAAAATGAATGATGCAAAAGTTAAAGTTACCCAAATTGGTAGTATTATAGGTCGTAAATATGATCAAGAAGAAACCTTGATAGGCTTGGGTTTAAATAAAATGCATAAATCTGTTATTTTAAAAGATACAAGCTCTATTAGAGGGATGATCAGAAAGGTACAACATTTATTAAAAGTAGAAAATATAAATTAGAGTTTATAAAATGAAGTTAAATGAGTTATCTAACAATTTTGGTGCCAAGAGAGATAAAAAAAGGGTAGGACGCGGTATTGGGTGCGGTAAAGGCAAAACATGCGGTAGAGGTGTTAAGGGTCAAAAATCTAGATCTGGTGTAGCTATCAAGGGTTTTGAAGGCGGGCAGATGCCAATGATTAAAAGATTGCCAAAGAGAGGGTTTAATTGTCCTAGTTCTAAGAAATATAATGTAGTGAATATTGCTGATATAGAATTTTTAATATCAGAAAGTCATTTGAATTCAACGGAAGTTATCACAAAAGATAAGTTAGTTGAAGTAGGGTTAATTAAGAATAGTAAGTTGTTGGTTAAATTATTATCTGTTAGCAGCAGTGAATTTAATAGTCCCTTATCGTTTCAATTAGATGCTTATTCGGCATCTGCTAAAAAGATAATTGAGCAAGTTGGTGGTCAAATATTGTAATTTATGAGCTTAAAATCCACACAAAAATCTAATAAAGACTTAGCTAATAGAGTTATTTTTACTATTCTAGCTCTTATAATATGTAGATTTGGTTCATTTATTCCTATAGCGGGTATTGATTCGGTTGCGTTGAGCAGTGTGGCTGAACAAAATCAAT
The DNA here is from genome assembly GCF_964026545.1 of Candidatus Tisiphia endosymbiont of Dioctria linearis. Classification (NCBI taxonomy): domain Bacteria; kingdom Pseudomonadati; phylum Pseudomonadota; class Alphaproteobacteria; order Rickettsiales; family Rickettsiaceae; genus Candidatus Tisiphia; species Candidatus Tisiphia endosymbiont of Dioctria linearis. The sequence goes on along the minus strand of NZ_OZ032156.1, from coordinate 589,923 downwards.
CTGGTTTACTTGGTATGTTTAACATGCTATCTGGTGGTTCTTTAAGTAGGATGTCTATTTTTGCTTTAGCCATTATGCCATATATAACTGCATCAATTGTTATTCAATTGATGTCAATAATTTATAAGCCGTTAGAGAATTTAAAAAAAGAAGGTGAGGCTGGTAAAAGAAAAATCAATCAGTTATCTAGATATTTAACTGTTTTATTAGCTTCTTTTCAGGCGTATGGTGTGGCAATAAGTTTGGAACATGTTGTAACTAATGTTGGACCTGTAGTGATTATACCTGGGCTTTTTTTCAAGGTTACTACTGTTATCACCTTAGTTGTAGGTACTATGTTCTTAATGTGGCTTGGTGAACAGATTACTGGTAGAGGTATTGGTAATGGCTCCTCATTGATTATATTTATAGGTATAGTATCTGGAGTACCAAGTGCTATTATAAGTATGTTTGAGTTGTCAAGAAGTGGAGGATTGTCTCCTATCGTGGTGATGGCTATTTGTTTAGGAGTTATTTTAATTATAGCCATGATAGTTTTCTTTGAGAAGGCTCAAAGGAAAGTTTTGGTACAATATCCAAAAAGACAGGTTGGTAATAAGATTTATGGTGGTGATTCAACTCATATGCCCCTTAAGCTTAATACTGCTGGGGTAATACCGCCAATATTTGCTAGTACAATTTTATTGTTTCCGGTAACAATAGCTAATTTTTCTAGCAATAATTCGGAAATTATGAATTTAGTAACTTTCCATTTAGGGCATGGAAAACCTCTATATATTTTGCTGTATGTTGCATTGATAATGTTTTTTAGCTTTTTTTATACAGCAATAGTTTTTAATTCAGAAGAAACAGCAAATAATTTGAGGAAATATGGGGCATATATTCCTGGAAAAAGACCTGGTAAAAATACTTCGGAATATTTTGATTATTTGCTAACTAGATTAACTGTCATAGGTGGTATATATCTAAGTTTTATATGTATAGTTCCTGAAATGTTAATGAATAAATATTCTGTATCTTTTTCTTTAGGGGGAACAAGTTTTTTAATTGTTGTTAATGTTGTTCTAGATACATTTGCCCAAATTCAAACTCATTTATTTAGCAGTAGATATGAGGGGTTAATAAAAAAAATGAAATTAAAAAACTAGGTTGTAGTTATTAGCTATACTTAGGTGAATATTCTAGAATTTTTGTAGCTAATTTTTAAAATAATGTGTTTTTATAGCTTAGTGGTAAGTATATATTATGTTAATATGGGTTTAAAGTGATTATAGTGCTTATAGGACCTCCTGGTTCAGGGAAGGGAACTCAAGGAAAGTTATTAGCAGAAAAGTTAAACTTACCTCATGTGTCTACTGGTGATATATTTAGACAAATGACAGAGGTAAATAACGAAGAGGGGCTGTTAATTCAAGAATATATGGCACAAGGAAAACTTGTCCCTCATAAATTGGTAAATAATGTAGTTAAAAAGTTTTTAACTCGAGAGATATATAAAAATGGTTATGTTCTAGATGGTTATCCTCGTAATTTGGAGCAAGCTAGCTTTCTTAGAGAATTTGCTAATCAAAAGATTAAAGTGGTATTTTTTGAGATAGACGATCAGGTGATTATTAAAAGGATTCTAGGTAGATTTAGTTGTGCAAATTGTAAACAAATTTATAATAGTTATTTTATTAAGCCTAAGGTTGATGATGTTTGTGATGTTTGTGGATCAGATAAATTTATTCACCGGCAATATGATGATGAACAGACTATTAAACATAGAATAGAAGAATATAAGATAGAAACTTATCCATTACTTAGCTATTATAGAGATAATAGTGATTTCTATGTTGTTGATGCGAGTAAGGATAAGCAAGAAGTAGAATGCGTTTTAGATAAAATGTTAGAAATTATTTGACTTTAAGGGATATTTTTATATTATTCCTTTTTGGTTGTTATCAAAATTTTGGAGATTATTTGTGGCAAGAATAGCGGGTGTTAACATTCCAGCAAACAAAAGATTAGTAGTGAGTTTAACATATATTTATGGGCTTGGTTTTTCTGCTGCAGAAAAGATTTGTCAAAAAACTGGAATATCTGAAAGTAAAAGGGTTAAAGAGTTAACTGATCAAGAATTAATTATTTTACGTAATATTATTGAAAAAGAATATAGAGTAGAAGGTGATTTAAGAAGAGAAGTAACTCTTAACATCAAGAAGAAAAAAGATATTAGAAGTTACCAAGGTCTCAGGCATATAAGAAAGTTGCCTGTGCGAGGACAAAATACTCATTCTAATGCTAGAACAAGAAAAGGCAAAGCTGTTGCAATTGCCGGTAAGAAAAAAGTTACAAAGTAATATGGTATAATAATGAGTCAGGCTAATACTAAGATCAAGAAAAAAAGAAAAAATATCACTCTTGGTGTTGTTCATATAAAAACAACTTTTAATAATACTATTGTGACTTTTACAGATGTGCAAGGCAATGCTATAGCGTTCTCAACAGCCGGTACACATGGTTTTAAAGGGGCTAGAAAAGCTACTCCTTATGCCGCTCAAATAACTGTTGATAAAGCCTCAGAAGCAGCAAAAGAGCATGGTCTTAAAACTGTTTCAATTAGAGTGCAAGGGGCAGGGGCACAAAGAGAATCGGCTATGCGGGCAGTGTTTAGTCAAAATTTTATAGTTACCTCAATTTTGGATGTTTCAGCCATTGCTCATAACGGTGTTAGATCGCCAAAGAGAAGAAGAGTATAGAGAGATAGGTAGTAAATAATGTTATCATTAAATAAAAACTGGAACTCACTGATCAAGCCTTCGAAGATCGTGTATGACAGTCCTGATAAGAATGCTAATATAGTAAAGATTGTAGTTGAGCCTTTAGAGAGAGGGTTTGGTTTAACAGTAGGTAATGCTATGAGGAGGATTTTGCTTTCTTCTCTTCAGGGTGCTGCAATAACTTCGATAAAGATACCAGGGGTGGTGCATGAATTTTCTGCTATACCTGGTGTTAAAGAAGATTTAGTTGATGTAGTTTTAAATCTTAAGTCCTTAGCCATTAAGATGCATTCTTCCGAAAAAAAGATTGTAAGATTAAGTGCTACTGGTCCTTGCGTGGTAACTGCCGGTATGATTGGAGCAGGTCATGATGTAGAGATATTAACTCCTAATCATATGATTTGTACCTTGGCAAAAGGAGTTCAACTTGAAATGGAACTAGTGTGTGAGACGGGAAAAGGTTATGTTCCTGCTGTGAGTAATGTTGATTCAGAATCAGCTATTGGGGTAATCCCAATAGATGCATTATTTAGTCCTGTAAGGAAGGTTACCTATAAAGTTGATAATACACGTGTTGGTCAAGTTACAGATTATGACAAGCTAATTATGACCGTTGAAACTAATGGTAGTATCTCTCCTGAGATGGCTATAGCCCTTGCTGCTAGGATTTTGCAAGATCAGTTACAATTATTTATTACATTTGAAGAGCAAGTAGAAGATAAACAAGATAAATTGGAAGAATTATCATTTAATCCAGCCTTGTTGAAAAAAGTTGAGGAATTAGAATTATCTGTCAGATCTCAAAATTGTTTGAAAAATGATAATATAATTTATATAGGAGATCTTGTTATCAAGACAGAAGGAGAAATGCTGAGAACTCAAAATTTTGGTAGAAAATCTCTTAATGAGATCAAGGATATATTAGCCACTTTTGGCTTGAAATTTGGTATGGACGTAGCAGGCTGGCCTCCAGAAAATATTCAGGATATATCTAAGCGTTACGAAGATCCATATTAATTTAAGGTAACAATATGCGACATAAAATTAAGGGTAGAAAACTCAACAGAACAAGTAGTCATAGGCAGGCGATGTTTGCTAATATGGCTGTGGCACTTGTGATGAATGAGCAAATAAAGACAACTTTACCTAAAGCTAAAGAGCTTAGACCATATATTGAGGTGCTAGTAACTAAAGCTAAGAAATCTGATTTAGCAACTAGAAGAATGGTACTTGCTAAAATCAAAGATAAAGTGGCAACTGAAAAACTTATTAGCGTTTTAGGTAAAAGATATAGTGAACGTCCAGGTGGATATACTAGGATAATAAAGGCTGGTTCTCGCTATGGCGATATGGCACCACTGGCTTATATTGAGTTCGTTGATAGAGATGTAAATAGTAAAGGCTGTATGACTCCACAAGCAGAAAGTCATAATCATGAAGAACAAAATTAATGAATCTGTAGGAAAATAATAAATATGGCTAATCATTCATCAGCAAAAAAGGCAATAAGACAAACAATCAAAAAAACTTTAATAAATAAGAATAGATCGAGTAGAATTAAAACATATTTAAAAAAAGTTTTGCAAGAAGTTGCTAGCGGTTCAAAAGAATCGGCCAGATTAGCGTTGATTGTTGCGCAATCTGAAATAATGAAAGGCGTAACAAAGAATATTATCAAGTTAAATACCGCCTCACGTAAAATCAGTAAATTATCTCAAAAAATTAAAAACATGAATTAGCCTCTATAGTTTCAAACCGATTAGCAGCACTTCGTCTATTAGTGAGGAAGACCATAGGTCGACGAAGCAATCTATCAATACTACAGTTGTAAATTAATTTATGCTGAGGAATTTGAAGTGGACACGACTTATCTTCCAGATGGAGAGGAGCAAAAATTATGCTACGAGACGGGATTAGTATGCGGCACAATGTCTAAAAAATTAAATTTTCTTTACTGACTATATGTTATCATTTGCAGATTTTGTCATTTGGGGCATTTTGAGATCAAATAAATTGAACAAATCTTGCTGAGACTGTGTTAATTTTGGTAATCTTGCAACGACGCAACCTTTTATATTGTAATATACATGAAAGAGATTATATCTCTGGAATCTGATAATATCAAACAAAAAATATCATTTACATGACTACAAATCCTATAACAAAATCCCTACAAACCTCTTTACCTTCACATTCTTAGCACTTTTCTATCTCTAAGATAAGACGATGACGTTTATAGTTTTACTCCTTATATTTTAACTCTACAGAATAAGGGGCAACCTTTGAAAATATTTTACCAATTATTGGTATTTTAGTGATAATGGTACTAGCAAAAAAGAAAGAAGGTATCACATTACCTTTAAGCTTTATTTGGTGTTTATTAGTATCAATTGTACCTTTCATGGTAAAATCAAAGAATGGTCCAGTAGCTGATGTATTAGCAATACTTACGGTATTACCTATATAACTAAAGCTACCTGTCATATTATTAAACAAGATATCCTTATTATTTAATATAAAACTCATAAAACCTGGAAACGAAACAAATGATACCATCCTAGTTAAAAAAGACATATCGGTAGTAACAAAACGTTTTATGTCAAATGTACCATCTAAGATTGGTATTATTTCACCCTTCTTAACCTCATGTCTTTTTGTATCAAGTGTTAGATTTATAATACCAGACTTCATGTTACTATACATGCCAATACCTCTAAATAAAGCTCCAGCATTATCACAGGTAACTATCCATTGTTCCATATCTTTTTTTTCTGTAAGTAGCATTTTAAAAGATCTAGTGCCAATTTTTGAATCTAAAGAACCAGAAAAGCATTTTATTTTATTACAATCAATTTGTAAATTAAGCTTATCAAGCATTATATTATTTTTTAACCTTACTTTATCTACATCAACTTTTAAATGAATGTTTTGTGGCTCTCCTTCTTTTTCTAAGAATTGCATCATATTAGACTTAGACAAATCTAGTTGTTTGCCCTGAATTTCAGCACTCAAGCTATCTTTACCTAAAAGTAACTTTCCTATCAGATCAGTAGTACCATAAGCAATAATCGGTAAAGTAACATCATATTTATCATCTTGTGTTGTAACCTTGCCAACTATTTTTAAGTTATTTTCTCCCGAAAGGGCAAAATTAATATCACCTTTTTGGTCATCATATAACTTACCAGTTAACACCAGTTTAGCTTCATTAGAAAGCTTTTTATGTATAGATATTTTATCAATATAAAATTCCAAATTTTTGAGATTAGCATTGGCTTTAATGAAGCCGGTATTAGATTGACCTCTGTTATTTTGTTGCTCTTTATATTCAAAATCTAGGATACTACTACCTGAAATTAACTTGAATATACCAAGTTTCTGGTTATTACCGACAATAGTAGTTTTTACTTTTAATAGATGCTGATAATCATCATGGTTATTATTATCAATATTATATTGATAGGTAAAATTACTGTCATAGTCATTAATTTTACCTGTACCTATTAAGTTTAGCTTATCACCATTAAATGTTCCGGTTATTTTTGCATTCTTTAGTATGATATTGTCACTAAATGCTTTAGCATTTACTCCAGTTATTATCGTAGAGATGTCATAGGTATTTTTTATAACTGGACTAATCGGTATTATTATGCCAATTTTTGAATTAGCGGTTCCAGTAATTTTTCTAAGGTCGATTCCTTGTTTTTTTACTTGGTTATAATCCTCATTTGAGATAAAATTAATTAGATCGATACTCGGTCCCTTAGCTATGGCACTAACGATAAAATTAGACTTATCCATCCCTTGCCACTCAAAGGTTATTACTCCATTGGAAATAAGGCTGTTACCGCTATATGCACGATTCAGTATAAACTTAACCGAGGCTCCAGATATAGTAATATCTATATCAATTTTTCTTAAAGATGGAAAATCTACATCGTATTTATATTCAAGGTCTACGACATGCAGCTTGGCTTTTACTAGAGCAATATTGTTTTCTAAAGAATTTTTATCAAAATTAACATCAAATTCTCCATTTCTGATATAACCATCTTTAATATATTCCTGTAAAAATAAAATTACTTGATTATCAGGGATAATTTTCTCAATAATTTGATAAATCATTATAGGAATATTTTCAACATTACCATTAGCTTGAATTATGCTACCATCCAAGATACTATTGAATGATAGATATGCTTGATCACCAAATGTTAACTTGCAATTGATTAACTTCTTCAAAGTTGTAGAAATTTTACTTTCATAAGAACAAAGCCCTTCCCCCTTAGGTAATTTCTTACCATAACTATCGAGTAGAGTAATATTTTTTATAGGACTTAGGTTTAACTGTGTTTCAATCTTATTTTCAAAAAAATCTACAATATACTTAGCAGATATTTTAGTATCTATTATAGGTTGATTATCTTTAGAAATTAAGGAAAAGCTATCTATATCAACAATACTAAGAAGCAATGGTTTGCTTCTTATATCATCAATAAAAAAACTGATTTTGAAATCGCTAATCTCACTTTTGGTGTTATGTGCTAAATCCATAAAGATTTTATCGATTGACAAAATGTTATTTCTTATTTGTAAATTACCAATTCGTATTTTCGTATTTTTTTTATCGAGGTAAAATTCTATTGCCATCTTAATAGGCTTATCTAAATACCCTTTACTCCCGCTTAATATTAATAAACTTAAAGTTACTACAACTATACAAACTATTACGCTTAGGCTGATGAAAAATCTTTTAATGAGCATCATTTTATTATTTAGTATTTGGTCAATTAATATATACTTTACAGCAGCATAGCATAACAAAGTTGTTGCACTAAGTATATAAGGATAATTAATGAATATTAAACTTCATGTTATAGGTACTGGTTACGTTGGGCTAGTATCTGGCGTAATGATGAGTTACCTAGGACACGACGTTACTTGTTTAGATAGTGATATTTCTAAGATCGACCAATTAAAAAAAAATATTTTACCAATTTATGAACCAAAATTAGCTGAATATTTACCGCCATTAGTAAAATCTGGTAAGTTACAATTTACAGCTAGCTATTCGGCTGAATTACAAAATTCACAAGCGGTATTTATTACGGTAGGAACACCGTCTCTACCTTCAGGAGAGGCGGATTTACAATATATATTTACTGCTATCGATAATTTATGCCCATGGATTAAAGACGATTGTTTGATTATTATAAAATCGACTGTACCTCCAACAACATGTAACCAAATTATTGATTATTTAAATAACAAGAATTTTAAATTTTCCGTTGCTTCAAATCCTGAATTTCTTAGAGAAGGTACTGCTATAGAGGATTTTTTAAACCCTGATAGAATATTAATTGGCACCAATAATAAACAGGCAGAAGATTTACTAAAAGAGATATATCGACCTTTGATTACCAAGAATATACCTATGGTAAGTACTGATTTGGTTACTGCAGAACTTACTAAATATGTCTCAAACGCTTTCTTAGCGACCAAAATTGCTTTTATTAATGAGATGGCAAATTTATGCGAGAAAATGGGGGCAAATACTAAGGATCTGTCTTGTGGGGTTGGATTAGATAAGAGAATAGGTAAAGAATTTTTAAATGTCGGTCCTGGATTTGGTGGCTCATGTTTTCCTAAGGATATGTTAGCACTTGGACAAATAGCTAAACATTATCAATGTAATTTTCAAATAGTTAATTCTGTTATAAATAGTAATTATCAGAGACCATATGATATGGTGGATAAAATTCATGATATCATAGGCAACGATTTACATAATAAAGTTATTAGTGTATTGGGTCTGACTTTTAAGGCTGGTACGGATGATGTTAGAAATAGTCCAGCTATTAAAATCATCGAAATACTAGTTGATAAAGGAGCAAATATTAGAGTCTTCGATCCGGTAGGTATGAATAATGCTAAAAAAGAAGTAAAAAATGTATTTTTTGCTGATTCAGCACTTAGTGCATGCAAAAATAGTGATATAATTATAGTGGCTACCGAATGGTCGGAGTTTAAAGATTTAGATTGGTCGCTTATTCGCCATAAAGTTAAATCTCCTATAATTCTTGATCTCAGGCATATTCTTGATGGGGATATGCTAAAGGCTCTTGGATTTAAATATTATCTTATTGGTATAAAAGATGCAGTTTGATTTCATTCACTTAAGAGTACAAAGCTCATATTCATTTCTTGAGAGTGCTTTAACAATTGATCGTATAATGGAATTAGCTAGATTGCATAAAATACCAGCAATTTGTTTAGCCGATAGGGGGAATTTATTTGGCTCGTTAGAATTTGCTCTAGCTAGCTGTAAAGCAGGAATACAACCTATAAATGCGGCAATTGTAAATATTGCTTTTACCGAGAATAGTTTTTGTGAAATTGTGCTTATTGCCAAGGATGAAATTGGTTACAAGAATCTACTAAAGGCGGTTAGTGATAGTTTTACTAAAAATGATCGTAAAATTTGTAATCATATTACTTTTGATGATTTAGTTAAGTACCAGGAAGGGCTGATTATTTTATCCGGTTATACTGATGGTATAATTGGTAAAAGTCTTATTGCTAAGGATGAAGAATTAGCCATTTTTTGGGCAACTAAGCTACAAAGCATTTTTGCTGATCGTTTTTATTTTGAGATTATGCGGCATAATCTAGCAGTAGAACAATCTATAGAAGAAAGTTATATAAAAATAGCCAGTAATCTTGGTATTCCACTAGTTGCTACCAATAAAGTATTGTTTAGTGATGTTAATATGCATGATGCCCATGACGTATTATTATGTATATCTACTGGGGTTAGTAAAGAAGTAGAGGATCGTAAAAAGGTAAGTAACGAATGTTATTTTAAATCACCAAAAGAAATGCTAGAACTTTTTAGTGATTTACCTAATGCTGTACAAAATACGGTACATTTAGCCCAAAGATGCTATTTTATGGCACATGCTAATCCACCAATGTTACCAAATTTCTCTAGTCTAAATATTAATGAAGTAGACATAATTAAAAAAGAATCGACAGCCGGATTACTATTAAGACTTGATACAAAATTTAAACGAGAAAATATTGCCATAGATGAGCAGGAAGATGTTAAACAGCAATATTTAACTCGTCTTAATTATGAACTAGATATTATTTGTCGAATGGATTTTTCTGGCTATTTCCTAATAGTTTCTGATTTTATAAAATGGAGCAAGCAACAAGGTATTATGGTAGGTCCTGGTAGAGGTTCTGGGGTAGGATCAGTAGTTGCGTGGAGTCTTTTAATCACTGATCTTGATCCTCTTAAATTTGGTCTATTATTTGAGCGTTTTCTTAACCCAGAACGTATATCAATGCCAGATTTTGATATTGACTTTTGTCAAGAGCGACGAGGGGAAGTTATAAATTACGTATGTTCTAAATATGGGGATAACAAAGTTGGACAAATCATCACTTTTGGTAAGATGCAAGCAAAAGCTGTGATCAAAGATGTCTCACGAGTTCTTGGTTTACCTTATAAATATGCTGAATATTTAACTGAGCTTGTACCATTTAATGCTGTTTCTCCTGTTACACTAAATCAGGCTATTAAGGAAATAAAGGAGTTAAACATAGCAGCACGTGGTGAAGGTTTGTATAATTTAGATGGTCAAGAGGAGCTGATCAAACAAGTTCTGGACACATCTTTAGTACTTGAGGGGCTTAATAGACATGCTTCTACTCATGCAGCAGGAATTGTAATAGCTGGCAAAGATTTAGTAGAAATATTACCGGTTTATAAAGACCTAAACTCGGACATGTTGGTAGTACAATATTCGATGAAATATGCTGAGATTGCTGGTTTAATTAAATTTGATTTTTTAGGACTGCAAACTCTAACTGTCATTACTAAATGTTTAGAACTGCTAAAAGATCAGGGCATAAATATTGATTTTACTAATATGCTATTTGATGATCAGAAAACTTATGAAATGCTATGTAGTGGTCGAGCTATTGGGGTGTTCCAATTTGAAAGCAACGGAATGCAGGATAGTTTAAGGCGTCTTAAACCTGACTCCATTCAAGATATAATAGCGTTAGGAGCATTATACCGTCCTGGTCCGATGGAGAACATCCCAACTTATATTGCTTGTAAACATGGTTTGCAACAACCGGATTACTTGCATGAGATGCTTAAACCAATTCTAGAAGAAACTTATGGAGTTATTATCTATCAGGAACAGGTCTTAGAAATTGCCAAAGAAATGGCAGGCTATAGTTTAGGTGGAGCAGATATACTTCGTAAAGCCATGGGAAAAAAAATAAAATCCGAAATGGCAGAACAAGAAGAAAGTTTTGTAAAAGGGGCAATAGCCAAAGGCATCTCACGTCAGCAAGCCCAATCCATTTTTGCAACGGTAGCTAAATTTGCTAGCTATGGTTTTAATAAAGCCCACGCATCAGCTTATGGAGTAATATCTTATCAAACAGCCTATCTGAAAGCTAATTTCCCAGCTGAATTCTTGGTAGTGTGCTTAAATCTTGAACTAAATAACCATGATAAAATCAATCTATTCATTCAAGAAGCCAAAAATAATAACATTGCTATTATCCCTCCTAATATCAATCTTTCCTCTGGTTATTTTAGTACTATAGCTACATCACAAGAAGCTGAAGAGTATGTCAAAAAGCCTAAATCGATAATTTATGCCCTAGCTGCTATTAAAAGTGTTACGGTTGATTTTGGTAGAATATTAGTAGAAGAACGAGTTAAAAATGGTAAATTTAAAAATATTATAGATGTTATTGAAAGGCTACCGCTTAAATCAATTAATCGAAAATTATTAGAAAATATTATTAAAGCTGGATGTTTTGATACGCTACATTCTAATCGTAATCAGTTATTATTAAGTATCTCTAAACTTCTAGCTTATGCTTCTTCCTATCATGCCGAAAAAATTTCTGATCAATTTAGTCTGATTAAGGTAAGTTCCATAAATCAGCAAGTTTTAATTGACGCAGAACCACTGGATAATAATACTGCATCTTGTTATGAATTTGAGGTATTAGGGCTGTTTATTACATTACATCCATTATCAAAACATCAAGATTTGCTATCCCGGCTTAATATTTCGACTTCAATTAACCTACAAAATGACTTTCTAGATGGTTCAAGTCAGATAAGGATAGCTGGTGTAATACAAAAAAAAGATTCACGTATGTCATCTCGCGGCAGGTTTATCACTTTACAACTATCTGATCAATTTGGCATTTTTGAACTGACTATTTATAGTGAAGAAATATTAAAGAATTTCGTTCATTTACTCGATGTTCAAAGTTTAGTGGTAGTGAGTTGTGATTTGTTTAAAGACGCTGGAGGAATAAGACTAATTGCTAAAAGTTTCGCAACTATTGATGATATAATAAATGAAGAACGATTAGAGATAAAACTGTACCCACAAAATCATTCTGAATTATGTCAAATAGTCGATTTGCTGAAAAAACGTATTAACCCTGAACGTAATAATATCAGAATAATTTTATTGCTTAAGGTTAGTATAGATAATAACTTTACAGCTAAAATATGTTTACCAGAGATTTTGTCTCTAGAAACTGAAGATTTTGAATTTCTCAATCAATTTACGTCATGTTCTGCAAAGCTATGAAGCTGTTGGAGATAGCATTAATTGCTCTATGTTGCATCTGGAAGATCTGCAAGTGCTGAATTAAACAATATAGAAAGATTTTTCCTATCCACTTTGTTATTATCAGAGAAATTTTCAATAGTGGTGTCAATCATATCTTTAGAAAGAGATACTGAATGTGTCCATAGTACTCTACCAGTTAATGAATCAAGAATCGCTAATCTAACTATTGAAAATTCTGATGGATCACTTGAATCGATTCTACCAGTGAGAACTCCCTTCAAAATCTCTGTACAAAAATCCTTAGTCACAGCACCAGATGTTTTGCTTTCACCATAGAAATTCATTACAACTAACAAATCAGCACCTGTCCTTTTACCAAGTTCAATTGCAGAAGGAATTTTTTGATCGATAGAGTATGCCACATCTTCTTTCCAAGCTCCACCAGCATAGAGTATCCCCAGAATTTCATCAAAATTATCTTTAACATCAACAACGTCCTTGGATAATTTGTTAGTGCCAATTTCTGTTCTAGAGAAAAGTTTAATATTATACCCTTTATCCTGCATTTTGGTTATGAATACATCGATAATATTCTCTTCAAGTCTATCTTCGTACTCATAAACTCTGGTTTTTTTGTTAAAAGCATCAACTTGATTTATTTCAACTTTTGGTGGCAAAAGCAATGCGATTTTGGATTTAACTAGCGATTGTGAATAATCAGGTGCGGATCTAATAAAAGTAGTTTTAGTACAAGCTGATGTAGAAATAAGTAATAAAATTATAAAGAAAATTCTGACCATGGTAATAATCTATTATTATTAATCTTAATATTTAGCTGGAATGAGTCTAGTTCTCTTCTCAGAAAGAATAACTAAAACATTTTGTCCTTCATTTATTACAGGATTGTCTTTATCTTCTTTAGCCTGTACAATGGTGATAACACCTGTTGCACGCACAGCTGCTATAGCATTTCTTAAAAGTCTGCTACCTTCGTAATAATCATCTTTCAAATTCGATCTATCAACTTGTACGATATATTCTATACCGTTTGATGTTCCCAAAGCAGCTTGCATTGCTGCACCAGTAACACCTCCAACAATAGCACCACCAACAATTAGAGCTAAGTTGTTACTTCCACTAGCAGCAACCGCCCCACCAGCAACAGAGCCAGCCAGAGCACCAGTTGTATTATCGCCGAGTTTTTCATTCTCCGTAATTTTTATATCTCTTTTGGCAAGAAGCTTTCCTTCCAACACAATATTTAACGTTGAGTCACTAGTATATGTATTCGCTGCAAGATTTCGACCGCAACTAGAAAGAGTAGAAGCGATTATAAGAATCAGAAAAGAACATAAAAATTTTTTTATCATAAAATACTCTTTAATAATTATAGCTACCCTGTTGGGTACTGTTACATTGATAGTAAAAAAGTTGTTACGAACCTAAGAGGTTGTCGGAAATAACTAAGCAAAACTTAATTATTAAGTCACTTATAAAAAAGCTAGTAAGTAAAATAATGATAACACAAGTTTTAAAAAAAAGAAGAAATAATTTAGATAAATAGCAATTATAAATTATACAATTCGGAATTATAAGTTTTGGTGATAGTATTATACAATCACCAAGCGTCTATTAGCGAGGAGCCACTTTAGTGACATTGATGCAATCCAAGAATAATGGATTGCCACGAGAACTATGTGGGATAGCAATTATCTTTTTTACTTTTTTCTGTGATATGCTCACATCAAAAGAACCTATTCTGATTAATATCTGCATGTAAGATTGATTTGTAGCACATCCTGCCATACCTTTTCCCAGCCTTTGGTATGAGTAATATTAGGGAATATCTTTTGTTGTATACAATTTGAAGAACTAGCTTTTATATAGCCATGCATAATACTGCTAGGTACTATTTTATCCTTGCTTCCTGAAATATGTAATTGCGGGATATTATTGATTTTTATGGCATAATCTATGGGATTTAATGACTTCTTTAATCCATATACTTTATGGTGTTCACTAAAATTTTTAATATCAAGATTACCTGCTACAGTTATTATATCCTTAATATGTTTATTTCTTGCTGCCACCAAGATAGCAACACCTCCCCCACCAGAGAAACCAACTAAACTAGCTGGCTTATCATTATTTATACTATTTATTACTATATTTGTTGATTCTATAACCTCTTCAGCCATTCTTTTGTCTGTCCAATAGACTTGATTACAATTAGGATTAAGCTCTACTGGTGTATATTGGCATGGACGAGCTATATAAACTACATTAGGTCTAGTATCAAGAGTAGCAAGCTTAAACAACATAATCTTGGAAGGAGTTGGATTGCTAGCGACAGTATAACGTCCAATACTTCCATCACCCTCAATATAAAATACATAAGGGCTATCTTTATCCGAGATATGTTGGTAGGTTGTAATGACAAAATCCCCAGCCTTAACAAGTTTCTTCTCAAACCTGTTTATTGATGCTAGTTTTTCTGCTTCCTCAACCCTTGTTTCTATAGACGAAACACAAGAAGAAAGAGCCAGAGATACAGAAACTACTGCAACTCTAGAAAGGTATTTCATCATCTAAATCGCTATGGTCAAAGTTAGTAACCGTATTTTTGGGTACAACAGTATCTGATGTTTGAATACCAACGCCTCTAGAATCTAACAATATAAATTGCGAGTTAAAATTCTGCAGCACTATTTCTGTCGTATATTTTTCATGCCCAAGGTTATCTACCCATTTTCTAGTTTGTAAAATACCTTCTAAGTAAACTCTAGTTCCTTTTTTGGCATAATTCTTTACAACAGATACCAACCCTTCATTAAATACTACCACTCTATGCCATTCGGTTTTTTCTTTCTTTTCTCCAGTAGTACGATCTTTCCATGTCTCAGAAGTAGCAACACTAAAACTTGCTATCTCTTTACCGTCTGCCGTATGCCTAATTTCTGGGTCACGCCCTAAGTTACCTATTAATATTGCTTTATTTAAACTACCTGCCACAAATCTTCACCATCTAAAATAATATTTTATTATTGCAATAATAATTCAAAACAACCTATAATGCTACAAGTTTTTTGAAAGTTCCTTAAAAATTTATGATAAATTATGATGCAAGAATATATTAAAGTTCGCGGTGCTAAGGAGCATAATTTAAAGAATGTAAATGTTGATATTCCAAGAAATAAGTTTGTGGTAATTACCGGTCTTAGTGGTTCTGGTAAATCTTCACTAGCTTTTGATACTATTTACGCAGAAGGGCAACGTAGATATGTGGAAAGTCTATCTTCCTATGCTAGGCAATTTCTACATCTTCAGGATAAACCTGATGTTGAATCAGTCTCTGGTTTGTCACCGGCAATAGCTATTGATCAAAAAACTACATCTAAAAATCCACGTTCTACAGTAGGTACTATAACTGAGATTTATGATTATTTGAGATTACTATATGCAAGGGTAGGAGTACCTTATTCTCCAGCAACAGGTCTACCTATAAAGAATCAAACCATATCAGAGATGATAGATGCTATTCGTGATTTTCCTAAGGGAAGTAAATTATACATTTTAGCACCCATTATCAGAGGGCAAAAAGGTGAATTCAGACGTGAAATTCTTGATCTTAGAAAACAAGGTTTTGGCAGACTGGTAATTAACAATGAAATTTATGAGATTGATGATCTACCAAAATTTGATAAGAATAAAAAACATAATATTGAAGTAATTGTTGATAGGATTTCTCTAGAAGGTGATTTAGGCAATAGACTTGCAGATAGTTTGGAAATAGCTCTTAAATTGGCAGATGGTATAGTATATGTCGAGATTGTTGATTTACCAAACGGAGTAGAAACCCACCTTACTAAAGGTTCGAGAATCATTTTTTCAGAAAAATATTCTTGTCCAGTTTCTGGTTTCCAGATTACTGAGATAGAACCAAGAATCTTTTCCTTTAATAGCCCATTTGGTGCTTGTCCTAAATGTGAAGGTCTTGGCAAAGAATTAGTTCTTGATAAAGAATTGATTATTCCAGATGGCAAAATTAGTATTAAAGATGGAGCTATAGCACCTTGGGGTAAAATATCCTCAAAGTTCTTTTTAGAAACATTAAGAGCCTTGGCAAGTCATTATGAGTTTTCATTAGACACTCCCTTTATAGAACTACCACATACTACACAGCAAGTATTGCTCCATGGCTCGGGTGAAGATACTATAAAGTTTCAATATCATGATGGTTCTAAATCTCGGGTTATACAGCAGCCTTTTGCTGGAATAATACCTAGCTTACAAGAAAAAGAACATAAGGATAATTCTTCTGTAGTAAAAGAAGAATTATTAAAATACAAAGCAGAACACAAATGTACAGCTTGTGAAGGTTATAGATTAAAGACAGAGTCTCTTTGTATTAAAATTGCTGATATGCATATAGGAAAAGTATCTGCCTTGAGTATTTTACAACTACAAAAATGGTTTAATCAATTAGACCAACAGCTTAATAAAAGACAAGTAGCTATTGCCGAGCGTATTTTAAAGGAAATCAAGGAAAGGTTACAATTTCTTATGAATGTTGGTCTTGAATATCTTGCTTTGTCTAGAGGGTCAGGTACTTTATCTGGTGGAGAAAGCCAGCGTATTCGTTTAGCGTCACAAATTGGTTCAGGACTTAGTGGGGTGTTATATGTACTTGACGAGCCGTCAATTGGTTTACATCAGCGTGATAATGCTCGCTTAATAGAAACTCTCAAAAATCTTCGAGACCTTGGTAATACAGTTCTGGTTGTTGAGCATGATGAAGAAACAATGTATGAATCGGATCACATTATTGATGTTGGACCAGGTGCTGGTATTCATGGTGGACATATAGTAGCCCAAGGAACAATTGAGGAAATTAAACAATGTGCAAATAGCATAACTGGCAGTTATTTAAGTGGTAAACAATTTATTGAAGTACCAGCAAATACTCGAATATCCTCTTCCGGTAAGGTAATAGCCTTAACTGGAGCTGTGTCTAATAATTTACAAAATGTTAATATTACAATCCCTTTGGGTAGTTTTACAGCAATAACCGGTGTATCCGGCGGAGGAAAATCAAGCTTAATAATTCATACTTTATATAAAGCCGCTTTAAAGTTTTTAGAACCATCTTCAAAAGTCTTTCCGGGAGAATATAAATCAATTACCGGTCTTGAATATATTGATAAGGTTATTGATATCAATCAGTCGCCAATAGGTCGCACACCAAGATCAAACCCAGCAACTTACACAGGGGCATTTACCCATATTAGAGACTGGTTTGCTGAACTACCAACTGCAAAAACTCGGGGTTATAAAGTTGGTAGGTTTTCATTCAATGTTAAAGGTGGGAGGTGTGAATCATGTCAAGGCGATGGTCTGATTAAAATAGAAATGCATTTTTTGCCTGATATTTATGTAAAATGTGATGTGTGTAATGGCGATAGATATAACAGAGAAACTCTTGAAATTAAATATAAGGATAAGTCTATATCTGACGTTCTTAGGATGACAGTTGAAGATGCTATGAGCTTTTTTGAGAAAGTACCATTAATTTACGAAAAACTGGTTACTTTAAATGAGGTAGGACTTGGTTATATAAAAATTGGTCAATCGGCTACTACTTTGTCTGGGGGTGAAGCACAAAGGATAAAATTAGCTAAAGAATTATCAAAACGCTCAACTGGTAAAACTTTATACATACTTGATGAACCAACAACAGGTTTACACATAGATGATATTAATAAATTGCTTAAAGTACTACATAAATTAGTTGACATGGGTAATAGCGTGGTAGTTATTGAGCATAACCTAGATGTTGTAAAAACAGCGGATTACGTTATAGATGTTGGTCCTGAGGGAGGGGATAAAGGTGGAGAAATAGTAGCTACCGGGACTCCGAAGGATATTGCTTGTTGTAAAGAGAGCCATACTGGAAAATATTTAAAAAATTACCTATAATTAGCTTAGTGGACAAAAATTTTGCTATATACTATATGATATAATGGATCGATGGTTATTATGAAAAAGGCAGTGGCTTTAGTAAGTGGCGGTGTAGATTCAGCTACCGTACTAGCAATGATAAAAAAAATGAATTACGAAATTTATGCCATAAGTTTCAACTATTCTCAACGCAATAATGTTGAACTGGAGAAGGTTAAGCAATTAGTTCAGAACTATAACGTCAAACAACATAAAATTATAAATATTGATTTACGTAACTTTGGCGGATCAGCTCTCACTGACAATGCCATAGACGTACCAAAATATAAAGATCATAGTGAATTACCGGACAATATACCAGTTACTTATGTACCAGCACGTAATACCATATTTTTAAGTTATGCTTTAGGATTTAGTGAAATAATAGGAGCTTTTGATATTTTTATAGGGATACACGCAACTGATTCCGCTAATTATCCAGATTGCCGCCCGGAATATTTAGTAGCTTTTAATAATCTGGCAAATCTTGCAACTGCTGTAGGAGTATCAGGTAAACAAATTACCATTCATGCTCCCTTAATAAATATGTCAAAGGGAGAAATTATCAAGGCTGGTCTAGAATTAGGGGTAGATTATTCTAAAACGATTTCTTGTTATGATCCATCAGATGAGGGGTTGTCTTGTGGCACATGTCATTCATGCTTAACTAGACTTAAAGCCTTTGAAGAAAATAATGTAACTGACCCCACTAATTATAAAAAATAAATTATCTTCTAACATATGCTTAACCCATCTATATACCATCAATTTCCTATATTAGACCTAGGTGATATAGTTCTTAGGGAATTAACTAGTGATGATTCCGAAAACTATTTTACCTATATGAATAAGTCAGAAATGCTACCATTCCTGACCGAACAAAATTGTCCATCGGACACAGCTCAAGCTACTGATGAGATAAGATATTGGTCCAGCTTATTTCATAATCATCGGGGATTTTACTGGGCTATTTCCCTCAAAGATACTAATAAACTTATAGGGACTGCTGGGTTTAATAGTGTTTCTGCAATGCACCTCAAAGCAGAAATAAGTTACGATCTTGATCCGGAATTTTGGGGTAAAGGAATTATGCTAAAATCTATCAAAACTATTTTAAGATTTATCGAATATGCTGGAATTGTTCGCACCCAAGCAACTGTTATAACTGACAATACTCGCTCAATTAATGTTTTGGAACGATGTAATTTTGTTAAAGAGGGATTGCTCAAAAAATATGAGATTGTGCAAGGAATAAATAGGGACTATTATATTTACGCTAGAGTGCTGTAGCGAGCGTTCACGGAAAAAAGTTAAAGTACAAGATGTTATTGCGAGGAGTGTGTAAACACGACGAAGCAATTGTAAGTTTAATCGTTTTCTGGATTGCTTCGTCGCCACTAAAGTAGCTCCTCGCAATAACGTCGTTTAAGCACCGATTTAACTAGTCTCATAGCTATACTAAAAAAATAATGAAAACAGCTATTAGTGGAACATAAAAATCTGCTATATATATAAGTTGTGAATTAAAGGAGGACAAAATGAAGCTACCTATAGCCGATAAGATCGATTACAGTTTTTTATTGCACGGTCAGAAAATTACAGATGAATATAACTGGCTTAGAGATAGCGAATGGCCTAATGTTAGCGATAAAAAAATCATAGAATATTTACAGGCAGAAAATAAATACTCCGAGCAATTTTTTGAGCCATTACAAAAAGAAAAAGATAAAATCTTTGAGGAGTTAAAGGGCAGAATTAAACTTGCTGATCAGTCAACTTATGTAAAAAAAGATAATTACTATTATTATACCAGAACTGAAGAAAATACTGAATATCCTATATATTGTCGAAAAATGGGGTCAATGGATGCTCCGGAAGAAATTATATTAGATATCAATGTTATTGCCAAAGATAATAAATTTACTGATCTAGGTCTAGCATCAATCTCCCCCGATCATACGCTACTAGCTTATAGTGTTGATTTCACCGGTGATGAAAAATATACAATTAAAGTCTATAATTTAAAGACCAAAGAATATTTACCAGATGAAATACATAATGTGAGTCGCAATATAATTTGGCATGAATATCTGAAAGGGTTCTTTTATATGCCGATTAATGAAAATTTTCGTCATGATAAATTAATGTTTCACTCTTTAGGAGATATCACTTCCAATGACAAGTTAGTATATCAGATAACAGATTCATTATATCAGCTGAACGTTAGTAAGTCATCCAGTCGACAATATATTTTCGTTGATGTATCTGGTCATAATGAAAATGAAACATATGCTGTAGAAATGTCTGATCATAGCTTTCAGCCTAAGCTTATTAGACCTCTAAAGGGAGGAGTTTTTTATGATGTTGAGCATAATGGTGATAATTTTTATATTAATACCAATGAAGGGGCAAAAAACTTTCGCATAGTATTAGTAAATGTGCATAATTTTCAAAATGATTTATGGGAAAATAATTATATACCAGAAGACCCAACTAGATATTTAGCTAGTTTTAATATTACTAACAATTATTTAATAGTTAATTATCGTGATCAAGGATTACCAGTTATTAAAATAAAGCATCTTAAAGAGCAGAATGAAAAAATTATTCATTTCCCGGATGCTGCTTTTACTGCTTCAGCCTTATCTACTAATTTTGATGAAGATGATATTCGAGTAAATTATTCTTCGCTTGCTAGACCGAACACCACTTATAGTTATGATTTTAACAGTGAGCAACTATCAATATTGAAAGTACAGGAAATACCAAGTGGCTTTAATCCTGAAGAATATATGGTAGAAAGAATATTTGCTGATAATGATGGGGTTAAAGTACCAATTACCTTATTATATAAAAAATCGTTGTTTAACAAGGATGGGAAGAATCCTTTATATTTATATGGTTATGGTTCATATGGTATCAGCATACCAGTATCCTTTAGGAATACAGCTATTTCTCTTGTAGATCGAGGGTTTGTTTATGCTCTTGCTCATATTAGAGGTGGAGACGATCTTGGGCATGATTGGTATCAA
This sequence comes from Candidatus Tisiphia endosymbiont of Dioctria linearis, assembly GCF_964026545.1. NCBI lineage: Bacteria > Pseudomonadati > Pseudomonadota > Alphaproteobacteria > Rickettsiales > Rickettsiaceae > Candidatus Tisiphia > Candidatus Tisiphia endosymbiont of Dioctria linearis. Next base: position 568,509 of record NZ_OZ032156.1, on the reverse strand, counting down.
GCTGCTAAATTCCTCAATAAAAAAAGAACTTTTGATGACTTTATTGTTTCTGCTAAACAGTTAATTAAAGAAAAATATACTAGCCAGGGTAATATAGTAATTTGTGGAGGAAGTGCAGGAGGGATGTTAATTGGAGCGGTCATTAATGAACAACCAGAATTATTTAAAGCAGCCCTTGCCCATGTACCTTTTGTTGATGTATTAAATACTATGCTCGATGAAGAACTGCCATTAACCCCTAGTGAATTTAAGGAGTGGGGCAATCCTAAAGAGCTAGATTATTTTAACTATATTAAGTCTTATTCTCCGTATGATAATATAAAAGCTCAAAACTACCCGAGTCTATTTATCACGGCTGGAATTTCTGACCCTAGAGTTGGGTATTGGGAAGCAGCTAAGTGGGCAGCAAAGATTCGAGCAACAAAAACAGATAATAACATATTATTGCTAAAAACTAATATGGATTCAGGGCATAAAGGTTCTTCTGGTCGTTTCGATTATCTAAAAGAAGCAGCCGATGAGATAATATTTATATTTAGGGCTTTTGGCATAATCAGATAGTATAGTTAACCGGATTGTAAGCGTTTACGGTTTTTTTGCTATTTTCTTATGATGAATAAAAAATATGCTCACCAAGCGTCATTACGAGGAGCCGCTTTGCGACGACGCGGCAATCCAAAAAGTGACCAGGAATAGATTGCTTCGTCGTCTACGCCTTCTTGCAATGACGTCTTGTACTTTAACTTTTTTTCCGTGAACGCTCACGATTCTATAGTTACTATTATGTAGACGTTTTAGTTATATCATCATATCTCTTCAATCTAGATAATATAGGTTCTAAATCAGATAGCTTAATCATACAAGGTCCGTCACTTGGAGCATCATCTGGCTCTTGATGAACTTCCATAAAAATACCAGCGACTCCAACGCTAACAGCTGCCCTTGCCAGTATTTCAACATATTTCCTCTCGCCACCACTACTATTGCCTATACCACCTGGCTGCTGAACCGAATGGGTTGCATCGAAAATTACTGGAGCCCCAGTTTCTGCCATAATTGGTAAACTACGCATATCTGATACTAATGTATTGTAACCAAAACATATTCCCCGCTCGGTAAGCATGATATTCTTAGCCCCAAAGCTTTCCAGCTTAGCATGGACATTCTTCATATCCCAAGGAGCAAGAAACTGTCCTTTTTTCACATTAACCACCTTATTGGTCAGTGCTGCAGCCCGCAATAAATCTGTTTGTCTACATAAAAAAGCGGGAATTTGGATTATATCAACAATTTCAGCAACCCTGGCACATTGACTCTCTGTATGAACATCGGTAATAATGTGACAATTAAAGGTTGATTTTACCTTATACAAAATTTCTAGCCCTTTGTCAAGCCCACTACCACGAAGACCATTAATTGAAGTTCTATTTGCTTTGTCAAATGATGATTTATAAATAAATGGTATGTTAAGTTTAGCCGTAAGAGTCACAAGCTTGTCTGCCATAAATAGTGCATGATCTAGAGTTTCTATTTGGCATGGTCCAGCAATCAAAATAAATGGTAGAGCATTGCCAATTTTGATATTATGTAAGTCAATTATTTTTTGCATAAGTACAGTTGCTCCTTAAATTCTATTTCGCAATAGGCAAGCTAGATTCTTGTTGCTTATCATCAACTTGCTCTATTTTCTTAATTATTCCCGAATTCTTCTTAGAAGACAGATTAGCCAGAATAACAGCGTTAATCATAAATAACGTGGCAAGTACTACCGTAGTTCTAGTTAAGAAATTAACCACCGTCCGACCTGCAACAACACCCATAGTCCCATTACCACCACCAATACCACTTAATCCATCACTACCAGTCTTTTGCATCAAAATTACAATAATTAGCAATATTGCTATCACAATATGAACAAAAAGTAATATATTTATCATTTTTTAAAAACCCTAATAATTTAACCCTAAAAATAATTAATTAATTATCGTAGACAGCCTCCTAGCAATAGACCTCTTGCATAACCTAATCTAATTGGTAATTTTGTTGTCAAAACTCGTCTCCGTTCCTCACGTACATCTTAGTACGCTGCGGTACTCGACTTCGTTTTTCCTAAAAATTCCTCAATTATCTTTAGGTTATGCAAGAGGTCTAATGATGCCAGTTCGAGTTAGCTATATTTAACATTTGAACTAGCATTTGATAATCAAGTGAGGATTTGCCAACCATAACCCCATCAATATTCTGTATACTTAATATCTTTTCTATATTATCTAAATTTACAGATCCACCATATACTAAGCTGATATTATTTGCAACTTGCCTTTGCTTGAGATAATAATTAAGGGCATCAAATATTTCTGTTAATTCTTCTTGTCCAGGAGTAATCCCTGTTCCTATAGCCCAAATTGGTTCATATGCTACTATTAAATTTTGTTCACCTACTATATTTGGCAAAGATTCCTCTAACTGCTTTAATAAAAAATCTTTATAATTATTGTTTTGTCGTATAGCTAAATCCTCTCCAATACAAATAATAGGGGTGACTTGAGACTCCAAACAATTTTCTGCTTTTTGTCTTATTAATGCATTAGATTCTTGCAAGAAATTTCTTCGTTCACTATGACCAACAATAGAGTAATTAATTTTACTCAGTTTTAATAGTAAGCTAGAATATTCTCCAGTGTAACTCCCCTGCCCAGCAAATTGACTAACATTCTGTCCACAAAACTCTAAAAATTTGAATTTGTCAGATAGATAAGCAAGATAAGGAACAGGAGGAGCTATAATAAGCTGATTATTATACTGTTGTTCTGTAAGCTTAGTACAAAATTTAAATGCCTCATCTAAGCTCATATGCATTTTCCAATTAACAATAATAAGTTTTTTCATAAAAATCACTTGCAGATATTAGTGGACGAACTATTTTAGTGTATTGTAAACACTTAAAGAAGAAAAATTTTATATTTATGTTAAATAATATTAGAAACGCTGCTGATAGTTTTGTAATGCGTATTCTACTTGGCGTAATTGCCTTCGCCTTTGTTGGATGGGGAATTAAAGATGTATTGCATACTAGCAATAATTTTGATTTGATTACCTTTTCTGATGCAAATAATATTAGCCAAGAAGATTTTCTAAAAGAAAAAGCCGAACAAATTCGGGCTATTCAAAGACAAAGTGGCGCAAATCTTAGTGAAGAAGATATAAAGCAGTTAAATATTGATAATTTTATTATTAAAAAACTTATCAATAACCGTATTATCAACTATTTAGTTGGCTATTATAATTTAGATTTAACTGATGATACTGTGATCGAGTTAATTAAGGAAAATCCTAATTTTAAGAATGAACATGGTCTATTTGACATAGAGAGATTTAAAGGTTTTTTAAAAAATTCTTACATTAATGAAGAAGATTATTTGTCTGACATTAAAGAACATACTTTAAAGAATCTTCTAATTAGCATTTTTATAGAATCATTTCCTGCGCCAAAGATAATGGTCAAAAATATTGTAGATTACATAGCTGAAACAAGAGATGTAGAACTTGTACAAATTGATCTACGACGTCAATCTAAAGACTTAGTAATAACTCCTCCAACCATATCGCAGTTAGAAGATTTATACCAAAATAACCTAACATTGTTTGAAGTACCGGAAAAACGTAATTTGTCTTATGTAAAAATATCAAGTGAAATGTTATGCCAAAAAGTTCATAATAATGATGAGGAGTTATTAAATTTTTATCAGGACAACAAAGAAGAATTTGCTAATAAAAAGTTTAGCGAGGTCAAAAAACAAGTTAACGAATTACTGCAACAACAAAAAGCAGAAGAATTGAAACTATTAATGATTAAAAATCTAGAAGATGACGTTGCATCTGGCTCAAGTTTAACAGAAATTGCTGGGAAATATGAATTACCCATACAAAATTTAGAGTCTATAAGTTATCAGGATTTAGCAGTTAATAAAATTGATATTGCCCAAAATGCGGACAGTATTTTTGATCTTGCAGAAGGGGAATTATCATATCCAATAGAATTAACTGAAAAAGGAGCTTTTATATTGGTTGAGATTAAGTCTATTCAACCAAGCAAAGTGCAAGAATTCTCGGTAGTTAAAGAGCAAGTGCAAAAACTATGGAATGAACAATATTTAAAAGGTCTAAATTTAAAAACCATAGAAACTATTGCTAAAGAGTACACCCCAACTAAGAATAAAGAATTTTTGAAAGTTATTACTAGCCAATCTACAGCTTTTTCTAGGTCTGAAATTCATAATAATCATCAGCTACCAGCAGAATTATTATCAGCAATTTTCCGGACTAATATTGGCTCCAATACTCCAGTTTTTCAGTCAAAAGATAAGGCGTATTTTGCTTATATAAAATCAAAGAAAATTGATAAGAAAAAAAACCAGGAAATTCAGAAAAAAAATGAGAAGGATATTGCAAGTGCCATACAAAATAATGTTATTGATGAGATGATTAGCTATGCTATCAAGAAAAACAAAATGAAACAGGTGGGATCGTAAACATTTTTAATTAATTTTCCGCCTGAAGAAATTTGCACTATCATATTAGAACCTAATATAAAGATAAAGGTATGGTAAGAATAATTGAGCAATAAAGAAAGTTTAATTAGGTTCAAATATGGAAGAAATAAGGAAATACCCAATTAGTGAAAGCAAATTTAAAGAATTAATAGAGCCAATAATAAAAAGAGAACTCAGGAAACCAGGACGCCAATGAAAGTGAGTCATTATAAATTTTTTTGTGGCGTTCTGTATGTACTGAGGACAGGAGTGCCCTGGCGTGACCTTTCATCAGAATATGGAAATTGGCACACAATCTATACAAGATACAAAAGATGGAGTGAGAATGGATTCTTTTGGCACTTGTTGTATCACCTTCAAAGCGTTAAACAGTTGTTAATGGACATAGTATTTGTTGATGGCTCAATTGTACCATTACATCGACATGGAGGAGGTGCTTTAAAAAAATAAAGGTTCACAATCAACAGGTAGGGGTAGGAAGGGATTAGGTACTACAATCCATTTAGCAATTACCAGTAATGGTTGTATTAACTGCCAATTATTTCCCGCTCAAAGGCAGGATTGCAAAACAGTTGAGCAATTATGGCCTTGGGAAGAAATTGACTTTGTTGTTGCGGACAAGGGATACGATAACGGCAATATTAGAAATTTTATCAAATCAAAAAATGCTATTCCCGTTATTCCATATAAAGGAGTTTATTTGCCTAATGACTCCAATTTAACGCCAGAGGATTTTTATGATACCAAAATTTACCGCAACAGCATATTATTGAAAGGCTTTTTGGCAGACTTAAGGAAAATAAAAGAATTGCCATGCGTTTTGATAAGCTTGATTCCACCTTCCTCAGCTTTATCGCATTGGCTCTTGCTAAATTATTTAAATTATTTTGTTAACAGTGCCATATATAGTAAAGGCAGTTGAGTTATGTTAGTGATTGTGATAATATAAAATGAAAAATGTCAACTAGCCCATACAGTATAGATTTAAGAGAAAAAGTAATAAAATATCTAGAAGCAGGAAATAGTCAAAGGTCAGCATCTAGAGTTTTTCAATTGAGCCCTACAACAGTAAATACATGGCATGTAAGGTATAAGAAAGAAGGTCATTATCAAGCAAGGAAGTATAAAGGAGCAAAGCCTAGTATAGAAATGGATGATTTTATCAAGTATGTAGAAGAAAATCCTAATAGCAAAACGGAAGATATTGGTAAGAAATTTGGGATAAGCGCTAGTGGGGCAAGATATTGGCTAAGACAATTGGGATTTAGTTATAAAAAAAAGCCTTTACCTATGTGGAAGCTAATGCTGAAAAGCGATGTAAGTATTTAGAAGATATCAAAGATCTAGCTACAGATGCGCTTGTGTATATAGATGAGAGCGGAATAGAGATGAACATTACCCAAGATAGAGGTTGGGGAAAGAAAGGTCAAACACTACAAGCAAAGAAGAGTGGGAAGTATTACCAAAGGACGAATATTATAGCAGGTTTGGTAGGTAATAAATCTATAGCCCCTTTTGTATTCAATGGCACCTGTAATACCGAACTATTTAATAATTGGGTAGAGCAATTTTTGATAAAAGAGCTTATAGCTGGTCAAGTTGTGATTTTAGACAATGCTGCTTTTCATAAGTCTAAGAAGACTAAAGATTTAATAGAATCAGTAGGATGTAGGGTAATATTTTTACCACCTTACTCTCCTGACCTAAATCCAATAGAGAAATTTTGGGCTAATATGAAAAGGTGGATTAAACAAAAAATCGGGCTTTCACAAGAATTGTATAACACCATTTGTGCATTCTTTGCTGTAACATAACTTAACTGCTTTTGCTATATCTTATAACAAAAGTGTGAGGTACTTATGTATGTTTATTACGTATTTTTATATATAATCTATTTTGAAATTTACACACTTTTTGGTATAGAACCACTGGATTTATGATAGAATCATAAAAGTCTAATTAAAGTATCTAAAAATACTGAATCAAATGTTTGTACCAATTCAGCATCAAACCAATAATATTTACAACTAGCAGAGCTTAAAATTATCTAGAGCAGTTATGTTACTAATTAGATAGTGGTTTGGTATTACTTGTTTTTCGATCATTATGAAACAATTAAATTATTTTAACCAACTAAAAAATTTGCACCTTTATGAAGTGGATTTTAGAAATGAAACAAATGACTTATGTTATATTGGTTTTCTCTAAATATATTTCTACAATTTTATGCCTTTTTTGCACTAGGAGCCTGTCGGAGAATAACGAATTTACTCTAATTAATGCTCAATTTATAAAACAAGCCGTAGGTGGTACGGTAAATTTTCTTATTTTTTAAGATATTTTCTATTTTCAGACAGATTCTTAGGCTCATAGTTACTTAAACTTAAATTATGAACTATCAAGATATTATTGCAGCATTAAGAAATGACCCTAATTTTGATGAAGTCAAAGTTAAGGAGGCACTTAATTTTGCCATAAAGCATTACAGAGATAATAATCACCAATTCATAGAAATAGCAAAAACCATCACCTCAGTATACCCTGATACCAGTTCTACTATTGCAGCATTACTGTTCTTTAGTTTTGCAAAAGCTAACTTAAAGGCATCTAAAATTCAACATTTTAATACTGAAATATCTAAGATATTTAATGCATTAACTAAGCTTTTTCAAATTCACAACACATATCGCCATGATACAATACAGGAGACTATCAAGTTATTATTATCATTAGAACCTAATATAGGAATAAGAATCTTATTAATTAGATTTGCATATTTACTGAATCAAATAATATTTGACTCAAAAGTATCAGATATTGAATATTATTTAATTAGTAATGAAATAAGTAAGATATATGTACCATTATTTCAAGAAGTAACAATAGAGAACATTAAAACTGCATTACAAGATGCTTGTTTAACAATATTACATCCACAGTTACAAGAATTGATAGTCACTAGTTTAACAGAACAATATCCCAATCAACAACAGTTAGTTATTAGCACCATTAATACATTGCATGATATTTTATCTGTTGTAGACATAGCATATATAGTAAAGGCAGTTGAGTTATGTTAGTGATTGTGATAATATAAAATGAAAAATGTCAACTAGCCCATACAGTATAGATTTAAGAGAAAAAGTAATAAAATATCTAGAAGCAGGAAATAGTCAAAGGTCAGCATCTAGAGTTTTTCAATTGAGCCCTACAACAGTAAATACATGGCATGTAAGGTATAAGAAAGAAGGTCATTATCAAGCAAGGAAGTATAAAGGAGCAAAGCCTAGTATAGAAATGGATGATTTTATCAAGTATGTAGAAGAAAATCCTAATAGCAAAACGGAAGATATTGGTAAGAAATTTGGGATAAGCGCTAGTGGGGCAAGATATTGGCTAAGACAATTGGGATTTAGTTATAAAAAAAAGCCTTTACCTATGTGGAAGCTAATGCTGAAAAGCGATGTAAGTATTTAGAAGATATCAAAGATCTAGCTACAGATGCGCTTGTGTATATAGATGAGAGCGGAATAGAGATGAACATTACCCAAGATAGAGGTTGGGGAAAGAAAGGTCAAACACTACAAGCAAAGAAGAGTGGGAAGTATTACCAAAGGACGAATATTATAGCAGGTTTGGTAGGTAATAAATCTATAGCCCCTTTTGTATTCAATGGCACCTGTAATACCGAACTATTTAATAATTGGGTAGAGCAATTTTTGATAAAAGAGCTTATAGCTGGTCAAGTTGTGATTTTAGACAATGCTGCTTTTCATAAGTCTAAGAAGACTAAAGATTTAATAGAATCAGTAGGATGTAGGGTAATATTTTTACCACCTTACTCTCCTGACCTAAATCCAATAGAGAAATTTTGGGCTAATATGAAAAGGTGGATTAAACAAAAAATCGGGCTTTCACAAGAATTGTATAACACCATTTGTGCATTCTTTGCTGTAACATAACTTAACTGCTTTTACTATACCATATCTGGGAGAGTTAAATCTTATTATTCTATTGCTAAGAAGATAGTACAGAAGTCTAGTAAAGTAACAGAATTATTTGATATTATTGGCATTAGAGTAATAGTAGAGGAAGAAGGTCAATGTTATAAAATATTGGATACTATTTATAATAATTATAAACATATTCCAAAACGATGTAAGGATTTTATTAAGTTTCCTAAGAAAAGTGGTTATCAATCATTACATACGGTAATAGTTAAAGATTCCCAGAAGATAGAAGTACAAATACGTACTAAAAGGATGCATCACATTGCACTATTTGGTAGTGCATCACATTTGCAATATAAAATGCCATCAATAAGAACTAACACTACTCTACATAGTGTTTATGATCTATTAAATAAATATATATTAGATATATTAAACCCGTTTACTATCAACATCAGACTGAATGATGTTAGAATAGCTAATGAGTCAGTTGCTCTAAGATCAGAGGTGACATGGTTAATAACACAAGATATTGAGATATCACAGTTGCATTACCGATTTTCCTACCAAGAACATGCTGCATATTATGTTGCTGAAATTATAGCAGTTAATATCATTGAAGTAAATCAATTATCTCGACAGTTAGTTAATATTGATGACAGGATAGATATAGATGCTGTTAGGACGTCACAAATTCAAGAACAATATTTAGCAAATATACGAACTAGCTATCAAGAGCATGATAATCTAATATCAGGCGTTAATAAGCAAGTTGATCATAACCAACAATATGCTGAAGCATTACTCAATAAACCACCATACATCAAGACTGATCTACCACTTGATAATATGGATAATGATTACAGGGACAATCATAGTATCCAAAACAATAAGAAATCAAATACCTTAGAAGTAATAAAGAATAATGCAACAATAATACCAGACCCATCAATAGAACTATTAGAAAAGCTATCGCCCCCAGAGCCATCTCAAGAGACAGTAACCACCCACTATCAAGATATTGACTGGTATTCAGAGTTAATATCATTAAAATCTAAGACAAGCACAAATGCACAGAATGATTGCAGTGTGCCAATAAGCACTGAAGAGTTTTTGCAAATTACTTCTGCTAGGGAGTTGGCAGGAGATACGGAACGTAAAATTACAACATACATAGATGTAGCTGAGAATTTATGCCCCGACTCAAAGACAAAATTGTCAGCAGCAATAGATTTACCAAAGATATCTATTAGACTTCCTGCAAAAGTTGCTTATGTGAAAGGATTTGAAAGAGACTCTTCACCTCAAACCGCAGTGTACTATAGTATATGTGAGGATTCTAGTACCCCATTATTGTCCAAATTACCAGCAGAACTAGAGTCTTGCAGGGATTATATAAATCAGATAACACGTCGAACTACATCAACACAGCTGTATTGTTTGGTGACAAAAATATTCATGATCTTAATAAAGACTCATGGAGAATTCCAATTAAAACAATTGCCTCTATACTACAAAAAGATCCCATTACTATTGATCTTCGAGACGAGAAAATAAAAGATTCAGACATTGAAGCACTTGTTTCTATACTAAAAGAGTATAATATTACACACTTGACTCTTAATACTAATGATAAATCTTATAAGATATTTAAGGCATTTATTTCTCTACTAAAAGATACTAATATTATACACCTTAATCTTGGATATAACGACATATATGACGAAGAATTTGAGATGCTTGCTTCTATACTTAAAGATACTAATATTACACACCTTAATCTTGAACATAACTACATAACAGGGATTGAGATATTTGCTTCTACACTCAGAGATACTAAAATTACGCACCTTAATCTACAAGGCAACCAAATAGCAGAAGATTGTGCTAAAACACTTGTTTCCATATTAAAAGACACTCAAATTATATATCTTAATCTATCAGGTAATAATATAGGAGATACTAGTATATCAAGTGTTGAAAATGATACACTTACTTTACCACAAGATACTAAAATTACATATCTTGACCTTGGATATAACAGTATGGGTGATGCAGAAATTAAGACACTCGCCTCTATACTACAAAACACTCAAATTACATATCTTAATCTTGAATACAATAAGATAGGAAATTTAGGAGCGATAGAACTTGCTTCTGTATTAAAAGATACTAAAATTACAAAGCTTATTCTTGATGGTAACCTTATAGAGAATAAAGGAATTAAGGAACTTATTTCTATACAAAAAAATACTAAAATTATCATTACTTTTAAAGAACAGCAGAAAGAGACATATGATAGTGGATATAGTACGTGTGAAGAGGATATAGAGGATTATAATCTTCAAAATATGGAAATAAAAGGTTCAGATATAGAGGCACTTGTTCCTCTACTAAAAGATAGTATTAGTACCCACATAGATCTGAAACACAACTACATCAATACATTCGTCGAACAGAATCTTCATTCTGTTGAAGAATGTGAGCCTACATTAAAAACTAGAATTATGTATCTTGATCTAGAAGATAATGCAAGAGATATTTTTGATATTACAGCTCTTACTTTTATATTAAAGCATATTGAAGTTGAACATCTTAATCTAGCATGCAATCGTATAGGAGATGATAATGATAATATGAAGAAACTTGCTAATATATTGAAGGATACTAAGATTAAACACCTTGATCTTCAAAACAATCTCATAAATGATTTAGATATTGAGGCACTTGTTGCTATATTACCAAAAACTAATATTACACACTTAAATCTTAATGATAATGAAATAACAACTAAAGGAGCAAAAATACTTATTGATACATTAAATAATACTAAGCTTGAAAAGCTTGATCTTAAGCATAACTATATAGAAGATAAAGATATAGTGACTGATCAAAAGCCAATAGATTGTCAAATTGATTTTGATGATCAAAAGACTATTTATCCTGGAGATTTTTATCCTGGAAATTTTCCTAAACTACAAAATATTACATATCCGTTGCAAGACAGAATAAAAGATAACAGCTCCCCTGTATCTCAAGTAGAGGATAAATTTTACCATTCAACGAATCACGATTATCAAAAAAGGTTAGTGGATGAAAAGAGTGAATTATTAGGAGAGACAAGTCAATCATTTATTTTGTCAGAAAACTTTTGACATATCAGTTGAAGTAGTTGAGATTTAATCTTACATTTAGTAAAATAAACAAATTATTAAATGGAGATTAAAATGAATTTAAATCAGAAAATAATAAGACCAAAATAGGATTACTTGAACTAGCAAAAAGCTTAGGAAATGTATCTAGTGCATGTAAGACAATGGGGTATAGCAGAGGTAGTTATTATAGATTCAAGGAATTATATGAGAATGGTGGCGATGAAGCCTTGTATGAAATAAGCCGTAAGAAACCCATATTGGCTAATAGAGTTGATCCATATGACAAGCTTCATGGATTGCCATGCTCACATACGTTCGCTCGCAATGACGGAGTATATCCAACCCAAGCGTCTATTAGTGAAGAACCGCTTGGTGGTGACGGACAATCCATTTTCAATTACTTTCTTGGATTGCTTCGTCCGCTCACGCCTTCTCGCTAATAGACGTCTTGTACTTTAACTTTTTTTCCGTGAATGCTTACTACCAAATTACTATTTTAAAGCTTTTAAACCTTCTTCAAGACCTTTCGTGGAAAATGGCAAATTTACCTGTTGACCGGCTGAATTCATAAAACCAACAATAGGATTATCATAGCTTGATAAAATGGTTTTAAGATCAGTGTCTGATATATCAGCAATAGCCTGGCAAGAATCTTTTGTGCAATTAACGTACTTACCTGGAGCAACTAATTTTTTGGAACTGATAATAGACGTACCTGGAGCAACAGAAACGTCAGTAGGAATTATTTGTATCATTTTTAAATTTCTTTCCTTACCGCTACCAAAATAGCCTATTTGATATATAGCCAACACCTGTTGTTTATCATCTTTAGTAGAATTAAGAGCCTGATTTAAAAAACAAATCCGTTTTTTATCAGCACTTGTGGTGCATTTAACTACCCAATCTGAAAAGGCTTGCCCTTCTTTAACCGCAGCATCAACTCTGATAGGATTACCAAAAAATAACCCTAAACCTATTACAGCAAGACCGGCTGTAACAAATAATGATTTTTTAACACATTTTGTCATAAATTTTACTAATTTATTAATTATTTAATATTATCTGGTAGGCAAAGATAAGTTCAAATAGTTGATCCATATAAAAATCGTGCTTATTCGAACTTAAAAACTGAAATATATCTAAATTTAATGTATTTGTCAATCATCTGCGATAAAAATGTCGATTTCCTGTTTAAGATTTTGAATCTTTTCTGGTAAATCTAAATAAGCAGCTATCGCCAAAAATAATCCTAAATATTTTTTAGGATCGACTAAATTTGCTAGATCGTCATAAATTTCCGAGGAGTCATTGGTAGAAAATTTATTATATAATTCTACAATTTCAAAAGATGGGCTTGCTGTAAAGGCAGTTTGTAATAACTCAATATTCTTATTACTCCATTTAGAGGAGTTTAAAGATAGATAAAGATTTAGTGCTTCAATATGGGAAGCTATAAGTTTAATAGCTGATTCTAAATAATATATCGCCTCTTTTGTTTGGTTAGTCTCTAACATATTTTTAGCAGCTATAACATAATAATCAGCTATTTTGTTTTTAAGAGACTCTAGTTTCTGTCCGTCAACTCTGCTAAGTTTAGATACCACAAAAACAAATTTTGTCCATAGAGCAAGTTTGGCATAACAATTAAGTAAAATTTCTAAAGTTTCACTATCAGATTCATTTAAGTTAAACGATCTAACAGCATAATACTCAGCTATGTCATACATATTATTCTGATAATGTATTTGTGCGAGTCTTTTGGTAACAAAAGGAATATAATGTTTAGATTGTTCTAATTCCTGAAAATATTTTATTTTTACTGAAATATCTAGTTCTGATTCTGCTAAAAGTAAAATATGAAACACCTTATTTTCCTGGCTTAAACGGTAAGATATTTTTTGGCTCGTTACTGCTGATTTTAATTTTTCACCAGAAACGTATTCTGCCATAGCTTTCATTAGTAAGTAATTATCGTTATTGGCTCTTTTAGTAAAGAAAAGAGCTTTTAAATTAGTAGGTAGATTAATAATTAAACATAATATTTTAACAGAAATAGCAGTAAAAAGTGTAAGTAATATATATAAAATAACGAAAGTAAAAAATGTTGTTTCTAGATAATAGTCATATAAGTTTAAAGTTAATCTTGAGTCAAGTTGATTTAACATAGAAAAACTAAAATATAACAACAAAAATGTAATACAAATTATCAATAATCTTATCATTAGTTTACTCTACGAATTCTTGTTGTAATTTTCTTGTTGTAGTTCTTCTGAATAAAAGAAATTAATAAAATAATCTAGGTTTCCTATTATTTTTAATTTCAGCTTTTCTTTATCTTTGAGGCTACTAGATTTTTTTTCAATTTTGATAAATTGCTTGATCCAGCAATCGGTTTTTGGAAAGATCCTTACTAAACCTAAATTATTATCAAGTAAATAATTTTTATTATAATAGTGCATATCTATCAAAATATTTTTTATTTTTGCAGGTAACTCCATAGTTTCAATTTGATAAAGTTGCTCTGTATAATCTTTATCTTGCAGAAAATTCTTTACCAGAAGATTGATGCTAAGTAAATAATTACTGTAAACATTGGAAGGGGCTTTAGATTGTTCTGGTTGGTGGGGGGTACTCACAGAAGAATTATCATTATCTTCCTGAGGTGCATTCTCCTCTAAATTGGTAGTATCTGAAGATGGGGGGATTTCTTGTATTGTTACGTTATTAGATAACTTAGAATCCGTCTTTTTATTATTTAAAAAAGTCATATAAGTTATCGATATGGCAAATAATACAACCAAAATAATTGTAAAAATAATAGGGTTGTTTCTACGGACTTTTATTATATTAGTTTCTGATTTTTGCATTATTTTGGGCATTATAAATTAATAATTCTAACATTTGCTGAGGTTGTCCATTATCACAATAAACCACATTTTTAGTAAAAGAGCTAATAATATTTGCTACTTTTTTACTTATAGTAATAACTAAACTATTGGCTAAGGATTCTAGCAAATTATTTTTTATTAATAATTCAATAAAAGTCTTAGTGCAGTTCTGTGAATATAGTAGAATAAAATTGATGCCCTTTTCAATTTCTGCTATGTGCTGCAGCTTAGTTGCATATTTTACCTGATAAATAATGTGTCTTTTAATCGCTTGAGGTAAATCTTGGGTGATTTCATTTGACGACAAATATACGGTTTGGTGATATATTTCTGGTGGAATGTTTTCTAGCAGCTCTTGTACATTGCTAGCAACATATTGCACTATAAAATTATTTTGTTCTAGAATTAATTTTGATGAATTACCGACTATCCACATATTCTTCTTTTCGATATTTTGATGTCTGGCTAGGATTTTAGCAGCAAATTTACTAGTGATAATGACATTAGGATAATCATATAAAAGGGTACCATCTAATGGCAAAGTTTGATATTCCACTAAAGGACAACATATATAGTTAAAGCTACATTGATGATTACGCTGCAACTCTTGAATAATGTCGTAATTATCTTCTAAGCTTCTAGTTAATAGCACCGATTTCATAGAGCCAGATCATTGGATAATTTTTGATAATCTATGGCAAGTGGATTAGGCCCAATAATAGATAAAGTAGGTTTGCTAGCAAATATTTTGTTAGCAATATTTATGATATCTCGGTTTGTTATATTCATAATATATTCAATAGTGTCCTCAATAGGTAAATATTTGCCAAAAACAGCAAAATTCTTACCAATTTCTTCTGACTTATAAGATGAATCTTCTTGGGATATATGGATACTAGTTTTTAATTGTATTTTAGCCCGATCAATTTCTGAATCTTTGATCTCTACAGAAATATTGTTAATTTCATTGACTAATTGTTCTGCAAGAAATGGTAGTTTATCATGACTAGTGGAAACGTATATGCCAAAAATCCCACTATCATAGTGTGAGCTATTATAGCTACCAATTGAGTAGGCAAGTCCAAGCTTTTCTCTGATTTGTTGAAATAATCTTGATGACATACCGTTACCAAGTATTAGTGACAGAGCTTGAGTATGATATAATTGCTGTATGTTAAAATAGGGTACACTTTCGAACCCCAGAACTAAGGTAGTTTGCTCAAGTTCTTTGGTAATAACACTATGCCCCCCAGTGTATCTAGCTTTCTCAAAATGATTATTTGGTTTATCTTTTAATGAACAAAATAATTTTTCAGCAAATTCTACAATTTGTTGATGCTCAACATTTCCTGCCACTGATAAGTAAATATTTCCGGCATTATAATGTTTATCAATATAATTGCTAAAATGTTCCTTATCAAATTTTGCTAAACTGTCATAAGTTCCCAAAATTGACCGACCAAGTGCTTGATTTTCATAAGCACTACTGTAAAATTTTTCGTGAATAAGCTCATCGGGATTATCCTGTACACAAGCAATTTCTTGTAAAATCACCTGATATTCTTTGGCTATTTCTTCTTCTGAAAAAACTGAATTTTGCAAGATATCTGCCAATATTTCTAGAGCAGTATAACAATTCTCACTCAATATTTTTGAGTAATAAACAGTCTGTTCATGACCGGTATAAGCATTAAACTGCCCTCCTATAGAGTCAAATTCTTCGGCAATTTGCTTAGCGGTTCTAGTTGTTGTTCCTTTAAATGCCATATGTTCAAGAAAATGAGATATCCCTATTTCTGAATATTGTTCATAGCGGCTACCTACATTAACAATGAGATTAATAGCTACGGATTTTATATTAGGCATATGGTAAGTAACAACAGTTAGTCCATTGTTAAGTTTGCTTGAGTTAAAGGTCATTTTATCACTTATTTATTAGTTTAAAGAGTATAGCTTAGTATTACGTTGTCATTGCGAGGATGCATGAGCCAACGAAGCAATCCAGAAAGGTGTTGTAAAATGGATTGCTTCGACCATTACATGGTCTCGCAATGACGCATATGCACCCCAACCGTCATTGCGAGGAGCCACTTTGGTGGCGACGAAGCAATCCATTTCTAATCTAATCACTTCATGGATTGCCACGCTCACGTACGTTCGCTCGCAATGACGCCAGAAGGTGGATTGCTTCGTCGACCTATGTCTCCTTGCAATGACAGTAATACTAATCAAGTACAGACAAAAAATATAACCATTTACCAATACTTATGCAAGAGGTCTATTTATTTACTACATATTTTTATATATATTTAGTATAATAGACTTTTGTATAATCTAAAGATATTCTCGTGTTTAAAAAAATCAATTTCGCTAAAATGCATGGATTAGGTAATGATTTTGTGATTATCAATCAGCGTGATTTACCTATAAATTGTGATTTACAGCAATTATCGCTAAATATCTCCAATCGTCGTACTGGTATTGGTTGTGATCAGTTTATTATTTACGATCAAAAAACTAATTACTATGAAATGGCTGTATATAACCAAAATGGCTCAAGTGCCAAATTATGTGGGAATGCTTCAAGATGTCTCACCAAGTTGTTACATCTTGATTTCGGTATAACAGAAGTTACTTTAAAAATATACGGAAAAGAATTGTCTTGTAAGATATTAAGTGACAACGAGATCGAGGTGAATACTGGGGTAGTTAGTTTTGAGGAAGATTGGATGCCTTCAGCCGAAAAGATTTGGCCAATTATGGAGCGTTATATGATTGATATCAAGGAAGTTATTTGTGCTGATATTGGCAATCCACATTTTATTATTTTTAGTGATTTAGCTACTAAAGATAAAGAAATAATTGGAGAGAAATTACAAGCAAAAGAGTTGTTTACTGATGGGGTTAACGTTAATTTTGCTTCAATCAAGGATAATAAAATTTATTTATCGGTTTGGGAAAGAGGAGTTGGCTTAACTCTTGCTTGTGGTAGTGGGGCATGTGCTAGCTTTGCTTCAGCAGTAAAGCTTGGCTTTGTTAGCTCTCCTTGTGAAGTAGTCTTTCAATTAGGTAGTCTACAAATGTCAAAACAAGGGGAGAATATCATGATGCTTGGGTCTACTGCTTTAGTGGTACGTGGAGAGTTTTTTTATGGCTAAACCACAAGAAGTCGTAACTCAAGAGGTTGTAACTTTTGGCTGCCGATTAAATATTTATGAAAGTGAAGTGATTAGAACTAACTTAGCTCTTTCTGGTTTAGAAAATGTCATGGTATTTAATACTTGTGCTGTCACTAAGGAAGCTGAAAAACAATCACGTCAAGCAATTCGTAAAGCTAAGAAAAATAACCATAATGCAAGAATTATTGTTACTGGCTGTGCTGCTCAGAATAACCCAGATATTTTTGCTAATATGGTTGAGGTCGACAAAGTACTTGGTAATGAGGAAAAATTGATTGCTAGCAATTATCAATTTACTGAAGAAAAAGTAGCAGTAAATGATATAATGTCTGTTACGGAAACTGCTAATCATCTGGTGGCTAGCTTTGATGGCAAATCTCGGGCTTTTATTCAAGTGCAGAATGGTTGTAATCATCGTTGTACCTTCTGCATTATACCTTATGCTAGAGGCAATAGTCGCTCAGTCCCAATGGGAGTGATAGTACAGCAGTTAAGGACATTAGTAGCTAATGGGTATAATGAAGTAGTATTTACCGGAGTTGACGTTACGGCATATGGATCAGATTTACCAGGAACTCCAACTTTTGCCCAGATGATTAGAAGGATTATAGGGTTGGTTCCGGAACTAAAAAGACTTAGATTATCTTCTATTGATGTAGCTGAAATCGATGATGATTTGTTTGATTTGATGGCTTATGCTCCACAAATTATGCCGCATTTTCATATTAGTTTACAAGCTGGTGATGACATGATACTTAAGCGTATGAAACGTCGCCATAATCGTCAAAATGTTATTGATTTTTGTCATAAATTGCGTAACTTAAGAACAAATGTATCATTCGGGGCAGACATTATAGCTGGTTTCCCGACGGAAAATGAGGTAATGTTTGAGAATACAAGAAAACTTATCTCTGAGGCGGATTTGCAATATTTACATGTTTTCCCGTATTCTGAGCGTGATGAAACTCCAGCTGCCAGAATGCCGCAAGTAGCAAAATCTGTTAGAAAAGCTAGAGCAGAAATTTTAAGGGTAACAGGGGAGCAACAATTACAACAATTTTTCCAAAGGAATATAGGGCATGAAGTGGAATTACTTGTAGAGCAAAATAACATAGCTCATACAGAAAATTTTATTCCGGTAAAGTTGCAAGGTAATTTTGACGTTGGGCAAATTATTAAATCTCGGTTAGTTGCTATAGAGGATAATTATATGATTTCAGAAATTTTGGTATAGTAGACTTACCTAGGCTCTGTGAACAAAATTTTAATTGTTTAGATTTCGACTCTTTTTAGCTGCAAATTATAAGATTTTTTTGAAATAGAACTAACTATTCCGGCAAAAATCTTATTAATTTTCGCTTAAAAATACTCAAAATCTAAACAATTAAAATTTTGTTCACAGAGCCTAGCATAAGTCAAAATCTGATAGAGATATATGTAGTTTTATCAATTTAATATTCTTTTATGACAAAAAAGTTAAAGCATGATTCATTAGTTAAAACAATAATGGCTGATCCTGTGGCAGCACAAGAATTTCTGGAATATTATTTGCCTAATGATTTTAAGAGTTTAGTAGATTTATCAAAAATAACAGTAGAAAAAGAAAGTTACATAGAAGAATCTTTAAACAAGAAATATAGTGATATAGTGTATGGAGTTGCTACCGAGAATCAGGGTAAGGCTTTTGTTTATGTGTTGATTGAGGCTCAGTCGGGCGTTGATTATTGGACAGCTCTGCGATTATGGAAATACACATTGTTATTATGTGAAAGGCATAAAAAAGGAAGAAAGAAATTACCATTAGTATATAATTTAGTAATTTATAATGGGAGGGAAGTGTATACTGCTCCTAGGAATTTATGGAGCTTGTTTACCGATGCAGTTATAGCCAAGAAAGTGATGACAGAAGATTATCAATTGGTCGATTTACAAAGCATGTCTGATGATGAAATAATGAAGAAGAAGCATGTTGGGATGTTAGAATATATGCTCAAGCATATACATGAGCGGGATATGATAAAGCTTTGGGAAGAATTTCTACAAAGGTTTAAATTAGAGATATTAATTGATAAAGAGAATGGTTATATTTACTTAAGATCGTTTTTATGGTACACTGACATAAAATTACCTGAGGCAAGACAATCAGAATTAGAAGAGCTACTAGCTAAGTATTTGTCAGAAGAAGAAAAAGGGAACATTATGAGAACTGTTGCACAAAAATATATTGAGGAAGGTGAAGCTAGAGGTATCCAGCTAGGCGAGAAGCTAGAGGCGAAGCTAGAGGCAAAGCTAGAAGAAATTTCGAAGTGGCAAGAAATCTTCAGAAAGCTGGAATATCGATTGAGATAATATCTCAATCTACTGGGTTAACTAAAGAGCAAATTGAAGAATTAGAATAAATATAAGTATTCTTACAATTGCCACGCCACCTAACTAGGACTCGCTAATAGACGTCTTTTCAACTACTATTTCCTTAGGTTGACACCTATGTGCAATGACGCTAAGGCTAAATACTAATCGGATTTATAACGTTGTCAATTTAAGTTAATTCACTATATAAATAATTGCTATGAAAAAATTTAAAAGCATTGCTGTCTATGGTGGCGGTAGCTGGGGAACTGCACTAGCCTGTCAAGTGGCAAGGTGCTATGATGATGTGTCGATATTGGTACGTGAGAATAGTATTATCCAGGAAATATTAAATAATCGAACTAATAGCAAATATCTTGGTTCTGATATTACATTACCAACTAATCTAGTTCCTTGTGATAATTTATCAGCTTTACTAGACAAAGAAGTAATAATTATTGCGGTACCATCTTTTGTTTTCCAAGAAACTTTGAAGATATTAAAAGATGCTGGGATATCTGAAAGCGTAGCGTTATTAGTTGCAACTAAAGGATTTGGCAGAGACCCTACGGAGTTATTATCTGATAAAGTAAAAGCCATATTACCAGCTAATCCTTTAGCCTTTATAGCTGGACCTAACCTAGCTAAAGAGGTTGCTCAAGATTTATTAACTTCAGTAACCATTGCTTCTTTAGATGTTAATCTTGCCAGACGACTAGCAATTAGTTTGGCATCTCAACAGTTTAAGGTGACCATAACTGACTATATGGTAGTGATGCAAGTGGCGTCGGCTGTTAAGAATATTATAGCAATAAAGAGTGGTTGGTATGATGCAAAAGGTTACGGACAAAATGCAAAAGCCGGACTTATAACTCAAGCGATTCAAGAAATAAGAATTTTATCTGAGGCTATTGATGGAGAGCTTGGAGATGCTTCTATTTTGTGTGCTCCGGGTATATTAGGGGATTTGGTGCTAACTTGTTATTCTAAGGAATCACGAAATACTAGATTTGGTTATGAGCTTGGTAAGCATTTAGATGTTGAAAATTTTTTAAATCAAAATTTATACTTAGTGGAAGGGATAGAATCTGCTAGACTGGTACTGGATCTCATAAGAAAGTATAACCTAGTACTGCCTATTATTGAATCAGTAATTAAAGAACTGAAGATAATATGAAATTCTTTAGCAAATTACCGCAAACATTATCACAAATAGTTAGTAAAATAATATTATTAGAATGTTGTTTGTTATTAGTAATTTTTCCGCTAGAAAATTTTAGAATTAACACAGAAACTGTTATTTTTCCAGCTTTTGAAGTTAGTTTACTTTACTATTTTGCTACATTTTATCATATTGGTTTTTGGCTAATATTTTTAGTAGGAATAATTTTTGACCAATTATATTCTATGCCAATTGGTACAAATTCCTTGGTTCTTGTAACTGCTCACATAATTTTACAATTTGCTGGAAAATTCTTTATAGTTAGAAGTTATTTGACAAATTTCTTGATTTTTGGGTTATATTATTTTTTTATATTACATTTTAGATATTTGCTAATTTTAACTAAAGGTCTATCTTCCCAAGGGTATCTTACGATGTTAATGCACTATCTTACTACGATATTTTCCTATAATTTGCTACGAATTCCTCTTGATAAGGCATTGTTCCCCAAACGTCAAGGAGAGGAAGTTTAACCCTCAAACGTCATGGCTCAGAGCTACTTTAGTAGAGACAAAGCAATCCAGAAAAGTATTAGAAATGGATTGCTTCGACTATTACATGGTCTCGCAATGACGTTTGGTATAGTCAATTGATGAGAAGTTGGGGACGTTGTCACTCGTCGCTCGCCTATTACTTATAGGCGTCGCTCCATCGCTCCTAGCCCCAAATTCTCCTGAATTGACTATATCTAGTACTACAAAAACATAATAGGAATCGCTATCAAAAAAATATGCTAAATAATAAAATATTACATAACCAGTTAATATCAAGACGGTCTTTTCTGATAGGTTCAGGAAAACTGACATTATTTTCATTATTGGCTGGAAAAATGTTTTATATGCAGTTATTTGAAAGTGATAAATATCGTACTTTATCTGATAAAAATCGTATAAGTTTTATTCTAGTTCCGCCATTCAGGGGACAAATTTATGATGTTAACGGTAATGTTTTAGCTACCAACCAAACTTGTTTTAGGTTATTACTGGATATGCATGAGGCTAATAATTACAAACAGGAATTAATTCTAGTAGCAAATATCTTGCAACTAACTGAAGAAAAACAAAATTACATTAATCAAAAAATAAAAAAAGCCAATAAACGTGTTCCTTTACTGATATTAGATAATCTTAGTTGGCAACAAATGTCACTCATTGAAGAACAAAAGTTAAATTTAACTTCTGTTTTTGTAGATGTTGGTTATGTAAGATTTTACCATTTTTCAGAAGCGGCTTGTCATGTAATAGGTTACACTGGACA
The DNA here is from genome assembly GCF_964026545.1 of Candidatus Tisiphia endosymbiont of Dioctria linearis. Lineage (NCBI taxonomy): Bacteria > Pseudomonadati > Pseudomonadota > Alphaproteobacteria > Rickettsiales > Rickettsiaceae > Candidatus Tisiphia > Candidatus Tisiphia endosymbiont of Dioctria linearis. Next base: position 545,956 of record NZ_OZ032156.1, on the reverse strand, counting down.
GATTAATGAGCAAGAGAAACAAGAGCTAGAAATCAATAATTTAGGGGATTTTAATATTGGTAAATCTGGTGTAGAAAAATATTATGAAGAAAAGTTACGTGGGAAATTTGGTTATAAGCAGATAGAAGTAAATGCTTTAGGCAAACAAGTCAGAGAAATTACCAATCTTCCAAGTCAACAAGGAGAGGACTTACATCTAAATATTGATGCAGAGTTACAACAAAGAGTGCAGCCTTATTTAACTAAACAAGGCTGTTCGGCTATAGTTATTGATACAAATAATGGTAATGTTTTAGTGCTGGCTATGTCGCCGGTATTTGAAGCTAATAATTTTGTAAAATTGTCTCAAGATTATTGGCAAAGTTTAATTAATGATCCTTATAAGCCGTTAATTAATAAAACCATACAAAGTACTTATCCACCTGGGTCTATATTCAAAATTATTACAATTTTAGCTGGTTTAGAGAGTGGAATTAAACCAGATAAAACGGTTAATTGTACTGGGGATTCAGTATTAGGTACTAATAGCTTCCGGTGCTGGAGTCGTCATGGTCATGGCACAGTGGATATGTATAATTCCATTAAGCATTCTTGTAACTCTTATATGTATGAAATAGCTCGCTTAACAGGTCATAAAAAAATATTAGATATGGCAAGAAATTTTGGTTTCGGTACAAAAACTGGTATTGATTTGACTGGAGAAGCCTCAGGTTTCCTTCCTTCAGAAGAATGGAAAATGAAAAAATTTAACTCTAAATGGACGATTGGTGATACTCTTAACTTATCGATAGGGCAGGGATTTTTATCAGCTACTCCAATCCAGTTAGCTAGGTTTGTAACGGCAATTGCTAATAATGGGAAATTGTATAATCCTAGAATTGCTAAAGATATATCGGTATTTGATCAGGTTAACATCAATCAAAAATACTTAGATATTTTAAAAGAAGGCATGTATAAAGCAGTTAATACTGAAGGAGGGACGGCTTATTATAGTAGAATTTTGGCAGAAGGACATCAATTAGCTGGTAAAACAGGTACGGCACAAGTACAAGCAAAAGCTAATATAGATGATGATTTAAGTAGTAAATCAGTTGTTTGGCAAAGGCGTAACCATGCTATATTTGCCGGATTCGCTCCCTACCAACAACCTCGTTACTCTATTCTGGTCTTTGTCGATCATGGCGGAGGTGGAGGTAGGGCAGCGGCTCCTATAGCCAACAAAATTATGACTATGGTGCTTGATAAATATAGCTAACTCGATTATTAGACTTCCTGCATAAGTCAAAAAAGCCCTCGGGATTTTTAGGAGAAACGAAGCCTGCTACCTTCACATTCTTAGCACTTTTCTATCTCGAAGATAAGTCGCCTATAAGTAATAGGCGAGCATTGAGCGACGACATCACCAACTTCTCATCAATTGACTATATCTGGTAGAAAAGATATATTGGGATTATGGCTTAGTGAAAATGAGGGAGCAAAATTTTGGCTTGGTAATTTTAATGAGATGAAGAATAGAGGACTAAAAGATATACTGATTGCCTGTAGTGATAATCTTGCTGGTATGTCTGAGGTGATAGAAGCAGTTTATCCAAAAACTGAACATCAATTATGTATCGTATAAAGATAGGAAGCAATTAGCTGTTGATTTAAAGCCGATATATACTGCAGTAGCGGAAGAACAAGCCCATTTGGCGTTAGTATCGTTTGAAGAAAAATGGAATAAACAATATCCACAAATTGCCAAATCTTGGTATAATAACTGGAATAATTTAATGACCTAATTTTGGAAATTTACACAGTTTTTTGGATAGTCCCATGAAAGCAACATTATATATTTTAAGTGTACTTGGACTTGGGGCAATAAAAGCTAGTATAGTAAAATCTCTTGATAGCAGTATTCCTGTTTCTTTAGTGGTATTTTCCCAATTTTTTCTTTGTATTGTCTATTTTTTACCAAAAGTTATAAAATCTGGTGGTAGATTAATAGTGTCGCAACATTATTGGGTATTAATTAGCAGGGGATTATTAGGTACAGCATATTGGTATTGTGTGTTTTTATCAGCAAATTACTTGTCTCTTTTCAATGTCAGTGTACTTACAAATCTTTCTCCACTTTGGGTGTTACTAATAACTGGCATTTTTATTGATAAATCTATTAACAAAGAACTATTATTTTTAGCGATAATTGGCTTTATTGGGTGCTTATTAGTATTAAAACCATCAAGAGAAATTATAAATTTGGGAGCAATTTTTGGATTATTTAGTGGAATATTTATGGCACTAACTCCCATATCAACAAAAAGTTTGTTGAAAATAGAGAATTCAGATAGAGTACTAGTATATTATTTTGGGATAGCTTCTCTTAGTATGTTACCTTTTTTAATGAATTTTGCTATAACACAAGTATCTTCAAAGGATTGGATTATGCTATTAATCAATGCTCTGTTGATGCTTTTACACCAAATATTATTAAATAAAGGATTAAAAATTGGTTTAGTTACTGAAATAAGTATTTTAGCTTATAGCAGTGTTTTGTTCTCTTTAATTTTAACAGTAGTTATTTGGCAAGAAATACCAGATATTTTCTCAATTGTTGGAGCAATAATAATCTCAAATGGAATATATATAGCCAGGAGACAAAAATCATGATCAGAAAGCAAACCAAAGTTTTGGGAACATATTTAGTGATCGTTCACGAATTTTTTTGTTATTTTCTTATGATGAATAAAAAATCTGCCTCGCCAAGCGTCATTGCGAGGAGACCGTAAGGTCGACGAAGCAATCCAGGAAAGTGATTAGAAATGGATTACTTCTTGGCTTAAGCCTTCTCGCAATGATGTTTTGTACTTTAACTTATTTTCTGTGAACACTCACAAAAAATGAGCAATACCGCCAAAATAATGAAAACAGCTATTAGTGGAACATAAAAATCTGTTATATTTATAGATATAGCCGAATTTGCAATAACTTGTTATATCTAATTCAGGTTAATTATATTTTGAACTATTCTCAACAACCTCCTAGTAATATTGGATATTGGGTAATCTTTTATGATAAGAAGAATAATTATATTTACTATCATTGCAATTTCATTGTTAATATGCTCTATATTAGTTGCTGTAAACTTTGTTGACTATAATTCTGTCAGTAACAGTTTTGTCAATGAATTAAAAATTTCTCCTCAAAATCTAAAAAACATAAAAATAACTAAATTTCCTATACCTTATTTGACTATTGATCGTATAAAAGAAGATGGAAGGCTAGAATTAGAAAATATAAAAATTTACTTTGCTCCATGGTCATTATTAATTCTTAGACCAAAAATTAGTGCTGTAACCATAAATAATGCCACAATATATTCAGATGAGCAGGATTTTGACATTATAAACCATGATAGGATAGTTAGTTCATTGATAACAAATGGTATAATAGATATAAATTTTGATGTTAAAAATCTGACTATTCTAAATAAAGATAACCAACCTATTCTTACTTTAAATAACTGCTCTCTATTTAAAAACAATCCTATTTCTAGTAAAATTTCATTCAAGGGAAATGGGGGGTATGTGGGAAAATTATCTGGATTCTTTGAAAGAAATGCTAATCAAATAAATCTGGACCTTACTATCGCTAATAGTGATTATAATTTTCACCTGTTAGAAACCTATATAGATTCTAAACTAATAAATGGCAAAGCAGAATATCTAATACAACATTTAGCTGATATATTACATATTCTTATACCAGATTTAGATTCTTTATTTAGAAAAATTAACCCGAATGAAAAGATAAATATCAAGTTTGACATTTTGTCTACTCCTCAATTACTCAAACTAGAAAATATAATTATAGATTCTAATTCACTAGCAGGTAACGGTTCAATATATTTGAACAAAAGTGACGAGGTCACTAGTATAATAAAATTACATTTTCCTAAGATAGATACAAAATCACTAATTACCTCATCAAATAATATTAAACAATTTAGCAATTCAGTCTTTGGGTTAAGGTTTCTCTTTGATAACAAATCAATTATCACCAATATTTTAGTTGATCAAATAATATTAAATAATGATGAGGTATTAAATAATACTAAAATTTTGCTTAATTTAGACAAAGGGGTATTAGTGGTTAATGATTTTTCTGGTACAATAAAATCTGGAGGAAATTTTCAATTTGTAGGTAATGTAACTCAAAACTCAGTAAGAAGTATATTTGATGGCACAATTTACTTGCAACATAATGACCTTAATTCTGTATTGAATACTTTAGGTTATCAACAGGCAGTTAGTAAAAAGCCTACAGCTTTTATTTTATCCTCAGATTTAAAACTAACTTTAATAGATGTATATTTACAAAACCTTATGCTGAAAACTGAAAACACTAAAGTTACCGGTAATATTACGGCTAGATTTATTGGTTCTATGCCGCATTTTATAGCTATTCTTGACTTCTCCTCGATAGATTTAAATAGAGAGGATTATCCGATAATTTCTCCAATGGTGAAATTTGCCAAAAGTTTGTCAGAAAATATGAAAGATGAATCATATCTAGCTAAATATATTCCCATTAGGACAGTTGATTATTTAGGTAATTTTGATATCACGATCAATGATATACTTATGGAAAATAATTCATTTGGTAAAGCATATATATTAGCAAATATTTCGCCAGGTAATATTGAAATTAGTAATCTTGATATAAGAACCAATAGTGATTACATCAATCTTAGTGCCAATTTGTTAGCAAATAATATTAAACCACAATTAGAAGTTACAATAAATGATGGTTCTCTTAATGTTAACTATTTAACGGCTGAATCTTTACTTAATCTACGAAATAAATTACTAAATGAATTTGATTTAGAAAAAATAGAGTTAAAATTAGATGGCATGTTATCAAAAATAATGCAGGATGCTCTAGTATTACAAGATATTAAATTTGCTTTAGCAAATAACAATACCTTATTTAAAATCAGTAACCTTGAAGCAAATCTACTTTCTGGTAAATTAGCAGCAGAAGGTAATATTTTATTAGATCCATATACTCTTAACTTTGTTTATGCCCTAAATTCTATTGATTTAGCTCAATTATCTAATATCTTTCCGAAAGGGTTACTAAACAATTATGGGGGGATGAGTATCAATGGAACACTCGCCACTAATGGTGATAGTTTAAAAAAATTGTTATATGAGCTTAGCACTCAATCAGAGTTTGTCGTAAAAAATGCTAAAATCAGTAACTTTTCCATTGATTCATTTATAGAAAAAGTTAATAATAAAGATTATAATCTTAAATATTTAAAAGAAGATTTAGCCCACGCTGTGTATCAAGGGCAAACTGAGTTGGATAGTTTGCGTGGCAACATTCAGTTAAAAAATGGTATAGTTACAATAAAAGATGTAGTATTTAATACGAAATATACTAGTGGGTCTGCATCATTAGCTGTAAATGTATATAATTGGGACATGACATTATCTTCAATATTATCTTTCTATATAGCAGACTTAAAACTTAATTTAAACGATTCTAGTAATCAAAATACTCCTGTAAATCTTAAAATAAAAACATCAGGTACTATGTTAGACCCTATAAAAACGTTAGATGAAACTGAATTAACAAAGGCTTTAGAGAACAAAAAAAAATCTACAATTACAAAATAATAAAGGTTATTATTAAAAATTTTTAAGGATTACAGTTTAGGATAATTTTTTATCTTAACGATATTTTAATCTTGCTATGACTTGTAATATTGTTATATCTTAACAAGATATATAAAAATATATAATTATGTTAATGCGATTACAACTATTGCTATTTTTTTCCTGTATAATAACGTTCAGTATAAGTTCATGTCCTGCTTATGCTGCAAAAAAGCCGGTATCTTTGCCAACTCAGACAAGTCTTGTTGTAGATTGCAAAACCGGTAGAATATTGCATGATAGAAATTCTACTACTAAAATATATCCAGCTTCATTGACAAAACTAATGACCTTGTATTTATTATTTGAAGCAGTAGAATCTGGCAGATTATCAATGAACCAAAAATTATATGTTTCAAAAAATGCAGAAAGAATGTTGCCATGTAAGCTAGGGCTTAGAGCGAAAGAATCTATTACTGTAAGAGAGGCTATTTTAGCCCTAATTGTTAAATCTGCAAATGACGCGGCTATGGTTGTAGCTGAAAATATCAAAGGTAGTGAGGAAAAATTTGCTCAGTTGATGACTATTCGGGCTCATCAGCTTGGTATGAGAGATACTTATTTTAAAAATGCTTCTGGATGGCATCATCCTTGTCAAAAAACTACCGCTCGGGATCTTGCTAAACTATCTATAGCTATTAAGCGAGATTTTCCCAAATATTATAGTTATTTTTCTAAAAATAACTTTGTTTTTAGAGGTAAAACTATACGAGGGCATAATAAAGTGAATGAAACTTATGAAGGAGTTGAAGGGTTAAAAACTGGCTATACCACTCCAGCTGGCTATAACTTGATTACTGCTGCAACTAGAAAAAACAAATCATTGGTTGCTATTGTCACTGGTGGCAGATCTGCTGAGTCTAGAAATTTGCAAATGGTAAAACTATTAGATACGCATTTTGATAAACTGAGCAGTAATAAGACAATGGCTAATAAATTGATAGCAAAGATAACGGTACCATCAAAAACATATAGCAGAAAAATAAAGTCAACTAAAGTTGCAACAAATCTTAAAGTAAAAAACAAAAAAAAGCTGGTTCAAAGTTAGGGAGGGGTAAGTAATCTCAATTTGGTATAAGAATAAGCCTTTTAAAGATATGGTTAATAGTATAGTCAATTGAATAGGGAGAATATAAAAGCAAAAATGAGCAGATTGGTACAAAAAGAGGGGGGACATATTCAAAGCAATCTAACTAAAAAACAAAAAAAGGTCGTTTTGTTACTCTCAGTCGGTACATTCTTAGAATATTTTGATCTGATGCTCTATATACATATGATGGTAGTTCTTAATGAACTTTTTTTCCCAAAATATGACCCGTATGCAGCACAATTACTTTTATCCTTTACTTTTTGTGCTACATATTTATTGAGACCTATAGGGGCGTTAATTTTTGGATGGATTGGTGATAATGTAGGTCGTAAATCAACCGTTATTATCACCACTTTCATGATGGCAATTTCTTGTCTTATCATTGCTAATTTACCAACTTATGCTGAAATAGGTATCACTGCTACTGTGATTTTATCAATATGTCTTATTGTGCAAGGTATTAGTTCCATGGGAGAAATAATAGGGGCAGAGCTATATTTGACTGAAACTATAAAACCACCACAACAATATTCAGCTGTATCATTATTGGTTTTCTTATCTATATTAGGGGGAACATTTGCTTTGGGCATTGCATCTATTGCTACCTCTTGCAATTTCAATTGGCGTTATGCTTTTTGGTTTGGTGCATCAGTTGCGTTAATTGGTTCAGTAGCTAGGACGACTTTACGAGAAGCCCCAGAATTTGTCGACACAAAACGGCGAATAAAAAGAATTTTTGCAGACATTAATGAAGAACAAGATATACTAAAAAATAACCCTATTTGGACAAAAAAAGTTAATAAAATCACAACCTTATCTTGTTTTTTAATGGGTTGTACTTGGCCGGTATGTTTTTATTTAGCATTTGTTTATTGTGGAGAAATTCTTAGAAATAATTTTGGTTATACGGCTGAACAAGTCATTCGCCAAAATGTCTTCGTTTCAGTGGCAGAAATGTTAGGAATTTTGCCATTGGTATATTTAAGTTATTATATATATCCTATAGTGATTTTAAAAATCAGACTAGTAATTTTCTGGGGTTTTATTTTGATTTATCCATACTTATTAAATAATGTTAGAACGCCATTTGATATTCTTTTACTCCAGTCATTTATGATGTTTTTTGTACCTCGTTTCACTCCAGCTACATCAATTTTTTACAAATATTTTCCTATTTTTAAACGTTTTACTTATTGTGGTTTTATATATGCTGTATCACGTATGGTGATGTATGTTATCACATCTTTTGGGCTTATTTATTTAACAGAATATTTAGGTAATTATGGATTGCTGATTATTACAATTTCAATCATGATTGGATATAGTTTTGGCATATTGCATTTTGAAAAATTAGAGAAAACGACTGGAAATTATCCTAAAAAGAAAAAATGGTTTCTCTTAATGAATTAGGTAGTATTATATGGTTAAATGATGTCTAAAGAAGGTTTAATTTTTGTTGGTGTAGTACTATCAGCACAAGGAATAAAGGGCAATGTTATAGTAAAATCTTTTACTATTCCAAATACTAATATCATTAAAATGAATTTAGTTGATGAATTAGGAGAAAAAATTATTCTTAAACTACTTAGTCAAAATTCTAAAGGTGATATAATATGTAGATTTAACCAAGTGAATAATAGAACCTCCGCTGAAGGATTAAAAGGATGTAAGCTTTTTTGTCATAGGTCAGATTTCCCTTCCTTAAGTGAAGAGGAATTTTACATTGAAGACTTAAAAGGTTTATTAGTACTAGATGCCAATTTAGTCGTTATCGGAAAAATTATAAATATTTTTAATTTTAATGCAGGTGATATTATTGAAATTGAGTTTGTCAACAATAAAACAGTAGAGTTATTTCCTTTTAACAAACAGTTTTTTCCAGTAATTACTAAAGAACATGCTATTCTTACAAAATTCGAGTCATCCTGAAATAAATTCAATTAGAAATGGATTGCTTCGACCATTACATGGTCTCGCAGTGACGCTTGGTGAGTAGATTGCTTCGTTGCCACTAAAGTGGTTCTTCACAGAGCCTATAGACGTTTGTAAACTTTGAGTACTCCTTGTTTAGCTATAGAACTTAACATGCTGTAATATATTCCTTGCAGCCTCACTAGCAGAGAGATTTGTAACATCAAGCTCAAATAAATTAGGATGAGAAATTTGAATTAATGGATATTCTGGATAAACATCTTGTACATCGATTGATTTATAACGAAGCAGCCTATCTAGATGTTGAATTCGTTTAATATTTTCTTCTTCTGAAATCAGTAATTTTACTGGAATAAACACTGATCTGCGATTTATTGCTAGCTGTTGTACTTGGTTAAAAAGCTTACGATCACCATCAACTTCATACAGACAATTGGTAAGAACATAACTATTACTAATTTCTTGGCTTAAAAAATTAAAAATACCATCTCGTATAAGTCTAATTGCATCCCAAGCAAATTCTGGAATAGGAGTTAATCCATCATAATTTAGTAGTGAAAAAATAGGATTATTGATATGTTGGTTATCACATATACTATAACCAGCCCTTGCTATTTCTTTTGCTATAGTATACTTTCCGGTTCCTGGTTTTCCTATTAGGTAGATAATAATAGTAGCCACTTTGTTGATCTCACTTCTTCAAATTTTCTGCAGTACATATAAGAACATTACCATCAATTTGTATTATGCGAAGCGTGTCTCCTTTATACGCTGATTTTACAGAGTCTCTGCTGAGTTTGGCATTCATAATCGTTCCTGACCACAATACCTGTCCTTTTTCTCCTACTAGGAGTTCATTACTATATACTTGTACTTCTTGACCGAACATATCAGAATACTCGTATTTACCATGTTTTTTGCTAACATAGAATTTTAGTGGATACCATAAAATAATCAACCATATAAAAGAAGCAAAACCAAAAACTATATACTGGTATTTTAAAAGATTCGGATAATTACTCAATATTATTGTATTGGATATTCCGCCTAAACCCAAAAATAAAAAACCAACATTTGGAATATTAGCAAATTCTATAATTATACAAATAATGCCAGCGATCAGCCACCATTCTACTATTGAAATTTCAAAGATGCTCATATGATACCTTTAATTAATCTTCGATTCTGAGGTTATTAATTAAGACAATTCCTACTATAACTCCTGGTTAAACAATTGTAAACAACCATATCCTATCTCATTAAAAACAGGAATATTATAATTATTAAAAAAATAAAGAAATACACAAAATGACTAGGCTCTGTGAACAAAATTTTAATTGTTTAGATTTTGAGTATTTTTAAGCGAAAATTAATAAGATTTTTGCCGGAATAGTTAGTTCTATTTCAAAAAAATCTTATAATTTGCAGCTAAAAAGAGTCGAAATCTAGCAATTTAAATTTTGTTCACAGAGCCTAGAATAATAACGAATGGAATGATAATAAGCTAAGTTTACTTTGAAATAATTTTAGTTGGTTCAAGCAATTATCATTTAGTCATGAACAAATGTCTTTAAAAACATTATAACATTAGCTATATCTTGAGGCTTATTTAAACCAGCAAAAGACATCTTTGTTCCAGGTATATATTGGCTAGGTTTATGCAAAAAATGAAATAAACTTTCTTCATCCCATATTCCCCCTTTGCTAGATAGAGCAGTTGAATATTTATAATTCTCTGCTTTAGCTTTTTCCGTCCCAACGATATTCCATAGATGTGGTCCAACCTTATTAGCTTTACTATTGTCAAAGGAATGGCACATTAAGCATTTTTTTGCTATTTCCCTTCCCGCCTCAGCATTAGCAGTTTTCATCAATTCCTCTATATTCACTGGTGCTTCCGCAATCGCGTTCGCATCAGATCCATTAGGCGAATCTTCTGTTACTTCTACTTTGTAGCCTCGAGATTCAGGATGTAAAACTGGCTTATACAGAATATCTGTTATAAACCCTACCATCATTGCAATTAAACTGGCTAATAAAATAGAAGCAGCAATTTTATTTAACTCTATTCCAGACATATGTTTAGTGTCGTCTCCGTAGAGAGAATATGTATTACCATAAGATAGTTTTGTACTGGAGCGGGTGAAGGGATTCGAACCCTCGACTTCGACCTTGGCAAGGTAGCGCTCTACCCCTGAGCTACACCCGCTTTTAAAACACTGCAAATGGAAAAATAATTATTCTTATTCCAAATGGAGGTAAAAAGACTCACTTGTACGAAACAAATCATAAATATAGGATATACTATAAAAAGATCAAGAAGAAATAACATCAAAAGAAATTTAAATGTTATTCATGATCCTGCACCGAAGTAGGGATGACATTAAAACCATAGATATTTATCTTAAAATAATATAAAAATATCTTGCTTAAAAACACTAAATCAACTAAAAATCATTACTTTAATATTAATTAATTTGGAACAAATTATGGGTCAAAAAAACAATCCTAATGATGGTTTGTCAAAGAATCAAACCAATGATATTAACTATGATGATTTTCCTTATGAAAGTTTTCCTTTTGCTTATACAAGACCAGAGCATTTAAGAACTATAGGTCTAGTATTTGGCATGCAACCTCCTATGGTAGAAAATGCTAGGATACTTGATATTGGTTGCGGTGAAGGCGGTAATATGATTGATTTTGCCGAAAGTTATCCAGAATCTTATTCTTTAGGGATTGACTTGTCAAAAGTACAAATTAATAACGGATTGGAAGTAGTAAAGAGTTTAGGTCTAAAGAATATTGAGCTAAAATGTTTATCGATATTGGATATTGATGAATCATTTGGTAAATTTGATTATATAATTTGTCATGGGGTAATTTCTTGGGTGCCGGATGTGGTTTGTAACAAGATTTTTGAAATATCTAGTAAATTATTAAGTCCTAATGGTATTGCCTTTATCAGCTATAATACTCTGCCAGGTTGGAATATGCAGAAAACTATTAGAGATATGATGATGTTTCATAGTGCTATCTTTACTGATAACCATGATAAACTACAACAAGCTAAATTATTATTAGATTTTGTTAGTGATTCTCTAGAAAAATCAGAGAGTCCTTATTCTAAGTTCTTACAGCACGAAACTAACTTTCTTAAGAAGTTAGGCAATTCATATTTGTTACACGAATATCTCGGAGAAGAGAATACAGCTTTTTACTTCCAGGAATTTGTAAGTAACGCTAGAAAACATAATCTGAATTATCTTGGAGATTCCTCACTTTCTGCTATGTTTGTCGGTAATTTGCCGGAAAAGACGGCAGAAAAATTACAATCGATAAATGATATTGTAAGAACTGAACAATATATGGACTTTATTACTAATCGTAAATTTAGAACTACTTTGTTATGTCACAATAATGTCATGATCAATAGGACAATTGAACCAAGTAAATTATCTGACTTCTATACTACTTTTAATATCATACCAGTCAGGCTTGAAAGTGAGGTGGATTTAAACAATGCAGTAGAAAATTTGGAATTTTATTATAATAATTCAGAATCCCCTGGTATTTCAACGTCTTCTTCTATAATGAAGACCGTCTTCTATGTTTATGCCGATAATATTGGTAATCCTTTGACTTTAGATCAAGTCTCTAAACTGGCTATGAAAAAGTTAGAGAAATTCCAACTTAAAGATTTTAAGGAAGAATTAGATTCTGTAATTATAAAACTGGTGTTACAAGGGTATGTGCAAATATTCGCAACAAAACCTAGCTCAATATATGATGTCTCATCAAAACCAAAAGTAAGTGAGTTAGTAAGATATCAGGCTCAAAAGTTAGGACAAACTAATTTGGTTGTGACAAATCGAATTAATGCTTTGGTTCCATTGCAATTGCATGAAAAATATATTATTGAACTATTAGATGGTACAAATTCTATCCAGCAGATTGAAGAAAAAATGTTTGAAAAATTTGCTTCTGGACTATTAGTGGCGTCTAATAAAGATGGTATAGTAAGTGATGAAAAACTTTTAAAGCCATATATTATACATTGTGTAGGTGTTTGCTTACAAAAATTCAAAATGAATTATTTATTAATTGGATAAAGTGATGTTAGTTGAGAAAATTAAGAGCAAAGCTGAATATGAAGAAATAAATGTAATTATCGAGATTCCAATGGCAAGTAATCCAGTAAAATATGAGATGGATAAGGAGTCAGGAGCGATATTTGTTGATAGATTCATGCAAACTGCCATGTTTTACCCTGGTAATTATGGATTTATCCCACATACTCTGTCAGAAGATGGTGACCCAGTAGATGTATTGGTCATAGCACATTATCCTGTTGTACCTGGTTGCGTAATTAGATCACGCCCCATTGGGGTTTTAATGATGGAAGATGAATCTGGATTGGATGAAAAAATTATTGCTGTGCCTAGCTCTAAGCTAGATATTACTTTTGATTCAATAGAAGATTTAGATAGTCTTTGCCCGATTCTAAGGCAACGAATAGTACATTTCTTTGAACATTATAAAAATCTAGAAAAAGGTAAATGGGTAAAGATAATTGGCTGGGAAAATGCTAAAAAAGCCAAAGAGTTAATTGATACAGGTATATCAAGGGCAAAGAGTTAGCTTTGATATAGTGGCATATACTCAAAATTGGAATAACAAATGAAAGGCGAGGGATATACATTATTTCGTTCTGGAATTATAATAGCTTTATTTACCTTAATTTCTCGTATATCTGGTCTTGCTAGAGAATTATTTGTCGCTTCATTATTTGGAGCTGGTAGTGTTGCTGATAGCGTTAATGTTGCTTTTAAATTACCCAACCTATTTAGGCGTATTTTTGGCGAAGGGGCTCTATCAGTCGTTTTTGTACCTATTTTTAATACAAAAATCATAGAATCTCGTGAGGCAGCACGCCATTTCACCGGTATTATATTTACTATTTTACTAATTACTTTAGTAATGGTAGTAGTGCTAATGCAACTTATGATGCCTTCCTTAATGTTTATTATTGCTCCTGGTTTTCATGAAGATCCAGAGAAATTTAATTTAACAATTGCTCTGTGCCGTATCACTATGCCATATTTGGTTTTTATTTCGATAGCGGCGATGCTTGGGGGTATTCTAAATTCAGTAAAGAGGTTCGCAGCTTTTGCTTTTTCTCCGATTATTTTAAATATTCTTGTGATTATTACAACGGTAGCATTACAAGAATGTATATCTGCCCCTATATCGATTAGTTTATCTCTGGTGATTGCTGGCTTATTACAAATCATTTTTATGTTTTATTGTGTCATTAGAGTTGGTTTATCGTTTCCGCTAGTTTTTGATCCATATAATAGAGATGTAAAAAAGTTTTTGTCCAATATGGGGCCAGCGGTTGTTAGCTCAGGATTTCAGCAGCTTAGCTTATTTATCTCGCAATCAATAGCTAGCTTCATCGAAGGGGCGATTTCAATATTATCTTATGCAGATAGAATATACCAATTTCCTTTATCAATAATAGGGGTAACTTTTGGTACTATATTATTACCAGAATTATCGAAAACCTATCAAATGAATGATTTAAAGAAAGCGGCAAATATCCAAAATAATGCTATTAAAGTTGGGCTGTTATTATCTTTACCAGCGGCTTTTGGTATTATTGTGCTATCAGAACCAATCATTCATATAATATATCAGCGGGGGGCTTTTACCTATGCTGATACCATTAAAACCGCTGAGGCTATTTCTGCTTTTTCCCTTGGTTTGCCAGCTTTTATACTTGGCAAAATTTTGACCCCGATTTTTTATGCTAATCATGATACAAAAACTCCTTTAAAAATAACCTTATATTCCCTTACGGTGAATACTATATTAAATATTATTATGATGAGGCAGTTTGGTCACCTTGGTATAGCTCTTGCCTGTTCTATTACCGCTTGGTATAATGTTTGGTTGTTATACGTACACACAAAGAAATATGGTCTTTCTTTTATTGATGCAAAATTATACTTATTTTGTGGCAAGATTTTATTAAGCTGCATAATAATGACACTAGTAATTTGGGTAATTAAACATTATTATGCCCAATATTATTATACCGAATTCTTATTAGTAAAAGCTTTTATGCTAGCAGCAACAATTATAGTTGGAGTAGCAACGTTTTTTCTAATGGTTTTTTGTTTTAAGCTTTATCCAAAGAAATGTATTAATGATGAAAACTGAGTCTAATTATCAAGATTTTTTGAAGACTATAGCCATGATAACTATGGTAATAGATCATTTGGGGTTATATTTTTTTCCTGAGTACGAAATAATGCGAGTTATTGGTCGTACTACTATGCCGATTTTTTGCTTTTTTGCTGGCTATAATTTTCATACAAAACCAAAAATTAGAATTTTGGTAGTTGGAGTTCTGCTATATATTTTTACTACCATATTATTTAGGGAATTTACTGTAACTAATATACTTATCCCTATTTTTTTAGGACAATGCTATCTTTATTATTTTCGTAATAGCTTAAATAATTTTTTCTATAAAGGCTATTGTCATGTTGTTTTCCTTGGCTCTCTTTGGTTCTGTAGTTGGTTCCTTATTGATTACGGAACCTTATCTATGGCTATCATGCTACTTGGCTATATTGCTAAGCATGATCTAGGTAATCTTAGGCTTACCATTGCAATATCTATAATTTTGTCCATAATGCATACCATAGCTATTTTTCAGTTTTCGTATATTTACGTATTTATAGTCATTATATTCGGGGTTTTAGGATATATATTTATGGTCGCAAGAAATTTTGAGCAGAAACTTGCTGTAAATTTACGGATTATCAGTCATAATGCTTTATATATCTACGCTATACATCTAGCAATTTTACAATTTTTATTTTTTAAACTCTACTTATAGCTCAAAATATAATTACTTTAGTAGACTTCCTGCATAAGTCAAAGAAGCCATCGGGATTTTTAGGAGAAACGAAGCCTGCTACCTTCGCGTCTTATCTTCCAGATAAAAAAGTGCTTGAAACGTCTAAGTAATGGGGTTCGCAGAGATTTTTTATGAGATTTGTAGTCATGTAAATATTACTTTTTACTGTTAAAGCACATTCTCATCAGCATTTCTTCAATTTATCTGGCATAATGATGCACCAAATGACAACATGTAGTCAGTAAAGAAAATTTAATTTCCTATCCCATATACCGCATACTAATCCCTTTTTATGGCATAATTTTTGCTCCTTCTCATCTGGAAGATAAGAAGCGAGTTTTGCAAGGGGTCTAATGACGGAAGTATAGCTAATCGAGTTAGCTACAAAGTTATATCCGAATCAGAGGAGAGTTCTCCTGACAGTTCTAATCCACTATCTATTGGTGAAGTTGATTGAGCTAAACTATCTTGACTAACTGTATATTCAGATGGTTGATTAGTTGCTTTTTGCGTTGGTACTTCTTCGTTAAGTATCTTAAAAGCCTGATCTAAATATTTGGTATCATTTTTGCCAACATGTATTGCATGCATTCCATTGTTAGATGCTATATATCCATTATTGGGATCATCGTCTATTAAAACAACATTTTGATTATTATCAACACCAAAATAGCCCTTAGCTTTTTCTATATGGTTCTGTTTACCCATGTGAGACATTCCCTCTCCAAGGGGATACGACACTACCAGAATTTTTTCAATTGCCTCTTTTCCTAAGAGCTGATCAAGAGCATATTTGATGGCATCAGGATATGAGCAAAAAGATACAATGGCTATATGACATTCTACTTTTAATGCTTCTTTCAATAGTTTTACTAATTGATCCTTGTTTTTCCAACCTTTTGTTTCATCTGCTAGGAATCGATCTACATGAGGTCTAAAATCTGATATTTTTCTTAATAGTTCTTTGTTTTGTTCATTTTCTGTTTCATTTGCTAGAAACTCCTCTAAATACTTCGCATTAGGTACAAAGGCATCACTAAGAAACCGCTCTAGAGAGTGTTTTACCATTGTTCCATCAAAATCAACACAGAGTAATGTATTATCAGATTTAGTTCCCAGCTCTAGTTTAGTTTTTTTTTCCCAAGACTCATTTTCTTGCTTAACTTCTGGTTTGCTAAAATCCAAATGGAGGGATTTTGGTAATAATGATAATCTTTTTGACATCTGTTCTCTTATGTTTAGTTTATTATTTTTGCAATAGGTAGCTTATCGGGAAACCTAAAAACTCGTAATCTAATAAACTAAAATTCCAAATTCTACAAGTACAAATTATTTAACTTAAAAGTGTTCTAGTTGTTTCCGACAGCATCCTAACCCCAAATTCTCCGGAATTGACTATATATAATAAAAATACTATACAAACAGTATAAGAACTCTATTCCCTTTTGATCTATTATGCTCTATAATGCAAATCAAAAAATATATTAAAGGTTTTTGATGTCTGCTATTCGCAATATTGCTATTATCGCCCACGTTGATCATGGTAAAACCACTCTAGTTGATAATATGCTTAAGCAAAGTGGAACTTTCCGAGCAAACCAGGAAGTAGCAGAGCGTGCTATGGATTCAAATGACCTGGAACGTGAACGTGGTATAACCATTTTAGCTAAATGCACCTCCTTGATGTGGAAAGATATCCGTATCAATATAGTTGATACTCCTGGTCACGCTGATTTTGGTGGCGAGGTAGAACGCATTCTTACTATGGTAGATGGGGTTATACTACTAGTTGATTCTTCTGAAGGCACAATGCCTCAGACAAAATTTGTGTTGTCAAAAGCTCTGAAACTTGGTTTAAAACCAATTGTTGTTATCAATAAAATTGACCGCCCTGATAGAAGGGTAAGTGAAGTAGTCGATGAAGTATTCGAATTATTTATGGCATTAGAGGCAAATGATGAACAATTAGATTTTCCTATTATCTATGCTTCAGGGCGTAGTGGTTGGGCATCGCGTCATTTAGAAGATGAACAAAAAGACCTTGCTCCACTTTTTGATTTGATAGTATCTCATGTGCCTACTCCTATTGCTGATAGCGATGCTCCCTTTTCTATGCTTGTTACCACTAGAGAATATAACCCATATTTTGGTCGTGTGCTTACCGGTCGTATCCATAGTGGGACAATTAAGACTAACCAAAATGTTAAAGTGCTTAATCGTGATAATATGGCAATTGAAAATGCTCGAATAAGTAAAATACTCTCATTTCGGGGACTAGAACGTGTAGCTGTCGATGTTGCATATGCTGGAGATATTATTGCCATTGCTGGAATTCAGGATGCTACTGTAGCTGATACGATATGCGCTCCTGAGATAATGGTAGCACTGCCATCCTTACCTATAGACCCACCAACATTATCTATGACCTTTGGAGTAAATGACTCTCCTCTTGCTGGACGAGAAGGTTCAAAACTTACTGCTAGAGTTTTAGGCGATAGATTGATGCGAGAGATCGAAAGTAACGTAGCAATACAGGTCAGCCAAACTGAAGAAAAAGATGCTTTTCAAGTTGCAGGTCGTGGCGAGCTACAATTAGGAATATTAATCGAGACTATGAGACGTGAAGGTTTTGAGCTATCAATCAGCAGACCATGCGTATTATTCAAAGAAGATGAACAGGGGAAGAGATTAGAACCAATTGAAGAAATCCAAGTTGATGTTGATGATGATTTTGTTGGGGTTGTGGTTAAGTCACTTGCCATACGTAAAGCAGAAATGACTGATATGCGTCCATCTGGTGGCGGTAAAACTAGAGTAACATTTTTAGGACCATCACGTGGTCTTATTGGCTATCACGGTCAATTCTTAACTGAAACTCGGGGTACCGGTGTTATGAACCGTGTTTTCCATAGCTATGCTCCCTATAAAGGAGCTATTGAAGGAAGGCGTAATGGAGTGTTAATTTCTAATGGAGATGGTGAAGCTGTTGCCTATGCTCTATGGAATCTTGAAGATCGTGGAAAAATGTTTATAAACCCTAATGAACTAGTATATCAGGGAATGATTATAGGAGAACATAATCGGGATAATGATCTAGAGGTCAACCCTCTAAAAGCCAAGCAATTGTCAAATGTCAGGGCTTCAGGTAAGGATGAAGCTATGCGGCTCATTCCACCAATCATTATGAAATTAGAACAATCTATCAGCTATATCGAAAATGATGAAAGGGTAGAAGTTACTCCTAAATCAATTAGACTTCGTAAGGCAATGTTGAATCCTAACGACCGGAAGAGATCGGAAAGACGCGAGGGCTAACTTTTTGGGGTCATCTTGAAAATGATCGGGAATGGATTGCTTCGTCGGCTACGCCTTCTTGCAATGACATTTAGGGACTTAATAATATCAAAAATCTATTCGGGTTAGCTATATAGCTCTATTCAAGGTCTAGGGTGCTAATCCCATGCTGGGTTTTATCCCATTTGAAGGGCATAAAAACAATCTGCCAAATAGCCTTATAGCTTGCTACCGTGTGCAGTAAAAAATACAAAGACCATACTAACAAGGCAGCAACATCTAATACTCGAAAATTAGTTATTTTGCCTTTTTTGCTCAGTAAAATAAAAAAAGCACTGCCATAAAGGTACGAAAAAGCAAAAAAACTATTAACTATCCACAAATAATTAACTACAGCCAATTTATTAATTTTAATAGTTATTATTAGAAATGGTACACAACAAAAACCATAAGAAGAAAAACCAATAAAAATGAAAATAGTAATTATTTGATAGAATTTAAACCTTTTATATTTGTCTTTTTGGGCAAGGAATACCAAAAATGTTTGGATAAATCCTTTTATCCAACGAGACCTTTGATTTATCCAATTGATAATATCTATAGGCGATTCCTCTAAAGTATAAGAATCGATCATATGAACTTTATAACCAAATGAATATAGCCTAATTCCTAAATCAGCATCCTCAGTAACATTATAAGCATCCCAGAAGCCTATTTTTTGTAAAGCATCAACCTTAAAATGATTGCTAGTTCCCCCAAGAGTCACCGGTAAGTTCATTATACTTAAACCTTTTAGAAGATATTTAAACCATAAACAATATTCTATACTAAAAAGCTTAGTGAGTAAATTTTCATTCTCATTATAAAAATTAAGTTTAGCTTGCAAACAGACATATTCTTTTGGTAAACTATCAAAGGTTATTACGGCTTTAAGAAGTTGATCAGTATCAGGGATATCTTCCGCATCATATATTACTACATATTTTCCTTTACAATATTGCATGGCATAGTTAAGAGCTTTCGGTTTAGTTCTAGGTAGAGTAAATGGCACTTTAATCAAATGTATATAACAAGGTAATTCATATAGAATGCTTTCCTTGATCATCAAATAATCATCTGCTTCAACAATGATTTTGACATCTAATTTATGTTTAGGATAATTAATATTAGCAATACAACTAATTATTGACTTTAATTTGCCTGATTCTTTATATAGTGGGAGTAAGATAGTATAAATAGGTAGGGAATCATTGGAATATATATCACTAATTTTAAATATGGTATCTGGCGTAATTGCCGCTTGGTTAAATAGTATAATTTTTAAAATATTTTGTGAAAAATAACAGATAATATTAATTATATGAAAAAGATGTTTAAAATTAAGTAATATAGCAAAATATATCAAAAAAAATATGATAATTGACTTAGTGTAATTGATGTTTTTTGCTATCATGTATAATGAGAGAAATTCAAGAAAATATTTGGATTTGATGATATTCAAGTGACTAAAATTTCGTTCAAGTAATTGATAAAAATCATTCTTTCTAACCAACTTAATTTGCACGTTATAATGTATGGCTGATAACTTTCCTAAATAGGCTAGGTCATTTATAGCAAGCACCTCATTACTTTTACCGTTTTCATAAATGAAATAACCATTTCTGACATATTGATCAATTTTTGAATAATCATAAATCTTAACCTGTGTTTCTTGTACACTTAATAGTGGCAATAATTTATACTTATATAAAATTTCTATAACCATCTCATTATTAATAATCCCTTCTTCGATTATCGTGTTAAAAAAATCATTCTCAGCTAATTTGAGCTTAATATGAGATATTTGTAAATCAGTAACTAGCCGTTCTTTTGCTAGGTTCTGTTGACAAAAATTTTAACGTAACCATATTAAAGTTCCAACGAAATTTAGAAAAGCTAAGAAAGTGGCTGGAGCCTTATCAAATCTAGAAAATATACGCCTAAAATGTTTGATTTTACCAAATAAGCACTCAATTAAATATCGTTCCTTATAAGTATGTTTATCATATTCACGTTGTACTTTACGGTTAGATTTTGGTGGTATAACAATCTCACACCCCTTATTTTCTAAACTTTCTACAAATGCACTACTATCGTATCCTTTATCGGCTATCACAGTCGTATTCTGAACATCTTGAGTAAGATTTCCCGCTTGAGTTATATCATTTCTTTGCCCAGCAGTTAGTATAAACTTTAATGGATTACCAAGGGCATCAACAAGGGCATGAATTTTAGTACTAAAACCACCTCTACTTCTACCTAAAGCCGCTTCTTCTTGATTACCTTTGATATATCCAGATGAGCAAGCATGTGCTCTCACAATAGTTGCATCAATCATAATTGATTCCATATCTGCATCTACTTTAACATAATCCATTAAATCCTCCCATATACCTTTGTCAACCCATCTCTTAAATCTGCGATAAATACTGTACCAACAACCATAATCATCAGGTAGAAGACGCCATTGGCAACCTGTTCTAACAATAAACCATATTGCTTCAATAAAATGTCTCGTTTTTTCTTCATTCTTGTTGTGTATACCATTTCTTTCCTTAAAAAATGATAAAATTACTTCCCATGCTTGTTCTTCTATGTAATACTTCATATTGGTAGTTCCTTTTTTTGATAACTAGAAACTACCATTTCTTCTTACTATGGCAACTTTTTATTCCTCTTGCCTAACTATAATTTTTGTCAACAGAACCTAGAATATCTAAAAATTCTATATTCAGGCTCCTTATATATCCATCCATATTGAAAATATTACTCCCGATATTTTATAACGTTGCTTAATCAGGCTTTTATCCGAAAAATACCCTATTTGTGTTGTTATACTATTTTTCTTTAGATTACCAAACTTAATATTTTTTGCAATTGAAAATTGCTTATATAAAGTTTTATTATAAATATTACCGTAATTTTTTCTAATATAATATTTGGCAAAGCTTAATAACATAATGCCATTTTTAAATTCAACGCCCTCAGATATTGAAAAACTATAATGACTTCTTTTGCCATATGGATTATTTAGGTTCTGCCCAAAACTCAAAATACCTTGAGCAAATACTGAAGTTTCACCTAAAATTGTCCGTATTTTTTTGGATATTGCTGATAACAATAATAATTCATAAGAAAATTGCTGCTCACACCCATCTTGAGTTATGTATATTCTTGGCTGAACTGAGACTACCCGATGAATATTCTGAAAAAGCTTAATTTTATAAAATATACCAATTTCTTTATTGTTAGATAGGTAGTTCATATCATTACTTCCCTGAAATTTATTTTCTTTATAAAGCAATTGAATAGCTAAATTTTGGTTATTATTAATGCCATATTCGATAGCAAAAATTCTCATTAATTGATCTTGGTATGAAGATATTTCTCTTGAGCTACGTTCTAAAGATTGAATTTGGCAAAATAACTTATTATACAGAGCTGATGAATTGTTAACCAACTTGATACGTTCTCTTAAATGGGCTAGTTTACGCTGAATTTGTAAAAAGAGATCGGCTCTTATTTGCTTAATATTTTCAGAATTTTTATCGATAGTAGCAGTAGTAGCCATATATCTATACCTACCTGAGTCGATTAACCAAGCTGATCCATAAACCTTATTTGCTATAGAAATTATAAATAATAATATAAAAATGATTGTTATTTTCACTTAACAGCAACTAATAGTTTAAATTTACTAAAATACAACCTATTATAAATTTAGTAAAATTAAATATAACCAACCCGATTAATATATTAATGTATTTAGTTAGCTTGAAATATATCAAGTAGCATGCTATAATTTTTACTAATTTGTCTTAGTGATCGATATAAAGTAATATATGATAGTGTATAATTATGGCTGAAGTTTTTTTTAATGGTCCTGCCGGTCGGATTGAAGGACTATATACTAAATCTAGTGATTCTAAAGCTCCACTTGCTTTAGTATTACATCCACATCCACTTTACGGTAGCACTATGAATAACAAAGTGGTTTATTATGTGTATAAAACATTAGTGTCTAATGGATTTACAGTACTCAGAATTAATTTCCGGGGAGTTGGACGTTCCCAAGGAGAGTTTGATAATGGTGTTGGCGAAATGACCGATGCTGCAACAGCACTTGATTGGTTACAGCTTAACAATCCTACTGGTAGTATAAATTTGATAGCAGGCTTTTCTTTTGGAGCATGGGTAGCCATGCAACTTATCATGAGAAGACCAGAGATTAATAATTTTATTATGGTATCTCCACCAGTAAATAAATATGATTTTTCTTTCTTGTCTCAATGTCCTATTTCTGGCTTTGTAATACAAGGTGACAAAGATAGTATTGTGTCAGAAGAATCAGTGCTTGAACTGGTAGGTAAATTGTCTAAGCAAAAACATATAACTGTTGACTATAAGCTCATCCAAGGAGCCGATCATTTCTTTCGGAATAAAATTGGTGAATTTACCCAGGCAATTAGTGATTACTTACAATTAAGGTTATTGAATAATGAGATTACTCATTTAAATAAGGACTTTCTTACTGAAGGAAATTTGGCAAAAAAATCTCTTAAAAAAGTTTTCTTAGATTAACAATGAACCATTGGTTATAAATAAAAAAAATAGGTCTCTATGGCAAATCAGGAAGAAACTAAATTATTACTACGCAATAAGCTATTTGAAGCTTTAAAAGAAATTATAATTGTAGATGGTAAAAACCCAGATAAAAGACTACTTAAAAAATGTGGAAGAATTGCCGATAGTGTAATAGCACTTTCTCAAGACCCATCAGAATCTAATATTAATTTGTATAAAAAGGAATTGAAGAATTTTCCATATTCTGGACACATTTTAGGTAAAACATTAAAGATAATAAAAGAGATGTTTCCTGGAGAGCAAAATCAAGACATAAGGGAGATAATAGATATCCCTCTTATGGACGCATTTAAAGAAAGTAAATTAGCAGCAGCACCCAGAACAGAAGGAAATAAACCGATACCAGCACCTAGAACAAACAAACTCGAATCTATGTTACGTGATAGAGCAATTTTGAAGCAGAGTGGTTTTTCACTAAAGGGCAATAAGCAAGCTGGTGTATCTGCCGGATATATTGCTCAAGAAAATAAGACAGGTAATACTTTTATTTTAAAACATTTCTATAAAAGCTATAAGGATTGTTTAACCGCAGATAAACAAAAGTGGGATAAACAAGCTTTGTCAGACAGAACTGACGGTGTACAGGAGTTAATAGGTTCTTCTATGTATCAGTTTTTATTGTATGATCGTGCCCCTAAAGAGGAATTAGTAGTACCTAATAAAGCCAACAACAACTCACTTTACGTCCGCTCCAAATTCTTTGACAATGTGGTGCAACTTTCAGAATTTTCTGGTTTATTAGGTCAGACCAGAGTTAGAGGTAATAATTTAAACTTACAAAAACTAGAAGGGTTTGAAAAAGTCATTGCTGCTTGTCATATGTTAGGAGAAGGGGATTACCATGCCGGTAATTTGATGGTACAAGACGGTAAAACTGTAATGAAAATAGATCACGGTAAATCTTTTATGACTTTTCATCAAGATTTTGGTTCTATGATCGAAGAAACATATAAAATGTTTTCCCATGATGGAGTTGGATATACTGAAGCTATTAGGCAAGGTAACTTATCATTTAGCATTGAAAAATATAGTAAATCATTAGAGCAAATGATACATCAGTTAGATGAGCAGCAAATAGAGGCTATGGTTGATCAAAAAGTTGATGAATTGAAAAAAGTTGGATTTGATCCAAAAGGTCTCACTGTTAGTGCAAGACTCCAGGATAATAACTTTGAAAACATATCTATTAATAACTTTGATGAATTAAGAATATTTTATAAAGAAAATATAAAGGAAAATCTTAATAACATGAAAGAGATTGCAAAATCAGCAGATATAGTGAGCAAATTTAGTGACGTCTCTCCTGAATTTAAAAAAGGTCAGTGGTTAGAAACTTTTGCTCACTCACCTATTAAAGATCCAGTAGCATACGCAGCTCACCATAATATTCAAATTGAAGGGAAAACTGCTCTAGAATGGGCTAGTGAAAATGATTATCAAATTAAAGTTCCTGTTCATCCTGTTACAGAAATCGTTCAGGAAACACAATGGAAAAGAAGTAAGGATGGAGCATGGGAAGAACAAAAAGTCTCAGTACCTAAAACTCAAAAAAGTGTAACAAGTTTGGATCCAGCACAATATGTTACAGATATAGAAAAGCTTCTAAAATCTTTTGAAGATAAAGTTGATGACTTCGCACAAAAGACAATAAAAAGCAAAAAAATCACTAAAGAAAAAGTAGAACAATTTTATGACAAATTATTAACCCATCTTAACAAAAAACAATGTCTCACTGATAAGGATGTTGAGAAAATAAAGGCAGACCCAGAGTATAATCTGAATATTCAAAATACAACTAAATTAATAGAAATGACAACACCTAATTTAACTAATATGGATAAGATGTGTTATAAGGTAGCAAATTTTTGTAAAAAAATAGGGCTTTCTAGTTTATCTAACCATCTTATGAATAAGATTACTCCTGAAAATTTATCTAATATCCAGAAGATAGAAAATGTTTTAACTGAGAGCATCAAATTTAAAGAAACATTGCTAAAACCTAGAGTAAGTAAAGAAGTAATCCAAACAAAAGATCTTATACCTCAAACAAAAAAAACAAAATTGGGTAGGAGTTAATTAGTAGGAGTTCTTTGCATTATAAACCTTAATAAGTTTTAGATGTCTCATGCGTCATTGTGAAAAAGTGCTTTACGGCAACGCAGCAATCCTAGGCTCTGTGAACAAAATTTAAATTACTAGATTTCGACTCTTTTTAGCTGCAAATTATAAGATTTTTTTGAAATAGAACTAACTATTCCGGCAAAAATCTTATTAATTTTCGCTTAAAAATACTCAAAATCTAAACAATTAAAATTTTGTTCACAGAGCCTAGAAATGACCAGGAATGGATTGCTTCTTGACTTACGCCTTCTCGCTACTTATCTTCCAGATGGAGAGGAGCAAAAATTATGCTATAAGACGGGATTAGTATGCGGCACAATGTCTAAAAAATTAAATTTTCTTTACTGACTACATGTTGTCATTTGGTGCATCATTATGCCAGATAAATTGAAGAAATGCTGATGAGAATGTGCTTTAACAGTGGAAATTGATGTTTAAAAATATTATATCGATTAATTTAAATCATGTCAAGTAAAAAGTGATATTTACATGACTACAAATCTCATAAAAAATCTCTGCAAACCCCATTACTTAGACGTTTCAAGCACTTTTTTATCTCGAAGATAAGGAGCTAGCACAAATCTTAAAGATTAATTTACTGATACTGCCTCAACCTTGATAACTCTAGCCTCTGAAACGTATAAAACTTTTCAGGGTTCTGAAATGCCTCAAAAATGCAAAATGATAAAATTCGTATTTCAGAACCTTGAACTGAATGGCAAAAAACTTGAGACCTCTCTACGTTTCCTGTTCGATATTTTTGAAAAAACGACCACTCGTACGGAAGTGGCGGGGCGTAGTGAACAATTTCCGAACCCAGTCAGATACCAAATTGCTTATTATACAAGTAATTAAGCTCTATTATTAGAGCTTCGTTATTTCATATTCTAACTCCATATTTTTTCCACAAAATGCTAAGGAAATTTTTAATATTTGTTTTACATGTGAGTACTCTTTTATTTTACTATCATATTTTTTATCAATAATTTGTTGCAAGCCAGTTTTGGCTATATCAGCTAGACTTTCTGAGGATTTAGCTACCTTGTACTCAACGATAATCGCATTCTCTCCCCTACCAACTATAGAAGTTAAGATATGATCACACCGACCATGTCCAACCTCTCTATTTGACTCTATATTATACCTAACCGTCAGAGGGGCAAGCAAGCCCCCAACTAGATTATGGTAATCTTTTTCCTCAGTTAAATCGTGATATCTAGTTGATCTTAGTAAATATTTTTGTAATCTTTCAGCAAATTGATCAATTTGTTGATTGGTTAATAACTCGATAAAATTATCATAATCACTGATATTAATGTTTAACTTTTTAGTAACCCACTGTATCACTCGCTCAACATAAATATTACGCACTTCTTTATTTGGTATGCTCAAACTATATCTTGGATACTCTTCATTATCATTTGCTAGCATTGGACTAAGATAACCAGTAAATAATAGTAAACTAAAAAATACATTGCTGTTGTCTGCTAGATCGGCAAAGGAAATTTGTTTATATAATCTTTTCACTATAGATTTTCCTGCTAACAATTGATCTAACTCTTGTTGCATCTCATCTGAGAGCAGTATATGATCAATCCAATCAGTCCCACCACTATCAATCCAATAATGATCAAGCTTGCCTTTACTTGCCAAACATTGCATAATCGACCATGGATTATAAATGACTTCTCCACCAAAATTATAGCCATTATACCAATTTTTAATTTCTTCTGAATTCGTAGTGGTTGGCACTTTGCTTAATAATTCATCAACTTCAGTTTGAGTAAAACCGTAACTGCTAGAAAATCTTTCATCTAGTAAACTACATTCAGTTAAATTATTCAAATCTGAAAACAAATTAGCCTTAGCAACACGCAATATACCAGTAATAACACCTTTTTGTAATGAATCATTGGTTTTAAGACTATTACCAAATATTGCCCGAAATAGAGCTAATACTTCCTCAAACTCTTCTGCCTTACTGCCAAACTTCATATATGCACTATTAATTGGCGTATCATATTCGTCGATTAATATATAGACTTTTTGATTAAAATGTTTATAAAGTAAATCGCTTAAAAATTTCAAACTATTTTTAATGTCATCTTCTATTAACTTGCCTGTAAAATATCTTTGTAATATTTCTTTTTGTGCATCAATCAATAATTTTTCATCTTGTTTTATATAACGCTCTAAATAACGATGCTTGGCAAATAAATTAATTATTTGACTTTTAATTCCCACCTCAATTTCCTCATAACTACTTCCTCTAACACCCTTAAAACTTATAAGAATAACTGGAAATTGACTTTGGCGTTTCATAGAGTTTGCTACATTAGCAATTTTTAATGGCTTTAGTTCTTTAGTTTCATCAAAACCCAAATCCACCTCTCCTCCACTAAACAACTTATAATTAACTCTTTGTTCTTGCGGCAAGGGTATCCCATACTCATCCACCTCTATCTCAAAGAATCTCCGCACCATATCCATATTCAGACTTTTACCCCACCGCCTTGGACGGGTGATTAAGGTGACTTTACCACTATCTTCTAGCAACTCTTTGATCATTAGACTTTTGTCAACAAATATGTCGCTATTAATCAACAAATCGTAAAAGTCATCGGTACCAACAAACATTCTTGGCTGATAATTATTGTGGTTTTTTTCTTTCATATTTTACTCAATCAACTAAAATTCACTCTTATGTCTAATAATTTATAACAACTCATGAACATGGTATTTACTCATAACTTGCTTATATGCTTTATTATAACATAATAATAACTTGCACTAACTATTTATCAGTAAAAAATTATAAAATTTTTTACTCCTTATCCCAAATTTGCGTAATAAAGTATTTTAGAGATTTTTTATCTAAGGAGTCGTAAGAAAATAATATGTATAAATTAAATTCTACCTACAACTAAAATTATATAATCATTGTATAATTGCCACTAAACTAAATATTTCACTAGTTTTTTATAAAATACACTTTACATACCAAAATATATTATATACCTTATAAAATATATAGGTTTTTAGAAATAAAGGAATTTATAGTCAATACAAATTAGGTTCTTGATATTGTTACAAGTTCCTAAACGTCATTGCGAAGAGGCATGAGCCGATGAAGCAATCCAGGAAAATGGTTAAATTTGGATTGCTTCATTGTGCTTTGCTACTACTCGCAATGACTATTGGGATACATATACGTCATTGCGAGACCATGTAGTGGTCGTGGCAATCCAGAAAATGATTAAAAATGGATTGCTTCGCTACTGCTCGCAATGACGGAAAAGCTATCTAGAACTTTAACGAGTAGCTATATGAGGAATTTTGGAGATTATTGAAGTAAAAAACTAAAGAGGTTTTATGTCAAAAGAAAGATTACAAACACTAAGAAATAAATTTAATAGTTTAAGCAATAATCCACTGATGGATATTGATGGGAATTTGAGTAGTTTGCAGAGTAAGCTGAGTAGTGAAAAATCCAATAATAATAGCTATATATCGCAAAATAGTAGTTTATCGTCACAATTATCACAAGCTCAAAACGATCTTGCTAATAAGCAAAATACTCTTCGTAATGCTCAAAACGATCTTGCTAGTAAGCAAAGTACTCTTAATAGTACTCAATATAGTCTTAGTAATATTCAATGTAATCTCACTAGTAAGCAAAATAATCTTGCAACATTACAAACTAAGCTTAACGGACAACAGGCTTTAGTAAGTAAAATACACGAATATTTAAGCGATTTTCAGGATAATCCTGTATCTATCACAGGAATGGTAGAAAATGATCAGCTAGCTGCCAAGCTGATTGGTGAACTAGCACAATTAAATTTGGAGTAAATTTATGAGAATACGAGATTTTATAAAAGACAATATTGCATACGCTGAGGAACTTGTTGAATATAAGGAATTTCGAGTGGAAACAGAACTTTTATCTGCAAATGTAACATTAAAAGACAATGGTTGTTTATCACAAGTTACAACTTTAAAGAGGATACAAAAGTTTATTTTACATAATGGTCAGGAAAGACTTTTCCACGAAGAAACTAAAACTGTTTGCTGTGATGGAGCTCTAATAATTAGCAATCACTTTTCTGATGCTGGTAATAGTGAGAGTA
This sequence comes from Candidatus Tisiphia endosymbiont of Dioctria linearis, assembly GCF_964026545.1. Taxonomy (NCBI): domain Bacteria; kingdom Pseudomonadati; phylum Pseudomonadota; class Alphaproteobacteria; order Rickettsiales; family Rickettsiaceae; genus Candidatus Tisiphia; species Candidatus Tisiphia endosymbiont of Dioctria linearis. The sequence continues at coordinate 516,073 of NZ_OZ032156.1, read as the reverse complement.
AAATATTTACTCCTCTTAATAATGCCTTAAACGTAATTGCTCCAATACTTGACATAATTCCGGAGATTACTTCATACCAAAATAGTAATAGTAGTTATATAACACAAAATTCCTAAAAGAGTCAGGAGGTTGCTCGAAAGAAACAGGAAGTTTCTCAAAAAAGCCAAGAGATTTCTTGGAAGAATCAGGAAGTTTCTCAAAAGACTCAAGAAATCGCTCAGAAAAATCGGGAAATTACCGAAGTACAGCAAAAGATAGCAGGGTTGCAGTCACAGGAGAATAGTTTGCAAAGCCAGATAAATAGTTTCCAAATTGGTAATAATATTAAGGCATTAAATGCTAAACAAAAAGCTCATATTCTACAGAAACTTTGGGATAGTAGTGATGCAGATTCTGTTTCAGTAATTAATGCTATCAAACAATATGGTTTTGATCCGCATTATGTACATAAAAATGGTCAATCTTTGACCCAGTTAGCTTTAAGCAGAAATGATGTTGCTTTATTTGATTTGTTAATAGCTAATAAAATTGATTTCAATATTAGCAATGCCAACCTAACTATCTTCAAGTTAGTGTTGAATTCAGGTAATAACAATTTCATTAATAAAATGTTTGCCACGGGGCAAGATTTTACTAAATCGCTATTAGATGTGGTACTAAAAGATGACGCGGTGATGCTTGACAAAATATTTAGTCATAAAGCAGAATTAAGCCAGGTTAGCTATTCAGGTTACAGCCTATTACAATTGGCATTAAAGCATGGTTGCTATAAAGCGGCAGAACAAATATTACGATCTAATCCTCAGGCGATCAATCAACTAACAACCAAGGGATTGTCTGCGTTACAACTAGCTGTGCTAACGGATGATAAGCCAGGGATAGAGTTGCTGAAAAAGTTTGGAGCAAATTTTGAGCTTGAGTTAAAAAATGCTATTAGCAAAAATTATGGAAAGAACGTTACTAAGATATTAGAAACTAATCCGGAACTACTAAATAAATTAGAAGCCCAAGGTAATAGTCCTTTATACCATGCTTTGTTACAAAATAAGCTGGCAATAGCAGACGCTTTGTTGAATAAGGGAGCTGATAGTAAAATAGTTATGCAAAAGGCTTTGGCAGAAAATAATTTACAGATGGTTAAGGATTTAGTTGCTTTAAATGCTGATAGTGCAGAACTAGTAATAAGTGACAATAAACCTGCTTTGTATCTTGCATTAGAACAAGATAAAACAGAGATTGCTAAATTGTTATTAAAAACCAGTGATTTAATGTCAGTGGTTAAATTGTCAGCAGATAAAGCACAAGCTAATATTGCCGTAAAATTAATTAAGTTGCAACCTAGTTTATTAGCCAATTTAGCTCAAATAGAGAATAGTAAGGTAATCGAGAAGTTACTTGAGGATTCTGGGTTTATATCGCTTGTAGAATCTTTAGCAGACAATAATGGTAATAATTTACTGCATCTTGCTTGTAAAAATAATAACCATCAATTAGCCACAGAGATTTTAGAAAAAAATCATATTGATGTTAATAAACAGAATAGTGAAGGTAAAACAGTTTTTCATATATTGTTAGAGAATTCAGCAGATTTTGCAGAAAAATCCCAGTTAGCGGAGGTTCTTTTAAAACACCATCCTGATATTCATGTATCAGATACTAGCGGTCATACACCAATCGATTTAGCTGTAGAACATTATGCAGGGATACTAGCTATGTTCTATCAGCAAGATTTGATGGGGGATAGTACTCATACAGAGCTTAATTAAATTTATTCACTATCTCAAAAGTAGTTTTAATAACTTTTGAGATAGTGGGGTAGTAGCGAGATGTTTGATTTCTATGTAAGTAGCGACAAAGCAGTTTTAGAGTTACATAATGAAGATATTGATTATATAAGGATTTATAATAATTTAATAGACCCTACTGATACTATTTATTGTATCTTACCTTTCTCACGAGATAATAAGCCATTATATTGGCATAGTACTACTACACTTACAGGTCCTCCTGCCGATTTAGTAATTCTTACCCAAAACCTCAACCGTAGTAGTTTGTCTGTTGAAGATGCAGATTTCAGGCAGTTTCGTAGTATTACAGTTAGTGATAATAAGTTTTATCGGGATGGTGATAGGTTTTTGGTAATTCAACAAGACGAACATAATAACAATTCTGTTACTTTTAGAAATTGTCAGGCTTTGAATGCTGATTTTTTCTGTAATAAACTTACCTGGATAGGTGGTAGGGTAAAAAATAATTTATCTGTTGAATTACATGGTTTAAATAGTGAGCTAACAATAAAAGGTAATGATGAGGCAAGAGCGGTCATCGGCACTCTAATTATACCAGAAAATATTAAGCCACTAAGAGTTTGTTTAGAAAATGTTGCTATTATAACTAATTTTTCTTGCGAAAATGTAAAAACCCTATCGCTTAAGAATGTTAAGTATGGTAGTGGAGTTTGCAAATTAATAGCTGAAGAAATAGAAGAATTATCTAATTTTCAGAATCTTAGTACTGAGTTTATTGTTAAGTCAGAAATAGCTAATATTGGATCATTTATCTCACCGATAGGCAAGGTCTATATTGATGTTTATTCATTCATTGAATTTAAGGCTGATGGTGATGGTAGGTTTCAAGGGCTAGACCTAAATATTGATGTGAGTCGAGCAATTGAGAAAAAGATCGAGATGCCATATGGTATCGTTAAATTTGACAAGATCAATATTAAAGGAGCCAGTGTCATCGATATTCCAGGCATTTTAATAGCTGAGCAGGTGGAAATCATTAATTGCCTACAATTAAATCTCAACGAATCAAGAATAGGACATTTAAAATATCAAGCGGCTCAAGGAAAAGTATTTTTTGGTAAACATTCTGCTAAAACCACGATAATTGATAGTTTGTGGTTAATAGGTAATATCACAGCTAATTTTCAAGGACCTACCGAACTATTTGATCTAGATAGTGAAGGAAGGAGTCATATAGTTATCCTCAGCGATTATAAAGGAAAATTTATCAAACTAAATCTTAATCTTGATGCCAGACGAGATAATATTAGTTCTGATAGAGATGGTTATTTTGGTTTGCACATTCAGAATGCTGGTAATAAGAAAGTTGAAATAGATGCAATTTTAACCAAGCTAAATAGTTTTAATATTAGTGGTAGTGTGAAACTTGGGCAGATTATTTGCCAGCCTATTGATAGTAAATATAATTTAATTCAAATTAATGTTCAGTATCTATCTCACATTAGCATTGATGGTTTTTTTGCTGGATTTGATCATAATATAGTTATTGAAAAAGCTACTGGAAAAATTAGCTTAGTTCAATCAATGGATAGAGCTTTATCTACTAGCCAAATTATTGCTGGTATTAATTGTGCAATGCAAGATTTTTTAACTATCAGGGCTGGTCAAGGTTTAAGCTTTCATGGCAATATTAAAGTTATCGATGGTAATATTGAGTTATATAGCCTCTTTGGCGTATTATCAGCAAGAGGCTCACTCACATCTGAACAAATCAAACTTTTAGCTATTGGGGGAAGTCTTGACATTAGTGCTCATCTTAATACCAATAGTTTAGTTACCTATTCTAAGACAGACTCTTACATACGAGATACTATCATCAATGCTATTCAATTTTAGCTCACACAATAGGACATTATATCCAAACTGGTAGTAATGTTACCACCAGTAAGACTGTGATTGTCAGTGAGAATGGTGATATTATGCTGAGAGCTTCATCGATGCAATCGGCTCTATTAGAAATGACCAGTGGTAAGGATATTGGAGTAGATAAATCTAATATCCAAGCAACTGATCAAAGGTATAGAAGTGATAATACTTATATAATGGATAGTAATATTTCTGGGCAGACTAGTAGTATCCAATCTCAGAAAGATATTGGTATTATTAGAACTAATATTATGGTTCAACAAGTTACTAATCAAACTGGTCAAGACTTAATGGTAGTGGCGTCTAATGTTACCAGCCATCAAATGGCAAATGTGGCGGGTAGAGATATTGCGGTTAGTAATTCACAGGTAAGTAGCCGTCTGTTAAAGGTTGTCAGTGATAGAGATACTAGAGTCGATACATCTAATATCCAGGCAACTGACCAAAGTTATAGAGGTGATAATGTTTATCTAACCGATAGTAATATTTCTGGACAGACTAGTAGTTTACAAGCTCAGCAAGATATTGATATTCTTAGATCTAATGTTATTGAACAGCGAGTTACTAATCAAGCTGGTCAAGATTTAAGAATAGTGGACTCTAATATTACCAGTCGTCAAATGGAAAATGTGGCGGGTAGAGATATTGGAGTAGATAGTTCTAATATCCAGGCAACTGATCAAAGTTATAGAGGTAATAATGTTTATGTAACTGATAGTAATATTTCTGGACAGACTAGTAGTTTCCAATCTCAGAAAGATATTGGTATTGTTAGATCTAATATTATTGAACAGCAAGTTACTAATCAAGCTGGTCAAGATTTAAGAATAGTGGAGTCTAATATTGCCAGTCGTCAAATGGAAAATGTGGCGGGTAGGGATATTGGAGTAGATAAATCTAATATTATTGGTCAGCAAGTTACTAATCAAGCTGGTCAAGATTTAAGAATAGTAAACTCTAATATTGCCAACCATCAAATGGAAAATATGGTGGGTAAAGATATTTCAGTTAGTGATTCATCCATTATTAGTAGATTATTAGTCAATTATGCTGAAGGGAGCGTAACGTTCAGCAACTCTCAAGTCTTTGCCTCTCAAATGTTTACCGATACTCAGAAAAATATTACTATTGATGGTAGTAAAATTTTATCTGATAATAATTTATTTTTTAGAAGCATAGCTAATTATCTAGCAATTAATAGTGATATATCATTAAGCCAGTTTCCGACTAATTTATTCTTATATAATTCTAGTGCTAGAGATAGTAATGGCAACTTGCTAGTAAGATGTGGCTTCCCATTTAAAGAAATAGAAGCACTTGGTTTAGTAGATGCTAGAGGTTACAGTAGCCCTTCTTCTAATGAGTTTCAGTACCATTTAATTAATAGTAGTAAAATTGATCTTAGCATTTTTCAGGCAATAGCTGAGCAAAACCCTCAAAGCATTATTATTGATGCACATACTGGAGCAATAATTGGTAGCAGGTTAAGTGCTAAAGATCATCAGGTAATTATTAAGACGAAAGATGGTTTAGAATTACTGCCATTATCATTATACAATGCTACGATGTTTAGTGGTGGATTTAATGATCTTGGTATCAAATCCGTCATTAGCAAGATTGAAGCTGGAGCAATAGATATTGATGCTGGAAGTTATCTCAAAAGCGTAGGGGTATTATTAAGAGCTAATTCAGGTAGCTTAAAAGCAGATTACATAATGGATCAATCGTTTATTAAGGAATCGGCTGCCCGGCATGCTAGTTTACAAGCATTAAAACCATGGCTTAAGGCACCAGAATTATATGATATGATTGTAAATGACCAAATAGTTCCTACTAGGTTAGAATTTTCAGAAATCACTAAAATTGATCTTGGTAAGGGTAAGATTGATTTATTCTATCCTTATAGCAGCAAGCGAGTAGATTTAAGGCAGAGAGAAGGTGATGTAACCATAGAACGTGACGTAGATTTTCCTTATGAAGTAATGGCAGTGTATGTGGATTCAGGGAAGATATTCTTTGGTATTCCTAAGGTAGAGCAGTATTTTATTAGAAAATTTAGTTGGTTTGGCAGTAAGACTAAAATGTATGAACGCCACGTTACCGATCATGTACATGTTACTGGACAAAATTTATTTTTCGGGGCATCAGGTGACATTGAAGTACATGGCACAATTCAGGCAAGTGGTGAGTTAGGACTAAAAAGCAGTGATGGTGATATTAAGCTATCAGCTGACGAGATAGAGGTCAATAAAACTATCAAATGGAAATCCTTTTTTGGGAAAGATTTAACCTTTAACTTTAAAGAACCAGTCATCAAACAATCAGTTCTGAGAGCAGAAAATGCTTATATGATGGCAAATAATATTGAAGTTATCGGTAGCTTAATCACTATAAAAGATCATTTTCAAATAGTCAGTCAGAATAATATCAAGGTACTACCTATTGCCTTAATGACCAGCTATTGTCATCATGCTGGCAAAACTACTACCAGTGAGACCGCTATAAAGCATGTAGTATCGGAAATTAATGCCAGCATATTAAATATAGATGCAGGTAGAGCTGTGGGATTTATTAGCACCTTAATTGAAGTAGAAGAGATGAATCTGCATGCCGAAGACTTAAAAATTGGTCATGTGAAAGATATATTTGATAAGCAGGTGGAATTTAAAGGCAAGAAGAAGTTGTTTGGAGGTAGAAATAGCTGGACTAGTCATGATCACACTGAAACAGTTTTGCCAACGGTGATCAATGCTGGTAATCAGAGGATTGTTATTGATCAGGATGCTACTATAGAAACTGCCCAGATTTTTGCTGAACAGGATATATTAATGCAAGTTGGCGGTAACCTAACTGTCAAAGATGGCTATAATCTGCATATCCATGACTATCACAAGAAATCCTATAGTCTATGGTCATCTGATGGTAATTCGATGACATTTAATAGCACCAAAAATGTCAGAGAGTTTAATGAAGGGCATGATAGCGTACCAACTATTATCTGTGCTGGTGGTACTTTCTATGGAATAGTTGGTGGGCAAATGCATATTCTAGGCAGCAAGATTATTGGGCAGGATATTCATCTAGTAGTACCCAATGGTTTAAAGCTAGAAGCCTCAAAATATACTGATAAATCACTAATTTTCTGTAGTGAATCTGGTTTTAAGGTTGGTTTTTACCACAAAGGTAAGAGTGAAGGTGGGTTTAGAGCAGCAGCAACTGTAGATAGTGATCAGCAGAAATTATGGGACCAGCATTTAAATTCTTCTGAATTAGTAGCCTCTAATGCCCTAACTATTATGGCAAAAGACGGAACATTTGAGCAAATCTCTTCGGATATATCTGCTAAAATTATTCAAGTAGAAGCACGTAACTGGCAAGCAAAAACCTATGATACTGAGACTATCGCCAAACATATTGAGCAGCATGCTGAATTAGGGATAAAGCTTGCTGTTAAGCAAAATGTCACTAACGTTATAGATAAAGTTAAAATGTTGGTTACCAAGAAAGGTAGCCATGTTGTTGATAATCTTGATCGAGTTTTTAAAGCCTACGATGCATATAAATCATTAGCCATGTTACCAACTAATGCAGTAAATGTTGGTTTGTATGCCTATTTATCTGCCAGTCAGAGTGAAGAAATGACCTGTTCTACCGTAGCCGTAGATAATATTATTAATGGTGAAACGATCATTGCCCATGTTAAAGATGATATTCGTTTTCAAGGCGTGAAGATGACAGCGAAAGATGTCGATTTTACTGCCGCTAATTTTACCTTTGAAACTAGTAGTGATAAATATAACTATCAATATTAGTGGTCGAACAAAAATATGCTATAATAAGTGGGGGAGACAAAATTGAACAGGCTAAGGGGGTAGCAGCTAAGGAACAACAAGTTGCTAAAACTAGAGACCACACTGAACTGCCAGCTCATCCTGAACATAGTGAAGAACCTGGTCAAACTAAGGATGAGCTAGATGTTAAGTTACAGAAGATTATTCAAGAATTTGTTAAAGATAAACCAGAATATGCTGAGAAAATTAACAAAATAGGTTATAAGGAACTTAAAGAACAATTAGTAGAATATACCACATCCAGTCATGACCAACTGCAGGAACAAGATTGGTGGGGAAACATCACTAGTGGTATTAAAGAATTATTTGGAGTAAATGAAGCAGAAGCTGCTCTTCCATTAATAATACCGGTGGCTGAAATAATTAAATATGGTGGTGCAGCCTTAATTTTATCTCTCACAGCATCTAAATTAGCTAGTGAAAGTGATGGAAACAATTGGCAAAGCGACTTTGAAAAAAGAAAACATGATGATAGAGGTAAATCATCTGATACTACTAGTCAGCAGCAGAAAACTGCCACCTCTAGCAGCTTCATGCCTAATCTTGATCCGGATGATTTTGAACCTGATGATGAGGAGGATAAGACATCAAGAAAACAAAATTGTGAAAAATCTGAAAGTCCAATATGGAAGGAGTTAAAACCTTACAAAGGAAAAACTAAAACTAACGGACTGAGTGGAAATAAACAGAGATTTTACGAATGGGATCATACTCATAATGATATAGAAATATATGATAGTAATGGTTGTCATCAAGGCTCAATAAATCCAAAAACTGGAGAATTATATAAAGAAGCAGTTAAAGGGAGGAAACTTGGAATATGGTAAAATAAAAGCACAATATTATTGTTGTGCTCAATTCAGTTTTCATATGAAGGAAAAAGAAAGGATTATTATTTATGATCCAATGAACCGTTCACATCTAATAAAGGTTGATAAGCATATAGGACAAGAAATAGATTTTTGCCCTTGGTGTGGTACTAAATTACCTGAGAAAGTATCATATGACAAATGGTGGAATATTCTAGAAAAAGAATATAATATTACAGATCCTAGAAATTCAGAAAAAGAAAGAGTACCAGCTGAATTTTGGACCGACGAATGGTGGAAAAAACGAGGACTATAATGCGGTAAGAAGCAATTTGCAACAAACCTCTTCCAAAATTTAGAAGACGAAATAACCCAGGCGGAAGCAAGTGGTAGTAGTAAAGCTGATCTGCAAGCAATGTTACATATTTCGCAAGTATTTTACAAAAAGGAGCAAAGTGATGCCATCAAAGAAGGCAGACCAATAAAAGATTTTGGGGAATTTGCTCAGCATCTAAACCAACATATCTACAACGATTCAATCTTTGCTGGCAAAGTCCACGATAATATAGTTAAAATTTTACTAAAAACCCAATTAGTGGTCGAACAAAAATATGCTATAATAAGCGGGGGAGACAAAATTGAACAGGCTAAGGGGGTAGCAGCTAAGGAACAACAAGTTGCTAAAACTAGAGACCACACTGAATTTCCAGCTCATCCTGAACATAGTGAAGAACCTAATCAAACTAAGGATGAGCTAGATGTTAAGTTACAGAAGATTATTCAAGATAACCCAGAAATCAACCAGAAAATAGAGGAGCATGGAGGATATGATAATTTAAAACAACGATTGGTAGAAATAGCGAAAGAATTATTTGGTATATCAGAGGCACAGGCTTGTCCTGCTCCTATGATAGCAGCTGGGATAGCGACTGGTGGGGAGGGTGCTGTAGCAACTGGAACTGCTTTTGGAGGAATTGCGGCAGTTAATGCAATTACGGATATTCCTAAAAATGCATTGGTAGCATGGTTGTTTAAAAATATAGGTGATGGATCTTCCGGTCAAATTCTTAAAATTGCACTTACACTTGCTGTAAAGCCAGAAAGTGTAATGAATATAATGAACCCACAACAACAAAATGACTTTGAAAAAAGAAAACATGATGATAATAGTAATAAACCATCTACAAGCAAACAACAGCAGAAGGTGTCTGCTACTTCCTTTATGCCATCAGATCCAAATGATAATGATCCTGATGATGAATTCTCCCATTTTAAAAAGAAAGATGGGTCAAATCGCTATGAATGTGAAAAACAAGAGAGTCCTGAATGGAAAAGCTCTCAAAACTTTAAAGATGAATTTAGAACTAATGGTGGCACTGGCAAAAATAAAGAATATTATCGTTGGGATATGAAACATAAAGATATTGAAATATATGATCATAAAGCTCGGTATATTGGTTCAAAAGATCCTGTAACTGGAAAAATATATAGACAAGGGGATATGAGAATACATCCTAAACTGGAGCATTTAATATGAAATTTTGCTGCAAAGACTTTCCAAGCAAACAAAATGGTCGAGCAATAACTTTTTATTGCGAACGTACCGAAGATTCAATTATTAATTATTATCCAAGAGAAAGAGATTATTTAACAATTCATGGAGAGGCAACTGGTTATAGTATACAATATTGTCCTTGGTGTGGAACTAAGCTACCAAGGGAGTTGTGGGATGAATGGTATGATATTTTAAGTAGTGAATATGGAATAGAAGACCCCACTGAAAATGATAGAGAAAAGGTACCAGCCGAATTTTGGACCGATGAATGGTGGAAGAAGCGAGGATTATAGTGCAGTAAAAAGCAATTTTAGACAAACCTCTTCCAAAATTTAGAAGACGAAATAACCCAGGCTGAGGCAAATGGTGATAGTAAAGCTGATCTGCAAGCGATGTTACATATTTCGCAAGTACTTTACAAAAAAGAACAAAGTGACGCCATCAAAGAAGGCAGACCAATAAAAGATTTTGGGGAATTTGCTCAGCATCTAAACCAACATATCTACAACGATTCAATCTTTGCTGGCAAAGTCCACGATAATATAGTTAAAATTTCACTAAAAACCCAATTAGTGGTTGAACAAAAATATGCTATAATAGGTGGGGGACAGGCTAAGGATAATCAACCATTTGCCCCAAACATACCAGCTAGCAACAAGCCAGTTGCTGAATCAGCCGAGTTTAAATGGACTGAAGAGGGGATAACAAAGTTACTTGCCACTAATCCTGCAAACAAGATAACACCACCAATACCACCATTAGACATAATGGTTAGAGAGCAATCACTGCCGACTACTTCAAGAACGGTAGCTATTTCTGACATATCAGTAGAGGAAAGCAATATTAAAAACTTAAGCGATGATGAGCTAAGAACCGCATTTAGGTCAGTAACAAGTGGTACAAAATATATTTTCTTTGGACCAGATGAATATGGTGCAAAAATAATAGAAGAACATAAAAAACGATTCCCTGAGGCAGAAGGACAAAAAAATATAGAAGTATTAGGAGTGAGATTACTCTTTAATCCACTAATTAACCTAGCAGTGAAAGAAGCTACTGGTACTAAATTGCTAGGTGAGACTGACCCTACATATCTTGTACCGACAAGAGTTGCTTTACCTACTGTTATAGTAAAGGCAGTTGAGTTATGTTAGTGATTGTGATAATATAAAATGAAAAATGTCAACTAGCCCATACAGTATAGATTTAAGAGAAAAAGTAATAAAATATCTAGAAGCAGGAAATAGTCAAAGGTCAGCATCTAGAGTTTTTCAATTGAGCCCTACAACAGTAAATACATGGCATGTAAGGTATAAGAAAGAAGGTCATTATCAAGCAAGGAAGTATAAAGGAGCAAAGCCTAGTATAGAAATGGATGATTTTATCAAGTATGTAGAAGAAAATCCTAATAGCAAAACGGAAGATATTGGTAAGAAATTTGGGATAAGCGCTAGTGGGGCAAGATATTGGCTAAGACAATTGGGATTTAGTTATAAAAAAAAGCCTTTACCTATGTGGAAGCTAATGCTGAAAAGCGATGTAAGTATTTAGAAGATATCAAAGATCTAGCTACAGATGCGCTTGTGTATATAGATGAGAGCGGAATAGAGATGAACATTACCCAAGATAGAGGTTGGGGAAAGAAAGGTCAAACACTACAAGCAAAGAAGAGTGGGAAGTATTACCAAAGGACGAATATTATAGCAGGTTTGGTAGGTAATAAATCTATAGCCCCTTTTGTATTCAATGGCACCTGTAATACCGAACTATTTAATAATTGGGTAGAGCAATTTTTGATAAAAGAGCTTATAGCTGGTCAAGTTGTGATTTTAGACAATGCTGCTTTTCATAAGTCTAAGAAGACTAAAGATTTAATAGAATCAGTAGGATGTAGGGTAATATTTTTACCACCTTACTCTCCTGACCTAAATCCAATAGAGAAATTTTGGGCTAATATGAAAAGGTGGATTAAACAAAAAATCGGGCTTTCACAAGAATTGTATAACACCATTTGTGCATTCTTTGCTGTAACATAACTTAACTGCTTTTACTATAGTGGTGGCAACAAGATATTAAAAGATCCGGCACCAAAGCATAAAATTATAGAAGGAAAAGCAATTAATTTAGAAACCCCAGAAACATCTGGACTACCAAAAGAACCACACCTTCCAACCCACAGTGATATTACTGCTAAAACTAAAATTGTAGAAAAAACTTCGATGCTTGCTAATAAAGTTGAGCAAGAATTACCAACTTCTGAAGTTGGAGAAGTGAAATTAGGGGCATCAAATGTAGCTAGTGATCTACCATTACAAAAACGTATTGAGACAGTTACCGGTATTACAAAACCTGTAGACCTTAAACTAGAACAATATACTACATATCTTAAACAATATGAAAATTGGTCTCAACTTTCAGATTTAGCTAAAAAAGTGCCAGGAGAATTGGGCGTAGCAGTTTATAATAATAAGATGGATGGATTAAAATGGAAAAAAGGTGGGGATAGTATTAGAATAGATAAGGGAAATCCAGCTGCTAAGTACGTAACCCAGCAAGTTGACCATGTAGCAATAAGTTATAATGGTAAAGTTGTTGATCATACTGGTAACAATTATATCTTTAAAGATGAGGTAACTGGTGGCGTGTATAAGATGGATCGGGCTATGTTTGATGTTGGGAAAAGAAATGCAGAACACGGTTTTGATTTAAATATGCAAATAAAAGAGCCAACAAAACACCCAGATGCCCATATTCCAGCAGATCAATGGGCTAAATGGAAAAGTTTTCATAAACCAGATTAAGAGGTAATATTAATGACAACAAAATTTCTATTATATCCTCAACTTCGCATGGAAGTTAAAGGTTCATTTGAAGATTTAGCCGATTATGATAGGCAAATGAAAGAATGGGTGGACGAGCAATATCCTCATCCTTATAGTGATAGTTTGACATATTATGTAATAAACACATTATACGATAGTTGTGATTTGGATAAATATAAAGAAAGCAACATTGGTGAAATATTATATGACGAGGATGAAGCACAGCAAATCTATAAATTTTGTAAATGGTTTGGAGATTTAATAGATTCAATATCACTACATACTAATGAAACAAATTCAGATTATTTAAATCACCCAGAATGGTCTAAAGTTTATATTGGAGCCAAAGAGATGTATGAATTGATGGATAGAAATGATAAAAAATATCATTTTTCCGAAATAGCAAATAGTTAAAGTGTAGAAGTCAAGATTTAATCTTACAGACCCCATAAATTAACTTATTAGATTGTCAGATAAATTTTGACTGTCAGATAAGTGTTCAAGATACAAGATATCATTATTTTTTTCAAACGCTAATTTTTTACTATCTTTAAAGGTTTGCATTGGAGTTTTACCATAGCAATACTTGCCGGAATGAGGACGTTCGTTATTATAATAATGTAACCAGGTATCAAGATCTTTTTGCAATTCAAAAAGTGAATTGTAAATCTTTTTACGCATTGCAGTATCATAAAACTCATTTTTCATGGTTTTATGAAACCTCTCACATATCCCGTTAGTTTGAGGGGAATATGCTTTTGTAACGGTGTGTTCTATTCCTTCAATACTTAAAAACAATTCAAAGGCATGATGTTCTATATTTCCTTTATATTCAGTACCACGATCAGTTAATATACGTAGTATAGGAATACCTTGTTCTTCGTACCAAGGTAGAACTCTATCATTTAACATATCAGCAGAGGTTATAGCTGTTTTGTCTGTGTATAATTTGGCATCCGTCACCCTGGAATATCTATCGATAAAAGTTTGACCATAAACCTTACCTATTCCTTTAAAGTTGCCAACATAGTAAACATCTTGACAACCAAGATAGCCTGGATGTTCTGTCTCTATTTCCCCATGTGCCTCTTTAAGATTCTTACGATTCTCCAAGACACGTAATTGAGCTTCCGTAAGTATAATGCCATCCTGAGCCATTTTAGTTTCTAAAGCTACTAGCCGTTTCTTAAGATTATTGAGATCGTTCCTAAGCCAGATAGATCTAATGCCGCCGGGAGATACTAAAATCCCATCTTTTTTTAATTCGTTCGATACACGAAGTTGACCATAAGCGGGGTACTCTATTGCCATGTCTAATACCGCTTTCTCTACAATAGGATCAACTCTATTAGCCAATATGGGTTTCTTACGGCTTATTTCATACAAGGCTTCATCGCCACCATTCTCATATAATTCCTTGAATCTATAATAACTATCTCTGCTATACCCCATTGTTTTACATGCACTAGATACATTTCCTAAGCTTTTTGCTAGTTCAAGTAATCCTATTTTTGGTCTTATTATTTTCTGATTTAAATTCATTTTAATCTCCATTTAATAATTTGTTTATTTTACTAAATGTAAGATTAAATCTCAACTACTTCAACTAATTATTATTTTTTAAAACCTTCAGATATCTTGTCAACTGTTTTTAGGCAATGCCTGACAAGTTGCTGATGAGTTCTTGACAGAAGAGTTGACTTTATATATATTGCAACTTGTCTATATGCCATAGATATTAATAAAGGGGGTGTAGCTCAGTTGGTTAGAGCGTCTGCCTGTCACGCAGAAGGTCGCGGGTTCGAGTCCCGTCACTCCCGCCAATTCGGCACAACTTGCTACTTTTTGCATTTCTGCGAATGGAAAAGCCAGAACGTAATGCATCTTACAGCCCTCGAGTGTTAGGTTCGAAAATATAAAATTTAATAATTCCCTTTTTTCAGCAATTGTCGAACCTCTAAAAGTTTCATAGGCGTTTCTGCTGATACATATAAGGTCTGCAAGCTTTTTAGAAAGCTTATCATCTACTTTGTCATAACTCTTAATTAATTCAGTTAATTCATATTGTCTTTCCTTTAATTGAGCTTTCTTATGCAAAAATTCTTCTCTAGTTAAGGTGCCATCTGTTAAGAAATCCATCAATCTATTGAGTTTATTTTGAATAACGGTATGCTCTTGTTTTAATTCGCCAACTTCAAGGTTAAATTCATAAGCATTGCCTTGATTGACATTTATTAAATAATCCATTATTTGTTTTAACATCTCAGGATTTTTTATTTGTAAGGTTTTTAATACTTCCTCAATTTGTCTTAATATTTCATCTTCCCTAACCCAAATAGCCTTTTTAGGATCTTCTGGGCTCCAAGCTCTTAAGTAAGTCCATTCTGATATTTTGCCATTTTCATATTTTTTACTCTTAGTATCAGAAGTAATTAAATTACCGGTAACGGCACATTTAAGGATGCCTCTAAATAAAAATTCTTTACCTCGATATTGAAAAGGTTTTTTATGCCAACCCATACGTACTGCCTCACAAGCTTTAAAAATTTCTCTATTAGTAAGTGTTTGATAATGATGTAACCATAACTCTCCTTTTACTCTCATTTCTCCATAATAAAAAGGATTTTGTAGTATGCGATATATAACTGACTTAACAATATGATAGCCCTTCTTACTACGCAATCCCCAATCCTTAGCTTTGGTTACCATTTCTGATAAGGTATAGGCTCCTGTAGCATAGGTGTCAAATATCTTGCTAATAATACTACCATTAACTGGATCAATTACTATTATCCCTCTACCCCTTTCATCCCGTTTATTTAAATATCCAATAGGAGCAGAACCATACCACTCCCCATGAACTTCTATTTTTTGCTTAAAACTTTTTCTAACATTTTCACTTAATAAATCAGTATGACTTTTAGCGACTACCACGCTTATGCCCCACATCATTAATTCATGACCACTTGACTGCTGGTGAATAACATAACCTTCACTGTTAAAATGCAATTCCAATTTACCTTGTTTAACTAGCTCATCTAGTATAGGAAATTCTTTTTGGCTTCTTTGAACACGATCAACTTTATCAACAACAAAAGCGATAGGTTCTCGCTCTTTCTTAATGAATTTGATAATTTCCATAAAATGTTTATGATTACCTTTGGTAGAAGATTCAATAAGTTTAAAGGTTTGTATAATATGCAAACCTTTACGTTCGCAATATTTTTCTAACCGATCTTTTCGTACTTCAAGTGAGTAACCTTCCTCCTGATCTTTAGAAGAAACACGCGATAAAATAATTGCCTTTACCGCTTTGTTAGTCATTATTAAACTCCTTTATTTCTGATAATTTTTTTATTGTAAAAGATACTATAATGTTCTGCATAATGGGTAGTTTTTGATGAAAGACCATATGGCGAACTACTAATATCTTTAAATACTAATTTGCTAGAGATTTTGACATCCAAAAATAACGTTTGTCATTCCAACTGTTATTCTAACCAGTTTCCCAATAAAGTCAATCTTTAGTTGCCGATTCTTTTTCTTTATCTATTCTAAGTCGAATCTCGATAAATCTTTGGCAAAACCTTATAAAATTTCTTGCTAGCCTTCTTGATTCTTCTTCACTTATCTCTTGATCATGTGAATTACGAATGGTTAATGCTAAATTATTAAATATTTCTTCTGGTGTTCTTTTATCTTTATTCATATTTTTTCTCATTTTTTTATCACTTTATATTTTAATTGTTCTAGTAATTTTTTTCCAAGAGTTCTGTACTAATTCCATAAAAATCATTAGGAGTAACAACTCCATGAGTTGCTAAAAAAATTCTTTCCATCACTTTGGGTCTTGGGATGGTTTTTTCGTAGAGATATTTGTAAATGTGAGCTGGTGAGACTTTAAATAATTTAGTGACCTTACCGGTTGTTAAATTATTTACTTCTATCCAAATTGATAGTTTCATAATAACCTTTAAATAAAAATTAATTGTAATGTGAATATATCTAGAGGAACGGTTTTTAGCATGATATCTAGTATTTAATGTTATTTATAAAATAAAATTATTAACTTGTGGGGAAGGGTAACTTTAAGCAATTAGTTGTATTAATAAGTATGAGTTTTCTAGAGCTTTCATTAACTGGACTAATAACCCTTATGGCTATCCTGCCAAAGATCGGTCAGGAAAACTCGCCATGATTGAGCCAGCCCATTTAGGCAATCTTATGAACAAGATTACTTCAGGGATAGCACCAAAATCAACAATAGAACCAAATATGATAATTAATTAAAGAAAAATTAACTAAGGAGAAATTATATGAATTATTACGATTTTAACAATGCTGAACCAATTAATTT
The DNA here is from genome assembly GCF_964026545.1 of Candidatus Tisiphia endosymbiont of Dioctria linearis. Taxonomy (NCBI): domain Bacteria; kingdom Pseudomonadati; phylum Pseudomonadota; class Alphaproteobacteria; order Rickettsiales; family Rickettsiaceae; genus Candidatus Tisiphia; species Candidatus Tisiphia endosymbiont of Dioctria linearis. Next base: position 499,005 of record NZ_OZ032156.1, on the reverse strand, counting down.
TAATTTAATCCCGCAAGGAACTATTGCTAAGGTTAGTCTGATGATTAGGGATGGTGGTTATAATGACCATGAACAAGGTTGGTTTGGCGGTTATGCAACTAAGAATGAGCTAAGCGAAGCTGTCTATTTAAATTGCGAGTTTACCATTTTACAAGGTGAATATGTAAAACGCAAAATATGGGGGTTGATTGGTTTATATAGTCAGAAGAAGAATAACCACTGGGGTGATATAGGACGCTCCTTTATTCGCTCTATGTTAAATTCAGCTAAAGGTTTTAGCGACAAAGATAATTCAGATGCTGCCCAGCTAGCAAGAAGGATTAATAGTTTTGCTGATTTAAATGGTTTAGAGTTTATAGCTAAAATTGACATTGAAACTGATAAATTAGGAAATCAAAAAAATGTTATTAAATCAGCTATAGATACCAGCCATAAGGATTATACTAAATTTATGGATAGTAGAACTGATTTAGCTAGCTGGATGTAGATATGCTAGATTTTAATCATCAACTGAAAACATATCATCAAATATCCGATCGGCTAAATAAGTTAATAGATCAAGCATTAGAGCTTGAAAGGCAAGCTGGGCAACCTCGTAAATATCTTGGTGCATCTCGTTTGGGAACACCTTGCTCTAGAGCATTGCAGTATGAGTATATCAGCAGCAAGCAAGGAATCAATCCTAACTTTAGAGGTCAAATATTAAGGATCTTTGACATTGGACATTTATTTGAAACATTAGCTATTAGGTGGTTAAAAGCCGCTGGTCTTGAGCTAGTTACCAAAGATCAGCATGGTAAGCAATTTGGTTTTGAGGTAGCGGATAAGAGAATTGCCGGTCATATTGATGGTATTATTTATAAAGCACCTAAGCAACTTGGCATAAACTGCCCTGCTTTATGGGAGGCTAAAACAATGAATAATAAAGCATGGAAAGAACTTGCTCGCAAAGGTTTGGTATTATCTAAACCTTTATATGCTGCTCAAATTGCTCTATATCAAGCTTATATGGAGGAAAGCATAGCTGGTATTTCTATAAATCCATGCTTATTTACTGCTATTAATAAAGATAATTGCGATATATATCATGAGCTTATCCCATTTGATGGAGAGCTAGCCCAAAGAATGAGTGATAAGGCGGTTAATATTATCCGTGCTACTGAAGTTGGCGAGTTATTGCCACGAACCTTTAACAGCAGAGAATTTTATGACTGCAAAATATGTTCATATCAAAATAAATGTTGAGACTGCAAGACTGAAGGTAAGTTATGAACATTCTGCCGATTAAGGATGATATTCAAACGTATTTTTGGGTGGTTTTTGGTTATCTTGACGGATTAATACCCTTACGTTCCTTTGCTGAAAAAGGTAGTAGTAGTAATAAACTACCGACTAATATATGGATTAAGGCTGATGATTCTATGACTAGTAAAGCTTTAAACTTTGCTAACATAGCTAATCAGAGACGAGCAGCTTTTTGTGTCATTCCAGCAATTGTTGAACAGTACGGTCAAGCTTCTAGTAACAGCATCAAGCAAATGCAGGTACTACTGATTGATATTGATGATGGTGATGTAGAAGGTAAGTTATTCTTACTGGAGCAAACTCTAGGTCAAGCTACTATGATTATTGAATCAGGTGGCGTTACCTGTGAGGGTTTAGCCAAAATCCATGTTTACTGGCAATTAACTAAAGCGATAGAAGGTAATCAGTTAAAACAATTACTAGAACTTAGATATCAAATAGCTCATATTTTCGGTGGCGATACTCATTTTAAATCGGCTCATCAACCAATTAGGGTAGCAGGTTCAGTCTATCATAAAGGTGGGATAGCTAAGTTAGTTAAAATTAGAACTTACACGCCAGTAGAATATGAACTTGAGCCATTAATTCAGTTGGTTAAGGAACTACCACTCAATAATCTAGCTAATAATAATTTTATAACCACTTCCGCTTTACCAATCAATAAGATACTTACTGAAAAGGTTTATGAAGGAGGCATAGGAGAACAAACTAGGTTTAATCATTTAACTAGAGTAATTGGTTATTGGCTGCGTCGCTGCCATGATGGGTTGATTAGCGAAGATAAAGCAATAGAAGAAATCTATAGTTATAATCTAGCTAATGTATTACCTGCATGGTCAATTGATAAAATAAAGCAGATGGTTAATGGCTTATGGAAAGTACATATAGAAAAATATGGTACTCCTAAACAGCAACCACAACAGATTACCAATACAGTTATCAGCTTCTCTTTAGGCGATTTTCTAGCTGATCATAGTCAACTGCCACAGGATATAATTGCTCCACGAATCTTAACACCTAGCGGTATATTAAGTCTTTGGCGGAGCCCCTAAAGTTGGTAAAAGTGATTTTTTATTATCACTATTTGTTCATATGTCAGCAGGTAAAGAATTTGTTGGGTTTAAACCAGCAAGACCATTAAGGATATTTTATTTGCAAACAGAAATTGGTTACCATTATATGCGAGAGAGGTTACAAAATATCCAGCTGCCAAAAGAGTTGCTTGATAAGGCAGAAACTAATTTGCATATTACAGCTAATAATAGATTACTGCTCGATGAACAAGGAGTCAATATTGCTGCTAAACATATTAGACAGATTTTCCCTGAACATCCACCGGATATTATTGCCATTGACCCTATTCGCAATAGTTTTGATGGTGGTAGACATGACTCTACCGAGAACGAAAATGATGCCATGATGTTTTTTCTGCAAAATAGAATTGAGTTACTGAGAGATAAAATAAATCCTCATACTGGCATTATTCTTGTTCATCATACTAAAAAAATTAGTCGTATACAATTTGAAGATGATCCATTTCAAGCATTTAGTGGAGCAAGTAGCTTGAGAGGTTATTATACTAGCGGGATATTATTATATAAACCTGAGATAGATAGTAATAATCGTCATTTAATTTTTGAATTGCGTAATGGCAAGGAGATTGGCAACAAGATTATTCATAAGGTTGCTGGTATATGGGAAGAGTTAAATCCTATGGAGAAACGTATTGCATATAAAGTAAAGGGTAAGCTTTACGATCGCGAACGTGAACGCCGTATTAAGGTTATTATTAAACTACTTGAGGCAGATGCTTTAAGAGGTAAGTTTTATCTAATGAAACAGTTTGCTCAAAAATATCAGAATTATATAGATTTAGGTGGTAGAAGAGCGATTTATGATGACTGCTCAGTTGCTGCTACTCAAGGAGTAATTAAGTTTTTTGATAATCCTGAGGAGTATGGAATAAAGCTCGCAAGTGTTGTTAACGCAAGCTTTGGTTATATATGTACTGAAAATATGATGATGGAAAAAGAGGAAGTCATCAATATTGAAACTGGAGAAACAATAAAAAATTATATTCAAATACCACCCACGCATTACAAATGTGATGGTGATGGAAGGAAGAAAAAGATACTAAATAATAATAACTGGCAAATAGATTTAGAAAAAATTGGTGAAAATACTGTAAATAAAACAAATTTAAAATGCAGCTCATAATGCATAGTGCATAATGCATTTCATAGTGCAGTGCATGATGAAGTCAGCCGCAATGCCTTATAAATACTGCAATTGTAGAGAATTCCATAATGCATCTGCACTACAAAAAGAAATGCATTAAGGGGTTGCTCTCTAGCCCTTATTTATCAAGGGATTGCAGCCAGCTTCATAATGCAGCATTTTCCCCCTTTATAAATAAAGGGCTTTTTAATAAGCCCAATTTATTTTACGGGGTAATTCACCTGAGTCAAAAATTAGCTGGATTAAACTTTGAAAAATCATTGAGGAAAAAATGAAAGAAGAAAAAATAGTGGATAACGCCTAACCAATTGTCTATTTTTCACATTATATTACTTAGTGCTTTATAGTTTTTGTGCTATACTGCTTCTTAGGTACTAATAACTACTAATAGCAGCATATATGGATAAAATAACTCCTCGCGTGGATTTAGCTTTCAAAAAGATCTTTGGTGTAGAAGAGAATAAGGATTTGCTGATATCCTTGATTAATTCTATCGTTGGACAAGAGGATCAAGTGGCAGAGGTAACTTTGCTTAATCCATATAACCCTAAAAACTTTAAGAATGATAAACTCTCAATATTAGACGTTAAAGCCAAATCTGTTGATGGCAAAAGGTTCAATATTGAGATTCAAATTAGCGACGAAGCTGATTATGATAAGCGAGCTTTATATTACTGGACTAAATTATATACTGAGCAATTAAAGGTAGCTCAGGACTATTCGACCTTAAGCAAAGCCATTGGTATTCATATACTTAATTTTACTTCTATTCCTAAAGTAGATAAATATCACAATGTTTTCCATATAGTCGAAAAAGATAGTGGCTTGTTGTATTTCAAGGATCTCGAATTACATACTATTGAGCTTAATAAGTTTACTGATAATTCTCATGAGGAATTAGCTGATATACTGAAAAAAGTAAAAGACTCTCTAGATATGTGGTTAGCTTTTTTAACAAGACATGACCTACTTAACAAAGATAATTTGCCTAAAGAACTGGACAATATTGCCTTAAAAAAAGCTCTAACAGTGCTAAATGTTATGAACTTTACTGACGAAGAAAGAGAGGCCTATGAAGGTCATCTCAAATGGCTGCGTATAGAAGCTAATACTATCAAGAAATTTGAGGATAAAGGTAGAGCGGAAGGTAAAGAGGAAGGTAGAGCGGAAGGTAGAGTGGAAGGTAGAGTGGAAGGTAGAGTGGAAGAAAAAATATCTATGGCAAAAGAAATGCTATTAAACAATGAGTCGATGGAAAAAATTATTAAATACACTAAGTTAAGTAAATCTCAAATAGAAAATCTAAAATGACTTACGATTCTCAAACTGTTACTGCTCTAAAATCGACAATTGGTTAGGCGTTATCATCTTCTTAATCTTCTTGTCGTATAATATTGAGGACAATTTGTCAATTCCCTTCTAATTGCATAATGTACCAATATGAATATTAATAACTACAAAACATCAGACATTGCTCATAACTTAAATATAAGCACTCGTAGAGTTCAACAATTAGTAAAAATTGGTATATTACCTGCTCCAATTGAAGGTCAATATAATCTAGCTTGTTGTATACAAAACTACGAACAATATTTGCAAAAAAAGTTAGTGCAAAAAAATCAAGGTCAAAGTACGTCAAGTTATGGTAACGTAGTTACTCAAAAACTACGCTTACTAAAAGCCCAGGCTGATAAAGTCGAATTTGAGGTAGAAATATTGGAGGGTAAATATATTTTAGCGACTGAAGTAGAATTATTATGGTCAGGATTAATAATAGCCTTTCGCTCAAGAATGTTAAACATACCAACTAATTTGGCTAGGCAATTAATGACAGTTAGTAATGACTTTACAGCAATAGTTAATATTCTTTCGCAAGAAATAGAACAAGCTTTGTTAGAGCTAAGCAACTATCAGCATGACCCAGCAGATGAATCATTATCAACTGAACCGACAAACGATGATCAGTCGGATAGCGAAGATAGTAGCTCCGCCACTTAAGCTTTTAGTAAGCACATGGGCTGATTGTTACCGAAAATTATCTAGTGAATCTTCAGCTGAATCAGGAAGTTCGAGAGCTAATAAGGCTCCCTATCAACGGGAGATTATGGATGCTGTATGCAATCCGAATATTGAAATGATCATAGTAAATAAATCTTCTCCTAAATATATTTTATCTATACTTACTTCAGAACAAATTGAGCGGAATTATTATAATAATGATTACACCGTATTATTAGTTAAGGAAAGTTCAGGAGAATTTGGGGCTAGGAGCGATGGAGCGACGCCTATAAGTAATAGGCGAGCATTGAGCGACAACGTCACCAACTTCTCATCAATTGACTATAAAGCTATTAGAAGATGTTTTAACTATGCAGCACGGTACTAAGTAATTATTCCAGAAGGTAATAAAAGAGACATTGCTAAAATATCACATGAAATTAAGGGGGCATTAACCATCAAAACCATATCCCATGCCAATGAGTTATTGAATGTTGTTTTTATTAACAAAAAATAAACATATTTTAACATAAAATTAGTTGACTATTTAATGCAGGTTATATTTAATTAAAAATGTAACTATTGCTAACAAGGTTTAAACACGGTGAAAATACGATATATGGCTGATAATTTTGAGGACGATAAAGACGATAAAAATAATAAAGGGCAGAAAGATATAGCGTATTTAGCTCAGTTTGATAATGTTGTTAATGATATCAAGTTACAGATTCATACTACTAATCCAGCTGAATTGGCAAGGCTTAATGCTTCCATAACCAGCTTGTTGAATAGCAATCTTCCACCTGAGACATTAGCCAAACTACAAAATTTACAAGCATTCGTTAGAGAAAGAGAAGAGCAAGCTGAACAAGTTGTACTTTCACAACAATTAGAAGAAGAAAGAAAGGCTGAAGCCGATAGGCTGGCATCTTTATTAGAGAGGGAAGTAAAAGAAGCTGCAAAACTTGAACAAATTCACCAGGAAACTGCGAGATTGGAAGAACAACATAAAGAATTTACAAAAGATGCAGATGAGTATTTATCTGCAATGAAAGACGAGAATGCTAAATTAGATGATGTAATTAAAGATATTGAAAAAGATGGGGATGTAAATCAAAATAAACTACTACCACTCATAAAAACAGAAGAACAGATAAAAAAACAAAACGAAGAATATAAAAAATTATATAAACATCGTGACGAAATACACAAACATTATAATGAAGTAAGTACTCATCATCAGGGATTGCTAACAGAAAGAAAAAGGTTAGGCAATGAGCTTACTGCCAAGGAAAAGACAGAAAAACCTCAATCACCAACTATAATTAATACAAAAGAACTAATAAAGCATCAGGATAAGAAAATCAAGGCATTTGAGCCTGTTTTGGCAAAAGTTATGGAACAGAAAAAAGAGGTAGATGCTGGAATTCAAGAATTGGAGGAAGCTAAAGTAGAAGCTCAAAAGCAATACACAAAAATCGATAAAATAGCCGAAGAATGTAAAGGCACAGATCCTGGGAAACACAAAATATTAAAGCAATTTACTACTTTGCTCAAAAACCAAGATAATGCTGTTACTAATGATGGAAAGATTGAAGATACACTTCTCCGCAGTGAGGTAATAGATAGGTCAAAAAGGGAAAAGAAATCAGAGTATGAAGTCGATGGGTTAGGAAATGACGACACTTCACAACAACATATTAAAGCTACTAAAGTGGAAAAAGGAGAAATAGCTAAAATCCCCATAAATGTTAAACACATGATAAGTAAAGCTACTGTTTCAGCAGAAGATAAAATTTCGCCTTTAACTACCCCAAACAATATAAAAAAAAATACTAAAGGACAAACTAAATAAGGTGGATAGCTATGACAAAATTAAAGCAAAATAATTATTTAGATCAAGCTAAAACCTTAATTAGAACTGCTAATAATTTATATGACCATGCTCTAGATGGTCTAAGTAAAGTAAATATCATAATAGAGGAACATGGATTAACACCAGAAGTAATTAGTGGTTCTAAAGCAATGCATTTTGAATTAAAAGAAGCTTTACTATTTGGTAAAGGAGAGGCGGCTGCCGGGCTTGCCTATCTTTATCGTGAAGGCTTGGGAGTAGAGAAGAGCGAATATAAAGATAAACTCTATGTATCTATTGGAGCTAAATTAGGTGATTCATCTTGTCAGGAATTGCTACCTCAACGGAATCATAAAGATGTGGAGTTAGAAGCCAAAAAATGGCTTAAGGCTATCAAGGTAATTACTAAAAAATATCCCAACAAGGATGCAGAGATAACTTCAGCAGATACAGTTTGGGTTCAAGGACAATTGGAACATTATTGTGGAAAACAGCATTCATCGTATCCAGCAGCTATGTATGTTCCATCATCTACTCCAAGCAATATCAAGAGGAATACTAAAGGTCAAACTAAATATAGGTAGGTAAACGATATGACAAAATTAAAGCAGAGTAATTATCTAGATCAAGCCAAAACTTTAATTAGGACGGCTAATAATTTATATGACCATGCTCTAGATGGTCTAAGTAAAGTAAATATCATAATAGAGGAACATGGATTAACACCAGAAGTAATTAGTGGTTCTAAAGCGATGCATTTTGAATTAAAAGAAGCTTTACTATTTGGTAAAGGAGAGGCGGCTGCCGGGCTTGCCTATCTTTATCGTGAAGGCTTGGGAGTAGAGAAGAGCGAATATAAAGATAAACTCTATGTATCTATTGGAGCTAAATTAGGTGATTCATCTTGTCAGGAATTGCTACCTCAACGGAATCATAAAGATGTGGAGTTAGAAGCCGAAAAATGGCTTAAGGCTATCAAGGTAATTACTAAAAAATATCCCAACAAGGATGCAGAGATAACTTCAGCAGATACAGTTTGGGCTCAAGGGCAATTAGAGTATCATTGTAAAGAACCGCAACCGTTATATCCAATACTTCCCCATAATGAAGGTGGGGCATCTACTGGTTCTATGCATCCGCTTGGACAAGTAGATGAAACGGCAATGACTGGTAGAGATTCTGAGGATTCTAGCTGTTGTGTAGTTATGTAGGGTTTAGAAAATGTTATTGTGAGGAGGCGTAAGCCGACGAAGCAATCCTGACAAGTTTTATGGATTGCCACGCTCACGTACGTTCGCTTGCAATGACGGAGTAATGTTAGCCAGGTTAGGTGTAAGTTTAGAAAACGTCATTGCGAGGGGAGCTGTAGTAGTGATGAAGCAATCCAATTAAAGTTAGGGAATAAAAAAAATAAATAATACTGCAAAAATAATGAAAACAGCTATTAGTGGATCAAAAAAATCTGTTATATTTATAGATATAAGCGAATTTGGTATAGCTTGTTGTTCTGGATTGCTTCGTTGACCTGCGGTCTTCCTCGCAATGACAATGACATCGCGTCATTGCGAGGAGGCGTAAGCCGACGAAGCAATCCAATAAAGTGTGGATTGCCATGACCTACTTGCGTGGTCTCGCAATGACACATATAGAAATTATGTTTAATAAAATAACCACTGGGGAAATATGAACTATATGAAGTCAACAGCAACATTGAGTGAATTATGAGTAAAGCTGTTCCAGAAAATACCAGGATTATACCTAATCAGCAGACCAGCCTTACAAAAGAACAAAAAGAAGCTGTTGGTTTACTATCAATTGGTACATTCCTAGAATATTTTGATCTGATGCTATATGTTCATATGGCGGCGTTTCTTAATGAGTTGTTTTTTGAGCCAACTGATGCTAAGACAAGCTCTTTAATGATATCATTTGCTTTTTGTACTACCTTTATTTTCCGACCTGTTGGGGCAGTAATATTTGGGTGGTTGGGCGACAATATCGGACGTAAATCTACCGTGATCATCACAACTTTTATGATGGCTATGACATGTCTGGTGATGGCTAATCTACCTACTTATGCTCAGATAGGGATTACCGCTACCTGGGTAGTAACAATCTGCCGGGCTTTGCAAGGTATATCTTCTATGGGAGAGATGACAGGGGCACAACTTTATTTAACGGAAACCATTAAGCCACCAGTGCAATATGCAAGTGTCGGGTTAATGGGGGTTTGTTGTGACTTAGGGGGGTTAATGGCTTTAGGGGTTGCCTCACTTGTCACTATGCATGGTTTTAACTGGCGTTTGGCATTTTGGATTGGTGCAGCAGTGGCATTAGTTGGCTCTGTTGCCAGAACAACCTTGCGAGAAACCCCAGAATTTGCTGATGCCAAACGTCAAATCAAAAAAGTTTTTGAAAAAGCCAATATTGATACAGCTAGCTTAACAAACCACCCAATATTGCAAGAAAAAGTTAATAAAAAAACCGTCATAGCTTTCTTTTTATTAAAATGTGCTTCACCGGTATGTTTTTATTTTCTTTATATATATTGCGGTAATATTTTAAAAACTAATTTTGGTTATACCATGGCTGAAATTATTCAACATAATTTTATTGTCTGTCTAATGGCGTTCTTAACCATATCAATATTATCTTATTTAAGTTTAAAAATATATCCATTACTAATCATAAAAATTATACTGATCATATGCTCTATTTTTATCATATTTTGTCCATATTTATTGAATCATATTAATGCTCCTTATCAATTATTTTTGATACAATTGGTTATGGTTTTATTATATGAATGCTTAGGTCCTGCTGGTCCCATTCTTTATAAATGCTTTCCGGTATTTAAACGTTTTACCTATATTAGCATTATATTCGCTATATCTCGAGCTTTGATGTATATCATTACCTCTTTTGGTTTTATTTACATTACTGACTATTTTGGTCATTGGGGATTATGGGTCGTTATGGTTCCGATGATTATCGGTTTTGCTTACGGACTATTGTATTTTGAAAAATTGGCAAAAGAGTGTGGCGATTTACCTATTGCTTTTAGAGACACGGCTATTTATTCCGAAAAAAACAATTATTCGAGTCAACTATGAGTGAATTAGTTCAAGAAAACACCAGGATTGTACCTACTCAGACTAGTTTATCGAAAGAACAAAAAGAAGCTGTTGGGTTACTCTCAGTAGGGACTTTCTTGGAATATTTTGACTTGATGTTATATGTCCATATGGCAGTATTGTTGAATGAGTTATTTTTTCCACAGAGTGATCCGCACACTACTACTCTTCTGTCAGCTTTCTCCTTCTGTGCTACTTTTGTTTTTCGACCAATTGGTGCTTTGCTATTTGGTTGGATAGGCGATAAAGTAGGTCGCAAAGTTACGCTGTTTGTCACAACTTTCATGATGGCATGTTCTTGTTTGGTGATGTTTAGTTTACCGACTTATGCACAAATTGGCATTACCGCTTCGGTATTAATCACTATTTGTCGGATAGTGCAAGGTATGTCATCCTTAGGAGAAGCAGTAGGTGCTGGATTATATTTAACGGAAATGACTAAGCCACCAATGCAATATCCTGTTGTTGGTTGTATTTCAATATTTGCTGGTTTAGGTGGAGTATGTGCTTTAGGTATTGCAACGTTGGTTACTTCACATGGCTTTAATTGGCGATATGCTTTTTTATTTGGTACAGTGATTGCCTTAGTGGGAGCTATGGCAAGAACAAGACTTAGAGAAGCACCAGAATTTGCTGATGCAACCAGAAGGCTGCTAAATAAACTTAAAACTTTCGGTTTAGAGAAAAAGGATATTACTAATCAAGAAATGCTAAATGAAAAAGTTAATATAAAAACTATATTAGCTTATTTATCAATTGAATCTACAGGACCAATTATTTTCTATTTTGTATATATACATTGTGCTACTATGCTGAAAAGCACCTTCAATTATAGTGCTGAACAAATTATTAGTCATAACTTGTTTGTTATAATGGCAGAGCTAATTACCAGTATTCTAATTACTTATTTGTGTTATAAGATATATCCAATAAAAATTTTAAAAATAAAATTAGTAATTTGTGCTAGTATTATTATATTTATGCCCTATATATTAACTGCAGCTAGCTTAACAAATCACCCAATATTGCAAGAAAAAGTTAGTAAAAAAACAGTAATAGCTTTGTTTTTATTCCAATGTGCTGGACCAGTAAGTTTTTATTTTATTTATATATATTGTGGTAATGTTTTAAAAACTAACTTTGGTTATACTATGGCTGAAGTTATTCAACATAATTTCATTGCCTGTATAATAGAGTTTCTAACCATATCAATATTATGTTATTTAAGTTTAAAAATATATCCATTACTAATACTAAGAGTTATATTGATTATATGTTCTATTTTTATCATATTTTGTCCATACTTATTGAATAATATTAGTTCTCCTTGTCAATTATTTTTGATGCAATTTGTTATGATTTTATTGTATGAATGCTTAGCTCCTGCTCTTCCCATTTGTTATAAAAACTTTCCGGTATTTAAACGCTTTACCTATGTTAGCGTTATATTCGCTATATCTCGAACTTCGATGTATGTAATCACTGCTTTTGCTTTTACCTATCTTTATGATCATTTTGGTCATTGGGGATTATGGATTATTATGGTTCCAACAATTATCAGTTTTGCTTACGGACTATTGCATTTTGAAAAGTTGGCAAAAGAGTATGGCGATTTACCTATTGCTTTTAGAGACACGGCTACTTATTCCGAAAAAAACAATTATTCGAGTCAATTATGAGTGAATTAGTTCAAGAAAATACCAGGATTATCCCTGATCAGCAGACCAGCCTTACAAAAGAACAAAAAGAAGCTGTTGGTTTACTATCAATTGGCACATTCCTCGAATATTTTGATCTGATGCTATATATCCATATGGCAGTATTGCTCAATAGCCTGTTTTTTCCCAAAGATGATCCAAACTCTGCATCTCTTTTTATTGCGATTGCATATAGTATCACTTTTGTTTTTAGACCATTTGGAGCATTACTGTTTGGTTGGATAGGAGATAATATTGGTAGAAAAATAACCATTATTATTACAACCTTTATGATGGCAACCTCGTGTTTTATCATGGCTACATTACCAACTTATGAACAAATTGGCATTACGGCTTCATGGATTATTAGTATATGTCGTGCAATACAAGGTATATCTTCCTTAGGTGAAAGAGTGGGAGCAGAACTATATTTAATGGAAATAACAAAACCACCAATGCAATATCCTGTCGTAACAATAATTACGGTTTGTGCTTCCTTAGGATCAATGTTTGCATTAGGGTTAGGCTTCTTAATTACTAACTATGGGTTTAATTGGCGTTATCTTTTTTACTTTGGAATGATAATTGCCATTATAGGTACAGTTGCTAGAACTAAGTTAAGAGAAACACCAGAATTTGCTAATGCAAAATTGCGATTAAGAACATTTTTTGATACGCACTATATTGATAAAAAAATATTAAAAGGTGACATCATTTTAGAAGAGAAAGTACAGAAAAAGACAGTATTATTCTATTTTTTAATTCAATGTGCTGGTCCAGTGCCAACATATTTTGTGTATTTTTATTGTGGTAATATACTCAGGAATTCTTTTGTTTATAGTGTTGGAGATATTCTTTATCATAACTTTCTTATTTCAATAATACAACTACTTACTACGTTGGTATTATTGTATCTAAGTTATATAATATATCCTTTAAAGATTCTTAAAGTTAGGTGGATGATTTTTTTTGCTTTTATAATATTTTGCCCTTATTTCCTTGATAAGGTCAGTACCCCGATACATTTATTTATAATACAAGTGTTGATTATATTATTTGCACCTGACTCCTCTCCAGCTAGTGCCATTTTCTACAAATATTTTCCTATTTTTAAACGCTTTACGTATAGTAGTTTTGTATATGCTTTAGCACATGCCATAATTTCCATTGTTACATCTTTTGGTTTCATATATTGTACAAAATATATGGGGCAACTAGGGATATTATGTATTATGTTACCTATAGTAATGAGCTATGGATTTGGAATATTTTATTTTGCAAAATTGGAGAAGGTAACTAGTAACTACGAATCATATTAGTCTCTTCGTCAAAAAATTGCTGGAGTAAGAGATCATTTTAAAATAAGACGCTTTTTGACTGTAAAGACTAGTTATTGGTTTTGTAATAAGTATGTATTACTTTAGAACATAATTCTGCAAAATTTTGTTCAATTGTTGGTGTATTGTAATACATGCTAAGACTCATAAACCTACTAAGAGTTTCTACTATAGTTTTCCTAGCTTTTTCTGAAGATTTAGCCCCAATAGTTTGCAAATTATGCAGTCGATCAAATAGCTTGATCAATAAGACATCATATTTTTTCTGTTGAAATAATATATTCAATGTTTCCGCCGAGCTAATCTTGCCGTGAGGCTTGTTTCTGCTTAAATCTTCTACTTGACTAGCAATATGCTCTCCAAAAACACTTGCAATCATACTTCTAGTAAGCTTTGTATCCTCTATAGTATCATGTAGGATGCTGGTAACAATAATGTCAGTGCGGTAAAGATGATCAGAAACCATATATGCTACCTCTATCGGATGAGAGTAATAGGGATCGCCAGATTGTCGCATTTGGCTACCATGATATTTTTTGGCATAATATATACCTTTTTTAACCTCATTCATATTTACTGGTATAGTTACTTGCTGATTCAGCTCAACTAGTTTATTAACTAACCTATCAGCATATTTACAGTTTACATACCTTGCTTCCCAATTATTACTATCTTCCATTTTAATACCCACCATATTACTTTAATTATAGAGTATATTAAACTAGAAATTAAAATACTACTAAATGATTTATTATATGCTTCTTAAAATAATAAGTATTCTGTTATATTTAAGTTACATTCAGATATAAATCAATTGAGTCTTATATATTTCCAACTATAATGTTCTAACTTTAATATAAAAATATTATCTGTTTTAATTCAGTATAATCAATACGTCGGTCTAAATGAACAAAATTTTTATGGATACCGATAGTCCAATCTAGTTGCCAAGCAGTGGCAATTAAATCGCCTTTAATGGTTTTATCTAGGGTTAGAACGTCAAAGGCACAGCAGCCTCCTCCACTATGGTGCGGGTAGTCGTAAATATGAAAGGAGTTTTTAGCTCCGTTGATTTTCTTGTTATACTCTCGGCAACGGCAACCTGAACTAACAGACATTGGTTTATTAAAAATCTTGCGTAAATTTACTAATTTCTCTGCAAATCCAGTAGCTAGTACTATTTTCCCTGTTTGTTTGCAAGCTAATTCTTGATAGGTAAAATATGGGATATAATATGTATTGTTCATATTTATTTTATAATTTTAACTTTTATTTGGTTGGTTTCTTCATTTTTTCTAATAGGCGTTTTGGTTATAAATCTTAAAATAATATTAATAATGGCAATAATAGTAACGCTCATTGCGGTTTGGTGTTCTTCTGATAGTTCAATATTAAAATCAGCTAGCCAAGCAGTTAATATAGTGACTAGGTTAAATATAATGGTTCTAAACCCTTGTAATTTTTGCATAAATATACCTTTTAGTTGTTTTGAAAATTTGTTATTTGAAGATTAATCTTATAATGGCTATGTTAGGATCGTAGGATTATGGGGTGGTAAATAAGCTTTATATAGAAGTAATGGGAATTATGACTTTTGCCATTTTTCACCATCAAATCGATAATGACTACCATCATCGTCTAATACTACTTCTAGCCATTTATACGGTATAATAAACCGCCAGCCATGTTCTAATTTTTGAGCGATGTTATTCTCGTGACCAATAAATTCTTGTTCGGCGTTTGCACCAATTATATATAGTTGACCAAGTTTTTGGTTATCTATCTCTACTTCAGGAGAGGTGATACCAATAGCTTGCACTACTGGATTTATCAGTATATCAAGTAAACTAAGAGCTTCATTATGGGTAATTTCTTTCTGCACCTGCCCACTATGAATCAAAGGTAGTTTTAATCTAGCTGTGTGTGACATGTGAGTTAGTTAATATTATCTAGAGATATAGTGGTTTCGTAACCTCGACCTACCAAGCTAGAGAGTTGCTAAATAGTGGCAGTTAGGTTTCGAGCAATCAAGCTTTGGTTTGTTACAGTTGAATCAGCTAATTGTTGCTCTTTGCTGTATATTACGCTTTGACAAGATGATTCCAATATTCTGACTAGTTGTTGATCGCGTTTAATATCAATTTCATATTTCTCAAATTCTTTATTAATTGGCGTGTCAACATAATCATGCCACTCATTATCAACTCTAGCTCTTCTAATCCAGCTGATTATAATATTATAGTTTTCATCGTGTTTAGCTGTAACATGAACTGGAGCAAATGGTTTCAGACATTTACCAGTATAGGTAAAAGTAACAGGGGTTGTTTCAGCAAGAGTTTTGCCTATTGATATAGCTTTATAATGGATTGGACGACCAATTAAATTATTATTAATTGGTATTAGAGTTGTTGCATCTGTTAGCATAATAAATCTATCGCCTATTTGGTGGTTATTAATTGCCCATTCAGTGCCTTGCCTGCCTCTTAGAAGTTTGCTTAATTTGTATTTATTAGAACCAATTAGCTCAGCTTCTTGGAATTGAATCAGTTCATTGCCTATTAGTGCTTTATTAGCACCATTTAATAAAGTTAGCTCATTTACAGTTTGTAGCCTACCATGTAATAACTGAATGACAATGATATTTTGATTATCAATAATTAAACTAGATGCTGGTAAAAAATTATTTAATAAAAAACCTGATATAGCTTGATTAGTTGTAGTGAATAGTGGTTTATAATTCTTACCATCTTGGCTTTGATAAATTATTGCTCCATTCCAGTTGCTATCATCAGCATTTACTATTAGCTGCAACGTACCTTGTTTACTACCGTATCCTCCATATCCTATATAATTGTCTGATGAAAAAATAGGAACTTCTATTAGCTGTAAAATAGATGTAGCTATTGGTTTTGGTATGTCACATTTCTTTGGAAGATAGTTGGTATTACTAGGCTCTGTTGACAAAATTTTATGTTAAGTTATCAGAGGAGAATAAAGAAGTTGCAATAGTAAGAAGAAATGGTAGTTTCTAGTTATCGAAACGAAGAAACTACCGATATGAAGTATTACATAGAAGACCAAGCATGGGAAGCAATTTTATCATTTTTTAAGAAAAAAAAAGCTATACACAACAAGAATGAGGAAAAAATAAGACAGTTTATTGAAGCAATATGGTTTATTGCTAGAACAGGTTGTCAATGGCGTCTTCTGCCTAATTATTATGGTTGTTGGTACAGTGTTTATCGCAGATTTAAGAGATGGGTTGACAAAGGTATATGGGAAGCTTTAATGGATCATGTTAAAGTAGATGTAGATATGGAATGTAAAAGTCAAGATTTGATCTTACAGACCCCATAAATTAACTTATTAGATTGTCAGATAAATTTTGACTGTCAGATAAGTGTTCAAGATACAAGATCTCATTATTTTTTTCAAACGCTAATTTTTTACTATCTTTAAAGGTTTGCATAGGCGTTTTACCATAGCAATACTTGCCGGAATGAGGACGTTCGTTATTATAATAATGTAACCAGGTATCAAGATCTTTTTGCAATTCAAAAAGTGAATTGTAAATCTTTTTACGCATTGCAGTATCATAAAACTCATTTTTCATGGTTTTATGAAACCTCTCACATATCCCGTTAGTTTGAGGGGAATATGCTTTTGTAACGGTGGGTTCTATTCCTTCAATACTTAAAAACAATTCAAAGGCATGATGTTCTATATTTCCTTTATATTCAGTACCACGATCAGTTAATATACGTAGTATAGGAATACCTTGTTCTTCGTACCAAGGTAGAACTCTATCATTTAACATATCAGCAGAGGTTATAGCTGTTTTGTCTGTGTATAATTTGGCATCCGTCACCCTGGAATAGCTATCGATAAAAGTTTGACCATAAACCTTACCTATTCCTTTAAAGTTGCCAACATAGTAAACATCTTGACAACCAAGATAGCCTGGATGTTCTGTCTCTATTTCCCCATGTGCCTCTTTAAGATTCTTACGATTCTCCAAGACACGTAATTGAGCTTCCGTAAGTATAATGCCATCCTGAGCCATTTTAGTTTCTAAAGCTACTAGCCGTTTCTTAAGATTATTGAGATCGTTCCTAAGCCAGATAGATCTAATGCCGCCGGGAGATACTAAAATCCCATCTTTTTTTAATTCGTTCGATACACGAAGTTGACCATAAGCGGGGTACTCTATTGCCATGTCTAATACCGCTTTCTCTACAATAGGATCAACTCATATTAGCCAATATGGGTTTCTTACGGCTTATTTCATACAAGGCTTCATCGCCACCATTCTCATATAATTCCTTGAATCTATAATAACTATCTCTGCTATACCCCATTGTCTTACATGCACTAGATACATTTCCTAAGCTTTTTGCTAGTTCAAGTAATCCTATTTTTGGTCTTATTATTTTCTGATTTAAATTCATTTTAATCTCCATTTAATAATTTGTTTATTTTACTAAATGTAAGATTAAATCTCAACTACTTCAGCAGTAATAGTTTGAGGATCGTAAGTCATTTTAGATTTTCTATTTGAGATTTACTTAACTTAGTGTATTTAATAATTTTTTCCATCGACTCATTGTTTAATAGCATTTCTTTTGCCATAGATATTTTTTCTTCCACTCTACCTTCCACTCTACCTTCCACTCTACCTTCCGCTCTACCTTCCGCTCTACCTTCCTCTTTACCTTCCGCTCTACCTTTATCCTCAAATTTCTTGATAGTATTAGCTTCTATACGCAGCCATTTGAGATGACCTTCATAGGCCTCTCTTTCTTCGTCAGTAAAGTTCATAACATTTAGCACTGTTAGAGCTTTTTTTAAGGCAATATTGTCCAGTTCTTTAGGCAAATTATCTTTGTTAAGTAGGTCATGTCTTGTTAAAAAAGCTAACCACATATCTAGAGAGTCTTTTACTTTTTTCAGTATATCAGCTAATTCCTCATGAGAATTATCAGTAAACTTATTAAGCTCAATAGTATGTAATTCGAGATCCTTGAAATACAACAAGCCACTATCTTTTTCGACTATATGGAAAACATTGTGATATTTATCTACTTTAGGAATAGAAGTAAAATTAAGTATATGAATACCAATGGCTTTGCTTAAGGTCGAATAGTCCTGAGCTACCTTTAATTGCTCAGTATATAATTTAGTCCAGTAATATAAAGCTCGCTTATCATAATCAGCTTCGTCGCTAATTTGAATCTCAATATTGAACCTTTTGCCATCAACAGATTTGGCTTTAACGTCTAATATTGAGAGTTTATCATTCTTAAAGTTTTTAGGGTTATATGGATTAAGCAAAGTTACCTCTGCCACTTGATCCTCTTGTCCAACGATAGAATTAATCAAGGATATCAGCAAATCCTTATTCTCTTCTACACCAAAGATCTTTTTGAAAGCTAAATCCACGCGAGGAGTTATTTTATCCATATATGCTGCTATTAGTAGTTATTAGTACCTAAGAAGCAGTATAGCACAAAAACTATAAAGCACTAAGTAATATAATGTGAAAAATAGACAATTGGTTAGGCGTTATCCACTATTTTTTCTTCTTTCATTTTTTCCTCAATGATTTTTCAAAGTTTAATCCAGCTAATTTTTGACTCAGGTGAATTACCCCGTAAAATAAATTGGGCTTATTAAAAAGCCCTTTATTTATAAAGGGGGAAAATGCTGCATTATGAAGCTGGCTGCAATCCCTTGATAAATAAGGGCTAGAGAGCAACCCCTTAATGCATTTCTTTTTGTAGTGCAGATGCATTATGGAATTCTCTACAATTGCAGTATTTATAAGGCATTGCGGCTGACTTCATCATGCACTGCACTATGAAATGCATTATGCACTATGCATTATGAGCTGCATTTTAAATTTGTTTTATTTACAGTATTTTCACCAATTTTTTCTAAATCTATTTGCCAGTTATTATTATTTAGTATCTTTTTCTTCCTTCCATCACCATCACATTTGTAATGCGTGGGTGGTATTTGAATATAATTTTTTATTGTTTCTCCAGTTTCAATATTGATGACTTCCTCTTTTTCCATCATCATATTTTCAGTACATATATAACCAAAGCTTGCGTTAACAACACTTGCGAGCTTTATTCCATACTCCTCAGGATTATCAAAAAACTTAATTACTCCTTGAGTAGCAGCAACTGAGCAGTCATCATAAATCGCTCTTCTACCACCTAAATCTATATAATTCTGATATTTTTGAGCAAACTGTTTCATTAGATAAAACTTACCTCTTAAAGCATCTGCCTCAAGTAGTTTAATAATAACCTTAATACGGCGTTCACGTTCGCGATCGTAAAGCTTACCCTTTACTTTATATGCAATACGTTTCTCCATAGGATTTAACTCTTCCCATATACCAGCAACCTTATGAATAATCTTGTTGCCAATCTCCTTGCCATTACGCAATTCAAAAATTAAATGACGATTATTACTATCTATCTCAGGTTTATATAATAATATCCCGCTAGTATAATAACCTCTCAAGCTACTTGCTCCACTAAATGCTTGAAATGGATCATCTTCAAATTGTATACGACTAATTTTTTTAGTATGATGAACAAGAATAATGCCAGTATGAGGATTTATTTTATCTCTCAGTAACTCAATTCTATTTTGCAGAAAAAACATCATGGCATCATTTTCGTTCTCGGTAGAGTCATGTCTACCACCATCAAAACTATTGCGAATAGGGTCAATGGCAATAATATCCGGTGGATGTTCAGGGAAAATCTGTCTAATATGTTTAGCAGCAATATTGACTCCTTGTTCATCGAGCAGTAATCTATTATTAGCTGTAATATGCAAATTAGTTTCTGCCTTATCAAGCAACTCTTTTGGCAGCTGGATATTTTGTAACCTCTCTCGCATATAATGGTAACCAATTTCTGTTTGCAAATAAAATATCCTTAATGGTCTTGCTGGTTTAAACCCAACAAATTCTTTACCTGCTGACATATGAACAAATAGTGATAATAAAAAATCACTTTTACCAACTTTAGGGGCTCCGCCAAAGACTTAATATACCGCTAGGTGTTAAGATTCGTGGAGCAATTATATCCTGTGGCAGTTGACTATGATCAGCTAGAAAATCGCCTAAAGAGAAGCTGATAACTGTATTGGTAATCTGTTGTGGTTGCTGTTTAGGAGTACCATATTTTTCTATATGTACTTTCCATAAGCCATTAACCATCTGCTTTATTTTATCAATTGACCATGCAGGTAATACATTAGCTAGATTATAACTATAGATTTCTTCTATTGCTTTATCTTCGCTAATCAACCCATCATGGCAGCGACGCAGCCAATAACCAATTACTCTAGTTAAATGATTAAACCTAGTTTGTTCTCCTATGCCTCCTTCATAAACCTTTTCAGTAAGTATCTTATTGATTGGTAAAGCGGAAGTGGTTATAAAATTATTATTAGCTAGATTATTGAGTGGTAGTTCCTTAACCAACTGAATTAATGGCTCAAGTTCATATTCTACTGGCGTGTAAGTTCTAATTTTAACTAACTTAGCTATCCCACCTTTATGATAGACTGAACCTGCTACCCTAATTGGTTGATGAGCCGATTTAAAATGAGTATCGCCACCGAAAATATGAGCTATTTGATATCTAAGTTCTAGTAATTGTTTTAACTGATTACCTTCTATCGCTTTAGTTAATTGCCAGTAAACATGGATTTTGGCTAAACCCTCACAGGTAACGCCACCTGATTCAATAATCATAGTAGCTTGACCTAGAGTTTGCTCCAGTAAGAATAACTTACCTTCTACATCACCATCATCAATATCAATCAGTAGTACCTGCATTTGCTTGATGCTGTTACTAGAAGCTTGACCGTACTGTTCAACAATTGCTGGAATGACACAAAAAGCTGCTCGTCTCTGATTAGCTATGTTAGCAAAGTTTAAAGCTTTACTAGTCATAGAATCATCAGCCTTAATCCATATATTAGTCGGTAGTTTATTACTACTACTACCTTTTTCAGCAAAGGAACGTAAGGGTATTAATCCGTCAAGATAACCAAAAACCACCCAAAAATACGTTTGAATATCATCCTTAATCGGCAGAATGTTCATAACTTACCTTCAGTCTTGCAGTCTCAACATTTATTTTGATATGAACATATTTTGCAGTCATAAAATTCTCTGCTGTTAAAGGTTCGTGGCAATAACTCGCCAACTTCAGTAGCACGGATAATATTAACCGCCTTATCACTCATTCTTTGGGCTAGCTCTCCATCAAATGGGATAAGCTCATGATATATATCGCAATTATCTTTATTAATAGCAGTAAATAAGCATGGATTTATAGAAATACCAGCTATGCTTTCCTCCATATAAGCTTGATATAGAGCAATTTGAGCAGCATATAAAGGTTTAGATAATACCAAACCTTTGCGAGCAAGTTCTTTCCATGCTTTATTATTCATTGTTTTAGCCTCCCATAAAGCAGGGCAGTTTATGCCAAGTTGCTTAGGTGCTTTATAAATAATACCATCAATATGACCGGCAATTCTCTTATCCGCTACCTCAAAACCAAATTGCTTACCATGCTGATCTTTGGTAACTAGCTCAAGACCAGCGGCTTTTAACCACCTAATAGCTAATGTTTCAAATAAATGTCCAATGTCAAAGATCCTTAATATTTGACCTCTAAAGTTAGGATTGATTCCTTGCTTGCTGCTGATATACTCATACTGCAATGCTCTAGAGCAAGGTGTTCCCAAACGAGATGCACCAAGATATTTACGAGGTTGCCCAGCTTGCCTTTCAAGCTCTAATGCTTGATCTATTAACTTATTTAGCCGATCGGATATTTGATGATATGTTTTCAGTTGATGATTAAAATCTAGCATATCTACATCCAGCTAGCTAAATCAGTTCTACTATCCATAAATTTAGTATAATCCTTATGGCTGGTATCTATAGCTGATTTAATAACATTTTTTTGATTTCCTAATTTATCAGTTTCAATGTCAATTTTAGCTATAAACTCTAAACCATTTAAATCAGCAAAACTATTAATCCTTCTTGCTAGCTGGGCAGCATCTGAATTATCTTTGTCGCTAAAACCTTTAGCTGAATTTAACATAGAGCGAATAAAGGAGCGTCCTATATCACCCCAGTGGTTATTCTTCTTCTGACTATATAAACCAATCAACCCCCATATTTTGCGTTTTACATATTCACCTTGTAAAATGGTAAACTCGCAATTTAAATAGACAGCTTCGCTTAGCTCATTCTTAGTTGCATAACCGCCAAACCAACCTTGTTCATGGTCATTATAACCACCATCCCTAATCATCAGACTAACCTTAGCAATAGTTCCTTGCGGGATTAAATTAAAATTAATTGGTTCAGCATTGTTAAAATCGTAATAATTCATATAATTTCTCCTTAGTTAATTTTTCTTTAATTAATTATCATATTTGGTTCTATTGTTGATTTTGGTGCTATCCCTGAAGTAATCTTGTTCATAAGATTGCCTAAATGGGCTGGCTCAATCATGGCGAGTTTTCCTGACCGATCTTTGGCAGGATAGCCATAAGGGTTATTAGTCCAGTTAATGAAAGCTCTAGAAAACTCATACTTATTAATACAACTAATTGCTTAAAGTTACCCTTCCCCACAAGTTAATAATTTTATTTTATAAATAACATTAAATACTAGATATCATGCTAAAAACCGTTCCTCTAGATATATTCACATTACAATTAATTTTTATTTAAAGGTTATTATGAAACTATCAATTTGGATAGAAGTAAATAATTTAACAACCGGTAAGGTCACTAAATTATTTAAAGTCTCACCAGCTCACATTTACAAATATCTCTACGAAAAAACCATCCCAAGACCCAAAGTGATGGAAAGAATTTTTTTAGCAACTCATGGAGTTGTTACTCCTAATGATTTTTATGGAATTAGTACAGAACTCTTGGAAAAAAATTACTAGAACAATTAAAATATAAAGTGATAAAAAAATGAGAAAAAATATGAATAAAGATAAAAGAACACCAGAAGAAATATTTAATAATTTAGCATTAACCATTCGTAATTCACATGATCAAGAGATAAGTGAAGAAGAATCAAGAAGGCTAGCAAGAAATTTTATAAGGTTTTGCCAAAGATTTATCGAGATTCGACTTAGAATAGATAAAGAAAAAGAATCGGCAACTAAAGATTGACTTTATTGGGAAACTGGTTAGAATAACAGTTGGAATGACAAACGTTATTTTTGGATGTCAAAATCTCTAGCAAATTAGTATTTAAAGATATTAGTAGTTCGCCATATGGTCTTTCATCAAAAACTACCCATTATGCAGAACATTATAGTATCTTTTACAATAAAAAAATTATCAGAAATAAAGGAGTTTAATAATGACTAACAAAGCGGTAAAGGCAATTATTTTATCGCGTGTTTCTTCTAAAGATCAGGAGGAAGGTTACTCACTTGAAGTACGAAAAGATCGGTTAGAAAAATATTGCGAACGTAAAGGTTTGCATATTATACAAACCTTTAAACTTATTGAATCTTCTACCAAAGGTAATCATAAACATTTTATGGAAATTATCAAATTCATTAAGAAAGAGCGAGAACCTATCGCTTTTGTTGTTGATAAAGTTGATCGTGTTCAAAGAAGCCAAAAAGAATTTCCTATACTAGATGAGCTAGTTAAACAAGGTAAATTGGAATTGCATTTTAACAGTGAAGGTTATGTTATTCACCAGCAGTCAAGTGGTCATGAATTAATGATGTGGGGCATAAGCGTGGTAGTCGCTAAAAGTCATACTGATTTATTAAGTGAAAATGTTAGAAAAAGTTTTAAGCAAAAAATAGAAGTTCATGGGGAGTGGTATGGTTTTGCTCCTATTGGATATTTAAATAAACGGGATGAAAGGGGTAGAGGGATAATAGTAATTGATCCAGTTAATGGTAGTATTATTAGCAAGATATTTGACACCTATGCTACAGGAGCCTATACCTTATCAGAAATGGTAACCAAAGCTAAGGATTGGGGATTGCGTAGTAAGAAGGGCTATCATATTGTTAAGTCAGTTATATATCGCATACTACAAAATCCTTTTTATTATGGAGAAATGAGAGTAAAAGGAGAGTTATGGTTACATCATTATCAAACACTTACTAATAGAGAAATTTTTAAAGCTTGTGAGGCAGTACGTATGGGTTGGCATAAAAAACCTTTTCAATATCGAGGTAAAGAATTTTTATTTAGAGGCATCCTTAAATGTGCCGTTACCGGTAATTTAATTACTTCTGATACTAAGAGTAAAAAATATGAAAATGGCAAAATATCAGAATGGACTTACTTAAGAGCTTGGAGCCCAGAAGATCCTAAAAAGGCTATTTGGGTTAGGGAAGATGAAATATTAAGACAAATTGAGGAAGTATTAAAAACCTTACAAATAAAAAATCCTGAGATATTAAAACAAATAATGGATTATTTAATAAATGTCAATCAAGGCAATGCTTATGAATTTAACCTTGAAGTTGGCGAATTAAAACAAGAGCATACCGTTATTCAAAATAAACTCAATAGATTGATGGATTTCTTAACAGATGGCACCTTAACTAGAGAAGAATTTTTGCATAAGAAAGCTCAATTAAAGGAAAGACAATATGAATTAACTGAATTAATTAAGAGTTATGACAAAGTAGATGATAAGCTTTCTAAAAAGCTTGCAGACCTTATATGTATCAGCAGAAACGCCTATGAAACTTTTAGAGGTTCGACAATTGCTGAAAAAAGGGAATTATTAAATTTTATATTTTCGAACCTAACACTCGAGGGCTGTAAGATGCATTACGTTCTGGCTTTTCCATTCGCAGAAATGCAAAAAGTAGCAAGTTGTGCCGAATTGGCGGAGAGAAGGGGATTCGAACCCCTGACACGTTACCGTGAACACGCTTTCCAGGCGAGCGCCTTAAACCACTCGGCCACCTCTCCATAACTCTATACAAATTCAGCCACAGCTATAAAACTAAGAATTTGCTACTTCAAAGAATTGTTAGCATAATATTCACAATATTCTTTAACTGGGCAAGCAGGACAATTTGGTACTCGTGCTTTGCAGATATACCTACCAAGTAATATCAACCAATGATGAGCGTGTTGTAACCATTTTGCATCAATAATTTCAACTAATTCAAATTCCACTTTTTTGGGAGTATTACTACTTGCCAGCCCCAATCTTTTAGAGACTCTGAATACATGCGTATCAACTGCCATAGTTGGCTTACCAAATAAGCAATTCAATACTACATTAGCAGTTTTTCTGCCAACTCCTGGTAATTTAATTAATTCGTCAAAATTGTTTGGCACTTTGCTATCATACTTATCTATCAAAATACGAGAAAGTGCAACAATATTTTTTGCTTTGGTTATAAATAAACCTATTGATCTTATATAATTTTTTAATCCTTCTTCCCCGAGTTCTAATATTTTTTCCGGTGTATTATATTCTTTAAACAAAAATCTTGTTGCTTTATTAACCGAAATATCAGTTGCTTGTGCGGATAATACCACAGCTATTAATAGAGTGAAATTATTAACATATTCTAGTTCTGTTCGGGGATTAGAATTATTCTGGCTTAAAATTTCAAAGATTTTATCAACTATTTGAGCTTGCATAATATAACATTTAAGAGTAAAAAGAAGTTATAATTTTTATCAGGTTTGAGGATGTTAGAGAATAAAAATTTTGATTTTATAACAAATGAAATTGCTAATAACGATGTTGTGTTGTTTATGAAAGGCACTAGTAATTTTCCTCAATGTAATTTTTCTGCTACCGTTGTTTCTATCTTAAAAAAACTTGGCATAGAATTTCGTGATATTAATATTTTGACCAGTCTTAGCTTACGCGAGGATATCAAATCCTTCACTGATTGGCCTACCATACCACAGCTTTATATAAAAGGAGAATTTATAGGTGGCTGTGATATAGTACGTGAAATGTATGAAAATGGTGATCTTGTTACATTATTAAAAGATAAACATATAATATAATCAGCTTCTCATCAATTGACATATTTATTAGTAACAAAAAGCGTATCTGTACTCTGTTTTTATAAACGAGTACAACGTAATGAACATTGTTCGCACACGAATGCCCCAAAGCACATTAATTCATGATATTTTCAAAAAAACAATCCTTGAAAGACGTAGGCTGTGAAATTATTACACTTTTAAGCAAACTCATAAAATATAGTTTGCATTGAAAACTAATTATGTTATAAAGCGTGTGTTTTAAAAAGAAACATTTTATAACCCCGCCTATTTCTGCATTAATTAAAAAAATTCGAATATAGTTTTTGGTTATTCGATGCATGCATGTAGGATAAACAATATATGATAAATAATGTTAAATTTCATAAAATCCATAATTTCACTAAGACTCATTACTCCACTATTATTAATTACTAGTATATTTAATATGCAAGCTCACGCAGACACTGTAAAAACAAATGAAAATAATCATTATCTCATTACACGTGATTATTACAATAGTTTAATCACCTCTAATTCTCTCCCTATAGCAGAGCTTGGTATGTTGGTAAATATATTGCCCAAGGGTGGTGATATTCATCATCATTTTATCGGTGCTATTTATGCCGAAACTTTATTAGATTATGTTAAGAAGGAAGGCTTTTATATTGATCCTAACAGTTATGAAATTCTTAAAAAACCTACGAAAAAATGTATGACTGTAGATGAGATACGTGCTGATGTACACAAATATAATCAGCTCGTGTCACTTTGGTCAATAGAAAATTTTAACAATCATTATCACAAACAATTATCACCAGATGCCAGATTTTTTGATTGTTTTAACTATTTTGCTTGGTTAGAAAACTATATTATTAAAGATGGTTTGATAGATTTGAAGAATAGGGCAGAAGCAGAAAATGTACAATATGTAGAAACTATATTTCCTTTTGCCCCTATTAGTACAAACGTTGCTTTAGATGAGATTAATAAGTTAACCAGTAATACAGATGATCTTGCTATTAATCAGGTTTTAGCAAAAGCTACGTTATTATTAGAGCAGGATAAAGTTATAAACCAAGCTATTACTCATTGTTCAACAATAGTAACAGATGCCTCGAAAGATATTGACAATGATCACTTTACTCTGCGGTTTCAACCATATGTATTCCGTGAAAGTAAGCCATCTATGGTATTTTCTGGTTTGTATTCAGCCTTTTCTTTAGCACAAAATAATCCTAAAATAGTTGGGGTGAATATAGTCGGTACAGAAAACTCAGTTGTTGCGATCAAAGATTATATACTACATATGAAAATGTTTCGTTTTCTTAAACAAAAATTTCCTAATGTTAAATTATCTTTGCATGCTGGTGAATTAGCATTAGGGCTAGTTCCTCCAGAAGGGCTACGTCATCATATTCGGGATGCCATATTTATAGCCGGGGCAAATCGTATTGGTCACGGAGTAGATATTATGCATGAATCTAATCCTTACCAACTAATAAGCACATTAGTGGAAAAGAATATACCTGTTGAAATTAATTTAAGTAGTAATGAATTTATTTTAGAAGTCGTAGGTGATAATCATCCTATCAAGCTATATATGCGTTATGGGGTGCCAATCGCAATCTGCACTGATGATGCAGGAGTATTACGCAATAATTTAACTCAAGAATATTTATTATTTATTAGTCGTTATAAGCCATCTTATGATCAATTAAAACAAGTCGTCTATAATAGTATTAAATATTCTTTCTTAACTGAAGAGGAAAAGAAAAAACAACTTAATTTGCTTGATAAAAAGTTTATTCTTTTTGAAGAAGATATAGCTCTTCATAGTAAAGCGTTTATGGATATATCCAACAATGCAAAAAAAGAATAATATTTGATAGAAAAGAAAGCAGATGTAGTCATGAATCAACTATATCTAGGCTCTGTGAACAAAATTTAAATTACTAGATTTCGACTCTTTTTAGCTGCAAATTATAAGATTTTTTTGAAATAGAACTAACTATTCCGGCAAAAATCTTATTAATTTTCGCTTAAAAATACTCAAAATCTAAACAATTAGAATTTTGTTCACAGAGCCTAAAAGTTTTCACATTTTTTTTGAATATATCCTCTCTTCAATCTCGTGACGAAAATGACGAATTAAACCTTGAATAGGCCAAGCAGAGGCATCTCCAAGACCGCAAATAGTATGCCCCTCGATCATTTTAGTCACGTCTAACAATTGATCTATTTCTTCTATTTTTGCCTGACCTCGTACTAATCTCATCATAATTCGCCACATCCACCCTGTGCCTTCTCTGCATGGGCTACACTGACCACAAGATTCATGCATGTAGAATTTACTAAGCCTGGCAATAGCGTAAATAATATCCGTAGAATTATCCATAACAATAATTCCACCAGTCCCAAGAGCCGAGCCAGCTAATTTCACACTATCAAAATCCATTGCCAAATCTTCACATAGTGACTTTGGTAACAATGGTACTGACGAACCACCCGGAATAATAGCTTTCAGATTATCCCAACCACCACGTACACCTCCAGCATATTTTTCAATCAGCTCCTTTAAAGGTATGCCCATAGCTTCTTCAACATTACATGGTCTATTTACGTGACCAGAAATACAGTATAGCCCGTTGCACATTGGATGCTTCGTTATAAAATTCACCACGAATATATATATAGCAAGTATGTGCGTTAATAGCAAAACTGGCAAGCAAACAGCCTTCAAGCAATTTGTGCGGCTCATGTCTTAGAATATCACGATCCTTGCATGTACCAGGCTCTGATTCATCAGCATTAACCACTAAATAGCTAGGTTTCGGGTGTTCTTTAGGCATAAACGACCATTTAATACCAGTTGGAAATCCAGCACCGCTCCGTCCTCGCAAACCTGATTTTTTTATTTCATCAATTATCCATTCTCTACCTCTAATAATAAAATCTTTCGTATTATCCCAATCTCCACGTTGCTTGCTACTTATTATATCATATTTTTTCTGCCCACTAAGATTAGAAAAAATTTTATTGCTAGTTTGTAACATAATTTACTCTTAGAATATCTACAAATGAGAGTATAGATGAAGGTAAATAATTGTGAAGAATAAATTTAGGGGTTTTTATCAGGATGGTTTAAAATAATTATTGCTATCCCGAATTGGGGTATTACCTCAGAAAACATTTAACATTATTCTAATAAATACAAAAATAGGAAACAAAATTATTATTTTTTTGCCTTGACTTTTCAGTCCAGTATCCAATTATCGTGCTATTGCTTCAACACAACTACAAAATGGTATAGTCAATTGATGAGAAGTTGGTGACGTTGTCACTGGTTGCTTGCCTATTAGTTATAGGTATCGCTCCATCGCTCCTAGCTCCAAATTCTCCTGAATTGACTATAAAGTGGCGAAATCTTCACCAACTTAAAGTCAACATATCTCGATCTATTCTGAACCCTTTAAAACGCTCTAATACTGACATACCTAGTAGTGATATATCGAGACCACCAGTGCCTATATGAGCTTCAATATTTCTAAAGAAAGCTCTGTTATCAATCACTACACTATCTAATTTCACGGGGGCAGCCGTACTAGTACCATTAGCCGTCGAGTAAATTCTAGTGTAATGTAGTTTTGATAAGTCAAATCCTAGCATTTTAGCATCATTAGTAGTAAGGGCAACATCACTTGCTCCGGTATCAATCATAAATTTAATTTTTACTCCATTTACCAGTACGTCAATGTAAAAATGTCCGTCGCTACTACGGCTAATCACTAATTCTCCTTGTTTATTGACCCAATTATATGATGGTATTAGTACGGATATGACTCGTTGTGTGGTATAATTTAATTCAAATCTGAAAGCGTAACCAATAATTATGATCAAGAAAATTAGCCCCCAGATTAATAGCTGAATAGAGACGATCTTTACCCCCTTTTGATTGAAGAAATTATAAACGATACTGATAATAATCAAAATCATTACAAAGCAAGATATACTCTTCTGGCTACTCCAAGAGAATCCAGGAAATTGTGCATCTACCAATTTACGTATCAAGAAGGTAATGACCGTACTAATACATAAAAGCATTGTTAACTTTATAAGACTCTTATTGCTCACATTAAGTCACCTATATTCTCTAAAAATAATCTTGCTCTATGAGATTTTGGCTTTTCAAAAAATTCTGCGGCTGGCTGATCGGCTAGAACTTGCCCGTGATTCATAAAAATTATCCTATCCGCTATCGCTTTGGCAAATTTGATATGGTGAGTAACAACAATCATCGTCATTTGACTTTTTAATGAAGAGATAATTTCAATAATATCTTTAATATTTTCAGGGTCTAAAGCTGAAGTAGGCTCGTCAAATAACATTACCTCTGGATCCATCATTAAGGCTCGACAAATGGCTACTCGCTGTTTTTGTCCTCCAGATAGATTGATAGGAAAAGCAGTAACTTTTTGTTTTAAACCAAATTGCTCTAATAATTTTTTCGCCTTAGAAATGGCAGTCATCTGCTGCATTTTCAAAATATTAACAGGAGCATATATTAAATTATCCTGAACATTTAAGTGTGGGAAAAGATTAAAAGATTGGAAAACCATACCAATTTTAAGGCAAAGCTTCCTTTTATTCTTTTGAGTTAACTTTTTGTTATCAACAAACACTTGTCCAGTAGTAGGTATTTCTAACGCATTAATAATTCGTAATAAAGTGGATTTACCACTACCAGAAGAACCTATAATCGCTATAGTTTCCTTTTTTTTGAACTCAAGACTAACATCTTTAACAGCATAAATTTTACTATATTTTTTTGAAACCTTATCAACTACTATCATACTAAACTATAAATTTGTAACCATCATATAGAGGTTTTATATTGCTTGGCAATATTTTTGATATCTCGTGATAATCAATAAAATGATTCATATTAGTTAATAATATTTGTTGCGGTTTGTATTCATATTCCCACTGGAGGATTTTATCTAATCCTGCATGGCAATCATTAGATTCGTATGCCATACAATCTAATATCCACACTTTGATATTTCTTAAGAATGATTTGGACTCTGCCGGAAAATCTGCCACATCACTAGAATATACAAAATCATCTACTCTAATACCTAAACTATCTATAGGACCATGATGCTGTCTAAAAAATTGTACCTCTATGGTGTTAATTTTAAATTTTGCGAAAAAATCTACCGGTCTTGCAATCAGTCTATCCGGAGCAAACAAGTGTTGGTGACGATTCTCAGTTCTCAATGCTGTAGCATTATCAGTAAAAATTTCTAAAGGTCTTTTCTGAAAGAATGGAAATACACGTAGATCATCAATACCGTTAACATGATCTGCATGATAATGGGTTAATATGGCACTGCCCACTTTTTTAATCTTTTCTCGTAGTAACTGCTCCTTAATGTCGAAACCAAAATCAACAAGAATTTGACTATTACCATCATCCATATATATTGATGATCTAGTTCTTTTATTGTGACTTGAAGTCGAGGTGCATGTACTACAATCACAATTAATTATCGGTAGACCAAGTGATGAACCACATCCGAGTACTGTTATTTCTAGCATAATATTATTTACTTAAATCAAATAAAATTGAAATTGAAAATGTTTGAACTTTTATATAATTTCCAAGGTCTTAATCAAGAGATATTCTTGTGGATCAATAGAATAACTAACCACTTTAGCATAATAGCTTATATTCTACAAATCATCTCTTATTGTTTTAATATTATCAACTTTACTATCGTTTATTTGATATATTGCGTATATTTTTACATTCAGATAAAAAAGATTCAAGATTTTAATCATCGTCAGAGCAAATTTTGGGCTATATATAATAAAATGGTAATGATTGGTATAATTTATACGATATTCGGTTGTATTTATGCTCTACTTAAGTTTTCGGTTAATCTACCTAGACCATTTTGCTCATTGCCTATTAACAGTTTTGTAACAATTGCTAATATTGAACTTGAAAGATGTTTGTCTAGTTTTCCAAGCAGTCATTCTGGGTTAGCATTATTGGTTGCCTACTGTATTTGGTCATATATAACAATGAGACAAAAAATTATAACCATTTTGATTGTTATTTTAGTGGCGATATCACGTATTACTTTTGCTATGCACTACCCAGCTGATATTATTTATAGTTTCCTTATCACCATAATAATTATCATACTTGGCAGAATAGTTTTTAGAATTTTTGCCAATAACTTAATAAAATGGCTAGGAGGTTGCCTGCAATAACTAATTAATTTAATCTTTCATTGATCTACCTAATTTTTATTTTGAATAAATGCAACTTTGTTTTATAATGATATTATCCTAAAAACTCTCATATAGCTTTAATTTTATGCAAAATGTAGAAATTATTGAGACTATCTCTACATCAATATCATGTTCTGGCAGAGAGTCGCCTTATGATCATCCAAGAATTTATTTGGAAATTGATTCAGCCAAGGGTTCTATTATGTGTCCTTATTGTAGTAAAAAATTTGTGTTAATTAAGTAATGAAGATAAAACTCCTATCAGATAGTACTATAAATCGTATCGCTGCTGGAGAGGTAATTGAACGACCAGCTTCGGTGGTAAAAGAACTAGTTGAGAATGCTATTGATGCAGCTAGCACTAAGATAGATATAATGCTTGAACAAGCAGGGAAAAATCTTATTGTTATTTCTGATAATGGAGTAGGTATGTCTGAGGATGACCTAAATATTGCCGTAGAGCGTCATACTACTTCTAAACTTGATGAGCTAGATTTGTTAAATATTCACACTTTTGGCTTTCGCGGAGAGGCATTACCTTCTATAGGATCTGTAAGTAAGATGCTGATTACTTCAAAGGCACGTGGAGCTGATAGAGCATATCAGATGCAAATTAGTGGTGGGAATAATAAAGGAAGCAAGCCTACCATTCATAACGAAGGTACTAAGATTGAAATACGAGATTTATTCTTTGCTACTCCTGCAAGATTAAAGTTCTTAAGATCTGATAAAACCGAATTTGCAGCTTCAGTAGATGTAATAAAGAAAATTGCATTAGCTCATCCTAAAATCAGTATTAATTTATCTCATGATGGTAAAAATATCCTAAAAGTAAAAGGGCAAGATGGTAATTTTGACGAAATTCTAAAGCAAAGAATAATTGATATAGTAGGTTATGATTTTATTGAAAATTCGGTTCATATTAATCTACAAAGACCAGAAATTTCAGTATATGGCTTTACTAGTATTCCTACCTTTAATAGAGCTTCTGCTGAGGATCAGTTTTTATTTGTTAATAACAGACCAGTCAAGGATAAATTACTACAAATCGCTTTAAGAGTAGCATATCAGGATTACTTAGCTCGGGATAGACACCCAGTTTCAGTTCTGTTTCTACAGATAGATCCCCAAATGCTTGACGTTAATGTTCATCCTGCCAAAACAGAAGTAAGGTTTCACGATCCAAATACCATACGAGGATTGCTGATAAGCTCTATCAAGGATGCCCTTACCACTAAAAGTCATATGGTTTCAACGAATATTGCCACAACTGCCTTAGGTCTTTTTCGAAATACGGCAACTACTAATAGTGCTGTTAAAACAAATATACCATGGCAAAAAAGTCCTAGCTCTTCAAAAAAAATATATCAGGATAATTTAAGCCCACATAATTTAAACGTATCTGATAATAGCAGTATTTATCGAGTCCAGAATTTAACTCTCCCTAAATCCAACCAAAATAGTTCTAATATTCAACAGCCATTAATAAAGACTGAACCTCATGCTAAAGTAGAGGTAGTAGAGGACTCTATAGTCAATTCAGGAGAGTTGGATAACAGGAGCGATGGAGCAACGCCTATAAGTAATAGGCGAGCATTGAGCGACGACGTCACCAACTTCTCACTAACTGATTGTACTCATACTGATCACAAAAATGTGTCACTCGGAGCGGCAAGAGCACAATTGCACGGTACTTATATAATATCACAAACAGCAGATAGTATTGTTATCGTAGATCAACATGCAGCCCATGAACGTTTGGGATACGAAAAAATTAAACAGACGATAAGTAATAATGGATTAATTAAGCAGAGATTACTGATACCTGAGATAGTAGAATTACCAGATGTCAAAAGAGCCGATTTATTATATAATAAGAAGGTAGATCTTTCTAAATTAGGTTTAAGCATAGAAAAATTTGGCGAGCGATCCATCATTGTATCAGAGGCTCCAAGCCTATTAGGAGATATCAATATAAGCCAACTTATTCAAGACTTAGCAGATAATTTATCTGATCTTGGCGAAAGTATTTCCTTGATTCAATTGATTGAACATGTTACAGAAACATATGCATGTCATTATTCTATCAGAGCAGGTCGTAAATTATCTTCTGAAGAAATGAATGAATTGTTAAGGCAAATGGAGAAAACTCCTTTTTCAGGTCAATGTAATCATGGTAGACCAACTTACATTGAACTCAAACTCAAAGATATTGAGCGATTATTTGGACGTACATAATTGATATAGTCAATTGTAAAGAAAATAGTTTATCATGTTTTTAATGGAAATCGTAGTTTTCTATAATTTTCTGTTTTTAAATCAAGCATCGAATCGCTTCAAAGCTTAGGATCGATAATATTTACAGCCAATTGCTAATTGTCTAGCAATTGGCAATTGAGGTTAATATAATGTTTAACTATAATAATATATTTGATAATCACATAACTAGAATTAAACAAGAAGGCAGATACCGTGAATTTGTTCCTGTTCAAAGGCAGGCAGATAATTTCCCGTCCGCTTGGTATGTTGATAAAGAAATTGTCATGTGGTGTATCAATGATTATCTTGGAATGAGTAAGCACCCAGATGTCACCAAAGCTGCTCTAGAGGCTACAGCAAAATATGGCATTGGTTCTGGCGGTACAAGAAATATAGGTGGCAATAATAGCTGCATAATAGAATTAGAGCAAGAATTAGCAACCCTACATAATAAAGAATCAGCTTTAGTCTTCACTTCCGGTTATGTTGCCAATGATACCACCCTTGCAACACTAGCAAAAATAATGCCTAATATAGTTTTTTTCTCAGATGAGTTAAATCACGCTTCTATTATTTCTGGTATATGTAACTCAAAAGCTGAAAAACATATTTATCGACATATTGATGTTCAACATCTTGAAGAACTACTTAAAAAGGTAGATATTAATAGACCAAAGATTATTGTTTTTGAATCCGCTTATTCTATGGACGGATTATTTTCTCCAATAGAAAAAATAGTGAATTTAGCTAAAAAATATAATGCTTTAACTTTTATTGACGAAGTACATACAGTGGGTCTATATGGCAAGCATGGTGCTGGTATTGCCGATCTTCAAGGTTGTGCTGATAAAATTAATATTGTCCAGGGAACCCTTGGCAAGGCTTATGGTGTTATTGGTGGTTATATTGCAGCGGATCGTCAGATTATAGATTCTATAAGACTTACGGCTCCAGGTTTTATATTCACCACCTCTTTACCGCCAATTATCGCTTCGGCAGCAACTAAAAGTATTCATCATTTAAAAAATTCTAATATAGAAAGGGAAACTTACCAAAAGGTAATAGCCAAGGTAAAAAAATCTTTTGATCAAGCTAAAGTGAATTATTTTAAAAATGATAGCCATATTATACCAATAATTATTGGCGACCCAATTAAAGCCAAACAAGCCTCTAATATGTTGTTGAATGACTATAATATTTATGTTCAGCATATCAACTTTCCAACAGTACCACGTGGCACAGAACGCTTAAGAATCATTCCAACACCCAACCATACCGATCAAATGATTCAGGATCTTACCAAAGCTCTTGTTGAAATTCTTAGTGTACTGGATATATCGCCATCCATCAATTCCCATTCTATAATAAAATTACCTCTATACCCCGCAGCGTAGATATGGGACTGTTGAAAGAAGAGATAGGTATGGTATAATGGTTAAAAAGAAAAAAAGAGAGTTGTAGAATGTCTTCGAATCAAATGACGATGGTATGTCTAAATCAGTTAGTTAACGCAAATCATCAATATCGTAAATTTAAAGAATTAAAAACTATTGAATCCAAAGCTAATTATAAAGGTTATGGCATTTTGCGTCTTTTTAAATGCTTACTGTTACAATTTATCGATGGATAGTTTTGCTGTGGCTAGCTGGGGGAATATTCCATTAATCGAGATTCGCCTATAGAGACTCTACTACTGTTGGTGATTTGTATGTCGAGCCGATACAAGGCACAGCAAATGTTTTTATAAGAAAGCATTTGTGATTGGAAGAACATAATATTATACTTTTATATGACCATAATATATAGTAGATGATGTTAAAAATAACCATAGTTCTTTTGTTATAACCAAAAGAAAATTGCCTATAGCTAAAATTGTTCCTTTAGATTCAAATAAAGTTGATACTAATAAAAATTACTTTGGTTGCATGAAAGGAACAGTAAAAATAAAAGATGATATTATAAACTGTAACTTAGAACATGATTGGAAAGTTATCAATGACCAATGATCCAATGATTAATTTGGAAAGACTGACTTTAGATACTCATATTCTAATATGGTATACTGAAGGTATAAACCTATCAAAGGAACAAGTTAAAATACTCAAAATCTAAACAATTAAAATTTTGTTCACAGAGCCTAGAAAATATACGCCTAAAATGTTTGATTTTACCAAAGAAACATTCAATTAAATGGCGTTCTTTATAAATATGTTTATCATATTCACGTTGTACTTTACTATTAGATTTTGGTGTATAACAACCTCACATCCCTTATTTGCTAAGCTTTCTACAAACTTACTACTATCATATCCTTTATCGGCTATCACCGTCGTATTCTGAACATCTTTAGTAAGATTTTCAGCCTGAGTGATATCATTTCTTTTCCCAGCAGTTATTATAAACTTCAGTGGCATCAACGAGGGCATGAATTTTAGTATTAAAACCACCTTTGCTTCTACCTAAATTCTTGTTGTGTATAGCTTTTTTTTCTTAAAAAATGATAAAATTGCTTTCCACGCTTGCTCTTCTATGTAATACTTCATATTGGTAGTTCCTTGATTTCGATCACTAAAACTACCATTTCTTCTTACTATTGCAATTTCTTTATTCTCCTCTGATAACTTAACAAAAAATTTTGTCAACAGAGCTTAGGAAGGCTAGCTATATAATTTCACTAATTCTGCTTTTTTGGTTAAGGATTCTATGCCATTTAAGTCAGTAGCAGTTACCCATAGTTGTAATCCTAATTCTAGGAAAAGATCAATTAAATATTCTCGCCTTTTCTTGTCAAGATGGACAAAAACCTCATCTAACAGTAAAATAGGCATAGCGATATTTTCTTTAATAGAATAATTAACTTGGGCAAGTATTATTGCAATGAGCATAGCCTTCTGTTCACCGGTAGAGCAGTGTTTAGCTGGGGCATTTTTTTCTTTATTAATAACTATAAAATCACTTTTATGAACTCCAAAATTAGTACGATTAGACATTCTATCACGAATACGACAGCCCACTAATTCATTTTTTATAAAATCTACATCTATATCATAATTTTTTGATATTTTTTCTTCTATAACCCCATTAATTGATAAAACAGCTTTAGGGAACTCATTATCCAAATCATCAATGGTTTTTTGAATATGCTCTAAAATTTTTAACCTATTAACAGCAATTTGAATTGATAATTCTGCCATTTTCTCTTCAATTACTCCAAGCCAATTTGTATCAACTTGATCTTGTAATAGGATTTTACTGCGTTCATGCATATAATATTCATATTTAGTCACTATCCCTGCATGAGATGGATTAAAATTATACACAATCCTGTCAAAGAATTTACGTCTATCACTAACACCAGAAGAGAAAATACCATCCATTTGGGGAGTAAGCCAAATCATAGCAGAGAACTTGCTCAATTCATTATTTTGTATTTTAGCACCGTTAAATTCTGTAAGTCGCCTATTAGATTGACGTTTTAAATTTGTTGAAATTTCAACTAGTCCAAGTTTACTGTGTAGTAGCCCATAAGCCGAACAATGATCTGCCCCTCTTTGACAAACATCATCTAATTTTGCTGATCTCAAACCTTTACCAGGAGAAAATAGTGATATTGATTCTAGGATGTTAGTTTTACCACTACCATTTTCTCCTATTAATATAACAGGGTTATTACCAGTATTAATCTCTAAATCCTGAAAATTACGGTAATTCAGTAGCTTTAATTTTTGTAAGTAAATATTATTAATCAATAAATTGTCTTCCCACCACTTTTAAAATTTTGATGAGCCTTGTTTAATTTTTTAAGAAATTCTGGAGAATATGATTTAATATCACTTTTTGCTCCACCTTCATATTGTGTAGCTAAATCCATCCCGCCTTTAATCATATTATAAGCAAAATTTTCTTTCTTTGTTTCTCCAGCTATTCTTTTAGGATTCATAAATTTATAAACTTGGTATAAAGCAAAATTTTTAACTAAATGCCTTGCTTCCAATCTAGATTGACGACTTATACCATGTAGATTGTCTTTTGATTTTATCAAGCCGCGGTTAGCTTCTTTTACCAATTGTGAATGTTGTTGCATCAAATAACTACTTACTTCCGTAACATTCTTACTGATAAGTTGTTCATCAACTTTAAGATTTAATTTCTTGTTATTAAGTTTACCTAAATATTTTTGTATTAATATGATAATCTGCGTCTGTAATTTTGTTAGATCCATTGTTTGTTCGTTAAGACAAGCTAATATTTGTTCTATCTCTTGCTCGAAAGCGTCGTTTGCACTTAACTCATTGAAAATTTCCATTGCCTCATCGGATCCAAGTTCATCATCATTAGTGATACCTGCCAATGCATCCTTAATTTGGTCTGCTAATTTTCTAGAATCTTGCGGTTTTTTGTTATCTGTTTCCATTTGTTAGCCTCCTATTTACCAATTACTCAAACTAAGCAAATCCAGGAAAAGGATTAGAATTACTTTAGTTATTGCAGGCAGCCTCCTGCCTGCTAGCTAATCATTCTTGAGTAGTAAAGTGTCCTCTATAAGTTCTATATAACATAATCCCTCGACGCTCTTCAATTATAGTTTTGCATAATAAGGCTGAGTCAATAGCTTTTTGTCTTTTAGTAAATTTGTATTCTTTTTCTGAACATAACTCACTTATACTAATATTCTGCCAAACAAGTCCATCAAAAATTTTTGCTTTAATATAACCGCTTGACTTTAAATTCTCATAATCCCCTTTATTAAGGCTTAATGCATCGTCATTTAACAAAAGCTTAACATCCCCAACATATGAATTTACTATATGATCAACATATTTAATATAGACCTTACCGGTTAGTTCTATCATGCTAGGTATCATAATCTTCTATCTTGGTTTCTGAGATGGCTCAATAGACCTCTTGCATAACCTAAAGATAATTGAGGAATTTTTAGGAAAAACGAAGTCGAGTACCGCAGCGTACTAAGATGTACGTGAGGAACGGAGACGAGTTTTGACAACAAAATTACCAATTAGATTAGGTTATGCAAGAGGTCTAATAACTTCTCCTTAAAAATGATGTAATATTGGATCTTGTTCATCATATTCTTTTAACATATAACCACGCCCCCATACTGTATCAATGTAGTTTGTACCACCAGCAGCATCAGCTAATTTCCTACGTAATTTGCAAACAAATACATCTATAATCTTAATCTCTGGTTCATCAACACTACTATACAGATGATCTAAGAACATCTCCTTATTCAATACTGTTCCCCTACGTAAGACTAATAATTCTAAAATAGCATATTCCTTATTTGTTAAATGAACCTTTTTGCCATCAACTTCTACAATTCTGGTATCAAGATGAATACTTACCTTGTCAAACCTAACCACTGACTCAGAATGTCCTTTAGAACGACGAACAATTGCATAAATACGAGCAATTAACTCTTCGCGATTAAATGGCTTGGTAATATAATCATCTGCTCCACACGTAAGACCTTTAATTTTTTGATCAACTGTAGTAATACCCGATAAAATCAATATGGGTGTTTTTACTTTAGCAGAACGTAATCTCAGCAGAACTTCAAATCCACTAATATCCGGCAGCATAAGATCTAAGATAATTAAATCATAATTGTAAACTTTTGCTATTTCTATTCCTTCTGTACCAAACTCCACCACTTCACAAATAATTCCTTCTGAAGCTAAGGTTAATTCAATAGAACTAGCTATATCACTATTATCTTCTACTAACAATACCCTCATTGCATCTTTCTCCTTAACAAATTTTTTTAGTAAATTATTCTTTTTGTTACACGCTATGTTCTCATTTTATCTTTATAAGAGCAAGTAATTTTATAAAATAAGTTTCAAATATATTAGGTTGTTGTAAACATTCTTCTTTAAAATAGGTGATTTTATCCTCGAATCCTTAACAATCATCTAGCATACTGAAATCCTAGTAGGCGAAAACTCCTATAAATTTCCATATTTTACATAGCTGAATTTGATATAACAAGTTATATTTAAATTTTATTAACAGAATCTATAACTAACCCAAGTAGCTCCTCGCTAATAGACGTTTGTAAATGGAGTATAATGTTAGCCTTGGTTAGTTATATTAAGATTTATGCTATTTTAATCGGTATTTAATAGTAAGATTCAACACCCCACCACCAATAACTCCAACATAAATCTTAATATTATTCTTACCATTTCGTAAATGTGGAATCAGATCAAGTTGTGGTAACTTAGTTTTGTCATATATATCAGGAGCTTGCACAAAATCTTCTTTTTTACCAGTTTTAGAAATGTAAACAACACATTTGTCAGCTTGATAATCTCTACATTCTATATC
Source organism: Candidatus Tisiphia endosymbiont of Dioctria linearis (assembly GCF_964026545.1). NCBI lineage: Bacteria > Pseudomonadati > Pseudomonadota > Alphaproteobacteria > Rickettsiales > Rickettsiaceae > Candidatus Tisiphia > Candidatus Tisiphia endosymbiont of Dioctria linearis. Next base: position 457,463 of record NZ_OZ032156.1, on the reverse strand, counting down.
CTTAAACTCATGATTAGGGGGGCCAGTATAAATAATTTTATCATTGACTTTAATCATTAAGTAATCATCATAATACGAATTAGCCTCACCTATTGTGAAAGAGGTTAGCATATTAGTATTGGGTACATCAATCTCATAATTTGCCCAATGTAATGTATCTATTAGGTAGGCTGTAGAATCGTATGAACCACCAAGTACCAAGGTACCAACTTTAGTTGAAGTATCATATCTATTTTTTACAGGAAAATTACTTTTAAAGTCGTTTGTATATTTGAAACTAAGACCATTATTCTCTTTACAACCAACTCCCTCCGGTAAGGCTTCGAAATCAACGCTTTTAGTAGCTATATTTAATAGGCAATAACGCTGTAGTGGTTTATTCGAATCAATTAATACCCAACCATCCTTGCAAGTACCTTGTGCCAAGTGACCTATTTCTGTATCTGGATCACTTATCTTATTAGACTTCCATGTTGCATTACCACTAATATCAGTCGGGGTAGAAATTGCTTTACACTTAGGGATATCAATTGGAGTACAAAAACCTAATTCCTGGGGGGTTTTATCTCGGATTGCAGCAATCTTCTGATTATAGTTAGGAGTCCCTTTTTCCTTATCAAAGGCATTAGTGTAATGCTGTCCAGTATTTATCTTGTCTCCTTGTGATGGAGCCGGATCAATTCTATTATTGGTATCTAGAGAAACTTTACATACTTCAACACCTTGTTTACGATTATTTGTATAACAATACATGGTATTGCATTTATAAATTGTGATACCTTCAATATTTTCTATAGAGTTACAATTAGTAATATTTTTACATAGAGGAAGGTGGTTTTGATATTGTGCACTTTTTTCCTTAAATTTTAAGCAATCAACTATATTTGATTCCAGTAGTTTTGCTAACACGCAATTAGTATCATTTACTCCAGGAATACATTTTTCTGTATCTTTGAATTGTAAACAGCCATGCGTTGCTCCTTGAATATATTTACCGTTTATATATTCAAGACCATTCAAGTATACTGCATCTGCAATAGCTGTACCTTTAGTATCATAGGGAACCTTGTTGTCTTTGTAGTTACCATATATCGTTGAAGGATTCATAGATTTTTCTCCAGAGAAGGGCATGGTAATATATGTAACTGGTGGGGTATTAGAAATATATGCCATGAAGGAAGTAAAATTATATCCTGCTAAATTTATTATTTCTTCTGTCTTTTGTGTCTCAGTTGAATATATCGACAATGGAGTAACAACAGTGCTAGTTAAATCAACCACTTTCCCTTCTTTGTCTAATACTTGGATTGACGCAACAAATTGAGGGGTATAATAGCTATTATTAGGGCAAATCACCTCGGGAATTACCCCACATTTTTGGGTTAAGATTTGGTAGCCATCTGTCACTCTTTTTTCACAGCCAATTAGCTGATCTCCTTCTATTACACAAATAGATTTTGGCTCATAACGAAAACTAGGTTCTAAATCAGTATCTAAAAAAGTATTTCTAACAATTGATACAGCAAAAGACCGCTTCTTGTCATTATTATCGTTGAGTTCAAAGATTTTTTGTAGTTTTAATAAATTGTTACCATCCTGATTTTGCAACTTGGGAAATTCAATATTAGCATCGATAAACTCACCAATATTAATCCCCCATATTTCTTGACAGGTAGTTTTATTATTTGTAGTACTACAATCAGGTAAATCATCAACATAGTAACTACTTGGCGTAGAGTGATTGCCTATTCTTTGGGCGTATACTATCCTGAAGCCATCTTCGCAACCATTTTCAGTAACACTACATTTAAAGTCAATTTTTGTATTAACGCAAGGTTTTGTATCATTAGGAACACATTTTTTTATTGCATCACGTTGAGCGGTAGCAATATGCATCCCTTTGGCTGAAGAAAATGAACCAAGATTGTTTATTAATACACATTTATCGGTTTTTTGAGGGTCTTCTTCATTTTTACAAAGAGGTACCATATTGTCTAAACTAATACGCACGACATTATGAATAAGATTATTCCTTAATTTAGATACTACACATGGTACATCTGAAGATTGAACAAACAAATCGTTTTCTTTCTTTTTGCTGCATACAGATTTGGTAGTAGGAGTAATAATGAATTTACCTAATTTAGGACAATATGGTGGTGGAAAAGGACCAAATGGTAATTCAACACAACCAAATTGATAATCATCAACAGTACGATTTAGTGTACCAATTGTTTTTAGGATATCTTTTGCTATATCATACATCCATTGCTGCTCAAAAATTCTTCCTATCCATTTAACTATTTCTTTTATAGTATCAAGACCTTGTGTATTGTCAGAACCCATCATATCTAACAACTTACCTAATAATCCCGATATACTCAACCCCTCCTTAATTTCTATTAAAAATATTAGGACTTTTGTAAGAGGGTGTAACGCATCTGTTTTATGAAGAGGTTGTCTCACTGGATTCCAGTCCAGCGGATCTAAGTGAACTCCGGTAGCTGAAACAAGATTTACCAAACCAGGATCACTATATGCACACAACTTTGGTCTACCAAATTTAATAGGTGTTCCATCATCTCCAATGATCAATTTATCATCTTCTGTAAAACCAACATCATTTAAGTGTTTTCCAGGAGTATAACCAGGATCTGCTGGCGTTCCTGTCTTATTAATATGAGTTGGTTCAACTGCCGGAATAGCAACTCTAGCACAAATTCTGAGTAAGGGTAAGGTATAAGCTCCAGGCCATATTACACATTCACCATCCCAATTTAAAGTAGTTGATTGATTCCAGCAGGCAAATGCATTACAACTTTGAGTTCTTATACGAATCTTTGGGGCAAAATAAGAGCTTTCTGTTGTACGTTCTGCACAATGCTGAAGATAAAATCCGATTCCACTTTTAGGAGGATCAAATTGAACTAAGCAATTATCTGTATCGCGTCCATCCCGCTTGTTCCATGGTGGACACAAGGGGTCTGGATATATTGTTCTTTTGATAACTTTGTTCCATGTTTCATCTATCTTACCGTAACCACAATTGCAGGGGTTAGTTATGCATTTTGCAACTTCATTCCAAAATGATGCTGCATAGCTATTGCCCGAGTAAATCAACAAGAAAAACACTAGATAATACTTTTTTAGCACCAAAACTCCCCTCCAGCTAAATATGATTTAATGCTATATACAAATGATTAATCCAACTATCAGGATGTCCTGGATATTGTTGTAATATTTCTTTATATATTTTCAGCTCCTCAGTTCCACAGGATAAAATCTTAACAATGCCAATTAAGCTTCCTATGCTTAATTCCACAGCAATAGATTGACTGTATTGATTTATTAAGAACATTCTAGAAGTAATTGTGAATTTCGATAATTTCTTTATTTCCGATTCATTTAACCCTAAAATTTGCTCTAAATACTGCGATTTTATTTCTGATGGTAAAATAATTTTAGTGTCTGTTAAGTCCAACCAATTTTGTAACACTCTAGTTTTTATCGACTGCAAATAACTAAAATTAAAATTACTCACCATAATTCCGTTATTTTTTACCAATCTATCAGAAATCTTCTCTGATATGTTATCAAAATTTTCGGGTCTATACAAGGAATCAAGATTATCTATTACTAATATTTTTGCATTCTTCCCTGTGACAGTTAGATGATAATTGAAAGCATATATTAACCCTACACATAAACTATTATGCTTAGTTAAATTCATTGAGAATGCTTCTAGAAGTTTTCTATCCGTTGGATAAAAACGTTCAGTAAAAGACTTTTCAGAGAAGAGATGCAGATTAAATCCTATTATATTGCCTTCAGATAAAGGAAATTTATCACTATCAAATATACTATCATATAATCCGCCTTCTGCATAATCTGTTAATTTTAGTTTAATTAACTCTCCACCTTCTATTGAAAAATCGATTATTTTTAAAATGGATGAAAAATTACGATCCTTATTATCTAAACTATGAATTTTATCGGCAAAAATTTCTAGAAAAGCTAATTCAATTTCGGTTAGAGGATAAAAAGAATGATTACAAATTATTTTAAGAAATTCAACAATAAAATGTCTTGATTCTAGAGTATCATCTAGTATAAATGGATTTATTAGATTTTTTTCCTTTTCAATCCACTGCCCTTCAATTGATTCAACAAAAATCTTTGAATCATTATTGTTGGAAAAATACAATATTGTTGGCTTATACTTAGTTGCTTCAGAAATTAAAAAATTTGTTAGTACAGTCTTACCAGTATTAGCTGTGCCAAAAATACAAGTGTTTCCTCTATTGTTACTGCTAGCGTGAAAATTCATAAAGTAAGGTGTTCCTTTCTCCGTTCTAAGCAGAGTTACCGCTTTACCCCATATATTATTTTGGTTTCCAGTTGGAAAATTATGTAATGAAGCTAAGGCAGCTGTATTTTCTATAATTGTTGGAGCCAACCTTCTAATGTAAGAAAAGTTGCCTGGGAGTTGTGCCCAAAATGTCGATTCTAAGTTTATATCTTCTCGCACATGGATAATCCCAATTTTAGCAAGTTCTTTAGATGCCTGGGCAATTGATTGATCCAATTTTTTTAAATCTGATCCTATAATAGCAATGGAAATTTGTTGTTTACAAAATTGGTTTGGGATTGAAGCATCAAGATTCATTATCTTATCTATTCCTGTAATTTCAGCAAGCTTAGCATCCTTACTAACTTGTAAAATATAAGCCTGTTCTTCAAATGCCTTAGATACATCTTTTTTATCAACGAAATAAAATATTTCTGTTGCTATTAATTCTACAGGCAATTGTAGAAATCCATCAAGGGCAGCCGATGATACTTCTTGATATTCCTTTATTGAGATAATGGATGCAAACTTTTTACCATGTTGACTTATTACTTCAATCTTATCGTTACCAACTGCATATTGATTAGACGCTAAAGCATTAGATAAATTGGCAATCGGCACTAGGCAATATTCCTCGTTGAGATGGACTATTCTACGATATAAAAACATCAAATCAGAGTAAGATTCCTCTCCTTCAAATCTTATTCCTAACTTTACGGCACCGAAATCTTGTAAATCGAGAAGTATGGTATCAACAGTACTATTTAGCATTTTAAAAACACTATCTAAGTAGTTATTTTGGTAATTAACAAGTTTGTCGAAAGACAAAGAAGTTATCAAAGAGTTGATATCTTTAACTTTAATGTTATTAGAATCATAAATTATTGAGATATATAAGGTGTTAACAAATTTATCATCCCAGTAATTTTTTTGTTGCCATAGATTGTGAATATTAGCTGGTAATAATTTATTGTAAGGAGTTGTGTCATCTAAGTTTGTCTTACGTCGTACCGTATGTATCCAGAATGCAAAATTTTTATTACGAACATTTTTCTTGATAGCATTACGCACTACTTCTCGTAGATTGAATAGCTTATCACTAATATTTTCTGGATTAATACCGTTTATTTGGATAGTTTGAAGCAATTCCCCATTCTTAGTTAACAGAGTATTTTCATTATAATGACAAGCAATTGGAATGAAATTCTCTGCAGAATTATTATACAAATCCTTATCAATTTTTCTTGAGTTACCAACTATTTTAAACACCAGTGATACCTACATATATTCTTTTGTTTTTAGCATAACTATCTTAATTTTTAGTGGACTGAATTCGTTCTAACCCACCCATATAACTCACCAAAACATCTGGAACCGTTATTGAACCATCAGTATTTTGATAATTTTCTAGAATTGCGATTATCGTTCTACCAATTGGTAAACCAGAACCATTCAACGTATGGGCAAAAGTAGTTTCGTTACTACCAAATTCTTTATATCTAGCTTTCATCCTTCTCGCCTGAAAATCTCCACAATTAGAACAGCTTGAAATCTCACGATATGTATTTTGACCTGGTAACCATACTTCCAGATCATAGGTTTTTTTTGCAGTAAATCCCATATCCCCAGTACAAAGCAACATAACTCTATATGGTAGATCAAGTTTTTTTAGAATGGTTTCAGCTGCATTAGTTATATATTCATGTTCACATTTAGATTCTTCTGCAGTAGTTATTGTAACCAATTCAACTTTACCAAATTGATGCATACGTATCATACCTCTAGTATCCTTACCACTACTCCCAGATTCTGATCTGTAACAAGGGGTATAAGCAACATAACGTATAGGTAATTCTTCTCTAGCTATTATAGTATCAGATACCATATTAACAAGAGGTACTTCGCCTGTTGGAATTAGCCTGTAATTACTCGTCGTTTCAAACGAATCTTCTGCAAATTTTGGCAATTGACCACTATTATACATAGCAACTGGTCGTACTAAAGATGGAGGAGATAACTCAATAAAACCAAATTCCTCAGTATGAATATCAATCATAAAGTTAATCAATGCCCGCTCTAGCTTTGCTAAATCTCCTTTGAGAGTTACAAATCTACTCCCAGACATTTTAGCAGTACGTACAAAATCCATCATACCTAAACTCTCACCAAGCTCAAAATGCTGCTTAGCTAACAATGGTGATGGTTTTGTTGTAATGTCTCCGACTGTTCTAATCAGCTTATTCATACTTCCATCAGTACCGTATGGCACGTCATCATCAGGAAGATTTGAAAGTACTCCCAGCATATCGTTAAGCTGATGATTACTATTTAATTTTAGAGTCAGTTCTTCTAATTTTTCATTTATATGATCCACATCACGCTTTAGTTCTTCAAATTCCTTACTACTCTTGTTAGGCATGTTACCTAAATATCTAGATTTTTTCTTTCTTGCATGCTGGAATTGTTGAATAAGATTAGTTAGTTGACGTTTGCTTTCATCTAGTTTAGTAATTTTATCGGACATTGGAGGAATTCCCCTTTTGATAAGTAAATCATCAAATTCCTGTTTATTTTCTCTAATCCATTTTATATCTAACATCTAATTTCCTCGGTTTTCTACAAATTTACACATAATAACTGAAGTTTCATATAATAAAAGCATTGGTATTGCAAGAGCAAATTGGCTAAGCACATCCGGTGGAGTTAAAATACCAGCAATAATGAAAATAATTATTATAGACCATCTTCGCTTGTTCACTAAGTCTTTTGCTGTTAATATTTTTAATAAATTTAATATTAGCATAATAATAGGCAATTGAAAGGCTACACCAAATGCAATAATTAACTGAATTACTAAGTTTAAATATTCGCTAATTCTAGCTTCTAGAACTAGTGGAATAATGACATTATGATCTTCAAAGCTCAAAAAAAATTGCCATGCACGCGGCATAACAAAGTAAAAAACAAAGACACCCCCACACCAAAATAAAATAGGAGACATAAAAAGAATAAAAGCCGCATATTTTTTCTCGTGTGAATATAATCCAGGTTTTATAAATAGAAAGCATTCTATGGCGATAATTGGTATAATCATGACAAAAGAAACAAAAGCCGCAAGTTTTATGTAAGTAAAGAATGCTTCAGTAAGACCAGTATAGATCACTCTTTTTATATTCGCATGACTTAATTCTGCAAGTGGTTCTAATAAAATATTATATATATTGCTACTAAAATAATAACAAATAATAAAACCAATAATGAATGCAGCAAATATTCGTAATAATCTAGCTTTTAACTCTAAAAAATGTTCTTTAAAAGTATATGATTTCATATAAAATATTATATTGAATTATGTTTAGGATAGTTTAAAAGTCGTGGAAAAACAATTTAAAGTGTCATGTGAGCGTTCACGGAAAAAAGTTAAAGTACAAAAAACGTCATTGCGAGCCACCGTAGGTGGCGTGGCAATCCATAAAAGAGTAAATTGCTTCGTCGACCTCATGGTCTCCTCGCAATCTGATGTATCCCCACGAAATTAAGTGTAGAAGTCAAGATTTGATCTTACAGACCCCATAAATTAACTTATTAGATTGTCAGATAAATTTTGACTGTCAGATAAGTGTTCAAGATACAAGATATCATTATTTTTTTCAAACGCTAATTTTTTACTATCTTTAAAGGTTTGCATAGGCGTTTTACCATAACAATACTTACCAGAATGAGGACGTTCGTTATTATAATAACGTAACCAGGTATCAAGATCTTTTTGCAATTCAAAAAGTGAATTGTAAATTTTTTTACGCATTGCAGTGTCATAAAACTCATTTTTCATGGTTTTATGAAACCTCTCTAAAAATGGTGGTCAGCTTATCTTTCATTTGCTATCTAAGCTACACTCAAATACTTCAATCATAATTACCACCAACCTTATGTTTTCCGAATGGCCTCAAGTATTTGGATGTAACAAAATGACAGCAGCACTGCTTGATAGAATTTGTCACAATTGCGATATTATATAAACTGGAAATGAGAGTTACCGTATGAAAAAAAAGAGCTAATATTTTGTAATTTAAGTGGGTCAAAATTGGACGCACTTACTGGGTCAATTTTCAACGCTTATTGACATCAGCTCGCAATGACGATTTTTAAACGCATTCCTATCTCAATTTTAGCGAAGACAAACCAATTAGAGCAAATATTATAGCTATAATCCAGAAACGTATCACAACTTTTGACTCTGACCAGCCATGTTTTTCAAAATGGTGATGCAACGGAGCCATTTTGAAAAGTCTTTTACCACGGGTAGCTTTAAAATAATATACTTGAATAATTACTGATAAGGTTTCAACAACAAATAGCCCCCCAATAATTGCTAGAACAAATTCGTGTTTGGCAATAACGCTAACAATACCAAGAGCACCACCGAGGCTTAGGCTACCAGTATCTCCCATAAAGATTTCTGCTGGCTGGGCATTAAACCATAAAAATCCTAGGCTAGCACCAACAATTGAAGCACAGAAGATAGTTAATTCAGAAATATTTGGTACATAAATAATTTGCAGATAATTTGCATAGAAACTATTACCCACCAAGTAAATAATTAAGGTAAAAGAACCTGCAGTAATAGCAATCGGCACGATGGCAAGACCATCAAGACCATCAGTTAGATTCACCGCATTTGATGCTCCAACTATAACAAACATACTAAAGGGAATGTAAAACAATCCCAAATCAATCAACAAATTCTTAAAAAATGGAATAGTCAGCAGATTATTTCCTTGATTATTGGCATCCCTTAACAGTAAACAAGCAATTAGACAAATAGTAAACTGAAATAATAATTTCTTCTTACCACTAACTCCTTTATGGTGGTTTTTTGTTACTTTAGCATAATCATCCATAAAACCAAGTATACCAAAGCTAATAAAGACAAATAACACTATCCATATATATTTATTAGTAAGGTCAGAAAATAAGAGAGTAGAAAGACAAACGCTGAGGATAATCATTATCCCGCCCATAGTTGGTGTCCCTACTTTGGCTTTGTGGGTTTCTGGTCCGTCATTACGAATTGGTTGCCCATATTTTTGTAAATTTCGTAAAGCTCTAATTATCCTAGGTCCTATCAAAAAAGAAATAGTCAAACTAAATAATATGGCAAGTCCGATACGGAAAGTAATATAGTGGAATAAATTTGCGACATGCAACTTATGTATATAGGGGGCAAGAAGGTTGTATATCACTAGTGTAACTCAAAAGATTGGATGATTTTACTAAGTTGGGTACTATTTGACCCTTTTATTAAGATTAATTCATTGCCCTTAAGTAATTTACTTAAGTTTTCTATTAACAGATCAACATTATCAAAATGTATTTTTTCTATTTCGTCTGGCAAAGATTGATAGATATATTGGGTATTATTGCCTACTAAAAAAACTCTGTTAGCACCAGAATCGAGAATTGCTGGTATTAAATCTTTGTGGAATTTTATCGAATTGTCCCCCAATTCTAACATATCACCTATTATAGCAATTTTTTTCTTGCCACTAAGCTGTTTTAGATATAATAAAGCAGCTTTTACTGATTCTGGATTAGCATTATAATAATCGCAGATAATTTGGTAGTCCTGACCATGATATTTGGCATTGATTAGCTTACCCCTACCATCCATTAATAATATTTTGCTTAATTGTCTTGCTGCTACATTAATATCTAAGTTCAATATGGCTGACATCTGAAGAGCGATAGTATAATTTCTAGCATAATGTTCTGGTACAAGGGGAATCTTGATATCTATTTTAGTATTATGAATCGAATAACGTAAACGAACTTGTTGGGTAATTTGTTGATATTCATATGATATTAAGCTACAATCTGCATATGGTGATGTGCCAAAACTATATATATTATTAATCGATAATTGCTTAAGATTTTGTAAAACTCGGTTATAATATGGGCTATCTAAATCTATAACAGCTATACCATCTTTTGACATTCCTTCAAAAATTTCACATTTAGCATCAACCAAATGCAGCTGAGACTGAAAAAATTCAAGATGAGCTTCTGATATTGTAGTAATGACTGATATATCAGGTCTAACCATTTTTGTTAGAGTTCTTATTTCTCCTGGATGATTCATACCCATTTCAAAAACAGCATATTCTATATCATCCGGTAGAGAAGCAAGATTTATAGGCACACCAAGATGGTTATTGAAATTTCCTCGACTAGCAAAAGTAGAGCCAAAGTGATTTAGTACAGTTTTGATTGCTTCCTTAGTTCCAGTTTTACCACTACTGCCAGTAACCCCAATAAACTTCGCCTGGGATTTTTGCCGTTTATACTCTGCCATCTGATGCAAAGCAGTTAAGGTATCAGGAACCATAATTACTTTTTCATCAGGCAGCCCTGTTATTTCCTGACTAATAATTACCGCATTTGCCCCACGTTCTAGAGCATGTAACGCATAATTATGTCCATCATTAGCTCCTTTAAGAGCAATGAACAAATCACCATCTGTAACGGAATTAGAATTGAATTGAACTTGTCCGCCATGAATATCAGGATGTACCTCTATATTCAATGCATTACTCAAGTCTCTTGCTGACCAAATCATTATATTATTTTAATATTATACACTACGCAAATTCAAGACAATTCTTACCCCAAATTTGCTTTAATTGTCAATAAGTTTATTTTTATTTTGTAGAGCTTTATTGGCTATATCGAAGTCGTTAAAGGGTAGTTTTTTATTACCGATTATCTGATAATTTTCGTGACCTTTGCCGGCAATTAGCAAAATATCATCTTTTTGTAAATTATGTATCGTCTCAGTAATTGCTATTTTTCTATTTTTTATTTCTATAAAACTATTAGTGATCGCTATAATAGCTGGTATAATTTGCTGCCGTATCGATTTTGGATCTTCGTTTCTTGGATTGTCATCAGTAATAATAATCTCATCGGCAATTTTCGCCGCAACTTGCCCCATTAATGGTCTTTTACTGCTATCTCTATCACCACCACAACCAAAAATTACTTTTAATAACCCCTTATCTGATTTTATTTTTCTTAACTCCAGTAAGCTTTTTTCCAAAGCATCTGGGGTATGAGCATAGTCGATAAACACATTACTATTACCTACTCTCTCTAAACGCCTTTTAACTGCTTTAACTTGCGATAACTTCGATATAACTTGTTCCAAAGGAAAGCCAGTCAAATGCACCATCATAACAGCAATCAGTAAGTTGCTAGCTTGAAAACTACCAACTATATCAGTAGTAAAATTATATTTTTGCCCTTTATAGTCACAAACCTTATGTCCAGGAATTGTGCTGTCGATAATTTTCAGATCACCATTCATACCCACTGTTAAAAACTTTATATTACGTTGTTGTAAATAATGTTTAATATAATCTAATTGTGCTATTTCCGAGTTTAACACAGCCGTTCCTGTTGGCAATAAATTATCTGTAAATAATTTTAGTTTGGCTAAAAGATACTTATCCATATTTTGGTGATAGTCAAGGTGATCTTGACTAAAACTAGTAAAGCAAGCAGCATTTACTTTTACACCACATAATCTTTGTTGATCTAAACCATGGCTAGAAGCCTCAAAAGCTACATATTTTGTGTTATTCTCAGTTAGCTTATGTAAAATATGTTTAAAAGTTATAGGATCAAGAGTAGTAAGAGCCGGGGATTTGTCTAAAATGTCTTGGACGCTTAAATCCAAACCACTGGCACATTCTACGCCAATAGTCCCGATAGAACAGCTTGGTACTCCTAATAATGTATATAGTTGCCTACAATATGATACTACCGAGGTTTTACCGTTAGTACCAGTAGCAGCTACCATATATGGTGGTAATAATGGGTAGAGAATATTAGCAGCTTGACTCAGTGCCAACCGTGCATCACTCACAAGATTTATATGTACATCATTGGCGGTAATATTGGGATTGTTTAAACTCTCAGCATCATCTGTAACAATAAATCTCACCCCTTTATTTATTGCATCATCAATAAATTTATTACCATCAGAATCCACTCCTTTAATCGCAAAGAATATATCACCAGCTTTAGCTAGTCTAGAGTCACAGCACAAACTGCAAGAGTTCATCTGACAGATAATTTTATTATCGAATATTTTTTGCAATTTAAATATAGCCTAATTAATTATTAAATAGTATATAAGTGTGTTTATCACGTATGGTAACCTATGTAAAGAGTTAGTATGATAACACTAAACCAAATTCACAGACACTTATTAGCGAGACCACAGTACTCCCATCATTGTGCATAGGTGTCATTGCGAGGAGCCGCTTTGCGGCGACGCGGCAATCCATAAAAACAACCAAAAATGGATTGCTTCACCGACCTTATGGTCTCCTCGCAATGACGGTGTGTTGCACAAAGTGCCTCCTAGCTAATAGCACCAGTTACTATGGATAACATACTAATCGGGTTAGCTATAGATAATTTTTGACAAAAATTTTACGGTCTCTCATGAAAAAGAAAGATTTATCAATTTTAATAGGTAATAGTCTGGATCATTTTGATACGGCTATTTATAGTTTCCTTGCTCCAATTTTATCAATCATCTTTTTTCCCAAAGATGATCCTATAGTTGCTTTGATCTTAACCTATAGCGTGCTAGCAACTTCAATAATTACTAGACCCGTTGGGGCAATAATTTTTAGTATGATTGCCCAAAAACGAGGGGCAACTATGGCTCTATCCTATTCATTGATAGGTGTTGCTATTACCACTATGTTAATAGGATTTATACCAACTTATCAAATGATTGGCTGGTTCTCACCATTGATGTTGCTCATTATTCGAACGATGTTAGGAATTTTTGGTGAAGGAGAAAGCTCTATTGCCAAATTATATATTCTAGAAAATAAGGTACAGACTCAAGGGCTAAAAGCATCATCTCTATATCAATTATCAACAATGCTTGGGATTATTATTGCTTCTTTGGTCAGTGCAATTCTAATTAGTTCCAATCATCATGAATATTGGCGTTTATGTTTTATATTAGGAGGAAGTACAGGGATTGTAGGAGGCTATCTTAGACGTTATGCCAATACATCTCAAAAAGCAATAGAACAAAAATCTTATACATTAAATATGATATTGAATATTATATTTAATAATAAATGCAATATTTTACGGGTGTCTATAGTTAGTGGCTTTTCCTACATGACATATGTCATACCTTTTATAGTGATGAATAGTTTTGTTCCTCTTATCACATCTATATCTTTGGAAACGATGATGAGTGTTAATACTCTCTTATTAATCATGGATGTAGCAATGATTCCACTAATATGGTATTTTATTAAGAAATATCGCCCTGTGGATATAATGCTTGTAAGCACTAGCATTCTGTTTATTAGTATAATACCATTATGGTTATATATGACAGATGCTTCTGTATGGTATGTTAATTTTGTCCGCTTATGGATTATTACCTTAGGGGTATTATTCGTATGCCCACTAAATTATTGGCTTAATAGCCTATTCCATGGTTCAGATAAATATATGCTGGTTAGTATTGGTGACGCTATAGGCACCCCAATATTTGGACGCTCTGCTCCTGCAGTGTGCATAGCTCTTTGGCACTTTACTAGTTCTTCTATATCTATAGGAGTTTATATTGCAATGATTACTTTAGCTACTATATGGGCGGTGAAGAGTCTGTAGCATTACTTGCTTAATATAGCTAATCCAGAAAGTGATCAAAAATGGATCGCTTCGACCATTACATGGTCTCGCAATGACGATTGGGGTGCATATATGTCATTGCGAAAAGGCATAAGCCGACGAAGCAATCCAAGAAAATAGTTAGAAATTGCTTCGTCGCTACTAGGCTCTGTGAACAAAATTTTAATTGTTTAGATTTTGAGTATTTTTAAGCGAAAATTAATAAGATTTTTGCCGGAATAGTTAGTTCTATTTCAAAAAAATCTTATAATTTGCAGCTAAAAAGAGTCGAAATCTAAACAATTAAAATTTTGTTCACAGAGCCTAAAGTAGCTCCTTGCAATAGACTTCTTTCATTAAGTCATAACTATTACAGTTGCAAGCATGTGATATGAAGTCAAATGGGTTAACATGCTTGTTATTGAGGCAAATTTCAAAATGCAAATGCTCTCCTGTACTGTTACCACTATTACCTTGCACTCCAATACTCTGACCTTTGATAACCATATCTCCTTCTTTTACGTGTATTTTTTTTAAGTGAGCATATTTAGTAATGAATTTATCTGAATGTTTTATTTCTATCAAATTTCCATAAGCACTTTTTCGCCTTACGGTGGTAATTATTCCATCAGCAGAGGCATAAATGGAAGAGTTTTTGTGTCCTTTTAAGTCTGTTCCGCAATGGAATTTTTTTTGTTTTTTCCTAGGATGTTTACGCATGCCATAATGACTAGTAACCTTTACATTATATTGTGGTAACATTATAGGAATAGTAGCAGTTAGTTTATCTAATTGTCCTAGCTCCTTAATATTATCAGAACTATTTTTATTACTAGCTTTTTGAACAAGTTGTAATTCTGTTTGAGATAAGAATTTATACTTATAATTTAACTTTAGCAACAAATCTTTAATCTTGGTTGATTTAATCATTGCCTGGCTATTAATTACTTGGCTATTAATATTCTTAGAGCCGATAGTTTTAAATTTTTGCAAAAAAGCCTTGTTATATTTTTCATTATTAATAATGAGACCAAAGTTTTTTGCATAAATACAGTCATTTTTACTTAGTGCTGCTAAATTATATTGTATAATTAAAGTGCCGTGATTTAGTTTGTAATCTTTTTGTAATTGCTGTGCCGTGACGTTTAAAAATGTCTTATTAACAGGTGAGGTGCTACATCCTTGTAGGAATAATATAGTTAATAATAATATAAAGGACTTAAGCATTTAGCTCCTTATAAAATTTGTTTACATAACCTAAGAAGCGATTGCTTTTTATACCAAAGATAAACAGGTATTCCGCTTAATACAAATGAGATAGCTTTTATTGTAACATTTAATGGTGTTTCATAAATAATCCATAGGCAAAAGGCAATTGATCCTAGGGCAATTAACCATTGATATGTTGAAGATTTTTCTGATTTTGTTAATAGTAACTTTAAAAAAGCTACGCTACAGGCTAGATATACAAATAAAAAAGAGATAACGGAAAAATCAATTATTTCGGTAATTTGTTCTGATAAATCTTCATTGGTTGTGCTAATCAATAATAATAATATTCCAATACAACTTATGACTAAACTCCAAATTGGAGCACCATTTTTATTTTGTTTAGCAAAAAAAGATGGCATTAAGCCGTCTTGGGCAAGTCCCAAAGCAATTTGTCCACTGATTAGTACCCAAGCATTTAACGTTCCAATACAAATAATTGAAGCAATCAAAGAAATAAGTAGATGCCACTGACCACCAAAAATTATTTGGGTGGCATCTACATAAGGAGCTTTAGAATGTATTAAGTCTTCTGGTGGGATTAAACCAATTATTCCAACGCTATTAATGAGATATAAAATAGCAACACAAAGCGTACCTATTACTACAGCTCTTGGTATTGTTTTTGATGGATTCATTACCGAACCAGCTTGAACAGTTGCTGATTCTAAACCAATGAATCCCCAGAATGTTAATAATGTTACCTTACCAAGAATTTGAGAAAAAGTTAAATTAGTTATTTGCTTATCCATAACAAAATTATTACTATCAAACTGATATAATGCCGCAATTGGCACTACTATTAATGGAATGAATTTTAGAATTGCTAGTATAAATTCAGCTCGCCCTGCTACTTCCACACCTTTAAGGTTTAGCAACATAATAGCAAATAACAATAATATCTGCAAAATTAAGATCACAAAACTATTACTCACCCCAATTAAAGGTGTTAAATATGTAATAGCTGAAATAACAACTACAGCCGTACTAACCCATGAAATAACCCAATAAGTCCAGCCGGTAAAAAATGCTACATCATTACCAAATGCCTTTTTTAAATAAACATGGGGTCCACCTGTTTGTGGGAATCGGCAGCAAAGTATAGCAAATAACAGTGCTAAAATTATAGCACCGCAGGAGGATACTACTCCTCCAACTAAACTAAAAATACCGTATGGTGCTAAACTTGCTGGTAATATTAAGACACTGGTGCCAATTTGACTACCAATAACTAAAGCAAAAACTGACCAAAAACCAAGCTTTTGTGACATATAATCCTGAATTGTATGATAAACCCTGAACTTATTTCAGGCAGTAGTAATTACAAACTGTACATAAAAAAATAAAAACTTGAAAATTGATAAACCAATTACTCAAGTTTTTGTAAACTATACACTAATAATATATTATTGAGAATAAACATAATTTTTTTGAAATAGGTATACTATTCCTTCAAAAATCATATTTATTCTCGCCGAAAAATAGCTCAAAATATAATTAATTAGTTACCGCAGGCCGCCTCTTAGTAGATGATTTTCAAACCCAAATTGAAGTAAGAATAATCGTTACATAGTGTTCTTATCGTAGGTTTGTTTAGTAATAAACATTCCTTTAGTAAAAGCAATCAACTTATTTTTATTGATCATCAGTTTGTAATTTCTCAACAAACCATTTAGTAGACTTTTCATCTACTTATTTACCATTTTGATTAAGGATTGTAAATATATTTTTATTATTATGTTGAGAACTTTGCTGAACTTATATACTCTATATACTCTATATACTCTTCTGCTTTGAAGAATTGCCTCAGTAAAACTTCGGGGTATTCGCGTCTGTCAATAAGTGTTGAAAATTGACCCAGCAAGTGCGTCCAATTTTGACCCACTTAAATTACAAATATTAGCTCTTTTTTTTCATACGGTAACTCTCATTTCCAGTTTCTATAATATCGCAATTGTAACAAATTCTATAGTCAATTCAGGGGAATTTGGTGCTAGGAACAATGGAGCGATTCCTATAAGTAATAGGCGAGCGACGAGTGACGACGTCACCAACTTCCCATCAATTGACTATATCAAGCAGTGCTGCTGTCATTTTGTTACATCCAAATACTTTTCATACTGCTTATTATCAGCAAGGAGAATCAGTATTAAAAGAAACTAAAAGAGGAGGTAGGAATCATTGTTATATGGATGAGGCTAATGAAAGTAAAATACTGGAATCTTATGATGAGGTTATAGCTGAAACCATAAGGCGTAATGCAACATTGAATTATGGACTACATCAGCTATTAAAATCTGAGCTTAAGACTAGAACACTCAGAGCTATTCAAAGTAGAATTCGAGCTGCAAAGTTTCCAGAGAAGAAAGATATAGATAATTTTATTTTTACTGCTACCCCAATAAGCCAAGAGCAAATTATGCATTTATATAGTTGTGAGTTTGTTAATAGTTCTAGAAATATAGTGTTAATTGGAGGGACTGGTACCGGCAAAACGCACCTTGCTATAGCCATTAGTGCAAGGGCAGTAAGAAAGGGTTATAAATCAAAGTTCTTTAATCTTGTAGATTTAGCAAACCAACTAGGTTCTGTTGACAAAATTTTTAACGTAACCATATTAAAGCTCCAACAAAATTTAGAAAGGCTAAAAAGGTGGTTGGGGCTTTATCAAACCTAGAAAATATACGCCTAAAATATTTGATTTTACCAAAGAAACATTCAATTAAATGGCGTTCTTTATAAATATGTTTATCATATTCACGTTGTACTTTACGATTAGATTTTGGTGGTATAACAACCTCACCCCCCTTATTTTCTAAGCTTTCTACAAACGCACTACTATCATATCCTTTATCGCCTATCACCGTCGTATTCTGAACATCTTTAGTAAGATTTTCAGCCTGAGTGATATCATTTCTTTGCCCAGCAGTTAGTATAAACTTCAGTGGGTTACCCAATGCATCAACGAGGGCATGAATTTTAGTACTAAAACCACCTTTGCTTCTACCTAAAGCTGCTTCCTCTTGATTACCTTTAATATATCCAGATGAGCAAGCATGTGCTCTTACAATAGTTGCATCAATCATCATTGATTCCATATCTACATCTACTTTAACATGATCCATTAAAGCTTCCCATATACCTTTGTCAACCCATCTCTTAAATCTGCGATAAACACTGTACCAACAACCATAATAATCAGGCAGAAGACGCCATTGACAACCTGTTCTAGCAATAAACCATATTGCTTCAATAAACTGTCTTATTTTTTCCTCATTCTTGTTGTGTATAGCTTTTTTTTTCTTAAAAAATGATAAAATTGCTTCCCATGCTTGGTCTTCTATGTAATACTTCATATCGGTAGTTTCTTGGTTTCGATAACTAGAAACTACCATTTCTTCTTACTATTACAACTTCTTTATTCTCCTCTGATAACTTAACATAAAATTTTGTCAACAGAACCTAGAATGTGAAAAAGTTGCTGGTCATGCAGGAAGGCTTGCATGTTCAATAGAAAAAATGGATGTTTTAGTACTTGATGAACTTGGTTATTTACCATTCTCTAAAAATGGTGGTCAGCTTATCTTTCATTTGCTATCTAAGTTACACTCAAATACTTCAATCATAATTACCACCAACCTTATGTTTTCCGAATGGCCTCAAGTATTTGGATGTAACAAAATGACAGCAGCACTGCTTGATAGAATTTGTCACAATTGCGATATTATAGAAACTGGAAATGAGAGTTACCGTATGAAAAAAAAGAGCTAATATTTTGTAATTTAAGTGGGGCAAAATTGGACGCACTTGCTGGGTCAATTTTCAACGCTTATTGACACCATACTTCCTCCCCGTGAAAAACGGTTAAAAATAGACCTTTTTGTAGGTCAATTTTGAGGAGTTTTAGAAAAAAACAGCCATGAAATAGCCATAGGAATTTTTTTAGAGAGTCGTAAAATTGCTGAAAAGCCTTTATATATGGTGGAGCCAGGGGGAATCGAACCCCCCACCTTTTGAATGCCATTCAAACGCTCTACCAACTGAGCTATGACCCCTAAAATATCCTATATAGTCATTGATGAGAAGTTGGTAACAGCATGCTACCCGATTCTCCTGAATTGACATATATACTCACATTATTTGCAGAATATACTTATTAGTCCAGTTTTATACTATAATTATAAAGCTGAATCCATAAATTTTTTGAATATTTCGCTATTTTCTAATATTTTAAGCTCTTCTTTACACCAAGGAGAAAAGTTGGCTGAGTATTCCTCTGTGTATAACTTAAAATCTTGCCATTTAAGTAATTTTACTTCTGCTATTTCTTGTTCATTTATTCTGATAACATCATCTGATAAAGCTAAATATATCGGACATATCTCATTTTCCACAATATTATTTATAGCAAATTTATAACGATAATTAGCAATAAAATATACTTTCTGCAAGCTGACCAAGCCTAATTCAAATTTTGCATGCCTATAAACAGCCTGCTCGTAAGTTTCGTTAATTTGTGGATGTCCACAAAAACTATTAGACCAAAAGCCACCCCAGGTTTTTTTGAGTAAGCTTCTTCTTTGTATCAAGATGTCCTTTTGACTATTGAAAAGAAACACAGAAACTCCTCTATGCAATGGTGTATTAGAATTATGAGCCATCAATTTATCCTCTGTTCCAAGAATCTTATCTTGTTCATCAACTAATACAACATGTATACTCGAATGCTTTGAAGAATTGGTTCTGCAAAACTTCGGGGCATTCGCGTGCTCATGTACTAAATGTACACTCCGCTCGCTCACCCCTTGTTTTACATTCCAATTCTCCAGATCATTCGAGTATATACTCTGTTCGTTTACCCTTTGTTTGTTATTCCCATTCTTCCGCTCATTTGAGTATGACATTAATGATTTACTCCTACTATAGTCAATTGATGAGAAGTTGGGGACGTCGTCACTCGTCGCTCGCCTATTACTTATAGGCGTCGCTCCATCGCTCCTAGCCCCAAATTCTTCTGAATTGACTATAACAAATATTTTTCTATAATAGCTAAATAATTACCTAAAATCTGTTGGTTTTTATTAACAAATTCTAAGGCATTAGTCTGATAAATTTTAGCTTCCTCGATACCAGTTTCAGATAGCAAATATTCCATTTTATTCAATAAATCACTTTCGTTTTGAATTTGCGTAGCAGCTTTATTTGCAAGCATTTCATTAGCAATATTAGCAAAATTACTCATATCTGGTCCAAATATAATATAATTAGCAAAATATGCTGGTTCAAGTACGTTATGTCCACCTTGTTTAAATGAACCGCCAACAAATGAAATATAAGATATGCTAAAAAATAATCCTAGTTCTCCAAATTTATCAACGATGTAAAGATCATCAGTCAGAATAGGTATATTTTGTTCAGACTTGATACTATAGGTTGAATTTAGTTGGGTACACGCTTTCCCTATATCATTTTTACGTTCAGGATGACGTGGAATTAGAATAAAATAGCAATTTGGATATCGTTGTTTTATTGGTTTTATAATATTCAGTAATACTGTTTCATCTTCCAGATGAGTGCTGGCAAATACGATGATTCTTTTAGCACTCATATATTGTGCTAAAATTGTTAATTCTTGTTCATTTACAGGTAATTTTTTGTTGGCAAATTTGATATTGCCTAAATTATTTATATTGGTCATACCAAGTTGCATAAATTTTTCATAATCGATGTTACTTTGAACAATAATTTCACTAAAATTAGAGGTGATTGCCCTAAAAAATGAGCTTATTTTTTTCCATGATGCAAATGATTTATCAGAAATACGAGCATTCAGTAATAATAATTTACAATGTTTCTTCCCTTCGCTAATTAGACATGGCCATAATTCTGATTCAATAAAGATTCCTAGAGTTGGTTGCCAATTTCTAAAAAATTTCTTAACAAAAATAATATTGTCTATAGGAATTAGTTGATGAACAGCATTTACAGGTAACTTTTGTTGTAATATTTTTGCAGAAGATTTGGTTCCTGAAGTAACCAAAAACTTTAAGGCGGTTTTTGGCATCGTTCTTTTTAGCCAAAGATCATTGATATTTTCAACTAAGGTAAGAGCTATCATAGATTCCCCTACACTGGCGGCATGTATCCAAACTAAAGTTTCATTTCGTTTAGTATGTGCATACCCAATGGCAAAACGTTCTCCTATACGCTTTATATCTTCTTTGCCAACAATAACTCTCAATACCAGTAAAAGAACATATAGTGGAAGAAATAGGAAACTTAAGATATGATATAAATAGATCATGAGTTTATTTCACTGATGTTTAATGCTTGGGCTAAATTAATATCATCTTGATTTTCACTGCCTATAAAAATTAGTGGCAAACCTATAAAAGCCGTTATTTTACCAAAAGGTAGCGGCATAATCAGTTTATCCCAACTTTTAAGTAAAAAATATCTAGAAGCCTTACAAGAAACCGGTATTAATTTTATATTATATTTTTGAGCCACTTTGTTAATATTACTATTTATTTTGTAAATAGGTCCACGCGGACCATCTGGGGTAATTACTATATTACTACCATTATGTAATTTTTTGATAATGGCTTTTAAAGCTACCACAGAATTTTTATTAGTAGAGCCATTTATTACCCCAAAGCCGAATTTATTGACAATATCACTAATTATTTTACCATCAGAATGAGGAGAAATAAGGGCATGAATGTCTTTATGACCGGTAAATATTCCCGGACCCAAAGCGAGCCTGTTATGCCAAAAAGCAAAAATTGCCCCTTTTTGTGCTAAAAATTGCTGTTCATTGTAACCATCTGGAAAAACAAACTGCCAACGACAGGTAAAATAAACCACTCTCAAATAACTATACAATAATTTAGTGACTACACTAAGTGCAAAATTATTCTTTTTAAGAAGTTTCTTGATCATTTTAATTGACGACAAGCATTTTTTATACGCAAGCACGCTTGCTCCAAATTTTTTATCGAAGTTGCGTAAGAAATTCTGAAATAATTTTCTAAACCGAATGCAATACCAGGAACAACTGCCACACTACATTCTTCAAGCAAATATTCTCCAAAATCGTTACTATCTTTGATAATTTTATTAGATGGGGTTTTAAGCCCAAATAATTCATTACATTTAGGGAATAAATAGAATGCTCCTGCCGGCTTATAACAACTAATACCCTTGATATCATTTAGGATTGATAATGTTAAGTCACGTTTTTCTTGAAAGTTTTTTGCATTAGACTTAATAAAATCTTGAGGACCAGTTAAAGCTTCAATGGCTGCCATTTGGCTTATAGAGCAAGGATTAGAAGTGCTTTGTGACTGAATAATAGCCATTGCCTTAATTAACGATTTAGTACCAGCTCCGTATCCTATACGCCATCCTGTCATAGAATAAGCTTTTGATACACCATTAACCGTAAATATTCGATCTTTTAAATCCGGTGCCACTTGAGCAAAAGTATAAAACTTAAAATCATCAAAAATAATATGCTCATAAATATCATCAGACATAATATTTACGTTGGGATATTTGCGTAATAATTCAGCAATATCAGCTAATTCTTGATAAGAATATGCCCCCCCTGTTGGATTACTCGGCGAATTAATAATTAACCATTTAGTTTTTTTGCTAATTACTCGCTCTAGAACATTAACAGTAAGTTTAAAATTATTTTCCATGTTACAATTAACAAACACCGGAATGCCGTCAGCTAATATTACCATATCTGGGTATGAAACCCAGTATGGACTAGGAATAATTACTTCATCACCGGGGTTAAGGGATGCCATAAACAAATTATAGATTACTTGTTTTCCTCCACTGGATACGATTATCTCGTCTAAATCATAATCTAAATTATTTTCATACTTGAATTTCTTCTGTACCGCTTGTTTAAGCTCCAATACACCATCAACATTAGTATATTTTGTTAAACCATCTCGCACAGCCTTAATTGCAGCTTCCTTGATATTATTTGGCGTATCAAAGTCAGGCTCACCAGCCCCAAGAGAAATTATGTCTTTGCCTAGTTTTTTTAGTTCAAATGTTTTTTTGACTAATGCCAAAGTAGGGGATGGCTTTATTAAATCTAATCGTTTAGCAATAAGTGACATAGTAGAACCTATATAATTTTATCAAGTATACTCAAATCATTAGAGTATATACTATATTTGTTTTCAAAAAACAATTCTTGAACGAGTTAAATTATTATATTATTATTTTATATATAAATTGATATGAAATAACAATATGACAAGTTTATCTATTACTTTACCAGATACTATAGCAAAAGCTAGTAATGAAGCTGCTAAAAAACTAGGGATATCTAGAACCGAATTTATTCGTCAAGCTATTATACATGAGTTGAGTAGTTTTCAGTTATAGTCAATTGATGAGAAGTTGGGGACGTTGTCACTCGTCGCTCGCCTATTACTTATAGGCGTCGCTCCATCGTTCCTAGCCCCAAATTCTCCTGAATTGACTATACCAGCTGAACAAGTTGCTATCGTAAAAAGTTTTACTGCTATGAAAAAATCTAAGAAATATATTGAAGAAATGGTGGAAATAACAGAAACCTTAAATTCAGAATTACCACAAGAAGAGAAGAAATGGTGGAGCAAAGAGAAATATTAGATTTATTTTATGTATAGTTAATTCAGGAGAATTTGGGGCTAGGAGAGACGAGTAACGACGTCCCCAATTTCTCATCAATTGACTATAATTATAGACAAAGTCATTAGTGCTAGTTAATATGTATGCTATTATATAGTTAACTCACCTTACGCATGGCATTTAAAAGTCATAGGAAAAATATCCTGGTGTCATTGCGAGGAGCCATTTTGGTGGCGACGAAGCAATCTAATGAATGTGGATTGCCACGACCACGTAGTGGTCTCGCTAATAGCATCTTATACTTTTCTGCAATTTTTAAATTGTCACGGGATTTATGCGTAAGGTAAGTAGTTCACAAAATCAAATTTCATAGACTTTATGTTTGGCAGCAAAATTATTTATAACAGTTACGGTTTAATAAAGGATAAGATGAAATCATGCTATCGTTTTTGCAAAAATTTTCCATCTTGGTATATGGAGAAAATTTTTACGTTCATCAATTATTTTACCGATGTAAAATACAAGGTAACACACTTAAAAGAAACTAATTTAAAGCTTGGTATAGAACATTTATATAAGAATAACTTAAATGACGCTATATTAAGGTTTAAATTGGTTGATAAATTTTTTTCTAATTCATACCAAGCTAATTCTTGCCAAGTTAATTACTGGCTTGGTTGGACATATTTCTTAAAAAATAATTATCAAAAGGCTTTGTATCATCTACAAAAAGCTTCTGAATTTGATCAAGTAAAGTTAGGGACTTTCTTACAAAATCATAATAATTTGTCAGATATCTCTCAGCAAATTTGGCATCAATATAGAAATCTTACGGCTGAATATTATAACAATAAATTTTGTAGTAATAAGCAACTATACCTACCTCATAATTTTGTCAGTAGGATTATGAGTGGCATAACAGATTTGCCTGATAATTACCGTATTTTGGAGCTAGGTAGTAATACAGGTTTAGTGGGGGCTGAGGTTAAAAAGCGTTTTCCTGATAGCTTTACTTTTACTGGTGTAGAAAGTTCAGAAGCCATGAATGTTTTTGCCCTAAATATGAATATCTATGATAATATACTAGAAGTTTCTATACCAGACTTTATTAAGCAACATTCTAATAAATATGATGTGATATTAAGTTTTAACGCTCTTTCTTTTACTAAGAATCTGTCAACTTACTTTAATGATATTTATTCAATAGTCGATAAATTAGGATATTTTGCATTTTGTTTGCCAATAAATAACGTTACAAATCTTTCATTAAAAAGAAAAGAATTTATTTTTGCTATAACAGATATCAAGGAAGCTTTAAGTCAAACTAAATTCACTGTATTAAGTAGTGAGGAATTAGTTATAGAAAAAAATGATAAATACTATATGGTGGTTTGTAAGAAAAATCATTGATGAAACCTATAATGAAGAGATTTATATTACTAGCATTAGTTATACTTAACTTTTTTAACCTAACCGTAATAGCGGACGTTCAAAATACTCAAGATAACGATGATTTTCAGTATGTTTATAGTGCCAAGAATGGTTGTATGCAAGTCTATGATCCTTATGAGAAACTGAATCGTAAAATTTTTGTCTTTAACTCCATTTTAGATTATCTGTTTTTGCGACCTATTACTATGGGCTATTCACAAGTTACTAATGATTATACCAAAGCTAGAGTGAGTAGTCTTCTAGATAACATTGCTATGCCTTTGACTGCTGTCAATTATGGCTTACAGATGAATTATGATCAAACTATGAAGAGCATATGGAGATTTCTTATCAATAGTACATTTGGTATAGGCGGATTATTTGACGTAGCAAGTAAAATTGGTTTAAAAGTTACCAAACAAACTTTGGGGAGTACTTTAGCTTATTATGGAGTAGGACCTGGACCATACTTAGTCCTACCATTTATTGGAGGTACTAATGCAAGAGATTTCACAGATCCAGTATTTACAAATAGTTATTTAAATCCTATAATGTATAGGGTACATAGGGATTTTGAAATGGTAGTATCTAGTGTACAAATTATAGATACTAGGTTAGGATTATTACCATTTACTGATTATATAACACGTAGTTCTACCGATCCTTACATAGCTGTAAGGTCAGCTACGCATCAAAATCGGGAATCTGTAATTGCCTACCCTAAGCAATTTAAATGCCCTAAACCTAACTAAATTATAGAAAATTATGAAAAAATTTATTGTTTGCTTAATTTTAAATTTCCTGTCTTTGTCAGCTTATTCAGCCGTTAATGATAATAATGCGGGAGTTGATAACTATGTTAATCAGCTAATAAAAGATGGGCTAGAGGTATTTAATGATCAAAATTTAACTCAAGATGGCAAAATTGCTAAGAGTAAGATGCTAATTTTAGCTAACCTGGATTTAGATTGGATGGCTAAATTTACCCTTGGTGTCTACAGAAGAACTTTAACCCCTGAACAAATTAAACAATTTACAGAAGTTTATGGTAATTATGTCAGTACAGTCTATGCTGATTTGGTGAAAAATTATCATGGTCAACAGCCTAAAGTTGAACAAGTGCGTATTCTTGATAAAGGTGAGTTTATGGTAGAAATGTTGATAGGAACAGCTAAAGTAAACTACTTGGTACGTCAAAAAGATGTAAGCGATAATTCTAGTTTTAAAGTTTCAGATGTTATTACGGAAGGTGTTAGTATGATCAGTTCCCAACAGTCAGAGTTCATGAATATTCTCAGTAATAGTGGTTTTGATACATTGATAGATGAATTGGTAAAGAAGTCATAAGCTTTTTCGTCATTGCCAGTGAACATGAAGCTTATTATGTGGATTGCTTTGTCGTGGGATTTCCGCACTCCTAGGCTCTGTGAACAAAATTTTAATTGTTTAGATTTTGAGTATTTTTAAGCGAAAATTAATAAGATTTTTGCCGGAATAGTTAGCTCTATTTCAAAAAAATCTTATAATTTGCAGCTAAAAAGAGTCGAAATCTAGTAATTTAAATTTTGTTCACAGAGCCTAGTAACGACGTATAAAATAATGATATTTAGGTTAGTATAAAAATAATAAAAATATTTTTCATAAAATGCTTAGTGCACATCATAATTAGTATATACTACGATGAGTTTGATGAATTATATTAATTAGCATGAAAATTCTTGCAGGTCTTAGTCACAAAAAATTAGCTAGACATTTAGCTAAGGAGCTAAATTGTCAATATGTGGAAACTTACATTACAACTTTTGACGATAGTGAGACAAAAGTACAAATCCTTGAGGACGTACAAGGGTGTGATGTTGTTATAGTGCAATCTATTTCTAGACCAACTAATAACCACTTGATGGAGCTTTTATTATTAGTGGATACGGTGAAAAGGGCAGGAGCCTCAAAAGTGACTGCGGTTATACCCTATTTGGGCTATAGTCGCCAAGATCGTAGATATGATAATTTTTCTCCAGTCCCTGCTCGTTTGGTAGCAAATATGTTGGAAATTGCTGGGGTTGATCGCATAATAACTGTTGATTTGCATTCACAGCAATTAGAAGGATTTTTTAAAATTGCTATACAAAATCTTGAGCCAATCAGTTTATTTGCTCCGATTATTAAGAACTATAATAATGCTATTATTGTGTCTCCAGATATTGGTGGTTTTGTACGTATAGGTGCAGTTAATAAGCTTTTTAACATGAATATGGCGGTTATTAATAAAAGCAGGGATAGTAAGGATCAATGCCAAATGTCAGAAATAATAGGTAACGTTTCAGGCAAGCATTGTCTATTAATTGATGATATTGTTGATAGTGGTGAAACCCTTTGTAAGGGGGCTAAGCTATTAATGGCAGTAGGGGCATTATCTGTTGATGCTTTTGTAACTCACCCTGTGCTTTCTGGGGCGTCTAAGAAAAATATTGAGAATTCTGATATAATGAACATCTATATAACTGATACTATAGAAACTACTGATTTACCTTCTAAATTTCATATAATATCCGTTACTCCAATTATTGTAGCAGCATTACAACCTATGCAAGATTATGACAAAATTATGAGGATTTAGGATTTTATTATGCACAATGCTCGTTGTACTCTTGAAATAGATTTAGCAAAAATTCGTACTAATTATCGTATTATTTCTGAAATTTGCAAAAATTCAAAAATTGCTGCTGTGGTAAAGGCTAACAGCTATGGACTTGGAGCCAATATTATCGCACCAGCATTACAGATGGAGAATTGTCAGAATTTTTTTGTAAACTCAGTTAATGAGGGGGTAGAATTACGTAAAGTGTTAGGAGCAAAATCTAATATTTTTGTGTTTCATGGTGTATTTTACAATGATGTTGAGGAATTTGGCAATAGCAACTTAATTCCGGTACTTAATAGTTTACAACAAATTGCCATATGGCAAAAGTTTGCTGCTGAAAAACAACAAGTATTACGCTGTACAATCCATGTTGATACTGGTATGCATCGTTTGGGAATGGCTGACATAGAGATGCAACGTATCATAGATAACCCTAACCTATTATCTGGTCTTGAATTACAATATGTTATAAGTCATTTATCTGCCTCTGAAATAGCGGATAATCCTTATAATTTACAACAATTAACAAAATTTAGATATTATCTAAACTATTTACCAACAGCTAAAGCTAGCTTAGCTAATTCTAGTAGTATATTTCTAGGACAAGAATATCATTTTGACTTAATACGTCCTGGTGCGGCATTATATGGGCTTAATCCTTTGGGAATTTCCTCGAAAAATCCGATGCATAACCCAATTAGGCTGACTGCTCCGATAATACAATTACAAGAATTACCGCCAGAAAGTTATATTGGTTATAATATGACTTTTAAAACAAAGCGTAATAGATTGATTGCTACCTTGCCTCTTGGTTATGCTGATGGTTATTCTAGGGCTTTTAGCAATTGTGGAGAAGTTTGTATTGGTTCCTACTTAGCTCCTGTAGTTGGTAGAGTGTCGATGGACTTAATTACCATTGATGTTACTGAACTACCACCAAATGAAATATTTTTAGGGCAACAAGTGGAGATTATAGGGGATTATTGTACCCCAGATAAAATAGCTAATATAATAAATACCATTGGTTATGAAATTCTTACCATGCTCGGTGACAGATATAAGAGAGTATATACAAATGATTATTAATATAGTTAATTTATTCGGTAAACATACTATTGCTTTCGCAAAAACTATAGGAGCTTTTTCTCTATTTACTATAGCGGTAGTTACTAGTATTTTTAGGCGTCCCTTATATGGCAACTTACTATTCAAGCAGTTGTTATCTATAGGCTTTTATTCCCTACCAGTTGTTGCGATGACTACCTTTTTTTCTGGGGCTGTACTGGCATTACAAAGTTATACAGGTTTTTCTCGTTTCTCGGCTGAAAGTTCAATAGCTACGGTGGTAATTCTGTCAATAACTAGAGAACTTGGACCAGTTCTTGCAGGTCTCATGGTGGCTGGTAGGGTTGGTGCATCAATTGCCGCTGAAATAGCTACAATGAGAGTGACGGAACAAATAGATGCTCTTTATACTTTGTCAACTGATCCAATAAAATATTTAGTTTTGCCAAGGGTGCTAGCTGCAGTTATTACCTTACCATGTTTAGTATTAATAGGTGATGTATTAGGAGTAATGGGTGGCTATTTGGTAAGTGTTTATAAGCTTAATTTTAACAGCTCTAGTTATATAGTAAATAGCTTTAAGTTTTTACAATCAATAGATGTTATTTCTGGGTTGGTAAAAGCAGCAGCTTTTGGTTTTATTATTTCAATAATAAGTTGCTATAGTGGATATTGCTCTGGAACAGGAGCAAAAGGAGTTGGAACTGCTACAACTTCGGCGGTAGTAAGTTCCTCGGTGCTGATTTTAATCAGTAATTACTTAATAACAGCATGTTTTTTTTAAAGTTATGAATAACCAATCAAAAATAAAAATACGCTCATTATATAAATCTTTCGGTAACCGAAAGGTACTTGATGGTATAGACTTGGATATAAAGCAGGATAGTTCGATAGTAATCCTTGGCGGTTCAGGAACTGGTAAATCAGTACTAATTAAGACGATAGTTGGGTTAATGCAGCCTGATAAAGGTAGTATAGTTGTTGATGGGGTAGAGACTGTCAATATCTCAAATAAAGATAGATTTAAAATGATGGAAACTATAGGCTTTCTATTCCAGGGGGGAGCTTTATTTGATTCTCTAACTGTTCAAGATAATATTACGTTTTTTGCTGAAAAATTGTATAAATTATCTCCCAAAAATAAACAAGAGTTAGCGGCATCTAAACTTAATTCGGTAGGTTTATCTAGTAAGATACTCAATCTTTATCCATCTGAACTTTCTGGGGGGATGCAGAAAAGAGTATCTTTAGCTAGGGCTATTTGTGGTAATCCTTTGATTCTTTTTCTTGATGAACCAACTACCGGTCTTGATCCTATCATGGCTAATGTTATTAATGAATTCATAATTAAAGTTCAAGAAGAGCTAAAAGCTACTACCATTACTATAACCCATGATATGAATAGTGCTTATATGATAGCTAAAGAGGTTGCTATGATTTATCAAGGGAAGATTTTATGGTTTGGAACAAAAGATGAGATAAAAAATAGTGATAATCCCTATTTGCAACAATTTGTTAATGGTTTAACTACTGGACCAATTGAGGTGTGAGTGTTCATGGAAAAAAGTTAAAGTACAAAATATCATTGCTTCGTCAGCTACGCCTTCTTGCAATGACGTTTGTGAATTTGACGTAATGTTAGTTGGAACTATATGGGAAGAATAATTGATTACTTAACCATTTCTGTCCCCTAATTGACAGTAGGGGATAAACTTGTTGTTTAATTTTTTGATAATATTGTTTTATATAACGTATTTCATCTTCGTTTAGCATTTTATAATCTATTAATTCCTTTGCATAAGGAACCATAGTAAGAGTATCAAACTCTAAATAATTTACATCCTGTAAGCTATTTCTGATATACATCAAATTTTCTATTCTAATACCAAATTCGTTGATTTTATAGTAACCCGGCTCATTGGACACAATCATACCTGGTTGTAAAATCACGTTACTGCGTAAATTAATATTTTGTGGTCCTTCATGGACATTTAAAAAGCTACCGACCCCATGACCTGTACCATGCGGGTAATCTTGCCCATCCCTCCACAAAAATTGTCGAGCTAATACATCTAAATGGCTTCCTGTAGTAATATTAACCGGAAACTTAATCATCGATAGAGCAATATGTCCCTTAAGAACTTGAGTATAACGTAATTTTTGTTCCTCGGTAGGGTCACCTATAGCAAAGGTTCTGGTTACATCAGTGGTACAGCCTTTATATTGTCCACCAGAATCAATTAATAATATACCTTTACCTAAGATTTTTTTTGCTTGATGGCTTGTTGCTCGGTAATGAATTATCGCACCATTTTCCTTAAAACCACATATAGTTGGGAAACTATTCGTAACATATTGATCTTGCTTAGATCTAAATTCAGTTAATATTTCTCCTAAATCATACTCAGTTTGCTCTTGTAAATTTGGTAGCTCAAACAAATATGCCAAGAATTCACATAGTGCTACCGCGTCATTAATATGAAAATTAACTGCGTGTTTAATCTCAATATCATTCTTAATTGCTTTAAATAGTTGACAAGGGTCGTTAATTTTTTCTACTAGTTTATTATTGAGCAAATCCATAATGTAACTTGAGACAAAATTTTCATCAACGAGAACCTTATTAGTCTGACCCAATATACCGGCAAACTTTTCTTCCGATAAAATAGTTATGTCAGGGCGAGCAATCATAATTTCTTGATTAGCTCTATTCGGGTTAGTAAATAAATATAGCTGGTCTTGAGTGATTAGAACTATAGCGAGCATCAATGGTGAATATGGAGTGTCACTTGCTCTGAGATTTAATAACCAACATATTGAATCTGTTGAAGTAACAATCATCGTATCGGCAGAATATTTAGTTAGTAGATTGCGGCATATGACAATTTTATTACTATATGATTGACCAGAAAATTTATCATCATGAATATATATTTTTGATGATGGCTGATCAGGTTTATCATACCAAATTTGGTCTATTAAATTATTAGATATCTTATGTAAACGGGATTTTATTTTAGAAAATGTTTGTAACTTAACATTAGTAAAGAGTTTCGAATCATATCCCAATATACCATCATTACCTAAATAGTTATCCCAAGGAAAATGTGCTAAATCTTTAATATCAAAAATCTTAAAAATTTCTTGATCTAGTTCATGTTTACTTTGTTCTAGATAACGACCATCTGTAAAAAATACCGCCTTACCTTTGCAAATCACCGCAATACCATTTGATCCGCTAAAGTTAGTTATATATTGCAGTCGCTTAGCACTTTCATGAACATACTCATTAAGATATTGATCGTTACATGGTACTATATAGCCATCTATTTTATACTTAGCAAATAGTCCTCTAATATTACGGATACGTTCTTGCATTAAACAACCTACTATTTACCCAAAAGAATTATCTGCTTCTTTCACTATGCGGTTTCTTAGTTACAGAGCTAACATGGCGGGGTGCAGCTTTTTCATCAGCCGAAACCTTAGATATATCATTTTTGATAGATTTGCCAATAAGTTGAGCGGCTTTTAGAGCTTCAGGACTTAGACCTTTTAAATTATCCTGTAATCTTGCTATCTGTTGTTCTTTTGTAAGCTGTGGAACTCTACCGAGCGTTCCATCAATAGATACTTTAAAATAATTAGCAACAGCTACCACTGTATCAGTAACTAGCATTTTTTGAGTATTCTCATCTTCTTTTAGAAAAGGACGGAATGCATCTTCACTAAAACCAAGCTTTTTCCCTAACTCAGACTGAGTTAAACCGTTTTTGACTAGCTCCTTATTGATAAAACTCCTTAAATTAGAACTTAATTCTTCTTTAGATA
Organism: Candidatus Tisiphia endosymbiont of Dioctria linearis; assembly: GCF_964026545.1. Classification (NCBI taxonomy): domain Bacteria; kingdom Pseudomonadati; phylum Pseudomonadota; class Alphaproteobacteria; order Rickettsiales; family Rickettsiaceae; genus Candidatus Tisiphia; species Candidatus Tisiphia endosymbiont of Dioctria linearis. Next base: position 424,527 of record NZ_OZ032156.1, on the reverse strand, counting down.
GTGGAGTATATTGTTGTTTTTCGCTAGAGACGAATTCCTTTCTACCTAACATTTCGTCAATAGAACAATCAAAATAATTAGCTAATTTGATTATGTTTTTTATCTCAGGACGCCGACCATCTAGCATCTTTCTCATAGTAGTTTCAGGAACCTCTGAAGCATCAGATAGTTTACCTACCTTTAGCCCTTCATCCTTCATTTTTGTTGTAAGGAATTCCTTTATATTTTCAAACCAATCCATTGAACATAATTTTTTATAAAATTTATCCGTGAAAAACGGTTTTTTTTCTTGACAGAAAAAAAACCTCATAGTAAAGTTATTCACCTTATCAAATGAACCTAAGAAATTCTTTTGCTAAGATAAGCTTTAGGAATCATAACTAATAAATTCAACCCTGTTAACGTATGTAAGTTGAATATAACAAAAAATGTTAATTAACCCTAAAAACCCAGCCATAAAAGGAAATACTTTATGAATATATACAATATTTACCCGATAATCAAATATATTTTTGATTATTTAGTAACTTTTTTATTAAAAATGCAACCTAAATTATTATTTTACTCAATAATTAATAGGAATACCTTTCCTATAATCATAATCAGGGGGTTTTGTGCAAAATGATCTTGAGGATAAAAAATTCAATATAAATGATAAAGATCTAAAACAGCTATATAGTAAGATTATGACTATATCAGGTTACATAATTGCTATGAGGTCAGATTGTATAAAAGAAGCTAAAAAGACGGAGGCTGCTCTAAAAATTCTAATCAGACGTACATATGATATTAGAGGTGGACTTTGGATATGTTTGATTACTATATGGTTTTTAGTCATACTTTTTCTGCAAAAAACTTTTAGCTAATAACTACACAGTTAATTGATTTGAATTTGTGAACCAGGGCTATAACTTAATCAAAGAAAATGGGAACAAGAGGATAAAAGTATAGTAAAATCAGATGCCTAGAAGCTGTAATTTCTCTGATTTCTTTCAGGCAGTTTGTCATATATAGTCATGTATGGATCTATCCGATAATACAAGAAAAAAATAATATATAACAGCAACAAAATCGAATGCAGTCATGTATCCGGCTTATAGTTAATAAATTACTTTAATTTTACCCTATAGCCCTGATGGAATTCGCTGGCTTACAAACTTATACTTATCATTTTGTCGACTTCTAAAGATCTATTGTCCGGTTCAGTTTCTTCGTAAGCTAAGGTTCGTCTTATCTACCATCAATATTATCATTCTTTCGCATATTCCGGATTAGAATCTATTAAATTTCTACTTACCTATAATATCATCTCGTCAACTATTTGTATCAATTCTTTAGCTACAAACTTTACTCTCGATATAATCATTACCTGAACTGAGTACTGCAAACACCACCCTTGCTAGTTTATTAGCTACTGCAACAGTTGTTTTATTATGCCCATTTCGTTCAGATAAATTAAACATCCACTCGGTAAACTTGCTATAATCTTTTTTAGATTTTTGCCGGAATAGTTAGTTCTATTTCAAAAAAATCTTATAATTTGCAGCTAAAAAGAGTCGAAATCTAGTAATTTAAATTTTGTTCACAGAGCCTAGCTTGTTTGACTAGCTATTCCATTAAAAAATCTAATTTCAACTTTATACTTTCTAATCACTTATCCTAAACTGGCATTATTAGGGTTAGCTATAATTATGTTATACTATATCATTGTGAATTGCATCAAGTGTAAGGTAATTGTATAAATTATTTGACTAGAGAATTGTTTGTTGCTATAAGATTCTTAGAGTGATGGGGCGTAGCCAAGTGGTAAGGCAACGGTTTTTGGTATCGTCATTCGGTGGTTCGAATCCATCCGCCCCAGCCATTCAGTACAACTTGCTACTTTTTGCAATTCTGTGAATGGAAAAGCCAGAACGTAATGCATCTTACAGCCCTCGAGTGTTAGGTTCGAAAATATAAAATTTAATAATTCCCTTTTTTCAGCAATTGTCGAACCTCTAAAAGTTTCATAGGCGTTTCTGCTGATACATATAAGGTCTGCAAGCTTTTTAGAAAGCTTATCATCTACTTTGTCATAACTCTTAATTAATTCAGTTAATTCATATTGTCTTTCCTTTAATTGAGCTTTCTTATGCAAAAATTCTTCTCTAGTTAAGGTGCTATCTGCTAAGAAATCCATCAATGTCAATAAGCCAAGAGCAAATTATACATTTATATAGTTGTGAGTTTGTTAATAGTTCTAGAAATATAGTGTTAATTGGAGGGACTGGTACCGGCAAAACGCACCTTGCTATAGCCATTATAGTAAAGGCAGTTGAGTTATGTTAGTGATTGTGATAATATAAAATGAAAAATGTCAACTAGCCCATACAGTATAGATTTAAGAGAAAAAGTAATAAAATATCTAGAAGCAGGAAATAGTCAAAGGTCAGCATCTAGAGTTTTTCAATTGAGCCCTACAACAGTAAATACATGGCATGTAAGGTATAAGAAAGAAGGTCATTATCAAGCAAGGAAGTATAAAGGAGCAAAGCCTAGTATAGAAATGGATGATTTTATCAAGTATGTAGAAGAAAATCCTAATAGCAAAACGGAAGATATTGGTAAGAAATTTGGGATAAGCGCTAGTGGGGCAAGATATTGGCTAAGACAATTGGGATTTAGTTATAAAAAAAAGCCTTTACCTATGTGGAAGCTAATGCTGAAAAGCGATGTAAGTATTTAGAAGATATCAAAGATCTAGCTACAGATGCGCTTGTGTATATAGATGAGAGCGGAATAGAGATGAACATTACCCAAGATAGAGGTTGGGGAAAGAAAGGTCAAACACTACAAGCAAAGAAGAGTGGGAAGTATTACCAAAGGACGAATATTATAGCAGGTTTGGTAGGTAATAAATCTATAGCCCCTTTTGTATTCAATGGCACCTGTAATACCGAACTATTTAATAATTGGGTAGAGCAATTTTTGATAAAAGAGCTTATAGCTGGTCAAGTTGTGATTTTAGACAATGCTGCTTTTCATAAGTCTAAGAAGACTAAAGATTTAATAGAATCAGTAGGATGTAGGGTAATATTTTTACCACCTTACTCTCCTGACCTAAATCCAATAGAGAAATTTTGGGCTAATATGAAAAGGTGGATTAAACAAAAAATCGGGCTTTCACAAGAATTGTATAACACCATTTGTGCATTCTTTGCTGTAACATAACTTAACTGCTTTTACTATAGTGCAAGGGCAGTAAGAAAGGGTTATAAATCAAAGTTCTTTAATCTTGTAGATTTAGCAAACCAACTAGAATGTGAAAAAGTTGCTGGTCATGCAGGAAGGCTTGCATGTTCAATAGAAAAAATGGATGTTTTAGTACTTGATGAACTTGGTTATTTACCATTCTCTAAAAATGGTGGTCAGCTTATCTTTCATTTGCTATCTAAGTTACACTCAAATACTTCAATCATAATTACCACCAACCTCATGTTTTCCGAATGGCCTCAAGTATTTGGATGTAACAAAATGACAGCAGCACTGCTTGATAGAATTTGTCACAATTGCGATATTATAGAAACTGGAAATGAGAGTTACCGTATGAAAAAAAAGAGCTAATATTTTGTAATTTAAGTGGGGCAAAATTGGACGCACTTGCTGGGTCAATTTTCAACGCTTATTGACATATGATGAAGTAAATAAAGTATTATTAGCAAGAAGTATAAAAAAATGAGATATTATATATTCATCTGATAGTCAAAACTTAACTGACAATCAGATGATAAATTTATAGTGTCTATCAGATCAAATCTTAACCTCTATATATAGGCTAATATAAGAAACATAATATTACAATGAAGTAAAAATAGGAAAATATCGACTATAAGCATAAAAATGAGGGTTCTGGAAATTCTTCTTTTGATAAATTAATTCATTGCCATCTAGATCAATAATATTCCCACCATTAGCTTTAATTAGTGCATGACCTGCTGCGATATCCCATTCCATAGTTGTTCCAAATTTGGGATAAATATCGGCTTTTCCTTCCGCTATTAAACATAATTTAATAGAGCTTGGTATGCTAACTATTTCGGTAATTAAATGTTTTTCTAAAAAACTCTTGGTATCTAAATTGAACCAACGTGAGCTAACAACAGCACTGTAGTGATTTCTAGGTAAGGCATCAAAACTTACTTCCACGTCATTTTGTTCAACCCTCAAAGCATTATTAGCATCTGTATAATGTAATTTTTGCATGGATGGTTGATAGATAAAGCCAATAACAGGCATACCATTTTTTATCAAGGCAATATTTACTGTATATGTATCCTCACCTTTTATATAACTTTTTGTACCATCAATAGGATCAATCAACCAAAATTGCTCTTCATTTAAAGTAACTATCTCTCTTTCTTCACAAATTACAGGAATATTAGGTGTTAATTCCATTAAACCATTATATATAAAATTACTAATTTCCTTATCAGCATTTGTTACAGGTGAATTATCCTCTTTATAACAAACTATTAGCCCTAAATCTCTTGTCATTAGAGCAATTCTTCCAGCATCGGTAATTAAACTTTTTAACGACCTAATTAAATTAACCATCATTTGTTATTTTCTATAAATTGCTTAGCATCATCATCTTCTAACCATTTTCCTGTTTTTAATAATACTTCTTGTTGCAACTTCACTATATTATCCTGTGGAGTACCCTTTAATTCTATAACAGCTAAATATTCTATACCATAATAATTGAGATCAACTGTCTTTAGAAAATTATCTATATCATTTAATTCACTTTTTTTATTCTCAAAAATTATAATGTTATCAGGTAAAATATTTGTGATACGCATAAACTCATATAGTGCCTGAGTTTTATTTAAAAAATCAGTAAATATTATGCCTTTATAAAAAATTGGTGACCTTTTATCATTCTCATCAAATTTTAATATTTCTTTATTATTAACTTTATCAGTAAATTTAATACCAAGTCTACTTAGTTGCTCATACTGCCATTCCTCATAATTTTCAATCCTTCTACATGCTGGGTTAATTTTAGTAAAACCAAAAACCAAAGCCCCAGAACTCTTTAGCTTATCAATAAATTTCGACCAATTAGCTTCTACCAACATAACTTGTCTTTGTAGTAGCAACTTAGCAATTACTTCATCTATATTGGAGCGATACTTTTTTAAAGCAGCAAGCTCCTCGGTAAACCCTGCATAAGGATTGGCATAACGAAACATATTAGACTTAGGTGTAATTATTGTATCATCAATATTGATTAGCACTAAGCTAGATCCATTAATTTTTTCAAATAAATTTTTTACCGTAACAGAATCTATAGAATAAGTGGGAATGATTATTGCATAACTCGTATATGGTAGCATAACAAGAATTAATAATAATTTTAATAAAAGGTTATTTTTTATTGTCATATGGATTTATGTTTTTCTGATTCTTAATTTTAACATTGCTTCTTTTTGTTGCATTTACCTTATTAATCAACTCATTAAATAATTTTACAAAATCATGAGAGTTGAATATTGATTCTTTTGTATCAGATAATCGATAATTATAACCAATAAACATTACCTTATCGTCATAATTTCTCAGTTGACTTTCCATTGAATTTAACTCACTAGAATTTTCATCAACCATTATTAGAACTTTTGGCATGAACTTCACTTCTATTAAAAAGTTTAATATTAACCGAAATAGAGGACTATTATTGCTGCTCAATATACCTTGATAAAATGTCTGATAAGTATTATCAAAAGGCTCCATATTATTAAAAATAAGATAGTTATGTTGAGGAAAACTATTAGATAAATCAATATTGAATTTTTTTAAATAATCAGCCTTCCATATTTCTAATTTCTTTATATTGTTAAAGTTACCAGTTAAACTACGGTCACTAACAATTACTGGACTTCCTTTATCCATTATACCTTTTATAAATTTAGGTAAATTGCTATCTAATAACTCATTTTTATACTCTGTAAACAATATTGTATCAATATAAACTACCTTTGATGCTTTAACTGATTTAAATAATTCAGATAGTTTAGATAATTCATTTTTATTCAGTTGGTTAATTGGTGGAAAAAATGATTTGAATATAACTTTGTCTCTTCCTAAAACCAGTAGGATATCCTCCGGGGGATAATTATTGCATAATTCTTGATATTCATTATTTATTTGTTCTAAACTATTAGTCTTAACAATCTTGCCATTTGCTATTAAGGGTAATAGTAGTAGTATGGAAGCAATATATTTATTGCATAATTTGATACTTTTCAAAGCAGAAGCGTATAGTTTTAATTTAGTTTCTTTAGTTAACATGGTATTTGCTCTTATTTTTAGTCATTGCAAAAGTAGAGTTTCAAAAGAGGTATATTATCTTGCCATTATGAATTCAATAGACCTCTTGCATAACCTAAAGATAATTGAGGAATTTTTAGGAAAAACGAAGTCGAGTACCGCAGCATACTAAGATGTACGTGAGGAACGGAGACGAGTTTTGACAACAAAATTACCAATTAGATTAGGTTATGCAAGAGGTCTAATATCAAGGTCAACTTTTTGCCATATCATCACAAGTAAGTATAGAATAATTTTTAAACATTGCTAAAGCAATACAACCCCTATCGCCTAAGGATAAACCATACTATTTTGTTTTTTTAATTATTGCGGAAGAATCAAATACTATCTTATTAGCCATTTTTTATATTTCTCAATTCTTCTATCTGGTATTCTTCATGCTTTTTGTTTATAAAATCATCCACCATTGAATCTTTTTTATCAGTTTGATTTTTTATAAAAATTGCATGCATCTCATCTATTATTTTATTAGCACTAATTATTTTTACTTCATCCTTATAAATTCCTAGGCTCTGTGAACAAAATTTTAATTGTTTAGATTTTGAGTATTTTTAAGCGAAAATTAATAAGATTTTTGCCGGAATAGTTAGTTTTATTTCAAAAAAATCTTATAATTTGCAGCTAAAAAGAGTCGAAATCTAGTAATCTAAATTTTGTTCACAGAACCTAGATTAACTTTATCACCAGGTTGTATATTAAGCACTCCTCTTATTTCTGACGGAATTAATACTCTACCATGTTGATCCATACTTGTTATTAGTTTTTCCACAATCTATACCTAAATGTTTATTTAAATAGTTTAACATTTAATATAATATGTCATTTAAATAAATTACACAATAAACTTATAAATTGCTGTCGATAACAAGGCATACCCTACAATTTTCATTCATCATCATAAAAAAACCGTAAACGTTCACTAGACCTCTTGCAAAACTCGCTTATGCTGAGGAATTTGAAGGAGACGCGGAACGCAGAACCGCAGCGTACTTAAATGTACGTGAGGATTCGAGTACCGCATCATTGTCCAAATTACCAGCAGAAGTAGAGTTTTGCAAGAGGTCTACGGAGATATGATTAATGGTTTTTTAGTTTCTGATAACCATTAACTATGCTACTTTCTTTTTTTATACCAGTATATTCAAGAGCAATATAATAATTGCTAACTTCAGAAATTCTTATACATTCATCTATATCATGGATATTATCGCTGTGTTGCATTTCTTCGTTCTTCGGTGCCTTCTCTCTTGCTTTTTCAATTGCTTCACTTCTTGATTGGGCAACTACCAAGGTCATAAAATGGTACTCTCCAAAGGAATTATTTTTATATGAACCAAGATTTACAAAAAACAAATGATTCTCACTAGCTGTAGGTTTTGTTTCCTGAATATGAATATTAAAACCATCCATACTATCCGCTATAAACCAAGAATCAATATGCAAGGATTCAGGTGTACCAATCCATTTGCCTTTAATCTGTTGAGACATATCTATATTTGATTTCCCAATTACAAAAACCACATCATGTATTTCTATATTGCATCCTTCAATCTTACCACCAAGGTAAAAAATACCCAATTTAGGATAGTTAAACATAAAATCCTGAAATTGTGGCATATAAAAAGTTCTCAACAAACAAATAAGATTATTTATGGTGCCGATAGAGGGAATTGAACCCCCGACCTACGCGTTACGAATGCGTCGCTCTGCCAACTGAGCTATACCGGCAATGGTGTTAATTTAACATTTTTGACCATTCTGGATCAGAAGCATCTTGAGGAGTAAGAATCTCTCTTTCATTATAACCGGTTAAATCAATGGAATATATACGATTTCTCCCGGCTTTTTTGTTTCTAGGAGGCCAACCTTTAGCAAACATAATTATCCTACCATTGGTTGACCAGCAAGGACTTTCAACCAGATACCCGCTAGTTATAATTCTTTCACTATTTTCTTCACCATTAGCAAGAGATTTCATCACCCCAATGGTAAAACCCTCTCTAGAAATTTTAGTAAAAGCTATATAATCCCCTCTAGGCGACCAACTTGGTGCCGCATAAACTCCTCCACCAAAACTGATACGTTCAACATTTGAACCATCAGAATTCATAATATATAATTGCCTTGATCCACTTCGATCAGAGTTAAAAACTATTTTACTGCCATCCGGTGAATAGCTAGGAGAAGTATTAATACCAATACCATTGGTCAATTGTTTAGTCACCATACTATTCAAATCAGTTTCAAAAATATGGGTAGCCCCATTTCGTGCTATTGACATTATAGCCTTATCCCCCTGGGGTGAAAATCTTGGAGCAAAGGACATACCAGGGAAATTACCAACCAATTTTTCTTTACCCGTTTTAAGATCACGAATGTAAACATGTGGTTTTTGCTTTCGTACATACGATAAATACATAATTTTATCTGCTTGCGGCGAAAATCTTGGAGTAAGAACTAGATTTTTACCATCTGACAAATATTGATGATTAGCACCATCATGATCCATCATAGCTATTTTCTTTACTCGCTTTAGATAAGGTCCACTCTCTGATACATATACTATTCTCGTATCAAAGTAACCTGAATCTCCAGTAATTTTTTCGTAAATTTTATCAGCTATTTTATGTGCCACCCTACGCCATAAATTTGCTGGTACTTCAAAAACCTCACCTATAAGATCTTTTTCTAAACTTACATCCCATAATATAAAACTAACCTTTAGCTTACCAGAAGATAGTTTGATAACTTCACCATTAATTAGCAGATTAGCATTAATTTGTCGCCAAGCAGCAAAAAGAGGCTTATGTTTTACCCCTACAATTTGTTCTATAAAAGAAGCCGTAGAAATCGGGCGAAACATGCCAGAATTCTTTAGATCATTAGATATTACACTAATTATATCAGCACCAATTACATTATTGCCACTATTATCTGCATCAAATTTATTAATGGCTATCGGCATTGGATCAACATGTCCACGTTCTATAACTATAGTTTCTATTGCATAACTATTAAAATTAACAACTAATAACAGTATAACAAATAAATGCTTGACCACTAATCCCACCTAGATCATTTTTAACAAATTATATCAATTTTTTTATTAGCTATACTATAGCAGATAAATTGTAAAACACTAAGTATTAGAAGGTAAAAAATAATAAATTTTGTGAAAATAATGAAGAGATACTTATACCTTGTTATCGACATAGCAAGAATAGTAATATTTGACATTCATAAATGATCAGGATACAATCAACAGATTATGGCATAAAATGTTATATTATGCACAAATCGCTAGCATGGGTATTATGGAATTTATACGTACAAAATTAGGGGATGGTGGCAGAGTCATTATTCCATCAATCTTTCGTCACAATCTTAGTCTAATGGCAGGAGATGACATTATCTTACATATGAAGGATGAGACAATTTATATTACCACTCCTAATCAAGCTTTATCCAAACTACAAGCAAAGGTGAAAAACCATATTAATGCCACTAGTCAAAATGTTTCCCTTGTTGATGAGCTAATAGCCATGAGACGTTTAGAGGCAATTGATGAGAAGTTGGTGACGTCATCACTCGTCGTTCTTGCTACCCAATTCTCCTGAATTAACTATAACTCACCTTACACATGGCATTTACAGGTCATATATCTCGTCATTGTGCATAGGCGTTAGTTTAAGAAAATAAATTAGAAAAGTCGTCATTGCGAGCCACCGTAGGTGGCGTGGCAATCCATTATTCATTAGAAATAGATTACTTCTTAGATTAAGCCTCCTCGCAAATAGCGTCAGATTAGCTATAATTTCGAAAAAAATCCAATGTTAAAAAAATACTGAAAAGATAAAATATTGAATAGGCAAATAATTTCTTAGCCTGTTTATTATCTTTATCACGAAACAAAGAAACAGCATAATATAGAAAAATTAGACCTAATATAAATGCCGTAAGCAAATATAAATGATTACTTATTCCTAAGCAAAATGGCATAAATGTAGTAATAAACATAATTATACTATAGGCAAGAATTTGTTTCTTAGTATAATAATCTCCCTTTACTACCGGCATCATCGGAACACCACAATTTTTGTAGTCTTCTGAGCGAAAAATTGCCAATGCCCAAGAATGCGGTGGTGTCCAGGTTAAAATAATCATAAATAAAGAAAAAGAGCCAAGAGAAATCTCATTAGTCACCGTTGCCCAACCAATCATAGGCGGTAATGCACCTGCCACCCCACCAATAACTATATTTTGCATGGTTGAACGTTTTAGCCACATAGTATAAATGAAGACATAATATAATATGGTTATTAATAACAATAAAGCCGATAGCAGATTAACGCAAAGACCCATCAGAAAAACTGAGAAGAAGGCAACAACCACACCAAAAGCTAAAGCGTCCCGTGGTTCTATAACCCCGGTAACTAGAGGTCTATTTTGAGTACGTTTCATTATGGCATCAATATCTCTATCATACCACATATTAATAGCTGCACTACTACCAGCTCCAAGCGTAATACAGAGCATAGCAATGCACGCTATAAATGGATGAATTACGCCTGAAGCAAGCCATAAACCAGAAAAGCTGGTAAATACTACAAGTGCCATCACTCTAGGTTTCATCAGCATAATATAGTCCATAACCGAGCTATTAGACCTTTTTTGACTAGTATTCATCTCTAGTTTTGTAAGAGGTCTAATATAATTAGAGGAATTATTCATATATCTTTATCTCAAGAAAATTTATTATTTCTAGGAAATCCACTAGGAGGGATTTTGCCAACAGAGCCTCGTCGTCCACGAAATGGTAAAAGATCTTTCTCTACCCTAGTCTTTTCTCCTATTTTCCAGCTTAATCCTAAACTACTGTCAAATATCTTAACATCCATCAGTTTGGCTTCTTTAAATTTTTGCAGAATTACGCCTTGTCCTCGTTTCATTATTGGTACTTCATTTAGATTAAATACTAATAATTTCCGGTTCTCACCTATACAAGCAAGACAATCACCATCTACTGGTAAGCAAGTAATACAATAATGATTTTCAGGAACTTGCATAATTTGCCTACCAAGTTTAGTTTGGGCTACTACTTCATCTGAATCAATAATAAATCCTTTGCCAATACTACTGGCTAGTAAAAGTTTTTGAGTGGGCTGATAAACAAACATACTCACTATTTCTTCATTACCAATATCTATAATCAGCTTTATCGATTCTCCATTGCCTTTCCCTCTAAATATATTATCACCTAGAATAGTGAAAAAACGCCCCGATGCACTAAATATAAGGATTTTGTCAGTAGTATAAGCCTCAAGAATAAAGTTTTCTGCATCGCCTTCTTTGTATTTTACAGTTGATAAATCATTATTATGACCTTTCAAAGAACGAATCCATCCCATTTTGGAACATATTATGGTGATAGGTTCTTTGGTTATAAAAGCTGAAATATCAACAATCTGAGCGACAATATTAGCCTCTTCAAAACTAGTTCGACGCATGCCTAATTTAGTAGTAAATCCAAACTTTGTTTGCACCATTTTTATTTCTTTCTTAACTATTTTCTTTAATTCATTCGGATCCTGTAAAATTTTCTGCAGATTTGCATGTTCTTTTTCCAGCGAAGTATGTTCGTTAATAATTTCTTGTTCTTCCAATTTTCTTAAAGATCTCAACCTTGTATTGAGAATTGCTTCAACTTGCAGATCAGTTAAACTAAATTTAGCGATCATTATTTGTTTAGGCTCATCTTCTTCACGAATAATTTTGATTATTTCATCCAAGTTTAGGTAAGCTATTCTTAAACCTTTAAGAATTTCCAATCTATGTTCAATTTTGCCAATAAGAAATTTGGATCTACGAGTAATAATATTTTGTCGGTGTAATAAAAATTCCTGCAATATTTCCAGTATATTAGCTACTTTAGGAATATTATTTGAACCTATAACATTCATATTAAGCTGGATTCTATTTTCTAGAACAGTTAATTTGAATAATGACTCCATAATTACATTAGGGTCACAATTACGATCTCTAGGTTCAATAATTAACCTTATATCTTCTGTCGATTCGTCCCTGATATTACCGATCAAAGGAATTTTTTTGTCTTTTAACAAGCCAGCTACTTGTTCGATAAGTTTAGATTTTTGTACTTGATAAGGTATTTCAGTAATTACTATCTGATATAAACCATAACTTAAATCCTCTTTGACCCATCTTGCCCTTACTCTAAAACTACCACGTCCTATACTATAGGCTTGGTGGATTGAATCAATTCTATCCACAATTATGCCACCTGTTGGAAAGTCAGGACCTTTGACAAATTGCAAAATATCGTTGACCTTTGATTCAGGATGGTCAATTAAATATATTAGTGCATCACATAATTCATGTAAATTATGTGGGGGGATACTTGTTGCCATACCAACTGCTATACCTTCTGAGCCATTAGCCAATAAATTAGGAAACATAGCAGGCATAATTACTGGCTCAGTATCTGAATCATCATAGGTAGCACGAAAATCAACAGTATCTTGATCTATATCTGACATTAATAAAGTACAGATTTCTGTCATTCTTGATTCCGTATAACGCATAGCTGCTGCATTATCGCCATCAATAGAACCAAAATTTCCCTGCCCATCAATTAATGGATATCTGAGAGAAAAACTTTGGGCAAGACGTACCAATGTATCATAGACTGCACCATCACCATGCGGATGATATTTACCGATTACATCACCGACAACTCTTGCACATTTCTTATAGCCTGAGGCTGGTTCTAACCTTAATTGCAGCATAGCATATAATAATCTACGATGGACTGGTTTTAACCCATCACGAACGTCAGGCAAGGATCTTGACATAATTGTTGATAGAGCATAGGAGAGATAACGCTCTGATAATGCATTACCAAAATCTATATGTTCTATTTTAGTATCATTGGTCATAAAAACTTTTTCTTATATTTATTTCCGATTCCGATAGTATAATACCCTAAATATATACTCACACTAATACAAAAATAGTATTAAATAGTAAAAATTATACTTTTTATTTTAATGGTTCTATATTTTACTAATTTTTACATTAAAGTGACTTTAATTTTCTTTGCAAACCGATAATTTAATATCTAGATATTAATTAAAATTTAATTAGTCCATTAAAATAGAAAGAGTGGGTAATAAGGTCTTTTTTAAAACTATAATCATAACCAGCACCTAGTTTAAATGGTAAGACAGATTGTACGTTTACATAACCTCCTAAAGTATATTTCACATTCTTTGCAGATGATCCTACAGGTTTTATGATGGGAACTACTATTGGGGCTTGATGTGATGTGTTAGTAAAAGTAATTATGCCTGTTGGATTATTTAGTAAAAGAGTATTGTCTAATTTGACGTGAATTTCAGGAATAATTGAAATATTTTCTACCAAAATATTTTTACTTAAACTTATTCCAGTTTCAAGTAATATTCTTTTGCCTTTCTTAGTTGGTACATTAATGTTAAACTCTTTCCTATATTCTGTAAAATTGTTTATTAAAAAATGATCAAATATTATTCCTACTATTGGTTTGAACAGAAATTTATCTAAATTCATTTTATAGTAAGTTTCAAGTTTTGCACGTGTTACATAACCGTTAGTCTCACTATTAATTGCAATATTATTCCGTTCTCCTTTGTTTTTAATAAAGGCTTTACCATATTTTAGATAAGAATTCAGATATATATTTGGTGATAATGTATGTTGGGTATAAATTGCTGCTACATGTAAAATAGTATTTTGCTTATCATTAAAGATGGTTTGCAATTTAGTATACGAATTTGCAAGAGCATATGCGATTCCTATAATAAAACTATCCAGGGGGCGTGCATCAAAACCTAAAATAAAACCTTGCTGATTATTTTTAAAGGCTAAAATATTTCCTTGTTGCTGTTGTTTGGTAATAGAGCTGATAAATTGAATCCATCCTCCTTTTTTAATATAATCATTATCTCCTGACGCTACCACATTTACCGTAGAATTATCTGTTAATGTATGGTTAGTTAAAGCATTAGAAATCGTATCCAAATAGTCAAATTCTATATATGTAGTATATTTCGATATATCTTGCTCAACATCAGGGTTAATAGGTGAAATATAACTATTTTCTTCAGCTAATGTTTGAGAAGATGGAATTGCTACTGAATCTGATTGTTCAGATTTTAAATTGGTTTGCTCAGTGCTTGAATCTGGTTGTTCGGATTCTGAATTGGTTTGTTTAGTGCTTGAATCTGGTTGTTCAGATTCTAAATTGATTTGCTCGGTTTCTGAATTGGCTTGTTTAGCTACTAAAGTTGGTTGTTCGTCTGCTTGGTCTGGTTGTTTAACTACTGAAGATGGAGGGTCATCTACTGGAGCCGTAGGTTCAGCTGCTATTGGCTCCTCTTCTGCAAACAATGTTTCTAACCCCAGACTGTCTTCAAATATTTCATATGGATCAACATCTGCATTATCGTGTACAGATACTGCAGCTTGTTGAATTACTGCATGCACAGGTTTCTCAGCTGCTACATCTGTTTGTATAGCTACTGAGGTTTGTTGTTCATCTACTATATCTGTTTGTGTAGCTACTGTTTGTGTATCTGCAGATTGTGTATTTACGGTATTTGTGTGTTCAGATACTAGGGTAGGATGGGCATCTACTGTAGCCGTCTTTGTTACTGGAGGCGTATCTGTTATTGTAGCAATCTCCATTACTGGAGCTTCCTCAGTTATTGGAGCCATATGTATTACTGGATCTGCCATTACTGTAGCCTTTTGTGTTACTGGAGAGGTTACTGTTACTGTAGCTGTATCCGGCTCTGTTATGGGGGGAATATCTGTTATTGTAGCAATCTCCATTACTGGAGCTTCCTCAGTTATTGGAGCCATATGTATTACTGGAGTTGCCATTACTGTAGCCTTTTGTGTTACTGGAGAGGTTAGTGTTACTGTAGCCATCTTTGCTGCTGGAGGCATATCTGTTGTTGTAGCAATTTCCATTACTGAAACTTCCTCGATTATTGGAGCTATATGTATTACTGGAGTTGCCATTACTGTAGCCTTTTGTGCTATTGGAGAGGTTAGTGTTACTGTAGCCATCTTTGTTACTGGGGGCATATCTGTAGCTCTCTCCATTACTGGAGATGTTTCTGTTATTAGAGCAATAGCTGCATTATCATGTCCAGCAATGCCCTTTTCAGCGGCCTCTAACTCATCTCTCAATGATAACGAATTTCTTGTTATAGGAGGTATATCATCTAATGACTCATCTTCAGAATCTACCCTTTTTCTTTTTCTAGATATTTGTTGTGGAGCAGTTTGATTAGATTCTGTGATTGTAGGTGATGGAGTATCTCTTATTGCTAAATTATCCAAAGAAGCATATCCTTCATCTTTCAACTGTTGCACAGCTTTATTAGGTTTCACCTGTTTATCATTCTCTACCGATGCAAACTCTTCAAATTCATTAGGTATATTTCTCCTTTCTGATTGAGCTAAGAGTAGTGAGCTAATCTTATCATCTAGAACACGTAACTTAGCTTCAAGGTCATTTCTTGTTTCTTTTAATTCAGCAATTTTATTTTCTTTTTTATCAATAGAAATTAATAGTTGATTGTGTTCACCAACTTTCTGTTCAAGCAATGGTATTTGTTCTTGTATGTCACTTATATTTTCCTGTAAATTTTTCAACTGTTCGTTTGCTACTTTAAGTTTAACAGAAAAAATTTCCCTTTCTTTTTCAAATTTATCAAAAAAATCCGCTTGCATTTCTTGAAGTTGAACAGAAAGATTCTCTTTTTTTTCTTTAAGTGTATCGGAGAGTTCTTGTGCTATTTCTTCACTAGTACATCTTTGCTTAAGAGTAAGTAACTCTACAGAAGAGTCTTCTAGAAAATCAAGCATTTCCGTAAACTTATTTCCATTCTCAAGTGGTTTTATTATTGTTAGATTTGTTGTGTCTAGTGCTATCAATTTATCATGAGCATCATTAATAATAGTCCATATTGTTTCCATATTCTTGGTAAATTCATCAATAGACTTTGGTGCTATTTCTTTACTATATAGGGAAAGATATTTGATCTCTGGTTGCGGTAAAGTTAAGAGCATTTCTTCGCTCTTCTGTTTTTCTAATTTATATTTGTCTTGCCGATCAAGTAATGCTGAGTACTCTATTTCTAGTGAATTAATTTCTTCTTTCAAATTTTCGCGATCATTCAATAATTTTATTTTTTGGGAAGATTTTTGTTCTAATTTTGTTAATTCATCACTGACTTTACCAATAGTACTCCATATTGCTTTTTTTTCATTCTTGAGGTGTTGTATATAAGTAATTGGGAGTGGGTGAGAGAATTGTCCTATTTCTTCATTAAATCCTACCGCCAAGACATCAGATACGTCAAATTTTTGCAATAAGAAAAATAAAAAAACAAAAACTAGATACTTTTTTACTAAATATTTATTAACAAAATAATTTTGTAACATGCTAAATATAACCATTCTATTACCTACCAATTAATCTATTTGTTAAAAATTAATTAATATTAACGTAGTTGTCACAGCAATGCAAAGCAAAAAGTGCAATTATAGTTTTATTATTAGGAAATTAAGTTGTTGTATGTTGTAAAAATCATAATTATAGATTAAAATCATATCATTAATAGAAATACGAGAAACAAGGAAAGTAAGGAAAAATACTAAATAATATAACCGCAGTTTGACATAAGGACGATAAGAAAGTATTTGAAAAGAAACTGTGAGGGACGATAATATTCTCTAAATGATAACAGTAAAATTGGAGAATGTATCATGTCTTACCTCACTGAGATTTTATACATAATTGATGATTTTGCAAGCCATTTTAAGGAGAAGCTTCACCTTGAACCACAGAGTAATCTAATGTACGTGAGGATTCGAGGATAGTACCCTACATTTTTTACTATTTTCTTATGATGAATAAAAAATCTGGTCACCAAGCGTCATTGCGAGGAGACCGTAAGGTCGACGAAGCAATTCAAAAAATGAACCAGGAATGGATTGCTTCTTGGCTCACGCCTTCTCGCAATGACGTTTTTATGCTGTTTAATACTTATACAATAAAAATTGTAGGGTGCTATGAGCTATACCACCCGATCTTCTTCTTGTGTTAAAAATTCCTCCAGCTTTTCTCTTGTGTAATCTTTTTCTTCTAAGATTACTTCATTGTCAAAAATATGTTGCACTGTTTTTTCTTCTAATAATGGACCTTTTAAGTGCTCAATAGATCGAGGGTTTTCTTGATAGAATTTTAATATTGCTTTTTCTTGACCTGGAAATCTCCTTGCTTGAGATATAACAGCATTTTTAATATCATCCTGTTCAATACGTAAATTCTTAACTTGCATATATTCGGATAACATCAGACCTACTCTAACACGACGTAAGGCTAGCTTATTATAGTACTCATTAATTTCTGCTTCTGATTTATCTTTAAATATTGAATCTGAGTCGTTACTTTTCTCCGTTTGAGATTTTAAAGTATCTACTTCCTGAGCTATTAAAGATTTGGGAACATTAAACGTTAATATCTCTTCTAATTGATCAAATAATCTCATTTTCATTAAAGTATGTATATGCTCCCTATATTCATCTGCTATACTTTTAGAAATATTAGTACGCAATTCTTCAACTGTCTTACAATTAAATTTCTTAGCAAACTCATCATCAACGACTATTTCATCGGCATAATGTACCGCCTTTACCTGAACAATAAATTTAGCAGGCTGACCTGCGATTTGTTCCATATGATATTCTTTTGGGAATGTAACATTAACCTCTACCTCATCTCCAGCTTTACTACCAATAAGCTGATCTTCAAACCCATCAATAAAAGCTCCACTACCAATTACTAATTTGTAATCTGTAACTTTACCACCTTCAAAAGGCTCATTATTGACATAACCAATCGCATCAATAGTAACTTCCTGCCATTTTTCTACTTTCCCTTTATTTTCTTTAGTATAATTTTTTGACATAGATGCAAGTTTATCTATTTGCTTATTAATATCCTCTTCCTCAATTACTAATTTTGGATAAATAACTTTAATTTTTTTAAAATCTGGTAATTCAACATCAGGTAGTAGCTCAAATTTTAGAGTAAATTCTAGATCTTCATTATCTTTATCACATAAATCTTCTAATTGAGGATTACCTACTGTTTTTAGTTTATGATCTTTTATAATATGCTGTACTGCGTGATTAATTTCATGGCTTACCACATCAGATCTAACAGATTGCTTATATTTTTGATTAACAATGTTGATTGGTACTTTCCCAGCACGGAATCCATTGAGTTTAACTTTTTTTGATAGATTATCTAATTCTTTTTGCACTTTATTGGCAATTTTAGAAGAAGGAAGGACTACTTTCACTTCAAAATTTAGATCTTCATTTTTAAGTTCTGTGACTTGCATACTAAAAAACTCATTAGCAATATTAAAATATCATGCAAAGACTTGAAGGGCTGCAAAATCACTCCAATTTTTGCGTTATTAATTTAGTGGTGCGGATGGAGGGACTTGAACCCCCACGCCTTGCGGCGCTAGAACCTAAATCTAGTACGTCTGCCAATTCCGTCACACCCGCATAGTGTATCTTGACTATTTATCAACTAGTCTCAGCTAAAAATTTTGTCAGACAGTCATAATACACATGATACAAGTTTTGTAAATCGCTAACTTTTGTATATTCATTAATTTTATGAGCTGTCTCAGATAATAAGCCAAATTCCACAACAGGACAATAATTTTGGATAAACCTCGCATCAGAAGTACCACCACTAGTAGATAATTTTGTAGATATTTGAGTTGTATCAGATACTACTTGAACAAAATCAGCAATTAACCCTGTTGGTTCTTGGATAAAATAATTAGCTGAAGATACACTACTTAATTCATATTTAAATTGGTATTTAGCACAATATTTGGTAACTATCTGCTCTATCAAATCTGTTATGCTAGATGACGAATGAAGATCATTAAAACGAACATTAAACTTTGTTGTAACTTTCCCTGCTATTACATTACTTATATCATTGCCTACATCAATAGAAGTAATTTCTAAATTTGACTGTTGAAAAAATTTACTCCCTTCATCTAATCGATAATTAACCAACTCATTAAGTATTTGAACTAAAGGATGAATCGGATTATTGGCTTGTAATGGATATGCCACATGCCCAGCTGTACCATATAGAGCTAAGTTAAAGTTAATACTTCCACGTCGACCAATTTTTACGGTATCCCCTACTTGATGTTCATTTGTTGGTTCGCCTACAATAGCAAGATCGATCAAATTATTATCATAGTCAATTGATGAGAAGTTGGGGACGTTGTCACTTGTCGCTCGCCTATTACTTATAGGCGTCGCTCCATCGCTCCTAGCCCCAAATTCTCCTGAATTGACTATATCTCGATGCAAATATTTTAGCATTTCTACAGTGCCATATTTGCCACTTCCTTCCTCATCACTAGTAATTAGAAAACTAATTGAACCATTAGGAACTTTAACACATTCAATGAACTGCAAGCTAGCAGCCAAAAAACATGCTATCGCTCCCTTCATATCAACAGTTCCCCTACCATAAATCTTCTCACCCACCTTACTTGCTATAAAAGGATCATTAAGCCATAATGCTCTATCACCTGCTGGCACAACATCAACATGTCCAGCAAAACAAATATTAGGACGAGCAGTACCATAAACAGCATAAAGGTTGGTTACTTTATAATTATCTTCACCAAATATTTTGGTTTCAGTCTTAAAACCATTTTTTTCTAATAAATTACCAATATATTCAATACAACCGTTACTCTTAGGGGTTATTGATTGAAAACTAATCAATTTTTCAAGAAGTTGTATATACATATTCCAACTATTCTCGGACAACCAAAACAGACACCCCAGAATGCCGCACAATTTTCGACGCATTGGGTCCTAACATATAATCTCTAAGCTGTGGTCGTACTGCTGAAATAATAATTAAATCAGCTTTTACTTCATTAGCGTATTGTATTATTTCATCATAGACCGCCCCTCGACCAATATGTAATTCAACTTCGATCTCCTCAGGCACATATTGTCTAATTAGTTCTGTTACTTGTACCCGATATTTTTCTTTTTGATCTTTTGCCCAGCTTTTAGGCAAATAATCCTCGACCATTTTCATACCAAAATCCGAGATGATATAAAGAAAATGTAATTTGGCATTAAAGATAGTAGCAAAACTTAAAGCTTTGGGTAATATCGCCTTAACCGATTGTTTATCCGACAAATCTAATGGTATTATTATATTTTTAAACACAATTAACAACTACTCCGATATTTATCTATTTCTTACTGCTGAATGTTTTGGCAAAATAAAGTTATTAGTATCAGCAAAATGATTAATATCGATATTATATAACATATAATTAGAATGTTTAAAATGTTTTACATTTTTATGAAACATACCAATAAATTTATCCAATAATTTAGCATCCATACTGCTATTAGTAACTAAAATTGCCGTTACTGCCACTGTATTCAAATCTGCAGTGATTCCAGGATATAATCTTTTATCCAGCAATCCCTTATGAAAAGCTTTATTAGTGGCTAGTAATTGTTCAATTTTATCATTTTCCATAGGTATAAAATCAATCCCGCAACTATTAGCCGTAAATCCTACTAAAGCATTAGGATGACCTACCGTCATAATCATCACATCAATTTTACCATTACAAAATTGTTTTATTGACTCTTCGTAACTCATTTCATCGCAATCTATTGGCTCTTTGGTAAAATTATATAACTTCCTGATAGCATTGTAAGTAATGGTATTACTAGACAATGACAAACCATTTGATATTCTCTTCCCTTCAATATCTGAAAAGCCTTTTATCTTATCCTTATCCTGTCCTTTTACCAAAACAGTAAAAAGCTCGTCATATAAATTAAGCACCTGACGCATTTCTTGCATTTTCTCTGTATTGGCATAATGCCCAACAGCTTCAAACGCTTCCAATGCTATATTGGATTGCACCAAAGCTAAATCTATCTTACCTTCTCTTAACAAAGTTAAATTTTCAACACCTCCATTGGTAGGTACTACTTCACAATTTACAGTTTTATCAGCTAAAGTAATGGTTCTACACAAATCCAATCCGATAGAGTAATAACCTTTCAAAATCGAACCAGAACCAATTCTTATTGTTTTTTGCGAAGCTAAGACACAATTATTAGTACAAAACAGACAAAAAACTACCAATAAAACTCTAAAATTGTTCATAAATATAATATACACTATAACTAATTGACCACTAATACTTTTTAAGATAAATAATTAAAAAAATAATCTTCTTTACCCTATTAGCAATGACAGCAATGTCTCAACGTCATTGCGAGACCGCGTAGTGGTCGAGGCAATCCATTTTTTATTGCTTTTATGGATTGCTTCGTTGACCTACGGTCTTCCTCGCAATGACAGCACGATGTGTACTTATTCGGTACTAATTCAGGTTAATTGACTATATCACTCTATATAATCATATCAAGTTCAGTTTTTTATACATTTCTTCATAAGATGAATATGTATTTATATTTAGACCTTTACTTGATTCTTTTAACACGTTAACAGATTCTTCGTTCTATTCTAATGTATATAGCTTCTCTTACAAAATTCATTATCGTATCTTTTTTAATAGCCACTTAAGTAAGTATATCAGTAAATTATAAAAACGGAAAACCAAATTTACATTAATTTCTTGGTAAAACCTTAAATTTAGGTAGTTCGTATAAAAAACTCCTATTCCTTATAATATTCTTCTCCAATTTCAATTTCAGCCCGGTTGTTTGACTTACGCCAATTATTGCTGTCCCTTAGTGAGTAGATACAGCCACAATATTCTTGCTTATAAAAATTCTCACGTTTAGCTATTTCATACATTCTACTACTCCCCCCTGATTTTCGCCAATTATAGGTCCAGTAAGTTATTCCATCGTAATGAGAGGCAGCTTTAATGCCTGATTCATTAATTTGGTTCATGTCTTTCCAGCGAGAAATACCAAGAGAACTGGTGATAACTTTAAAATTATTTTCATAGGCATAAAGGGCTGTACGTTCAAAACGCATATCAAAGCACATAGAACAACGTTTGCCTCTTTCTGGCTCCCATTCCATACCTTTGCTTCTTGCAAACCAATTTTGTACGTCGTAATCTGCATCAATAAAATTGATACCCATTTTTTCAGCAAAACGAATATTTTCATTCTTACGAATTTCATACTCTTTTTTAGGATGAATATTGGGATTGTAGAAAAAAATAGTTAAGTCAATACCAGACATCAACATTTTCTCCATAAGTTCTCCTGAACATGGAGCGCAACAGGAATGTAATAGAACTTTATTTTCACCATTCGGTACTGATAGGATTTCATTCATAATTAGTTACTAATTTTCTTTATAAAATTTTAAAATAACATACGATATAGCTAATCCAAATTCATTAGATTTAGATTGCTTCGTCGCCGCTAAAGCGGCTCCTCGCAATGACGCTTGAGTTTAAAACCCGTCACGACTCCCGCAATGACGTAAAAGATATTGCATTGTTTTGTAGAAAAATGCATAATAAATTATTATTTTTTATTAACAATAATTTTGTCACTAATATTGAATATTAGTCTAATTGAGAGATAGATGTTGAATAAAACAACTAATTTGCCTGAAGGCTTTGAGTATCTGGATCAAATAGATCCAACTATAATTCAACAAATGATGTATTATAGTACTAGGAATTTTATAGGAGAACGGATCAGGGGCTATAAAGCTCCTAGAGCTATACTAACTAAACAAGCCGCGATTGCCCTAAAAAATGTTCAGCAAGATATAAAAAATGATAACTATTCTTTAGTAGTTTATGATGCTTATAGACCCCAAAAAGCTGTACAACATTTTGTTGTCTGGGGAGAGGATACTGCTGATCAAAGAATGAAAGAATCTTACTATCCATACATTAATAAGACTGAAATTTTTTTGTTAGGTTATGTTGCTAAGCAATCACCTCATAGTCGTGGAAGTACGGTTGATCTGACTATTATTGAACTTGGAAAACAATTAAATACCAGCCCTAAAATGATCAAAAGAACCATAAAAGATGGTCGCTCCATACCCTATTTTGACGATAATACGGTTGACATGTGTAGTTCTGTAGACCTTATGGATTCGGTATCTTGTCATGATAGTGACCTAATTAATCAACGCTACTTACAAAATCGTAATTATTTACGGGCAAAAATGAAAAAGCATAATTTTGAGGAATATTCTCCTGAATGGTGGCATTATACTTTACAAGACGAGCCTTATAAAGATCAGTATTTTGATTTTGATGTTGAATAATGTTTGTAGCTAACCTGTTACTTCGTCATTGCGAGAAGCTTAGTTCGCAACACACCGTCATTGGGAGACCACGCAAGTAGGTTGTGGCAATCTACCTGCTGCCGTCATTGCGAGGAGGCGTAAGCCGACGAAGCAATCCACTCTTTATGGATACTCTTTTATGGATTGCCACGCCATCTACGGTGGGTCGTAATGACGTTAATTTTTAACCCTCCAAATCAATATTGTTTCAAATATAACACAACTAAACACAACTAATAGGAATTTGTAAAAAAATACTCCAAGTAGCTTGTAATTAATTAATTTTACATATATAGTACTTGCGTGGATATTCTAAAAGGTTTTATGTAGAATAGATAGTGTCATCCATGTAAAAAGGCTGTCGTCTCTGCAAAAAGGTATCATCCCCTCAAAAATGATATTATTCTTAGCAACGATGGGAATCTAAAAAAACTGATATTCCCGCTGTTGCTAAGAATAACATAAAATGAGGGGAAAATAACCAGAACTTCGTGTAGGAGGGACATAATTAGAACACGGAAAGGACATTAAGGTTTTAGAGTTAATTACTCCAAGAAACTGATTTAGAAAATAAATTAACTTAAATTAGGAAAAATTATGAATAACAAAAGAAAAAAAAGCAATTTCTTGAAAAATTTGCTGACTACTGCTTCTGTTGCCTCGGTGATAGTTGGTGCAAGTAGTTCAGCGTTTGCTGCTGCTCAGAGGAATTTAACAGCTAATCTAGATATGACTGCTGCTATTACTGCAGGCAACTGGGTTGCAGGAGATTGGATCACCTATGATAATGGTGGTAATTGGACTATTAATGCTAACGTTGCTGGGGGGAGAATTCTCTCAATTAACACTAACACTGCTGCTGCTGCTGCTGCTAATCCTCCTGGTATGCTAACCGTTAATGCTGCTACAACTATTGGTTCTATCGGTTCTGCTGGTAATAATCTTCTTGAGGTAAATATTGTTGCAGGTCAATCTTTAACTTTAAATGCTGCTGGTGGTGATGCTGCCCAGATTGCTCTTGGTGCTATCGCTCCTAACATTTATACTAACTTAGGTCCAATTGATTTCAATGCTGGTTCGATCTTAAATATTACTCCTGCTGTTGCTCATGACCTCGTTTTTGCTAAGGCTACAATACTTAATGGTCAGAATGCAACATTG
Organism: Candidatus Tisiphia endosymbiont of Dioctria linearis; assembly: GCF_964026545.1. Lineage (NCBI taxonomy): Bacteria > Pseudomonadati > Pseudomonadota > Alphaproteobacteria > Rickettsiales > Rickettsiaceae > Candidatus Tisiphia > Candidatus Tisiphia endosymbiont of Dioctria linearis. Next base: position 399,533 of record NZ_OZ032156.1, on the reverse strand, counting down.
AATATTAATAACCTTGCTTTCATAACACAATTCAACACAAATAGTTTTGCCTCAGCTAACACAATTAATATCAGCGATGGCAGTACTCTTCAATTTGCCACTGATCCTACTGCTCTTACTACATTACAACTTCAGCAAGGAGAGCATAGTGCTATCAACTTTGGTACTACTGGTACAGGTACATTGTTACTTACCTCTAAAGGAGCACCTGGTGCCCAGAATTTTACAGTTCAGTATGGATCGCTTGGTGGTAAAAATGCTGGTACTCTTACGGACGATTATGGTGTAATTAGTTTTGATACTACAGCTGCAGCTGGTGTGCTTTCTTCTAAGGTTGCTACAGCCGTAATAGGTCAAGATAAGGAGCATAGAGCTAAGAAACTCATAGTTCAAGCCGGTATGGGTGGTAATGCTGTTAATACTGCATCCGTTACAGGGAAAGTATATAGTAAGGAAATTGAGTTAAACGGTGGAACCATCATTTTCGGGGGTGGTGAAGTTTATGTAGGTGATGATGGAAAAACAAAAATGATTGTTGACTCAACAGTAATTATTCAAGATGATACTCATCTTGGTGAAGTAGACTTCAATAACACCGCCAGTACAATCAATGTTGCTGCTAACAAAACACTTGCAGGAGAATTTTATGGTCGCGTAGGTAAGAATGACAGAGCAGGAACGATAAATTTTGCTGCTGGTGATGGTAAATTTGATGGTAAGGCAGTTAGGTTGTCTGTTATTGAATCTGATGCTGGTACTTTGACATTTTCAGGAACTAAGGGAAATGATGTAGAGGAAATAAAAGCAAAGGCAGCTGGTGTACATTTTAGATTTGCTGATGGTTATGAATTGAGTGGTCATATTAATAAAACTGTTAATCCTTTTGCTACAGATCTAACTTTCTTAGGTGATGCTGAAATTAAGGGTACTATTTGTCAGGGTGGAATCCTTGGTAATATTAATATCACTGATAAGGATAAAACAGTAACATTAGATACTGATACGATTAATGCTGCTAATATCTTTACTGAGACTGGTGGAGGAACATTAGCCTTAAATAATAAATCTAAAAATGTAACCATTACAGCTCGAATAAGTGAAGTTGGTGGTGGTACTATTAATGCAAGTGAAATGACCTCTAACAATGATTTAATAATTGTGGGTGATATAGGAACTGATCCTTCTCAAAAAAACTCTAAGGCTTTAGATAAAATAGTATTGGCTGGACAGAATCTTCAATTTGTTGTTCTCCCTGGTGCAGGTTTTGTTAATGTTGGTGGAATTGATTTTAGCAACAAATCTTCGACAGTTAAGTTGGATATTGCTGATGTTAAGTATGCCTTGGGAACCTTGGGAAACGCAGAGAGTGCTAAAGTTGTAATTAGTGAAAATATCTCGCTATATAATACAAGCACTGCTGATAAAGGTATATTAAAGGAAATTCATTTTACAGGAGATAATATTTTAACTCTACATAGTAATGATATTGTTGCTGGCTCTATAACAACTAAAAATGCTGATCAAGGTACTTTAATTTTTGCTGGAAATTCTACTCTGAAAGGTAATATAGGAAAAGAGGAGCGTAAATTTAAAGAAATCCAAGTATTGGAAGGTGTTGAGGCAACTACATCTGGTGTAGCTTACCTTAAAGAAGATGTACTCTTGGCAAACAGATCTGTATTAAATATAGATAGTGACTATTATGTTAAAAGAGTTGTTAGTACTGACGCTGCTGGTGTTGGAACACTAAGATTTACTAATAAGGATAAGGTAAAATTAGTAACATCTCAAATTCAATCTTCTGCTCGTGCTACTAATGCTGGTAATGCGATCGAGAGCTTAGAACTGAATGGTGGTAATGTTCAATTAGTTAATAGCGGTATATCATTCAAGAATATTAATTTCACCACTAAAGATAAAGCTATCTTAGAGTTAGGTGAAGATATGCAACTTGCGGGAATAAATGTTAAGAGTAGTGCTACCGAAATGCCTACAATTCAGTTGATAAACGCAAAAGATGATGAAATTACTGCAGGTCAGCATATTGGAGAGAAAGCTCATTATGTTGATATACAACTTACTAAAGATAATGCTTTAAATGTTAAAAGCCAAGATGCCTTTATTGCTGTAAGTACTAAAACTAATAATTCAGGTGTTGTTAACTTTGAGGTTGCTGGTGGTACTAATTTAGTGGTCGATTATTTAGGTTCTGAGAATAGCCGCTTAAAAGAGGCTAATTTTAAATCAAATGTCGAAAACCGTGGTAGTACACATGTTCAAAAAGCTACGATTTATGATGGTATGACTTATACAGCTAGTGGAACAGTAGCCGGTGATGTATTAAATATTGGTAGTACTGATGGTGGTGCTACTGCTAGCTTTAAGGATGGTGTTATTTTAAAAGATACTCTGATCAATGTAGGAACAAATAACAAAATCAACTTTACAGGTAATGCTACAATTATTAGTAATATTGGTAAATCTGATAATAAATTTGATGAAATTAAATTTAATGGAGACAAAAACAGTACTGCAACCTTGGGCTGTGATTCTATAAGTGCGAAAACAGCTAACTTTGGTAAAGAAAAGATTAAAGTTGCTGCTAGTGATGTTACACTTGATGCTGTTTCACATATCGATGCAAATATTGATTTAGGTTCTAATGAGCTATTCTTAAAAGAAGGCGGAACTTGGGGAAAAGATGTTAGTATTACAACTACATTAACTGCAAATGGTAAACTTGGTTCTATTAGACTTGGTAATACTGTTACTGTTGCTGCTGATTTACCAGTAAAGGTTCAGACTATAGGTATTCACATTATTGATGATGCTTCTTTACAGGATTATCGTGATGCTACATTTACCCTCATAGATGGTGATAAATACTTAGTTATGAAGGATGGTAAAATCACACTCACTGGAATGCCAACCACAAATCGTGCATATACTGAGTGGGTTATTGAAAGTAAAGATGGCAAACAAGTGATTACACGTAAGGTCAATGAACGCGAAGGTATGAAAAGTGACTTGAATCAGTTTGGTCATAATTCTATCAATGATGAAAATGTTGAGGCACTTCTTACTGCAAAACGTGGTACTGATGGAGCAAAATTTGCGGATGATGTAAGTCTTATACTAGATAAGAAAGTACGTAAGGATGTCATGGATAGACTTTTCAATAGTGAAAATGCTCATGTAACCACAGCATGTGCTGACGTTGCTCGTCGTGTTGCTAATAGTATTGATAATATAGTCCAGAACAGAAATACTAGAATGGCTGTTGCTGCTGGGTCTGATGATGGTAATGCATCAATGGGTGCATGGATTATGCCACATTATAGCCAAGCTACTCAGGATCAGGATAAAAAAGATAATTCTATTGGCTATACATCAAAATCTTTTGGTGGAGTCTTGGGTTTCGATACTTTATTTAATGAGAATCTAACAATCGGTGCTGCTGTTAATGTCGCTAAGACTGATATGAAATTTAAAGGTTATAAAGACGAAAAAGCCAAAATTGGTACTTTTGGGGTCTCTCTTTATGGGTCACAACAACTTGATAAAGATTTTTTTGTACAAGCTGTGGCTTCCTTTAGTTCAAGTAAAATTGACAGTAATGATGTTAGAAAAGTATCTAGTAAGGTTCATACTAGTGGTAAGGAAACTGCTAAAGCTAGTTATGATTCTATGTCTTTCGGCGGAGAAGTATTATTTGGTTACAATGCTAAACTAGCTGACTCAGTATCATTAACCCCGACTGCTGGAATTCGTTATACAAGATTTAATGATGCAGAGCATAAGGAAACTGGTACAACACATCAAAATAAGATCTTTGCTAAGAAAGAAGCCAATATAGTTGAAGCTGTCATCGGGGCTAGAATTGCAACTACTATAGATACTGATGGTATTGCAATAACTCCTGAACTACATGGTTCTGTTTCTCACAAATTAAGTGGTAAATCAGGAAAAGTTGATGCTAGATTAGATGGCATGACTGATCCGTTTGTTACTAGAACTGAGAAAGGTAGCAAAACATCATATAATGTTGGTGTAGTTATTGGTGCTAAAGCCGGAGTTATGGAGTATGGAGCTGGTTATGATGCATATTTAGCTAATAAATATGTTGCTCACCAAGGTACTCTGAAAGTTCGTGTAAACTTCTAAACTAATCATTTAAGTTTACTTATCTATTACTACAAAAGGGCTTCCTTTCCAAAAGGAAGCTCTTTTTGTTTGTATACTCAAATGATTTGAGTATATTATTGGCTCTGTTCAGAAAAAAGTACAAGACGTCATGGCTCAGGGCTGCTTTGCGGCGACGCATCTTATACTAATTATCTTTGAATACAGAATTAATAATCCAATTCCAACTAGTGATAGATTTAACAATTTGAGGACTTGCTTCATATTTTAATATAGCATCCGACATTCTATTTAACACATCCTCCATTGAATGAAATAATTTGTTGTAAAAGAATTTTTCTTTTATTTCTTCCCCCACATTCTCAGCAGGAATGTGGGGTGTGGTATAAAAAACTCCTCCCAACCAGTATATATATTATTGTTTCAACTATTTTATAATTTCATTAAAAAAGTTTTGTATTGTTTTTGTAGTGTTTTTTTGTTAAAACTCCCCAAAATTGACCTACAAAAAAATCTATTTTTCACCCTGTTGCAAGGGGGAAAAATATGACAGAATCATTAATTCTTCCTAACGCTTTAGTTGAAAATCCTGATGTTATCTTTTATAATATAGTCGGTAATTTCGTCCCGCCTGAATGGTGAAACCTTACCAATAATTGTGGTAAACAATTAAGTAAAACTTCTCGTCAACTCTTGTCATTGATAGTTTCTCGTCTACAGTTTGAAGTAGTTGAGATTTAATCTTACATTTAGTAAAATAAACAAATTATTAAATGGAGATTAAAATGAATTTAAATCAGAAAATAATAAGACCAAAAATAGGATTACTTGAACTAGCAAAAAGCTTAGGAAATGTATCTAGTGCATGTAAGACAATGGGGTATAGCAGAGATAGTTATTATAGATTCAAGGAATTATATGAGAATGGTGGCGATGAAGCCTTGTATGAAATAAGCCGTAAGAAACCCATATTGGCTAACATAGTTGATCCATTTTTGGATTGCTTCATTGTTCTAAAGTAGCTCCCCGCAATGATGCCAATTTAATTTCCTACTAAACTACTAGCAAATGCAGCCGGGTCAAACGGCTTTAAGTCATCTACCTTCTCTCCTATCCCTAAAAAACATACTGGTAAGGCGAATTTTTGTACTACACCAACCACTACACCAGCTTTTGCCGTACCATCTAATTTAGTAACTATCAGACTTGTTATATTAGCAATAGCGGTAAATTGCTCGACTTGGTTATAGATATTTTGTCCAGTAGTTGCATCAATTACTAATATACTATGGTGGGGAGCTGTATCATCAATTTTCTTAATAACCCTAACAATTTTGGCAAGTTCTTCCATCAAACTCTTCTTGTTATGTAACCTACCAGCTGTATCAATAAATAATATATCCACATCATTTTTTATGGAAGACTGCATAGCAAGATAAGCAACACTAGCAGGTTCAGCTGATTCTTCGCCGGTGATAAACATTGAACCACTTTTATCAGCCCAGCTAGATAATTGATTAACAGCGGCGGCTCTAAATGTATCACAAGCGGCAATTGCTACTTTCTTACCTTGTTTACGATAAATACTAGCCAGCTTACCTATTGTGGTAGTTTTTCCTGAACCATTAACGCCACAGACTAATATGACATTAAGCTTTTTATCGTGTAATTCAAAATTTTTACTAGCCTTGATCAATAATTGCCCGATAATGTCGGCAAGCTGCTCTTTGATTACCAAGCTACTTACTTCTTTATCAAATTTGATAGCTCTTAGTTTATTGACCAGTTCTATTGCCACAGAAGCAGTTATATCTGCCGATATTAACAACTCCTCTAATTCACTTAAAGTTTGCTCATCTAGTTTTTTTTTATAAAATATTTGGTCAATGCCTGAAGATATTTTATTGGAACTATTGACTAATACCTGTTTTAATTTAGTAAATATAGAGGTCATTTTATTGCCGCTCTTTTAAGTCTGTCATTAATTGCAACACCGATACCAATTTCTGGGATAGAGGCAACGGCAATTGCTAATCCATTTAATTCTGCATAATTATCCAATATTCTAAGACTGGCAAATAAGTTGCTAGCAGCGATAATTAAGTCTCCAGTTAAACTTAAATTAAGCGAAAAATTGCCCTTTAGCTTACTATTAGCAAAATTAAGACCTACCTCATTAGCTTCCAAACTCTCTGCATTCAGTCTCATTTTAACTTTTGGCGAGTAATGTTTATTGATCATCCCTGGGGCTTTAATTTGTATCAAGGAAGGAGCTTTGTCTATTTTCTTACCAATAACCTTCTCTAACGCTTCCAACGTAATAAAACCGTCTCGCAAAATAGTTAAGTTATTAGTAGTACTATCTACTATGGTTGATTCTATACCATATTGACACTCATAATCACTCGAATTATCTTCTAAAATAAAAACATCTTTCTCACCTGAAAAATGCTCTTTTACATGATCTAAAGTAGTAGCACTAATGTAACCTGATGGGTTAGCACTAGGTGCCGCTATCGATGTGCCAGATTTTCTTATTAGCTCCAAAGCAATATTATGCGATGGTATACGGAGTGCAACCGTTGTTAGTCCAGCTAATAATGATTTAGCGATATTGGCTTCACTTTTTAATGGCACAACAATCGATAAAGGTCCAGGCCAAAATACTTCACTTAATTTAAGAGCATCTGCATTAAATTCCCCGATAGTTTTAGCTTGGCTCATGGTTGCCACGTGAACAATCAGAGGGTTTATGCTTGGACGCTTTTTTACCTTAAAAATTTTCTGACAAGCTTGCTCATTACTAGCATCTGCTCCAAGTCCGTATACTGTTTCTGTGGGAAAGGCTACTATATTACCAGATTTAATAAATTTGGCAGCCTGCCTTAATATATCCGTCATAAAGCACTAAATTTTGCTAATTTATTAAATAATTGTCTAACCATTTTTAATAACAATAAACGATTATTAGCAATTATACGATCTTCATCTTTAACCATCAAATTATCAAAAAAATCATTGATAGGTTTCAACATTTCCAGTAGTCCTCTCAATGCTTTAGTAAAATCCTTTTCGGCAATGGATATGTCTATTTGCTTAGAAACGTTTTCCAACGATGAAAATAATTGTTGCTCATATTGTGAAATAAAAGCCTCCTGATTAACATCTCCTGCTATATTATTACCTTCTAATATATTATTTGCTCTTTTGTAAATAGTTAATAAATTCTCGCCCTCAGATCCAGCTAAAAACTTTTGTAAAGCACTAAGCTTTATTTCGCTAATCATTAAATCTCCTTCAATATCAAAATCAAGCACTGCATTAATTAACGATAGATCATAATGATTCTTGAAATAATATTTGGCTCGCTCTTCTAAAAACTCTAAAATTATCTGACTACTTTTAGTATATGTTATGTTTTCTTCAGAGTATAGCTGAATTACATACGCAACTAATTGCTTAATATTAATAGTTAGTTTATTAGCTAAAATTGTCCTAATAATACCTAATGCTTGTCGTCTAAGTGAGTAAGGATCTCTTGAGCCACTTGGTTCTTCTCCTATTAATATCAAACCTACTAAACTATCCAATTTATCGGCAATAGCCAATATTGCAGTATCCCCCATTGGTAAACTATCCGATGGACCTTGTGGTTTATAATGGTCTCTTATTGCCAAGGCAATCTGATCATTTAACCCTTCAGATTTGGCGTAATAATATCCCATAATACCTTGCAGTTCGGGGAATTCTCCTACCATTTCAGTTGTTAGGTCGCTTTTACAAAGTCTAGCTGCTACTTGCAAATCCTGACTTCCTGACATTAGACTTCCTGGATAAGTCAATCTAGTTGGTGATTTTGTCGTTGAAACTCGCCTTCGTTCCTCACGTACGTCTATGTACGCTGCGGTACTCGGCTTCGTTTTTCCTAAAAATCCATCAACTATCTCTGACTTATCCAGGAAGTCTATTATATAATTACAAATATTAGCAATTCTCTCCGTTTTTTGTCTTATACTACCAATCTTTGCGTGGAAAGTTATCTGCTCAAGTTTTAATAATCTAGATTCTAAGCTGTTAGACAAATCCTGCTGATAAAAGTATAAAGCATCAGATAATCTAGCAGCCAATACTTTCTCGTTACCACTTACTATAATATTTTGATCATGTCGCATATTACTAACAAAAAGAAAATAAGGGGCGAAATTACCAGCCTGATCAAAAGTACTAAAATATTTCTGATGAGTACGCATTGAGCTAATCAGCACTTCACTAGGTAACGTCAAAAATATCTCAGGTATTTTACCGACCATAACCACTGGCAATTCTACTAGCCCTGTTACTTCTTCTAATAATTTCTCATCATCTTTTATTACTAAATTAAGTGACTTGGTTATTTCTGATAGTTGATTTTTTATTATCTCCTTGCGTTCTTGTTGATCAATAATGACATTACTTTCCCGCAGCTTATTCTGGTATTCAGAAAAACTGTCTATACTCAAATGCTTTGAAGAATTGGCTCCGCAAAACTTCGGGGTATTCGCGTGCTCACGTAGATTTACTACGCTCCGCTCGCTCACCCCTTGTTTTTCGTTCCAATTCTCCAGATCATTTGAGTTCGCAATCGGTTCAGGACTAAGAAATCTATGCCCAAAAGTAATATTATTTGCCGTCAAATGCCCATATTTAATTGCTAGTATTTCACCATCAAATATACATAAAATATTCCTAAGCGGTCTAATCCAACTTATATCATAATTCCCCCAATGCATAGATTTTGACCAAATATACTTACTAATTGCTTTAGGAATTATCTCTTGCAATAATATTCGTATATCGGTTTCTGCGGTACTCTTTACTATTATATAATATAATTGCCCTTGCACTAATAGCGTAGACAATTTATTTTGCTCAATATTATTTGCTCGACAAAATCCTTCTATAGCTTGTTGTGCTGCCGAAACTTTTGGTCCTCTTATGATAATTTCTTTTGGTGGTATAAATTTCGGTAAATTTGTAATATATATAGCAATACGCCTAGGTCCAATAAATACCTGAACATCAGCAACTATCTCACCTTCCTGCAAAATTGTCGTAAATATGGTTTTATAAGCTTCTGCCGCATTTTTTTGCATCAAAGCTGGTATCTCTTCGCTAAAAAGCTCTAATAATAACTCACTCATATAATTCTTCTTTATCTTCTAATTCTAACCATTTATGACAGCATATTTTTGCCAAGTTACGTATCCTGAGTATGTAAGATGCTCTCTCTGTTACGCTAATTACTCCCCGAGCATTTAACAGGTTAAAAAGATGGCTAGCTTGAATACAATAATCATAGGCTGGTAACAGTAAATCTGCGGCAATTAATTCATTACATTGTTTTTCACTATCAATAAAATGCTGAGATAATATTGCTGTGTCAGCTAATTCTAGATTAAACTTAGAAAATTGCTTTTCAGCAGCAAAATCTACTTCACCATAGGTTAAAGCTTTTTCTCCAACCTGACCATTCCAGTCAATATTTTTAACTTCATTGATACCTTGTATATAAAGTGCCAGACGCTCTAAACCATAGGTAATCTCACCAGCCACTGGGCGACAATCAATACCACCAATTTGTTGCATATAAGTAAATTGCGATACTTCCATACCATCACACCATACTTCCCACCCAAGTCCGGCAGCTCCAAGACTAGGAGACTCCCAATCATCTTCAACAAACCTAATATCATGTTTTTGCAAATCTATACCAAGACATTCAAGGCTTTTTAAATATAGTTGTTGTATATCGTCAGGAGATGGTTTTAGTATAACCTGAAATTGATAATAATGCTGCATTCTATTCGGATGCATGGCATATCTACTATCATGAGGACGCCGAGAAGGTTGAACAAAAGCTACAAACCAAGGTTTTTTACCAAGAGTCCGTAATACAGTGGCAGGGTGAAAAGTGCCAGCTCCAACGTGAGCATCATATGGTTGTAAAATTGCACAGCCATAATCCTGCCAATAATTTTGTAAGGTCATGATAATTTGTTGAAATGATAATTTTTGCATGTTGGTAATTTTGTTTGTTCTTTCAAAAAAATAATATAGCTAATCAGGTTACTATTATTTCGTCATTGCTAGGAACCGCTTTGCGGCGACGAAGCAATCCAGAAAAGTGATTAGAAACGGATTGCTTCGTCGCTACTAAAGTAGCTCATCGCAATGACGTTTGTGGTGCATATAAGTCATTGCGAGACCACATAGTGGTCGTGGCAATCTATTTGGGTCACTTTCCTGGATTGCTTCGTCGCCGCAAAGCGGCTCCTAGCAATGACGAACTAATACTAATCAGGTTAGCTATATTAAATCTTACTCCACGTTCCCATTGGACTCTGTTTATAACAATCAATTATCGGTGTTGCAATAGTTAGTTCATTTATTGTTTTAATTATTAAACTTAAATTATCTAAAGCATCGTATATTATAATTACTCTCTGAAAATGTGCAAAATTTTTGTTATTAAGAATTTCTTGTATATCAAATGGGGCAATAATTATTAGGATGGTAGCCTGATTAGGATTCTCTAACTGATGAGTAATATAGACTGGTTGCTTCTCTGGTAATGGATCAAGTTTACTACCATGCGGAATAAACTGTTTTCTAGAATAAGTCCATATCATCTTATTTAGTGATTCTTGTACTTCAATATCTGGAACTAAAACCACAATTCTCAAATTGCTATGGTAAGATTTTTCTACTAAAAGACAGCTTGTCTTATATACTAATCCTTCAGTAGTGTGATAAAAACTAAATTGTTGCATGATTTTTCTCTTTTCTAAATCTTAAGTAATTTATCAATTATATTGATAGTTGCTGTCAACTATCAATAGCCCTCTATCTAGACCTTCTAGATCCTTATACACTTGCAGAACCGTATAGCCATGACTTACAAAAATTTCTGTAACAGATGCCACTTGATTAAAGCCAATCTCTAAAAATAATTTACCATTCTGTTTTAAAAAACCCTTAGCTTCTTTAGCAATTATGTAATATGACGCTAAACCATTATTTTCAGCAAATAAGGCTAAGTGTGGTTCATATTTTAGGGTCTCAGGAGACATATAAACAGTATCATCAAAGGAAATATAGGGTGGATTACTTACAATAATATCAAATTTTTGCTTTTTTAAATTCTCAAACCAGTTACTATTAACTATTTTAAATCTATCAAAAACCTTATATTTTATAGCATTTTGACGGGCAATAGCAATAGCTTCATTACTTATATCAGTAGCAGTTACATTAACATTGATATTAGCATTTAGCATTTCTAGTAATAAGCTTATAGCAATACAGCCGCTACCAGTGCCAAGTTCTAATATTGTTAACTCTGTTTTGAATGAACAATTTTTTTTAACATCCTTTAAAATCGCATCTACAATAGTCTCGGTATCTTGCCGAGGAATAAGTACTTTATCATTTATAATAAATTGGTAACTATAAAATTCCTTATATCCTACAATATAGGCTATTGGCTCTAGTGATCTACGTCTATTAACCAAATTCTCAAAAATAGTTTGTTGTTGCTGGGTCAATTCTTCTTCTGACCTTGCTAATAAATATTCAATAGACTTATTAGTCGCATGTTGCATCAATATGCGTGATTCTAAGTTAGCTGATTTAATGCCTACTGCTTGCAATTTGCTAGTAGCATAAATTAAGGATTCTTTTATATTCATGCGATTATCTCCGTAATATCCGGTGGTAGGGGTGATTCAAATTCTAATAATTTACCACTTACCGGGTGGGAAAAACTTATATACCAAGAATGTAATGCTTGCCTCTTGAAATCCATTAATTTTTGTGGTACTATGCTAAAATTGCAGTTAACTTTCCTACTATTTTTGCCATAAGTTTGGTCTCCCACTACAGAATGTTTTAAATGACTCAACTGCACTCTAATTTGATGAGTTCGCCCGGTAGTAAGTCGACATTCTAACATACTTATAATACCATTAAAAAATATTTCCTCTGTTTTATAATGAGTAATCGCCTCTTTACCACCAAATTTTAAAATAGTCATTTTTTGCCGTAAGATACGGTCTCTGCCGATATTATTTCTTATAACTCCTTCTTGTGGATTGATAATACCCCAAACTAGCGCTTTATATTTGCGTATAAGATTACGACTTTCTATCTGACTTGCAAGATGTACATGGGCAAAATTATTCTTTGCTACCACCATAAGCCCTGATGTATCTTTATCCAAACGATGAACAATACCAGGTCTTTCCAGCCCCCCTATGCTAGATAAAGATTTTGCATGGTGTAACAAGGCATTTACCAAGGTATCCTGGTGGTTTCCACTGCCAGGGTGAAAGGTCATACCAGCTGCTTTATTGATAACTATTAAATCTTCATCTTCATAAAAAATATCAAGTTTAATATCAGCTTCCTGCATTGTTAATGGATCAGGGGCTTTAAAAAATACTGAAATAATGTCATTCTCCTTGACCTTAAAGTTAGAATCAGAAATAATCAGACTGTTAACTTGTACTTGGGAGTCACATATCATCTTCTGAACTTGGCTTCTAGATGTTTTACTGATAAGACTTACCAAAGTCTTATCAAGTCTAAATCCATCTAGATTTTTGGGTATGTTATATTCTTCCATTACTTGAAATATTTTAAAATAATAAAATGACTCATTTAACAAAAAAAATCAACCAACTAAAATGGCTGCAAGCAATTGGTATAGATTATTATTTATCAGAATCAACTATTAATCAGCAAAAAATACAGATAAATTCTAATATTAAGAAAAAAAAACCAATGGCAGCTCCTATATATTCAAATGATTTGAAGAATGGCAACAACAAACAAGAGAATAGTGTGGTAAACTTAAGTAAAATGAAGCAGGTGAGCATCCCTAGCACTATTTGCGACAACAATTCTTCAAACCATTCGAGTATACAGCTTGCTAGATCTTTGGCTGACTCAGCTAGCAGTTTAGAAGAATTAAAAACACTATTAATGGATTTTAACGGTTGTGATTTAAAGAAATTAGCTAATAAAACCGTATTTGCTGATGGCAATCCACAAAGTTCTATCATGTTTATTGGAGAAGCACCAGGTAGTAGCGAAGATGCAGAGGGTATACCATTTTGCGGTGAAAGCGGTAAATTACTCGATAATGTCTTAGCCTCTATCAATATTTCAAGGAAACATAATGCTTATATTACTAATACGGTATTTTGGCGACCACCAGCCAATCGCCAACCAACACAAGAAGAAATAGATATTTGCCGACCTTTTGTTGAAAAACATATCGCTTTAATAAACCCAAAACTAATTGTTTTAGTGGGAAATGTTGCAGCAACTAGCTTGCTTGGTAAAAATGCTGGTATAAGTAAAATCAGACAAGAATATTATTTATATACCAATCAGTATCTTATCAAGCCGATTCAAACCACTTCTATCTTCCATCCTGCCTACCTGCTTAGACAGCCAATGCAGAAAAAAACTACCTGGTATGATTTAATAAAAATCCATGATTATATCAATACCAACGTCATTGCGAGCGAACGTATGTGAGCGTGGCAATCTAATATGGATTGCTTCGACCATTACATGGTCTCGCAATGACGGAGAGGCTATCTAGAGCCTTAAATAGTTAACTAATATAAAACAAAATAAAGTCAGTTGATGAAAAGAATTATAAAATGTTTATATCAGGCAATTTTAAAAACAATTGAACATGATGGGGTTGAACATTCAGGGTATATGTCATTTATGATACTCATGGCATTTTTTCCTTTTTTAGTTTTTTTATTAGCATTAACAAGTTTTATTGGTGCCTCAGAACTCGGGCAGAATTTTATAACTATCTTTCTTGAGAGTATGCCAGAATTGGCTACTGACTCAATAAAAACTAGGATAAATGAACTTAGTAAAACTCCACCTCAAAGCCTAATGACCGTAGCGATAGTAGGAAGTATATGGACCGCATCATCTTTTGTTGAATGTTTAAGAACAATCTTAAATAGGGTATATGAAATAAAATCACCCCCTCCATACATAAGACGAAGATTACTTAGCATAGTACAGTTCTTAGTAATCAGCATATTCGTTACTTTTGCTATGTTCATTTTAATTATAGTGCCAATAATATTGACAAAACTGCCGATGATTTTACAAATAATGGAAGAACATATGCTAGCTCTAACTATTTTACGATATGTTATAATTTTTTGTTCATTATTTATTACCTCATCATCATTATATTATATCGTCCCTAATATAACATTAAATTTTACAGAGGTAGTTCCTGGAGCTTTATTAACAGTAATTTTATGGGTGATAAGTGGATATTTATTATCTACTTGGATAAGAAGTTATAACCAATTAAGCATAATATATGGTTCACTTGGTGGTATAATAGGAACTCTAATATTCTTTTATATTATTAACATGATTTTTATATATGGTGCAGAATTTAATTACCTACTAAAAAAGCATCTCCCAGTTATTAAATAAAAGTAAAATTTTGTGAGTGTTCAGTTTTTTTGTATTTTCTGATGATGAATAAAAAATCTGCTCGCCAAGCGTCATTGCGAGGAGGCGTAAGCCTCCGAAGCAATCCATAACAAAAAGTCAGGTGTCACCCCTGCGTAAGCAGGGGTCTAGATTCCCGCCGTTGCTAAGAATGACAATAGTGGAACTATAATGAATATTATAACAAGAGAATTATCTATTCAATCCAATTATTACAAAGAAATTTTGTCAATAATTAGACTAGGTGGTGGAGTGGCAAGGGTTGTCGGGGGAGCTGTTCGTGATGCTATCCTTAATGTTGTCAATTATGATATTGATATAGCGACCAATTTATTACCGCAGCAAGTAACAGATATTTTATCAGCAGCCAACATTAAGGTTATCCCAACTGGCATAAAATACGGTACAGTTACGGCTTTATTAAATAATGAAACATTTGAGATTACTACACTTAGAAAAGACATGAAATGTGATGGTCGACACACTGAAGTTGTTTTTACTGACGATTTTATGGAGGATGCTGCTAGAAGAGATTTTACTATTAATGCACTAAGTTATTGTCCATTTGAGCATAAAATTTATGATTATTTTGGTGGAATAGACGATTTACAACAATCAAAAGTAATATTTATCGGACAGGCATTTGCACGAATTCAGGAAGATTTTTTACGTATCTTACGTTTTTTCCGTTTTTCCTGCTATTATGCAAGACAATTAGACCTTAATGGGTTAGATGCTTGCGTTAAATTGCGAGAAAATCTCAAATTATTATCAAAAGAACGGGTAAAATGGGAAATGGACAAATTGATTACCTCAGATAATAGTCCTAATATTTTGCAACAAATGTTTGATAATGGCATATTGCAAATAATATTACCAGTTAGTAAGTTTGATAAAAAACCTTTGATGGAAGCAATTAATTGCGGCTCTTTAGAGCCTTACGCTAGATATTCACTTTTATTCTACCACATAAATAACTTATCACTAAGTGATTTATTAAATTTAAAATTTTCTCGGCAACAAGCAAGCAAAATCATTACTATATATAGGTTTATTAATCAAGAAATCAACGAATTTACATTACGAGAAATTTGGTGGGAAACTGCAGATTATCCTGCAGATTATCTACAATGTATAAATATCTTGCTATCATTAGGCAAATTAAACAGAGCTACAGCAAATAAATTTCTAGATATATACAATGCTAAATCACGACCAATATTTCCTATCAACGGACATGACTTGCATAAAATAAATATTCATGGTAAAGACATTGGCACAGTGATAGGTAAATTAAAAAAGTCTTGGATTGCAAGTGATTTTACGCTTAGTAAGCATCAATTACTTGAATTATACTCAAATGATTTGAAGAATTATAATAATTGTCATACAATAAATTCTTAAGGCACTAAATTAGGGAAATGCTATAGTCAATTCAGGAGAATTTGGGACTAGAAGCGATGGAGCGACGCCTATAAGTAATAGGCGAGCATTGAGCGACAACGCCCCCAACTTCTCCTCAATTGACTATATTAGATGCAGAGTTAATATGACTATACTTAGTAACTTAGAAAAACCTCGTTGGTTATATCGTTTTGATAATTTTAAACGTGCTTTTGCTTTATTACGTGAGGCTATATATATAATGCGAGAACGTAAGGTAAGCCAGTTAGAACAAGAAGGAATTATTCAACGTTTCGAATATACATGGGAATTGACATGGAAAGTACTTAAAGATTATCTGGAATATAAAGGTGTTATACTGGAAACCATTACCCCAGCTGCTGTAATTAAAGCATCAATAGCTGCTAACTTAATCAAGAATGGTGAAATATGGATGGATGCTCTAGATTCTCGTAATAAAATGTCACATACTTATGACTTCAAAAAATTTGAGAAGATTATTATAGATATTGAAGAAAATTATTATCCTGAATTAGAGAACATGAATCTAAAAATGTTGGAACTTGCAGCAGAATATAGAAGGTAAACATGTCTAACCATGGATTAAGTGCAAAACAATTAAATACACTGCGTAGCATTTTGTTGCCCTTCTCAGAGAAAATCGATCGTGTTGGTTTATTTGGTTCACGTGCTACTGGTCTTTACCGTCCTAACTCCGATATTGACCTAGTAATTTATGGCTCACTTGATGAGAAGACTATGGATCGTATATTTACGCTACTTAATGACAGTAATTTACCAATCAAAATAGACTTACAAGTTTATGATTTGATCACCTGTTCTCCTCTTAAGGATCATATTGATAATAATATGCTGTTGTTATTTACACATGATCATTTTACAGATAAAACTCAACGTTTGTAGTAGTAAACTAAAGTCTGTTAGTGAACAGATTATTTATTGATCATAAAAAAATTAAAAAAAAATGAAAATTAATATTAGTGCTAGCATTTTTATTGCTATAATTATCATATTATTTAATTATGGAGCTTTTGCCAGTAGAAGTAAGGTGAAAATTGTTACTAGTATAACCCCACTAGCAAGCATTATAGCGATGTTAGTGAAAGACCAAGCAGAAATTGTTGCTATTGCCAATAACAATGATTGCCCACATCATTATAATTTAAGACCTAGTGATCTTAAAAAAGTTAAAAATGCAGATATTGTATTTTATATAGATGAGCAATTTGATGGCTTTGCTGGCAAATTAATGAATGGTCATAGTAAAAATGTCATTAAAATTAGTAATTTTCATGGGCTAAGAATTATTAGCAATAACTCTTATGATAATTGGCATATTTGGCTTGATTTAGACAATGTAAAACTATTATTAGAACAATTATTTCAGGTGTTATCTCAACGATTTCCTGAGATTAGTTCAGCTATTTACCAAAATCTTGAAGAAGCAAAAAAACAAATAGAGGAGCTTACGAAAATCAAACATCAAAGATTAACGTCTTTAACAGATGTTATCTTACTTAGTGATAGTCTAGAATATTTTTTTAATAATAGTCAAAAAAATGTTGCAAGATTATATAGCTCTGATCAGAAAAGCCTGAGATATATCAGTAATCTTGAGCATTTATTAAGCATGTCCAATAGTAAATGTTTATTACTAAGTACAGAGCAAGATGTTGCTCTTTATAAAAATTTTAAAGTAGAAATAGTGGAGGTTGAGAGTGAGAATTGGCAAACGACTAACATCAATAGTGATTTATTTTATAATCAATATTTAAAAATGATTAATCAAGTGTCTAAATGCTTAAATTATTAAATCCTTATTTTTTTAGTAAGCTAGTACGAACCATGTTACCATTATTGCTAGTTGCAATGTTAGTAGTAATGGGGTTGGGGTTATACCAAGCTTTGATAGTATCGCCACCAGATTACCAACAAGGTGATATGGTTAGGATTATGTATGTTCATGTACCAGCTTCTTGGATGGCACTAGGTATTTATACATTTATAGCTATTTGTAGTTTGTCTAACCTAGTGTGGAAAACTAAAATGTCCTTCTTAGTGGCAGTAGCAAGTGCTCCTATTGGGACAGTTTTTTGTATGATTAGTATAGTAACAGGGGCATTATGGGGAAAGCCTATTTGGGGAACTTGGTGGGTTTGGGATGCTAGACTTACCTCAATGTTCGTATTATTCTTACTATATTTAAGCTATATCGTGGTGGTGAATAGTGGTGATAGGATAAGCCGTACTGAAAAACCAGCCTCGGTGATTGCTTTAATTGGCTTTATCAATGTTCCCATAGTAAAATTTTCGGTAAATATTTGGTATAGTTTACATCAGCCAGCAAGCATTTTAAGGCTAGGTAGTCCGACTATTGATAATTCTATGTTATTACCCTTAGTGCTAATGTTTATAAGTAGCATACTATATTTTCTATTAGTGTTGGGTTTGAGATCTTGCATGTTAATTGCTAAATTCAAGGAGTATGACAATTTATGACTTATGTTGTTACCGATGAGTGCGTAAAATGTAAATATACTGATTGCGTAGAAGTATGCCCTGTCGATTGCTTCTATGAAGGGGAGTTAATGTTGGTAATTAATCCTGACGAATGTATTGATTGTGGAGTATGTGAGAGTGAGTGTCCGGTTAAAGCTATTAAGCCAGAATCAGAACAGCTGATTGACTGGATAGAGAGAGCTAAGTTTTTTTCCAGTAAATGGTCAAATATTACGGTTAAGAAACCAGCCCTACCGGATGCAGATAAATATCAGAACGAGAAAAATAAATTTGAAAAATATATGGAGAGAGCTTAAATTTTATTTATCCTTAAAAAAGCTAATACAAGTAGCATGCTAAATAAGGTAGTGAATAAAAAAAGATTGGACCAGTCCACATAGTTTGCACAAATACCAGATAAACAGGATAAAATAATGCGTACGAAAGAACTAAAAGAGGCAATAATTGAGTATTGTGTGGCAATCAATTCGCTATTGCATAAACTAGAAAAATAAATAGTAAGAGCAGTATTACCAAGTCCGCAACAGAAATTTTGTACAGTAATTGTTATAGTAAATATAACTATATCATGACCTACTATAGATAAAAACATCAGCATCAAGGGAGATAGTAATTGTAGACTACCACATATTAGGAGACTTCGAGATATTCCTACTTTTGCGGTTAATACACCACCAATAATCCCCCCTAAGGTCATTAGCACGAATCCATAGGTTTTTGAAATAGAGGCGATTTCTTGAGAGGTAAAGGACAAGTCAATAAATAATGGAGAACTCATTGCCATAGGAATTGAATCGCTTGCTTTATATAGAAAGATAAACAGCATAACGAACATCCAATTCGGATGGTTTCGTTTTAATAATAGTAAGCTATCACCAATAACTTTAGAATATTGAGTAAATGAAATTAAATTAGTAAAAATATGCTCTGTTTTTTTTATAGCAGGCTCTTGCATGTATAAGATTATTACCGGAGCAGCCATTGTTATAAAAAAGGTACATAGATATACCAAATACCAATTAAAGAGGCAAGATACATATAATGCCCCTGTACTATTAATAAGAATTCCTATGCGAAAGCCAGTGCTACTAAAAGTTGTAGCAATTGAGAGTTCTTCCTTTGTTGCAGAGCGTTCTATACGATAGGCATCTAAAATAATATCTTGAGTTGCCGCACAACAGGAAATAGTAAAATTTAAAATGGCAGTAATAGCTATGTTAACAGGGGGGGCTATAATTAAAAATCCACTAATAGCAACTAATAAACACGCTTGTACAGCTAGTGTCCATCCACGACGTTGACCAAATTTCCTACATATAATAGGTATAGAATATTTATCAATAAATGGTGCCAATATTGGTTTTAAGCAATATGGAATGGATGTTAGAAACATTACACCAATAATATCAGTTGAATATCCTGCTTGTGATAATTGGTAGTTAATAGTAAATGAGACTAATGAAAAATTTCCTCCCGACACTATCCCTAGAAAGAAGAAACAAATAAAATAAGATTGCTTGCGATTAGTTAACATATTCAGGAGTTATATCACCACCTTTTAGTCTTGGAAGATTAAATACCACAATTCCTTTCTTATTTCAATATAAATGCGAGTTTAGGATAAGGAAAGTCTAATCATTTTCCTGGATTGCTTCGTTGCTATTAAAGTAGCTCCTCGCTAATAGACATCTGTGAATTTAGCATAATGTTAGTCGGGTTAGCATAAAAGAATAATTTTTATAAAAAAATAATAACTTCTTTGCTAATATGTGCTAGAATCCGATATTAGGTTCTGTACACAGAGCCTAAGTAAGGTAATCAATTATTTTAGGCTAATGGATAAGGTATTAAGTTCTGTTCAAGAATATATTAAGTCTGGTGAATATTTTGTTGATGCTAGAAGATGGTATAATTTTGAATATCTATATCCACTTGTACAAAGATCATTTTTATTGATATTTACCGTAGTTTTCTTTGTATTATTTCTAGCTGTGGTGGTTAATTTTCAGACTTTATTACCAGCAGTTCGACAGGTAAGATACGCAATTAGTGCTGAATCTCTTAAAAGCGCGACGATAACTAATGCTAATCATATAAAAAGTGATGCCATCAATTCTATTGCAGACATTATGATTAGAAATTACGTGATACACAGAGAATCTTATGACTATGATTTTCTTCGCCCCCAGTTTATATTTATTCAGAATAGTTCTACACGTATAATATTTAGACAATTTGCCAATTTTATGAATATTGACAACTCATTGTCACCAGTTATGCGTTACCAAAGATCCTTAAGGCGTTCTGTTAATATATTATCAGTGGTTTATCATAAAAATAATAAGGCTGAGGTCATATTTACATCGATAGCAAAAAACTCCGCTAATGATATTTTGGAAAATATGGTATGGCAAGCGACAATAAATTTTGAAATAGATGCCATTAACATCCATTTACCTCCTAACTCAAATTTTAATTTTGTGGTTACTGGTTACAGACTTAAGTTAATAGAAGATAAAAGTAAGAAATAAGATGAAGCGATTAATAATATTGTTTGTGGTAGTATTTTCTGTAAATACTGCTTTAGCTGTTAGAGAATCTAGACCATTGCCGATCGATAGCAGAATTAGGGTAATGGTGTATAGTCCCGATGATGTATTTAAGTTCACCGGATACTACGGTTATCAAACTAGTATAGAGCTAGCAAAAGAGGAGGAAATAGTTAGTATTTCCATGGGGGATACTACTTCTTGGCAAATAGTACCAGCCGGTCATCGAATTTTCATTAAGCCAATGGAACAAGATGCTACCACTAATATGACGATTATTACTAACAAGCGAACTTACTTTTTTGAACTATATGCTGCAGAAGCTTCGGATATGAGAGATCCAGAAATGGTTTTTAATTTAAGATTTATCTATCCTGATGATGAAAATTCAGGGGATTATTTGCAAACTTATGTTACATCCTCAGCTAACCTAGATTTATCTCATCCTGAGAAATATAATTTTAATTATTCAATAAGTGGTAATGAATCAATTGCCCCAATTAAAATTTTTGATGATGGAGTGTATACTTACTTACAATTTAGAGATAAAAATGCTGAGTTACCAGCTATTTTTGCAGTTGATGAAGCTCTTAGAGAATCGATGGTAAATTATCGACTTGCTCAAGATAATGCTAATATGGTGATTATTGAACAGGTATTTCACAAACTGTCAATACGTCATGGCAAAAAAATAGTATGCGTGTTTAATGAAGCATTTAAGCCGTATTAATTAAGTTAAGTAACAATGTTTTTAGAAGCTATATATATCTCAAAAATTTTATATTTTTTAACACTGCTCGTATTAACTAGTGGTTTGTTTATAATGTTAATCAGTGATAATTATGTTCGTAAAATCATAGGACTTAGTGTTATGCAAAGCTCTGTGCTAATTTTTTACCTGATGCTTGGTAAGGTAAATGGAGGTATTGTGCCAATTGAGCGTAGTTTACTGCAGAATTCTCAGCTTTATGTAAGCCCATTACCTCAGGTGCTAATGCTCACGGCTATTGTTGTTGGTTTTGCTACATTGTCATTAGGGCTTAGCTTGATTTATCGTATTTCTAAGCAATTTAATACTATATCGGAGCATGAAATTAATTTTAGCGAAGCGACTCCGAATGATTGAAATAAATGATATTAATTAAACATTTTCCAGCTTTACAAGTATTGCTACCATTTTTTGGGGCGTTATTTTCAATACTAACTTTTCGTTATGTGCTTGTCACTCGAATTATAGCAGTTATTTCGATTGCACTAAGTTTATTTTTAAGTATTTATGGTTTATCGGTAATTAATAAAGGTGCCGTGTCATATGATTTTGGTAATTGGCATGCTCCCATAGGTATTGAATATAAGCTAGACTACCTGAATCAACCTATAATTACCTACATTAATGGTGTATTATTATTTTTTCTAATTTTCTGTAACAAATTGCTGGCAACTACCGTACTTAAATTTATTGATAAAAAAAGGCAATCGTTATTTTATGCACTTTTATTATTTGCCCATAGCGGATATCTCGGTATATTGAGTACTAATGACCTTTTTAACCTTTATGTATTTATTGAAATATCTTCATTAAGTGCTTATGCCCTAATGGCACAGGGTAATAACCTCAAGGCTGTTATCGGTGCTTTCGATTATCTTATGCTAGGTACAGTCGGGGCAACTTTAATATTAATAGCCATTGGATTTTTATTGAGTAGCACTGGCAGCCTTAATATGTCAGATATTTCAATGTTACTTCAGACAAATTATGACTGCAAAATAGTCAAGCTAGCTATTAGTTTTTTTCTAATTGGTGCTATATTAAAAACGGCTTTTTTCCCGATGCATTTTTGGATGATACGAAGCTATTCTTCGGTTGCTCCGGTCATTTTGACATATCTTGCCAGTATCTCCAGTATAATGGGTCTTTATATAATATTGAGGTTCATTCATTTTACCATTGACTATAGTATAATCATTAATGATTTAGCAATTTTTATCAAACCGATCGCTCTGGTAACTATTATTTTATGTACATATTTTGCTTGCCGAAGCAAAGAAAAAGTCAGAAATATTGTGATATATTCTTCGGCAGTACAAATTGGTTATATATTTTTGTTATTAGTTGTTCCTAGAGGTGAATTAATCCTAACTCCATTTTTGTTAGCTGATAGCCTTAATAAGATTGCTCTATTTCTAATAATTGCTTATTTTGATACTCATAGCGTACCCAGTATAGTCAATTCAGGAGGATTTGGTGCTAGGAGCGATGGAGCGACGCCTATAAGTAATAGGCGAGCGACGAGTGACGACGTCACCAACTTCTCATCAATTGACTATACCAGTATGTTATGGCGTGTCTTGGTAGTATTTAGTCTAATTTGTAGCTGTGGTTTGCCAATAAGTAGTATGTTTTTCATTAAGCTTTCTATTTTTGAGTTGTTGATTGTTGAAAATCTGTGGCTCGAGTTGGTGATTGTTGTTATCAGTTCTGCTATGTCATTACTTTATCATTATAAGATTGCCAAAAAACTATGTTGGCATCACTCTAATTATACAGCTAACCCGACTAATATCATGCCAAATTCTCAGTTGTCATTGCGAGGAGCTACTTATAGTAGCGACGAAGCAATCCAGGAAAACAATAAAATTGGATTGCTTCGTCGGCTTACGCCTTCTCGCAATGACGCCAGTTTACTATGGTTAAATGCTAATCACTCTAATTATACACTATTACAGTCTAACACTAAGTATAAATATTATGGGCTAATTTTTGTTAGTGTAATACAACTTCTCCTACCAATATTCTTAAACCAATTACAACTATTAGGAGGGCGTTAATGTACCCTTCTGTCACCCCTAGTTTTTTGATTATATCAACTTTACTTTTAGCTATGTTAAATTTAGTTACACCTTTTATCAGTAATAGTGATAATAATACGCGTAACTCTTTATTAATTACCATTAGTAGCTTCTTTTTTGTCAATATTTTAATTATTGATTGGTTATTTCTGAAGGGCGTAAGAGCCAATCTATCAATAACCATCTTTAGTAATTTTGCTATTGGATTGCATTTAGAAGCTCTCAGTCTCATTTTCTTAACCTTACTGAGCTTCTTATGGATTTGTGCATTAATTTACACCACTAAATATTTGGCAATTAATAATATTGATAATTCTAGTCGTTTTCTATTCTTCATTAATCTAAGCGTATTATCTGGGGGGATGGTAGCATTATCTTCAAATCTCTTTACGATGTTTATTTTTTATGAAATATTAACATTATCAACTGCTCCATTAATTGGTCATAGTGGTGGAGATAAAGTTATGGCAGGAGTCTATAAATATTTAAAAATATTGATGATCTCAGGGATATTACTATTCTTGCCAGCTATAATAATTATTTATGCTAAAGCAGGGCATGGTGACTTTACATCCCAAGGTTTTATCGAGCATTATTTTTCCAAAAATCAAACCATAATTTTGTTATTAATGTTTATTTTTGGCACATCAAAGGCAGCCTTATATCCTTTGCACCAATGGTTACCAGCGGCAATGGTAGCACATTACCCTGTAAGTGCTTTGCTACATGCAGTGGTAGTTGTTAAAACTGGACTTTTTTGTATTTATAAAATTCTGATATATATTTTTGGTCTTAAATATTTACACTCTATTTTTGCCGAATTTAATTGGATCATTTTCTTACCTATTATCACCATATTTTATAGTTCCTTTAAGGCATTAACTAGTGATAATATTAAGAAGATTCTAGCCTACTCTACGATTAACCAATTAGGGATAGCTTTACTTAGTAGCTTCATGTTTACCTCAAAATCTATAGGAGCAGCTATCCTACATTTATCTTCACATTCATTTACTAAAATCTGTTTATTTTATGGAATGGGAAGTATTTATAGCTTAAAGAAGACTAACCAGATATCTGACCTAATCAATGCTGGCAAAGAAATGCCAAAAACTAGCTTTATGGTATGTATTGCCAGTTTATCGTTAATCGGCATTCCCCCCTTTGGTGGTTTTATTAGTAAGTTTTATATTATGCTTGCCGCTGCTGAACAAAATCAAATATTAGTTATGGGAGTGCTAGCTTTAAGTACTTTATTCTCTGCACTTTATTTAGCAAAGCTTGTGATATCTCTTTATAAACCAACTATAGCTAATAGTTATAAAATGGTTTTAGAAAATAAACTGCCTACTACCATGATGGTTAGCCTAATTATATGTACATGTTGCGTCATATTATTCTATTTTATCCAGATTTTTATTAAGAAGTTTTTTATATTTATATGGTAGGTATGTTTTACTACTCAGCCTTGCTTATTCCTTTATTTATTCTATTTCTCTATTTTAAATTTAGAAAGACATTTTATATTACCTCAATAATCTATCCAATAGTTGCTGGTATATTATTAATTAATAGCCAAAATGAGGCGGTAATTAATCTGTATAATAATAGTTTTATTATTAATTTTAGTAATGAAAATAAATTAATAGCACTTGCTTTTATGGCGATAACGTTGGTGACTAACCTATATGCCATTAGCCAAAACAGGAAATTTGAGGTATTGATAGGTAGTTTATACTCAGCAGCTTCCTTGATCTGTTTATTTGCTGGGGATTTTATCTCGATGTTTGTTGCTCTAGAAATGATGATGATATGTGCCACTTTGTTAATTTTTTACGGTAATTGTAAAAATAGTATTAGGGCGGCAAGACAGTATTTCCTTACGCATCTTATAAGTGGTAGTCTTATCTTAATAGGGATTAGTTATATAATCACCAATAGTTCTAACATACAAATTATTTCTCTTAGCCAATTGATAGAGAACAGAGATGCTTCTTTTATCTTTTATGTTATAATACTTAGTGGTTGCTTAATTAATGTAGCGAGCATACCTTTTTCCGGATGGATTGTTAATTGTTATCCATTTGCCTCAACTTCAGGGATGATATATTTAACCAGCTTTACTAGTAAAATATCGATCATTATACTTCTTAAATTATTTAGTGGTTTAGAAATACTTAAATTCTTTGGATTATTAATGATTATATATGGTGGGGTTTATGCTTGTATAGAAGATAACATCAAAAGATCAGTCTGTTATCTTACTGTTTCTCAGCTTGGATTCATGGTGATTGCCATTGGCACAAAATCTCAACAAGCAAATTTAGGAATCATAGTTTTTCTTTTTGTCCATATATTGTATAAAGCTTTATTTGGTCTATATGTTGCTATATTAATAGATAAAGGTAATGTAGAAAATTGCTCTGAGATAAAAGGGCTTTACTCATGGAGAAGCCCTTTATTGCTTGGTAGTTTAATAGTTAGTGTATTATTCATTATAGCCTTACCTCCTCTTGCTAGTTTTGTTAGCAAAATTATTGTGACCAATGTTTTGGATCAGGATATTAATTATTATGCTATTTTCCTGTTAAAAATTATAACATGTGCAGCTTTATTTTCTACGGTTAAATACAAATATCTAATTAATGACTTTTATCCTATAGTGAATATTTTGAGCAGAGTCAGCTTATTGGTCATGCTATCGTTTGTATTGGCAACTAATTTCTTTTTAGAGCAAGGCTTAAAATTAGTATGGTCATCTTATCCTGTTGAAACACTTGATACAAATTGGTTGGATATAGTAAAGCAAGTAGTAGTAATAATAATAGGTATATTGCTTAGTGTGGTTTTTAGTAAAAAAATTTCTAGACGTTCAACTGCTAACATAAATTTAGATTTATTTCAGTTTGTTGAAAATAATTTTCGTCGTATTTATTACAAATATCACTTAGTGGGACACGATTTTAATGATAGACTAGGGGCGGAATACCCTATTTTGAAAAAAGTAGAAAAAAATGCTTTACGTAAGATAAAATCTTTGCATAATCAATCAACAAGTCTATTAGTAGTAATTATATTGTTAATTACTTTTACCCTATTGCTAATTAGCAGATAATTCTTGCTATTTTGCAACAATTTCCTGGGGATACATCAGCTCGCAATGACACTGATTGTTTTTGCCTACGACTTTTAAACTGTTCTGTTGCAGAATCCTACGAATTGGATTTGCAAATGTTGGATTATTCTAGTATATTTTCAATGATTTTTTATTCACTTTTAAATAGGCGAATATTTTCTAAATTGTTTTTCTAGAGATAATTTTGTGGTATATATATTAATTGCTTTAAGCTTGACTACATTAGTCTTAGTGCTAGGTGTTGTCTCTATGGCTATTGGCGGGAAAATTGACAAAAAATTTAGTTCCAAATTAATGTCGTTACGGGTTATATTTCAAGCAATTGCTGTATGTGTTCTTGCTTTTCTCTATCTTTCAAAATAGTATATCCATCAAAAACTTGTAAGTTAACATCATAATATGCTTGATCTATTTATCTTTAATGAGAAAAAAAAGCCTCAAACTAATAATTCGTATACAGCAAAAGATATTGAAGTATTAGAAGGGCTTGAGCCTGTACGTAAACGTCCTGGTATGTATATTGGCGGGACGGACGAGAATGCTATGCATCATCTTGTTTCGGAAGTGCTAGATAATGCTATGGACGAAGCTGTTGCTGGTTTTGCTAGCGTTATCACCATAAAGATGCATGTAAATAATAGTATCACTATCTCTGATAATGGTAGAGGAATTCCTGTCGATAATCATCCCAAATTTCCTGATAAATCTGCTCTTGAGGTAATTTTAACTCACCTTCATTCTGGTGGTAAATTTTCGAATAATGTCTATCAAACAGCAGGTGGTTTACATGGAGTTGGCATTTCGGTTGTTAATGCTTTATCCGACTACTTAGAGATTAAAGTATATAAGCAGGGTAAATTATTCAAGCAATCTTATTCCAAAGGGCAAAAATTGAATGATTTAACCAGCGAAGATATTGCCAAAAAATTAAGGGGAACATCTATCAATTTTCATCCTGACCCAGAAATTTTTGGAGAGAAACCATCCTTTTCACCAAAAAGAGTATATGAATTAGCCAAATCAAAAGCCTATTTGTATAGAGGGGTAACGATAGAGTGGCAATGTGAAATTGAAACTAAAAGCGATGTTCCAGCAACAGCTCTCATCCATTTTCCAGATGGTTTGAAAGATTATTTAATTTCTAAAATAAATTTGGAAGATTTAGTTAGTGGAGAGATTTTTTGTGGTAATATTGAGTGGGATCAGGATCACATAAAAGTGGAATGGGCAATTGCTTGGCATAAAAATGAAGACCAACCTTTTATTCAATCCTATTGCAACACTATTCCTACCCCTCTTGGTGGAACCCATGAGCAAGGTTTGCGTAGTGCATTACTGCGTGGTATAAAGGTATATGGTGAAATGACCGGCAATAAAAAAACCACTTTACTTACTATTGAGGATATTCTAGAAACTTCTTCTATTGTTTTTTCTATATTTATCCAAGAGCCAATATTTCAAGGGCAAACAAAAGAAAAATTGGTTTCGCCTGGGATTAATAAAATAGTAGAGAACATTGTTAAAGACCATTTGGATCATTGGTTGAGTAGTAATAAACTCGTAGCCAACCAGCTACTTGAACATATAGTTAATATTGCGGAATACCGAATAAATAAGCGTAACGAAAAAAATATTTCACGTAAAACTGCTACACAAAAATTGCGACTACCAGGTAAATTAGCAGATTGTACAAGAACCTCTCCTAATGGGACAGAATTATTCTTGGTTGAAGGAGATTCTGCCGGGGGATCAGCTAAACAGGCAAGAGATCGAGAAACACAAGCTATTTTACCTCTTAGAGGCAAAATTTTGAATGTTGCTAATGCAACTTTCGAGAAGATTACTAACAACCAAGAAATTCAAGATTTAGAGGTGGCACTAGCCTGTGGTAGTCTTAAAAATTATCGAGAGGAGAATTTACGTTATGAAAAAATAATAATTATGACAGATGCGGATGTTGACGGAGCTCATATCGCCTCATTGTTAATGACGTTCTTTTATCTTCGTATGCCGAAGTTAATATCTTCAGGTCATTTATATCTTGCCAAACCACCTCTTTATAGATTAACCCAATCTAATAAAACTTATTATGCAGTAAATGATCAACAAAAAACTGATTTAACTGCTAAATTATTAAAAAATAGTAAGGCTAAAATAGATATTGGTCGATTTAAGGGGTTAGGTGAAATGATGCCAGCTCAGTTAAAAGAAACAACAATGAACCCAAAAAATAGAACCATTTTAAAAGTTACTATAGATGATTTTGATAATATTGCTAAGATAGTAGACGATCTTATGGGCAAAAAACCAGAAAAACGTTTTCAGTTCATTTATAATCAGGCTTTAATTAAGATGGATACAATTATAAACAATTTAGATATTTAGGAGTACTATGTTCATACGCTTTATAATGTTATTATCAAGTTTTATCTTTTGTGCCAATATCACATTTGCTGAAGAACCAAAGAAAAAGAACGAATTATCAGATACAGCTTATCTCAAACAATTTCAAGAGGTCTTTGAGCGTATTAATAAAGACTATGTTCAAGAACCGGAAAAACAAAAAATGACTGATGCGGCTATCGAAGGCATGTTAACTTCGCTAGATCCCCATTCTAGCTATTTTACTGATGAGGATCTAAAAGATTTTCTTAATGAGACTAAAGGAGAGTTTGGCGGTATTGGTGTTCAAGTGCAGTATGATAATGGTGCCATCAAAGTCATTTCCCCTATTGATGATCTAGCAGCTTATAAGGCAGGTATAAAAGCCGGAGACTATATAGTCGGAGTTAATGATGAGTCTGTATCAACTTTGGGTTTTCATAAATCCGTCAAAGAGATGCGTGGAGAACCAGGAACAAAAGTGAAATTACTGGTAATTACAGAAGGTGAATCTAAGCCAAAAGAAATTGAACTTATCCGCGAAATAGTTACCATTACCCCAGTAAAAGCTCATTTAGAAAGAAATAATATAGCTTATATAAGAATAGGAACTTTTAATGAACATACCATTGAAGAATTAAAAAAATCTATGAAAACTTTAAAAGATGGTAGTAAAAATAACATAGAGGGTATTATTCTAGATTTACGTAATAATCCTGGTGGTTTGTTAGAGCAGGCTGTTGCTGTTAGCGAATATTTTATTGATTCTGGAGTAATTGTTACTACCAAGGGAAGAACCAAAAATAGTAACTCAGTATTTAATAGCAATAAATCTGCAGAAAAAGCTCCATTAGTTCCGATGATTGTTCTTATTAATGTTGGCTCTGCCTCAGCTGCAGAAATTGTAGCTGGTAGCTTGCAAGATCATAAAAGAGCGATAATACTTGGCACAAAATCTTTCGGTAAAGGATCTGTACAAAGCTTTTCGGTAATCAGTCCTAGAGCGGCTGTAAAGCTTACTACGGCTAAATATTATACCCCTAATGATCGTTCAATTCAGGCAGAGGGTATCGAACCTGACATATTTGTTGAGATGGTAAAAGTTGAATATCCTGAAACAAAAATGATAGATGGAAGATTCTCTGAAGCTTCTTTAAAAAATTACTTAAAAAACGATAACAAAAAAAATGATGATAAAAAAGTAGACTCTACAAATAAAGATAAAGAGCCTATTAAGAAAGCAGATGATACTACAAAAGATAAAGATAAAACAAAAACGACTGAATCGAAAAATACTCTAGACCAACTATCTGATCTTTATAAAAAAGATTATCAATTTGCTAGAGCTTATGATTTGATTATGGGACTAATTTTAACTAATAAAGCAAAAGGGCATTGAATTCTATGAAATATAAAAAAATACATCACTTAATCTTTTTAATTCTTTTATTAATTGGTTCAAGAACTATGGCTGACGAAATGAGAATTGGAGTATTGAGACATGATTTAGGGTATAAATTTGGACTAAAGGGTAAATTAAGACAACGTTATGAGAAGGGTTCTGACATTAATTTAGAATATCTTTTTAGTGACGAATACAAATTTTTATTTGGTTATCCTCATATAGGGACAAATATTAACAATTAGAAATATACTAGCAATATCTATACTGGGATTACTTGGCATTTTGATATCATGAAATATGTATTTTTAGAGGCAACTTTTGGATTTGGAATTCATAATGGTGAAGTAGAAAAATTACAGCAAAGAAGACGAGCCTTGGGAACAAGATTCTTATTTAGAGAAAGTCTTAGTTTAGGTGTAATGATTCAAGAGAAGCACAGTGTCGCCGTAATTATTGACCACTTATCTAATGCTGGTCATGGGAAATTTAACCCTGGTTTAACTAATTTAGGTATGCGGTATGGTTATAAATTTTAATAGACTTACCTAGGTTCTGTGAACAAAATTTTAATTGTCTAGATTTCGACTCTTTTTAGCTGCAAATTATAAGATTTTTTTGAAATAGAACTAACTATTCCGGCAAAAATCTTATTAATTTTCGCTTAAAAATACTCAAAATCTAAACAATTTAAATTTTGTTCACAGAGCCTATCATCCCTTGCTTTTACTCTAAATCTCTAGAAACCTATTTCAAGATACAACCATACAAATTGACTATCCCAGATTTTACAATACAATTCAATTATTTTCTTTCTTTGTATCTTGAGTATTATTGATAGTTGTTGATTGCTGTTGCTTCATCAATTTATTCTTTTCTTCTATTGAATTAAGGAAAAAATAAGTAAATGTTAGAAATCCAATTAGCATAGGAAGAAAAACAAATATAATGGCATTGCGTTTTCTAACAGATTCTTCACGATCTAAACGATCCTCTTGCTCTTCATATGTTTCCCCCAATTCATTACGCCATACATCTTCTTGTTCTGAATTATTTTCTAGCATTTTATACCTTCTATTAAATATTATTTACAATGGTTTAGATTATGTTAAAGCTTCTAAAGTAACCTAATTCTAGCTATTTTGCTACTAATAAATAGTTCAATTAGAAACCTTCATAGAGCATAGTAATTAAACTACAAAAATTATATATAAATTTAAATTAAATTAATATTTATTTTTTATTATATTAATTTAAATTGAATTTATTGTAAAGATTATATGGTTTCTAATTAAGTATAAAACCTTGCTATATCAATAATTTAGCCAATTTATGATATTATAATGGTAAAAAAAATATATTGCTAAAATGCTACAAAGCTAATTTTTTTAGATATATACTCAATTAAAATTAACCTGAAGAGTTGGTGAAGTGATCAGGAATAATGGTGTAGAAATTGTCATTAATTAACCTCCGTAATCTTCCATAATAATTTGGTAATATTTTCAAAAAAACAGTCTATTTTTTCTGTAATTTTCTCAAAATCCCAATAAATATTAGTCATATCTGTTTGTTTCTCATCTCCCCCTCCAATCAAACATTATGGGATCGTTGAAAGATAAAAAATTGTTCTAATTTCAAAGAAAATCTTTTGTCCAAAAAATTACAAAGAAATCATCAACTCTGATGTTTTTAAAAGATTGCAATTTTTTTATAAATTTTAGCTTTTTGTTCTGTCAGATACTTAATTTTACATAGTCAGAACGGTTAAGCGTTTCAAATTAAAACATATTGCATTCATAAATTCAGTGAATTGATTTTTTGCAATACAAATTCCTATTTTCTTTCTACTCTAGTTTCGCAAGAGCATACTGTTATTCAAAATAAACTCTATAGATTGATGGATTTCTTAGCAGATGGCACTTTAACTAGAGAAGAATTTTTTCGTAAGAAAGTTCAATTAAAGGAAAGACAATATGAATTAACTGAATTAATTAAGAGTTATGACAAAGTAGATGATAAGCTTTCTAAAAAGCTTGCAGACCTTATAAGTATCAGTACAAACGCCTATGAAACTTTTAAAGGTTCGACAATTGCTGAAAAAAAGGGAATTATTAAATTTTATATTTTTGAACCTAACACTCGAGGGTTGTAAACTGCATTACGTTCTGGCTTTTCCACTCACAGAATTGCAAAGAAGTAGCAACTTGTACAGAAATGGTGACCCCTACGGGACTTGAACCCGTGTTTTCACCGTGAAAGGGTAACGTCCTAACCGCTAGACGAAGGGGCCATAAACTCTTTAGTCCGTCTATTAATTCTTTAGCAATGAATCTATTTGAATGATTTTAAGAACTAGTAGCGTTCAGTTTATACAATATCTATGAAATATTGCAAGCATGATTTTATCGTTTCTTTTTCTTTTTTCCCTCTGTAGTTTTATTGAACCTACCAATATTCTTTACAAATTTTTGTAGTCCGTTTAATTCTGTACCATAAGTTTTCGTATATTCTCCCATTATATTTATATCATCTTTATGCGAATCACAAAGTACTAAAACTTCTTCTATTATATTTTTTTTATTAAAAGTAATTTTTACTATTTTTTGTTCAATTACTTTTGGTTCAAGCCATGCTCTCCTAGCTAAAGAACGTTGAACATAATACCAAGTATTAGGAGTATAGTCAGGTATAATTGTTGGCGTACCAACTAAATCTTCTACTTCCGATTTGTTAAGTTTTTTTTCTTCAAGTGTAGTTAATAAATTATCATCAATATACTGCCCCCTTGATTCTATAGTTTTACAACTACACAATGTGAGTAATATAGATGAAATAAGAAAAGTTTGAATTATAATGAATTTCATAAATTTTGTGTTTAAAATACCTAGATTTTGTAATGGAAATATAATATACTGCTATATCGATTTGACAAATACTTTTTATTCTAAAGTGTAATTTTTAAGAGGCTATATGGCAGTTCCAAAAAAGAAAACATCAAAATCAAGACGCAACATGAGACGTTCTCACCTTGCACTTGGTAAAATTAATGTAGTAATAGATTCTCAGACGGGAGAATATAAGCTTCCTCATCACATATCTTTAGCTGATGGCACATATAATGGTCGTCAAGTTATTGTCCAGAAGCAAGAAAAAGATGAAGAAGTAGCATAAACCACAATGACTTGTAAAATTCTTGGGTGTGGTGCCTATTTGCCGGAGCGTATTATTACTAATGCAGAATTATCGCTATCGGTTGATACTAACGATGAATGGATTCGCTCAAGGACTGGTATATTACAAAGACATATCGCAGCTGATGATGAATATACATCACATTTAGCTACTAAAGCTAGTCAGAGTGCTATAGATGATGCTGGATTAAATCCGGCATCTATAGATTTGATAATTACCTGTACCACTACTCCAGACAATAGTTTTCCTTCTACCGCCTCTAAGTTACAAGGTTATCTAGGGCTTGGTAATGTACCTTCATTTGACCTACAGGCAGTATGCTCGGGGTTTATATACGGTTTACATGTTGCCGACTCTTTGATGAAATCTAGAAAATATAAAACCATATTATTAGTTGGTGCTGAAAAAATGTCGTCTCTAATAGATTGGAGCGATAGAAATACTTGTATTTTATTTGGTGACGGTGCCGGTGCGGTAATTCTGCAATATAGCGATGATAATTCCGGTGTAATAGATAGTAATATTTATTCAGATGGTCGTTCTTGTGATATTCTTTACACTGATGGTGGTGTAAGCAGCAATGGCAGAAGCGGTAAAATAAAAATGAAAGGACAGGAAGTTTTTAGACAGGCAGTAGAAAAGATGAGTAAGACATGTGAAGAAATATTGTATAATAATCTTTTTACTGCAGAGAATGTTGACCATTTTATTCCACATCAGGCAAATGTAAGAATTATAGATGCCGTTGTAGATCGACTAAAAATCGATCCAAGTAAAGTAGTAAAAACGGTTGCAAAACATGCTAATTGTTCGGCTGCTTCAATTCCTTTAGCCCTTGCTTCTCTTAAAGCTTATGGTAATATCAAAAAAGGTGATATATTGCTTTTCACGGCTATTGGTGCTGGAGTAACTTGGGGATCGGCTTTAATCAGATGGTAGCAATTATGGTTGATTCAGGTGGATTTAATGATGATGAGAGAGACGAGACCAGCTTGAGTGAGTCCAAATCAATTAACTATACTACTATTACTAAAGAAAAAATTGCTTATATATTAAAAGCTAAATTGGGGCTATCAAACCTTATATGCGAAGAAATAGTTGAACAAATATTTAGCAATATTCAGCAAATAGTAAGCAAGCAAAGATTGACGTTAGAAGGTTTTGGCAGCTTCTGTACTAGCATAAAAAAACCTAGACCTGGTATAAATTTTCATACAAAAGAGGCGGTGATAATTCCAGAAAAACAAGTAATACGTTTTATACCTGCTAAAAAATTAAAATTATTAATTAATAAAAATGCAGGATAAAAAATATTACTCCATTAGCGAAGTAACAAAACTTCTAAATATTCACTCTCACCAGCTAAGATATCTAGAGCGTATGTTGCCAAACCTAGCTATACATAAGATACGTAATAGACGATATTATACAAGCCAGGATATTGAGTATTTGAAAACCCAGATGACAACAAAGAGTGTATCGATAGAATTAGAATCGCCTCTTGAGCTACTAGGTAATCAAATAAATAAGATTGATTGTCTAATCAAAAATTTTTATGAATTATCGTTAACTATCCAGCAAATTATTTCTGGAAGCCGTCATTGCGAGGAGCCACTTTGTGGCGACAAAGCAATCCAGGAAAGTGATTAGAAAGGATTGCTTTGACCATGTTCTTGCTAATAAGCATCTTGTATTTTCTCCAATTTCTGAACTATTATGGAGGTTATGCGTAAGGTGAATTAGTAATTAACATTATATTTAACTTAATAAGTGTAATCCTACCTTGCTTTAAACTAATATTTTTAAATCTATAATTATTATCAAACAACTATAATACTTGACAAAAATAATAGTTCGACTAGTTTTAGTGGTTATAAGATGCTTCTCCCACAGCTACCAAGTAGGTTTGTATACTCTTCTGCTTTGAAGAATTGGCTCCGCAAAACTTCGGGGTATTCGCGTACTCACGTACTTCATGTACGCTCCGCTCGCTCACCCCTTGTTTTACGTTCCAATTCTTCAAATCATTTGAGTATATAGAGAATCTATAGAAATCAAAAATTTAACAACAATGTAAAATTTATGTCACATTTAAAATATAAACGGGTTTTGCTAAAAGTTTCTGGCGAAGCCTTAATGGGTGATAAGCAATTTGGTCACGAATATTCTGTAATATTAAGGATTGCTGAGGATATAAAGGAAGCAATAGATCTTGGCGTACAGGTATGTGTGGTTGTTGGCGGTGGTAATATTTATCGTGGAACTAATTCTGCATTTGGTATTGAAAGAGCTGCCGGTGATTATATTGGCATGCTTGGTACGGTAATAAATGCACTTACTTTACAAAATATTATGGAAAGTTTAGGCGTTCATACTAGAGTCCTTTCAGCAATCCCCATGATGAGTATTTGTGAGCCTTATATACGTCGTAAAGCAAAAAGACATATAGAAAAAGGTAGAGTAGTAATTTTTTCCGGCGGAACTGGTAATCCATTTTGCACTACTGATAGTGCGGGTGTCCTAAGAGCCATTGAAATGAGTTGTGATTTATTATTAAAAGGCACTAAAGTTAATGGTGTATATGATTCCGATCCAACGAAAAACCCTAATGCAGTAAAATATTCCACTATCAGTTATACTGATCTTCTAAAAGAGAACTTACAAGTTATGGATATTGCTGCCGTTGCAGTGGCTAGAGAAAATAACTTGCCAATTAAGGTATTTTCAATTAGAGAGAAAGGTAACTTTGCAAAAGTACTGCAAGGAAAAGGTGAGTATACAAAAATTCAAGAAGATTAATAGATATGGATAAAACAACTATATATAAAGAGTTACAATCAAAAATGGATAGCTCGTTAAAAATATTGGATCACGAACTTAAGGGACTCAGAACTGGTCGAGCTTCAGTTAATTTACTTGATCCGGTATTGGTTGAAGCCTATGGAGATAAAATGCCTTTGTCACAAGTAGCAAGTCTTTCTACTCCAGATGCCAGGACTATCACGGTGCAAGTGTGGGATAAATCTATGATAAAAGCTGTAGAAAAAGCCATTACTGATGCAAATCTAGGTCTAAATCCGTCATCAGATGGACAATTAGTTAGAATTACCATTCCATTACTTACTGAAGAACGTCGCAAAGAGCTTGTTAAATTTGCTCACAAATATGGAGAAAATACTAAAATTGCATTGCGTAATATCAGAAGGGACGGTAATGAGGAGTTAAAAAAGTCAGAAAAAGATAATATCATAACTAAGGACGAACACCATAATTTTTCAGAAGAAATCCAAAAATTAACTGATGAGTATAGTAATAAAGTCGACTCGCATGTTAAGCAAAAAGAACAAGAAATAATGACTGTTTAAAAGTCTAAATTCCCTAATAACAATGATGTTATTGCCGTATATGCAGGAAATATACTGAATAATAAGGGACATATTTTTTAAAAAATGACTTCATGCTATTAGTGTAGATATATTTCATGGTATAATATTATTTTAAACAACATTGACTTTAAATATTTAGGTATATAATGATTACAAATGAAGAAGTACAAAGAATAGCAAAACTTGCTAGGTTTGATTTTAGCCAAGAGGAAATAAATAGTTTTTCCCAGCAGCTGACTGAGATCATGAATATGATTAACATTTTAAACGATGTAGATTGTAGTAACGTTCAACCACTTACTTCAGTTTGTGGTATGAACCAAAGAATGCGAAAAGACCAAGTATTGTATGGTGATCTCTCTGATGAGTTATTTGCTAACCTGCCAAATGATAAAGCAGAACTTGCCAGAGAAGTAAAATGTTTTGTAGTACCAAAAGTAGTAGAGTAAAATATGTCAGAAATTATAAAATTAACCATAACCCAAGCCCTGAAAGCCCTAAAGAGCAAAGAATTCTCATGTGTTGAGCTAACTAAAGCTCATATTGCAGAAATGGATAAGCATAAAGAGCTGAATGCCTATATTACTGAAACTACAGATACGGCTTTACAGCAAGCTAAAATTGCTGATCAAAATTACCATAAAGGAATAGAAAAGTCATTAGAAGGAATTCCCATCTCTGTAAAAGATCTTTTTTGTACAAAAGGAGTATTAACTACTGCAGGCTCAAGAATGCTTAGTAAATTTATACCAACATACGAATCGACTGTAAGTAATAAAGTGCAAGAGCATGGTACAATAATGCTTGGTAAGACTAATATGGATGAATTTGCCATGGGTTCTGCTAATATTACCAGCTATTTCGGTAACGTTATTAGTCCTTGGAAGGCTGTAGACGCACCTGCCACTCCACTAGTCCCAGGTGGTTCTTCTGGGGGAGCCTCAGCTTCTGTTAGTGCTTTTTTAGCTATGGCAGCTCTTGGAAGTGATACAGGTGGCTCTGTTCGTCAACCTGCCAGTTATACCGGGGTTGTCGGATTCAAACCAACATATGGTCGATGTTCTAGATATGGGATGATTGCTTTTGCTAGTTCGCTTGACCAAGCTGGCGTGCTTACAAGAACTGTTGAAGATAACGCTTTAATGCTACAAGCCATGATGGGATTTGATGAGAAGGATTCTACTTCTATCGACTCCGAGGTACCACAACTAAGGTCAGCATGTAATGCTAGTGTAAAAAATATGAAGATAGGCGTTCCATTTGATCTTATGAGAAAACAGGGTGTACAGCCTGACATTATTAAGATGTGGAAAAATACTATTGATATTCTTAAAAATGATGGGGTAGAAATTATTGATATTTCATTACCATATTCTAAATATGCACTATCTGCATATTATGTGATAGCACCTGCTGAAACCTCATCTAATTTATCAAGATATGACGGTGTAAGATATGGTTTTAGAGCAGAAAATGATGGAGTATCTATTGAAGAAATGTATCAAAAAACAAGGAGTGCTGGTTTTGGCTCTGAAGTTAAAAGACGTATTATGATTGGTACTTATTTGCTTTCATCTACTCTTATGGATGCTTATTATTTAAAAGCACAAAAAATAAGACGCTTGATTTCAGATGATTTTAACAAAGCTTTTGGGCAAGTTGAGGCAATAATTTTGCCATCTGCCCCATCCGAAGCCTTTAACTTAGGTGAGAAACAAGATAATCCTGTGACAATGTATTTAAACGATTTATTTACTATTCCAGCTAGTCTTGCCGGTCTTCCTTGTTGTTCTGTACCAGCTGCTTTATCTTCTAGAGGATTACCTCTTGGGATGCAAGTAATAGGCAAAGCCCTTGATGAATATAATACTTTAAAGGCGGCAGCAGCAATCGAGCGTGGTTCGAAAAATATTAGTTTTATATATTCTAATAAACGGAGTTAATTGGATTATTAGAGTTTAGAATGCCAGAGTTACCGATCTTATCAATAAGCATTTTCTTGCCTTTACTAAGTGCATTATATATCCTGCTGTTTATTAGACAGAGTAGGTCGGTTAATAAACAAGTTTATGCGATATATGTTGCAGTTTTAAGCTCTGTACTAACATTAATAGCTACTATTTGTTTATTAGTTCAATTTGATAGTACATCAAAACTTTATCAGTTTGTCGAATGCTATAATTGGGTTCAATATATAGGTCTTGAATTCCACATTGGAGTCGATGGAATCTCAGTATTTTTTGTTGTTCTGACCAGCTTTTTAACCCTTATCTGCATTATAGCTAGTCTATTTACCGTCAAAAAATATATTAAAGAATTTTTGTTTTGTTTTTTATTAATTGAATCTTTTTGCATTGGGGCTTTTTCCTCAATGAATTTACTATTATTTTACTTATTTTTTGAAGTAATA
The DNA here is from genome assembly GCF_964026545.1 of Candidatus Tisiphia endosymbiont of Dioctria linearis. Lineage (NCBI taxonomy): Bacteria > Pseudomonadati > Pseudomonadota > Alphaproteobacteria > Rickettsiales > Rickettsiaceae > Candidatus Tisiphia > Candidatus Tisiphia endosymbiont of Dioctria linearis. Next base: position 359,593 of record NZ_OZ032156.1, on the reverse strand, counting down.
TTAATCCCAATGTATCTAATTATAGGAATTTGGGGAGGTGAAAATAGAGTTTATGCGGCTGTGAAGTTCTTCCTCTATACTTTCTTTGGTTCGGTATTTTTCTTATTGTCGCTGCTATATATTTATAGCCAAGTTCACAGCTTTAATATGCTTGTTCTGAACGAATCAATACCTTTATTAGCATTATCGGTGCAGAGAGTTTTATGGTTGGCAATCTTTATAGCCTTCGCGGTAAAAGTTCCTATGCTACCATTCCACACATGGCTTCCTGATGCACACGTACAAGCACCAACTGCTGGGTCTGTCATTTTGGCTGGTATATTATTAAAACTTGGAGCATATGGTTTTTTACGAGTGTCATTACCAATGTTTCCAAATATATCAAAAGAATTTGCATTTTATGTATTAGTGCTGAGTATATTTGCTGTAATATATGGTTCATTAGTGGCACTAGCTCAAAGAGATATGAAAAAGATGATAGCTTATTCATCGATAGCTCATATGGGCTACGTTACTGCTGGGATTTTTAGTTTGACAGAAGTGGGAATTAAGGGGGCAATATATCAAATGATTAGTCATGGTGTGGTAGCATCTACTTTGTTTTTGATAGTTGGTACTTTATATGATAGATTGCATACTAAGGAAATAGACCAATATGGTGGTGTAGCAAATAAAATGCCAATACTTGCCACTTTGTTTATGATCGCCATGCTTGGCTCTATAGGTTTACCAGGCACTAGCGGTTTTATAGGAGAATTTTTAAGTTTAATAGGTATTTATCAAGCCAATATAGTGCTAGCTATGATAAGTGCTGTTGGTATTATTCTTGGAGCTGTTTATATGCTAAAACTTTACAAAGAAGTAATGCTAGGACAAATTACTAATGTTCAGGTTGCAAGCTTTAAAGATTTATATCTCTATGAAATGATTGCAATTATACCATTATGTATAACAATAATTTACTTAGGTTTGCTGCCAAATGCAATTATCAACATGCTTGATGTATCAATCCACAAAATTTTGTCACAACTATTATCTGTTGTAAAATAGTTGTGATATAGTCAATTGATGAGAAGTTGGTGATGTCGTTACTCATTGTTAAAAAGCGTGCAACTAGTCACACTACGCCCTGCCTTGATACGAAGATTTATGCTTATTGCTTTGCGAAATGTCCTGAGCCATTGATGAACACTTAGAGAACTTACTATCATGTCCCCCTAATTCTTTCAACGCTTTTCTAAACAATGGCATTTTTATATTAATATCGCTTGACTTTCCCCTAATAGCAGCAGACACAACCGAAGCAGCAGTCTTGATTACATTAACAATTTTTTGCCAAGTTGAAGGCATTTTTGTATCTTGTATTTTTATGCAGTCATTAGCTAATTCTTTGAACCCTTGATCAACACCCTTTATATCGCCTTGCTGATGTTTCTCTTTTATTGAGTTAATTTTGTTTTCCAGAGATTTTCCCCTTTCTTTTCCAATCACTTCAGACAAAGTATCTTGATTAGCAACTACTGTCTCTACAATATTGATTGTTGATGCAATAGTATTAGTACTATTTTGTTGGGTTAAATTACTTGCTATCAGAGTTGCTTTTTGACGTAACTCTAAATTATATAATTGGGAATTAAGACCTGGCTTAACAGATTGCACAACAGTAGGTTTTAACGGTGGTATAAGCTGGTTCTGTGGTTCAATAATTGGCGTAACAGTATGTTCTAACGGTGTTATAGGCTGGTTATCTAGTGTTGCATCCTGTTGTTTAGCAGTCTGTAGTTGTATAACCTCCTGCTTTGGTAACTGAGTTATCTTGCCTTGAACTTCCTTGCCTTTAAGGGATTGTAATTCAGCGTCTGTTAATTTTCTTAGGAAACCTATATCATCTACCACAGCTTTAATAGAAGGTTTGTTTTCCACAAAAGCCTTCTTCAGCATTGTTTCTAATTCTCCTTTTTCATAAGATCGTTCAAGAATTTTCTCCAGCTCTGTTTTCCGAAATTTACTCTCAAGGGTTGTTTTTAGTTTTGTTTTATAAAGTTGCTTAGTCAGCACCGCTTCTTTAGCTTCTTGAGTCGCTGCATTATCACGAATTAGTGCTAATTCTTTGGTATACAGAGAGCTTTGCCCTCTCGGAATGTTATTACTAAAAATATCTTCCATTGTACTTGCACCACTGCGGGTTCTACTTAATACCTCCTCATTATAATTGTCAATAAAAATTTCTGCTAGTTGGTTGATATCAAACTTTTTAATAATAATTGTTATCCCTTGCTTCTTGTCTCCTTTTTCAATTGTGCTTAATTCTTTAGCAGTAAAGTTATCAGTAATAATTTCTGGAAATAATTTTTCACCCCCGCATTTAGTAATAAATGTGTCTGCTAATTCTTCATGAGTAAAGTTATTAGTAATAATTTTTGCTAGTGCTTTGTTATCAAAATTGCCGCTAGTAAGTAGTTTTATTTCTGTAGTATCGTTAAACTTATCCAAAGATTCCTTTAAGCTTTTTTTAACCTCCTCATTAAGGTACTTATCTTGTGTGCCAAAGTCATCAACAAAAATTTTTGCTAATTCTACGTTACTATAACTACCATCACGAATTTTCTTTATTGTTTCTACATCACTGTTATTAGTAAAAAATTCTCTTAAATCTAGTTTCTTGTCAATATCACCAAGAGGAATTTGTTCCAATCCTACTTTCTGCTCATTATGTTCCATGACCGCACACGTAGCATTAAACCTAGATAATGCCATACGAGATAGCGGAATTTCTTCTGCTGCATGAGTTAATGCCTTATGAACATCAAAATTTTCTTTTATTAAGTCATCCGCAAAAAATATTAATCCATCTAAACATCCAGCCAAATTACCCTCTACCTGGTAGACACCATGCCGAAAATCTATATTCTGTTCATCAATAATTATATCTTTATATTGTGTCTTAATAGCCGAGTGGATATCTTTGATAAATCCTTGATATTTCTCTTGGTATTCTGGCTTAGCGTCTGGATTATTCTTAAATGATGTTTGATCAAGAACGGTTGTCCTATATTGACCATCCGTATCTTTGTATATTACTACTTCTACACTATGAGCTGTGCTGCTAGTACCTGTTGTAAAGCTTCCCAAAAATATCTCCTTAGATTCTCCGTTAACACTAATTTGTTTAATATCATACATATCACTATTACTAAAAATACCTGTGATACCATTTGCTTGATTATATGCTAATACCATAGCATTAGTTGTTTGGTTCTCAAGCCCGACTAAATATTTGTTATCATCTTGTACACATACAGCATATTTCTGGTTGTCAATATTTACAATAACAGGATCAATCTGTGAAACATTTGGTTTATTTGACTGATCAATTTTGTCATTATTTAACACAGCCTTGCTAATTGTATCTTGAAGGTCTGTTCTAGCATACTGAGTATCGCAGCGACTAAGCTCTTTAATAGCTGGATTATTTACTGCTAGATATTGTTGCTTGTCAAATAAGCCATTCAGTTCAGTGCGTAAATTTTCTAATTTAGGGGAAGGAACATTACCATATTTTACTATTATTTTAAAATATTCCTCCTTTTCATCAGAATTGATAGTATCAAAAAATTTAGTTAACGCACTTTCTAAGGAGCTTTTAGCTCGCTCATCTTCTTCAATCAAAAAAGAATAACCTCCTACTATCTTCACTGCTTCTGAAATTCTATCATTACTCATAAATATACTCCCTATTTGGTTCATTGTAACGGAACGCGTGAAAAACGCAATACATAACTTATATCCATAATTGATATGTACTATTCGAGATAGCTATTTTTTGTATATTTACCGCCTCAGTTAAAATGACTAATTGTCTATAATCCTAATACCCATAAGTTTCATACCAAATATTTTAATATATAGTCAATTCAGGAGAATTTGGGGCTAGGAGCGATGGAGCGACGCCTATAAGTAATAGGCGAGCATTGAGCGACAACGTCACCAACTTCTCATCAATTGACTATAATCGTCTTGTAAAATTTTGTCTATACTATGGCACCAATATCGGTAGTGATGGAGGAAGAGTTGACTATTTGTTGCATAATCCCTCCAGCTGAACACAAGTACTAAAGAGGGGTTAAGAGCAAATATACCCCTTATTTTCCAACTTGTAAGGAGCATATAGGGAGCATATGAATTGCTTTATAAAATTACAAAATCCCTGGAAGGGTAATAAGTATTGGCGGGGCGTAGTGAACAATTTCAGAACCCAGTCAGATACCAAATTGCTTATTATACAAGTGCTTACGCTCTATTATTAGAGATTCGTTACTTCATATTGTAACTCCATATTTTTTCCAGAAAATGCTAAGGAAATTTTTAATATTTGTTTTACATGTGAATGCTCTTTTATTTTACTATCATATTTTTTGTTAATAATTTGGTTGTAAGCCAGATTTGGCTATATCTGCTAGATCTTCTGAGGATTTAGCGATTTTATACTCGATAATCATCGCTTTATCGCCTTTACCAACTTTTGGGATCATCATCATATCTGGACGACCATCTCCTGATTCTTGTTCGCTCGATATTATATAACTAGAACCTAGCATATTAATAAAGCCGAGCATAAAGCCACTATAAAATAATTCGGCTTTTTTCTCTCCTGTTTGATAAAAACTAGTAGAATTAAGCAGTAACTCTTGCAAACGCTCTTTAAACGCCTCTATTTTACCATCTGGTAATAAAGTAACGAAAGAATAATAGCCAGAATTATCAATTTTTATTTGTTTAGTAACCCATTGTAGCATTCTCTTTTCATAAATATATTTCACCTCGTAGTTAGGAGCAGATAAATCATAAATATCTCTTTCTGGCATCTTGGTAGTTGTGTTTAGGTAGCCACTAAATAATAATAAGCTAAATAACCCTTCTGGTTGGTTAATATCAGCAAAATTTATATGTTTAGTAATAGAAGAAGTAATAGTTTTACCTGCAGCTAAAGCCTGGATATTTTGTTGCATCTCATCTGAAAGCAATACATGATCAATCCAATCAGTCCCACCACTATCAATCCAATAATGATCAAGCTTGCCTTTACTTGCCAAACATTGCATAATTGACCATGGATTATAAATGACTTCTCCACCAAAATTATAGCCATTATACCAATTTTTAATTTCTTCTGGCTTTGTAGTGGTTGGTACTTTAGTTAATAATTCATCAACTTCTGCTTGAGTAAACCCGTAACTGCTAGAAAATCTTTCATCTAGTAAACTACATTCAGTTAAATTATTCAAATCTGAAAACAAATTAGCCTTAGCAACAAGCAATATGCCGGTAATGAAGCCTTTTTGTAATGAATCATTGGTTTTAAGACTATTACCAAATATTGCCCGAAATAGAGATAGTACTTCCTCAAATTCTTCTGAATTATTGCCAAATTTCATATATGCACTATTAATTGGCGTATCATATTCGTCAATTAGTATATAGACCTTTTGATTGAAATGTTTAAAAAGTAAGTCACTTAAAAATTTTAAACTATTCTCAAGCTCTACTTTGTTAAACTTTCCAGAAAAATATCTAGTTAATTGCTCTTTTCGTCCGGCATCTAGCGTATCATCATCTTTTGCTTTTAAGTAATGATATTCCCTAAATAATTCAGTTATTTGATATCTGATTTTACTTTCAATTTCTTCATAACTACTACCCCTAACACCCTTGAAACTTATAATAATAACTGGAAATTGACCTTGGTAATCAAGCATAATCTCTGAGTATTTTGCTATTTGTAAAGGCTGTAGTAATCTTTTTTTACCACTAGTTAATCCTAAATCTACCTCTCCACCAGCAAATAGTTTATAGTTCACTCTTTGTTCTTGTAGTATAGGATTGCCATGTTGATCTACCTCTATCTCAAAAAATCTCCGCACCATGTCCATATTAAGACTCTTCCCCCAACGCCTTGGACGAGTGATTAATACGACATCCCCACCATCAGCCAATAGTTCTTTGATCATTAGACTCTTATCAACAAATACATTGCTATTAAGCAACAATTTCTTAAAATCATCAGTACCAACTAGCATGGTTGGTTGATAATTAGCGTCAATTTTGTTTGTTTCTTCTATCATTGTTTTCACCTGTTCCTTCCAACTATAATATCCATTATACTCCTTTTTTATTCTCCACTAATAGCTAATTAGCAAAATTTTTACTATAAAATTATAATATATCTCTTTTTTATAATTTGTACTAAAAATATGATAACTAGTTGGTTAAATACCTTTGTTAACAGTGTCTAGCTTAACCATATAATACCAATTGAAATAATTGACGCGGTATATTAATCCTTTAGTACCCTACATAAAATTATACTCTGGTATCATATGGCAACATCAGCCAAGGCTGCACAAAGTACCTGAAAAAAATTATAACTTCCTGGTATCTGATTTTATTATAATTTTTTCTCTCTATATTTTTATCTTCTTGTCGCCATTCTATTTGATTAAGCTATATGTGGTAAATAATAAGTTTCCTAAATTTATCTGTTGAAATCAGTGCATGAGTTGTTATTAATGATAGTAAATTTGCTTTACACAGTAGAGTAAAAGAAGAAATAGCCTAAATTATAATGACAATTCCTATCGGATTAGTTACAGCTATATAGAAAAAACTTTTACTGTGGTAGATTTATAACCTATAGAATAAATATTATGATAAATAGTATATAAATTGTTGTCATTAAAATTAAGAATGTGTAAAGATAATTAACTCAACAGTAGAATGGATGTTGAAACAACAACCTAACTTTTGAGATGATGCTTAATTAGCTGTAAAGCTGATTGCTAAACTAACACAATTAAAATGGGAGTAAATATCATGAAAACACAAAATGAATAGTTATCAAACAAAATTCTAATAACCAAACTGTAGCTAAAATATATTTTCATCATAGTGGCGTATACGATATAAAAATGTATGGTTCGCTAACTATAGGCGGTTCAGATGTCGCCATTGTGACAAATCAGTTGTAGTTGCAACACATCTTTATCATACGGAAGAGATAACAGATACAACTGCCATTCAGCAAAGTTTGATGGGAGATAGTTCGCATCATGATTGATAGTTTAAGGACTCTTTGAATTTATAATTTACTCACTATCTCAGAAGTCATTTTAACAACTTTTAAGATGGTGGGTTGTATTTTAGCAGGAGTTATGAACTTGATTGCATAGTACATAAAATGTGGACTCCTAAGCAGGTATTGATTTCCATTCAAGTAGCGATAAAGCAGTTTTAGAATTACACAATAATGCGATTGATTATATATGGATTTATAATAATTAAATGAACTCTACTAATACTATCAAGGTGATTATAGATATATTTAGGACGGTATTGAATTAACAAGGTAATAATTTATGAGTAAGAGTAACTTAGAAAGTTTATCTAATCAGTTAAGTCAGGCACTAGCACAACAGGCTACTTTAAGTGATCAACTACAAAAGCAAGTAAATATTTCTAATACTTTTAAATATTTATTCAATTCATATCGAGAATTAAAGGCTATTACTTTAAATCCCTTAATAGTAATAACCAAAACTATTTCTCCAGAGGAATTAGCTCATACTGATGTGCTTAAGGAAGCAAGTAAATCTCAACACTTAGCAGCTTTTGATCTTGCACTTGCCAAGATTACAGATTTAGATTATCAAGATATAGATGGCAAGACAGTTTTGATGCATGCAATTATTAATGGGTTTTATTATGGGGTTGATAAACTCTTGCAAAAAGGAGCGGATGTTAATTTAATAGATAAGCAAGGGGCGAATGCTTTGATATATTGTGCTCAGATTCCTCATATAAAATATATAAAACAGATTGCTGAGAAAACTGCTGATATTAATTATAAATCTGCCCTCTTTGATGGTGGTACAGCTCTTCATCTTATTATAGCTAATACGCAATGTTTTATTTTTCAGTGAAGTACAATTGGAATTAAAGTTAACTAATTTAGCATACTTTGATGTAGAGCAAGGAGGACATGCAGTTTGTGACTTAGAAAGTAATATGGGTGCAATAATGATAGGTAGGAGAGAGAGTGATGGGTACACAATACAGCAAGAAAAAACACTGGCTATCACTAAATTTTTAACCGATAGGGGGGCTGATATTAACGCACAGAATGATAAGGGGCTTACACCATTCTTTCTAGCTTGTACTCATAAATTTAACTATTTGGCTTCTTGTTTTGTCAATCAATTTCAGTTGGATTTTAGTATAAAAGATTTTAAAGGTAACATGTCTTTACATTATGCTACCCTTCTGGAAGATACTAATATTTTACAATTAATTTTAAACAAAGGGGTTGATATTAACAGCCAAAATAGTGGTGGAGGGACAGCTTTATCTTTTGTGATTTGTAATGATAAAAAGCCTATGGTAGAATTTTTACTAAATAAGGGGGCTGATGTTAATGTTGCAGCTAAAGATGGAGGGTATCCATTACATTTGGCTGTTAATAATAATGCATTAGAACTAATAAACTTATTAGTTAAGTATGATGATATAAATGCTAGAACTACTGATGAACATAAGGTTACTGCTTTATGGCTAGCAGCTCAAGATGGTAAGTTAGAGATAGTAAAAATTCTAGCAGACCTAGGAGCTGACTTAAATATTGTCCGAGTAACCACTGGTATGCCCCCTCTACATGTAGCAATGCAAAAAAAGCATCCTGAAGTAGCAGAAGAATTATTAGCCAGAGGAGCTGATGTTAATATAGTTGATGCTGGTGGATGGATAGCATTGCATTGGGGAGTAAATTTAGAAGATATTAATATTGTCAAAAATATTTTAACCAAAGGAACTAATATTAACGCCAAAAGTATCGTTGGAGCAACTTCTTTATTTTGTGCTGTATCGAATGGTAATAAATTAATAACAGAATTGCTAATAAACCAACAAGCAGATACTAATATTGCAAGTAATGAAGGTGTACTTCCATGGCATATAGCTAGTTTCAAAGGGTTCATTGAGATAATGAAGATATTAGCTCCTACAATTTTAGATATTGATTACAAAACAACTAATACTGAACAATATACTGCTTTATGGTTAGCATCGCAACAGGGGCATGTTGACATAGTTAAGTGGTTAATTGATAAAGGGGCTGATATCAATGCTATTCGTCAAAGTGATGGTTGTACAGCTTTGCAAACAGCAATATGTAAGGAACAGTTACAAGTAATAGAGTGGTTAGTTGCTAAAGGTGCAAACGTAAATAAAGCTGATAAAGAGGAGGCATCACCGTTATATTATTCTTTAGGTTATGCAGGGCAACCAATACAACCAAATATAGTTAAGTTTTTAGTTAGCAAAGGTGCGGATGTCAAACAATCAATGTATGATGGTGACACGCCATTACACATGGCATGTTATAGAGCTAATACTGGGGCAATAAAATTGTTACTTGATCATGGGGCATCAATAAACGAAGTAAATAATGATGGCTATACTCCATTGCATTTTCTAGTTAGTGCGGAAAATACTATTGAAGTGGATAAGAAGCTAACTGCGATAAAATATTTGCTAGAGCGTTCGGCATCTAGCACAGTCAAAAATAAAGAAGGTAAAAGTGCCATTGATTTAGCAAAAGATAATTTTCCTGAAGCTCTACCTTGGCTTGAGCATCCAGAAAATTTACCGTCTATTGGTGAGTTTGAAGCAAGTATTATAGGTATAAATGATTTTGCTATTTGATATATAGTCAATTCAGGGGAATTTGGTGCTAGGAACGATGGAGCGACGCCTATAAGTAATAGGCGAGCGACGAGTGACGACGTCACCAACTTCTCATCAATTGACTATAGCTAATCTGATTAGTATTTAGCCATAGCAGATTGACATCATTGTTAGAAGGCGTAAGTCGACTAAGCAATCCAGGAAAGTAACCAGAAATGGATTGCCACGATCGCTATTGGTTTCGCAATAACGGAATAATGCTAATCAGGTTAGCTATAGGAATTAGGAAGGAAGAAATTATGATGGTGTTAAAAAACTTTTGTGTTAAGGGTGATGATATATGAAACAACGTATACAAGAACTTTCTAACCAGAGAGCAACAGCGGTTAATCATAAGAACAATATTAATAGGGAATCGTATTATTATAATGAAACAGTAACAACAAAACATAGAACCTATATTTTATGGATAAATGCCGACCCCTATTATAAACAACACACAGAGAGAAGATTTAGACAAGGGGACTATGATAGAGATATAGCAGCGGCAAATGAGAGAATTAGAAATTTAGATTCACAAATTAACTCCTTAAGACAACAAGAAGAACAATCAAGGTTAGCGGCTATTGAGCAGGAGAGACAGCAAAAAATAGCTGCTGAAAAAGCAAGATTAGAGGCTATAGCTGCTGAAAAAGCAAAATTAGAAGCGGTAAAACATGGCAATGACGTAATAAGTGCTAATATTAGCCAGCAGCAAAAAGCTGTTTTGGATATGCTGAAATCAGCTGATAGCCAGCAGCGAGCATTTTTTTTATCTGAGCTATTTGGTAAGTATGATAGTGAATCAATGACAATGATTAGTATGATAAAATCTCTAGGAGTTGATGCTAATCAGTTAGCATATTATGCTATCAAGAAAACAAATAATGAATTATTTGTTTTAGCTCTAAATTATGGGGCTAATTGTTGTGATTATCAAATAGAGGGCAAAACATTATTACAACAATTAATACATAGTGGTAACGAAAGCTTTATTAAAAAGATTCTAGCAACAGGACAGGATTTAACTAGTACGGTAGTGGAGGCGATAGGTCAAAATGATATTGTTACTATCAGTAAATTATCATCTTATGATAATAGTCTCCTATCACAAAAATTTGCTGGTTATACGCTTTTGCAAATTGCCATTTCTGCACAAAAAGCAGAAATGGTTCAAAAGATTTTGCAGTTAGATAGTGCCAGTGCAAAAATTTTAACTAATAATGGTGAATCAGCTCTGAAAATTGCTGTTAGATCAGGGAATACAGAGATTTTAGAAATGGTAACTCTGCATAGCAATTTACAGGCAGAAATAGCTCAGCTTGGTTCGAAAGTTGAGCAGGCTCTGAAAGATAAGATATTAGAATACCAAGATATTGAAACTGTAATTAAACTGTTGCGAGGTGAAGAAATATCGCTACAACAATATTTGCTTAGCAAGCAAAACCATGAAAATGAGCATGAGCAAGTTAATAGTAATAAAGCTATTGAAGAAGGAGTTAGTGGAGTTGAGGAACAGCGTTTAGCTGAGGAGTTTAATACTCTGACAATATCCTTAGATCATGATATAGAGCATTGTAATGAAGATATAACCCTACAAGGAGAATATGGTGATTATTCTTCCCATTAATATGCTGTTTCATAGGAAACAGTTGGAAATAACTAAAATAATTCTATATTTGGCTCTTTTTAGCTGCAAATAAACATGATTCTCTTAGGGAATTGCAGAAGGGAATATCACTTACCAACAGCAAATAATTTGAATTAGCTAATATATGTAAATGTAAATGCCAGAATTATATGATAATTCTGCTACAGAAATTATAGGTAGCGGGGTTTTAGCTCTTGATGTAGTAAAGCAACCATATTTTAAAGAAATTGTAGAGTTTGCTCACAGTAGTGGGATTGTTTTACCTATCACACCTGATGCTACAAATGAAGAGATCAGGACTCAAGGTTATATATTAGTTAGTTCATTATTAGATAACATCATTGCTAGCCCCCAGAAAGAATCAAACTCTAATATTCTCGGTAAATGTTTAGATACATTAAAAGCGGTTGGAGAACATGGTAATGCTGTTCTATCCAGCTATGTTAACGATCAATTAATAACATTATTACTTAGCGATAATTATTCAGAGCATAGAACTACTATTTGTCATGTACTGATCAATGGAGAATATGTAGTTAGTGATCAGCAAAATATCAAGCTTAACACGTTAGTTATCTCTCTTGATTCCAATTTTTCCACTCCTATTATTGAATTATTATTAGCTAAAGGTAAGATTAGTACTGAAGTAATAGATAATGTACTAAAATTTATTAAGGCAAGTAAGATTGGTGGTACCGATAACTCAGTATATAAGCAGCAATTATTATTAATTGTTCAGAGTTTCAATGATAATAATTCTCTTAAAGAAAAACTAGCACCTCAAATATTAGACTTTTTCAAATTATTCCAAGATATAAGCTTTTTATCTGAAATGGCAAAGATAATTGGTAATGCAGATTTCTTTAAACCTGTCATTAATGAACTAAAAAATAACTTCCAATGTTTAGAAAAATTATTAAAAATAGAGAGTAAGGTTTGCCAAACAAAGCAAAAAATTATAAGTCAAGGTAGTGTCCCAAATCAATTTGGTTATCTGTTAGATAGTCCAGATGTTATTCTTACTGAAAATTCTTCAAAGTTTATATTAGACTTATATAATATTAATCTACCAAATAAAACTTGGTTATTAAATGATTATTATCAAGCTTTAAAATATACTCAAGTATTGTTAAATAAAATCTTACGATGTAAAATCCCTGTTAATACAGAATTCATATGTTGTTATGAGAAATATGTGACAGAGTTACTGCTTAGCTCTTATTTTCGTGCAGGTTATCCATCTATCTTAACATTTAGCACAAATATTTGTGCAATGCTATTAACGCAAGGCTGCAATATATCAGGGGAATGTTTGGAAGTCTTGATAAGTAGCCTTAGTAATAATCCGATAAATAATGCTAATCTTGCTAACATATCTGAAATATTAGCGAGATTAGCCTCGCATAATAAGATTCCAGTTTTGACCATCAATACAAGTATAGCATTATTGAAGAGCTGCACTAATAGTCCAAATCAAAATAATATCAATAATATTGTCGGAGCATTTGAGAATTTTGCTAGATTTAAGATTCAAGATGATAGTTTGACTGATATTATATGTGAGAAATATCTTGGTCAATCATTGGGGCTCGATCGAATATTAGGAACTTTGGAGATTATTGCTAGTAATTCAGGTAAGCTTCCTGAGCAGAGTATTAGTTCATTAACAGAGTTTATTCTAGACCTTGATAATGGGATAACATTACGCATTAGGGCAATAGAGTTGCTACAAAGAGTAGCAGGAGGAATAAGGGAGGAGGATGTATCTAAGTTACTGAAAGGAGAAAAGCAAACTATCTATATGGAAGTTGATTATAATAATAGTCAGCTACCATTAGCAAATAATATTGATTGGAAGCAATTTGATTTAGAATATTTACAGTCAATCAAGGATACTGGAGCTACAGGAGATATTTTAGATGATATTGGTGATAATAATCTAATTGCTAAAGAATCCAGTACTGAAGTAATAGATTATAAAACAGCACTAGCTGTAACAAAACTACTGGCTAAATATGCAGCAGCAAAACATGGTAGACTTACTGAGGTAAGTATTAATTCTTTGGAACAAGCATTAAATAATGATGTTCTAGCCGCAGAAGCCTTAGCAGCACTTGCGATTGTTGCTGAGAAGCATCCAGCTTTACTTAAGCAGGAGTTATTTGATTATATAAAAGAACACCACTCACAAATACATTATCAAATATTATTTAATACAAGTTTGGACTCACTAGATAAGTTGCTCAATGATGAGTTAGCGGAGCATAGTATAGCTAAAGTATATGATAAGTCTAAACTAATTGGCGAGGAATTAAATAAGTTAATTGATTTGCTTAAGGGTGATGGCGTACAGAATATAGGTAGATTATATCAGATAATTAGTAAGACACTAATAGTTAATCCTGACTTATTTAGTGAATGTTTGCTATTAGTGCAGCGAATAATTTTGCTATACTCAAATGATTTAAAGGAGAGTACAAATGAAGATATTAAAGTAATTAATCAGCTGATAGATTTTAAGCAGATATCTTACCGGGATTTGTGTTGGTTCCTTAGTAAAGGCTGCTACTCGAAGTTATTACATAAGGCTATTGAGGAATATTTTAATAGTAATATTGATAAATTACTAGAAGATTCTCATACCTTGAGAGAGATGCTTGGAGGTCTAAGTTCTTTGGTAGTGATTAGTGGTGATTTAGCTTTAGATACTATTAATAATTTGATTAGTTTAGCTAAGGATTTACCGGCTCAGGCGGTTAATATTATCAGGATTATTCAGCTAAATAAGGCGAATTTAGCTGATTATTAATTTAGCTTATTAGAAGAATTATTTAACAATAGTAATAAACAACTAACCTTAGTGCTATCGAACTTATGGGCTAAGGCTGGTAAACAATTGCTACTTCCTAAGTCAATTGCAGTATTATTTAAATTTTTAGAGTCCAAAACACCCTTGGGAATTTTGCCTACTAGTCAACTTAGAGAGGAAGCAAAAATCTTATTACAATTGCGATCAGCGGATGCCAGTATAGATAAGATATCTCTAATTACCTCTCTGGAAGGTAGAGAATTACAAATAGAGAGCATTAATACCATTTTACACTTAATCAAATCAAAAAATTTGACTAAAGCATGTATTAAAGTTTTAGCTAATTTATTCCCTCCACCTTATTTAGATGAGGAAATAAGTGAAATTATTTGTAAATCCCGTGAGGGGTTAGAGGACGAATATCTTAAGTTAAAGGCATTTTTAACCGGTGATGTGGAGGTTTTTTTACTAAGTGAACAGCAGAGAAGGATTAAAAATATTATAGAGATTAAATTCCCTGATTGGCATTTAACTCATTTCTATCTTGAGCAGTTGGAGAAAAGCTTAAATTATCATTCCGATAGTCCAGAGTTTATGGAGGAAATTTTATTGGGAATAATATTAGAGAAAGCAAGCTCTATAGAAGAATATAGTAATTTCTTGAAATTAATAAACAAGCATAATATTAGCCAACAAGAGATAATAAGTAATTTAGGCTATGCCAGCCTAGCAAATATAATAGATGTTATAGAAACTAAAATATTATCTGAATCATTAGAGAACCTTGAAGGTCTTGGAGCAGACGATATTTTGGCAAGGATTAGGCAGTTTTGCTATCAATTAAAGTCAAAAGGCTGGTCAGTAAGTAACTTAGTTGAGATTTTACAATATATTAATGCAAATAATATATTGTTTTTTGTAAGTGGCTTTACAACTATTTATGAATATCAAATAACCGATGAACAAAGGAACAAAGAAGGTGATACGGTAGTTGATATTGTTAGTAAAGAGCCTGGCAAGAAATTGGAGCCAGCCATTTATACTATTGCTAGTAATCAATTTGAGCATAAATTGGAGAATAAGGGGGCTGAATTACTAAAAAAGTTTGTTGAGCTTAACCCTGATTTAGCAGGGAAAGCTGAAGAATATGTAGCTACTTTACAGAGAATCCAAAGTTTATATTCAGCTAGTGATAATGGGTTAGCTATAAAAGATTGGAATGCAGAACAAGTAAAAGAGTGGGCAATAAAATTTAAGGCTAGTTGTTCACCGGGAAGTGTTATTAGTAAAGATGATCTAGTAAAACTTATAGCAGTACTACAAAGAGCTAATAATCTACATACGGTACAAAATGGTAAAGAAGGGCATTTACTTCGCGATACGCAAATAGCCTCCCTATTATTGTTACTTGATTATGCTCCAATTAACAAAGGTAAATTACTACAAATCGCAACTGGTGAGGGCAAATCAACAATATCTGCCATGCTAGCTGCCATACTAGCCTTAAATGGAGAAAAAGTAGATTTGATCACTAGTTCACCTGTTCTGTCTAGCATTGGTTATGAAGGAGCTAGGGGTTTTTTTGAGTTATTGGGACTAAGCGTTGATATTAATATCGGGAAAGCCAATACGAGTGGAGAAAAAGCTTGTTATTCCTGTGATATAGTATACGGAGATGCATTAAGTTTTCAAACCGACTTTCTCAGTAATACTAGTGGTCAAGGTGCAAGCCGTGGTGATAGAGATTTTGCCGTCACGATAGTAGACGAAGTAGATAGTATGCTAGTAGATAGCAGCAATCATATTGCTAAACAAACAGCACCTGTTCCGTTGATGGAATATTTACTACCTATTCTGACTATAGCATGGAATAATTTTCAGAAAGTCATTCTACCTATGAATTTTGAAGAAAGTTTTGCTATTGAAAGGACTAGGGAAATGATAGAGAGCATTATCGATGCATCACCCATACCAAAACATCTAGTGCAATATGCTAAATTCCAGGCAGGTAATTGGGCGGCAAGTTTAGTAGGAGCTGCACTTAAGTTGCAATTAGATATAGACTATGTAATTAACATTAATGCTGATGGTAAGAAAGTAATCAACCCTGTAGATAGTAGTACAGGGGTAACGCAAGAAAATATGGTATGGCAAAATGGCTTGCACCAATTCTTACAAATAAAGCATAATTGTCGTATTTCTTCAGAAGGATTAACTACCTTTTTTATTAGCAATATTTGTTATTTCCTAAAATATGGCAAAATTCTTGGCATGACCGGTACACTTGGCTCTGATAGTTCACAGAAATTTGTAAAAACTGTATATGGAGTAGATATTACCTTTGTCCCAACTTATAAAGACAAACAGGTTATAGAGTTACCAGCTAGGCTTGAACTAACCTTAGATGATTTAAGAGAGGCAGTATGTGAGAGTAGCTACCAAGAAGCGATATTGCACAATAGAGCTGTACTAATAATATGCAAGAACATCAAGGATGCAGCAGAGCTTTGTACAGCGTTGGAAAATAAATGTGGCAATAAGGGGAAAATTATTAATTATTCAAGAAGTGAAAAGACCTTATATAACTCCGATATAGAGCAATTAGCCCGATCTAATACTATTATAGTTGCAACTAATTTAGCTGGTAGAGGAACTGACATTAAGACTAGTTCAGAGGTTGAGGCAAATGGTGGGCTACATGTTATATCTACTTTCATTGCCGAGAATGCCAGAGATGAAGCACAAGTAAAGGGTAGGACTGCAAGGCAAGGTAATAGTGGAAGTTATCAGATTATCGCGTTAGATAACAACTATTATGAGTATCAATCTCTAGGTATAAGTAGCGAGGAAGTAGTTGCTGCTAAAAAGCAAGAGCGTGATGCACAAGAAAGTTATCATGTTACCCATAGTATAGAGCATACTATACCAGGTTTTCTTGTTCAAGATGACTTATACCAAAAATTTACTTCTGTCTACTCAGAATTCGCTAAAGCAGTTGGGGATAAAAGAAGAGTTGATGGCAAGGTTAAGCAATTCATCGAGGATTTTGGCTTATGGCTAAAAACCCACAAAGAAAGTGATAATATAGATACGTTTATTACCGCTGCTAAAGCTAAGCATCAAGCTGGTAATTATAGCAATCCTAGTTATGTAGTTCTTCACTATTATGGTCTTAGTGATTCTGGAGCTATTCTTAGAACTCTTGGCAAAGCCACAAATATTGATGATATCTATAATTTTGCTGCTCATTATTATACAGCAGAATGCTTTATTAACAGAGGTCCCGAAAATGATGAGAACTATAAAAGTAATGCAATATCGTCGTTACTGGAAACTGGCAACAGATTATCTGAAATTTTATCATATTTAACAGCCATGGCTACAACAGTAGCTACCTCCACCAGTGCTGACAATGAATTATTAAAACAAATTACTACTAAAATTGGTTTTTTTAAGAGTTTTTATGAGCATATAAACTCAGCACTTAAGGTCATTAACGAATCTGGTGAGTTGGAAGTAAGAGTTAAATCAAATATTGGCAAAGACAAACTAGCTCCTGATTTAAGCAAAGACGATATAGTGGAAATCGAGTTTATGGGCATTAGTACAATATTTGAGCTAGATACTTATAAACCACGGCAAGAATGGCAAGATACCATGTTAGTAGCAGTTTGTGCTATTGCCCAAATGGCAGTAGGGGCATTTATTGCTGTTGGGACGCTAGGTGGTGGTATGCCACTTGCTACTAGTATTTTTATTGAAGGGTTGATGGATGCCTATAAGGTAGCTGCTAGCGTTGCTAAAGGTAAAGCAATTAATTTAGAGGATTATTTCCTCGGTAAAGCAATTAGCTATGCGGTAATTGGTGCACAAGTTGGTTGTACTAAACTAGCTGAAGCTTCTGCTGCTAGAAAAGCCGCAGCAGAAGGAACAAAACAAGCAGCAACTGAGGCAACCACGAAAAAATCTTTAGAAACTACAGTAGTTCAAGGAGCTACCAAGAATCTAGAATTAGAGACAGTTAAGCAGCTAGCTAAAACAGCAGGGGTTCAATTCGCTAAAACTATAGCTGTTGAGCAAGCCTGTAATTGGGTAAGTAACGAAATAAGAGAAAATGTCCTAGATGGTGTAGAAGAAAGGATAGCTGGCGGTGTTGCAAAGGTAGCAAGTAATGCTTTAAGTCATAATACTATATTACTAGGCAAGGGTAATGTAGAGCGTCACCAGATGATGACAGAAATACAACATGGTATTTTCCATGCTACTAAGACCAGGGAACATGCTAGGATTATCAATGAGTTAGTGTCTGGAATATCTTCTGCTGCAGCTAAGCATAGTGATTTGGCAGGGGCTATACATACTGTCCATAGAGTAGGCGGTATGATAGATATAGCGAGCAAATTAGAGCCGATCATAGATGATATAAAACATAATATAGAAACTAGCATTAATAAAGCAGGAGGAAGAGCCAAAGCTAAGTTTAAAGATCAGACTATGGAAATGAGTAGTAGCGAGCAGGATAGTAAAATTGCCGATTTATCTAAGGAGATAGGTAATATGGTTGGTAAAGCGATGTTAAATCTTATTCAGGGGAAGCTAGTTAATCCGATTGTAGGTAGTGGTATTAGTCTAGTTGCTGATAAGTTGCTTGAGAATTACCAAAAAGAGCAAATGAATCAATTAAATAAGTATAAGAAAGAAATTGATATGAGAAAGGCTGAACTTGCTGCTTATCGTCCTGCTAGCTATAGTGGTGCTATTCCTAAACTTAGTGGTGGTCCTCCTTACCCTAAACCCAGTGGTCATCCTAACTCCAATAGTTATCCTAACCCCAATAGTCATCCTGAACGAAGTGAAGGAACTAATAAAGCTCCAGATACCAATCTTCCGTGGTTGACCAGCGGCGATCTAGTACTCAATTCGCTATCGAGAAAGTCAGGTTCTATGGTTGGTAATGACTATTCAATGGTATTATTGTCATCTTCATTGAAACAGCCGATCTATGTCTTTGAAAATGGTAAGATGTTGCAATCTTATGGCAAAAGTCAGGGTGGTAAGGCAATTACTATCGGTTATAACCCAACTAACCAGCAATATTTTAGTTTTTCTAATAAAGGTTCGAATAATAGTGGCAGCATATATGATGCTATATCCGGTAGCACTCAAGGTAAGTACTCAGCAGATATCTTAAAGGGCATAGCCTGTCCGATTGTGCCTAAAGAACCCTTAAACCCACCATCACCATCAACTCCTCAACCGAAACCCTTAAGTCCAGCAGAATTATCGGGAGCTAAATTTTTGCTAGCTACTCTAACAGCCGATAAACAGGCAGCACAAGCCAAACAGCAGCAATATTACCAAAACATCCTGCAAATTGCTGGGCAGAATATGCGTGATGCTGAAGCCAAGAAGCTCGCCCGGGATGAAACCTTAATGCAACAAGCTTATGCAGTAGGCGGGGAGATGGGGGGTGCTATAGCTAAAATTATTAAACCAATGGAGGAGTGCAAAACCACTGGAGATACTGATAAGAATATAGCTGACTATTTCAATAATCCAAATAACAAATATGCTAATAATCAGCTAGTTAAGTCAGTAGCCCAGGCTGGAGAAGTGATAGAATGGGCTGGTAGCAATTTTGCATATGCGGTATCGCATATGGAAGGTGGGCGAGAAACACTGGCAGCTATAGGTGCGGTTGTTGGAGGTGCAATTGATGGGGTCAAATATGTTGCCAAGGGTGCTACAAAAATCGTACTGCCTAAAGATGTATATAACCATATAGCACAGCACTATAATGACTTACCACGAGGGGTGCAAATATCGCTAGAAACAGCTTTACTCTCTGCTATGCCAGTTGGGACTGTTGTAAAAGTTGCAGGTAATACTATAGGAAAAATTCCATTAGCTAATGTACCAAAGCTACTTGCTGTGAAACCTATCCCTCATATCCCTATAGACCCCCTCTCTCTGGTTAAATCCAAACATTACAATCCACTATTGGCTATCGAAGATGGAGTTGGTAAAATATCTGTTGACACAGGGGCTGTCCTAACCAAACCAACTATCCCACTGGAAATCAAACCCATAACCTCATCTGTGCTTCCTAAGGTTGAGCATAAATTACCAACTTCTGAAGTGGCAATTGAAAGTAGTGGCAAGGTAATAGAGGGAGTAGGAAAACTGCCTGTTAAATATGAAGGTGAAAGTATATTGTTCCAGTCACGTGATGCTGCAAGACAGTTTGGAGATACCCCGCAAGTACAAAAAGCTGCTAATAAGTTTTTTGGTAGTGCTACTAATGAAATTCATGAAGCTACGAATACTTTAAAATATGGAGATTTTGAGATAATAAAAATGGAAAATGGAAATATAGTTATGAAACATACTGTAAAATCCAAAACTCCTGGATATAATAAAAGCTTCATTAAGATTATTGATAATGATGGTACTACATTACGTCATTTTAAGGAAACAATTGATCCTAGAGGTATTGTTATCGAAATAAAAATAATAAAATAAAAATTTATGGTATAAAATTATGTTAGAATTTGTAGTGGTTACTCGAGAGTATTTATTAAGCTTACTGGATGCTTGGCAACAAAATAAAATAACAGCAGCTGAGCTATATGAAACGGCTAATCAGCTTTATGATGCTGATAACACAAAAGTTTTAGATTGGGAAAATGGAGATGGTTTTTCAGTGACAATGGAAGTGCTACAATATCTTGAGTCGCTAAATATGAATTTTATAGTTCAAGAAGATATTGAACCATGTAAAGAATTTCTGCAAACAAAAATGGGTCATTATAAGGAAGGAACAAAGAAGTGGCAGCAGTATACCTCTTCAATAAATTACGAAGAAAGAATGAAGCAACTAAAAGGTCAATATCCATATATTAGCTAGCTAAATACTGTATCTATTAATACAAGAACTTCCTGCTAGTGAGGCTAGTAAAACAGGGGCATCTCTTGGTGAAAATATCCTAACCAAACCAACTATCCCACTGGAAAGCAAACCCATAACCTCATCTGTGCTTCCTAAGGTTGAGCATAAATTACCAGCTTCAGAAGTGGGAGAGCTATCGCAATCTACTTGGAGTAATTGGGAAGATGTAGAGAAAGTCATTATAAACAATAAAGAGTATGGAAATTTATTATATACTAGACATGCTCTAGAAAATACTTATCCTGCTTCACTAGGTAGGGTGGCTGGACATACATCAAATCACCCACCTGTAGGCATACCGCCTAATTTTGTACAAATGATCATTGAATCCCCTTATACTAAAGTATATGAAAAGGTGAAGGATGGAATAGGACGAACAATATATGAAACTGAAAACATAAGAGTAATTACTGAAAATAATATAGTTGTTACTATTAGTAGAAAGAAATAGGGGTGCAAATATGCATAATGGTAATAAAAATATTTTAAATAGAGTATTTGATAGTATAGAAAAATTTCGTACAAAGCAAATAAATGCAGATGATATGGTAGCAAACTTGAGTGGCAATATCAGCGCACTAGAAGGTGTAACCCAGGAATTCATAGATAATTTTCATGGATTTATAGGAGAAATAGATTTTATTAAATATACTGAAAATTCCAATTTGGTAGATGATCTTATATTAAAGGAGGTTAATGATTACGACAGTTATTTAAGAAAATACTTTAGTAACAGGTAATATGAAATTAACACATTTTATAAAATAACCTAACCAAATTAAATGCTCAAGAGATAGAACCTAAACCTAAATTGGAAAATAAAAAGTAGGATCAAAATGAGGGATTGGTGGTCAAAGCAAGAGAGGAAAGATATTAAAAGAGTCTGTAATAGATGGATTAAGGGTAATTTAACTGCTAAAGAAATCAAAAAAAATATTGGTACGCTATCTTGGGCAGTTAGTTGCTTATTACCTGAATTAGAAAAAGAAGTATATGCTAGCAATGCAGTAGATATATTAATTGATGATATTTTAGAAATGGATTCAATATCTAATGAAGAAAAAGATGAGTCAATACTAGAATTGGTAGAAATTAATAAGGAAGAATTACAATTTCTAGCTAAAAGGGTAATTGAACAAATAGATATTAATACACGGGAATATCTGGAGTGGTA
This sequence comes from Candidatus Tisiphia endosymbiont of Dioctria linearis, assembly GCF_964026545.1. Taxonomy (NCBI): domain Bacteria; kingdom Pseudomonadati; phylum Pseudomonadota; class Alphaproteobacteria; order Rickettsiales; family Rickettsiaceae; genus Candidatus Tisiphia; species Candidatus Tisiphia endosymbiont of Dioctria linearis. The sequence goes on along the minus strand of NZ_OZ032156.1, from coordinate 337,236 downwards.
TAAAAAAGAAGCAGAGGAGCGTGGTTTTTGCCGTAAATCAACAGAAGAGCTAATAGCAAGACATACCGATACAGAAGATGAATGATCAGCTCCTCGATGATTACTAATAATTTCTTTTAAATTATTATATTTTTTTCATTCTGCTACTTAGTGGTAGTGATTTTTGGTGTATATTATAGCAAGTTAAGAAAATTAGTTGCTATGTTAAATCTTATTCAGGGGAAGCTAGTTATAGCTAACCAGGCTAATATTACGCCGAATTCACAAACGTCTATTAGCGAGAAGGTCACTTTACAACATTACGTCATTGCGAGAAGGCGTGAGCCGACGAAGCAATCCAAGAAAGTGATTAGATTTGGATTGCTTCGTCGCAACAAAGCTACTCCTCGCAATAACGTTTGGGATGTATATACGTCATTGCGAGACCATGTAAATGGTTGAAGCAATCCATTAAACTAGATTGCTTCGGAGGTTTACACCTCCTCACAATGGCATAGTAATTACTTATTACTTACATCCTCGTAATTAGCATCAACTACTTTATCGTCATCACTTGCCTTAGCTTCTGTATTACTATCATCTTCTGACGGAGATTTGTACATAGCTTCTCCAATTTTCATGCTTGCTGCCATAAGAGCGTCAGTTTTCGCTTTAATTTCTTCAGGATTATCTGACTCTAAAGCTGCCTTTAACTCTGTTATAGCATTTTCTACTTGTTGTTTATCACTAACTGATATTTTACCATCATATTCTTTTAGAGTCTTTTCAGTTGAATAAATCAAGCTATCGGCATTATTTTTAGCTTCAATTAATTCACGACGCTTTTTATCCTCATCAGCATTTTTTTCCGCATCTTTGACCATTTGTTCAATTTCTGCATCACTAAGCCCTCCAGAAGCCTGGATAGTTACTTTTTGTTCTTTACCACTAGCTTTATCTTTGGCAGAAACGTGAACTATACCATTAACATCGATATCAAAGGTTACTTCAATTTGTGGTGCTCCTCGTGGGGCAGGGGGAATACCATCAAGATTAAATTGCCCAAGCAGCTTATTAGCAGCTGCCATTTCCCGTTCACCTTGGAATACTCTAATCGTTACCGCATGTTGGTTATCGTCCGCCGTAGAGAATGTTTGACTTTTCTTGGTAGGAATAGTTGTATTACGATCAATCAGCCTAGTAAATACCCCCCCAAGAGTTTCAATACCTAAAGATAAAGGGGTAACATCTAGTAATAATATATCAGTAACTTCTTTGTTTAATACCCCACCTTGAATAGCAGCCCCTAGAGCTACAACTTCATCAGGATTTACTCCTCTATGTGGTTCGCGACCAAAAAATTCTTTTACCTTGTCAATAACTTTTGGCATTCTAGTCATACCGCCAACTAGCACTACTTCCTGAATATCTGAGGCTTTTAGCCCAGCATCTTTTAAAGCTTTCTTACATGGTTCTATTGTATCATCAATTAGCGTTGCCACTAAGGATTCTAATTTTGCTCTAGTAAATTTTATATTTAAATGTTTAGGACCTGAACTATCAGCTGTAATATATGGTAAATTAACATCGGTTTGCGGTACAGATGATAATTCTTTTTTAGCTTTTTCTGCAGCTTCTTTCAAACGCTGTAAAGCTAAAGGATCTTTGCGTAAATCCATACCGCTTTCTTTCTTAAATTCATCGATTAAATAATCTAGAATTCTTGAATCAAAATCTTCCCCACCAAGGAAAGTATTACCGTTGGTAGATTTAACCTCAAATACTCCGTTACCTATTTCTAAAATTGATACGTCAAACGTACCGCCACCAAGATCATAAACTGCAATTATTTTGCTTTCAGCTTTATCAAAACCATATGCTAAAGCTGCGGCTGTTGGTTCGTTGATTATCCGTAATACGTCCAAACCAGCAATTTTTCCAGCATCTTTGGTTGCTTGACGTTGTGCATCATTAAAATATGCTGGTACAGTAATAACTGCTTGCGTTACCTTTTCACCAAGATAATTTTCAGCTGTTTCCTTCATTTTTTGCAGAATATAAGCACTAATTTGACTAGGTGAATATTTTTCTCCGTTAACTTCAACCCAAGCATCATTATTAGCAGCTTTTACGATTTGGTACGGTACAAGGTCTTGATCTTTTTTAACCATAGGATCAGAGAAATTTCTACCTATCAATCTTTTAACGCCATATAAAGTATTCTTTGGATTGGTCACAGCTTGACGCTTTGCTGGTTCGCCAATTAATTTTTCACCACCGCTAGCAAATCCTACCATTGAGGGAGTCGTTCTAACTCCTTCGGCATTTGCTATAACTTTCGGTTCTTTCCCTTCCATTACTGCAACGCAGGAATTTGTTGTTCCTAAATCTATACCTATAATTTTTGCCATATACACTCCTAATTCCGATTAAACAATTCAACTTAACAAGTTCTGATATAGTAATTTACAATCTATTTTACAAGAGGTGGTGGTGAAAAAAAATCGTGAAAATACTTATTATGGGAGAAGGGGATAGGGCATTTGGACGAGTCACCTATTTCACTTTGCACATTTCTACGATTTTGAATTCCCCTAATCTTTTCTTTATTAGAACCTTCTCTTACTTCGATTAATCCTTGCTCTAGATATTTTAACTTAGAGCTTTCAGCATAAAGAACCATATGCTGAAAAAATTTTGTAAACTTACCCACTAACTTATTACCACCATTCCAATACAGATCCTCAATCATCAGCATCTCGTTAGGTTTTAGCTTATCCCAAGACTTACCATAAATATTTTTTAGTTCGATGCGATTAACAGCACTCTTGTAGTCGTATATCATTCGAGATTGTTGAGTTGTAATAGTTTGCTGACCATTATAAACTTTGTCAAATGATATCAAACCCTGAAATATTGCCTGCCAAACAATTTTTGCTTTGGGATTATCCATATTAAAACCTATTCCTATGGTCTTGTTGCCCTTAATATCTTTATATATCTGTAATATTTCATTTTCATTACCTTTAATAAAAACAAATACCATTTCTTGATAAAATTGTAGATGTTGCGGGTTAGAAAGATTTAAACCATGTAATTTATTCCGTAATTCAGCGGCAAATTTTATACTTACTACCATAAATTTATAACCATTATTATCTTAGACTTCTTGCATAAGTCAATCTAGTTGGGGGTTTTGTTGTCGAAACTCGCCTCCGCTCCTCATGTACGTTTATGTACACGAAGGTAGCAGGCTTCGTTTCTCCTAAAAATCCCGAGAGCTTTTTTGACTTATGCAAGAAGTCTCTTGAAAAAATCAATAATAACAGATTTTTAGCTAGCACTAAGAGTGTCAGCACAATTTTTTATTTTTTTTGACTATTTCTTGTATATTCATTTTGAGGGTTCCTTATTAAGTTGTTTGTGAATCCTCACTTATACAATCTTAAGTCGTATTTTCCTATATCTTTTTCATCTCATTTTCCTTGAACTGATGCTTATGCACAATGACGAGACTGTTCTTACCCAAGCGTCACTACGAATACCTTGCAATAGCCCGTCATTGCAAGACCACGCAAGTAGGTCGTGGCAATCTACTATTCATTGGATGTTATTTTTTTATACAACTTTGAAATTAAATATTGACTTCTATATAAAAAACCTATTATATCAATTTAGTTAGTTTTTATTAACTATCTTGTTAAACTAAATGTTAATCAATATTATAAAATAGGAAACAATTTTTATGAAATATTTCTCGCCTTCTCATCTTCTTACCACATCTCTTGTTCTACTTTATACTACAACCTCAACTTTAGCTAAGGTAGTCTTTACAAGAGAAAATACGGGTATAGAAAAAGCTAATGATAGTACTTCCGAGCTAGATGTATCATCATCCCTACCGTCTATTTATCAATATCAGAATGATCCAGCATTGGTAAAAATAATTAAAGAAGCTACTGAAAAACCTACATACGGTGACCCTGTAGCTAAACAACTTAGGTTAGATAGGGAAGAACGCTCAGAACTCAAAGAGTATATAGTAAAGGCAGTTGAGTTATGTTAGTGATTGTGATAATATAAAATGAAAAATGTCAACTAGCCCATACAGTATAGATTTAAGAGAAAAAGTAATAAAATATCTAGAAGCAGGAAATAGTCAAAGGTCAGCATCTAGAGTTTTTCAATTGAGCCCTACAACAGTAAATACATGGCATGTAAGGTATAAGAAAGAAGGTCATTATCAAGCAAGGAAGTATAAAGGAGCAAAGCCTAGTATAGAAATGGATGATTTTATCAAGTATGTAGAAGAAAATCCTAATAGCAAAACGGAAGATATTGGTAAGAAATTTGGGATAAGCGCTAGTGGGGCAAGATATTGGCTAAGACAATTGGGATTTAGTTATAAAAAAAAGCCTTTACCTATGTGGAAGCTAATGCTGAAAAGCGATGTAAGTATTTAGAAGATATCAAAGATCTAGCTACAGATGCGCTTGTGTATATAGATGAGAGCGGAATAGAGATGAACATTACCCAAGATAGAGGTTGGGGAAAGAAAGGTCAAACACTACAAGCAAAGAAGAGTGGGAAGTATTACCAAAGGACGAATATTATAGCAGGTTTGGTAGGTAATAAATCTATAGCCCCTTTTGTATTCAATGGCACCTGTAATACCGAACTATTTAATAATTGGGTAGAGCAATTTTTGATAAAAGAGCTTATAGCTGGTCAAGTTGTGATTTTAGACAATGCTGCTTTTCATAAGTCTAAGAAGACTAAAGATTTAATAGAATCAGTAGGATGTAGGGTAATATTTTTACCACCTTACTCTCCTGACCTAAATCCAATAGAGAAATTTTGGGCTAATATGAAAAGGTGGATTAAACAAAAAATCGGGCTTTCACAAGAATTGTATAACACCATTTGTGCATTCTTTGCTGTAACATAACTTAACTGCTTTTGCTATAATAGTCTAGATGGCGGTGACCTCAACTCTTTATTTAAAGAACCTGTAGATAATTCTGATGTAGTTCTTCATAATAGAAGTAAGCGTGCTGCGGATGAGATCGTAGAAGTAAAGACCCTTACTTTGCCAAATGGTAGCTGCTTGATGGTTGGAAAGGGAGCAGTGTACACTCCTCCGCACTGGCTATTTTCTCCAGAACGAACCAACTTATATGCCAAGTGTTTAGTGGATGAACCCTGCCAAAATCAGAGATTTACTTTAAGCGAAGAAGGGGAGCAAGTTACTTGGGGAGATTCTTTGCGAGAGCTACAACTAACAAGCTCTACGGAGCCGCAAATAGCACAGATAGCTTTTACACATAAGCAATATTATGAGAGTGATGTAAGAAACACTTATGTTAAGAATTACAAATGTGGTTTACCATCTTCATCGCATTATGAACATTTTAAGGAGTGCAAAAGTTTGAAGTCTAAAGGTAAACATGAGGAAGCTCTAGTAGAATGCGCTAAGTCTCTTGAAGCACATCCAAATTTTGCACCAGCCATGGAACTGTTGGATGAGCTAAACACAATACTAGAACCAGTAGTTACTAATATTGAACCATCTTCTTCTGTCTCTTTTATTGAGGAAAACTCTACTACTATAACGGAAGAAACAATTACTCCCGTAGACCCTTCTAATGCTGCATTTAAGGGCATTGCCGCTCCTACAGCAACGCCACAGGAACAAACTACTATAGGTCAAGAAGGAAAAGTAATGGGTGGTCCAGTATACGGAGGAGCTGCAGTTATTGCTGCAGTAGCAGTAGCTGCTACTGCTTATGCTTGCAAGAAAGTTAAGGATATTCATTATAAACGTTGTAATGGCGTGCAAAAAGCAATAGTCGAAGCAGAAGACATCCTGTCTGATACCGGTGAGATTATGTTATCCCTACTACCTGGGACAAACCTCGCGCAAAACGTATTTACAATAGTTGGGAGTACTGTAGATATGGTAGAAGATGTAGTTTCAACGATAGGAAATGGAAGTGAAGCAACAGTGTAGCTGTATAAGTTACCAAAAAAACAGTTAGCGTTCACGGAAAAAAAGTTAAAGTACAAGACGTCTATTAGCGAGGAGGCTCCTTACAACACCGTCATTGCGAGGGGGCGTAAGCCGACGAAGCAATCCAGAAAACGATCAAAAATGGATTGCTTCGACCATTACATGGTCTCGCTAATAGCGTACGATATATTTAAGTTAATTCTTCTATTAATGCTATAGTACTAGCCCTTAGGTCTAGATCATAATCTATAGTATTATTTATTATTCGCTTAATATTGGCAAATTTTGTTACCAAACAATCAGGTGAATTAGAGGATAATTGATTAAATATTTTATTCTCTAATTCATTGGATTCAATATTAATATTAAGAGATTTTTTAGTAATTCTATTCACTAGATATAGCATGCTACAAGCAAAATCTCCCCATAATTCTTTGTTTTTACTGGTAAACTCTGCTATAATATTTAGCCTCACTTTAGGGTCTGAACAATTGGCAATATATGTAATAAATTTAACATATATCTCACTTCCCACTAAGCGATTTTGTGATTTTATATTAATTTTAGCACATCTAGATCTTATAGTGCTGATTATGCCAGCAGCTCTTGAGGTAATTAAGAAAATAAAACTATCTTTTGGAGTATCTTCTAAAAGTTTAAGACAGGAATTTGCTGCATTAAGATTCATTAGATCGGCTTGATAAATAACAGCCACTCTATATTTAGATATTGACGATGTTTTATAAAAAAATTGCTGTAAATCTCTAATTTGGTCAACAGATATATCTTTGACATTAGTGGTAACAGAATTATCCCTTGCTACTAACCGATAATCTGGATGATTTTTTAATTGAATTTTATCTTTAAACAAACTGGTTTCTATAAATATTAGTAAATTCTCTAAAGCTTTTGCCGTATCATCCACGTCAATCAGCTAACTATTATAAAGCCTGCCTTGTTTAAATCTATCTTCAAGATATTCTTTAATCATTCTATTTAACTCCACTTGTCAATTGATCATCCTCATTGTTGCGTGCTTTTTCACTCATCTGACACCGCTCCTTAAATTCCCTGATTTCAGCAAGTAACATTTCGATATATTTTTATCTCTTCTGAAAAAAATAATCCATGTAATATTTTATCTTCTTTCTCACCATTTATATGAATAAGCTTTTTTAATTTTTGGTATAGCAGTTTTACTTCTTCTATATCCTTGGTAAAAATGCTGGAAAAGTCCTTGCTACTCTTGGCAATATGCTCACTGTTAACCCGAATATTGTGAAGCCACTTGATAAAAGTCAAGATTAATATTATTTCTATAATGAGTACGCCAACTACTGAGATCATTAATAATTGTATTGTATGATTCATGCTAGTTAACTATCAGATTATAAAAAAAATAATGAAGTTTGACTAGTTGAAAAAATTCGTGTATGATCACAGTTACACCTCGATAATGGTTGTAATTTAATAGCAATGCTATTGGATTAATTTCACTAGTAAGTACTTTTTGTCTGTAAAACTTTTGAGTACTTACTAGTTTATAACCTAAATGTAACATTCAGGTTTTAGATTTATTAATAAGCTAAACGCTTGAGTGTTACACTGGCTTTTTTAGTTTGAGATTATAGCAACCCGATTAGCATACACCGTCTGTTAGCGAGGAAGCGTAAGCCTCCAAAGCAACCTAAATTTAATTTTTCTGGATTGCTTCGTTGCCACTAAAATGGCTCCTCGCTAATAGACGCTAAGGCTAAATACTAATCGGATAACTAAACCAAAATATATATTTTTGGTTAAAAAATTAGTCAGTAGTTACTGAGCTATTTTTTTGATCCCATCCTATTTTAAGAGTCTAATATAATTATTTGGTGGTGTCAAGAAAAATATTCGTGTTTCATGAATATTTTTATTACAAAGTGTAGTTATATTTTACCCATGCCTCTTGTTTATAAAATACAAAAATTTTTAAAAAGAAAATTCGACAAATTAAACTTAAAAAGAAAGGATTTTGTACAGAAAACCAATATTTCTTATGCTACTATTTGCAAAATTATGAATTTATCTCAGCCTAATCCAGAAATAGGCACTATACTCAAAATAGCGAATTATTTTAAGTGTTCTATGGATGAAGTTGTAGGAAGAAATAAATATGTTACGCAAGACGAATTTATTGATATTTCTTTAAGTAATATTACTTCTAATTTAAGAAGTTTTATTAATAAAAAGCTACAAGAACAGAATTTAAATCCATATAAATTAGGTGGATATATTGGATTCAGTGAAAATCCAATTCAAGATTTTATAAAAGAGAATAGTACTCAAGAGAAACTTAGTAGTCCAATCACCGTAGCCCTAGCAGACTATTTTCAAATATCACTAGATGAAATGGTTGGCAGAATTAAGCCCACTACTTCTAATAATAAACCTTCTCAACAAACTAATGAATAGTGGATTGCCACGACCATTACGTGGTTTCGCTAATATCGTATATGTATAGTCAATTGATGAGAAGTTGGTGACGTCGTCACTCGTCGCTCGTCTATTACTTATAGGCGTCGCTCCATCGCTCCTAGCATCAACTTCTCCTGAATTGACTATATCCCAATCGTCATGGCTCAGAGCAGCTTTGCGGCGACGCGGCAATCCAAATAGTGTTGTGTAAAACAATTTTCAGAATATGTTCACTAATCTATTATTATAAATATTGACATTCTACATAAAATATCTATAATGCACTCCTAGTTATATCCGTTTGTTACGGATATATATGTGATTATTAAGGATTTTATGGCAAAAGGAAAATCCCAGAATAAAGGAAGAGCAGGCAATCAATTTTCTAAAGAATCGTTCGGAAAGCTTTCACAAGATTTACAGATATCAGTGTTGTTAAGATTATGGGATCATTCGCTAACGGAGCCAAAAAGCCTAGATATCTTTAAATTATTATGTCCAAAGCCAGAAGAATATTTTACAGAAACAGTATTATCTTCTACACAATTTGGTTCAAATACAGTAAAGCAAAATATTTGTGATATATTTAAAATACATTTTTATTCTGTCACAGGAAGTAATTAGGGCAACCTAATTAATAGCCTGAAATATTTATTTTCAGATCACAAGTTAAATATTAAAGATTTAATATTAGATAATGATATTAGTTTTGATAGAATTATAATTTATTTAACTGCAACTAAAGGCAAAAAGAAATTACTAGAATATCCTCACCAAGGCAATGGTGTTGATTTGGGAGGCGATTTATACAATGTGGAATCGGATTAAAATGTACTAAAATTAAGAGTGTTAATCCTTATCCTATACTCGCATTAGAAACCCCTTCATTAGACTTCTTTCGAAACTCGCTACTTATCTTCCAGATAAAAAAGTGCTTGAAACGTCTAAGTAATAGGGTTTGCAGAGATTTGTAGTCATGTAAATATCACTTTTTACTTGACATGATTTAAATTAATAGATATAATGTTTTTATGTATATTAATAATATTTTCAAACATCAATTTCCACTGTTAAAGCACATTCTCATCAGCATTTCTTCAATTTATCTGGCATAATGATGCACCAAATGACAACATGTAGTCAGTAAAGAAAATTTAATTTCCTATCCCATATACCGCATACTAATCCCTTTTTATGGCATAATTTTTGCTCCTTCTCATCTGGAAGATAAGACGTGAGGAACGGAGTACCGGTATCACGCACAAATTACCAGCAGAAGTAGAGGTTCGAAAGAAGTCTATTCTTGTATTACCAACATTTCCTTATCTTAAACTCGCATTTATATCTAAAAATTAAATAATTTTAGAAATAACTTGATTTTTCTGAGGAAATGGGGCAATATCTGCCTTAAGCTGAAGAAGCGGGCGATTAGCTCAGTTGGTAGAGCATCTCGTTTACACCGAGAATGTCGGGAGTTCAAGTCTCTCATCGCCCACCATATACCTCTAAGCTTTCAGTTTTTTTATAATCTTAATAACCATTCCATATGTAACTCATATGTCACTTCTCAGACAAAAATCCTGAAAATTGACCTACAAAATAGTCTATTTTTTATCCTATTACAAGGGGGGAAAATATGACAGAATCATTAATTCTTCCTAACGCTTTAGTTGAAAATCCTGATGTTATCTTTTATAATTTTGTTGGTAATTTCGTCCCACCTGAATGGCGAAACCTTACTAATAATTGTGGCAAGCAATTAAGTAAAACTTCTCGTCAACTTCTGTCTTTGATAGTTTCTCGCCTACAGATTTATCAAAAAGATAAACTATCGGAAGAATTACAAGAAGGCTATCACTTTTTCGAAAAAGAGCTAGGAGTTTGTCAAAAACGGGTTAAACAATGTCTAATAGAATTACAAACAAGTGGGTTCATTGATCACTCTTTAATTACTACGATCAAACATAACCTAAAATGCCGCAATATTTTATGTATCAGAATTCTTAAAAAATTTATAAGTTTTCGTAAAGCTAATGATAATTCTTATCACTCTGATTGTATAAATATTCAATCTAGCCATAAAAATATTTCACTTCAACCGGAAAAAAATTACCACTCAACTGTAAAAAAATCAAAAAAAAACACATCTATATATATATCTATAATATCTAGATGCGGTAAAAAGGATTGTTTTTGTGGACAAAATTGTGGACAAAGTTTGCCAGAGCTTGAATCAACTAAGGAGCCAGGCTTTAATTTGCCGCAGGAGGTAAAGGTAAAAAGGGGTGAACAGAATTTACCAGAGCTTGAGTCAACTGAGGAGCCAAGCTTTAATTTGCCGCTTGAAGTAACGGTAAGCTCAGGTGAACAAAATTCGTCAGAGCTTAAGTCAACTGAGGAGCAAAGCTTTAATTTACCTCAGGAGGTAAAGGTAAGCTCAGTAAGTGAAACGTTACCTTACAATTCCCCAGACAGTAATTCCGGCGACGCATCTCCAACTGATGATGAGTCAGACTCAGACTCAGATTTAGACTTAACAGGCGGTTCTTCAAGTAGCAATGAGGCTGAGCAACAGCCGGAAGCTGCAAGTTGGATTAGCAATATTACCAAAAGGGCTAAAGGTTGGTATTTGCCTAGGAAGCTAGAGGAATTTTACCCATTAACTGAGGAAGATGCGGCTTTGTTAAGAAGGAGAACAGGTCGTAACTACGAATTGAGTTATGTTAATAAGCTGTTGATTAAACATAGCGAAAAGTCTCCTAATAATCGCTTTCCCTGCAAGGAAGCAGTGCTGAATTACATGAAAAAAACTTTGATTCATGAAATGCGTCCACCATCTATGGCAAATAACCCAAACTTTAACTTCGGGAAGAATAATGCTATTAAGGCAAGAGAGACGCGTTTACGGAAGGTAGAAAATAATAAGGACACTAAGCCACTGAGTCAGTTGAAACGCAAAATAGTTGGGGCTTTTGACTCTGATATTGCTGATGAAATACTGATGAAGTGCAGTTTTTTTGGAGTATGTGACGATGAATACAAAATTGATTTAGCAGATATCTCTTTGTCAGAAAGTGATAAAGACACATTACTTAAGCAAGTGCAAGAGGTATATGGCAAAGAGGTTCAACAATTGCGTATTACTAACAAAAGAACTCCATCAGATTATTATTTAGAGCTAAGTGAACTAAACCCAGAGTCAGTGTGGTATAAAATACGGAAATATTTGATAAAGTTATACGGTGAACTCATCGATAAAGCGTGGTTCAGCAAGTTAGAAGCAATTGAAGAAGATACTACTTGCAATAAGCTCATTCTTAAACCACCCAGTCCCTTTGTTGGGGATTGGATTATAAATCATTACGGGAGAGTTTTGGAGGAGGCTTGCAGCAGCCATAATTATACTTTTGAGTTTATAAAAGTCGATAGAATGGCTTGACTGTAAGCTATGGCAAATAGAGCAAAAGACTAATTGTATTAAGCAAAAAAAGAATGATTACAAAAGAATTAATAATAATCCACCAGTTACTGAAGGTTGAAAGGTACATACAAATCACATATGAAATTGTAAGGGTTTGGAAAATATGAGAGTAATGCGGCTTACAAGAATAGGATCTTACGTTATTAACGTAACGTTCCGCCTTAAACTGGTTGTTTTTAACCAATTTTTGTCACTTTTTTACATTTTTGGGCAAAAATTGCCCGTGAAATCACCCGGGGGGTGTCCACGTTGCAAAATGGGGTATAGGGGGGCGTTTCGCGAAAAATTTTTTGAGGTAATTAGTCACTTGTTATTAAAAAATTTCACTTTTTTTAGTTTTTATTTTACAAGAATTAGCATTTTTATATTGCTTGAATAAAAATTTAATAATAATATAAAAAATAGAAAATAAGCTATTTACAACAATTACTAGTTGTAATACTATGCAAAACATAAGAGGAATTTTAGTGAATCAACTGGCAAAAAACCTGGAAGTCAGGTATAATAGAGGTTATTACAAGGAATTTTTAAAGAGTTCTATATGATTAAAAATTATGGTTTGTTTGAAAAATATTTAGCAAAGATATCATCTAGTACCATCAGTAAGTTTGGTTCAATAGAGGATATCTCTAATTTCCTATTATATCTTTGTGAGCATGGTAACATAGTTATTGCCGCTAAAAAGGCTGGTTGTATCTCGCCACTTAGGTTGCATCGGATTATTAATAGCGATAAATATTTAGCTAAATGTGTCAATTTAGCTTTAGCAATTGCAGTAGATAGAGCAGAAGGGGTATTATATGATAGGGCAATTAACGGTTATGAGGAAGTGACCTATAACAAGGATAATCAGGCAATTGCTACTAAGAAAAAATATTGTTCTAAGTCTTTACTGGAATATCTTAAAGCTAATTCACAGAAATACCAAACGAGAAAGTATGATACTAGTTATCATAGGAAAAATACTGATGAAGCTGAACAAACAGCAAAAGCCCAAGAAATGGCAAAGATGATTGATGTAACTAATTTTGAAATAGAATCTTATGGGGCAGATAGTTCAATGTGATGGAAACTACTAGTAAAACCAACAAAGAGCTAGCTAATTCTAGCAGCATTAAATTTCCGGTGGAGTGGTCACCCTATCCATTCCAATTACCTTTGTGGAGATATTTATACTCGGGTGGTAAGAAAGCTATTGCCGTTTGGCATAGAAGGGCTGGTAAGGATATTATGGGTATTAACTGGATCACTGCTAGTGCTATTCGAGAAGTTGGCATTTATTGGTATGTCTACCCTACCTATAATCAAGCTAAAATGAGCGTATGGGATGGTATGACATTATCGGGGCGTCCTTATATGTCATTTATCCCTAAAGGCATTATTGCTCGTAGTCAGCAATATAAGCAACGGATATTATTTAAAAATGGCTCAGTGATTCAGTTTGTCGGTAGTGATCGTTATGCTACTATCAGAGGGAGTGGTATTAAGGGAGGGTTATCTCAGAATATTCTTACCATGATCCACGAGCTATGAGTTGCGTTATAGAGCCGATGGTAATTCGTAATAATGCCTGGTTGCTTTATCTTTATACGCCTTCCGATAATCCAAAATTAACCCATGGCGAAGAATTATACCGGAAATATCAGGATAGTTCGGAAGTATTTTGCCAAATAAAAACTATTGAAGATACTACGGATAATGAGGGACAACCATTAGTCGATAAAAATAAGTTGGATTCTGTCGATATGACTAACGAAGAAATTCAAAGAGAGTTTTATTGTGATTTTGCTGCCTATCGTTACAAGAGAGGTGATCAAGGCGGTACCTTTGTTGAACAATTACGGTTAGCTGAAAGTCAGGGGCGTATTGGCTATGTGCCATTTGATGCAAGCTATCAGGTTAATACTTACTGGGATATAGGTATTGTTGATTATACGGTGATTTGGTTCGTTCAAGAGAAACAAGATTATATTGATATTATCGATTTTTATATGAATAGGGGCAAAGATTTAGAGTTTTATCTTAATCATTTAAGAACTAGACCCTATCAATATGGGCGTAACGTATTGCCGCATGATATGAGTCGAAGACAAATGCCGACTTTGGATACTCGATTACAACAAGCTAACGAGATAGCCGAAAAAGTAGGATTCCCACCTTTTGCTATTGGTAGGAAATATTTACGAGAGGAAATGATAACTAAAGCTAGAAATCTGCTAGGCAAGTGCCGAATAGATGCCGAGAAATGTCAGCGTGGTATTAACGGTCTCTATGAGTTTGATGCCACTAAAAGGGGTGTGCATTCTAGCTCCTCAAGAGCTACTGATATAACTGAGAGTTTTTGTTATTTAGCGATGGATGTTAAAACTGGTAATGAGCAACAGCAATCACAATATAACATACTAAAATATCGTAAAGTAATGAATGATTATAATGCTTTGGAGAGGTAAAGATGATGGATGCAAGTAGTATAAATATAAACAACAATAATATAGGCGAGGTAGTATAATGTTCTGGTTACCAGCCCTGGCAGTTGCAAGTATAGTTGGAACTTACTTTAGCCGGGATGTTTCTAATTTTGTTTCTAAGTATGTTCCTGGTGGCAAATATCTCACTGGTTCTGATACAAAAAAGTGCAAGCGTAACTATGAGGAATCGCAGGATCGCCATAATAATTATGCTCGTGAAGCACAAACTAATATCAATAATCTATCTCGCGAAATACAACAATCGATGCAGGGTTTACGTTCTCTAGAGGAGCAAAAATACCAACATAGCAATAGAAGCTATGCGATGGAAAACCAATTAAATCAGTATGCTAGCCAATATGATAGTGGTTTAAAGAACATAGAAGCCCAAAGAGCTAGGCTATCTTTCTCAGGCGAGCAACTTAAACAATCTTTTGCAGCATTGCAACAGAAGGCTCCAGCTCTTGAAGCAAGAATGAGAGAGGTGGAGCAATTACCAGGCGTTTTCCAAAATCTCTACGACCGAGTAGCCCAGCAAAAAGACAGTTTGCGAGGCTTAACCGAAGAAGAAGCAGGCAGCACAATTGCCAAACATCAGCAAGATGTTGATTCGTTAAAAAAACAACGTCAGGCAATAGAAGAGAAAATACGTCATTCTATGAATGATATTACCAGGGAACACAAAAATATAAGTAGTGAAAAAGCAGAGCTTAGGCATCAGTTAGGTAACTATCAAGCAAGTCAAGATCGTCTATTGCAAGATACTGGTAATTTTGATCAGGCAAGACATCAATTAATTAGCTGCATTGAACAATATAAACAACACCAAAACAGAGAAGAACAAATAGCGGCTGATTATGCTAGTAGACAATCGCATATTGAAGGTCTGCAAAACCGATTAAATGATTATGGTTCATCTGCTCAAAGACAGTTGGATAGTTATGCTCACGATGTAAAATGGCGAGCTGGGAAATATGAGGACTCAGCCGACATTACAGGTTTGGTACAGGGGACAGCTCTTGCTGCCTTAACTTTTGGAGCTGGAATGGGACTCACATCACTAGGAGCAGGGGAAGCAGCAACTGTAGCGGGAGGAACTTCAACACTTGGACAGATAGGTTTTGGAGTAAAATGTTTAGCTCCATTGGTTGGTATTGGTCATTACTTGAATACATCAAATATTATGCATAGACTTAGAGGGGGAATTGAACCAGTTGATCTTGCTAATAACCATCAATATGATGGTATGTCAGGTGATTTAGACCAAATGGCAAGATACGGTCGATCAGGACTAGAAAAAATGCCGATAGCTGAACTTGGTGGTTTAAAACAAGCAGTAGAGCATTTTAACATGCGGTCAGTACCACAATTAAAAGATTTACCACAATTATCTGAATCTCTGGGCAAGATAGTATCACTTAAAGATATTGAAGGGTTAACCCTTGGCTTACCTAGCATGACTGCTGCTAGCGGTAAGAAGTATAATTATGAGGTGTTATATGATAACGAGTTCATCAAGAAACTCAAGAAAGTGTCAAAGAAGCTTGGCGAGCCATATTTAAACCCAAACTCAACTATAAACTCAAATTCAACCCGTAATATGGTGACAGCTTATGGCTGATAATGATTTAAACAAAAAGATTGAATATTTTGACAATCTCAAGAGCAAGCGGGAGAAATGGCATCATATATGGGATGAGCTGAAGAAATATGTTTGTCCACAAACTGAGAGTAATAAGGTAATATTTGATTCAACTTCTATTTGGTCAAGAGAGCAATTAGCATCAGGTTTACAAAGCTTGCTGGTAAATCCAGCAATGAACTGGTTTAACCTTACTATAGTATCTGAAAATGACGAGCAGCAGCATTTAGACCCCACTGAACGCAACATGCTAGCCCAAATGCTAGAAAAAACCCTAATTGATATATTCAATAATCCGACTTCTAATTTTTATAGTCAGATTCATCAGTTTTTTCTAAATCTCGCTGCTTTTGGCACTGCAATATTTTATGTTGAAGAAGATATAGAATTAGCACAAACTATGTTCTTCCGTAATATTAATTTACAGGAATGTTATTTTGAAGAGAACAAGTTTGGCTTTGTTAATACAATGTACCGACTATTTAGCATGCCAATTAAAACTGCATCAGCTAAATGGACAGAGTTTGCCCCTTTCAAGGAAAGGTTAGCCCGGAATCCTGATGAAATAGTAGAAATATTGCACATAGTTAGCCCACAAGCTCAAAACCAGAGAAATAAAGGCAGAAAAGCAACGGTAACATCTAGCTCATCAACACTTGAATATAGCTCAGAATATATTTACCTAGCTGAACAAAAAATTATTAGTCAATCAGGCTATTCTTATTTCCCGTTTTTTGTAACGCGGTGGGTAAAAGAAGAAGGTGAAGTATAGTAAAAGCAGTTAAGTTATGTTACAGCAAAGAATGCACAAATGGTGTTATACAATTCTTGTGAAAGCCCGATTTTTTGTTTAATCCACCTTTTCATATTAGCCCAAAATTTCTCTATTGGATTTAGGTCAGGAGAGTAAGGTGGTAAAAATATTACCCTACATCCTACTGATTCTATTAAATCTTTAGTCTTCTTAGACTTATGAAAAGCAGCATTGTCTAAAATCACAACTTGACCAGCTATAAGCTCTTTTATCAAAAATTGCTCTACCCAATTATTAAATAGTTCGGTATTACAGGTGCCATTGAATACAAAAGGGGCTATAGATTTATTACCTACCAAACCTGCTATAATATTCGTCCTTTGGTAATACTTCCCACTCTTCTTTGCTTGTAGTGTTTGACCTTTCTTTCCCCAACCTCTATCTTGGGTAATGTTCATCTCTATTCCGCTCTCATCTATATACACAAGCGCATCTGTAGCTAGATCTTTGATATCTTCTAAATACTTACATCGCTTTTCAGCATTAGCTTCCACATAGGTAAAGGCTTTTTTTTATAACTAAATCCCAATTGTCTTAGCCAATATCTTGCCCCACTAGCGCTTATCCCAAATTTCTTACCAATATCTTCCGTTTTGCTATTAGGATTTTCTTCTACATACTTGATAAAATCATCCATTTCTATACTAGGCTTTGCTCCTTTATACTTCCTTGCTTGATAATGACCTTCTTTCTTATACCTTACATGCCATGTATTTACTGTTGTAGGGCTCAATTGAAAAACTCTAGATGCTGACCTTTGACTATTTCCTGCTTCTAGATATTTTATTACTTTTTCTCTTAAATCTATACTGTATGGGCTAGTTGACATTTTTCATTTTATATTATCACAATCACTAACATAACTCAACTGCCTTTACTATATACGGCTATGCTCCAGCTCATCATGTGCTACCTGATATTAAATTGCTCAATAGTTTAAGGCAAATTACCCTGAAAGTAGCCCAGAAACAACTAGACCCACCATTATTAGTGCCAAAAGACGGATACTACTTACCACTATATACTACGCCAGGCAGTGTTAATTTTTATCGTAATGGTATGGCAGATAAAATAATACCATTAACTGGTATGGAAAATATCTTACCTACTGAGATAGAGCAAAATCAATGTCGGGATGCTATATATAAGGCATTCTATATCGATATATTCAGGATGCAAAAGGAAAATAAAGAAATGACTGCCACCGAGGTACAAATTAGAACGGAGGAACAATATCGTTTAATGTCCCCGATGGTTGGTAGAATCGAGAGTGAGTTGTTAAATCCGTTAATCATGGCGATATATCAGACACTGATTAAATATAACAGAGTACCAATCTTAGAGGGAGCAACAAACCCTCCTGAGATAGAGATTGAATATGTTTCACCATTATCCAGGGCTCAGAAAACATCAGCAATATCTAGTGTTGAGCAAGTATTAGGTTTCTTCCAACGAAGTGGTATCAGTAACTTTTTTCCTGAGATATACGATAATATTAATTGGGATGAATGTTTTAAACTATTTTTTGAGTTGCGAGGAGCTCCAAGCTCAATCCTCAAAAACGAACAAGAACTATTACAAATCAGACAACAACGTAAGATGATGCAAATGCAACAGTTACAACAGCAACAGATACAAGGGTAAGGAATAACCAATGAAACTATCAATTAACTCCTCATCTCCACCAAATTTACTAACAAAAGAGCAATTAAAATCAATTTATTGCAAGCTTTTTAGTGGAGAAGATGGTAAAATAATATTAGAGGATTTAGCTCAGATGAGCGGCATATATCGTAGCAATTTCGTTCGGCAGGAAAGTGAGTACACTGCCTTTCTTGAAGGACACCGGGCTTTGTTCCTATATATATGCTCACAGGCTTCAGAAGATGATGGAGTTAATAATATTGATGGTGCTAAAATGAACCAGATAAATAAAGGCAACATTTAGTAATAATTAAGAGGTTATATTATATGTTTTTATCAAAATTTCTTGATCCTAAAAATGATTTTTGTTTTCGCCAAATATTTGGTACTGAAAAGAATAAAGATATACTTGTTCATTTTTTAAATGATGTTCTCAGCCTTGAAGAAAATGAGAAAATAATTAATGTAACGTTTTTACCAACTAACCAAGACCCAGATATTGCTGCATATAGGCAATCTATTGTTGATGTGCTATGTCAAGATCAAAACGGTAATCAAATAATCGTAGAGATGCAAGTAAGTAAACATAAAGGATTTGAAAAAAGAGCCCAATATTATGCAGCTAAAGCATATTCTCAGCAAATACTTGAGGAAGATGAGGAATACAAGAAAATGGCAGTATATGCCAAATTAAAAGGAGTAATATTTTTAGCAATAGCGGATTTTATGATGTTTGACGATAAAAAACATTGGAAATCAGAGCATCGTCTTTTAGATACAAAGACCTATGCCAATGATTTAAAAGATTTTTACTTTGTTTTTTTTGAGTTGACGAAATTTAATAAAAGTATAGAAAATCTAAAAACTATTGAAGAAAAGTGGATGTATTTTTTTAAGCATGCAGGAGATAGTGCATTAACATTAACAGAAATAGAGCATTTAATAGGTAAGGATGAAATTATTAGGAGAGCCTTTGAGGCTGTAGACCAAGCTAGCTGGAGTGAAGAAGAATTGCGTACCTATGAGAAAATAGTAAAAACTCGTCTTGATAATTTAGCGGTAGAGCAACAAAAAATTGAAGATGCTGAAGCTAGAGGGGAAGCTAGAGGGGAAGCTAGAGGTAAAGCTGAAGGAAAAGCTGAAGGAAAAGCTGAAGGTATTAAAGAAAACGCTATAGTTATGGCAAAAAAAATGTTGGCTAAAAGAAAGCCAATAGATGAAATCATTGAATTTACCGGGCTAACCCTTGAAAAAATAGAAAAGTTAAAAGAAGAAATGGAAAAGCTAAGAGAAGAATAAGCAGATGAGCAAAGAACTAATTTGAAGTAGTTGAGATTTAATCTTACATTTAGTAAAATAAACAAATTATTAAATGGAGATAAAAATGAATTTAAATCAGAAAATAATAAGACCAAAAATAGGATTACTTGAACTAGCAAAAAGCTTA
Source organism: Candidatus Tisiphia endosymbiont of Dioctria linearis (assembly GCF_964026545.1). Lineage (NCBI taxonomy): Bacteria > Pseudomonadati > Pseudomonadota > Alphaproteobacteria > Rickettsiales > Rickettsiaceae > Candidatus Tisiphia > Candidatus Tisiphia endosymbiont of Dioctria linearis. The sequence goes on along the minus strand of NZ_OZ032156.1, from coordinate 317,297 downwards.
GGAAATGTATCTAGTGCATGTAAGACAATGGGGTATAGCAGAGATAGTTATTATAGATTCAAGGAATTATATGAGAATGGTGGCGATGAAGCCTTGTATGAAATAAGCCGTAAGAAACCCATATTGGCTAATATGAGTTGATCCTATTGTAGAGAAAGCGGTATTAGACATGGCAATAGAGTACCCCGCTTATGGTCAACTTCGTGTATCGAACGAATTAAAAAAAGATGGGATTTTAGTATCTCCCGGCGGCATTAGATCTATCTGGCTTAGGAACGATCTCAATAATCTTAAGAAACGGCTAGTAGCTTTAGAAACTAAAATGGCTCAGGATGGCATTATACTTACGGAAGCTCAATTACGTGTCTTGGAGAATCGTAAGAATCTTAAAGAGGCACATGGGGAAATAGAGACAGAACATCCAGGCTATCTTGGTTGTCAAGATGTTTACTATGTTGGCAACTTTAAAGGAATAGGTAAGGTTTATGGTCAAACTTTTATCGATAGCTATTCCAGGGTGACGGATGCCAAATTATACACAGACAAAACAGCTATAACCTCTGCTGATATGTTAAATGATAGAGTTCTACCTTGGTACGAAGAACAAGGTATTCCTATACTACGTATATTAACTGATCGTGGTACTGAATATAAAGGAAATATAGAACATCATGCCTTTGAATTGTTTTTAAGTATTGAAGGAATAGAACACACCGTTACAAAAGCATATTCCCCTCAAACTAACGGGATATGTGAGAGGTTTCATAAAACCATGAAAAATGAGTTTTATGATACTGCAATGCGTAAAAAAATTTACAATTCACTTTTTGAATTGCAAAAAGATCTTGATACCTGGTTACGTTATTATAATAACGAACGTCCTCATTCTGGTAAGTATTGTTATGGTAAAACGCCTATGCAAACCTTTAAAGATAGTAAAAAATTAGCGTTTGAAAAAAATAATGAGATCTTGTATCTTGAACACTTATCTGACAGTCAAAATTTATCTGACAATCTAATAAGTTAATTTATGGGGTCTGTAAGATCAAATCTTGACTTCTACAAAATTACCGACTATATTATAAAAGATAGTATCGGGGTTTTCAACTAAGTCATCGAAAAAAGTTAACGATTCTGTCATATTCTCTCCCCGTGAAAAACGGTTAAAAATAGACCTTTTTGTAGGTCAATTTTGGGGAATTTTGCCAAAAAAACACTACAAAAGCAATATAGAGGCTTTTTAAGGAATTTACGAAGTAGCTGAAACGGTGATATATATAAGGGTTGGGAAGAATTTTTAAACCCCACTCTTCACTCTTGCGAGGAGGCGTAAGCCGACGAAGCAATCCAGAAAAAATGGATTGCCACGCTCACATACGTTCGCTCGCAATGATGTTTTGGCTAAAAATAAAATTTAAAATAAGATATCCTTATTATGTCTACAAAAGATTATTACCAAGTACTTGGAGTTAATAAAACTGCTAGCCAAGCAGAAATAAAGAAGGCTTATCATAAATTAGCTATGCAATATCATCCTGACCGTAATTCACAGGATCAACAAGCAGAAAAAAAGTTTAAGGAAATAAGTAGTGCTTATGATATACTAAAAGATGAGCAGAAAAGAGCAGCATATGATCGTTTTGGACATGAGGCTTTTCATAATTCAGGAGCAGCATCGTCAGCTGGAAGGCAGGCTTCTAGAGGGGGAAATCATGATTTGAATGATATATTTGGTGAGTTTTTTAATGATTTTATGGGCGGCGGGGCAAGAAGGTCGCACCAGTCCACTAGCGTTAGAGGTTCAGATTTAAAATATGACATCACAGTTACTTTGTCAGAAGCATTTCGTGGTATCGATAAGAATATTAGCTTTACTAGTGAAGTAAAGTGTTCACCATGTAACGGTAGTGGTTCAGAAAATAATGATACTGGCATGACCAAATGTGATACTTGTGGAGGACACGGAGCTACAAGAATACAGCAGGGTTTCTTTACCTTAGATCAAACTTGTGCAAAATGCCAAGGTGCAGGGCAAATAATTAAAAATCCATGTAAAAAATGTCATGGTCAAGGGCGTCATTCACAACATAGGAATTTATTGGTAAATATTCCAGCTGGTATTGAGGAAGGCACAAGAATAAGACTTACTGGTGAAGGAGATGCCGGAATGCGAGGAGGCAGTAATGGAGATTTGTATATTTTTGTTACTATTAAGCCACATGACCTGTATAAAGTTGATGGAATTAATTTGCATTGTCGACTACCTATTAGTTTCATTAAAGCTATTTTAGGTGGAGAAATAGAAATACCAGATATAGAAGGTGGTAAGGTAAAGTTAAAAATACCAGCTGGCACACAAAATGGCGAACAACTAAGACTAAAAGGTAAAGGTATGTCTAAGGTTAGATCAACCATTAGAGGGGATATGTTTGCCCACATCCATATTGAGATACCGAAAAATCTTACTAAAAAACAAAAAGAGTTACTAGAAATGCTAGATACAGAATTGTCAAGCGACAAAGATGAAGATGATGCTAGTTTTTTTAATAAAATGAAAAACTTATGGTCATAACATATTTTTTGGATAAGATAAAGTTCTGATATAATGCACCACATAGTAAAATATCGGAGTGGTTACTATGGTAAAAAACAGTTTGAATAAATAACTATTAAATATTAAAGATATCATTTGTCCGTAAGGTATCACCCCAATAACTGTAACAAAGATAATTACGATCGATGTATCAACAAATAACGATATTGCACTACTCAAATTTCTTAGAAAAAGGTATTTATTATTAGTAAGTTTGCGAATCAGTAAATAAAGTCTTATATCTATCATCTGAGCTGTATAGCTAGCTATCATTGAACCAAACAGTGAAATGCTATATGCCCCAAATACCGAATTAAAAGTATTATTATCAATTTTTGACCAGTCAGTAGCTTGTAGATAACCCATAAAACTGATAATACATAATACTAAAATATTTATACTAGTTGCCAATCTAACGCAAAACTGTGCTTTTTCTTTTCCATAAAATTCTGATATTAAGTTAGTTATTAGAAAAGTGATCGGATAAAAAATTGCACCAACAGATAGCTCAAATGTATAAATAGAGAAAATAGGTAAATAAACAAATTTCTGATATACTAAGTTGCTAACTACTATTAACACAACAAATAAAGCACATAAAAAAACATAAATTTTTTCTTGTAACTGCATATATATATATACTAAAAAGTGATTAACAATGGATTGCCGCGTCGCCGCAAAACGGCTCCTCGCAATGACGCTTGGCGAACAGATTTTTTATTCATAATAAGAAAATAGCAAAAAAACCGTGAACGCTCACATTAATTCTTTGCTCGACGACTAAGCCAACTTTGCAAGTAAGTCTCTGCAATATCACTATTTTCTATTAACAAAACGTTTTCAGCATTTCTATTATCAGCTGCGTTAGTAAAATTGAAACTACCGGTAATCACCTTATTTTTATCAATAATCATAATTTTGTTGTGAGCAATACCTGGTACTTTATCTATTGATACATCAATACCAGCTCGTTTCAATTCATGCATTTTAGAATATCTATCGTGTAAGTTACTACGATCCAGTAATACCCTTATTTCAACACCGTTTTGTTTCGCCTTAATTAATTGATCAACTATCTTTTGCGAAGTTAAGCCAAATGCTTGAATATAGATACTATCCTTAGCCTTAGATATTTCTTCTGCTATTAATGAGCCACAACCGGATGGAGGGGTAAAGCAGACATTCAAATTATCAGTTTCAGTATGAAAACTATGCCAAGAAGTTGTATCATTTATTTCATTATAGCCTACTCCGGTAGCAATACCGAGTAAAAATGATATTATCACTGATAATTTTGTATTATGCTTTTTAGATATTTTTTTCATTTTCTATAATGTTTACAGCTAGGAGACTGCCTACGATAACTAATTAATTATAATTTTGGGATTTGACATTATCCTTTAATTTTTGAAAATCCTCACCAGCATGATAAGAAGAACGAGTTAATGGACTGGCAGAAACCATTGAGAATCCTTTAACTTTGGCAACTCTTTCAAAATATTTAAATTCTTCTGGAGAAACATATCTATCAACTATAGCATGATTTTTGGTTGGTTGTAAATATTGCCCGATAGTTAAAAAATCAACTTTAGCTTCTCTTAAATCGTCCATTACTTGCATAATTTCATCGTTCGATTCTCCAAGACCAACCATCATACCTGATTTAGTGAAAATTTTAGGGTCTAATTTTTTTACATTATGCAAAAGACTTAGTGAATTGTAGTACCTAGCTCCTGGTCTAATAGTTTTATATAAAGAAGGTACTGTTTCTACGTTATGATTATAAACATCAGGTTTTGCTGATGCTATTATGTCAGCGGCTCCTTCTTTCTTAAGGAAATCGGGTGTTAAAACTTCAATTGTGGTACTAGGCGAAGCTAGTCTTATTTCTTTGATACAATTGGCAAAATGTTTAGCTCCACCATCATCTAAATCATCTCGATCAACTGAAGTAATTACCACATGTTCAAGTCCTAATTTCATCACAGCTTGAGCTAATCTTTGTGGTTCATGCGGATCGAGTAAATCAGGGCGACCGGTTTGAACATTACAAAAACGGCAGGCACGAGTGCAAACAGAACCCAGTATCATAACTGTCGCGTGTTTTTTTGCCCAACATTCTCCGATATTAGGGCAGGCTGCTTCTTGACAGACTGTGTTTAATTTTAAATTTTCAATTATCTTTCTTGTCTCATGATATTGATATGAATTTGGTGCTTTAACCTTTATCCAATCAGGTCTTTTTATAGCTGGCACTTCTTCTATTTTGATTATGTTTGACATATAATCCTACTTATTAAACAAATTGTTTTATTGGTAGTTTAATTATATCGGTAAGACTAATACTATTGTCACAATTATAGGATAATTTTGGTTCAATAGGAATCTTACAGATTAAGGGTATATTATATTCTTTGGCAAAATTTTCTCCACTATTGCCACTAAATATCTGGATTTTCTTTCCTGAACTTGCTTCAACTAAATAGCTCATATTTTCTATAATACCTAAAATTGGTAAGTTAAATTTTTTGTATAAATCAATCGACCTAACTACGTCTATTGCTGCCATCTTTTGCGGAGTAGTTACTATTATTACTCCATCTAAGTGATAATTCTCTAAAATACTTAAGTGAATATCACCAGTACCGGGTGGCATGTCAATAATTAAATAATCTAACTCCTGCCAATGAGTGAGAGATAATAGCTGGTAAATGGTTTTGCTAGCCATTGGACCACGCCACACAATGGCAGAATTATTCTGAATAAGAAATCCAATAGAAATAATTTTAATGCCCCGCGATTTTAAAGGGGTCATTTTATTATACACTATTTCTGGCACATCACTAATACCAAATATTTGCGGAATTGATGGCCCATAAATATCAGCATCCACTATTCCTACCTTGTATCCTTCCAGATTTAACTGCTCGGCTATCAATGCGGTTATAGTAGACTTGCCAACTCCCCCTTTACCAGATGCTACCAATATTATCTTTTTCACTCCATCAATGAAATGCCTGATTTTTGGACTAGTTGATTTTCTAGCTAAATTTTTGCTACTAGTTAAAACTATAGTGATTTTGCCAATATTAGCTATTTCATTTAATTTATTGATGGCTTTAATTTTTATTTCATCGACTTCCTTAGGATCCTTGCCAAAAATATCAATTGCAAATCCAATATTTTTATCCTTAATTACAATATTAGATATAATATCGATTAATTTCGTATTGTCACTAAAGGTAATATTTGAAATTTTATTTAGTATTTGTTGCTGGTTTATATCAATCATCGTTTTTAAATAAAGTTACAATAGGTTATTTTTTTGGTAACGAACTTGACGCAGTTAGAGATACAAGATATAATTATATACTAAATTTCTTTTATAAGGTATTAGTGCTAACTATATTTAGTGATAATATACAAATTAACAAAATAGTAATAGCAGAAAATGTTTAATCAAATTTTAAAAAAATCCCCTTGGGACGATTCTGAAGAGGAAGAAAAAAGTGAATATAATATATTTACTAGACCAAGGAAAAAGAATAAGTTTAACTTTCACGAGTTTTTTAATAACTTTGGCTTCAACAACAACATAATGATATTAGTGTTTTTTTCATTAGTTGCCATTTGGTTTGCTTCCGGAATTTATGAAGTTAAGGAAGGAGAGGAAGCTGCTGTAATGAGGTTTGGTAAGTTTGTTCGCAAAGGGTCTCCTGGTTTGAATTATCATCTTCCCATGCCGTTTGAACAGGTAATAGTTGAGAAAGTAAACCAATCTCGAAGAATTGAGATTGGTTATAGATCAACAAGTAACCTTAAACCTAATATGGATAATACAAAAGCTATAACGCTTACGGGTGATGAGAATATTGTTGCACTAAATTGTGACGTAATGTGGCATATTAGCGATTTGGAAAAATATATTTTTAATATTGTCAATCCAGAAGAGTCGGTAAAAATAGTTGCTGAAAGTGCGATAAGAGAAGTGATCGGCAATACCCCTATCTCCTCAATATTATCGGATCAAAAACAAGAAATTACTAATAAAATTGAGGCTTTAACCAGGGAAATCCTTGTTCATTATAATGCTGGTGTTGAAATTGAAAAAGTACAGCTACTAAAAGCTGAGCCACCAGCTGAGGTAATCGATGCTTATAGGGATGTACAAACTTCTAAAGCTGATAAAGAACGTGAGATAAACCAGGCACAATCTTATAACAATGATATTTTGCCTAAGGCAAGGGGTGAAGCTGCTAGAATATTGCAAGAAGCGGAAGGTTACAGGCAAGAAGTTATCTCAAAGGCTGAAGGGGATAGTAAGAGGTTTGTTGCTGTCTATACACAATATGTTGCTAATAAATCGATAACTAAGGATCGTCTTTATTTAGAAGCTATAGAAAAAATTCTAACGGATACCAGTAAGGTTATTATGGGTACTAATGGCGTTTTGCCGCATATGGCAATTCAGCAAAATAAAATTAAGGAGTAGTACTGGATGAAGACAATTTATTATATAAGTTTTGTAGCTCTTGGATTATTCTTAGCAGTTATTAGTGCTTTGTTTACTGTTGATCAACGTTATTCTGCTGTGGTATTTCAATTCGGTGAAGCGGTAAGGACAATTGAAAGCCCTGGATTAAATATCAAAATTCCATTCATTCAAAATGTTGAATTTTTTGATAAACGTATCTTAAATGTAGAGGCAGAGGCAAAGGAGCTAACTGCTTCTGATGGAAAAAGGGTAATCGTTGATGCTTTTGCCAAATTTCGTATTACTGATCCTGTGATGTTTTATAAAACTGTTCATAACTATCAGGGAGTTAAAATTAGGCTTAATAAAAACCTAGAATCTTCAATGAGAAAAGTTATAGGTAGATTACCTTTAACTAGCCTTCTTACCAATGAAAGGTCTGAGATAATGTCAAATATCTTAAATCAAGTTAATCAAGAGGCAAGAAACTTTGGACTTGATGTAATTGATGTTAGAATTTTAAGAGCTGATTTACCGAAAGAAAATAGTGCGGCAATTTATCGCCGTATGCAAACTGCTCGTGAAAAAGAGGCAACTCAAATAAGAGCTGAAGGGCAAGAAGAAGGAGCACGCATAAGATCCAGAGCTGATAAAGAAAGTAAAATATTGCTTGCTGAAGCTTACATGCAATCTCAAATCATTAAAGGAGAGGGAGATAGGGAGTCAGCCAAGATATATAATCTTGCTTATTCTGTTGATCCAGAATTTTATAAATTCTATAGATCGTTGGAAGTATATAAAAATACTTTAAAGAAAGAGGATACTTCTTTTGTGTTGTCTCCAGAAGCCGAGTTATTTAAATATTTAAATTTGGGGAAATAATAGTTAATTGATGACGTTTGGGTTACATATATGTCATTGCGAGACCATGTAATGGTCGAAGCAATCCATTTTTAATCACTTTCCTGGATTGCTTCGTCGACCTTGCGGTTTCCTCGCAATGACGTTTTACAGTTAATTAAATAGATGATATGGTTCAAAATATTGTTAAGTGTAATAATTTACTGAAATATTTGGTTATAGCTCTTCTGATGAACCTATGGCTGGCATCTTCTGTTTTTGCTGAAAATATTCCGTCAAATCAAATTCCATTAACTAAGGGTGCCGCTACTCCTGAAGAATCTAGTAATTTACAGTTGGTGCCAATAAAACCTGAATCTTATAAATATAGTTTTGCCGATATTGTTGAGCCACTTATTCCAGCTGTGGTAAATGTTTATACCGTACAATATAGTCAAAAATCAGAAGATTTTCATAAAAAATCTTTTGAATATTTTCCGTTTGATTATTTAAATGAACTTTTGGAGCGTTTTAATTTACCTTTTAATTTTGATGAAATGTATTCAAACCCTAAATCTGTTCCGCTTGGTTCTGGTTTTATTATAGATGCGGCTGGTTTTATTGTTACTAACCATCATGTAGTTGCCAATGCAGATGAGATTCACGTAAAATTAACTGATAATAGAGAAATGTTAGCTAAATTGGTAGGTAGTGATCAAAAAACCGATCTTGCTCTTTTAAAAATTGAGGCAGAAAGTCCTTTGCCTTTTGTAAAATTCGGTGATTCTGGTAAAGCTAGGGTAGGGGATTGGGTTATTGCTATCGGTAATCCTTTTGGTAGACTTGGAGGAACTGTCACTGCTGGTATCATATCTTCAAAAGGACGTGACATTGATAGTGGGATAGTAGATGATTTTATACAAACTGATGCAGCTATTAATAATGGTAGTTCCGGTGGACCAATGTTTAATATTGATGGTGAAGTTATAGGAGTTAATACGGTAATGTTCTCTCCTTCTGGGACTAATATTGGTATTGGATTTGCCATTCCATCTAATACCACCAAATCAATTATCAACCAACTAAGGCAAAATGGAAAAATTAATCGCGGTGGTCTTGGGGTAATAATTCAAGAAGTAACTAATGAAATAGCTGAAGGATTTGGGCTAAAAGAAACCTCGGGAGCATTAGTAGTGGAAGTACAAAAAGATGGTTCAGGTGAGAAATTTGGTATAAAGCCTGGAGATGTAATAATAGAGTTTGCTGGACAACCAGTAAAAAGTTCAAGAAGGTTACAGGTAATGGTTGCAGAAGCCACCGTTGATCAAGAAGTAAAAATTGTAGTCGTACGCGATGGCAAGAATCACGAACTAAATGGTAAGATTAGTCAAGAAGAGGAACCAGAGGCTAAAAGAGTAATCGACAAGGTGAGTGATAAAACCTCCATTGTAAAAAATGATATTACTTTCAGCAATTTAACTGATAATCTTAAACAAAAATTTGCCATTGGCAATAAAGCAAATGGTGTCATTGTAACTAACCTTGCTAAGGATGGAAAAAATTACCAATTTAAAATTGGTGATTTAGTAGTAGCATGCAATCAACAGCCGATAGTTTCTATAGAGCAATTAAATTTGTTGTATGAAAATGCACAAACTATGAAGAAACAAAATATAATATTGTTGGTACAGAGACGAGGTGTTTCTATGTTTATAGCTTTGCCGGTAACAAATTAGATTTATAGCTAACTTGATTAATATTTGTTTGTCATTGCGAGCGAACGTATGTGAGCGTGGCAATCCATAAAGCTTGTATATGGATTGCTTCGTTGACCTTACGCATAAGCATCAGTTTAAGAAAACAATAATTGAGAAACCGTCATTGCGAGGAGACCGTAAGGTCACGAAGCAATCCAGAAAAGTGATTAAAAATATGGATTGCCACGCCACCTACGGTGGCTCGCAATGACGACTTTTCTACTTTATTTTCTTAAACTGACGCCTATGCACAATGACGCCGTTTGATGCTCCGACTTTACCCAGAGCCTAGGAGACTGTCGGAAATAAATATGCTTTTTAAATTTAAAAAATATAATGTTTACTATGGATAATAATGTTAAAATATCAGTATTAAGTTTTTATAGTTTTACTAAACTAGAAAATCTTGAAGTTTTGCTGCCAAAGATTTTACATCTTGGCAAGAAAAGAGGGGTTAGGGGGACTATTCTTTTAGCTCCTGAAGGGTTTAATGGTTCAATTTCTGGAGCAAAAGAACAGGTAAGTTTTTTATTAGATGAAATTATCAGCCTTACGTTAGCGGAAGATGTAAATATTAAAATAAATTATTGTGATATCCACCCTTTTCAGAAATTAAGAGTAAGGCTTAAAAAAGAAATTATTGCTATGGCAGTTGGGGATATTGATATTGCCAGTCTTAAGGGAGAGTATATTGAAGCAAATGATTGGGACAAGTTTATTAGCCAAGATAATGTGGTAGTAATAGATACTAGGAATGACTATGAAGTGTGTATCGGTACTTTTAAAGGTGCTATAGACCCAAAAACAGAGACATTTAAGCAATTTCCAAAATGGGTAGAACAAAATAAAGACCTACTCGTTGGCAAGAAAATAGCGATGTATTGTACCGGTGGAATTAGATGTGAAAAATCAACAGCCTATTTAAAGAAACTTGGCTTTAATGATGTTTACCATCTTAAAGGTGGTATCTTACAATATTTAGAAGATACCCATAATCATAGCAATTTATGGCAAGGAGAATGTTTTGTATTTGATGATAGGAGAGCTGTGGCAAGTGACCTATCACCGGCTGAAGGGCATTGGTTGCAACGCAGTGATTGACTATAGTCCTATTCTTTAGAGGTTTTTTCTTCTTGTTGGGGTAAAAGTTTTGCTTGCTCAATATTCTTGTCTAATTCCACTTGGCTACAAATTCCAAGTAATACTGGATCACGTGGGCGAATATTCTTCATGTTCCAGTGACTACGATCACGAATAGCATCTATGGTAGATTTGGTAGTACCAACTAACTTAACAATTTGAACATCTAAAATTTCTGGGCAATGTTTAAGTAACCAATATATCGCGTCTGGTTTATCTTGACGTCTAGCGATAGGAGTGTACTTAGATTGTTGTTTTTTCTTGCTATTTATCAAATCGTATGCAACATTAACAGAAATCCTTAAACTACTAGCTGAATCTTTTGTACAACGTATGATTTCTTCTTTGGTTAACTGTCCGCCAGCGATTGGGTCTAACCCCTTAATACCGTGAGATACTTCGCCATCAGCAATGCCTTTAATTTCAAACTCATGAATTCCACAAAAATCAGCTATCTGCTTAAACGTTAATGCAGTATTATCAATTAACCAAATAGCAGTTGCTCTAGGCAGTATAGGTAATTTCTGTTGTGAGTTCATAGTAAACTAATATAATATTAATATGTGATTTTCTAAAAAATATAGTCTCTTCTAGCTGATAAGTCAACAATAGACTTCTGTACAAGCTGCACGGGGCAGTTTAAAAGTTACGGAAAGCAGCTCAGAAACCCGAAATGTCACTGCGAGGGAGGCGTAAGCCAAGAAGCAATCCATTTAGGGTCACTTTTTGGATTGCTTTGTCGCTACTATTAAGTAGCTCTTCGCAATGACGCTGGTTGTTTCTTCGTGACTTTTAAACTACCTTACAGCTGCATCTTACTTAAAACCTAAAACCAACACCTATTGCAATCATTAGCGGATTAAACTTTACTTTAGAGGAGACAGACTTTTTTACTAAAGGAGATTTATAATTAACCTCGGTATTAAGAAAATACTGTTTTATATCTAAATTGATCAATGTATCATCCTTAGCGTATAAATCAACCCCAAGCTGTAACACAGCACCGTGACCATTTTTGACTGTACACCCTTTGGATTTATTGATAAAATAAGCTCCATGATAACCAATACCAATATAAGGTCTGATAGCACCAAAAGGAGCTATATGATATTGTCCTGTAACAGTCAATGGGATCATATAAAGAGATTTTCTTTTACCAACATCCTCTGGATTACCACCATAATTATGAGCCACATTCTGTAAACTACTATTTTTATTACGTAATACATCAAAACCTAAAGATAATTCTGCGGCAACATGACTAGCAAAAAATACCGAGGTGGAAGCCTCTATACCATAACCATTTTCGGCAAAGGTACCAATCGATACTGGATTTTTGGCAGTAGCCTTAGGAAAATCTGTTTGTTTTGCACTAGATTTTATCCCCACTGCTCTCATCTTAAATACTAGATTACCTTCATCCCCATAATAATCAGCATCATAGTCATTATTACCTGTATTATTAGCAAAGATAGAAATACTAGCGCAACTTACCAACAGAAATACCCCTAATTTTTTTGCAACTTTTATCATAACTACTAAACCTTCTCTTGCTTTAAATATATTGCTGTACTATATATATCCTTCTTATCTGGAAATCAAATGATAATAAGATTTTTTTAAACTTGTCTAACAACGATGATACTATAACACTAAATATAAGAAACACTAAGTATAAAAAACAAATAAACTAAAAAATTTTAGGTCTATATGAATAATAAATTAAACACTTATTTTATTGGTATTGGTTGGTTTGTATTAAGTATGATAACTAGTGTAACTAATGATATAACGGCAAAATATCTTGGATTCAGGTTACATAGCTTTGAGGTAGCTTTTTTTCGCTTTCTCTTTAGTGCTTTAATTCTTGTGCCGTTTATTTTTTATTACGGGAAACAGACTTTAATAACTAATCGTCCTTTTGTCCATATTGCAAGAGGGGTTTTGTTATTTTTTGGTATGACATCTTGGACTTATGGCTTACAACTTGCACCAGTGACTACTGCTACAGTTGTTAGCCTAGCTATACCTTTATTTACCTTGGTTTTAGCAGTATTTTTCTTAAATGAGAATATTATTTGGCAAAGATGGGCGGCAACTTTATTCGGCTTTATTGGCATTGTTGTTACTCTGAAACCACATGCTAGTGATTTTAATCCACAAATATTAATTTTTGTATTAGCTGCTATATCTTTTGCTATGTTAGATATTATCAACAAGAAATTTGTAGTAAAAGAATCAATGATTAGCATGTTATTTTATTCTGCTCTAATAACATCTTTAGTATCAATACCACCATCAATAATGTATTGGAAAACCCCTAATGTTTCAGAATTTGTTTTGCTATTTATTTTAGGAGCAGGAGGCAGTTTAATTTTATTCTTTCTATTAAAGGCTTTCGCCTTAGTTGATGCTACTACCATCGCTCCTTATAGATATTTAGAGTTAATCATTTCAGCATCAGCTGGATATATTGTTTTTAATGAAATTCCTGAAAGTAGCACTTTATATGGGGCTCTGATAGTAATCCCTGCAACATTGTTTATAATATATTCTGAGAAAGATAATATTACACAAGAAAATATGATGCAAAATGATAAAATATCGCATGAATAAACGTAAATTAGTTTTTGCAAGCGGTATAGCAAATGCATTTGAATGGTATGATTACGCACTATTTAGTCTTTTTGCCCCTATAATAGGGGCAAAATTATTCCCTGGATCAAACCCTAGCTCGTCTTTATTACATGCTTTTGAGGCATTTGCTCTCGGTTATCTAATGAGACCAATAGGCGGGGTGTTTTTTGGAGTGATTGGAGATCGTTTTGGCAGAAGAACTGCTTTAAGTGCCTCTATATTTTGTATGTCTTTGCCAACAGCCTTAATTGGTATATTACCAACTTATGACGAGATAGGTATTACCGCAACTATATTGATGATTTTAGTTCGAATGTTGCAAGGTTTATCAATGGGCGGAGCACTTACTGGCTCAATTTCATTTGTTATTGAACATGCAGGTGTAGCCTACCGTGGTTTTAGTAGTAGCGTATCAATGTCCAGTATTTGTATTGGTTTATTGTTTGGTTCAGGAATTTCGCAGTGCATACAAAGCCTGTTATCAGCAGAGCAATTTGATGATTGGGGGTGGAGAATACCATTTTTATTAGGAATCTTTATTTTATTTGCTGGACTTTATATCAAGAAATATACAAGTGAAACTCCTAGTTTTCAAAGTATGAAGGAAGATGGTGGAATATTAAAGTCTCCTCTAAAAAAAGTTATCTCTGTCTATTGGTTTGATATGATAATATCCATCTTTATCAATTCCACAGGCTCAGTACTATTTTATTTACAAGCTACTTATCTCATGTCATTTTTGAAGATAAATCGTAATTTTACTAATGATGAAGTTAATAACTTAGCTAATTATTGTTATATAATCATGGCAATTGTTACTTTATGTTCTGGCTATTTGTCGGATATAATTGGTCGCAAGAAAATTTTTGTATTCAATTTATTGGTAATTATTTTAGTTATCCCATTTTTGATACAGGCAATTGAAACTGGCGATTTTTGTGTTATAATTATATCTCAAATAGTATTATCAATTTTAGCTGCCTGTTATATTGGTCCTGAGCCTGCATTGCAAGCTGAATTCTATCCAACCAATGTCAGAAATACGGCTTTATCATTATCTTATAATATAGCAACTAGTATTTTTGGTGGTACAACGCCTTTAGTGATAGCATATCTTGTACAGGAAACTGGTACAATTACTTCGTCTATTTATTACATAATTGCTTGTGCTATTTTAAGTTTAATAGCTCTGTATTTTTATAAGGATCGTTCGACGGTGTCATAACTATTTTAAAGATTTTTCTAGCATTTATAGCAAAATTATCTATAAATTACTTAGTGGCTAATAAAAATAATATATACTATAGATAAACCGAGAAGGGTTAACTAAATATATGGTATAATTATGATGTCTTGATAAACAAAAAATTTTAATTTTATGACAGAAGTGATAGCTAAAGAACAATTAGAACAATATATAAATCAAATAGAAGGGCTTGAACAAGAAAAAGCTGAATTATCTGAAGCAATAAAAGATGTATTTGATGCAGCCAGCTCCAGTGGTTTTGATACCAAGGCTATGAAGTCTGTGTTAAAACTAAAAAAACTCGATAGAAATAAGCTGGCTGAACAAGACGCAATCTTAGAATTGTACAGGCAAGCTTTAGGTATATAAATTAAAGAATTTAATAATGAAATTATATCCGTTAAGACTATTACCTGAGCAAGTTAATTTTGATTTTATCAGATTTAAAAAAGTAAGCTATACGATGTCCATTATTTTGTCTCTTGTGAGCATTATATGGATAGGAATTTATAAGTTTAATTTTGGTATTGATTTTTCTGGTGGAATTGTTATAGAAGTGCGGCTTGATCAATCGCCTGATTTAACCAAAATGCGTGAAGTACTTAATAACCTTAAGATTGGTGAAGTAGTATTGCAAAATTTTGGTAACCAGAATGATTTGTCGATACGAGTTGGTAGCAATAGTGAAGACACTTTAATGCACAATATTGAGCTGATCAAATTGACTTTAAGCAACCAATTTCCTTATAAATTTGAATATCGTAAAGTAGATTTTGTTGGTCCACAAGTTGGAGCTCATTTGATAAAATCAGGAATAACGGCTCTAATTCTTTCTTTTCTTGCCATAATGGCTTATACTTGGGCTAGATTTGAGTGGTATTTTGGTCTTGGTATACTGATAGCTTTGTTACATGATGCTATACTAAGTTTAGGTTTTATGAGTGTGATGAGGTTAGATTTTAATCTAACTTCGATAGCGGCTATTCTTACCATAATAGGTTATTCTGTCAATGATTCAGTAGTTATCTATGATAGAATTAGAGAAAACTTACGGAAATCATATCAGAAAACAATGCCACAAATTATTAATCAGAGTATTAATGAGACTTTGTCTAGAACCATTTTAACAGTTGTGACAACCTTGTTGGCAAACCTAGCTTTGGTAATATTTGGTGGAGAAGCTATTCATAGCTTTAGCTTATTAGTATTTTTTGGGATAATAGTTGGGACATATTCTTCTATCTTCATATCTGCTCCGGTACTAATGTTATTTGTTGCCAAGAAATTTAGTATAACCAAATAACCTGATTTAGGGTAATCTAATTAATTAAGGTAAGTATAATGACAATTATAAAAATTTTCACAAGATTCAACCTTTTTTTGTTACTATTTATGACAAGTATATTTTATTCTGTCTATTCATACGCAAGTCAGACTATTTATATCACTTCAGATGATGGTCCACTTAAAGGAACAGAGAATATCATTACGGTTATGACTGAGGAGAAGATTCCCGTTACCATGTTTATGGTAGGATTACACCACGATTCTAGTAGTTGGTCAAAAAATATTGTGATGCTAGCTAAGAAAAGTCCTTTTATTCAGATAGGAAATCATAGTTATTCTCATGCTCATAATCGCTATCAGCAATTTTATCGTGATATTCCATCGGTAATTAATGATCTTAAAAAGAATAATAATATGCTAGGTTTAAAAGGTTCCCATATTGATACTAGACTTCCTGGGAGAAATGTATTCCGTCTTCCTAACTTAACTAGAGATGATCCGTATATTTCAAAACAGGAAGATCAAGTTGAAAAGATAGATGATGATGCTATATACAAGAATGGTTTTTACCTATATGGATGGGATTTAGAATGGGTGCACTATAATAATGGTCGTCCTGTACAATCTGTTGATCATCTAGTAGAAGAAATAGCAAATAAATTTGCAGAACAAGGTACTGCATTACCTAATAAATTAATTTTATTAATGCATGATGAGATGTTCCAAGATTGCTTTAATGGTAAAGAGAATTTACGAAATTTAATTAGTGCATTGCGTAAGAAAAATTATAAGTTTGATTTTATTAAAAATTATAATCCTTGATAAGCTTCAAAAGTAATTGTGAGGAGCCACTTTAGTAGCTCCTCACTAATAGACTTCCTGCATAAGTCAAACTTTAGTCAACATATTATCGGCTCTTTTTTCAAAGGCATCGACCATTTTTTCAGTAGCATCAGTAAAAAATATACCAACTAATTTGTCAACTATGGCAAACTTCATTTTAAAATCAATAAAGAACTCTACTTTACTACCAATATCTTCTTGAGAAAATTGCCATAAATTTTTTAAATATTTAAATGGTCCGGAGATTGCCTCGACTTCAATGGAGTATCTCTGCTTATTTAAATCATTTGAGTAGATAATTCTTGATTGATAATTGTCTGAAAAACCTTTTAACTGAATTACTAACTCAGCTATAATTTGATTCTCATTTTCTGAGACGATTCTAGCAGCCCTACACCATGGTAAGAATTCAGGATATGACTTCACGTCAAGAACTAAGTGAAATAATTCTTGGGCATTATATGGTAGGATTTTAACTTGATGAAAACTTGGCATAAATTAATTTACAATTGTAGCATTAAAAATCAGTTACCCTGCCTTTATGCTGCCAATCTCCGTGGATAGTTGGTTCTTGACCTTTAAAACCACCTATTTCTTCTGGCTTTTCTTTTTTATCTTTTATGGTAGTATCTTTTTTGTTATCCATAAATGTACTAATCCTCTGTATTACGTCTTTTTATTTTTATCTATACATGTTAAAACTTCAGTTGCCGATTTCTCCAATTCTTGCATTACTGCAATATATGGGAAAGGACCGTAACTAATTCTAGATACCCCTAAATCAACAAGGTTTTTTACTGTCGTTACATCTTGCACCATTATGTTGACAGGAATAGGTGAAGATTCACATAATTGTTTTATAAAATTATCATTTGCTAAGCCTGGTGCAAAAAAACCATCGGCTCCAACTGCTGCATAAGCTTTGCTTCGTTCTATAGCTTCTTTTAAGTCTTGCTCATTATGTTCAGATGTATCTTTTTGAAGAAAGATATCCGTTCTAGCATTAATAAACATATTAGGAAGTAACGATTCCTTTATAGCTTCTTTAACTGCTTTAATTCGTTTACATTGCTCTTCTATAGAGTATCTTGCTTTTTCTTTCCCAATAATTTGATCTTCAAAATTTATACCAACTGCACCTGTTTCAACTATGAGACCAACATTTTTTGTTAACTCACTTAACTCCGATGCAAATCCTGATTCAAAATCAAAACTTACAGGTACTTTAACTTTTTCAATAATATTCTTTAAATCTTGCAAGGCTAATTTAAGGGGCAACTTCTCACCATCTTCATAACCATAAGATTTTGCCACCGCCCAGCTACTTGTAGCTAATGCTTTCGCCCCGGACTTCTCTACAATCTGTGCTGATCCAACATCCCAAACATTATACAACACTAAAGGATTACCCTTTTTGTGAAGTGTTTTAAACAAACTATCTTCTATTTCTGTGAATTTTCTTTTCATACTATATTATCTCCTTCTGTTTGAGTTAGTTTTTTTCATTGTTGTTTCTTCCTTAATAATATATTTTACTTCAAAACATAATTCTAATCATTAAAATCATGTTTTGAAATAAATAAAAAAGTCAAAATGTCTAGGCTCTGTGAACAAAATTTAAATTACTAGATTTCGACTCTTTTTAGCTGCAAATTATAAGATTTTTTTGAAATAGAACTAACTATTCCGGCAAAAATCTTATTAATTTTCGCGTAAAAATACTCAAAATCTAAACAATTAAAATTTTGTTCACAGAGCCTAGCAATTGACCATTGGAGTTAAAATTATGAAAACTTCTTGTCTTCATAGAATATATACCAATATCAAACTAATTGAAAACTGTTCGTTAAATCTTACAGAAGATCATAGTCACTATCTTAAAACAGTATTAAGACTAAAAATTGGTGATCATTTTAGAATCTTTAACGGTATAGATGGTGAATTTATAGCACAAATTACCGATATAACAAAAAATAATTTGTGTGTTAGACTTACTAATATTTTAAGAGAAGCAATAGTTGAACCTGAGCTTACTTTAGGGATATCGATTATTAAAAGTGATAGAATGTTAGATGCCATAGATATGGCTGTACAACTTGGGGTGACAAAAATTATTCCATTAATCGCAGAAAGATCTCAATTCCGTAATATTAATAATCAAAAATTGATGAAATGTATTATCGAATCTACAGAACAATCTGAACGTTTAACACCACCCATTCTTATGCCATTAACGTCACTAGGTCTTTTCCTAGATCAGAACTTAGATAATTCTATAATATATGCTAATGAAAATGAAGATGAAAATAATACATTATTAAAAATTATGCCTATATACTCAAATATTTCAGTTATTGTCGGTCCAGAAGGCGGTTTTTCACCAAATGAACTTAAGATGCTTTCATTGAGACCCAATAGCTTATCAATAAGTCTAGGAGCAAATGTTCTACGAACTGAAACTGCCGTGGCAACGTGTTTAGCACAAATTAAATTATTTATAACTAACGATATTTAGTATCAAATAATTTGAAAAATTAGATAATTTTTATAAGAAATCTATTAGTGAGAGAGTAATTTTGGTTATACTAGGAATTGACCCATCTTTAGCTGGTATGGGATGGGGAGTAATTGATACTAATCCTCTGAAATATTTAGCTAGTGGGGTGATAAAGACTAAATCAAGTGAACTGATGCATAAAAGGTTAGCTTTCATTACGGCGTCCTTGCAAAAGGTAATAATGCAATATCAACCTGTTATTGTTGCAATGGAGGAAACTTTTGTTAATATGGATAGTGTATCATCTTTAAAATTGGGATATGCTAGAGGGGCGGTTATGTCACTTATTGGAGGATATGATGTTGCTTTTCGAGAATTTAAACCTAATGTTATTAAGAAATCAGTAGTGGGATATGGACACGCTGAAAAAAATCAGGTTTTGCAAATGATTAAGCTTTTACTACCAGGGGCAGTTGCTATCAGTAACTTTGATGAAGCAGATGCTCTTGCGGTAGCCTATGTTTGCTTTGCTTACACCCCAAAAGTTTGAAAATTAATACATAATATAATTAAGTATTAGAATATGTCGCGAAATCAAAAACATCCAGGCTCAAAAGATTTGAGCATGCCAATTATTATTTTAGTAGAACCTCAAATGGGCGAGAATATCGGTGCCACTGCCAGAGCAATGAAAAATTTTAATGCTTCAGAGTTGAGAATTGTTACGCCTAGAGATGGTTGGCCAAACAAACGGGCACGTAATGTAGCGGTATCGGCGATAGATATTATAGATGATGCTAAGATTTATGATAGTTTAGAAGCGAGTATCGAAGATATTGATTATTTATATGCAACAACTGTAGCATCACGTAATATCAATAAAGATTATGTTCTGTCAGAGAATTTAAGTCAAGATTGTCCGGCAGGTCTTAAAGTAGGCATTATGTTTGGTCGTGAAAATTGTGGTTTGCAAAATAGGGAGATTACTTATGCCCATAAGATTATTAATATTAATACCGGAGATTTTAATTCTCTGAATATTGCCCAGTCGGTAATTATTATATGTTATGAGTTGTTTCGTAGTAAACAGTCGAGAGTAAATGTTAGTAATGAACAGGAGTTAGCGTCAAGAGGTGAATTAGGATATTTTTTTGAACATTTATTTACTGAATTAAATAATAAGAATTTTTTTAAAGTTCCTGAGAAGAAATTACACATGACGCAAAATATTATGAATATTTTTACTCGTATAGATAAATTATCTAGTGCAGAACTGCAAACTTTAAGGGGGGTAATTACAACTTTAAGTTCACAAAAATAGCTAATATAGCGAGGTTTGTTAAAAACTCTTTGCTTTTATAAAAAAATTAGCTATAGTTCCACCTGTTGCCTCTTAATAGTGAAAGTGGTAGGTTATATAGTTTTTCCGTAGCTTTAAGGATTCTTATATATTCTTATCATTGCAAGAGCCTAAGAGTCAAAAGAAATAATTTTGGAGTATTGGATGCCAACAAATAATCAATTAGTACGTTTTGGAAGAAAGTCGAAGGTTTGTAGAACAAAATCCCCGGCTTTGGATTCCAATCCATTTTTGAAAGGTGTTTGTGTAATAGTGAAAACTGTCACTCCTAAGAAGCCTAACTCTGCTCTTCGTAAGATGGCACGTGTTCGCTTAAGTAATGGGCAGTATGTCAATGCTTATATACCTGGTGAAGGACATAATTTACAAGAACACTCAACAGTATTGGTAAGAGGTGGAAGGGTTCCTGATCTTCCAGGTGTTAAGTACCATATAGTACGTGGTGCTTATGACACTCAGGGTGTAAAAAATCGTAAACAAGGACGCTCACGTTATGGTACGTCCGCGAAACAGCAAGCTGTAAAAAAATAATTTGAAATAGAGAGAGATAAGATGTCACGTCGTCATGCCGCAGAGAGAATGGTTGTCTTGCCTGATATGAAGTATAATAGCCCTCTGCTTGCTAGGTTCATTAATAATATTATGAAAGAAGGGAAGAAAGCTCTAGCTGAAAGAATAGTATATTCTGCTTTTAGTAAGATAGAGAAAAAGCATAAGGTAGACCCTTATGAAACTTTCAATAATGCGATGAATAATGTTAAGCCATATCTTGAGGTTACGTCAGTAAGGGTAGGGGGGGCAAATTATCAGGTTCCTTCTCCTGTCGATGAAAGAAGAGGGTATGCACTTGCATCACGTTGGATTATTAATGCAGCCAATAAACGTTCTGAAAAAATGATGATTGACAAGTTAGCAGAGGAATTATTTGAAGCGTCAAATAGTAGAGGAGTTGCTATTAAAAAGAGAGAGGACACTCATAAAATGGCTGAAGCTAACAAAGCTTTTGCTCATTTTAGTCCTAAAAAATCGTAATCAAGGTAATTAAGTTATATGTCAACTACGGAATTCTCTCTTGCTAATACTCGTAATATTGGGATTTGTGCTCATATTGACGCTGGTAAAACTACTACAA
The DNA here is from genome assembly GCF_964026545.1 of Candidatus Tisiphia endosymbiont of Dioctria linearis. NCBI lineage: Bacteria > Pseudomonadati > Pseudomonadota > Alphaproteobacteria > Rickettsiales > Rickettsiaceae > Candidatus Tisiphia > Candidatus Tisiphia endosymbiont of Dioctria linearis. The sequence goes on along the minus strand of NZ_OZ032156.1, from coordinate 295,491 downwards.
CCGAGCGTATTCTTTTCTATACTGGTAAATCACATAAGATTGGTGAAGTCCATGAAGGTGGTGCTACCATGGATTGGATGGAGCAAGAGCAAGAGCGTGGTATTACCATTACTTCTGCTGCTACTACCTGTTACTGGCAAAATAAGAGAATTAATATTATTGATACACCAGGTCACGTAGATTTTACTATAGAAGTAGAAAGATCTCTGCGTGTTCTTGATGGAGCGGTAGCAGTATTTGATGGGGTGGCTGGTGTTGAGCCGCAATCAGAGATAGTATGGAGACAGGCTGATAAATATGGAGTGCCTAGAATGTGTTTTGTCAATAAGATGGACAGAATGGGTGCCAATTTTTACCAATGTGTGGAAATGATCAAAGATCGCCTTGGGGCAAAACCTTTAGTAATTCAGTTGCCAGTTGGTATTGAAGAAAATTTTAAAGGGGTTATTGACCTAGTTAAGATGAAGGCAATAATTTGGAAGGATGAGTCTCTTGGTGCTGAATATGCATACGAAGATATTCCTAGTGATTTGCTAGAGAAAGCTGAAGAATGTCGGGCTTTGCTTGTTGAAATGGTTGCTGAAATTGACGATCATTTGATGGAAAAATATTTGTCAGCTGAAGAGTTTACGGAAGAAGAAATTAAATCAGCAATAAGGAAAGGAACAATCGATAGAGCTTTTTTCCCAGTATTATGTGGTAGTGCTTTTAAAAATAAAGGTGTGCAACCCTTGCTAGATGCAGTTGTTGATTATCTACCTTCACCGGTTGATATTGGAGTCGTTAGGGGAATAGAGGTTGATTCTGGAGAAGAAAAAGACTTTAAAATCTCAACGTCTGAACCTCTTGCTGCTTTAGCATTTAAAGTAATGACTGATCCATTTGTTGGATATCTTACATTTGTTAGAATTTACTCTGGTAAGATTAGTTCTGGTGCTACTGTGATTAATACGGTAAAGAACCAAAAAGAACGAGTAGGCAGAATGCTGCTGATGCATGCTAATGAAAGGGAAGATGTTAAAGAAGCTTTGGCAGGAGATATTGTTGCCTTGGCTGGTCTTAAGAATACAACTACTGGTGATACTTTGTGTGGTGTGGATAAGCAGGTTATTTTGGAGAGAATGGAATTCCCTGAGCCAGTTATTGAACTAGCTGTAGAACCAAAATCAACTGCTGATCAAGAAAAAATGGGAAGGGCATTGTCTAGGTTAGCTGCTGAGGATCCATCTTTTAGAGTGTCGAGTGATCAAGAAAGCGGTCAGACTGTTATTAAAGGTATGGGCGAGCTGCATTTAGAGATCATGGTTGATCGTATGAAACGTGAGTTTAAAGTTGAGGTTAATGTTGGAGCTCCACAAGTAGCTTATCGTGAGACAATTACTCAGCGTTGTGAGATTGATTACACACATAAAAAACAATCCGGTGGAGCTGGGCAGTTTGCCCGGGTTAAAATAATATTTGAGCCTCAAGAAGCTGGGGAAGGATTTCTTTTTGAAAGCAAAATCGTTGGTGGAGCTATACCAAAAGAATTTATTCCTGGTGTTGAAAAGGGTCTAAATAATATTAAGGATACAGGGGTAGTTGCTGGTTATCCAATGATTGATTTCAAAGCAACTTTGATAGATGGAGCCTTCCACGATGTGGATTCAAGTGTATTAGCGTTTGAGATAGCTACTAAGGCTGCTTTTAGGGAAGGTATGCCAAAAGGTAATCCAAAGTTATTTGAACCAATTATGAAAGTGGAAGTGATTACTCCAAATGAATATATGGGTGATATTATTGGTGACCTAAATAGTCGTAGAGGACAAATGCAAAGCATGGATCCAAGAGGTAATGCACAGGTTATAACTGCCAATGTGCCTCTAGCTGAAATGTTTGGCTATATTAGTACTTTGCGTTCTTTATCACAAGGTAGGTCTCAGTATAGTATGGTTTTCTCTCATTATGAGCAAGTGCCGTTACAGGTAGCTGAGACTATTAAGGGTAAAAAATAAAAATATTTTTCACATAAAGTATTAGTGGATCATATATGATGTGATATTATATAATTTATAGCAATACATCGTATATTAGCGAGGAACTACTCTAGTATGGATTGCCACGACCTACTTGCATGGTCTCGCAATGACGCCTGGGGGATGTTGTAATCCTCAAACGTCATTGCGAGGAGACCGTAAGGTCGACGAAGCAATCCAGGAAAATAGTTAGAAATGGATTGCTTCGATCTACTTGCGTGGTTTGGCTAATAGACGTATATTTTAAAATTGCTGTGATTATAATTCATTAAGAAATAATTTGCTTTCTTAATGAAAATGTGATAGGAGTGTAGCTCAATTGGTAGAGCGTCGGTCTCCAAAACCGAAGGTTGCGGGTTCAATTCCTGTCGCTCCTGCCAAATATAATGAGTTCGTATAATATGTTAAAGGAAAATAGAGTCTACAAATTTTATGAGCAAGTAAAGCAAGAAGTTTATAAAATTGTTTGGCTCGGTAAGAAGGAATTGATTACTTCAACTATTATAGTGGTAGTAGCTGTATTTATTTTTAGTATAATTTGTTTGGTATTAGACTACGGTATACATAGCATAATGCAGGTTTTACTTAATATTGGGAAGTAGAAAGAATAGGTTTAAGGAAAATTGTGGTGCAGTGGTACGTTATTCATACATTATCGGGATCAGAAAAGCGTGTAAAGCAAATGATTCTTGATCAAATTGCTAAGCAAGGTATGTCAGAATCTTTTGAAGATATTGTTGTTCCGGTTATTGAAGTACCTGAAGTTAAGCGTGGTAAGAACGTTAAGACTGAGAAGAAATTTATGCCTGGTTATATTCTGATTAAAATGAAGATGACCGATGATACTTGGCATTTAGTAAAAAGTGTTACTAAAGTTACAGGTTTCTTAGGTAGTAAAAGTACTCCACAAGCCCTTAGTGAAAAAGAAGTACAAAATATTTTTAGCAAGCTTGAATCTGAAACCAAAGATGCTAGAACTTCAAAATTGTACGAAATTGGTGAAGCAATAATTGTTACTGATGGTCCGTTTGAGACTTTTACAGGGGTTATAGAAGAAATTGATTATGACAAAAATAAGTTGCGTGTGTCTATATCTATTTTCGGTAAAGCAACTCCTATAGAACTGAATTTTACGCAAGTTAGAAAAAATAGTTAGTTTGCTTTGTGGTGATTAATGGTCATTGCGAGGAGGCGTGAAGCCGACGAAGCAATCTAGGGAAATGATTAGAAATGGATTGCTTCGACCATTACATGGTCTCGTAATGACGTATGATGTTATTGCAAGGAGCTACTAAAGTAGTTCTGAGCCATGACGTTAAGTTATTTTCCTTATGGCTTTTAAATGCCATGTGTAAGGTAAACAAAGACCTCTTGCAAAACTCGCTTATGCTGAGGAATTTGGAGGAAACGCGGAACGGAGAACCGCAGCGTACTCTAGTGTACGTGAGGATTCGAGTACCGCATTGACGTACAAATTACCAGCAGAAGTAGAGTTTTGCAAGAGGTCTAATAGACTAATTGGTAAATTATTATTAAATAATTACCAATTGGTGTTGAATGAATAAAGATAGGATTATAATGGCAAAAAAAATAAAGTGTTATATTAAGTTAACGGTGCCAGCAGGTAAGGCTAACCCAGCCCCGCCTATTGGTTCTACCCTTGGTCAAAAGAAGCTTAATATTATGGAGTTTTGTAAGGCATTTAATGCTGCTACTCAAGACGTTGAACCAGGGATGCCTATTCCAGTTATAATTACTGCTTACGAAGATAATAGTTTTACTTTTGTAACTAAGACTTCCCCGGCATCGTATTATTTAAAACAATTTGCTAAAATTCCTAAAGGTTCTAGTGCTACTAAAAAAGAGGCATTTGTTGGTAAGATTACCATGTCAGATTGTATGGAAATTGCCAAAATTAAGATGGTGGATCTTAATGCTGATGATTTAATAGCTGCCGCTAAAATTATTCGTGGTACTGCTGAATCTATGGGTCTTGAAGTAGTAGGAGATTAATATATGATAGTTGATAAAAAGGATGCTGTGAATAATAGAAAGTTAACTGGTGGTAAGAAGATACAGGCAGCAAGAAAGAATATAGAGCTGGATAGCAACCGTACTTTAGAAGAAGGAATAGAAGCACTAAAGTCTGTATCCTATACTAAATTTGACTCTACTTTGGAAGTGGTGATGAAACTAGGAGTAGATCCTAAACACTCGGATCAAATGGTGCGTGGTGTTGTTGCGTTGCCAGCTGGTACCGGTAAAGTTAGTAGAGTTGCAGTGATTTGCAAGGATGAACAGATAGAAGAAGCTAAAGCAGCTGGAGCAGATATTGCTGGTTCCACAGAAATTATCGATGATATTAAAGCTGGAAAAATTAATTTTGATGTTTGTATTGCAACGCCAAATATGATGTCAGTAATAGGTTCAGTGGCAAGAATTCTTGGTCCAAAGGGCTTAATGCCTAATCCAAAACTTGGGACGGTAACTACGGATATCGTAACGGCAATTAAAAATGCCAAAAGTGGTCAAGTAGAGTATAGAGTTGAAAAGGCTGGTATTATTCATGTTGGAGTTGGTAAATTATCATTTTCCAAACAAGATTTACTAAATAATGCATCAACTTTGATATCTGCTGTAGTTAAAGCAAAGCCTTCAGGTGCTAAAGGAAATTATTTAAAAGCAATATATCTATCTTCTACTATGGGACCATCAGTAAAAATAGATTTAGCAACTATATCGTAAAACACGACAGGGAGAGTTAAGGTGTTAAGATCAGAGAAACATGAGTTTGTCGTAGAACTTGAAGAAGTGTATAAGCGGTCAAACTCCGTGATAATTACTCATTATCATGGACTTACTGTTAGTCAAGTGACTACGCTACGTAGGTCTCTTAAAGCAAAAAATGTGGGATTCAAAGTAGTTAAAAATACTTTATCAAAAATAGCAGCCAATAAGGCTGGTATTGATAATATTACACATTTGTTTGCTGGTCCTACAGCGTTAGCATATTCTGAAGACCTTGTTGAAGCTGCAAAACTTATCGTAGAATTTGCAAAAGCTAATGAATGTTTGAAAATAGTTGGTGGTTTAGTAAATAATCAAGTATTAGATGTCAATTCTGTACAACAACTGGCAAAATTGCCTTCATTAGACGAGCTTAGAGGTAAAATTATTGGGGTTCTACAGGCTCCTGCAACTAAAATTGCTGGAGTTATACAAGCTCCTGCATCTGGACTTGCTAGAGTTTTGCAAGCTTATGCAAATAAAAGTTAATTTAATAAAAAAGTTTTAAAAGGAAGAAAATTATGACAGACCTAGTAAAAATCGTAGATCAATTATCAACTCTTACAGTAATTCAAGCAGCAGAGCTTTCAAAAATGCTAGAAGAAAAGTGGGGTGTAACAGCTGCAGCTCCTGTAGCAGTAGCTGCAGCTCCTGCAGCATCAGAAGTAGTAGCTGAAAAGACAGCCTTTGAAGTTGTTTTAGTTAGTAGTGGTGATAAAAAAATAGAAGTCATTAAAGTAACTAGAGAACTTACCGGTCTTGGCTTAAAAGAAGCTAAAGAGTTAGTTGATGCTGCCCCAAAAACGATTAAGTCCGGTATAAATAAAGAAGAAGCTGAAAGCTTTAAAGCAAAATTAGAAGCAGCTGGAGCAAAAGTTGAATTAAAATAATTTACATAATATCAATTATTTTATGAAAATTATAGCTTAATTCAATTGGTTTCGGTTGTGTTCTTATGCTTTGAAGAATTGCTTTCGCAAGTATTTGTGCTAGTTCTTCAAAGCATAAGAGTATACATGAATAATCCAGCTTGATTTGTTATATCAATTCAGGAGAATTGGGTAGCAGGAATGATGGAGCGAAGCCTATATGTAATAGACGAGCGACGAGTAACGACGTCACCAGTTTCTCATCAATTGAATATAGTAGTTTTTCTTTAAAGCAGAAGAGTATATACGGATCACAGGATTTAGATATCTATATGATATATTTGGTGAAAGCGTTTTTAGTACTAAATCTAGGTTTGTATTGTTGATAATGGGAATGAACTTGTTGTGTGATATTATATTTTGCTTGAGGGTTATGGTACTAGATATATTTTTGTGCCTACAAAAGCTATTGCATTTTTTACAAAAATATAAACAAAAAGCTATTAAACTTCTAAGGCAGATTTCTTTTGCCGTGGGAGAACTTTGTATTTATTTATCCAAAATTCTGAATCAGGTGAAGATTTGCAGCAGATTTGTGCATTTTAGTAATCCACACTATATTTTTACATTAAAAAATTTATTCACACTGTTTAGCGAAAATAAAAATAATTTGAGATTATGCTTGAATAATTTAAAGAATTGGTTCCGTAAAACTACAAATTATGCAGGTGCTTTTGTTCCTAATGTGTATATGTCATACTTCCTTTTTGTTTTATATTACAATTCTTCAAATCATTCGAGTATACATTACTTCTAAATCAAGTTCTTTAAGTGGCTTTTTACTTGGTTTCAAAATAAAAAATTATTAAAAGCTATAATTTTTATCAAAAACATGACAAAAACTTTGTTCACAGTAACAAGTCTATTTTTTCAAGATTATAGCCGAGTTACCAATTATATATATATTGGTAACTCGTGTTAAGATATAGATAATGAATCGGGAGATTATATGGCAACGCAGTCCTTATCAATTGGTAAACGTATAAGAAAGAATTTTGGTCACATAAATTTGGTAGCATCTATACCAAATTTGATTGAGGTTCAGAAAAATTCTTATGAAAAAGGTTTCTTACAGTTTGGAGTTAGAGACTTTGAGCGAGAAAACAAAGGACTACAATCAGTATTAAGTTCAATCTTTCCGATTCATGATCCCTCTAATATTGCCTATTTAGAATTTGCTAAATATGAGTTTGATAATCCTAAATATGATGTTGAGGAGTGTACCCAAAGAGGTCTTAGTTATGCTGCTCCCCTTAAAGTCACATTGCGATTAAGTATTTGGGATATTGATGAAGATACTGGAGCAAGAGAAATCAAAGGCATTAAAGAACAAGAAGTTTATATGGGGGATATACCCCTAATGACCAAAAATGGTACCTTTGTTATTAATGGTACAGAAAGGGTGGTAGTATCACAGATGCATAGGTCACCTGGTGTATTCTTCTATCATGATGAAGGCAAAGTTCACTCTTCAGGCAAGTTTTTGTATTCTGCTAGGGTTATACCTTATAGAGGATCATGGCTAGATTTTGAATTTGATGCTAAAGATGTTATGTATTTTAGAATAGATAGGAAAAGAAAACTTTATGCTACTACTCTTCTTAGAGCTATTGGAATGTCTACCAGTGAAATTATAAAATTCTACTATGATACATTAACCTGTTTTACCAAGAATGGATGTTGGGCAACAAAGTTTATACCTGAGTCTATAACCGCTCATAGACTATCTAATGACTTAGTAGATGCGGATACTGGCAATATCATACTTGCATCTGGTCAAAAGATTACCCCTCGTCTGGCTAAGAAATTTGCTCAAGATGGAGTAAAAAATATTTTGGTAGAACGTGAGTATTTAGTAGGCAAATATTTATCACAGGATCTTATTAATCCGGATAATGGTGAAGTACTAGCTGGCATTGGTGAAATGATTACAATAGATATGCTGGATTCTATTATGACTCTTGGAATTTTGTCTGTTGATGTACTTGCTATAAATACGCAATCAGGTCCTTACATAAGAAATACCTTATTTGCTGATAAAAACCAAAATTATGAATCAGCATTGATCGACATATTTAGGGTATTAAGACCAGGAGAACCAGCTAACATTGAAGCTGCTAAGATATTATTTAATAATTTATTCTTTGAGCCTGAAAGATATGATCTTTCGGAAGTTGGTCGTATTAAAATGAATTCAAGATTGGAACTTAATATACCAGAATCTACAGTTATTTTAACTATTGAAGATATAAAACATATTCTTAAGGTTTTAGTAGATCTAAAAGATGGTAAAGGTTCGATAGATGATATTGATCACCTTGGTAACAGAAGAGTTAGGTCAGTTGGTGAACTAATTGAGAATCAATTTAGGATTGGTCTTGTTCGTATGGAGAAATCAGTACTTGAAAGAATGTCCGTGGTTGAGCTTGATGCTGTTATGCCTCATGATTTAGTAAATTCAAAAGTTTTAGTTTCTGTAGTAAAAGAATTTTTTAGTACTTCACAACTTTCTCAGTTTATGGATCAAACTAATCCATTGTCAGAAATAACTCATAAGAGAAGATTATCAGCTTTAGGACCTGGTGGAATTAGTAGGGAGAGAGCTGGATTTGAAGTAAGGGACGTTCACCCCACCCATTATGGACGTATTTGTCCAATTGAAACACCAGAAGGACAGAATATAGGTTTGATCAATTCCATGGCTACTTACGCCAGGGTTAATAAACATGGTTTCATTGAAACTCCTTATCGAAAAGTTGTAGATGGTCATGTAACTGATGAAGTTGTTTACTTGTCAGCAATTGAAGAAGGGAAATATAAAATTGCTCAAGCTAATGCAGCTACCGATCAAAAAGGTTTGTTACAGGAAGAGTTAATTAATTGCCGAATCGATGGTGGTAATTTTGTTATGCTTACCCCTGCAGAAATAGATTATATTGACGTTACCCCGATGCAAGTTGTTTCTGTTGCTGCCTCACTTATTCCATTTTTGGAAAATGATGATGCTAATAGAGCATTGATGGGATCAAACATGCAACGTCAGGCTGTACCACTTATTAGAAGTGATGCCCCTTTAGTTGGTACTGGTATTGAAGGAATTGTTGCACAAGATTCTGGAGTTTCAGTTGTAGCCTTACATGATGGAATAGTAGAACAAGTTGATTCAACTAGAATAGTAGTTAGAACTAAAGAGCAGAAAACAGATGGCTCACCTGGTGTAGACATTTATAATTTATTAAAATTTCAAAGATCTAACCATAATACTTGTATTAATCAAAAACCATTAATTAATGTTGGTGATTATGTAGTAAAAGGTGAAGTAATTGCTGATGGACCAAGCACCGATAATGGAGAGATAGCTCTTGGTAGAAATGTTCTGGTGGCTTTCTTACCATGGAGTGGTTATAATTTTGAAGATTCAATTTTAATATCAGAACGTATTGTAAAAGATGATGTTTACACTTCAATTCATATTGAAGAATTTGAAATAATTGCTAGAGATACTAGACTTGGGCCTGAGGAAATCACTCGTGATATTCCAAATGTTAGTGATGAAAGTTTACGTCATCTTGACGAAGTAGGTATAGTATATGTTGGGGCAGAAGTAAAATCAGGCGATATTTTGGTGGGTAAGGTTACTCCTAAAAGTGAGTCACCTATGACTCCAGAAGAAAAATTACTTCGAGCTATTTTTGGAGAAAAGGCTTCGGATGTTCGGGACTCCTCTTTACGTGTTCCTTCTGGGATAACTGGTACAGTAGTGGAGGTACGAGTATTTTCCCGTAGGGGAGTAGAAAAAGATGAGCGTGCTATAGCTATTGAAAAACAACAAATTGAAAAATTATCAAAAGATAGAGAGGATGAACTTCGCATCATAGAGCATTTTGTTTTTATGCGTTTAGAGAAGATTCTAACAGGACAAATAGTTGTTAGTGGTCCTAAAACCTTAAAGAGCGGTCAATTAATTAGCGACCAAACCCTTAATTCATTATCAAAAGGACAGTTTTGGCAGCTGATTGTTGAAGATGCTGATGTAATGAATGAAATTGAACAAATTAAACGTCATTATGATGAAAAGAAAGACAGGCTCAATAAGCGTTTTAGTAGTAAAGTAGACAAGTTACAAAGTGGCGATGACTTACCGCAAGGGGCACTTAAAGTTGTGAAAGTATTTATTGCGACTAAACATAAGCTGCAACCTGGAGATAAAATGGCAGGAAGACACGGGAATAAAGGTGTTATCTCTCGTATTATGCCAGAAGAAGATATGCCATTTTTAGAAGATGGTACAGTAGTGGATATAGTTCTTAACCCACTTGGCTTACCTTCACGGATGAATATAGGACAGATTTTAGAGACTCATCTTGGTTGGGCGGCAGTAAATCTTGGTAAAAAAATATCTTCTATGTTGGATCAAGTTCATAACAATAAGACGGATATAGAAGAGCTTAAATCTTTTGTATCAAAGGTATATGGACATAATTCAACGTCAAAAGATATAAAGAAAATGTCTAATGAAGAAATTATGGCATTTTGTCATAATATCGATAAGGGAGTATATTTTGCAACTCCAGTTTTTGATGGGGCAAAGGTTGAGAATGTAAAAGAAATGCTAACTATGGCAGATCAAGATCCATCAGGTCAAACTAGCTTAATTGATGGTAGAACAGGAGAATATTTTGATCGTACTGTTACAGTTGGCTATAAATATTTCCTAAAACTGCACCATTTGGCTGATGATAAAATTCATGCTCGTTCTATCGGTCCTTATAGCTTGGTAACTCAACAACCATTAGGTGGTAAATCACATTTTGGTGGTCAGAGATTCGGTGAGATGGAATGTTGGGGCTTGCAAGCTTATGGTGCTGCTTATACATTACAAGAAATGCTAACTGTAAAATCGGATGATGTGGTTGGCAGAATTAAAATTTATGAATCTATTGTTCGAGGTGATAATAATTTTGAATCTGGTATCCCTGAGTCATTTAACGTAATGATCAAAGAGTTTAGATCCTTATGTTTGAATGTAAAACTTGAAGATACCACAACAGATTAATAATATAGTGAATTAACTTGAATTTGCAACGTTATAAATCCGATGTATTTAGCCTCAGCGTCATTGCGAGAAGCCACTTTAGTGGCGACGAAGCAATCCAAAAAAACGATTAAAATGGATTGCTTCGGAGGCTTACGCCTCCTCGCAATGACGTTTGGCGAGCAGATTTTTTATTTATTATAAGAAAATAGCAAAAAAACCGTGAATGCTTACAAAAAATAAGCAATTCTGCAAAAATAATGAGAATGGCTATTAGTGTAGTATAAAAATCTGCTATATTTATAGATATAACCGAATTTGCAATAACTTGTTATATCGAATTCAGGCTAAACTAGAGCTGATAAAATTTTTTAAGGAAAAATCTTTATGACAACAGGAATGACAAATTTTTATGGGCAATTGAGCAGTACTCAGCAATTTGATCAAATAAGAATCAATATTGCTAGTCCTGACCAAGTGCGTTCATGGTCTTTTGGTGAAGTGATGAAACCTGAGACGATAAATTATCGTACTTTCAAGCCAGAGAAAGAAGGGTTATTCTGTGCTAGGATTTTTGGACCCGTGAAAGACTATGAGTGTCTTTGTGGTAAATATAAGCGTATGAAATATCGTGGCATTACTTGTGAGAAATGCGGTGTTGAAGTTACTACATCTAGAGTTCGTAGAGAAAGAATGGGGCATATTGAACTAGCAGCACCAGTTGCTCATATATGGTTCTTGAAATCTTTACCATCAAGGATTAGTACCTTGCTAGATATGACTATGAAGGATCTAGAAAAAGTTCTGTATTTTGAAAGTTATGTTGTTGTTGATCCTGGGTTATCTGCTCTACAGAAAGGTGATCTTTTATCGGAAGATGGTTTTCAAAAGGCACAAGATGAGTATGGAGGAGATAATTTTATGGCTTCTATTGGGGCGGAAGTGGTTCATCAGATGCTTTCAGAACTTGATTTACCTGAGTTAAAGAAGAGATTGCAGGACGATTTATTAAATACATCTTCGGAAATTAAAAAGAAGAAGATTGTCAAAAGACTTAAGTTAGTTGAAGATTTTCTTGAATCTGAGAATCAGCCGGAATGGATGATTATGACTGTCCTGCCAATTATTCCACCTGAAATTAGACCATTAGTTATGCTTGATGGAGGAAGATTCGCAACTTCTGATCTTAACGAACTTTATAGAAGAGTTATTAATAGAAATAATAGATTAAAAAGACTACTGGAACTAAAAGCACCGGATATTATCATTCGAAATGAAAAAAGGATGTTACAAGAATCGGTCGATGCATTATTTGATAATGGTCGTCGTGGTAAAGTAGTGAAAAATACTAATAAACGTCCATTTAAGTCACTTAGTGATATGTTAAAAGGTAAACAAGGTCGGCTTCGTCAGAATTTGCTGGGTAAAAGGGTGGATTATTCTGGTCGTTCCGTTATCGTTGTTGGACCAGAGCTTAAGTTGCACCAGTGCGGTTTACCAAAGACCATGGCGTTGGAGTTATTCAAACCATTTATTTATTCAAAGCTTGAATTACATGGAGTTGCTACTACTATAAAAGCTGCTAAAAAAATGGTTGAAGCTGAAAAACCAGAAGTATGGGATATTTTAGAAGAAGTTATACGTGAACACCCGGTATTGCTTAATAGAGCACCAACTTTACACCGTTTAGGTATCCAGGCTTTTGAACCTTTACTGATAGAAGGAAAAGCTATCCAGCTACATCCTTTAGTCTGTGCTGCATTCAATGCTGATTTTGATGGTGATCAGATGGCAGTACATATCCCTCTTTCAATCGAGGCTCAGCTTGAAGCCAGGGTACTAATGATGTCGACAAACAACATATTGAGTCCGGCAAATGGTCGTCCGATTATCGTACCTGATAAGGACATAGTACTTGGTCTGTATTATTTAACCATGGTTTTTGACAATGAACCTGGTGAAGGAATGGCATTTTCCAACATGTCGGAGGTTGAACATGCATTGTATAATAAGGTAATAACTATTCACTCAAAGATAAAATTTCGCCGCAATATGCTTAATGCTGAAGAAGAAGTTGTAGCAACTATGGTGGATACTACCCTAGGTAGATTAATGGTCGGAGAGTTATTGCCTCGTAATTATAATGTTGGATTTAAGTTTGTAAACAAAGCAATGACTAAAAAAGATATATCTGCGGTAATTGACTTAGTGTATCGTCATTGTGGTCAAAAGGCTACGGTAATTTTTGCTGATCAGCTAATGAAACTTGGATTTAAATATGCTTGTTCCTCAGGTATTTCCTTTGGTATGGATGATATGGTTGTACCAAAATCAAAAGATACTCATATTAATGCAACATTAACTGAGGTCAAAGAGTTTGAACAACAATATTCTGATGGTCTAATTACCTATGGTGAAAAATATAATAAAGTAATTGATTCTTGGTCTAGATGCACTGATAAAGTAGCAAATGACATGATGAAAGAAATTGCTATGATGCCGGTTAATGATAAGCCTAATCATCAGAAAGTAAATGCTATATATATGATGGCTACTTCAGGAGCAAGAGGATCAGCAGCACAGATTAAGCAGTTAGCTGGTATGCGTGGTTTGATTTCTAAACCGTCAGGTGAAATTATTGAAACTCCTATTATCTCTAATTTCCGTGAAGGTCTTACTGTTCTTGAATATTTTAATTCCACACATGGTGCTCGTAAAGGTCTAGCTGATACAGCATTGAAAACAGCTAATTCTGGGTATTTAACCCGTAGATTAGTTGATGTTGCTCAAGATTGCATAATTACCGATGAAGATTGTCAAACTACAAAAGGCATAGAAGTCAGAAGTATTATTGATGGCGGTGAAGTTATTGTGTCACTGGCAGAGCAAATTCTAGGCAGAACAGTTGCAATTAACGTCTATCACCCGGTTACTAATGCTCTATTACTAGCAGCTGGTGAATTAATTAACGAAGTAAAATTAGAAGAAATTGAATCTTCTGGTTTAGATGTAGTGCTAGTACGATCTGTTTTAACATGTGAGATCGCTGATGGAATATGTGTAAAATGTTATGGTAGAGATCTAGCTACTGGTTCCTTAGTTTCAGTAGGAGAAGCAATAGGAGTGATTGCTGCTCAGTCAATTGGTGAACCAGGTACTCAGCTAACCATGAGAACTTTCCATATTGGAGGAGCTGCAACAAAAGGTGCGGAAATATCTTCAATAGAAGCCTCTCATGATGCAAAAGTAAAGATTCTAGGACGTAATGTTGTTGTTGATTCCGAAGGTCGTAAGATCGTAATGGGTCGTTCATGTGAGTTATTATTGTTGGATAGCGATAACAATGAGAAAGCAAGACATAAAGTACCATATGGTGCAAGATTAATAGTTGATGATTCAGATAAGGTAAAAAAGGCACAGAAATTAGTAGAGTGGGATCCGTATACTATTCCGATTATTACCGAGAAATCTGGTAAAATTGCATTCAAAGATATGGTAGAAGGGGTATCAATTCGTGATATTACTGATGAAGCAACTGGTATTTCTAGCAAAGTCATAGTTGAATCAAAACAATATTTACGTGGAGCAGAGTTGCGTCCTCGTATCCAATTAGTTGATGAGAATGGAGAAACTATTGTGCTATCCAATGGTTTAGAGGCTAGATACTATATACCAGTAAATGCTATTTTAAGTGTTGAAGATGGGGCTAAAGTATCGGTAGGTGATATTTTAGCACGTATTCCAAGGGAATCAGCCAAAACCAAAGATATTACTGGTGGTCTTCCAAGGGTAGCTGAACTTGTTGAGGCTAGACGTCCAAAAAATCATGCCGTTATTGCAGAAATAGATGGTAGAATTGAATTTGGTAAAGACTATAAGTCAAAAAGACGTATTATTATTCAGCCAAGTGAAGGTGGTATGCCAATTGAGTATATGGTACCAAAAGGCAAGCATGTTGTTATTAATGAAGGTGACTTTGTTAAAAAAGGCGATATGTTAATTGATGGCAATCCAGTGCTACAAGATATTTTAAAAGTAATGGGAGTAGAAGCTCTTACAAGTTACATGGTTGGAGAAATTCAAGCAGTATATCGTTTACAGGGTGTAAAAATTGACGATAAACATATCGAGGTAATAATCCGTCAGATGCTACAAAAAGTAGAGATAACCCATTCTGGCGATACGACATTGATGGTTGATGAGAAGATAGATCATCGCGAATTTGCTGAAATTAATGAAAAAGCTATCAAGAATGGTTTAAGACCGGCGGAAGCTCAGGTAATCCTGCAAGGTATTACTAAGGCATCGCTGCAAACTAGATCGTTTATTTCAGCGGCTTCTTTCCAAGAAACAACGAGAGTTTTAACGGAAGCGGCTATAGCTGGAAGAGTTGATAAGTTACGTGGGCTGAAAGAAAATGTCATAGTTGGTAGATTAGTGCCGGCAGGAACAGGTTTCTACATGAATAGAATGCGTAAATTTGCAGCTAGGCTAGATCAAGAAGAGGTTAATTATCAAAAAACTTTAGATTAATTAACCTATCTTTTATAGCTAATCCGGTTATAGTCAATTGATGAGAAGTTGGGGGCGTTGTCGCTCAATGCTCGCCTATTACTTATAGGCGTCGCTCCATTGTTCCTAGCACCAAATTCTCCTGAATTAACTATATGCTGTTGTAATACTTATAGAATAAAAATTGTAGGGTACTATGCCCTAGGCTCTGTGAACAAAATTTAAATTACTAGATTTCGACTCTTTTTAGCTGCAAATTATAAGATTTTTTTGAAATAGAACTAACTATTTCGGCAAAAATCTTATTAATTTTCGCTTAAAAATACTCAAAATCTAAACAATTAAAATTTTGTTCACAGAGCCTAATTCAATCTGTTTCACTATACCAAAAAGATATAAGCTAAAGTTAGGAAGGAAAAATATCCAAACGAGTCGGTTATGGCGGTCAGGAATACACCTGAAGCAGTGGCAGGATCAATATTTAAATAATGTAGAGTAATTGGTATTGCCGAACCAAAAAGACCAGCAATTAAGAAAGTTAGGATAACGGCTATGGAAAAAACTAAGCTAATCTGTGGATCAGAAAGCATTACTAAGATTAACAATGCACCAACTAATGCCAATATAGAACCGTTAAATCCACATACAACCACTTCTTTAAGGAGTACTTTTAACACGTTATTATGATGGATATCTTTATTGGCAAGGGTTCTAACTGTTACTGTCATGGCTTGGGTTCCAGCATTTCCCCCCATAGAAGCAACAATAGGCGTGATAGCTGCCAATGTTATAAATTTGGCAATAGTCACACTGAACTGATTAATAATTATCGATGTCATACAGGCGGTAATTAGATTGACAAATAACCAAGGAAATCTATGTCTTACAGTATAAAATAGATTGTAGAATGTATCTTGGGTATAAACACCACCAAGTGACATTATATCTTTTTCTGTTTGTTGTTCAATGATGTAGAGCATGTTGTCTATTGAAATGGTACCTATTAATTTACCGCTTTTATTGACCACTGGTACAATTGTTAAAGCATATTGTTTGAAAATAAAGCTTAATTCACTTAAGTTGGTAAAGAGATCAGTAATTTTAAATTCAGGATTCATCAGCTCTTTTACTAATTCATCCCCCTTATGCTTAAGTAAAGTGCTTAGGAGTATACTACCTATAGGGCGATATTTATTATCTATCACAATAGCAGCATGAAAATCTTGGGCTATATGTTGCTGTCTAATAAAATCTATAGCCATAGCTACTGTCCAATCTTCTTGAAATGACACAAAATGTCTTTCAATTACTCTACCAACACTGTCTTCTGGATAAGTACACCCTTCGATAATTTGTTGTCTCTTTTCTACTTTGAGATTATCTAAGATCATTTCTTTGGTTATATCATCAAGATCTTCTATAACTTCAACAGCATCTTCTATAGCAAGTTGATTAATTAAATGTACAGTTTTTTCTATACCCAAATTTTGGATTATTAATGGTTTTCTACTTACACTAAGCTGTACTAGAGTCTCAGGCTTTAGTGTATCTTTTAACAAGGGAAGAATTATTTTATATGTTCTATGATTTACATTATCTAAGAAATCTGCAAGATCTGCATAATGGAGATTAGTCATAATCTCCACGGCTTTACCAACCTCATCATTATTCAGAAGATTATTAATTTGTTCAAATGTTGCATCAAATTGGTTTTGATGGATCGGTAACATATTTTTTGGTGGATTCTGCATAACTCCTCGTTTAGTGCATATTCTGGATAACGAGTTATCTAGAATGCAGTTATATACTCAAATGATTTGGAGAATTGGATTTGAAAATGAGGAGCGGAAATACCCAGCGTACGTGAGTATTCAAGTCTCTGATATTTTCAAAGAACAATTCTTCGAATCATTTGAGTATTAATGTAGAAATAATCAGGTTATTTTAACATGTTAGGTTTTATAAGACAACTAAGTTGAAACATATAGAATTGGTGCGGTCGAGAAGACTTGAACTTCCACTCTGTTAAGAACAACCCCCTCAAGGTTGCGCGTCTACCAATTTCGCCACGACCGCATTTAATATAATTATTTCAACAATATCTTAGACTTCTTCAGATATCTGCTATAGCTTCCTAAGAAGGATCGCAAGGATTATATCCGTTGTTCTAAGATAAGGATAGTGCCTAATTCAATCACTTTTACTATAGCTTGAATTTTGGCTATATATAGCAAATTATTCTATATATATCAACATATATACTCAATGAAACTCAACAATATGATGAATAAAAAATCTGCTCACCAAGCGTCTATTAGCTAGACCACGTAGTGGTCGTGGCAATCCATTATTCTTGCTTCGTCGGCTACGCCTTCTCGCAATGATGAAGGAATTATATAGAACATTAACGGGTTAGCTATAAATTAGTTTTAAAAGCAGTTGTATTTTTACTAACACAACTGATTTTACTAAATTAGGACGCTTGGCTATTTCTAGAGCGACCAGAATAAGGCTTTTTATCGTTATTATTACGAGGAAAATAACTTTTTCTACCATTATTGTTATTGTTGCTATTATTACCATTAAATGGTCTTCTACGATTCTTATTTCCGGTCATTTCTTCTCTTGAAGTACTCTCGCCTTGGTTCATTAGACGATCAATAGCTTTCCACCTAATATTATCTTCTGGCGAAATAAAGGATAATGCACAACCTGAAAGACCGGCTCTACCAGTTCTACCTATTCTATGCAAATAATCTTCTGGAGACATTGGTAGGTCATAATTGATCACATGTTGTGTATGCGGTATATCTAAGCCACGAGCCGCAACATCTGTTGCCACCATAATTCTATGGCGAGAAGAGCGAAACGATGCAATTACATGATCCCTTCTACCTTGTGTTAAATCACCATGGATAGCTTCAGCTTTGTGATCTTCAAATTTTAACATTTTTGCCAACTGATCGGCGCCACGCTTAGTTTTCACAAAAATAATTATAGAGCCATCACGTTGGTTTAATTGCTTTATAAGCTCAGGGAATTTCTCTTTATCAGAAATTCGCAAAGTTTCTTGTTTTATTTGAGAAGCAGCCTGAGTAGTTGAACCAATAGTAATACGTTTAGGGTTAATCACATATTTTTGCGATAGTGCAATAATATGTTTTGGCATAGTAGCTGAAAACATTAAAACCTGTCTTTTTTCAGGTATATATTTATTTATTTCTTCCAACTGTTCTTTCATGCCCATATCAAGCATTCTGTCCATCTCATCAAGTACCACTAATTGCACTGTGTTTAATTTTAAGGTGCCACGTAGTAAATGATCTATAATACGACCCGGTGTTCCAATAACCACTTTAGGATTTGCCTTTAGCTGCGTAAATTGTTTATGCATTGGTTCACCACCTATTAAAACCGCACTAGGAAGCTTAATTTGAGTAGTTACATTAGTTAAAGTAGTACGTACTTGACTAGCTAATTCCCGAGTTGGTACAAGTACCAAAGCCATTGATTTAGTCTGTATAAAAGAATTGACGATTGGTAGTAAATAGGCAAGGGTTTTACCCGAGCCAGTTTGACTAGAAGCAAGAATATCACTACCTTGCATCGCAATCGGTATAGCCTCTCTTTGAATTTCTGTAGGAGAGGTGATGTTCATCTGTTCAAGTGATATAATCACTTCGTTTGGTAAATTAAAATTTTTCATTATTAAATCCAATGTTATTTATCGTAAATTAAAAATACTCAAATGATTTGAGGAATTGGAAGGTAAACTGTAATTAGACTCCAACTCTTCAAAGCATCTGAGTGAGCATATATTCTATACCTTAAAAAAGAATAAGTTTATGGTTAAGTTCTTATGTTATAAAGCGGGTTATTAATTGTTGTATAGTAAAAGCGGCTGTAACTATAAATACAATCCTATCATAGATACTCTTTTGCTTTGAAAATCCATTTCCCCAAATCATTCGAGTATACTTAAAATAGTCCAATAAAATTACAGCTTTACTTACAGTGAACACTGAATTATAAAAGATAATGCACAGAGTGTATAAAAAGATGATACTACCCAAAATTCACTAGTTTAATAACCACTCATAAATTTTGAGTAGTTGCTTGTAGTTTTAAATAAATATTATTTTATTTGCAGATTAACAGCAGAAATTTTCCCCTTATTGTCTTCTAGATCAAAGCCTACACTTTGACCTCCATTAAGATTGCGGATCCCGGCACGCTCTACAGCCGAGATGTGAACAAAAACGTCACTCCCACCATCGTCTGGTTGAATAAAACCAAAGCCTTTGGTTGTATTAAACCATTTGACCTTACCTACTTTAGTAATCATAAAAACCTTTTAGTATAGAGTTACTTATCTGAACTTAATTCGAACTCTTCCGTAGAAATTAAACCCAACAACTGGCAGACAGAAATAAGGCTTTCATGCTATTAAAGAGTTAATTATTAAACTCAAGAAACATGGTACTCCTTTTTTTAATAATTGTCAATAAAGGATAAGAAAATATCCATAGATTTTATAATTTTTCTTTGAAACATAGACATTTTAGCACATTTTCTTATTAATTACGTTATACGAGTACGTTGGTAACGAATACGATAAAAACTAATATAAAGTAAAGGGGTTACATAAAGTGTTAATATCGAGCCAACAGCGATGCCTGTTACTAGAACCATAGCCATTTGAAAACGACTATTGGCATAATTCCCACTATCAAAGAAAAGCGACAATAAACCAATACTCATAGCCAGAGAAGTAATTAAGATGGCTCTGATTCTTGATGTGGCTCCTGTTACTATTGATTTTATCCCTCCTTTCCCCTGATGCATTGCACTACATAACAATACACTATGCTTAGTCATTAATCCCGCTAATGTGATAAGTGATATTTGAGTATAGATATTTAACCCCCCTTGAGTAAAATATAAACTCAATAAAGCTATACTTAAAGCTACTGGAATTCCTCCAACTAAAATAACAAATGATAGTAGTAAATCGTTAAAGCGGGCGAACATTAATAAGTAGAGTCCAAATACAGATACTAAAATTAGCAATGTAAATGATGACGTTGAATCTATAAGCATTTTCGTTTGTTCACTATAGCTAATATCACTATCACTTGGCAATTTACCATTTAACTGATCAATAGAATGCACTGCATCTTGCAATTTAACGCCATGTTTAGCAGTGGCAATTACTTCAATAGAATATTGCTCATTATAACGCATAATTTGATTAACTGTATTCACCCTATTAATATCACATATATCCTTAAGCTGAATAAGCTCTTCTCCATTCTTCTGTGTTGTAACAAACATATTTTGTATATTACTTAGCATTTTACCAAATTTGGGGTCTGATTTAGCGACAACATCATAAGTATTATCATAATGCTTAAAGTTTCCTATCTTTCTAGCATTAAACAGAATATCTAAAGTATTTGATATATCTTTCTGACTTAAGCCATATTTGAATAACTTATCTTGGTTACAAGATACTTTATAATCTTGTACAAGTGAAGTGGCAATAGCTGTAACATTATTAAATAAATTCTTTGAATTAGCCTGTATAAAATGCACGGCTTGCCAAGCATTTTCCATGGATGAGTGGTTATTGACATAAAAGCTTAACTCAACGTTACCCTTTGCTGAACCAGTATTTTTTCCCTGGGCAAACTTCACTGAAACATCTCCACCAACCGCTATTTTTGCAATTTTAGCTTCAATGTCATGCAATGTCTGCACCGCTTTAGTTTTATCTTTTAATATTATCCAAACCGTTGAACGTGGCGATTCTTCAATATTCAAGGTATATTTAATATTATCATAACTATTGATTGTTTTAGTAATTTTTTCCATATAATGATGGATATAACTTAAATTTGTATTGGGCATAAAGATGTTGGTAAGTATAATCATATCTTTTTTTTCAAATGGCTCAATTTCTATTTTCATAGAGTTAACTGCAACATATGCACCAGACACTACAACTATAGTAACCAACAATAAAAATACTCTGGCATGACGTATAATAAAAAATAAAGAACCTTTATATTTGCCAGTAATCATATCCAGCATCTTATTAACAATTTGAGCAAATTTGCTTTCATGCTTATTATTTGCTAGTTTTAAAAATAATATGGGGGTTAAGGTAAACGCCACGATAAAGGACATCACTAAACAAGCAATAATTGACAAAGAAAATTCCTGTAAAATTTTTCCTACCTCTCCTTTAATGAACAAAATAGGGATATATATTACCACTAGCGTAAGCATCAATATTAAAATAGATAAAAAGAGGTTATAAATTGCTTGCAATATACTAGTTAAAGCATTTTTACTTTCCCGATAGTAATGCTCAGCATTTTCAATCACTACAATAGAATCATCGACCACCAGCCCTATGGCCAAAACCATTGCCAACATCGTTATTGAGTTGAGTGTAAAACCACACAAATATAGTATAATAAAACAAGCGGCAAGTGAGACTGGAATTGCACAAATTGCAATAATTGAATATCGCAATGATCCCATTAGCAGTAACACAATTACTGATACCAATAACACCGATTCTAACAAGGTTTTTTTTACTTCTTGAAACGCTTGTAAAATATCTTGGCTATCATCGATAACAATTTTAAAAGTTAATTGAGGGTTAGCTTTTTCGTAATATTCTAAGAAATGTTTTACATTTTGTGATACATCGACTGGATTGGCATCTGACTTAGCAAAAATACCTAATAAAATAATTTTATCCTTACCAAAATAGGCAAAGCTAAGTGCCTCTTTATCTGATATCGCAATGCTAGCAATATTTTTTAGCTTTATAGCCACATTATTACTTTCCAGATTGATGTCACCAAAATCACTTAACTTATTGATGGTGGTATCAAAAGAGATATACTCCGTTTTATATTGATTTGATAATTTACCACCAGAGAAATCGGTGTTTTGTAGCGTTAACGAAGCAAGGACACTATCTAAAGGAATATAATATTTTGCAATTTTTTCTGGATCAATATCGATATTAATCACTTTTTCTGTCACGCCAAAACCAGATGAGTTGGCTACACCATCTACATATTTAAGCTTTTTTTTAATTGTCTCAATATCCTCAGCAGTAACTAACAAATTATTATTAGACCCCACAGCAATATACATCATTGGTAAAGCAGAAAAGCTTTCAGTGGAAATTATCGGGTCTTTAGCTCCCTCTGGCAAGAGAGCCTTATTTTTTAGTATCAAATCTCTAACTTGGTTAATTGCTTGTTCTATCGGAACTTTCTTGGTAATACTTAACGTTATTTTACTTTCTCCTAGCTGACTAACAGCAAGAATCGACTCAAGACCATCAACATGTGAAAAAACCTCTTCAAAAGGTTTAGTAATGTATTTCTCTATCAAATCCGGTCTGACGTTCGGGTTGATGATCGAAATGTAAATATTTGAAATAGGTATATTGGGTAAAAGTTGAATTTTTAGCTGCAAATATGTGTATATACCAAACAGTACCACCACAATATTGATCACCATAAAAATGCTACTATGTTCCAACAATTTTTTTATCATAAACCTGTTTTTATGATGCTTTCTTATATGGTGTTATTGTTTTCGTCGGTACAACCGGTTTTTTTACTGAAATAGTGGACTTGGTTTTGGTGCTTAAGCCATCTTCTTCCTTAATAACTTTAGGGGTAGCTCCTACTACTGTTTCTCGACTAATTACCTGAACAGGAGTTGTAGTTACAAGTTGAGTCTTGTTCTGTTTTTCTCCTGATATGTTAGTTTCAACAACTTGATTAGTTGGCGATGATGTCAAATCACCTACACTACCTACACTACCTACACTAGATATACTAATTGAACGATTGCTTCTAGAAGTTACACTACTGTTATTATTACTATTCAATGGTGTACTGCTTCCCTGTATCTTTTTCATTTCATTGTGCGTTTTAGCTAACTCTTGATTGGCTGCTTTTACTGATAAGTTTTGTTGATTAACGGGCTGTCTCCGGACTCCCGGAACATTCGCCTTCTTATTTAGTGGCACCTTTGTTTTTCTCAAAGCTTGCAAAGCAAGAGCATCCCCAGTCATATATTTAAGTGCTTGCATCTCTTTCTTTATTTCGTCTTCTTTTTTTTTGAATTCTTGACGAAGCCGTGCATGCTCATCCTGAAGATTTTTTAGATCGTCAGCTCTTTTCTTATTATTTTTTATAGAAGCTCCCCGAACTTTCTCATGCTCTTCCTCAAGATCTTTTAGCTCTTCTTTTCTTACTTCTGAAGAAGCCTTGCTCAGCCTTATCATAGCCAGCATCAAGCTTTGTTAGTTTATCAGCTCTTTTTTTCTCAGCCGTTACTAAACTTCTTTGCTCAACGGCATGCTTATCCTGAAGTGTTGTTAGCTCTTTGGCTCTTTCTTCCTCTTTTTTCTCAAAGAATTGCTGACCATTCTCCTGCTTCATGTTCAACTCTTTTAACTTCTCATCTATTTTTTCCACATTTTTTGTGAGTAACTTACCAGCCTCTGTACGTTTATTCAGTATATCTTGTATCAAGTTATTTTTGTCATCATCCTCTTTTTCAAACTTTTTCTGAGCAAGTTTAAGTTTGTTCTTAGCTTCTTGTATTTGTTTATCTAATGTTTCTTTGTTATGACTACTCCTGTACTTCACCTCAAGTTTCTGTATATCATCAGTTAGTTTCTTCGCTTCTTTTGTGAAGGTTTGACAATCAGCATCACGCTGAACCCTATGTTCCTGTACCTCTTTAATCGTGTCCTGCTCATATTTAGCGTAGACTCCCTGAAGGTTCGTCTTTCCCTCTATACAATCTTGTATCTCTTGCATTCTTTCTCCATCTTTTGTTTTGAAGTTTGTCCGAGCACTCGCATGCTTATCCAGAAGTGCTGTCACCTCTTTCAAAGGCTCGCAAACCAGCTATTTGCTTCTCCTTAAGTACTTGTATCGCTTGCTCTCTTTTTTCCTCATTTTTTTCGAAATTCTCTACATCTTTTTTACGCTGACTGTCATTCTCTTCTATCTGTTTAGTTATTTGATTCTTTAAAGCTTCTTGGGCTTGTCCAGTAAGCAGTGCACACTGATTCTCAAGCTCTTTTATCTGCTTAACTCTCTTTTTTTCTTTTATTTTGAACTCTTGCACATCCTGTGTACGCTCATTATCAATATCTTTCATCTGTATTTTTATTGCTTCCATTTCTTTTGTTAAGATTTTCACACCTTTAACATAGTCATCATCAATATTTTCTATCTCTTCTCTTATTTCCCTTTCTTCTTTTGCTAATAACTCCACATCATTAGCATGATCATTATCAATAGCTTCTACTCGCTCATTTATAGCTTCCTCTTCTTTTACAAGAGCCTCCACATCCTTAGCATACTGACTATTAATATTTTCTGCTTGCTTATCTATCTCTTCCTCTTCTATGGCTAAAACTTCCTCTTTCTTAGCATGTTCATCATCAAAAACCTTTATCTCCTTGTTTACTGTATCATCTTTAACAGCTACTAATGATTTTTCCTTCTCTACTATCGTAGCTTCGTGGGTCTTAACTAACGCATCTTTTTCTTCAGTCACAGTTACTATCTCAGCTTGTGCAGCTTTAAGATCTGCAGCCAACTTATCTTGCTCAGCTTTGGCAAGTAGTTTAGCATCTTCATAAGCCTTAACCGCTGCAGCTTTTTCTTGCTCCGCTGTAGCCAGCTTAGCCTGAGCTTCAGCCTGAACTTTTTGCAAATTATCTTGTTCAGTTTTGACAAGTTGTTTAGCATCTTCTAATGCTAGTGTATTCTTTTCTATCGCAGCCTGTGCATCTTCTTTCTCTTTAGCCAAAACTGCTATCTGTGCTTTCGATTCTTCATTAGCCTTCTTAGCATATTCTAATGCTAGTGTATTCTTTTCTATCGCAGCCTGTGCATCTTCTTTCTCTTTAGCCAAAACTGCTATCTGTGCTTTCGATTCTTCATTAGCCTTCTTAGCATCTTCTAATGCTAGTGTATTCTTTTCTATCGCAGCCTGTGCATCCTCTTTCTCTTTAGCCAAAACTGCTATCTGTGCTTTCGATTCTTCATTAGCCTTCTTAGCATCTTCTAATGCTAGTGTATTCTTTTCTATCGCAGCCTGTGCATCCTCTTTCTCTTTAGCCAAAACTGCTATCTGTGCTTTTGACTCTTCATTAGCCTTCTTAGCCTCTTCTAATGCTAGTTTATTCTTTTCTATCTCAGCCTGTGCATCCTCTTGTTGTTTATTCAAAGCTGCTAATTCCGTCTCCTTCTCTGCCATCGCAGCCTGTGCAGCCTCTTAAGCTTTAACCGCTACCTCTTTCTCTTGCTCCGCTGCAGTCAAAGCTGCTGTCTGTTGTTGTTCTTTCTCAACCGCTGCAGCTTTCTCTTTCTCCGCTGCAGCCAAAGCTACTGTCTTATCTTTTACAGCTTGCTCCGCTGTAGCCAAAGCTGCGTCTCTTGTAGCCAAAGCTGCTGTCTGTTGTTGTATAACTTGCTCCGCTGCAGTCAACTCTGTTGTTCTTGTATCCAAAGCTACTCTTTGGTTAGCCAAATCTGCGTCTTTTGCAGCCAAAGCTGCTGTCTGTTGTTGTACAACTTGCTCCGCTGCAGTCAACTCTGTTGTTCTTGTATCCAAAGCTACTCGTTGGTTAGCCAAATCTGCTGCTTGTGTAGTCAAAGCTGCTGTCTTATCTGCTGCAGCTTTAACCGCTGCCTCTTTTTCTTCATTCAAAGCTGCTATCTGTGCTTTTGACTCTTCATTAACCTTCTTAGCATCTGCTAAATTCTTATCCTTCTCTGCTATCGTAGCTTCGTGGGTCTTAACTAAAGCATCTTTTTCTTTAGTTACAGTTACTATCTTAGCCTGTGCATCTTTAAGCTCTGCAGCCAACTTATCTTGCTCAGTTTTGGCAAATAGTTTAGCATCTTCGTGAGCTTTAACCGCTGCAGCTTTCTCTTTCTCCGCTGCAGCCAAAGCTACTGTCTTATCTTTTACAGCTTGCTCCGCTGTAGCCAAAGCTGCGTCTCTTGTAGCCAAATCTGCTCGTTGGTCAGCCAAGTCTGCTGCTTGTGTAGTCAAAGCTGCTCTCTTAACTTGTGCAGCGTTATCTACCTCATCTTTTGCAGCTTGATCTGCAGCATTTTGTTGTCGAGGCAAAACTTCTGTCTGTTGTTGTGTTTTTTCAGTAGCCTTTGCTAATACCTTGTCCTCCTTTGGTACTATAGCTTCAGCTGCTTTAACCTTAGCCTGTGCATTCTTTAATTCTGGTTCTTGAACCAAACTTCCCATCTGTTGTTGTGAACCAGCTCTATTTTGTTGAGCCTGCTGACTAAATGAATTAGTTTTTATCTCAGGTTGCTTAGATAATTGGGATTCTAATTTTTCTAGTTTCTCAAATGCTAGTTTTTTCTTCGTGTATTCATTATCCAAATTACTTATGTTGTTTTGCAATTCTGATAATCTCTTTTCAGCTACTTCGATATCCTCATGCAATTTCACAATATTTTCTGAAGGTGCTTTCCGTTCTAAATTCACTTCTTCCCTTTGACCAATTTGGCTGTCTGGTTGCTTATTATCATCTGAAATTATTGCTTGTTGACTAGAATTCCCAGTTGCCTGACTTGGTGATTGGTTAGTTTTAGTATTTTGATCTTTTGTAGTAATATCAAGATTTTCATCATCATTTACATGTTTTTTAGAATCCATTTGAGAGTTTGTATCCTCTTGAGTAATACGCTTATTACTACCAATATATTGTTCTGGGGTAGGATTATTACTAGGAGCAGCTCTTTGTCCAGTACTTGATGAAGAATTTGAGCTATTATTATCGTTACTATTCTTATCGTTATTATTATTTTCGGAATCTTCTAGCTCTGCAGCTTGCTTCGCCACTTCTTGCTCAAGAGCCTGTTTTTTCTTGTTTAGTGTCTGTATTTCCCCAGCTTGTATTACATTCATTCTCCTAAGTTGAGCTGGATTATCAACCTCAGCAGCATGAACAGAACTACAGAATAATAGTATCATAAGAAAGTATAGTTTTTTCATTTATCTAATTAATATTTGTTTTAGTTTTTCAATATAAATAAGGGGAAGGTTAACATTACCCTGTTATTAACTATTCTATAATATAGCAGATTTTTATGTTCCACTAATAGCTATTTTCATTATTTTTATATTATAATTCTGACTTAGTTGTTTCATCTTCAATCGAAACCTTAGCCCCATCATGCAATCCCTTCTTTCCTGAAATAACCACTTGATCATTCGGTTTAATACCACTAACTATCTCTACACTTTGACTATCACTATCACCTATTTCAACCCTTACTTTTTTAGCTATATTATTCTCAATAACATAGACAAAATAATAGGATTCAAAAAAGATAGCTGAGTTTGGTAATTTTATCCTTTGCTTATTGCTATTGAAAACAACATTTACATTAACAAATAAGCCAGGCGTGATTGAATTGTCATCATTTGGAATAAACGCCTCAATATAGACTGAGTGATTCTTATCTTGAGCAATTTCTGAAGTTTTAAAATCGCTTAGTTTAAGGGCTAAATCTAAAGCAGGAATATAGATGTTAACATAACTATCCGGTGAGCTTTTAAATTTTTGATAGTCGCTTTCATCGAGATCAAATGCAACCTTGATAATATGAATATCATAAAGAACGGCTATTTTATCCTTTTGTGTAACAAGTTCTCCATCAGCAACAAGTTTTCGTTCAACAATGCCACTTAACGGAGCAACAATATAATGATTGGTCTTGTCATCAAGTAATGCATAATATTTATGCTTAGCATCAAGATATTCTATGCGGTGGTTTACATATTCTGTATAGCTAATGAGATTCTTATCCGATAGCTGTTTCATCGCATTAGCTTTTTTCTCTTTAAGACGATACTCTTCATTTGCCAGTTCAATCAGGTAGTCAATTTGCGTGGTATCTAATACTGCTAAAATATCACCTTTATTGACATAACTACCTATCGGCAAATCAAGCTCTTTAATTCCCCCTGTTACATTGACTTTAACTGCATGTGTTTCATATGGCAAGGTTTTGCCTGTTGTAACCAATATATCATTTGTTTCCTCTGAATATTGAGCCTTAACCACCTCAACAGGAACCATGGTCGCTTGATTATCAACTTGCTGAGCGGGGATTTGTTTATCATTTGCTTTTTTGATAAAAACTATCACCACAACAATCGCTGTTATAACAAATAATATCCCATATATAACTTTTCTTCGACTTATTAACGCCATATCTACCTGCCTTATGAGTCGTAAGAAAACAACACTTACAAATTAGTTTCTTATAACTCTATGTTATTTAATTAAACACACTATGATTTATAAGAGTTATTATTTTACAACTCCTAAAAGAATAGCTAAACCGACTATTTTCATCCGTTTTATCCGATGCAACATACACATTAAAAATTCATTGTCAAGTTAAATTATTATGTTATTGAAAAAATATAAATTTGATGATTACTTTTTACAAATAGCTTCCTATAGCTAACGCAAATAAGTTTTAGATATCCCAAGCATCATTGCAAGGAGGCGTAAGGCGATAAAGCAATTCATTTATGGTCACTTTTTTGGATTGCTTCGTCGCTAATAGATGAAGGAACTATCTAAAACATTAACGGGTTAGCAACTCTATTACTCGTAACCTGATAGTCTGTATAAACTTTATATCTTTATTATTCTTACATAATTTTAATATATTATCACGAAATAATTAATAAATGTCAAGGATTCCACAGAAATTTACGGTGAGTATTCACGAAGAAAAAGTTAAAGTACAAGACGTCATTGCGAGAAAGCGTGAGCCTAGGCTCTGTGAACAAAATTTAAATTACTAGATTTCGACTCTTTTTAGCTGCAAATTATAAGATTTTTTTGAAATAGAACTAACTATTCCGGCAAAAATCTTATTAATTTTCGCTTAAAAATACTCAAAATCTAAACAATTAAAATTTTGTTCACAGAGCCTAGAAGCGATCCATTCCTGGGCATTTTTGGGATTGCCGCGTCGCCGCAAAGCGACTCCTCGCAATGACTCTTAGCGAGCAGATTTTTTATTCATCATAAGATAAATAGTAAAAAAAATGTAGGATACTATCGATATATACTCAAATGATCCAATAAATTGCTCTAATCTTTTTCATATTTAGACATTTTAGCAGCTAAGCGGTATTGATTAATTCCATCAATATGAGATTTAATTTCCTTTTTAATATGCTCTTTTCTTTCTTCTATTTTTTTCAATACTGCTTCGCTATACTCTAAAGATTGGTTATCACCATTGGCTTGGGCTTTCTCACGCATAACATCATAATATTCTTGTCTACGTACATATCTATCCTCATCAATCATTCTTTGCTCAATCTTATGGGCATTATCAATCATTTCACGAGTTTGAGTATCTGTTGCTTTCTCTCGCATAAATCTTTCCCCCATTAATACCGGATTTTCTCTATTATCTTCGCCTTGAGCAAGAGCATTATATACCTGAAAAGCAAGGTTTTGGTTAGTTAATTCTTCATAATAATCAACATCTGCTGTTCTACCATGTAATTCAAGTCTAGCTAGATATTCAGGAGATGAGATATCTTCCTGAACAGCAATAGTCTCTTTATTGATTTTGGTCTTAAGTTTTTGATATTCCAAAGATCGTTGTTCATCCTTAAGTGATTCAGTATGAGTTCTAAGTCTTGGATCATTATAATTAAAATCTTCCCACTCAGTTCCAGTCAAGTTACCCTCAAAAGCATCCCGTAAATCTTTACCAACAATAGCAGTCAGAGCTTCCCGCTTTAACCCTTCATAACCAGCATATATTTTCTCCCCTATATTCCTACGTTTCCTATCACGCAATTCTTTCTTTTCACCAATACGCTTGTTCATCTCTTGCCAACTTCTTAGAGGGGCTATATTCTTACCGAATAATCCTATTCCTCTTTTTGACATTTCTTGATGCGAATTCATATAAGCTTGCTGGAAATCTTTGGTAAATTTCACATCACTTGCTAATTCTCGTAAAGTTTTACCATCTTTAGTTTTCATTAAGTCATTAAGTTGTTTCTTTTGCTCTTCATCAAGAGTATCATATTTCTTACCTGCCCCAAATTTAAGAGCTGCTAAATGATCACGAAGTTCTGAATAACTACCAGTAAATTCTTTAACTGGTTCATCAGGTTTAATAGTTTTCATAACCTCGCTAATAGCTCTGTGATAATCACTTTCAGCTTTAACATTAACGTCTTTATAGTCTATACCATAATTTCTTTTCACTTCACTTAAAACACTCGAATTTACTGATTTGGGATCAAGTGCCTCTCGTGCTACACCCCCCATCTTCCAATCTTCATACTCACCGGCAAAAAACATACTTACCTTCTCAACTTGTTGATCCGCCCTTTTCTTGACAGCCCCAAAAGCATAGTTTGCAGGTCTCTCTATTTGTTGCTGAATAGGGGTAAAGGCACTTTGTCCAACTCCTTGTAAATTTGTTAGATTACCCGATGTGCTAGATAAGAATTTAGCACTTGAAACAGCTATATCATTAAATTTACTTAGTAAATAAACACATACAAAAATTAACAATAATCCATCCAACTGAACAAACTTACCATTAAAAAAGTTGTTAATTCTTGTTAAATCGTTGACTGGATCTAAAAATGGTAACTCAATATACCTATCTTCAGTACATTCATAAGCTAGACATAGTTTACCCTCCGGCGAACTGCCCTCTGGCGAATCATCCTTTACACGATGATCGACAGGCACTAATATTTTAGCCATTGTCTTCGAAAAATTGTTAGCTTTCATTGGAGATGGAAACCACCAATAAAATATCGAGTCACCAAGACTAGTATCTAAATCTTCATTAATACTACCAAATAGTTCATTTATCGGACCTAAATTTGGGAAGTCATACTTACATACACCAAAACCAAGTGAAGAATATATCTCTGTTCTAATAATCACTGAAATAAACGCTAAACCAGTAAATAATATAATCGGTTGTATAGCATAGGAAATCAGTTGCCTTAACCAATTTTCAAACAATGAGCGGGTGATACCAAATAACATAAAACAAATGAATATTGGTGCCATTATGATAATCATCCCAATAATTATCAATGCCGTAAGATATATAATAGTAGCCTTAAATACCATCATGAAGATATAATAAAGAGCTATCAGGAATAGAATTATATATATAAACCCTAATGGATCGACAAATAGTAACGAAAATAGTTTTGCCATAGTTTGTGGGGCAATCATCAAACCTATAATACTCCAAGACCCAGGCCCAGTCATAGCAGTTTGTTTAATTATTTCTAATATTTGCTCCACCCCTCCTATGAAAAACACGAATAAGTAATCATGGAAAAATTGCCAACTACTAGTGGAGCTAAGTAAAGTAGATACTATACTAACTTTTAATATTCTGATTATTAATTCGGTATGTGTAAGATTAACATTGCCAATCAGAAAAGAAAATCCTGTAAATATGATATACAAAGTTAACAGAGCCGAAACAGATAGACGATATCCTGGTGTTTTTATAATATTCTCGTAAACTGCCCTAACTAGACCCTTTTCTTTATCGTCACCAAATAATTCAACCTTTATTAAATTTGTTAGAAACTCAATAGGATCTGACCTAGTGTCATTAATCCCAGATTTAATAACTACACGATACTGACCATTATTATCATCGTAAAATTTATCTAAAATCTTAAAATATAATGGAGATTTATCGTATTGCCTTTTTTTACCTTGATCTTCATCATATTTATAACTTATCCCTCCAGCTTTTACTAATTCACCTCTTTTATTAAGATCATAAAGTTCATGACCAACAAGAGGCTCACCAAGATGGGCGGTAATTCCTTTTGGTGTACGTTGGGTATCCAATGAAAGATTAGGATTTGTATTATTACGCTCAGCAATCAATAAATATAGTCCCACTCCATTTTTAAATAAGCATGGTGCATTACTAACTTTAGCATCTTTACTATTAGTACACATCTTACCATCTATAAATTTGCATTCTTGTAATCTCTTACAAAATTCAGATAAAGTATTGGTATTATTTTCTTGACCATACCATGCACACCAAGCTGATAACTCTGAAGAGCTATTTTTATCTCCTTTAGCAAAATCCCAAGTTTTTACCAAGATAGTTAGTGGTTGACCATTTACACTATATCCAGTATCAACCCAAGGAGCCGATTGATTATCTTGTTGTTGCCCACTTAACTGTTCTTTTTTATATCTTGAAGAAATTACAAATTTTATAAAGCCAAAATCATCTGCATCAATGCACCTATCCCCAGTACACCCTGAAAGGCAAAATATAGAAATTAATAAAATAACAAAAATATTCTTCATTTAGAAAAACCTAGACTTAAATAGTGACTCACCTTACGCATAAACCCCGTGACAATTTAAAAGTTGTAGAAAAGTACAAGACATCATTGCGAGGAGACATAAGCCAACGAAGCAATCCATAAAAGTAACCAAAAATGGATTGCTTCGTCGGCTTACGCCTACTCGCGATGACGTTTGAGGTACATACACCATCATTGCGAAATCATGTAATGGTCGAAGCAACCCATTTTTAATCATTTTCTTAGATTGCTTCAATGCTACTAAAGTAGCTCCTCGCAATGACGCCAGACTATAGTAATTATTCTGTTTTATTAGATACACCACCTGCTCCACCACCGTCTGAATCATGTCTTGAGGAAAATATTTTGCCTGTATATTCTTTTTTGTTTTCAGAGTCCTCTTTGTTCCTTGCTCTATAATTTTGATCTATTACCTTGTCTTTAAATATCCTAGCTGGAGCAAGAGCTACATCCTTAATAGGTTTTGCTACAGTTCCCATATCCTGCATAATAGATTTTGTAGGATTATCAGGCTCTTGGAAATTCCCCTCCCGCCTTGCAGGTTGTACATTAGTCAATAGGACAACCACTTTAGTAACATAATCCACAAGCCCATGAGCCATTAGGCAATAAGCATAGAATAACAAACAACTGGTAAATATTACCAAAAATGTACCTGTAGAATTTAATAAATCGTTTAAATCATTAATTTCTGTAACTGATGGACTAAAAAAAGGTATCCCAGGTAAAAATGGCAAACTGAAAGAAAAATTAATTGGTATATCTATATGCGTTAAATCTAACCCTATAGCTATTGGTAAGAATCCTGGATTCCAACATGCTCTAACCACAATTTTTAAAAGTTGCTCAGACATTACTTGATCTATTAATAGAAAAAATATTAATAATATGCTTGGTTGCATCATATAACTAAATAAAGTAGATAGCCAGTTATCAAAGATACTTTTCGTTTTTTCAAATAGTACCAAGATTATAAAGAATGGTGCTAAAGATATCATCACTGAAAGACCAATATACGCTATAACGTAACCTATGATGACTTCCAAAATAGCTCTGAAGTAAAGTATAAGAGAATAAATAGTTATGATAGCAACAACAATAAGACCATTATGGATTTGTAGTAGCTGTATAAATAGTAATAACCAAAATCGACCATTGGTATATTTGTCAAATATTGGATCAATAAAACCAAAAATGTTAGACTGAGAACTGGTAAGCCCTACTACATTTTTCATTATATAGTCAGTACCCTTAATAAAAGCACTAAATAAATAGTCATTGAAAAAGCTCCAACTATTTTCTCCTATTAGGATTACTATTAAAGTTATTTTGATAATTCTCGTTAATAAGTCCTTAGCAGTTATTTGGGTAGCACCCGCTAAAAAGGTTAAGGCATATATCATTACGTAGAGAATTAATGCCGATTTGATGATTCGTTGTAATGTTACGTTTTTAGTTAGTTTAGTATAGAAATTCATAGTAAATTCATGAAACTTAGCAGTAATAGGTTCAACGGCTCCTTTATATACGATCTTTGAGAACCAAGTGCTTCCAGTGTAATTAGCATAATTTACGCTAATTGCTCCCATTACCTCTTTATTAGGGTTCTTGACTCTAACCCATAAATAGCCATCTTTGTTAGCATCAATTGAAAAATCTTGGGTAATTTGTGTACCTACGGTCGATTCAGCTGGCGTTTCACCATCGTTCGTTATAATATATTCAACTTCTATGTTTTTTTGTTGTGCATCACTAATAACCTTATCACCGTTACCTATTTCCACAACCATAATGTAGCGTCCAAAATGTAAGAAACTAGCACTCAAATCTACATTGGAGCTATTAATATAAGAATTAAGCTCATTAAGATTAGAAAAACTAGTCCAATCACTCATTAGGGGCTTGTCTAAAGCAGTAAACATACCTTGAATTAACCAGCCAGTTGAAAAATCTAAATCCCCGGCAATATCAGATTTATAATATAAGAAATTCTTTTTTAAAAATTTAGAATATACAAAACTTTCTGTTTCTTTCTTTATAATCTGATTATTCACCCCTATCTTCATTCCTCTTCCTTGATCATAGAAGCATACGGGGGTATTGTTTTTATCATTGGCAGAATCAGGACAACTTGTAATAGCTGAGTAATTCATACGTTGTATAGAAGTTTGAGTTAATGGCTTACCAACTAATATTAGCTTATCTAATATCTTATACTTGGTATTTGTCCCAGTACCACTACACTCTATGCCATTTCTTGAGGGATCAATAGAATCACACAATCTTTCTACAGTTGAATATAGTATTTTATTATCAAGGTTACTATTGGTATAAAGTGACGGGACTGCCAATATATTATTATCAAGTTCTTTATTTAACAAATCCTTGTCAGTAGCTGCACTAAAAAACTCTCCTGCTGCTGCAAGAGTTATGTTTATTACATCACCTTTTTCCACACGAATTTTTTGTCTATTTTTAGCAAAATAGTCTACATAATTTTGCATTTTGTTAAATGCCAAACTAGTCCAATCTTTAGTTGGATCAGTTGTATTAAATTGGGGAAAATTAGTAGCTTCATACTTATGAGTTGAAGAATTAAAAGTTTTAATAAATATTTGAGGTTTATTGAACCTTGGATCTATACGGTAAATCACCAAATATTTTCTTGGATTACTTACAGCTCCAGTAGTACTCCATTCAAACTTAATTGTTTTATCTTTGTTGACATAGTTACCAGTAGAATTCCATATATTTGGTTTTGCAAGGTCTAAAAAAATCCTACCTTCTTGGAAACTATGGAATTTTGGTACTTCTAGGCATGATGAAAATAAAGCACTAAGCCCTCCTAAAGTCGCATTCATCCAATCAAGTTTACTATCATCAGCTTTGGCAGGATGGAAGGCTAAGAGAATTACTAAAGCAACAAATACTTGTCCCTTAAGTAGTAAATCTACCAATAAAATTAGATACTTAAAATTTCTCATCCTATTCACTTAATTAATTTGGATTCGTATTAGAAGTACTTTCACTATTCCCCCTTCTTACCACCACTACTACTTGGATTTTGATCCTTATCTTTTCCATCCTTGGTATCAATTTTTGATCTAGCTTTATTACCCTTATCGAGTGCTTTATTTCTATCTTTTAATCTTTTACTAGCATCTTGCTTGATTGCATCTCTTCCTTGTTTGTCTAAACCAACTTTTTTCAAGGCTCCTTGCTCCATTGCCGATGACATATTTTGTCCCATAGAGGTAGCAGAAGGTCCAGCAGTACTAGTTAATTTTGCCACCATTTGACCAGAAAATTCAACATAACCATACATTCCATAGGAAATGATGATTAAGGCAATATAATGTTGCATATTCATCCCCATCATGCCAGAACGAGGATCCATTCCCCAAGGTGCAAACCAATTAATACAAAAAATCTCTAAATTAGAGAAAATCGCAGGAAGACCTGGAATAGCAGGAAATGGAATTTTTATTGGTAAAGCACATTTCCAACATACACTATAACCAGTTGTAAAATCCAAGTAAATTGTAAATAACTGAGTAAGTATAATAATTCCTGCCATTAAGATTACCGGTTCTATCATATATCTAAAAGTAAATCGCACCCAATTATCAAATAAATATCTAGTAAAATCAAATAGCATAAATGTAAGAAATAGTGGAGCTATGCCGATTAATAAAGCTGTTGCCATAAATGCCATAATATAAACTGCTACCGCCCGAAGAACGGTAATGATTACTATAATTATACTAATAAATAGTATAACAAAATAAATCAGTCCACTAAGGCCCATTGATAATAAAGATAGCACTTGACCAGCAAAAGTTTTACTAAATAATATTTTACTCATTAATGCATCTAAGAACATAAAAGGATTTGATATCTTATCCGTAGATGAAAACATACTATAACCACTCATATTAGAGATTATCCCATCTGAAAAATTAGTGATAAAATCAAATATATATTCATTAAAAAATCTAAAAGTACTCTCATTCATTAATCCACTAACTATGGCAATTTTTGCTATCCTAATTACCAAATCCTGTTGATTGATTTTAACCATGCCTAGTAAAAACATTGCCCCATATAACATAACGTAAAGAATTAACACTGCTTTTATATAGTTAAAAAAGTTACTACAAGTAGTAGTTCCACCACCATAGCAAGTCATGTTCTTAAAAATCGTTACCGCAGCATCCTTGATTTTTCCTTTTAACAACTCAAATAAAGGATTTAGAACATTAAAAGTAAAGCTACCCACCTTTTGTGATGTACGAAATTCTACTTTGTACCTACCATAACTTTCTTTATAATCCTCTTTTGCATTGTAAATTCTCATCCATAAATATCCAGTATCATTCGCCGTAATTTTTGCATTACCATCTGCATCTTTTACTTGAATATTAGTAGTGCTATAAATTGTACTAGTCTTGTTAGGATTTTCACCATATGGCATTACTAAATACTGTACTGCACCACGATTCTCTATAACATCATTAAAACTATTGCCATTACTTCTCCGACATTTGGTTTGCTTAATGTTTAACACATAACCACCAGTATTTTTGCTATAGTCATCATATTTTGACCATAAACGATATTGTAAATAGCTTTTTGCTGGAGCAGTTATAATCTCGTTATAAATAATTTGATATTTACTGTTATCAGCTTTATCATTTATTTTAGCAAATTCATATTTTATTCCTTCTAAAGATTTCGCATTAGTCGGGGTCTCACTGTTATCGATCCTAGATAATAGACCTGTTGGAGCGGAATACCAAAAATATCTTTTTTTCTGGTAGTCTCCTTGTATATACTCTTTATCTTTAATACTATGATCAACATCTGGGCATGTAGAAGATGGAATATTTGAATTATTAGAACATTCCGGATGAAAATCCGTAAATAATTTTCCAACCTCACTAGACCAAGGAGATGTAAAAAAACCATCATCTCGATAAGGTTCTGGTGCTTCCTTCATATCATTAACCCAAGCCCCGTCTTTAGGGCAGCTATAGGTTGTACAACAACCAAATGCTACAGTACAAAAACCACCAATTAGTTCCATACAACCCAAAAAACAACCAGAAGGACAGGACCTTACACTGGAGCCATTATATAAACCATCAACCCATTTACAACCACTAACATATTCCCCATAATATATTGAATATCTACCACATAATGGACTGTATTTTCTCTTTCCTTCTGAGCAATCTGCCGTTTCTATAAAATTTTTAGATTCACCATCTTGCTTAACAAACTTAAAGATATTTTTTACACTAACATTAGCCATATCTGGCAATTTTTTTTGATCCGGCAAAATTGATATTACAACCTCATCATTAGCAAATAATTCAGCTATATTTCGCCATTCATCAGTTTTAGCATCAAAAATTAAAGATAACGGTTCCACATTAGTTTCTTCAACTCTAGGAATGGCAATTCTGTTACCATTGCTATCCAAATCTGAAAGTTGTTGGATATTATTTGGGGGAATATAAGCCCTGCAGAGACTTATATTCCCTTTTATTGAAAACTGAATCTCCTGCTCATTTGTAACAGCTAGGTTAGTATTTAACCATTCTCCGTAATGGTTAGGATCATATTTAGTATTGAGCGAACCATCTGGGTTTGTTTCAGTAATAACAGTATAGTTTCCTGTTGCATTAAGCATTAGCGTATTAGTAATATAATCGGTATTACCACCCTGTGTGTCATCATATCTCATAAGACAACCATTAGTAATTTTTACTGATCCTATCATCGCAAGCACTACCATAACAAGGCTAACCAATAAAGCAATTAGCCCTAGTAGCATTATAAGTTTTGATAAATTTCCTTTCATATGATAATATCCAAGTTAACCATTACCCAGCACCACCAGGACTCATACCACCACCGCCACCACCTCCACCCATACCACCACTACTGGAATCTTTTGCTTCTTCCCCTCCTTTCCTTGGTTTTTCTACGGGATCCTTTTCGGGTACTTTTCCGCTTGATTTTTCTGAAGCATCTGCAATAAAGTCTATCCCTTTCTTAACCATGTCAACTATCTTAGTAGGACTAGCTGTTACAGAATCCATGATAGGACCACCAGTAAGCTCAGCTGCAAACTGACTAATTGATTTTGAGAAATAATAAAAAATAATTGAAAAAACTAATACATATAGTAAATCTATCATCAATGAGAAGATATCTGTAACAATTGATTTAATCGGGAAAAAACTTAAAAGATGATTTTCCCAACCTACTCCTGAATAATATTGTAATAATTTATACCCAGCACTATTTCTACAATCTTCAGGTTTATCTATTGGCAATCTAAGCTCAAAAGTACTAAACTGAACCTCATTATGTACATAGTCATGCCTCATAAACTGGCAATTCTTGTATATTGCCGAATCGTACATAGTAAGCAACAAGGCAATAAAACCAGCTACTACCGCAGGCTGCAATGCACAAGATATACAAATTTTTAGCCATGCGTCAAAATATGCTTTGGTTCTGGTAAATAAAGCCATAGGAATAAATATAGGAGAAATATATGTCATGACATATATGGTAACTAAACATACTAGGTAATGGGTTAAAAAATATAAAATTATTGAAATAAATATTACAGAAAATATTAACCCAGATACTACTATTATGATATTACCAGCTAATAAAAAGCCAAATAATACAGTAAAAAATCTGAATGCCCCCACCTTACCCAAATCATCCGGAGCTTCACTACCAGGTTTTTTAAAATCTTCAATAGCAGTACCTTTAGTACCGTTCGACACAGTACTAGGAACGTTATTTAAAACAGCTTCTGTATTATAGATTAACCCCATACCCAAATAATAAGCTATCCGACAATCAACAGCATCCCAAATGGCATAAAAACTATAACCATTTTTATATTTCTTAGCATCAAATTCACATAGCCCTCTAGAACCACCAGAATTAAAAACTATTTGGGCAAATTGTGGAGTAAGTTCAGTAAGTAACGGTAAACCATACTGCAACATCCCATTGTCAGTAGTTTCTTTACCACCCTTAAAATAAGCTGGTCCAATACCTGTAGCAAAATAAGTCACCATTATTAGTTTCATAACAAAAGTTGCTATTTTATCCAAATTACCATATTCTTTGCTTAGAATCATATTAACAGCAAAAAACATAACATATAATATTAACGCTGCCCTAATAGATATTTTCAAAGATTCTTGAAAGGTTGAGAATGGGTTAAGGGCAACCAAACTAACTTTATCATTTTTTGGATTACAGTTACTATAACGGAAAAAAACTTTATCCAGAGTTTCCTTCATGCAATCTACAGCTAACCCAGAAAAATTAAATAATGACTGACTTCTGGTAGTACCCATATAACAAGTTTTACCTATATTCCGACATTGTTCAGATGGTGGCGGTGGTGGAGCTGGTGTGCTAGTATTCTTACAAGCTAATGGAAGTTGCCCTTTTGAGGTAAACATAACTAAGCATAATTTTTTATTAACAAATTTTACTGTCAAAATAATATCCTTCAACAAGCTGTTACCACCTAAATTGGGATTATTATCAGTGCTTAACTCGCTAAGGTGCTTAGAATCATTTAAATTAAGAGTAATAACTGTACATTCTTTAGGACTCCCTTCTTTATTTTTTAGACAAAATTTAAATTTTGCATCACTTGGATCGCAAGCATCAGGAGCAAGAGGGTTGGTCATATCAATACTATACATAATATGACCATAAGCAGTATTTTGTTTTAAATAATCATCTGTCTCAAATGAAGCTAATGGACACATATCCCCAAAACCAGCAAAAACCTCAACTGCAAAAAATATTAAGCAAAATTGTATAAAAATTTGTATGGCTTTATGAGTTTTCATCAGAGCCATCTTTTTTTACTTTTACATTAGCATTATCAGCTATAACTTGTCTAGCTGCTCTATTTTTAATAGATTTTGCTTTGAAATCTTTAAATGCCTGTTCCTCTAATTTAGCATTTCTATCTTTTATTTCACGATTTCTTATTTCTTGTTTAACGTAACCAGTATCTCCAGGTTTTAAGGTGTGATTCTCCATTTCTTTCGAAGTTTTAGGAACTAATCCATATGATTTTTTTTCTTTTGCTTTGTTTGGCGTTTTTCCTAATTCTTGTTTATTTGTAGCTGCCTGTGATGATTTATTAATAGTATCGTCTGTTTCTACCATTTTAGTAGTTGGAGGTATGATAAGTTCACTAGTACTCTCCAAACTAACTCTTGATTCCTTTGAAGACCCTGCTGCACTTGAAGAGCCTCCTTCAGTTACACCATCTGTAGTAGCTTCTGTGATATGACGGATTGGTAGAGAAGCCACACTACTACCTAAAGACTTAATCGCTCCTCCTACTGCTCCAGCAGCTCCAGATGAGCCAGTGCTTACGGTATCTCCTCCCGTCGCTCCAGCAGAACCACCGGTGCTTACAGTATCTCCTGCTGATTCACCGCCAGTAGTACTACTACTATCTCCAGCTAATTCACCTTTATCGCCACCTTTACCACCACCAGCCAAATCCTTAGCTCCCCCTCCTTTATCAGCTGCTCCCATTTTTCCAGCTGCTCCAATAGCAGCCATACCAGCTTTATATATTGCTTGCGGATGAATTGCAACACTACTAAGTGCCACACCCTCGGTCATATCAGCCGCAAATTCTGCTAACTGAGCACTAAGGTGATACATTAAATACAAAGTAAAGCAGGCAGTAATTAATGCTAGCACAATATCTTTAATTTTTTCAAAAATTAATTTTGGTGATACAAAGAACATACCGGGTCCCATAATAATACCCTGCAGAAACTGGTATTTAGATAAATGACTACTTGTACTACCACTACCTGGTTTTTCTTTGACCATCTCATTTAGGTTATCTTTAGCAAAATCAACAACTGTTGCAAGTGGATTATTAAGCATATAACCTAGGCTATTCTTACAGCTTTTAACATCTTCTACTTTATTATAATTATCCCAGTCATTATCAACAAAAAATATTTTCACAGCTCTTTTTCCGTCGCCACCACTTTCTATACTATTGTTTATGGTTTTACTTGTATATTTACAGTGACCATAAAAACCAAAATCGTAAACTGAAAACATCATAATCATAAAGGTCACCACCACCATAGGTTGTAACAAAAATGATATTAACAACTTTACCCACGATTCGAAGTAACCTCGTGTATATTCAAATAAAAACATTGGTACAAAAAGAGGTGCTAAAACACCCAATATTACTATGGATATCATGCACATCACTGTAGCATTCACCATAAATGCTCCAACAGATATCACTAATAAAGGATAAGAAAGTGCCAAAGACACGAGAGTCATGTTACCTGAAATAATAGCAGGAATCAGTAAATATACATAAGGTGGAGCTGAAAAACTAAAAAAGTCAAAAC
Source organism: Candidatus Tisiphia endosymbiont of Dioctria linearis (assembly GCF_964026545.1). Taxonomy (NCBI): domain Bacteria; kingdom Pseudomonadati; phylum Pseudomonadota; class Alphaproteobacteria; order Rickettsiales; family Rickettsiaceae; genus Candidatus Tisiphia; species Candidatus Tisiphia endosymbiont of Dioctria linearis. The sequence goes on along the minus strand of NZ_OZ032156.1, from coordinate 253,283 downwards.
TTTTGAAATCATGATTTCTATATTGATTTTCTACCATCATCGTTGATAGTATATCTAATCCCAAATAATGACTTACCCGACAATCTAATGCATCCCATAATGGCATATAAGAAAGATTTTTATTGACGTAATCTTTGGGTTCAAATTTGCACAACTCTGATGGTGAAGCATTCATAACCCAACCACCAAGCGTATCTATTCCTCCTAATAACAAAGGAAAAGCCCACTGCACCATACCATCTAGTCGATTATAGTCAGAACCACTACCAGGAGTAATGTTTATACCTACAGAGAAATAGGTTACAAATAACATTTTTAATACAAAATTAATTATTTCATTTTTAGGTGGAATTTCACTAGAAAGTATGATTTTAAAACCAAAGAAAATTACATATATAGTTAATAAAGCGGTAACAGTTCTATGCATATTACGTTGAAATTGAAATAATACACTACTCTCCCTTTTACTGGAATTAATCACTTTATTAACATCATCAAATGTACAAACATCTTTACTAATTAGTAATCTTGCTGTCATTTCTTTAATACATTCTATTAATGGTGAAGAGATGACTATGGCTGTCTTAGAATTCTCATAAGCATTTTGGTAACAACTAGAAGATGACGTGCCACAAGCAACTATTGCCATTGGATCAGTAGGGGTATTCTGACTTTCTTCAGCCTTGCTACTACCCATAAAAGGTCCATATATAGATTCAGGGTAAGGTTCCCTAACATACTTACAACCAACCGCCACCCAATCTGCTAATATAGTGGGAGCAGCCACACACATAGTATCCTTTTGCTTTATTACTTTAAAAATAACTGGCAAAGGTACGTCCAACATTACATCGGTATAACCATCTTTCTTGCCCTCATAAATAGTATGATATGCACCCTTATTGTATTTCCAAGCCTCCATAATACCATCCCACGGGTCTGATCCGGTTAATACGGCTTTAGCAATAGCAATGGCAGATATGGCTATTGCCCCCATCCTAACCTTTGCTAGTTCAATATTATTACAAAATGCAAAGGTTAATTTAGGATCCTTTGGATCAATTTTATTACTTCTTGCACACTGTCCCCCAGGGAATGATTTGTCAAATAATTCATGGTCATTTATTTTAAGACGCAGCATCGTATTGGCATAAACCCCTGGCGAGATTATATTCGCAGTAGCAAAGGAAAAAAATGATCCTGGTATACAAGTGTGAGAAAATTCCGTACGTAATAAGTCACCAACACCCTGAGTTTCACAGGTCAAACTTGAAAGAATATCAATTATAGTATCTAAAGTACCTTTTTCTTCTGCAAAACTATTATGGATAATAGTAAAATTTAATGTACTACATAAAATTAATATCCTAACAAATGTTTTAGCACCATAAAATAGACTTCCTGCATAAGTCAGTCTAGTGGGTGATTTTCTATGTTTGTAATGCATAAATTAACTAAAGTGACTTTACTTCCTCATAAAATATAGGCAACCATTTTTCAGGATCATCACCATATTGCCCTCTAATCCGATTCAACAATAACACTGTTTCAACCCGACCAGACAGAACATTAATAATATCATTCATACCATCTAAACTTATTTTAGCAACAAGCGCATCTACTCCCTGTTTTATTAAAAAATAACGCGATGTTGGATCTGTAGTTTTTATTAAAATATATTCACGTTGACTAAGCATAAAGGCACTACGATAAATATCGGTTGCCTTAAGATTTGGTAAGAATATTTGTGTCGCAGTTTGTTGAATCAGAGTATCACTAATTCTGCTTTTAGCTGCATCTTCAACACTTTGGGTAGCAAAAATTACAAAAGTATTTAACTTACGCAAAACTTTTAGCCACTCCTTAATTTTGGGGGCAAATACTGGATTATCAATCAAAGCCCATGCCTCATCAAGAACTATCATAGTTCTTTGACCATCTAAAGAAATACTAATTCTATGGAAGATATATAGTAATACAGGAGCAAGACTAACTGGATCCTTTAATAATTCAGTCATATCAAAACCAAATACTCGAGCTTTCTGTAAATCAATATTATCTGTCTGATTATCAAATATTCTGGCATACGAACCTCTCCCAACCCACATAGCAATCCTACCTGCCAAACTATTAGGACCATCTATACCCAAAAATGCTACAACATTTTTTAATCTTCTATCTTTCTTCTCCAGCTTAAAATTACCACTTACTGCTTGTGATAAAGTCTTATTATCTTCTGATGATACCGATTCTCCATTAGAAGTAACCAATACTTTAAGCCACTCTAATATAAAGGCTCTATTTTCTCCAGTATCATCAAGTTGCAAGGGATTAAAGTTACATTCTCCCCCCGGATCAATTGTGGTATAAACCCCATTAAGTGATCTAATAAATATTTCAGCACCGTGAGCTTTATCAAAAAAGAACATTCTCGGTTTAAATTTTTGTGCTTGGGCACATAAAAAATTCATTAGCACTGTTTTACCAGCTCCAGTTGGACCAATAATCAAACTATGCCCAACGTCCCTAACATGAAAACTGAAATAAAACGGAGTACCCGAAGTAGTATCGAGTACAGTCACATATTCTCCCCAGTGATTATTAAAAACCTTACCTAATGGATAATTATGCATAGATGCAAAACTAGCCATGTTTAAAGTATTGATAGTCGAACCTCTTACTATATAATCCATATTCCCAGGAAGCTGTCCCCAATAACTCGGTTCCATATTAATTTTTTCTCTAACAGGTTGAATTCCAGAATTGGATAGTTCAACAGAAGCCATAGATAAAGTATCTTCAAGAGATTTTAAATTACTATCAGAGCAGAGAAGTGAAAAATGGTGTTCTCCAAAACCAATATCACCACTGGTAGCCATATCAAGTGCTCGAGAAATTTCGGCAACTTGTGATACAGCCTTATCATCTGCTTGAATCATCCTATTTTGTTGTAGTTGCATTTTATTAATTGCCACTGTTCTATTAGCAAAAATAAAACTCTGAGTCATAACAAATTCAAAGGGCATTTGTAAAAAGCCATCAAAAATTCCAGCCGATGTGGATGGCCCATATTCTAAAATACTTAGTATACCAGCATATCTCCTGCCCGCTGGACCACGTGCTTCTATAGATCTAGAACCAAAAAACAATCTATGGGTTGGAAGATATTGGTCTATTGAGTTTCTGGGAACAACCATTTGCATTGAAGAACCACAATTTACCAGAGTGCCTAAAAACTCCATAATATCACAGCAATAACCACTACTAGATTTGCGTACACCAAGTAGCCTGGCACCGTAACTATGGAATGTATTAACTACTCTTGAGGACATTTCTCGAAGACTTTCCTGCATTTCTCGCATGTCATTTTCCCAAGCCGATTTATTAGACTTTTGCATTAGCTTCTTAATGAAGTACTCGATTACAGCCGCTCCAGCTTTATCTGGTCTATAAAGAATACTAACATACAACTCATTAAAAAACGACTTAGAACCCGCATGTTTCTTACGCCATTCATTTGATAAATAAGTTGTGAAATCATTAGGTACTTTTATGGTAGGGTCATAGGTATATTCAATCTCATCAAAAATTACTGGTCTACGCCTTCTGATCGTATGGAAATACATCACAATATTGCCTGATGACATATTTTTAAGTAACGAATTCCTGATATTTTTTTTAATATCTAAATCTTCATCATCAGCTGTTTCAAAGGAAAACCCCCCTATCTTTACTACTTGTAATAATTCATTATTTTTGGTTAGGATAGTATTACTATCCCAATGGCACTTATAAGGAATAAAGTGAGAAGTAGGTTTTTCTTTCCTAGAACTCGATTCTTTTGCTGTTTTTGTTACAGATAATTTTATCATTTTTTGTCATTTTATACTGTTCTTTTAAATACCGTATGAGTTCGCTCCATAGAATGATTTATTAGGACACTGACTACATTTAGAAGATTTATTTAACAACAATTCTATAAATCTTGGTTCTTTAAAACATATTACATACCCTATCATATGAATTATAAAAGCAACAAGTAAATTCATAATACTATTACTTTGAATAAATAACGACATAGATATGATCATATTAAGTGCTGCAAACTTTATACTTACCCCAAAGATCATTGCCGGTCTTGTTAAACCAACAAATAACGGATCTGATACTAAACTACCTGACATAAATTACCCCTCTTTAACTCTAATTAACCCAAATTCAGTTATATCTATAAATATAACAGATTTTTATGCTCCACTAATAGCTGTTTTCACTATTTTTGTGATATTACTTATTTTTTTGCCCACATATTTTTATACAATTGGTAACTCACGTTCTTTACTTGTAAACATGCTTAATAATATAGAATCAGGGAAAGCTGCATCGAGAAAATGCACGCAATCGGTATTATTTTGAATAGCACTTAAAGCTGTCCCAATCAAATCAACTTTTTTAGGATCAACAGCTTCATTCAGCATTTCTTTCAATACATCAACATCCTGTACACGCATATATTTCCCCCCGGTAAATTCTACCCCATCATATAATAATACTAAATGATCTGCATCTAATGAGGACGCAATTATCGAGGCGGTCATATTTACATCAAGTAGATGTGTATTACCTTTTTCATCACTAGCTACTGGTGATATAACCGGAATAATATTACTATCTTCAAAATTTATTAAAATCTCAGGGTTTACTATAACTGGTTCACTAATAAACCCAATATCTATTACATCTTTATTAGTGTCTCTTTTATGCAATAATTTTGATTTCTTAGCTTGAATAAGATTAGCATCTTTGCAAGAAATACCAATAGCATAACAACCTAAACTACAGAGCTTGGAAACTATACGCTTATTAATATATCCGGACAAAACCATTTCCATAATTTGTGAGCTTTTATAATCCGCTACCTTAATATTATCGATAAATTTTTGATCACAGCCAAATAATTTCAGCGTATCATTTACCAAATTAGTATGATCATGCACTATAAAGATTTTGATGCCACAACTATCAAGCAACTGTATTACTTCTGCAAAACTCGTCAATAATTTGTCATCATCAATAATTAATGACGGTAGCTTAAATACCATAACTTGATCTCTAACTTCACTACTACGTCTTATTATATCTTTAATTAAAGCAGTATCTTTGATATCTGAAAAGCCTTTATCTTCCTTATCTTTATAATTTAATGCATTTTGCCAAACTAAACTGCAATTCTTTTGCACCTTCTTTACTCCTACTACTTGTATAAATTACATTACAGGAGTAGCCTAAAGTTGCAAGAAAATTCTGTGCTGTCGCCGTTAGGTTTTCTTTATCTGTTACCTTATCTGACTTTGTGAAAACAATTTGGAAATCTTTATTGCAAGAAAGTAACAATTTAGCAATTTCCATATCATTTTGCTTTACTCCTCTTCTGGCATCAATCAACAAATTTACTAATTTGAGATTTACACTCATTCTGAGATAGTATGTTATTAATACTTCCCACTGTTGTTTGATATATATTGGCACTTCAGCAAAGCCATATCCAGGAAGATCAACTAAAATAAGTCTATCGATAAGGGAGAAAAAATTTATTTGCCTAGTGCGACCAGGAGTATTAGAAACCTTAGCAATACTTGAATTATTACAGATACTATTAATCAAACTCGACTTACCAACATTTGATTTACCAACAAAGGCAATCTCTGGTACAGATGTATTAGGGAACTGATTTATTTTTGCCACACCAGCTATAAATTTTACCTCTTGCCGGAATAGTTTTGTAACCTTATCAACCGACATTCTTATCTAGCTTATTAATGTAATATTGCTGAATTATCGATAAAATATTATTCCAAGACCAATAAATCACTACTCCCACTGGAGCACTACTAAACATTACTAAAAGAACTAGAGGCATAAATTTCAGTACTTGTGCTTGAATTGGATCGGCTGACTGTTGTGGAGTCATCCTTTGCAATAAGAACATAGTAAGAGCCATGAGAATAGGCCATGCACCAATCATTAGGAAGCTTGGACAAGCAAATGGCAGTAGTCCGAACAAATTAAAAATTGATGTTGGATCAGGAGCAGATAAATCTTTTATCCAACCAAAAAATGGTGCTTGACGCATCTCAATAGTTACGTATAACACTTTATAAATTGAGAAAGATACTGGGACTATTACAATAAGCGGCAGACAACCAGCGAGGGGGTTAATCTTCTCTCTTTTGTACAAAGCCATAACTTCTTGGTTAAGTCTCATTTTATCATCAGCATATAACGCCCTAATTCTCTCTGCTTCTGGCTGAAGATTCTTCATTCTTTTCATAGCACGATATTGTTTATTAGCCAAAGTAAACATTAGTAATTTTATAATAACAGTTACGATCAAGATACTAACCCCGAAATTACCAACGTAATGATAGAAAAAATTCATAACATTAAAGAGTGGTTTAGTGATTATATAAAACCAACCAAAATCAATAGCCCGGTCAAATAATTTAATATTATATTGCTTTTCGTATTTGTCTAATAAGTCAACTTTCTTTGCTCCAGCAAATAATCTTTGCGATATAGTGAGTTTTTGTCCTACTTCTATAGTGTGAGTTGAGGAGATGAAATCAACCTGATATTTTTCAACACCGTTCTTTATTGCGTAATTGAAGTTAGAGCTATACATATTAGCTTTATCTGGAATTAAGGAAGCTAGCCAATATTTATCTGTTATACCAACCCAATCAACAACGCCTTGCAAAAATTTTTCAGTTTTCTTATCTTTTAAATCGTCAAAAGAATATTCTTTAAGTCTACCATCAATAACACCAATTGGTCCTTGATGGAGATTAACCAATTTCTCTTTGCAGCCAGTATATTTACGGTTAATTAGTCCATAATATTGCACTGAGACTGGTTGATTACTATCATTTACCGTAGTTTGATCTATGGTAAATAAATAATTACTATCCATGCTTATAGTAATCAAAAATTTAATCCCATCTTTGTTGATCCATGATAAATTTACAGGTTTTGTAGGCGTTAACTGATCATTATCAGTCTGCCAAAGAGTTTCACTATCAGGAAGAATAATACTACTATCCTTGTTAAACCAGCCTATTTCAGCAAAATAGGCTTCTTCTGACTGAGAATGGGCAAATAACACAACAGGTTTACTGTCTGGTGATAAATCTTGCTTATATTTCAACAAAATTAAATCATCAAACCGAAGTCCTTTTAAAGCAATCGATCCAGAAAGTAGCTCTGAGTTTATCCGAATTCTCTTGGTAGAAATAGGTGATTCAACTTCTTTAGGGATTGCTACTTGAGTATTCTTTTTCTTTAACTCTTGAACTTGCTTGTTATATATTTTATTTTGCTGTTCTAATTTTTGTAATCTTGGTTTATCATAAAAATATTGCCATCCAAAAATAATCCCAAGGGACAAGACAATTGCAGCTGCTAAATTAACTATGTTATGATTCATTACCGATCTAAAAAATAATTTATATTATATAAAATAAAATGGAATACCCTAAATTCAGGGTTTTCATTATACTACTCCTATGAGTTCTATAAGATTTAAGTAAATTAATCAAGAAATTTGATTTATTGATTTAATATACCAGCATCTCTTGTATTATTATTCACCATTAATTATATATTAAAGACTTAGTGGAAGAAAATATTATGATATATTTATAGTATAGCTCATAACAAACTAACGTCATTGCGAGGAGAACAAAGGTCGATGAAGCAATCCATATAACAAGTTTCATGGATTGCCACGCTCACATATGTTCGCTCGCAATGACGGTGGAAACTAAAACGTCATTGCGAGGAGGCTTACGCCTCCGAAGCAATCCAATAAGTGTGGATTGCCGCGACCTACTTGCGTGGTCTCGCAATGACGGAGTAATACTAATCGGGTTGGCTATAATAAACTTTGAGTTAATTTAAAATTTATGAGGTTATGGCAATGAACATAGATAAATTTACTACCCACGCAAAATCTGTATTGTCTAATGCCCAAAGCATAGCAGCAAAAAATGATCATCAGCAAATATTGCCATTACACATATTGGCGAGTTTATTAAACGATGATAGTGGAGTTATTGATAATCTTATTAATACTTTAGGTACTAGCTTCGATGATTTGAATAGAGCTATAACCGTAGAATTAAACAAAATCCCAAAAGTGCAAATAGAGGGAGGAGGACAACTTTACTTATCATCAGAAGCACTAAAATTACTTGATAAAGCATTAGAGCTTGCAAAGAATAATGCCGATAGTTTTATAACTATTGAGAGAATTTTTGAGGCATTATCATATGATAAAACCTCTGCTGGTAAGATTTTATCAGAGAATGCAATAACTAATAAAAAAATAAACGCAGCAATTCTACAGTTAAGAAAAGGTAAGACAGCAGATAATAATTCTTCTGAAAGTAGTTATGACGCCCTAAAAAAATATGGTAGAGATGTAACCGAGCTAGCAGAACTTGGTAAACTTGATCCAATCATCGGTAGAGATGAAGAAATTAGAAGAACCGTGCAAGTTTTGTCGAGAAGAATGAAAAATAACCCTGTACTAATAGGAGAGCCAGGAGTTGGTAAAACAGCCATAATAGAAGGGTTAGCCCAAAGAATATTTAGCTATGATATTCCAGAAACTCTAGCAAATTGTCGAATCATTGAACTTGATATGGGAGCTTTAATTGCTGGGGCTAAATATCGTGGTGAATTCGAAGAACGACTAAAAGCTGTATTAAATGAGATTAAGCACTCTAGTGGGGAGATTATTTTATTTATTGATGAGCTACATCTTTTAGTAGGAACTGGTAAGACAGACGGAGCCATGGATGCATCAAATTTACTAAAGCCAATGCTTGCTAGAGGAGAGCTCCATTGTATCGGTGCTACGACTTTAGATGAATATCGTAAATATATCGAGAAAGATACCGCTCTTGCCAGAAGATTTCAAGCAGTTTACGTTAGTGAACCAACAGTAGAAGATACTATTTCGATTCTGCGTGGTATTAAGGACAAATACGAATTACATCATGGAGTAAGAATTGCTGATAGTGCTATAGTTGCCGCTAGCACTCTATCTAACAGATATATTACCGATCGTTATTTACCAGATAAAGCTATTGATTTAATCGATGAAGCATGTAGTCGGCTAAAAATAGAATTATCTAGCAAACCGGAAGAATTAGATGAGCTTGATCGTCGTATCATTCAAATAAAAATTGAGCTAGCAGCTCTAAAAAAAGAAGATGATGAATATTCAAAAAAGAAAATTATCCAATTAACAGACGAATTAACTAAACTTGAATCTCGTTCTTACGATATGAATGCTAGCTGGCAAGCTGAAAAATCCAAAATACATATTGAACAAAAATTAAAAGAAGAGCTAGAAAAAGCTCGTTTAGAACTTGAAAGAGCAGAAAGAAGTAGTGATCTTGCCCGAGCTAGCGAGCTGAAATATGGTATTATTCCTGATTTGACTAAGAAACTACAACAAGCAATAGAAGGGGGAAATAACAAATTATCAAAAGAAGTTGTATCAGAAAACGATATAGCTATAATTATTTCCAAAATTACTGGTATACCGATTGACACAATGCTATCAAGCGAACGTGAGAAGTTATTAGCGATGGAAGATAAACTACGTCAATCGGTAATCGGTCAAGATGAAGCTATAAAAGGAGTCAGCGATGCTGTGCGTCGTTCTCGTGCTGGAATACAGGATCATAATAGACCACTTGGATCGTTTTTATTCTTAGGTCCAACTGGTGTTGGTAAAACGGAACTAACCAAAGCTTTGGCACTTTTTTTATTTGACAATCGTAATGCCATCCTCAGAATTGATATGTCTGAATATATGGAAAAACACTCTATATCACGTTTGATTGGGGCTCCTCCAGGCTATGTTGGTTATGAGCAGGGAGGAGTTTTAACAGAAGCAGTACGTAGGAGACCTTATCAAGTTATTTTATTTGATGAGGTAGAAAAAGCCCATACGGATGTTTTCAATATCATGTTACAAATTTTGGATGAAGGGCGTCTAACTGATAGTCAAGGAATAACCGTTGATTTTAAAAATACCATCATTGTTCTTACTTCCAACCTTGGGGCTGAAATACTTATTAATCAACAGCAAGATGATGACCAAGATGCAATTAAAGAACAAGTAATGCAATATGTACGAGCAGTATTTAAACCTGAGTTCTTAAATAGGCTAGATGAGATTATTCTATTCCATAAACTAACTCGTGCTGACATACATGATATTGTCAAAATACAACTAGTTAATTTGAAAGAAATTCTTTCACAACAAAATATTACATTGCAATTTGATCAATCGGCAATAAATTACCTGGCTGATAAAGGTTATGATTCAATGTTTGGTGCTAGACCATTGAAAAGAGTTATTCAACGAGAATTACAGAATAATTTCGCCAAAATGATTCTTTCTAATAGTATCGGTAGTGGTGATATTGTAAATATAAAATCAATAAATAGTGAATTAGCTATTGATAAAGTTATAACTTAATAATAATTATGAAAAATGCATAATATTAAACCCAAGATTTGGGTATTAGCTGACAGCAGGGTGGGTAATGTCAATCAAGCTATAGCTTTAGCAGAAAAGCTTGGTCTTGGTTATCAATTAAAACCTATTGAATATAATTTTTGGGGTAAATTACCAAATTTTTTACTAGCCCTTAGCCCTATCCATGTAAAAAAGCAGCTGTTACAATCGTGGGAAATGGAAGGCTTCCCTGAGTTAATAATTTCTGCTGGGAGAAGAACCGCTTCTTTAGCGAGCTATTTAAAACATAAATCTGCTGGTAAAGTAAAAATTGTTCAAATTATGCACCCTAATCTACCATTTAAGCAATTTGATATAATTATTTTACCGCATCATGATAAGGTTAGCAGGGAAGAACTATGCACGAATGACAAGAATATATTGAGAATTACTGGAGCTCTTAATAATGTTCAAGCAAAAATACAGGCTGGCGGTATTGAGTTACGCAAAAATTATCCAGACCTTAAGCAGTTTATATCGGTAATTATTGGTGGTAATAGCAAAAATTATCAATTTACCGATGAAAATGCTCGAGAATTTGCTGCAATATTATCTAATCTTACTAAAAATCAAGATGAAAAACATACCTTGTTTATTAGCTTTAGTCGACGTACTCCTAATTCAGCAAAACAAATTATCAAAAATAAGGTACCTTCATCGGCTATTATTTACGACCCAACAGAGGAAGAAGCTAAACCTAACCCTTATTTTGGTATGTTGGCACAGGCAGATTACATAATTTCTACTGCTGATTCGATTTCTATGTGTAGTGAGGCAGCTTCCACTGGTAAACCTCTTTATATATTCTGTCCTAGTAATTTTAAATCACCTAAACATCTAGCATTTACACAAAATTTGCTAGAATTAGGAATAGCTAAAATACTAGACAAATCTGTAATTCAGCTTGAAAACTATAATTATGCCCCTCTTAATGAAGTAGAAAAAATTGCTAATATCATAATTACAAAAAATTGGATAAAATGATGTTCCGTAATTCGACGACAAAATCACCAACTAGCCTGGCTTATGCAGGAAATATATTAATTGATTCTCATTGTCACCTTAACATGTTAAAAGAAGATTTATCAGCCATAATAAGCAGAGCTGAGAACAATAATGTTAAGTACATGCAGACTATATGTACTACCATTGAGGAATTGCCGGATATTTTAGAAATAGCCGTAAGATACGGTAATATTTTTGCTTCGTGTGGAGTTCACCCCAATGAAGTGAAGGAAATTGTCTCGTGCGAAACTATTATGGAATATTGTAATCATCCGAAAATTATTGGCATTGGTGAAACTGGTCTAGATTATTATTACCAGACATCAGACAAACATCAACAAATTAGTTCTTTTGGGCAACATATACAGGCATCTCAAAGTACCGGCTTGCCAATTATAGTCCATACAAGAGAGGCGGAACAAGATACTATTGATATTTTAAGTAGCGAAATGCAAAATACCGCGTTTCACGGTCTTATTCATTGCTTTACCGCTTCAAAGCATTTAGCAAAAAAAATGCTTGACCTTGGTATGTATATATCGATTGCTGGAATTGTAACCTTTAAAAACGCTACTGCTTTACAGGATATAGTACGTTATATTCCACTAGACCGGTTATTAATTGAAACAGATTCTCCTTATCTTGCCCCTGTTCCGATGCGTGGCAAACAAAATGAACCAGCTTTTGTCAAATATGTAGCAGAAAAAATAGCTGAAATAAAAGAAACAAACCTAGAAACATTAGCAAATGCTACTACCACAAATTTTATATCTTTATTTACTAAAACACATCTTCTTATATAACCCCTCCGTCAAAAATGCTAAAAATTAAGAATTAATCGTTCTTGTTGATACCTTGTCATTTGAGTATACACCTAACCTAGGCTCTGTGAACAAAATTTAAATTACTAGATTTCGACTCTTTTTAGCTGCAAATTATAAGATTTTTTTGAAATAGAACTAACTATTCCGGCAAAAATCTTATTAATTTTCGCTTAAAAATACTCAAAATCTAAACAATTAAAATTTTGTTCACAGAGCCTAGTTTTCTTTTGCCCATAAATCCATATCATATTGTTTACAATACTCAAACATAGATACAGTATTAGGATAATTTATGCCAAACTCCTTTACTTGCGATTTACCAAAGAATTTATAACTATGCAAGTCTTTTGCTTTACATGCCGCTTTAGCTCCTTGACTATATAAGTAACTAACTTGAGCCACATTTTTACGATTATCCCTATATAAATAATGATATATGCTATAAGCCTTCTTGTAGGATTCTATAGCTGCTTTTATGTTATCTTGAGCAAATAAAATATTACCTTGGATTACATAACTTGCTGCTAAATCCGGATCTTCCGAATAATCTGCGTATTTTGGATTTTTATGCTCATTGGCTAAGAATATGGAGATAGCCTGGTTAACATGTTCTGAGGCCTGGTCTAGTTTACCTAGCCCTAATTCACTACTTGCTATTTGGGTGTAAATACGACCTAATATTTCAAGAGCCTCTTTTTCAGAGGATTTACACATGTTATATAAATGCTCAGCTGTGGCATATGCTTCTGGGTATTTTTCAAGATAATTCAATATTTCTACTTTAGATAAATAAGGATTTATAAGTAGCTTGTCATCAAGAGCTAGTCCGTTTTTAATTGATATTTCTATAACTTTATTAATGTTTTCTAATGATTCAATATATTTTCCTTGTATAAATAATAATTTTGTTTTTATATTATGCATATAGCCTATGTTATTTTTATCCATTAAATCTTCATTAAATATTTGTTCCATAATTTGAATATTTTTTTCTGCTTCTTGAGCCTGTCCTAGTGCAATATTAGATATTGTTAAATGATACAATAAATTCCATTTTCTAGATTCATAACCTTTTAAATTCTCAAATATTTCTTTTGCTCTTATAAAATATTTTATTGCCATCTTATAATTAGAATAACCTCTATAATACCCACCTATTGCTTGCACATACCTTGCATATGCACATTTTTCATCATTATTCATCGACCATAAATTAAATTTTCCTTCCTGATCAGCCTTATTAAACCAATTAACCTTTTTTTCTGCATTATAATAATCAAGAGAATTATGATATTGAAGCATTATTTGAAAATTAAGCTCCATAAGTTTATATATATTTGAATTATATTTCTCTGAATTTTTTAAAATTATCTCAAGATTTTCTTGGATAGTTTTAGCATTTCTAAAAATGCGAGCTTGTAATACACTTTTTGGTATACAATTTATTAATTTGGTAATGATATCCTCTAAATAAGCTTTATTACCCTCGCTACAATTAATCTCAGCTATTTTCTGAGCAATAACATCGTGCATTTCAAAGATCGGATTAGTGTCATTATGGTCAATATTAGATATTAAGGCAAATTTAGACAATTGATAAATATCATCGTTTATGGTACTTGGATCATCAGTAATAAAACTTAGTAAGTCTTTTGAAAAACTTTGATTATTTATTAAGGCGATTTTATTTAATAATTTTCTAGCACTTGGTTTTAATTGATTGATAGTTAATATAATGTTCGATTTAATTCTGTCTTTTGATAGTTGGATTTTTTTCTTATACTCTTCCCTATCTAAATCTTGAATTTGATTTAATAATTGGGCTCCTTGTACTATTAAGATAGGGTAACCAACAAATTCTTTTTTCAAGAACTCTGCTAATTTGGGATCGTGATTTTTTAGAATATTATTAGCAAGTGTAATAGCATCACTTTTTTCAAAGGCAGTCATTTTAATTATATTAGGTAATCTTTCACTATCTTGGGAACAAAATATAACATGCCCGTTATTTTCCCAATCAACAAATTCTTGAACTTTTTTATTTTCACTGACTTTCAGATTATCAAATATCAATAACCATTTATCTTGATTCGATAAATAGATTATTACTTCTTGTTGTACTAACCTCATATCTTCTGATACTAGATTAGATTTAGCAGTACTATTAATAGCTTGAGCTAGCTTTAGAAACTCTTGATTAATATCTAAATTACAGTCAATAAACCATATGAGTTTATAATTATTTTGATTCTCATGAGAGTACATTCTGGCAAGTTGGGTTTTCCCCATACCACTAGTTCCTATAATTACTTGCTTGTCGATATTTATCTAAATTATGTTTGAGTAGTTTTAGTTGTTTAGTATGATCGATAAAATAAGTAACTGGTGCAACAAAATTAGATATAGATATTTGTTGAGCTAATGAATTAAGGGGCATTATTACTAATATTAATATTATAAAATATTTATTCATTTTTTGCTCCTAGTGAATGGTTTCAGAAAAATTACATTATTATTTTTACTTAGTGGGGTCTCTATAAGATTAACATGACTGCAACCTATTTTACAATCAAAATTTATCTGACAATCTAATAAGTTAATTTATGGTGTCTGTAAGATCAAATCTTGACTTCTACACTTTAATATTGTCTTACCATTTTTATCTATACCGTGAATTTGAAAAATTCTTTTTGCAATATCTATATCAATTGTGATAACTTCCATATAGGTCTCCTTATTGTTGTTTAGGATTCATTTCCTATCCTAGAAGATTAGCATCTGCGTCTCATTCTGCATATAAGGCATATCCATACCATTATCTTATAATTGAAACAATCTCTATGAATCATACAAATTAGTGCTGGATACAAATCTAAAAATATGTATACTACACGTTGTAGTGACTCTTTGTTCATAAGGCTTACCTAGCATAAGTCAATCTAGCTGGAATTCTGGCGTCGAAACTTGTCTCCGTTCCGTAACAATCGTTTATGTATGCGGGGAGGTAGCCGGCGTTTTTCCTAAGGATTTCTGGGCTATCTTTGACTTATGCAGGAAGTATATAATATACTCTTGTTGAATAGCTGGATATTTATGAATAAAAGTGCATTCATTTAAATTCTATCTCTAATCTTTTTTTAAATTTGTGGTGTACTATGAATCGTTTAATATTAGTAATTTTTTTTAGTATTTCTTTTTGTTTAACTGGGCAAAGAGTTCTAGCTGATGAAATAAGAATAGGAATACTAAAACACGACATAAATGTTAGGTTAAAACACCGTTATGAGAAAGGATACGACGTTAATTTAGAATATCTTTTTGGTGAAGAATACGAATTTTTGCGTGGCTATCCTCATATAGGCGTAGATATTAACAATAGTAAATATGCAAGTAGTGCTTATACTGGGCTTACTTGGCATTTTGATATGATGGAATCTATATTTTGTGAGCTAAGCTTTGGAGGGGCGATTCATAATGGTGAATTGAAAAAATCAGAGAAACAACGAGCCTTAAGAAAGCGTCCCTTAGGATCAAGGCTTTTATTTAGAGAAAGTGTTAGTTTTGGTGTAAAACTTAATGAAATACATGCAATTACATTAATTCTTGACCATATCTCTAATGCTGATATCGTAAAACCTAATGCCGGTCTAACTAATTTAGGCATACGGTATGGTTTTAAATTTTAAGTGGTTCTGTTGCATCTGTTTTGTTTTACAAGTTAGCTATATGAGGTTGTTTTGCTGCTTTAAGTGTGTTCTTGAGCAAAAAAGCAACCGTCATTGGTCCAACACCGCCTGGGACTGGTGATATATATCGTACTTTATCGACAACATTGGCAAAATCAACGTCTCCGACCATTTTGTCACTATGGGCAAGTTTACTAATACCAACGTCAATCACTATAGAATGGGGATTAAAATATTCTTCTGTTAATATCAAAGGAGAACCGATAGCAGATATTACTATGTCAGCACGGGAAGTTATAGCTTTTAGGTTTTGAGTTTTTGAGTGACATAAAGTAACAGTACAATTTTCTCTAACTAATAAAGCTGACAATGGTTTTCCTACAATATTAGAACGTCCTATAACTACAGCATTCTTGCCAGCTAAATCTTTCTCAACTTGTTTAAGTAACTCAATGCAGCCAAGAGCTGTGCAAGGTATAAAGCCATTACCTGAGTTACTATGTAGATAACCAACATTTATAGGGTGAAAACCATCAACATCTTTGCTAGGATCAATAGCAGATAAGATTAAATTTTTATTGATATGCTTAGGTAAGGGAAGTTGTACAATAATCCCCGAGATATTTGAATTATTATTAAGTATATTGATTTCATTCAGTAGATGGTCAATTTGAACTTCATTCGGCAAATTGATTTGCAAAGCATTCATACCAATTTTTGTTGCTGCTTTGAGCTTATTTCTTACATATATACTACTAGCTGGATTATCACCCACTAGTATAATAGCAAGAGTTGGTACCAACTTAAACCGTTCCTTGAGTGAATTAATCTCTATCTTTAGTTTATATAATATCTGGTCTGCAAAATATCTACCATTGATTATATTACCGTGTTCTTTCACTATTTATACACTCCTTTGGTAGTTGAATATTCAAAATGTAAGGCTTTACCTTCAAATACCCTACTATAGGCATGATGTAAACTACTGGCTGCTTCTGCAAAACCACTAAGAATTAATTTTAATTTTGCTGGATAACTAGCAATATCACCAATTGCATAGATACCAGGAATATTCGTTTCAAAATAACCAGGCTCGACAATTATATGATTAGTTTTAATATTTAATCCCCAATTTTTTATCGGACCAAGTTCTTGGGTAAGTCCAAAAAATGGCAGTAATATATTTGCCGGTAAGGTGCGAATATTTTCCTCAAAATCCTTTACTCCAACGGCTTCTAAGATGCCATCTTTTCCTACTAAATGTTCTAGTTGATAATTAATTACCAATTCAATTTTACCATTATCGGCTAATTCTTTGAGTTGCCTTATAGTTTCAGGAGCTGCTCGAAATTTCTCACGCCGATGTACTAAATATATTTTTTTAGCAATTTCGCAGAGTGATATTGCCCAATCTACAGCCGAATCTCCACCACCAGCTATGACTATTTCTTTGTTAGCCAAACTATTGCGGTTATTGATAAAATAAAATACTGATTTTCCTTCAAATGCTTCTATACCAGCTAGTGGAGGTCTGTTAGGTCCAAAAGAACCACAGCCAGCAGCAATAATAATAGCTTTAGCAGCTATTGTGACATTTTTAGAAGTGGTGATTTGGAAATAGTCATCTTCTTTTTTTAATTGTATAACTTGCTGATTGAGATGGTAGACCGGATTAAACGGTTTAGCTTGTAATGCCAATTGTTCTATTAACTCTTCTGCCATAATTTTAGGGTAGGCTGGTATGTCGTATATCGGCTTTTCTGGATAAAGTATACTACATTGCCCGCCTATTATTTCCTGTGAGTCAACAACATGGCAACGCATACCAAGTATCCCAGCTTGGAAAATAGCAAATAACCCAACTGGTCCTGCTCCAATTATTATAATATCAGTATTGTGCATAAAATAAAATTTTATAAATAAAAAATCGTAAAACTCTTAGTGATACCAGGATATTATGTTAGAATGGACAAATAATCAACTAATCAGTTTAATTTAAATAGGTCTATGATAAATTTTTATTTAGTCATCAACATTTTGTTCGTTGCTTTAATGATTTATTTATTGCTTAAAAATGGAAATATTTTTGTAAAACTCTTAGTGCTGAATAGTTTAACTAGTATAATGACTTTATTCATTTGTTTCCTTGGGGCATTTAAAATGAATAATTGTTATTTAGATATTGCTCTGATTTATTTTCTGTTAAGCTTTATAGCAAGCGGAGCATATTTAAAGTATTTTATTGGTCAGTCTAATAACGTAATGTAATGAAAAAAGAAATAGTAATATTAGGTTGTGGTTTAAGTGGTATGCTTACGGCATTATCATTTGCCGGGAAGAATATTAAAACTACGATCCTTGAGTGTCAATCAATAAACTCTAGTAGCTTTTGTGCTGATATCAGGACTACTGCCTTAACTCCTGCTTCTTCACGGTTTTTAGAAACTATTAGTGTTTGGTCTGAGATTGAGCCAATAGCTGGCAAAATGCTGGAAATTTATGTTGTGGATAATAAGGCACCAGAAATGTTGTGTTTGCCAAATATCAAAGGTAATGATGCATTAGGTTATATAGTAAAAAATAGTGATTTTAAGCGAATATTACTAGAAAATGTTAAAAAAAACTCATTGATCAACATAATTGATCAGTGTGGTTATCAAAAGATCGATAGTAAAGCTGATCATTCGATCATCTATTTAGATAATCAGAAAACTATAAATAGTGACTTGTTGATTGTTTGTGATGGGCATAATTCTAAAGCCCGTCAATATTATTTCTTCAATAAAATAGAAAAATCATATAATCAAACTGCCTTGACATTTAATATTAGGCATGAGAAAAATCATGAAAATTGTGCTATTGAACATTTTATGCCATCTGGTCCTTTTGCCATTTTGCCTCTCAAGGATCAAAAAACCTCATCGATAGTATGGACTACCAGCCAAGAGCAGGCTACGTTATTGACCAGTTTGCCGAGCGAAGAGTTTGAGTATTTGGTAGGTAGAAATTGTGGCAATTCTCTAGGAGCTATTGCGGTGGATAGTGATATTAGTTCTTTTCCTTTAAAAGCTCGTGTAACTAGTAAATATTTTCATAATAAGATAGTAGTAGTGGCAGATAGTGCACACGTAATTCATCCGCTAGCTGGTCAAGGCTTAAATCAGGGCATCAAAGATATTGAGACTTTAACTGGGTTAGTTGCAAATAGCGGTATAAATGTAGGGGGGCTGGAACGATATCAAAAATTAAGACAAAATGATAATTGTAATATGTACATGATTACTGAGAGTCTAAATAGTATTTTCTCAAATCATTCAAAACCCTTATGGTACCTAAGACGTTTAGGGCTTAAAGCTATTGATAATATAGAGCCGATTAAGAATTTGTTAAAACAATATGCCATGGGTAAAAGGTTTAATCTTTAAAATTAGAAGGTTATTGTAAAAAAAATCAAAATAGCAGTTGACAGCATAGTAGATTTTGCATATGATTATCCCACGAAAAGATGATTATTCATCAACTCGTAAGCTGTTTTTAAAAGTAAATAATCAGATATAGGTAGTGACAGCAAAATGTACTTATCACTTAAAGTGATAAATTAAACCTGTCAATTTTTTGAATAAAAAGTAGACAGAATCAAACTTGAGAGTTTGATCCTGGCTCAGAACGAACGCTTTCGGTATGCTTAACACATGCAAGTTGAACGGATTAATTTAGGGCTTGCTCTAAATTAGTTAGTAGCAAACGGGTGAGTAACACGTGGGAATCTACCCATCAGTACGGAATAACATTTAGAAATAGATGCTAATACCGTATATTCTCTTCGGAGGAAAGATTTATCGCTGATGGATGAGCCCGCGTCAGATTAGGTAGTTGGTAGGGTAATGGTCTACCAAGCCAACGATCTGTAGCTGGTCTGAGAGGATGATCAGCCACACTGGGACTGAGACACGGCCCAGACTCCTACGGGAGGCAGCAGTGGGGAATATTGGACAATGGGCGAAAGCCTGATCCAGCAATACCGAGTGGGTGACGAAGGCCTTAGGGTTGTAAAGCCCTTTTCAGCAGGGAAGATAATGACGGTACCTGACCAAGAAAGCCCCGGCTAACTCCGTGCCAGCAGCCGCGGTAAGACGGAGGGGGCTAGCGTTGTTCGGAATTACTGGGCGTAAAGAGTGCGTAGGCGGTTTAGTAAGTTGGAAGTGAAAGCCCGAGGCTTAACCTCGGAACTGCTTTCAAAACTACTAATCTAGAGTGTAGTAGGGGATGATGGAATTCCTAGTGTAGAGGTGAAATTCTTAGATATTAGGAGGAACACCGGTGGCGAAGGCGGTCATCTAGGCTACAACTGACGCTGATGCACGAAAGCGTGGGGAGCAAACAGGATTAGATACCCTGGTAGTCCACGCCGTAAACGATGAGTGCTAGATATCGGGAGAAATTCTTTCGGTTTCGTAGCTAACGCATTAAGCACTCCGCCTGGGGAGTACGGTCGCAAGATTAAAACTCAAAGGAATTGACGGGGGCTCGCACAAGCGGTGGAGCATGCGGTTTAATTCGATGTTACGCGAAAAACCTTACCAACCCTTGACATGGTGGTCGCGGGAAGCAGAGATGCATCTCTTCAGTTCGGCTGGACCACACACAGGTGTTGCATGGCTGTCGTCAGCTCGTGTCGTGAGATGTTGGGTTAAGTCCCGCAACGAGCGCAACCCTCATTCTTATTTGCCAGCGGGTAATGCCGGGAACTATAAGGAAACTGCCGGTGATAAGCCGGAGGAAGGTGGGGACGATGTCAAGTCATCATGGCCCTTATGGGTTGGGCTACACGCGTGCTACAATGGTATCTACAGAGGGAAGCAAGACGGTGACGTGGAGCAAATCCCTAAAAGATATCTCAGTTCGGATTGTTCTCTGCAACTCGAGAACATGAAGTTGGAATCGCTAGTAATCGCGGATCAGCATGCCGCGGTGAATACGTTCTCGGGCCTTGTACACACTGCCCGTCACGCCATGGGAGTTGGTTTTACCTGAAGGTGGTGAGCTAACGTAAGAGGCAGCCAACCACGGTAAAATTAGCGACTGGGGTGAAGTCGTAACAAGGTAGCCGTAGGGGAACCTGCGGCTGGATTACCTCCTTTAAAGACTTAATATAGCAAGTATTACTTTTGTAATATTTGCCTAAGTTCGACTTTCGCTGTCACTACCTTTAACTGATTGTTTATCAAATTTTTAAAAACAGCTCTTTCTTTAAGTTTTTCCCTGTACATGTTATAATTAACCTGCTAATCTCTAATAAAGTGATATTAATTATTTTTGCCAGGTCATAATTTGTGTATTATGACCTCTTGTATAACCTAAAGATAATTGAGGAATTTTTAGGAAAAACGAAGTCGAGTACCGCAGCGTACTTAAATGTACGTGAAGAACGGAGACGAGTTTTGACAACAAAATTACCAATTAGATTAGGTTATGCAAGAGGTCTATTCTTGGTTTTCATCGGGTATACATCATAGACTGGTTTTTCCCAAGTTAGGAAAATTTGTAAAGTATCATGATATAATTTGAGTATACTCAGATAAAAAATCAAGAATTGTGTTGTCGTTATTCAAGATACGCAGTGTTCACATACTAATAGTTGTGGGGCAATGCTGAATATTCATGCAAAAAATTGCAACGGGATCGGTATTATGTTAAAATATAATCTTCTAATTTAGTTAAGAAGTATAATAAAATGAAAATAAGGTATGATTTGTATAGAAGCGTACATAAGTTCATTCGTAGGGAGCTGTGCCAGTTTGGAGAAAAGCTAGGTAAAATAGATTTTCAAAAAATAGTAGCTGTAACTAGTATTAAAGATTCTTTTGATAATATTGTATTTGATCTAAAAATGCATGCACAAAAAGAAGAAAAATATTTTACCCCACTGTTTGATAAAAAAGGATCAACCGTGCATAAGCACGTTAAACAAGAACATTTCAACCAGCAAGATGAGTTGATGACCTTTCAGGGGCTTTTTGAAACTGCAATAAAAACAGTGGATGATGAAGAACGGGTTGTACAGGGTCGCCATATCTGCTCCTCATATGATCAGTTTTTGTCTCACAATCTTCTGCATTTTTATCAAGAAGAAAACATATTAATGCCTGAATTATGGAAGCTTTATTCTGATAAAGAGCTGCAGCAGGTTACCATAGATAGTTATAAAGGTCTGCCTAAACATGTTTTATTAGATAGTTCGAGCTTCTTCCTGGTTTTAAATTTTCTTGAAAAGCACACTTATTTACAAGATATTAAAGAAGCTTGTTCACCTGAACTGTTTTTTGAAATTTGGAAGCGTACATTAGTCTTAGAAGGCTGTTTCACTGCTGATGAGAAATCTATTTTTGCCATTGAGTTTGACTTACCCTTAATTGTAGACAGTGCAGAACTTGTTGATATTTCTTAGACTACCAGTAAGATGTTGTGGTTTTCTATAGTCAATTGATGGGAAGTTGGTGACGTCGTCACTCGTCGCTCGCCTATTACTTATAGGCGTCGCTCCATCGTTCCTGCTACCCAATTCCCCTGAATTGACTATATTTATATATTAGACCTCCTGCAAAACTCTACTTCTGCTGGTAATTTGGACAATGATGCGGTACTCGAATCCTCACGTACATTTGAGTACGCTGCGGTTCGAGGTGAAGCGTCTCCTTCAAATCCTTGCGCATAAGCGAGTTTTGCAAGAGGTCTATTATTATCTTTTAAAATATTTGGACATCTTATCAACTGTTTTTAGGCAATGTCATTAACGTTATTCATCTTTCTTCTTATCATCTTTTATTCCTTCCTTAAAAGCTTTAAGACCTTTAGCAAGATCTGACATTACTTGAGGCAATTTACCAGCACCAAACAATACTAAGATAATTAATAAGATCACTAATAAGTGACTGAAGCTCATTCCCATAATATCAATTTTGTAAGTTTTAAGTTAAAGTTACTATAGCAAATTTTGTTCACAGAGCATAGTACTACAGTTGTAAATTAATTTCTTCTGATAATTTGTGCGTCGATCCAGTACTCAAATTCTTACGTACATCTGAGTATACTGCGGTTTTGTGCTCCACGTCTTCTTCAAATTCCTCAGCATAAATTAATTTACAACTGTAGTACTATGCTCACGCCTTCTCGTTAATAGACGTCTTGTACTTTAACTTTTTTTCTGTGAACGCTCACCTTTTTGGTGCGTGAATTTGGTATAATATTAGTCGGGTTAGCTATAGGTTAGACAATTTTCTTATATTCAAAGTATATTTTTCTTACCGAGTAAATCCAGGCAATACAAACAACGATAAATACTACCATTAAAAATGGTGAAATAGAGCTAAAAGTTGCTGTTGGTACTAATGTGAAAATAACTGACTGTATTAATCCGCTCGAAGATTTACCAACTTTTGAGCTAATAACGTCAACAGCTGCTTTACCTTTGGTTTTTAGCTCCTTGTCTAGAGGGATATATAGCATCTCTTTAGAGGTGTCCCAAATTGAATATTTAGTACCTTTCACTAGAATGTTCTGTAAAGCCCCAATTGATACCGCAAGAGCCAGTGGTGTCATAAGAATAGCACTGTCAAATAGAGACAATACTTGGTGGTCAAACACGATTAAAATAAAGAATAATGTACCAGTAACCATCATGATAATTGGCGAAATTACAGCCGCAACAAACCAGCTATGACTACGCATTATATTGTTGCCTATTATAGTCATTATCATGATAGTAACACCAGTCCAAAGAATATAAAGGCTATTAAATTCTGCATAACTATTAACAGTGGGGTATAATTCTTTTATTTTTGCTTTCCATACTACTTCTACCAAATTCATTGATAAACCAAAAGCAGCAGAGCAAATTAGCATTAACCATAAATATTTTGATCTTATGATATATCTAAAACTTTCGATTAATCCCATTCCATCTTTAGTCGATCTAGCAGCTTTAGCCTTTGCGTAAAATGTTGGATTGGTAAAAACATTTTTGCTAATAAATCTTACAAGTAAATATGATATAACAGCTGCAACTACCACGAAACTTGTTGATATTTTTACCAATATAGTTTTATTGTCCGGTACGGTAAAAAAATACTTAGCTATAGTGTTAGCAGATGATAAGTTTGACATCAAAAAGCCAACAAATATTAAAGCAGAATTACCAAATAATGAAAAAAGAGTGTAAAACCTTTTTGCTTCTTCTGTTGTAGTAAGCTCATTAGCAAACTGCCAAAACAGTAAAACATAAAAGATATTGGGCCAAAGCTCAGATAATGTATAAAAAACTACATAACTCCAATTACCAATTAAAGCTATATACCATTTTAAATGAGGATAATTCCCCATAATTTGTTCCAGCGAATTTGGATTAATGTGGAAAATATGGACATTAGGATAAATGATGAAAGCAAAAACAATAAAGAAACTAATAAAAAAGGTAATTAAATAGCCATAAATCTTTTCAAAACTATAATGATTAAGCATCTTAGCATAGATTATAACGAATAGAGCTGCTGCAGGTGTTACACAATAAACTTTAGTGAAACTTACTACTTCAGCACTAATCTCTGAAATTAAAATACTATCTTTTAAAATTCTTAATATATTTTGGTTAAATAAGACACAGAACATCAAACCACACATCGGTATGAATTTTCCAAGTTCATGATTATGGATAGGCCAAAAGATAGTTCTGAATTTGCTGCTAAATGAATTTGACTGTATACTAGTCATAATAAGGGTTCCCTAAGACAAAAAAAAAACTCAATGCATGTATCAACTTAAAGAATGATCTTTTAATGAGTTGAAAATATTCAAGAGTTCTTCCTTAATTGCTTAAGGATTATTTGTACAAAATATACAGGTTAGGAACTTATATATTATTAACCTTCATATGTCAAGCTATTTAGATTTATCTTGTATAAAAAATCAAAAATTGCTATACCAATTAGTAATACTTTGTATAGGGGGAGAGCAATAGGGTTGGATATATGTGTAAATTGATTTAGGTAAATTAGCAGTGCAAAAATTTTCATTTGATTTACAATCTCAACATAAAAAAGCCAGAACTGGTATTATAACTACTAAGCATGGTCAAATACGTACCCCAGCTTTTATGCCGGTTGGCACGAAAGGTACGGTAAAAGCCATGTTACCAGAAGCAGTTGAATCTACCGGAGCTGATATAATACTTGGTAATACTTATCATTTAATGTTACAACCAGGGGCTGAAAGAGTTGCCAAGTTTGGCGGTTTACGTAAATTTATGAATTGGTCAAAGCCTGTACTTACCGACTCAGGTGGTTTTCAGGTAATGTCCCTATCAAAATTACGTAAGATTACAGAAGAAGGGGTAATTTTTAACTCGCATATTGATGGTAGTAAGCATATGTTAACTCCTGAGCGGGCAACAGAGATCCAATATCTTCTAGATAGTACCATTACCATGGCGTTTGATGAATGTACCCCATATCCGGCAACATTTGAGCAAGCAAAATCATCTATGGAATTAACATCTAGATGGGGAGTTCGATCGAGAAAAGCATTTGTTCAAAGAGAAGGTTATGGTCAATTTGGTATTGTACAGGGAAATATCTATCAGGAATTGCGTGCCGAGTCAGCAAAGAATTTGGTAGAATTAGATTTTGAAGGTTATGCTATTGGAGGGCTGGCAGTAGGTGAGGGACAAGAAATAATGTTTAAAGTGTTAGATTATGCTCCAGATTTATTACCTGAATATAAGCCAAGATACCTTATGGGAGTTGGTAAACCAGATGATATTATTGGGGCAGTTGCCAGGGGAATAGATATGTTTGATTGTGTTATTCCAATGCGTTCTGGTCGAAATGGTCAAGCTTTCACCAAACATGGTGTAGTAAATATTCGCAATAGTCAGTATAAGGATGATCAGGAGCCGCTTG
The DNA here is from genome assembly GCF_964026545.1 of Candidatus Tisiphia endosymbiont of Dioctria linearis. Lineage (NCBI taxonomy): Bacteria > Pseudomonadati > Pseudomonadota > Alphaproteobacteria > Rickettsiales > Rickettsiaceae > Candidatus Tisiphia > Candidatus Tisiphia endosymbiont of Dioctria linearis. The sequence continues at coordinate 227,221 of NZ_OZ032156.1, read as the reverse complement.
AATATGATTGCCCATGCCCAACATGTAAGGATTATAATAAAGCTTACTTGCATCATTTGGTAAAGAGCCAAGAGATTTTAGGAGCAGTACTTATGACTTGGCATAATTTGGTGTATTTCCAAGAATTAATGTCAAGAATAAGGCAATATATTCAACAAGGAAAAGACTTTGATTTTATGCATTAGACCTCTTGCATAACCTAATCTAATTGGTAATTTTGTTGTCAAAACTCGTCTCCGTTCCTCACGTACATCTTAGTACGCTGCGGTACTCGACTTCGTTTTTCCTAAAAATTCTTCAATTATCTTTAGGTTATGCAAGAGGTCTATTAGTTATCAGGGATAATTTTGCATGGTATAGATATTTGAAAGACTATAAATGATTACAGAATGTTGATATATAAAAGTTATATAATAAAAAATATAATACCATCTTTGGTAATAATTATTTTTTCAGTTACTAGCCTTGTATGGATTACCCAGATATTAAAGATGTTGTACTTAATTGATAAGGGCATAAAAGTTCAGGATTTCTTAAATTTAATTATTTTAGTTATTCCATCTTTGTTGTTTATTTTATTACCTTTTGCAACTGTTATTGCTGTTATTTATACTTATAATGCTTTGAGTGAGAGACGTCAGATAATTATTTTGCAAAATTTGGGATTAAATAATATCCAACTAGCTAGTCCATCATTGATTGTAGCTCTGGTAGTTACGTTATTTGCTTATTATATTTCGATTAGTTTATTGCCATTATCTCATAGCAAGCTTAAATCAGATCTTATTTTTATGAGGAATAATTATGCATCCAATATTCTAGATGAGAAGACATTTAATCCAATTTCTAAAGATATAACAGTTTATTTTGATAAAAAATTACCTAATGGTACTATGAAAAGTTTAATCATTTTTGATAATCGTAAGCATGATAACCATGCAATCTTGTTTTCTAAATCAGGGATGTTTACAATATATAATAACAGCTCATCTTTTCAATTAAAAGATGGAGTTAGGCAAGTATATGATCATAATGGTAATTTAAGTAACTTATCATTCGAGCTTTTAACCGTAGAATTAGTTAGTAATGATAGTAAAAATTTGGTAAAGGATGAATATAGTCGAGAAATCAATGAGTATTATATTGATGAATTGTTAAAACCCAACAATATTTTATCAGAGCAAAGGAAGATTAAATTAATTGCTGAGGGACACCAAAGATTGATTTGGCCTATGTATAATTTTGTACTGGTCTTTCTTACATTATCGGTTTTTTTACGGCAGCCTTATAATAAAAAATCTAGTTTAAGACAGATTCTAATTACGGCAGTTTCTGCCGTAATTATCACATACTTGCATTTTGTATTACAAAATCTTGCTTCAAAAGATTTAAATTTTATCTTTGCTTGTTATGCTAACATGATTATTGCTATTATTTTAAGTCTATATTTATATTTCCGTAAAATTATATGAGTTTCCAAGATTTACCACAATTTATAAAACTTCTCGAGCAAAATGGGCTCCTTAAGCGTATATCCTATCCCGTATCATCTAACCTTGAAATAACAGAAATCAGCAGAAGAATTTTAATACAAGATGGTCCAGCTCTGCTGTTTGAAAATGTTATTAAAAATGATGGAACTAAGTCTAATATGCCAGTTCTAACTAATTTATATGCTAGTACTGAGCGAATCGCCTTGGGACTTGGTTTGAAACGTAAAGAAGATTTAAGGAAATTCGGAGAATTGCTAGCTTTTCTTAAAGCCCCCGAACTACCTTCTTCCTTTAAAGAAACCTTTGCCATGTTGCCATTGGCAAAAAGAATGTTGGCTATGTCGCCAAAAATGTTATCAAAAGCTCCCTGCCAGGAAGTTATAATTGATAATCCTGATGTTAATATATTACCGATACAAACCTGCTGGCCTCTTGATATTTCGCCATTAATTACTTGGCCAATAGTTGTTACTAAAGGACCTAGTCTAGAGAAGGTAGATAATTTTAACCTCGGTATATACCGAATGCAAGTAGTCGGGCGTAACAAACTTATTATGCGATGGCTTAAAATGCGAGGTGGATCACAGCAACATAAACGTTGGCAATCATCAGCAAAAAAAGAGCCTTTCCCTGCTGCAGTGGTTATTGGGGCAAGCCCTGCTGTGACTATGGCGGCTGTTATGCCGCTGCCTGATAATATGTCTGAGTATAATTTTGCTGGATTATTAAGAGGCAAGTCAATTGAACTGGTAAATTGTGTTAGTATAGATATGAAGGTGCCTGCTTATAGCGAAATTGTTATAGAGGGACATGTAAGTTTTGATGAATATCTACCAGAAGGACCATTTGGTGACCATACAGGTTACTATAATGACGTTGAATATTTTCCAGTCTTTAACGTTAAGGCTATTACCATGAAAAAGCAACCTATATATTTAAGCACTTATACTGGTAAAGCTCCAGATGAACCATCGGTGCTTGGCGTGGCATTAAATGAAATATTTATTCCGATAATTCAGCAACAATTTCCAGAAATCGTTGATTTTTGGTTACCGCCTGAAGGTTGTTCTTACAGAATTGCCATTGTATCTATCCGCAAGGCTTATCCAGGTCATGCAAAAAGAATAATGATGGGGATTTGGTCATTTTTAAGACAATTCATGTATACCAAATTTATTATTGTGGTAGATGATGATATAGATATTCGAGATTGGAAGGAAGTAGCTTGGGCAATCTCAACTAGGAGTGATCCTTCTAGAGATACTACGTTTATTGATAATTCGCCAATAGATTATCTTGATTTTGCATCCCCTGTATCAGGACTTGGTAGTAAAATGGGGATAGATGCAACTAATAAAATATCCCCAGAGACTAATAGAGCTTGGGGGAAGAAAATAGAAATGACTAGTGAAGTCATTGAAAAAATTGATAAAATTTGGGATATGCTGGGTACCTGAAATATCATTGCGAGGAGCCGCTTTGTGGCAACGCGGCAATCCAAAAAAGTGATCAAAAATGGATTGCTTCTTGGTTTATGCCTTCTCGCTAATAGACGTCTTGTACTTTTTGGCAATTTTTAAATTGCTACGAGGTTTATGTGAGTTAATTAATAAAGATATACCAATGAGTAAAAATCGAATGAACAATTTAGTGTTCAATCTTATCTATGATTCCTTCTTTGATTCGTTTACTATAGCATTCTTTAATAGGCTATCAAAAAATTCAGTATTCTCAAATCATTTAGCTAAAGTAACAAGTTCTATACCACCAGAGTATGATGATCAAGTAAAAAAGATATTATGTGTTTTACATGAAATGAAGTTAAGAAAAATAGGAGATGAATTAGATCATATAAAACATATTATTACTATTCTGCATAATGAACTATTACCTCTAAAATCTTTACCAGTACTTTATCTTAAGGTAATTAAGGAGGCAAATATAGCTGAGCGTAATGACATCTTGAGTAAGTGTAAAGATAGTTCTGAGCTGTTACAGATAAAAAATTTATTATTCCCTATTAATCATGCTATTAACAATACAGACCTTACTACTACTCGGCTTGGACTTATAGAGGAAGAAGATGTTGTTGGGACTATAGGAAATAATGATAATCAATGGAGTGAAACCTCTGTATAGATTAATCATGAACCTTTGTCAATAATCGCTCTTAGTTAGGACTACAGTTGTAGTTTAGATGTGATCGTTCACGATTTTTTTGCTATTTTCTTGTGATGAGTGAAAAATATGATTACCAAGCGTCATTGCGTAAGAGCCGCTTTGCGGCAACGCGGCAACCCAAAAAAATGACCATGAATGGATTGCTTCGACCATTATATGGTCTCGCAATAACATTTTTATGCTGTTTATAATACTTAGGTACTATAAACTATACCTCTATCTTTTCTATAATAATAGCCGAATCTGCTTGCTTAGTGATTTTTTCAATCTTCAATCTAGCCGCTTGTAGCTTTTTTTCACAGTGTTCTTTTAGTAACACCCCTCTTTCAAAGCTACTAATCGATGAATCTAAGCTTTCCTCACCAGTATCAATTTTTTTTACAATTTCTTTTAATTCTGCTAAGGCAGCTTCAAAGCTCATATTTTCAATAGATGTCAAGTCTGGCATCGCCCCTCTATTATTTGTTGTTTCAATTTTATCTAGTTCCTAACATATTTCCTATCTAGTTCATTATATAACCTATAAATTGCCATCTCACGATCTTTAATTTTTTTACTAGCAATTTTTAGTAATCGCTCTGACGATTCTTCTGTTAACTGAATTGATGAATGTAGTTGTTCAGCAAGCTTTTTCAGTGATTCCTGAATTTCTATAAATGATTTTTGTAATTGCACTTTAATCGATATAGAAGAATTTTCAAGCTCGTTAAGTTTTACATATATTCGTTCTCCCAGCTGATTAATTTTATCTTGCAGTAAGCTTAATTGTTGCTTCCTTCCCTCTATTAGGTATTTACTAGTCTCATTCACTTTCGCTTGTATCCTAACTTCAGGAGTAACTTCTAAATTCCAAGCCAGCCCTAATTTACTCATCACATATATTATCCATTTATGGACATCAAAATGATACCATTTAGCACCATTACGGTAATCTGATGGGAATGCATGATGGAAATTATGCCAATTTTCACCTAATAAGAATAATGCCATCCACCAAATATCTCCGGCAGTACCTTTGTAATATTTCTTGCTACCAACAAAATGACATAGAGAATTAACGCAAAAAGTTGCATGTTGTTGTAATGCTCTACCCATACCAATAAACAAGAACCCAGCATAAGCAGAGATTATAGTACCACCAATCAAATAACCTATTAATGCGGGTACTATAGTGTTCATAAATAGAGAAGTTTGCCAATAATACTTTAATTGCCATCTCAGCAATTTATTTTTACCAAGTTTAACCATAGTAATTCGGTCAATGGACTTATAGCTTCCATCAATGATCATCCATCCAATATGTGACCATAAAAACCCTAAAATTCTATTCTCAAACTTTAATGGGCTATGCGGATCTTGATCTTTATCAGTATAAGTATGATGCTTATAATGATTTGATGCCCAAGATAAAACTGGCCCTTGGAAAGTAGCGGCTGACATCATAACAAGAATAAATTCTACCACCTTATTTGTTTTAAATGCATGATGCGACCATAGACGATGCAACCCAACACCAACAGCAATATTAGAGCCGTAATAGCCAGCTATGAACAGACTTATCTCAAATAGACCTATCTTATAGCTAGCATAGTATTTTATAACCAAGCATGAAAGTATAATTGGGTATATAATTAGAACAAAGAAAATGCTCCAAACGATTCTTTTTAGCATATATCTAATTTTTTAATTAAATAAAATTCTTAGGCAGTATTGTAGCATATTATGTCACAATATACAAATAATATGTTGCATTACATTTTACGTTTCCATAATTTATTAAACATACGCTGCCCGAAATAGAAGCTAATAATGCCAGCAAAAATAGCCTGATCGTCTATATTCCATAAAACATCAAGATATTCCACAAGGATTGCCGTACTTTGTATAGTTTTATATTGCACATATTTGACATAGGCATACATAATAAAAAAACTATATGCTAGAACAGGGAGAACTGAACCATTTAAGGCATCAACCCAATTAATGCCTGATTTATATGTTGAATATAAAGTATTATTCTCCGCAATGTCTTTGGAAGTGTTAAGCTCTGAGAGCAGTTTGGTATTCCCTAATTTATGGCTTTCAATTTGCCGATCTAAAAGATTAAGCTCATGTTTTTTATCATTTTGATCCTTTAGAATTTTTAAAATTTCTGGAATAATTGAGCTAATAAAGCCCGTTATTGAAGCAAGTAGTGTAATCATAAAAATCTCATTAATTCTTGTATGATATCATTATACCAAAATTTTTCCTTGCACTAATACCCGTCATCCACTTTTTTTTAAAATTCTAATCAAATTATTTGACTATAAGTATATGCAGGAAATAAGTCACAATTAATAAAAATTCATAAATTTTTTACAGACTATTTAAAACCTTCTTGACTCTATAATTATAGTACAATATCCTAAAAATTCCATATAATCCCAAATTATCCCAAATATGACCAAATCTAATTATGGAATAATTTGTACAACCACGTCATTGCAAGAAGCTATTTTAGTAGCGACAAAGCAATCCAAAAAAACAATTAAAAATGGATGGCTTCGTTTTGTGACTTCCTCGCAATGACACCAAGGTGTGGTTATATACCATGTTTGACACTACCAATTATTGGAAGGTAAATAAGTAAATGAATATTTTTTTGTCAAAATATATAAATAATCTTGATAAGAAAGGTAGGGTTTCGGTGCCTGCTAGCTATAGAGTAGCTTTGTCTAGCCAGTCATTTAATGGGGTTATTGTCTATCCGTCTTTTAGAAAGAAGTGTATTGAAGCGTGTAGTTTAAAGAGGCTTGAGGAGTTAAGCCAAATGATTCAAACCTTAGACCCATATTCTGAGGAACGAGATGCTTTTGAAACAATCATTCTTGGCGGGGCTATCCAGCTTACGTTTGATGGTGAGGGTAGGGTGATTTTGCCTAAATCTTTAATAGAACATTCTGACATATCAGAGCAGGTTTGTTTTGTAGGAAAGGGATTAGTCTTTGAAATTTGGCAGCCGCAAAATTTTGAGACCTATCTTTCCTCAGCTCGGCAAATAGCTCAAAATAACCGTTTAACTCTTAAGAATATTAATAAGGAAATATGATACAAGAGTCCTCTCATACAGCTGTTATGTTAAATGAAGTTAAGGAAGTCTTGTGTCCTAAAGATGGTGGAATTTATCTGGATTGCACTTTTGGTTTTGGTGGTTATAGTCGAATGATACTCGATTCTTGTAATTGCCAATTAGTGGCAATTGATCGTGATCCAAATGTTATAACTTACGCCAATCAGTTGATAAAAGATTATCCTGGTAGAGTGAGATTTATTCAAACAGGGTTTGCTGAAAGCTTTTCAGAATTAGGTTCATTGAAATTTGACGGCATAGTTATGGATTTAGGGGTTTCTTCTATGCAGATTGATTCTGGCGATAGGGGATTTTCCTTTACTCATGATGGTCTACTCGATATGAGAATGAGTGGAGTAGGGCAGAGTGCTGCAGATTTTATCAATAATGCTGATGAACAAGAAATAGCGGATGTGATTTATAAATATGGCGATGAGTCTTATTCTCGAAGAATCGCTAAAAGGATTGTAGAACATAGGAGGTTAGAGCCTATTACCAATACAGCAAGGTTTGCTCATATTGTTCGTAGTAGTATAGGTTTTCGAAAAGGTAAGATAGATACCGCTACCAAGAGTTTTCAAGCAATTCGCATTTACATTAATGATGAATTGGGTCAATTAGAAAGATTTCTAAGTAATAGCAAAAATATTCTAGCAGCAAATGGTCGCCTAGTAATTGTCTCATTTCACTCATTAGAAGACCGAATTGTTAAGAATTTTTTTAAAGCAAATTCTGCTAAGTTAGTTGCCAGGTCTAAATATGCGGTAAAGGTTTTTACTAAAGAAAATTCTAAGGAATGGCTTAAGATTCTTACAAAGAAGCCATTATGTCCATCGTCTAGAGAAATTGCACTTAATCCAAGAGCAAGGTCTGCAAAGTTAAGGGCTGGACAGAAAATAGAGGGTGCTACATATGGCGGTTAGAATATTTAGTTATATAGCTGTCTGTACTATAATTTTTTCCATTTATGGGTTATTTAGAGTGAAAGATAAGGTTATTATCTTACATTATCAGCTTGGAGAGGTTTCAAAACAACTGATTGATGAGGGTAATAGAATTCACGTGTTAAAAGTCGAACAATCATACCTTACTTCTCCAGCTAGACTAAGAAAATTATCATCACTTTATTTACAATTAGATACTGTTAAAGTTAAGCAAATGATTAGTGATCCTTTAATGCCTGAGAGTAAGAAATATGCCAAGTCTCATGAAGTAAGTGGTTCATATTTTAATAAAAGCAATGTTAAGTGGCGTTATAAAACAACTCCTAATAGTAAATACATAAAAACTGTTTCAACTAAAAAATCAGAGTATATTCGATGAAAGGTACTCTTTTTGCCTATGAATACGCCATTGCAAGAAGGCGTAAGCTGATGAGGCAATCTAATGAGTGTGGATTGCCACGACCTACTTGCGTGGTCTCGCTAATAGCGGAAGGACTTCTTAGCCACTGGTCATTGCGAGGAGGTACTTTAGTACCGACGAAGCAATCCAGGAAAGTGATTAGGAATGGATTGCTTTGTTTGAGTTTCGTGGTTTATCGCAATGACGCGAGTAGGTTATGAATAATAATATAGTTTTATTAGCATTGATAAAAAATACTATAACTAAAATGAAAAGAAGTTTTAGTAATATTATTTTATGGGATATTTGTGCTGACAATACTAAAATCAGATTATTCATAGTTAGTTTTTGTTTTGCTGTGTTTTTTTGTGGGTTATCATACCGCTTAATAATTGTTGCGACTAATGGTTATGTTAAGCCAGAATATCAAGTAAAGAGTAGTAACTTTAGAAAAGAGATAGTAGACCGTAATGGTAATTTATTAGCAGTTAACTTACCCTCTTCCTCATTATTTGTTAATCCACAGAAAGTAATCAACCCAGAGCAATCTTTAGAAAGATTATCTAAAATCTTGCCTGAGATTGATAAAACGAAATTACTTGCAGAACTAAAGAGTAATAAAAGTTTTGTATGGGTAAAAAGGGACTTATTGCCAAAAGAGCAAGAGGCGGTGTTAAATTTGGCAATGCCAGGCTTTAGTTTTGAACAAGAACAAAAGAGGATATATACTTTCTCCAATTTATTATCACATGTTATAGGATATGTGGGTAGGGATTTGGCTGGTCTTGCTGGGCTGGAAAGGAGTTATGACAAATTTTTAACTAATTCGGATTTTGACTTAGCACAGCCAGAACAACTTAAAAAACCACTTAAATTATCTATAGATGTAAGATTACAGAATATCCTAAATGAAGAAATAGATAAGACATTAAAGGAATTTAGTGCAATAGGAGCGGTAGGGATAATTGCCAATCCTAATAATGGTGAAATTCTAGCTCTGATTAGTAAACCTGATTTCAATCCACATTACCCGAGTAGTGCAAAGCCAGAAGAGTTATTTAATATGGCAAGTCTTGGTATTTATGAAATGGGGTCGGTATTTAAAACCTTAACTATGGCTGTAGGTTTTGATACTGATGCTATAGCAATGAACGATGCTTATGATATTAGCTATATGAAGGTAGGGGCGTTTAATGTAAAAGATTATCACCCAAGGCATGGATGGCATAGTGTTCCAGAAATTTTTCTGCATTCATCAAATATTGGGGTTAGCCAAATTATGTTAGAAGTCGGCAAAAATGATTTCAAAAAATACTTAAAAAGATTAGGGTTACTAGATCAGCTTAAAATTGAATTGCCAGAGAGAGGCACCCCTCTGTTTCCATCCGATAAGAGATGGAGTGATTTAACGAGTGTTGTCATGTCATATGGCTACGGTATTTCAATTAGTCCTTTACACTTTATGCAAGCAGTATTGCCGGTAGTGAATGGTGGGACATTATATGATTTGACTCTAATCAAAAGACAAGATGAGCGTCTTGTTGGTACAAAGGTTTTTAGTGAAAAAACCTCTAAGCAAATGAGTGAATTATTTCGTTTGGTGGTAAAAGAAGGAACCGGACGTAGGGCTGATGTGAAAGGATATCTTGTTGGTGGGAAGACTGGTACGGCTGAGAAATTAACGGCAGATGGGCATGGCAAAAGAAGATATCTTAAGAATAGCAGAATGTCATCATTTTTAGGTTTATTACCAGCCTCTAATCCACAATATGTTATTTTTATAATGTTTGATGAACCAAAAGGAACGAAGGAATCTTTTGGTTTTGCTACTGCCGGTTGGACTGCTGCTCCTACCGTTGGGAGAGTCCTTGAGCGAATGGTGTCACTCTATGGAATAGAGCCGATTGAAAAAGGCGAGGAATTGTGATAACGAAGAATGGGCGATTGCCTCAGAGCGATGACGTCACCAATTTCTCATCAATTGACTATAGTATGCATATTTATCCAATTATCTCCTACCTTGGTTTCGACAATGAGTGGAACCATTAATTTAGGTGAATTTTCCATAGTAGTTTTAATTAGTTGTGTCGCTAGTTCTACTTCATCAATGGGCGATTCAAAAAGTAATTCGTCATGGATTTGTAAAATTAGCTTGGTTTTCAATTTTAGTTGTTGCATTTTACGGTCAAGATCAATCATCGCTATTTTGATTATGTCGGCACTAGTCCCTTGGATTGGAGCGTTGATTGCTGCCCTTTCGGCAAATTGCTGTAAGGAATGTTTTTTATCATAGATTAAGGGAATAAAGCACTTTCGCCCGAAGAGATTAAGGACATAACCATGCTCTCTGGCGTAGTTTTTTGTATATTCCATATATTTTTGAATTTCTGGATATTCTTCAAAATATTTCTTTATATATTCAGCTGCTTGTGTAGAGCTAATATGTAACTGCTTTGCTAGTCCAAAAGCACTAATACCGTAGATAATGCCAAAATTTATAGCTTTTGCTTTATGCCGATGTTTGGAAGTTAACTGCTCTTTAGTAATTTTAAATATATTACAAGCAGTTTTACTATGAATATCCTCACCATTAACAAAAGCTTGTTTTAAAGAAGGTATATCTGCCATGCTACTTAATATTCGCAGTTCAATCTGTGAATAGTCCGCTGAAATTAATTTATGCTTATCTTCTGCAATAAAAGCTGCTCTGATTTTATTACCTTCTTTCGAGCGAATTGGTACATTTTGTAAATTGGGTTCTTGAGAACTAAGCCTACCAGTACTAGTTGAAGTTTGTAAAAATGTTGTATGTACCCTATGAGTTATCGGATTTACTTGCATAGGTAAACTATCCGTATAGGTATTTTTTAATTTAGTTAGTTGACGCCATTTTAGCAATAAATCAGCAATAGCAAAGCCACTTTCGCTAATTTTTTCAAGAATTTCTGCACTAGTAGAATAAGATTTTGCTTTTGATGACAATTTACCAAAGGGTAATTGCATTTTTTCAAATAAAATTTCTCCCAGTTGCTTTGGTGAAGCGATATTAAACTTTGTGCCGGTAATAGCAAAAATATTATGTTCTAATTGAGTAATTTCACTGCCAAATTCATCCGATAACTGTTTAAGATATGGTGAATTGACCTTAACCCCAATTTTTTCCATTTTATCTATTATATAACATAAAGGTAAATCAATATCTCGATATAGTACTAAGGCATGATTATCTTTTAGTTCTAGCAACAGTTTTTGGTAATTATCACTAAAGCCGGTAACTACTTTCGCTAAATTGTCTAAACTATCCTGTTGTATTCCATCAAATGGATTCTTCTGAGGCTTGCCAGCAGAAATCAGATATTGCATTAGTTCGATATCTTCAACAGAGTATATTTCATTATCGACAAAGAATTTTAATAATGATTTAAGATTATAGGTGATCTTCTTAATAGATTTATTTTTTAGCAATTGAAGAATATCAGCCATAAACCATTGTTCCAGGTAATTTTGACGAAAATCGTAAGCAAGTAAATCAGACATGTTGCCAGAAATTTTAGCAATAAACTTAATATTGTAGCATTTACCATCAATTGATAAAATTATAGAAGGAGTTTGCCCAGGGTAATCCGATAAATGAATATTGACAATCCCATATTCTTCTGCCTTAGTTAGCATAGCATCAAGCTGTTGTTGAGAAGCAACTTCTTGAATTATAATTTGCTTAGTAGGTAAAGATTCGTTGGTAATTTGTATTTGGAATAAGTTCTCCACTCTTTTATTTAGAGACTTGAAGTCATACTCTGCCAAAAAATCAGAAATTTTCTTACTATCAGGTGCGGTATACTGCAATAAACTAAAATCTAAATCGATATCAACATTATAATCTAGACTAAATAATTGCCAGGAAATTAAGGCTAAATCTTTTGAGGAGCTGATGATTGCTCTCTGGCGATCGTTAGTGATTTGATCGAGTGAATTTAACAGCTCTGCTAATGAACCAAATTGTTTAATAAGTGTTGCCGCAGTTTTAGGGCCAATGCTTGGTACGCCCGGTATATTATCGGACTTATCGCCGATCAACGCCATTACTTCCCTGATTTTACTTGGTTCTACACCAAATTTCTCTATCACGTCATCTTCGGAAATATATTTTGCTTTTATTGGGTCATACATTTTAGTATGCGAATTAATTAATTGCATTAAATCTTTATCAGAAGAAATAATGATAGTATTTTGTTGTAATGCAGAAGCTTTATGGGCTAAAGTGGCAATTATATCATCTGCTTCATAACCAGCTTTCTCAATCATTGGAAAATTTAGGCTATTTGCTGCAAGGCGAATAAGTGGTAATTGACTCTTTAAATCCTCTGGTATAGGGGGTCTATTTGCTTTATATTGCTGATAAATTTGATGACGAAAATTCTTACCACCAGAATCAAAAACTACAATAGCATGTTCTGGCTTAAAATCATTCAATAACTTCAATAGCATTGAAGTAAAACCATAAAGTGCTCCAACAGCTAAGCCACTCGGAGAAGTTAATGGTGGCTGAACATGGTAGGCTCTAAAGATAAATCCGTAGCCATCAATTATTAATAAAGTATTTTTATTAGTCATTTTGTTATTAGGTCAAATTGTTCTATTTATGTAGTATACAACAATTATAATCTGCACTAAGCTTTATTAGTAATAATTTTATAAATAATGAGAAGTTGGTGATGTTGTCGCTCATCGATTAACTATAACATGGATTGTAAACACAAAACAAGTAGTGTATAGTATTACCTATAAATACTTAATGCTATAAAGGAGAATTCGTATGAAAAGAGCTGATGAGAATACTGTAGTAAGCGTTAAAATTGCACCGCAAATTAAGAAGAGGTTGCAAGTACTTGGTAAAATTAAGCAACGTTCAACACACTGGCTAATGAAGGAGGCAATTACCAATTATCTCAAATTAGAGGAACATGAAGAACAATTAAAACAAGAGACTATCCAGCGTTGGCAAGAAATGAAAGAAGGTAAATTTTTAGGAAATGACAAAATAACTGAGTGGCTTGATAGATGGGGAAGCGATAAAGAAGAAGAAAGACCTTAATGGAAAGATTAGTATGGTTGGAATCGGCAATTACAGATTTGGTACGACTGAGAAAATTCATTGATAAAAATAATCCTAATGCTGCAAAGAGAGTGGCAGAAGTAATAAAGAAAGCAGTTATCAAACTTATAGAATTTCCTTTAATAGGTAAACCTGTGACTAATCTAATAGATTATAGGGATTTATATATTCGATTTGGCTTATCAGGTTATATACTACGATATCGAATATATGATGATACCATTTATGTAGTTCATATCAGACATGCTAAGGAAATAGAATTTAAATAATAAAAAAGAAATACCAATGTTCGACAGTTGTGCCATTCTAGGAAGCTACCTGCGATAACTATAGTCCATTGATGAGAAGTTGGTGACGTCGTCGCTCAATGCTCGCCTATTACTTATAGGCGTCGCCCCATCGTTCCTGCTACCCAATTCCCCTGAATTAACTATAAAGTAATTCTATATTTGGCTCTTTTTGGCTGCGAATAAACATGATTTTTGGAAATAGATACACTATTCCTGCAAAAATCATATTTATTCTTGCCGAAAAATAGCTCAAAATATAATTAATTAGTTATCGCAGGCAGACTCCTAGGCTGAAACAGGTTCTTCCACAAATCCCTTGATTGATATTTTATTTGACTTTTTAGACAAACAGCAAAAGCCGATAATTCCGATAAGACAACAAATGGGAACTATAGAAATTGCCACAATAAAATCATAGTGACTATAAATAGGAGTGCCAGATTCACTCAGTAAGCCGTCCCAATTATAAGAGATTAAATAACTCATAATTTTGTGAAAGAAATGCCCAAAAGACATGTTGATACAGTTGACTATCGCAACGGCAAGTCCAATAGATTTCTCCGTAACAAGGTTACTGACAATGGTAAAGATTAGAACCTGATAACAACAAAAAATTCCTAATAAAAACATTAAAGAACTACTAGTAAAGAAATTTAATGAAGGACAATATAATAGAATGATAAAAATTACTATTGTCAGCAATCCAGTGATAGTTATTATAGCATCAGATGATTTTACTAAATTAGCAATAAGAGCAAGTATTGGACCGCCAAGACACATCCCTATATAAACAAATGAGGTAGCTAAGTTACTATCCATATCATTCATTTGATAAATTTGTTTAAAAAATGGAATAGCCCATACATCAGCAAAACCTTCCAATGCTCCTACCATTAAACCACCAAAAATCTCGATTAACAGAATAGTAGGGTTTAATAAGAGTTTCAATATCGATAATTCGGAATCTAGAGTAGTAGTAGAATTGCTGCTTACATCATCATTTTTTATCAATAAAATCATTAGCCCAATAATAAATCCGATGGCGGCTAAACTATTAAAAGTTACGTCATAACCAAAATGGGTGAATAATAGTTTCATTGGAGTAATAGCAAATACTGCTCCAATTAAGCCAAAAGTAAAAGAAAGCCCTAGCATTACGGAGTGGTATTTAGCTGGAAAACAGCTTCTAGTAATTTTAGCTACTGATAAAAACCCAACAGCAGAACCAGCTCCAATCATAAATCTACCAATGAGTAAATAATTAAAATTTTCGCTGGCAACAAAAGTTAAAGTACCAAGAGAAGTAACCAAGATAGATATGAATGTAACAATTCTAAAGTTAAATTTATCGAGCATTATGCCAATTGGTATTTGCATCCCTGCATAACCTAAATAATAATATCCAGCAACTGTACCAAATGCTATGGTATCAATGGCAAATTTTTGCATAATTTCTTCTCTAATAATTCCAGTCGAAAGTCTTAATATAAATTGAAAGGCAAAAAACATGCTGGCAAGAGACCATAATAAAAATGGTTTTTTCAAGGATAGAGCTGTATTCATAAAAAATTTAAATTATAATAACGTTGTATTTTAAGGTAACAAATTATAGTATAGGATAATATTTTGTCAAACCTTTATAGACTAGTTTGAATTATGGAGCAGTTTGAAGCCTATTCGTTATTATTTACCGATAGTTTAGTAGGTAATTTAGTTATAAGTTTAGATAGTGAACTAATTGTTCATTCTATGAAAATGTTTGGTGTTTATAATAATTTAATAATAGTGGTGGTAGCAACTATTGCTTCATTAGTTGCTACTAGTATAAATTATTTTTTTGGTATAATGTTATGGAGAATTTTTTATTTTTCTAAAAATACCCAGATTCATACTAACCAGCAATTATTATCTCAGTTTTTTTTAAAATATAACATATTGATATTATGGCTTATATTCATACCATTATGGGGAAAATTCATTCCTTTAATTGCCGGCTTTACTAAAATAAATTTTATAAGGGTTTTAGCTATTAGTGGTGTTATAAAATTATGCTATTATAGCTATAGCATCTATATAATCTAACTAGTACGGAATTAATGAACCTCTATAGAATCAACCCATCTTCATCGTTTTTAGATATATTAGCTGATTTTATCTTAGATAATTTCAGTGAGAAGAATTCTATTAGCAATCTTAAGGTTATATTGCCGAGTGGTTTTGCTTGTTGGAATTTACAAAATATTTTGATTAACAAACAGCATATTGCGATTTTGCCAAATATTATTCCTTGGTCTAATATTATGGCTGAAGGTGAAGAAATTTTTGCTATCGCATCAGAAAATTTACAGCCGATAACGTTTTTGCAAGAAAGAACTATCCTAGCTGAAATCATTCATAATTATCGTGAGTTACAATTTAGCATAACACAATCTTTACAATTTTGTTCAACAATATCTGAGTTATTTTACCAGCTAGCTTGTAATAATTTATCGATAGATTCGGTAAATGAAATAGAAAAAATTAATCCATCGCAACATTGGAGTGTTATTTATCAATTTCTTAAATACGCCCATTCTGAATGGCAAGAGAAGATAAAATTGTTAAGAAAGCAAGATCGGCTAAATTATCAGGTCACTATGATGGATGCAGAGATAGCAAGGCTGAAAAGAGCTGATACTAGTTTGATAGTAGCCGGTATAGTAGGGCATAATCCCATATCATGGAATTTCTTAAAGAATGTTGCTAATTCACCGGATAGTTTTATAATTTTACCGCCTATTAGTACGTGTCATTCCCGCGTAGGTGGGAATCTAGATATCGCACCGAAGCAGGATGACATGATAAATGTTAATCAGGCTATAGTCAATTCAGGAAAATTCGACTATATAGTCAATTCAGGAGAAGTTGATGCTAGGAGCGATGGAGCGACGCCTATAAGTAATAGGCGAGCATTGAGCGACGACGTCACCAACTTCTCATCAATTGACTATAACTATAATCATGAAGAAGATTGCTTATATAACTTTAAAAAATTACTAACAGTTCTAGATAAAAATTTATCAGATTTTCATCCTCTAGGTAATCATCAGCCAGAGTACTTGATTTTCGATAAGATAATTTTTGATGATATAGCTGATGCACCTCAACAATTATACTTAAATCAGAAGAGTATAGCTGTAGATCATATAAAATATTTTGAGCTTGAAGATATTTTTCAAGAGGCAGAACAAATAAGCCTGATTTGCCAACAATCTAGTGATAAGAAAATAGCTATTATTGTCAATAATCAAACAACCAAGAATTTTTATTGTAATTTTTTGAC
The DNA here is from genome assembly GCF_964026545.1 of Candidatus Tisiphia endosymbiont of Dioctria linearis. Taxonomy (NCBI): domain Bacteria; kingdom Pseudomonadati; phylum Pseudomonadota; class Alphaproteobacteria; order Rickettsiales; family Rickettsiaceae; genus Candidatus Tisiphia; species Candidatus Tisiphia endosymbiont of Dioctria linearis. The sequence continues at coordinate 210,363 of NZ_OZ032156.1, read as the reverse complement.
CAAATATTCCTTAGAGTTCCAAGATTTGCTAGGTAATAATTTATCAGAAACGCTAATTAGTTCTCTAATAATTGCCATTAGTGAAATATTATGTAATGATTTTGATATAAAAAAGTTATTTTTACTATTAAAGAATCCTTTGATTAACCGTAAATTAGTTCAAAGATTAGAACTGTTAATGAGCGGCAAAAACCGTTTTATCAGGCAATCTGATCAAATGCTGGCTCTAGTAGAAAAAACCAATGATAATGAATTAATAGAATGGTCTAAGAAGCTAATAAACTTACTTTATAGCAATAGTGGCAATAATTTTGCTAAAATATTAAAATCCTCGATTAGCATTGCTGAAAAACTTTACCGAGATATTTGGCATGAGCAGTCAGCTGCTGAATTATCAAATTTTTTATCGGAGTTAATAAATACTAATTGTAATTTAACCTTAGATAATAAAAAAGATTTTCCAAAGTTACTGAAGGGTTTAATGTCTAATTGTAAGTATTTTGCTCATAATAATTATTCTAAAAATATAATTATTGGTAAAGCAGAAGATTTAATATTGCTTAAATTTGATTTAGTAATTTTAACTGACTTTAATCAAGGATGCTGGTCATCATCCTCATCTATCAGCCAATGGATTAATGAGCAAACGTTAAAAAAATTACATATGGTTGTTGGAACTTCTATCGATCAATATTATTTTTATTTATTTCTGCATAATGCCCAAGTAATAATTACTAGATCAAAAAGACAGGATGGTAAATCTGGTTTGTTACCATCGAATTTGTTACTAAAATTGCAACTTATTGCACAACAGAACTTGTTGCATCAAAGTTTGATTGCAGAAAATTGTTTGACATCAACCCTATGTCATTCCAGCAATCCTTCCTGTCATTCCCGCGTAGGCGGGAATCTAGATCCCGCATTGAAGCAGGATGACATCATTTCTTCGCTAACAGACAACAATTTACTATGGGAAAATACTAATGTGTGTAGCCCCATTTTTCCTGATACAATATCGGTTACTGATATAGAAATGTTAATACGGAATCCTTATAGTTTTTACGCTAAGAAGATTTTGAATGTCAGGAGTAGAGATAGGGTAGGGCAGGAGCCTAAAATATCTGAATTTGGTAGTTTTGTTCATAAGGTTTTAGAGCAATATTCGAAAAATTATAACAAGTTAGAGAATAACAAAATTGGCTTAATATTGGATATTAGTAATAATCTTTTACAAGATGTTATCTTACCAACCTATACGCAAAAAATTTGGCAAATAAAATTTATGCCTATTGCTGAGTCTTTTGTTGAATTTGATGAACAACGTAGAAATGGTTGTAAATATATTTATTCTGAAACTAGAGGAGCAATTTCATTAAATATTGCTGGGCAAGAATTAACAATAATTGGAGTGGCTGATAGAATTGAGATAGATGAGTTTGGGGCAGCGGTCATTATCGATTATAAAACCGGTAGCTTACCGAGTAGAAAAGATATAGAAACTGGGTTATCCCCGCAGCTAATAATTGAGGCGTTAATGCTACAAGAAGGTGGTTTTGGTATAGAAGTTAATAACGTAAAACAGGTTAGTTACGTAAAAATTTCTAGCTCGAAGCCAATAATCCAAATTTTAGAGATAGATCTCACTAGAGAAGAATTGGCTGGGCATAAACAAGGTATGATACGGTTATTGGAATATTATATAATGAATAAAAGCTTTTCATATGATATTGATTTACTAAAACATGATGACTATGCGCACCTGGCTAGGAGAGACGGGTGATAGTATATAATACCAATTCCCAAATTTAATTTAGTATAAAGATTAGAAAAATAGGTTATAATGTAAAAGATAGATAAAATTAGGAATGTAATGGGTACTCATCAAAAATTAATAACAGAAGATTTATACAAACAGGCTATAGCTCAATTTGCAAGTACGAACAAAGAGAATAGGACTGCTATCAGAAATTATCTTTTTTACTTTTTTTATAAAAACAAATAATTAGTTGATTATCTAATAAGTTAATTTATGGGGTCTGTAAGATCAAATCTTGACTTCTACAGCTAATGTGTTTGCTAAAAATTTATACCTATATATCTGCATCCTTTAGGAAATCGTATCTATTTGGTATTCTAGTGCCACTTCCTTGCCACAAAAAGCCATAGCAATTTTGATGATTTTCTGAACATGTGAGTGTTCTTTTATTTTAGCCTCATATTTTTTTCTCACGATTTGATCTAACCCTTCTTTGGCAACAGATTCTAAAATATCAGGAGATTTACATATTTTATATTCAATGATAATAGCATTGTCACTTTTACCTATCTTGGGTAGTAGCACAATATCAGCCCTACCGCTACCGGTTTCTCTTTCACTGTCTATTATATAGCCAAGAGATAACGTGTTAATCAAACCTAGCATAAAACCACTATAAAATAGCTCGGCTTTTTTCTCGCCAGTTTGATGAAAACTAGTAGCGTTTAGTAATAATTCTTGTAATTTTTCTTTAAATTCTTCTATTTTACCTACCGGCAACAAACTAGCAAACGAATAGTATCTAGAACTATCTATCTGTAACTTACTACTCACCCATTGTAATAGCCTGGTTTCATATATATATTCTACTTCCTTATTAGGCACTGATAATTCGTAGATATCTTTTGCAGGTTCGATAGCTGTTGGGTTTAAATAACCACTGAATAATAACAAACTAAATAACCCACTTCGTGTATTAATATCGCTGAAACTGATTTGTTTGGTAATAGTGGAGATAATACTATTACCGGCAGCTAAGTTTTGTAAATCTTCCTGCATCTCATCTGATAACAATGTTTTATCAATAAGCGAAGTACCACCACTATCAAGCCAATAATGATTAAGCTTGCCCTCATTAGATAAACACTGCATAATTGACCAGGGATTGTAGATGATTTCTCCACCAAAGCTGTAACCATTATACCAATATTTAACTTCTTCTGCTTCAGTATTGAGTGGTACTTTAGTTAATAAATCATCAACCTCTGCTTGAGTAAAGCCATAAAATTTGGCAAATTTTTTATCAAGTAAAGTATACTCACTAACATTATTTAAATCCGAAAATAAATTAGCTTTAGCAACCCGTAATATACCAGTTATTATGCCTTTCTCTAAGTAAGGATTGCTCTTTAGGCTACTGCCAAACATTCCGCGGAATAGCTCAAGTACTTGTTCAAACTCATCTGGCTTATTACCAAACTTAATGTACGAACTATTGATCGGCGTGTCGTATTCATCGATCAATATGTAAACTTTTTGACCAAAATGTTTGTACAGTACTTCACTCAAAACACGTAAACTATCTTTTAAGTCATTTTTTTCAAGTTTCCCATCAAAATATCTCCTTAGTTTTTCTTTTTGGGCATTATTTAATAGTTCTGTATCTTCTGTTACATGATGATTTAAGTAATGATGACTTGCAAATAATTCTATAATTTGATCCTTAATACTTAGTTCTATTTCCTGATAACTACTGCCTTTCACATCTTTAAGATTGAGCAAAATTACCGGAAATTGACCCTGACGTTTCATGCTACTTGCATCACTCGCAATTTTCAAAGGTTTTAGCTCTTTAATTTCGTCAAATCCTAAATCTACTGTACCACCAGTAAATAGCTTGTTATTTACTCTACCTTCTTCAGCTAAAGGCATACCTCTCTTATCCACTTCTATTTCAAAAAATTTCTGGAGCATGTTCATATTCAAACTCTTACCCCAACGCCTTGGTCTAGTAATTAGGATAACCTTACCATTGTCCTCTAGTAATTCTTGAATCATTAGACTTTTATCAACAAATACATCACTATTAACAACCAAGTCATAGAACTCATCCGTACCTACTAGCATTCTTGGCAGCTTATTTTTACCTTGAATGGTACTAATATCTTTAACTGTTGTATTAAGATCAGAAAGTTTAAAAGTCATATTATTATATTATATTGGATTTAAGAAAGTGTACCATAAATAAGCTAACTGCACCAGCAATTATCTTTTGAGTCCTTAACTATTAACCTAAAGCTATTCTTGAAAAAGACTGATGATAACCTATATAAGTTCCTAGGCTCTGTGAACAAAATTTTAATTGTTTAAATTTTGTTCACAGAGCCTAGTAGTTTGTGACGGTGCATCTGCCCATAAGATAAGCAAGGAAGCATTACCAAGCAATATGCAATTAACATTTCTACCGCCATATAGTCCGCAGTTGAACCCTCAAGAGAATATATGGGATGATATGAGGGAGAAATTTTTTTACAACGTTGTTTTCAGCTCAATGAACGGAGTAGATTCTATCTTGATTGATGCTTGCAATCATTACGAAAATAACCCATCGGTCTTAAAACCAATTGCTACACGGTCGCTCACGCCCGCACAGCAATAGTCATTATTATGGCTATTGCTGAATACCCCCTTAAAGTCAGTATAAATCATTATTTACATTGACTTCAATATCTATTATACCATACTTTTAACTTACAATTGCTTATTGGCTTAAGTCTTCTTGCTAATAGACGTCTTGTACTTTAACTTTTTTCCGTGAACGCTCACAGATTTCTTGCGTCGCATCTAATAGTAGACTATTTTAAAAATAACTCTATTATTAGATGTAATGATCCTAGGAAATTATAAGTTAACTCTTAATTTTTTCACAAGCATTTTAGAACAAGAATATCACCATCTCAGTCTTTGGTATTTTGTTAGTTTCATTTGTGGTATTGGTACTTATTTTACCTTAAGTAAGGAACCTTCTTTTATATCTATTCTAACTATTTTCACAATTTCCTTATCGCTACTAATTTTAAGAAACAATATATTTGGGCGATTTATTTCGGGAATAATTATTGCATTTTTTTGTGGTATGCTAGTTGGTAAATATCACGTATCAAATTTACATGTTGGTACTATTAACAATCCAATAATCTCAAGAGTAAGTGGTATCGTAGAATCGATGAAACCAACTACTCATGGTATGCAGGTTATATTATATCAAGTAAAAATTCAAAAACTTAAACAAGTTTTACAAAAAGTCAGAATAAGTATGCCGGCAAAATATGCCCAAAAAATTAATATTAACGATAATATTAGCCTAGTGGCAAGGCTTTATAAACCACAAAGCAGTATTCTGCCGGGTGGTTATGATTTTGGCTTTTATGCATATTTAGCGGATATTAATGCTACTGGCTATGCACTGTCCCCCCTTAAAATTATAGCACATAGTGATCTCTACACTAATAGTTTTGTCTATAAAATTAAAAAAAATATTTACAACCGCCTGATCCAAATACTTGGTTCTATAAAAGGTAATTTCGCCGCTGCGATATTACTAGGTGAAAGCAAAGCCATCGATCGAAAATTAATGAAAGAAATGAGACAAAGCGGTATATCCCATATACTTTGCGTCTCCGGCTTACATTTATCATTGGTAGCAATGCTGTTTTTCATATCCACCAGATTCTTGTTAAATTTATCAAACTATATTGCTTATAATTATGATATAAAGTTAATTGCAGCAATTTGTTCTTTAATAGGAAGCTATGGTTATTTGCAACTAAGCGGTATGCAAATTGCTGCCACCAGAGCCTTCATTATGACAGCAATCTTTATTTATGCGGTTATGATAGGACGCAAGCCATACCCTCTAAGGTCATTAGCAATTGCGGCGTTCATCATATTATCAATGAATCCAGAATATATATTTCACCCCAGCTTCCAATTGTCTTTTGTCGCAGTATTATCACTAACTGCTGGTTATGAATTTTACATAAGGAATCAATGGATCTTAGGTGAAAGTAAGGGCATCTTTTCTTCAATAAATTTTTATATTGCCTCTAATATTTATTCAAGCTTCCTTGCCAGTATAGTTACTGCTCCCGTTGTAATAAACCAATTTTATACATTTCCTACTTATTCTATTCCGATGAATCTTATTGCTATACCAATAATGTCTTTCTTTTTGATTCCATTATCTATTATCTCCGTATTTTTAATGATCTTTGGTATAGACCAGTATTGTCTAAAATTAATAGGTTTTTTCATTAATATAATTATTGAAGCGGTGAAATTTACTAACACGTTACCATTATCAGTATGGTATTTTGGCTATATAAGCAAAGTTAGCTTAATTACTTTCTTATTTGGCTTTTTATGGCTTTGTTTGTGGAGAACTAAATGGCATTTTCTTGGTCTAATTATAATTATTATATCGGTAATTTTAATGCTGAATTCTCCCAAACCTAATGTCATATTTGATATAAATTTAAATGCTGTTGGTATAAAAAATAACAATGGTGAACTTGACATTTATGCCAATGAAATGCCAGAATTTAAACGTTTATATTGGGCTAACTGGTTTGGTCAAAAGGATGCTAAAATATTTCCCTTAAAATTCCCCTTAGAAAAAAATATTTTTACTTCCCATGGATACACAATTTTGATAGATTCTAGTTTGATAGATTTGAAACAAGTTGCTTCGAATGAAATATGTAAAAATGTCGATATATATATTAATCTGCTAGGTAACAACCAATGTAAAGGCAATAAGATTACTGTTAGTAGAGAATTTTTAAAAGAATTTGAAGTAATAATGATATTTTGTAATCAGCATCAATGTATCATTGAAACCAATAGTAACAAAAGGTTTGGTTTTAGGTAAAAATATATAGTACCCTACATAAGAGTCATTGCGAGACCATGTAAGTAGGTCGTGCAATCTATTGTTTTTGGATTGCTTCGTCGGCTACGCCTTCTCGCAATGACGTTTGGGTTGCATTCCTGTCATTACGAGGATTACACAAACCTCAGGCGTCATTGCGAGACCATGTAATGGTCGAAGCAATCCATTACTCAAGCTAAATAACATTAATTAAAGATATTTTTATGCCATTAGAAAAATTTAAATCAGATATAGCTGATATTGTTGGTGAATCAAAGGAAGGATTTGTAGAGGAAGTAAATCGCTTAAAAAGTCTGCTCAATTTTAGCTTTGATTCGCGATATGGTTCTGAACTTGCCAAAGCTGTAAAAAAGATGGGCATAGAACAAGAAACAGTAATACAGGTATCTTTGGATGATGATACCGCAAATGTACTGTCACCAACTGAAAAAGATATTGGACAAAATTTTGGTGAGTTTAAAGGCAATATTGGTACCACTATCAATGCTCATGGCGAACTTGCTAAAGGATATGCTGCTGAATATGCTCAAGGACAACCTCATTTAGATAAATTTGGTCAGCAAGCTAAACAAATGAATGTGTTGATAGATAGATTACCACATAATTCCTTGCAGGAAGCAACTGAACAAATTGAAACCATTGCAACTATAGGGGCTGGTACAGACAAAATATATTCGAAATTACAATCTTCCCCAAATGATCTAAAGCATACTATACATCCAGAACATATTATAACTATCAATAAGTTAGGGGCAGGACTTAGGAAATATATTGAATCATTTGTTAAATCACCTGAAGAACAAAAAGAAGCTTTTATGCAAAATGGGGTTGATACGATTCAAGCTATTGATAAAGCTAATAAAACTGATGGATTGCAAAATAGTAAGACTGCATTAGAAAAAATATTAAGCAAATTTCACAGTACAGAAACAGCTGGTTCTAAATTATATCACCGTCTAATAAAAGTTCTAAAGAAAGATGATATATCTTTAAGCAACACTATTAAACCCGACACCACCCCTTCTAACATACAGCACTCTAATAGAGATAAGGGACGGTAGGATCCATTTCTAACCATTTTTTGGATTGCATCAATGCTACTAAAGTAGCTCCTCGCAATGACGGTGTGCGGATAAGTTCTATAACTTTTTTATTTAACTAATGCAGATTGCTATGCCGTTTTAAACCTGATTGACTTCTACCCCTGAATTCGATATAACTTGTTATATTGAATTTTAGGCTACTATATAAGGGATTCCTATGGACAGTTTAATAATTAAAGGTGGTATCCCCCTTGAAGGTAATATTAGCATTAGCGGAGCTAAAAATGCGGCATTACCGATTATGACAGCTGCATTGCTTACGGATAACCTTAGCATTAATAATATTCCAAAGCTTACCGATATTCTCACAATGAAGAAATTACTTGAGAATTTAGGCAGTGTTGTCACGGTAACTGATCATCAAGATTACTTGAGTATGGATATCGATAGTAGCAATATTAATAATTTTACTGCCCCATATGATATAGTACGTAAAATGCGTGCTTCTATTTGGGTTCTTGGATCATTACTCTCTAGATTCTCTAAAGCTAAAGTTTCCTTACCTGGAGGATGTGCTATAGGGGCTCGACAAGTAGATTTACATATAGCAGCATTGCAAGCTATGGGAGCAGATATTGATGTTGATCATGGCTATATTAATGCTAAAATCACAGGCAGATTGAAAGCTGTACATTTTGTTTTTAAACAAATATCTGTTGGGGCAACAATTAACGCCATAATGGCAGCTACTTTGGCTGAAGGAGAAACGATATTATCTAACTGTGCTAGAGAACCAGAAATTGTTGATCTATGCCATTGCCTTAACAAAATGGGGGCAGAAATAAATGGAATTGGTACAAGTGAAATAACAATTATTGGTAAATCTTATTTAAAACATACCAACTATTCGATCATGCCGGATCGTATTGAAGCTGGTACTTACATGATGGCTGCTGCCATTACTAAAGGAAATTTAAATATTTATGGAATTAACAGCAATATTGTTGAAAATATAGTATTAAAACTCATTGAAGCTGGCATAAAAGTTGAATCCATTGATAATGGTTTAAGAGTTTCTTATGTAGATAAATTAAATCCTGTGGATATCCATACAAGCCCATATCCAGGTTTTTCAACAGATTTTCAATCTCAGTTTATGAGTCTTATGACTCTTTGTAACGGTTCTTCTACAATCACGGAAACTATTTTTGAAAACCGGTTTATGCATGTTCCTGAATTATGCCGAATGGGTGCAAATATAACAATTAAAGGAAATAGTGCTATAATACACGGTGTACCTTTTTTAACGGGAGCTGAAGTTATGGCAAGTGACCTCAGAGCATCGGTATCTCTAGTATTAGCTGGGCTTGCCGCCAATGATACAACAAAAATACATCGAATCTACCACTTAGACCGTGGATACCAAACATTGGAAAAAAAACTAATCAATTGTGGGGCAAATATAGTACGAGTTACAGGAGATAGTGTTTGAAAAATCGTGAGCATTCACGGTTTTTTTGCTATTTTCTTATGATGAATAAAAAATCTGCTTGCCAAGTATCATTGAGAGAAGCCAGTTTGCAATACATCGTCATTATGAGGAACCGCTTTGCGGTGATGCAGCAATAAAAGTTGATTAGAAATTGCTTCGTCGGCTATGCCTCCTCGCAATAACAGCACGATGGGTGCTTATTCGGCACTAATTCAGGTTAATTGACTATAAGACAATATCCCTAGGCTCTGTGAACAAAATTTAAATTACTAGATTTCGACTCTTTTTAGCTGCAAATTATAAGATTTTTTTGAAATAGAACTAACTATTCCGGCAAAAATCTTATTAATTTTCGCTTAAAAATACTCAAAATCTAAACAATTAAAATTTTGTCAACAGAACCTAGGTAAGTATATTGTTCAGCGTTGATTTTCTATAGCTTTAGCTTTATTTCTTACTGTTGTTATTTTTTGCACCTTTTTATCATTAGCATCCATAACAATATGCTTTATGGTATGCTTAATTGTTATATCTTTGAAATCCATCTCTTTAAGGTCAATCTCAGGAAATAATTTTTGTTTTTGTTCTTGTTTTTTTGTTGTAATTTTAGCAATGTCACTTTTTGGAAATACTGTTTCATCAAAATTTTGGGGACTAATTCTCTTAAGAGCAGTTAATTGTTTATCTGTGATATTCTTAATATCTACAGTCTTGTTATCATTAAAAACACCCAATCTATTTGCAGCTTCGTTAATGTTATCAGTTGCTAGGAGCTTTGATATTCTCTCTTTAAGAATGCTATTAGTGACTTGATGAGCAACAAGTTTCTCATTAATCTCCATACTTCCTGTCTTTAACTCCTCTGCCGCAAATTCATTGCTTTTACTTTCATGAGCTACCATTAAATTTACAGCAATTTTATCTAATGTTTTCTTAGCAATAGTAAAAATTTTATCCTTTCCTTCATTTTTGCCACTAAATGCGATATTATCAGCTATATATTTTGTAATTTTCTGGCGATTAACATTTAAATATTGCGGATCCAAACTTGATAACGATGAATGTAGTATAGAAAAAATTTTCTCTTTTTCTTTTGGTTTTAATGATACTCTTGGTTTTCCTTCTTTCTGTGTTACACTGTTAATAACGTCTACTAATATATCTGTAGCAAAAGATTTACTATCTCTTGAGCTATTCCCCTCTTTAGTAAGTTCATCAAACCGTGCTTTACTTGTAACTTTACTCTGAGCTATTTCTGTCAATCTTTCTTTAGGAAACATAATTTCATCAAATCGTTTTGGATTAAACTTCCTAATGTCTACTATTTTTTCTGTTGTACGTTCAGATGGTTCACTAGATTTTATTTTTTTTACTAGTTCAGATTCCGGATTAAAGATTGTTGTTAAAAACTGCGATAACTTTTCTGCTATCTGTGAATCTTTCAACTGATGGTTATAAATTCCTTCATTAATCTTCTTAGCAGCAAATTTATCACTTTTAGCACCGTCAAGTCTTTTTATGTCATCTGCATATTTAGTTAATATTTTATCACTAACAGTAATGTTATTGCTAAATAAGCTCTTACTCGCATCTTTTTTAATATTTTTTGCAATAGTTTTGGCAATAGCTTGCTCTTCAGTTTTTAAATAGTCGACGTCAAGTTGTGATAATTTATCAGATAATTTCACAATAATTTTGTTTTGTTGTGAATAGTCTAATTTTCGTTTTCCTCCTTCTTCAACTAGTTTAATAGCTTTATGTATTATATGCGTACTTAATACCATCTCTTTAACATTATCTGAAACCCCTAGTCCTGTAGATTTCTCTACCTCTACACTATTATTGACCTGGGCTTCTCTTGCAAGCTTAAATTCTTTTTCAAAATTCGTTGGCGCTATATCTCTAAACCATTGCCATTGTTCTCCTGTAATATTGGCGGCTTGTTCTGCAGTTAATTGTATCTTATCATCTTGCAGCGATGGTTCTGTACCTAAAATAACTCTCATTTCATCAACTGTAACTGCATTATTTTGTATAAAATTTGATAATGTTTCTGCTAACTCAGTAACATTAGTCATTTCTGGATTAATTTCTAGAGGAAATTGTTCTTTACTGGCAGTTGATTTTTCTACAACAGCCTCTTCTACTACTTCAGCTACTTTTGACAATATTTCTTGTTGCTCACTAAATTGCTTATTAATATTATCAGCAGAGATGTTTGTAACTTCTTGCGGTACTTGCTCTGTTATATCTTGTCGTTGTACTTGTTGTGTTACGTCTTGCTGCTCTTGTTGTACTATATTTTGCGATAGAATATTTTTTTCTGGCTGCTGAATATCCTCATCCATAGAAACATATCCTTCGTCTTCCAACTGTTGGCGTTGCTCCATCTCAAAACTGTGCTGTTGAACTTTTTCAGTCTCTACATTTATAGATTTAACTTCATCTGGTATTTCTTGAAACAAATTTCTATTAAATCCTACTGGGTTAAATCTTATTAATCCCTTGAGTTGCTCGGCAGTAATATGTTCAACTTGTTTGTCAGTTAAGCTTAGCGATTTTGCATTACCAGTAATTTTATTCTCTTCAGATAACCTCAGTACTGCACTTACATCATTAAGAGAAATCTGGTTCTCTTGTATAAATGTTGATAATCTCAGAGCCAACTCATCTTTCTTTGCATTAAGCAAAGGATTAATTTTTTCTTCAATAAATTGGTTATTTCGTTCAGCATATTTTTCAGTTATTTTCTGAGCTATTTTTTTAACTTTATCCCTAGCAATGTGACCTTCCTTTCTTAATTCAGAGAGAGCCGTTTTACCTTGTTTTATCTCATGGGTAATATTTGTTATAATAGCTGTTTTATTCTCCTACAGAAATTGTGGATCAAATTTATCTAGTACCTGAGATAAATTCTTCTTAATTTTCTCTGCAGTTGCATTAGAAATCTTTAGCTTTAATTGTTTTATAGATTCATCTATTGTACTACTTACCATTTCTTTAGCTGCTTGCCAGTCTTTTGTTTTTTGCTCACCAATATCCAAAGCAACTTTTTGTGAGTTATCCTGTTGAGGCATAGATTTTTGGGGAACGAGCTGTCTACCCTTCTCCAGAGAAGTGTTCTCAGCCTTTCCATTCTCACTCTCTAATTCCTTGATAAAAGCATCAACCGATTTAATAGCTGCACTTGAAATCTCCTCTTGGTCAAGTTGAGAAAGTTTGTCATCCCTATCTATCAATTGACCATTTTTTACTTTTAAGGATGTATCTCCTTGCCGAACAAAATTTTTAAACTGCTGTAGTTTTTCAGCAGAAAAGTTTTGCTTATCTTGGTTAAGAATTTCCATAGTTCTAGCAACAACTTTATCTGCATATTCACCCTTGGTAAGCTTCTGTCCTTGTAATTTTAGCAAAGCCTCTTTAGTAGCTTCCATAGGAATTTTATATTCCTCTCTATCTAACCCAAAATTTGTTAGTTTACCAGCGAAAGCACTACGCTCTTCAAGTGGCAAAACAAAACCTTTTAAGGCACCTTCAGTCTTTGCAACTTTAAGTTTAAGTTTATCTAATTCTTGATCAGTGCTTATAAATTTAGAGCATAATTCTGAATTTAAGGCAATAGTATCAACAAATTGTTGTATTTTGTCATCTGATAGACTTGTACGAAAATTTTCTGCTCCCAAACTTTCTATTACACTCATAGATGCTTCATTAAACTGTAATATCTCGTCAGCATAAATCTTCACATTAAAAGTTTCTTTATACTTACCTAACCTACCTATCAAAGCATCTATATCTTTAATTTTTTCCGCAGCCACTCGTGATACCTTATTAGGTACAACCATACTCTCATTATCTGAACCATAAGCTGAATCTAAACTAACATCATCACCATCTTTTTTAGACATACTATCCTCTTAAGCATCTTAAATTTTATTAGTGAGTAAACGTAAGTATTGGCACTTACGTCCCTCATTAGATATAATGTTGTCTTCAAATTTCAAAGCCACTGTCAACCTATCAACATAATTAAAGATTAAATCACAAAAATATTATTACCTCAAGAATAATCGTACTTTAGGTTCTTATATCTTGAAAATGTGATATAAGAGCCTAGGAGGTTACCTGCGAAACTAAAGTAATTCTGTGCTTGCTCGCCCCTTATTTTCAAGCCCAATTCCCCAAATCATTAGAATATAGTTTTTGTTGGAGCAGTTTAGAGAAATTCAAGCTATTCTCTTAAAAATTAGCTGACATTTGAAAGTTTAAAATTCGTTAGCACTTCCTAAGTTTTTATAGTATAATGTAGTTAGATGATAGATGTATGCTCTTCTGCTTTGAAGAATTGTTTTCGCAAAACTTTGGGGCATTTGTGTTCTTACTTAGGTTTACTAAGCTGTTCTCGTTCACCCCTTGTTTTATGACATAATTTTTTAAACTATTCGAGTATATTTTTTATTTGAGGTATATCAACAAATTAAGCATTCGTAGCTCAGCTGGATAGAGCGTTGCCCTCCGAAGGCAGAGGTCGTTGGTTCGAATCCAATCGAGTGCACCATTCTTTGATTTTGGTACATTTTACGAACATATTAAACGGTGGACGTAGCTTAAAGTCTAGGAGGCTGCCTACGATAACTAATTAATTATATTTTGAGCTATTTTTCGGCGAGAATAGATATGATTTTTGCAGGAATAGTGTACCTATTTCAAAAAAATCATGTTTATTCGCAGCCAAAAAGAGCCAAATATAGAATCACTTTAGTTATTGCAGACAGCCTCCTATATCTGAAAACAATATCATTATAGAATAAAATTTGACTAGCACTAAGTATAAATTTAAAAAAATATAATAATTTTTTAAATATTTTATATAGCTAACTCGAGAAGGTTTTAGTCATAGTAAACTAACATCATTACGAGGAAGACTGCATAAGCGTCAGTTCAAGAAAACAATAATTGAGAAACCGTCATTGCGAGGAGACCGCAGGGCGACGAAGCAATCCAGAAAAGTGATTAAAAATGGATTGCCACGCCACCTACGGTGGCTCGCAATGACGACTTTACTAGCTTTTCGCCTTCTTACAATGACGAATTATAGGCACATGCATCTATAAATAGACCTCTTGCATAACCTAAAGATAATTGAGGAATTTTTAGGAAAAACGAAGTCGAGTACCGCAGCGTACTAAGATGTACGTGAGGAACGGAGACGAGTTTTGACAACAAAATTCCTCAATTATCTTTAGGTTATGCAAGAGGTCTAATATAAAATTAATCACTTTTTCACTTAGTGGAAGAAAATTTTATAGTATACTCAAATAATCACTTATATTAACTATAGTGTCAATTGATGAGAAGTTGGTAACGTCGTCACTCCTGCTACCTAATTCTCCTGAATTGATTATATAGGATTTTTTATACTTGCAAAGTAAACATACATCAATAGAATTAGACCATTAAATTATAAGAGGGATTTATGCTCAATAACATTAACTTCATCAGTAAGGAATTATCAAATAATCAAGCAACTATAGTGTTTATTAGTGAACAGCTGAAATTAGACAGTAATTTATTACTACTTGATCAACAACATCATGGTTTAATTTCTAAAACTATTCAAAATAAATTACTATTTACTGGAAAATTTGGACAAATTAAAATTGTTAATTCTATCGCTAAAGATGGAGAAATAAAATATTTAATTATGGTTGGCACTGGTGATGAAACAAAATTAACAACCTCTTGCATTGAAGAGCTTGGAGGAAGAATCTTATCCTGTAGTACTTGCAGTAAAATTAGTACTATTGGCATAAAAATTTCTCATAATATCGGACAACATCAACCAGCTATTGTTGCTTCTCTTATAGCTAGCGGCTGTTTGCTTGCTTCATATAGATTTGATAAATACAAAACTACTCAAAGTGAAGGAGAAAAATTTGTTGTAGACTCTCTTGAGATTTCTATAGATGATCAGTCTAAAGCAGAGGAATTGTTTAATGATAAAAGATCATTAGCTGAGGCAGTATTTTTTGCCAGAGATATGATAAATGAACCAGCCAATATAAAAAATCCTCAATCTTACTCTGAAAAAATATTAGAACATCTTGAACCGCTAGGAGTTGAAATTATCATTATCGGTGAAAGAGAAATGAAAAATCTTGGTATGGGAGCTTTACTTGGTGTTGGACAAGGTTCACAAAATGAATCCAAACTTGTAGTAATGCAATATAATGGCTTGGATGATGATACCCCACCTGTCGCTTTTGTTGGTAAAGGGGTTACTTTTGATAGTGGTGGGATTTCTATTAAACCAGCAGCCAATATGGGAGATATGAAATATGATATGGCCGGTTCAGCTGCAGTAGTTGGAGTAATCATGGCTTTGGCTAGTCGTAATGCACAAGTTAATGTGGTCGGGGTTGTTGGTCTTGTAGAAAATATGCCTTCAGGCAATGCTCAACGACCAGGAGATGTGGTAACCACTATGTCCAAAAAAACAGTGGTGGTGGATAATACTGATGCAGAAGGTCGGTTAGTCTTGGCTGATGCAATTTGGTATACTCAAGAAAAGTTTAAGCCTCAATGTGTAATCGATCTGGCTACCCTTACTGGAGCTATTGTTGTCGCTCTTGGTAAAACTTATGCTGGGTGCTTTACCAATAATGATGAATTAGCTGGTAAGCTAATAGATGTTGGCAATAAAGTTAATGAAAAATTATGGCGTATGCCTCTAAATAAAGATTTTGATGAGATGATAAAGTCAGACATTGCTGATCTTGCTAATATTGGTAACGTCCCTGGAGCAGCTGGTAGTTGTACAGCAGCTCAGTTTATAGGGAATTTTATTAAAGAAGGTATGGTTTGGGCACATCTTGATATTGCCGGTGTTGCCTATAATAAAAAAGGCAATCCCCTTGGTCCTAAAGGAGCAGTAGGTTATGGTGTAAGACTTCTTAATCAATTTATTCAAGATCACTATGAAAAATAATCAAACAAATCGTATTTTTGTACTTGGGGCTGAAAAAGGTGGAGCTGGTAAAAGTACCTGCTCTATGCATCTAATTACCGGTTTATTGTATAATGGTTATACGGTGGCTAGTATTGATACTGATTCACGTCAGGGGTCTTTAACAAATTATTTAAAGAACAGAGATGATTACAATTTAAAGAACCCGGACAATACGGTTAAAACTTCTCAGCATTTTCATTTGACTGAAAGTCAAGAACAAGTCGTTGCACTTAAAGAAGAGGATGAAAGAACTAGGTTTGAACAGATAATTGAACAGACAAAAAATGCTGATTATCTAGTAATCGATACACCAGGAAGCTACTCTTTCTTATCTAGATTAGCTCATTCTTATGCTGATACGGTAATTACCCCAATTAACGACAGTTTTCTTGATTTTGATGTATTAGCCAAAGTTAACGCTGACAATTTGTCAATTATTGCCCCATCAATCTATAGTCAAATGATTTGGGAGCAAAAGATGCAGAAAGCTAATCGTAATGGCGAGACAATTAACTGGATTGTTATGCGTAATCGATTAAGCAACTTGGATGCAGTAAATAAAAGGAAAGTGGGGGCTGCTCTTGAACAATTAGCAAAAAGAATTAGCTTTAAGATTGCTCCAGGCTTTAGTGAAAGAGTAATTTTTCGGGAATTATTTTTACAAGGACTAACATTACTTGACTTAACAACAGCTAATCATGGTAAAACACTTAGTATATCTCATGTAGCTGCTCGTCAAGAATTGCGAGATTTTTTAAACTTTCTTGGTATATGAGAGTGAGCGTTCACGAAAAAACGTCATTGTGAGGAGACCGTAGCACAACTGTTGAAATAGAAGGTAAAGCGGGTTTAGATAGCTTTTCCGTCATTGCGAGCGAACGTATGTGAGCGTGGCAATCCATAAATTGTCATATGGATTGCTTCGTAGGCTAACGCCTCCTCGCAATGACGGCTTTCCAATTATTACCTTCTTAAACTAACGCCTATGCACAATGACGTTGAAAGATATTGCAAGTCTCGCAATGACGCTTGGCGAGCAGATTTTTATTATCATAAGAAAATTTGCAAGAGTCTAATGAAAAAAATAAGCAATACCGCAAAAATAATGAAAATAGCTATTAGTGGAGCATAAAAATCTGTTATATTTATAGATATAACCGAATTTGCAATATAGTCAATTCAGGGGAATTTGGCACTAGGAACGATGGAGCGACGCCTATAAGTAATAGGCGAGCATTGAGCGACGACGTCACCAATTTCCCATCAATTGACTATAGCGGGTTATATCAAATTCAGGTTAAACTAAATAGGGATAATAAATGTCAGAATTTACCAATTTGCAATATTATAAAAAAAAGGAAGCTGGAGCTAATGAAGCTGGAGAATTAGGGGGGATATATAGCAGTCAAGATAATATTCTATTTATGGTTAAAAAGGAAAATAAGCCTGAAAAAAATATATCAGAGTTTTTGGGTTCCCAAATTTTTCAAGCAACAAATCCAGAGTATGGAGCCAAAGTTTCGCTCATTGTACCTAATCATCTTACCACGAAAGTAGATCAAGAAGGAGGTCTGCAAAATGATGGTTCTGAAGTATATGTGCAATCTGAATTTTTTAAGAATTACAGTGGAGACATGTATGTTGATATGGATAACCACATGTCTAAAAAAACTAAGCCAGGCGGTTGGTTGCGAAAAGACGGAGGAAGACCGCTTTTTATGGGAACAAGAGAATTACTATCTAGTACTTTAACTAAAGCTTTTGAAGAACTGCATTATAGCGATTTTGATAAAATAGCTCCAACTAGCTTATTAATAGGCGATTTTGATATTCATACAGGTAATATAGGAGTTGTAAGAGATCCTAACAATTCTACTATTCCTCCTAGACTAGTTAGGTTAGATTTTGCTGGAAGTTTTGACCAATTAGATGATGAGATACGTCCACATTCTTGGTCTAGACATCTACCCTTACTAGGACCAACTAATCATTTTAGAGAATTTCCAAGTACCATAAAGTATAATGATTTATTTGTAAAAGGTTTACTTGATACTGCACAAATTGATTTAAACAATACTATTGACAATAGCTTCGTTGAATTATCAAAATATTATAGTGATAAAGCACTAGCAAATTGGGCAAAAATGACAATGAGCCAGAAATTTAAAAATATAGCACCAGAAAACATAAAGATTGCTGATGTTAAAGATGCTCTTAAAGAAACTATGCAAAAGAGACAACAATCATTAAAAGAATATGGGTTGCAAATTAAACTCGGTCTTTTAGTAACAAGGGGAAAAATTAATAAGCTAGAATTAAAAAAATTAGTTCAAGAACACTTCGATTATTTTAACAATATAATCGACCAAAGGAAAAGACTAGAATTGAAGAAGAAAACTGAGGGAAACTATGTTGAATATATTTTAGGTAATAAAACTCGAGAAGTACTGTTAATTAAAGAAATAGCTCAAATAGTAAAAGAACAAAAAAAAGCACTAACAAACCCTACTTTAGAAAGAACTGATCTATCTGTAGCATCTAAAAAAGCACTAGATGTTATGCATATTAATGACACGATAACAACAACTACTGAAACTCAAGCTACTGAACAGACCTCACCCTACAAAGTAGCTCCATCTGAAATAGTCCCAGCCATAGTAGCACAGAGCAAAGTAGCCACGATTGAAGTAGATTCTGTAACATTGGCTTTTAGACAAGAAATTATTGCTAAGCAACAAACAACATTAAAAAACATCCTTGCTGAAGCAAATATTACAGCAATCTCAGTGGCTAATCTTGCTGTTAATTCTCAGCAATTTAAAGAATTTGTAGAAAATAACAACGAATTAATACAAAAAACCTGGGCTAACTCTATTACAAAGAGTACTGTGACTCAAGCGATGAATGATGAAGTGCAAAGTTATGCAAAAATCCATCAGGCTAATAATTTTAAACCGTTAACTTGGAGCAATCAGCCACCAATAGACAATACAACTGATACCAGGTCAAGAGTTATTAAAGTCAAAGATGAAGAATTATTTAAATTAACAGAAACTAAGGTTAAAACCTCTACTAAAGTAATTTTAGAAGACGGAGTAACGGAAAAAGAGATTAGCAATTATCGCAATATTAATTTACCATTAACCATCAAACCATCTGGTACAGCTGTGCATCTTTCGTTTCCAATACAAAACGAGAAAGGTGAAAATATTGAGGTCTCGAAGGCACTTTATTTTACTACTCACTATAACGAGCAAGGAAAACTAGTAGAAATAACCAACCCATTATCATTAAAGTTCACTGGAGATGATAAAGGTGCTATAGGCTATATACAAAGAGGGAAGCATATTTACACTATCCCGGTGACCAAGGGTCAATATGAAGCAATGCTACAAGAAGTAGCAAAAAATAAAGGATGTAATATTAATATGTCACAAACCATTATGCCCCCTGAGGCAAGTGACGCTATAATGCATAGTGAATTAAAGCAAATTCAAAGTAAGTTAAAACGTCATGTGAGCATAAACAATGAAGTACCTAAGATAGCACCCAAAATGCTAAAGACATCATCCCAACAGCAATATTATGATAGAACTTGAAAGTAGCACGGTTAAAATTCTCCCAAAAATGATTTCAAGAATTGGATTTGAAAATGAATGTTGAACGCGTGCAGCATATACTATCAATGCGAGTGTAGGATAAGGGAAGTTCAGAAGTATAGGAATGATGAGGGTTGTAAGTAAGGAAGTGTTGAGGTATGGCTCTGTGAACAAAATTTAAATTACTAGATTTCGACTCTTTTTAGCTGCAAATTATAAGATTTTTTTGAAATAGAACTAACTATTCCGGCAAAAATCTTATTAATTTTCGCTTAAAAATACTCAAAATCTAAACAATTAAAATTTTGTTCACAGAGCCTAGACTTTCTGCATAAGTCAAAGATAGTTGTTAGTGTTACTTGCCTCCCCAGGAAACGCCACCATCAACTGTAATACATGAACCTGTAACATAGCGAGATGCTTTGTTTGAGGCAAGGTATAAAATTGCACCGTCAAGGTCATTAGGTTCTGCTATAAAATTTAGAGGTGTAAGTTCTGATATTGCTTTACGTTTTTCTTCTGTATTTAATTTGTAATCTGTAAGCGGTGTATGAAATATACCAGGTATAATACAATTAATCCGGATATGGGCTTTTGCCAACTCTCCGACTAATGCCTTTGTCATTTGGATAACAGATGCTTTAGAGGCACAATAACCAGCGATATTTTCGCTTAAACGGTTGGCTCCATTGACACTACTAATATTGATAATACTCCCATGGACTCCATGGTTTCTCATATGATTAGCAACTTTCTTGGTAACGTACCAAACTCCCAGTACATTGGTTTGCATAATAGACTCGAAATCATCTAGTTCACATGATGTAAAGATTGGTGTAGGTTTTGCAATTCCGGCATTATTAATGCAGATATCTATGAGTTCTCCTTGTTGTTTTAGCGTATTAAAGGCTCTTTGAACAGAGTTCTTATCTGCCACATCCATTTCCAGGGCAATAGCATTGCTAAGCTCAGAGGCTAAAGCTTGCAGTTTATCTAGTCTTCTACTAGCCAATATGATTCGTACCCCTACGCTAGAAAGAAGGCGAGAGGATTGCTCTCCAAGACCACTGCTTGCACTTGTAATGAGGGCTGTTTTGCCTGTTAAATTGAAAAGTTGCATTGTTTTAATCTCAATTACCAATTATACTTAAATGATACTATGCATTGGAATATAGCTAACTCGTTAAGGTTCTAGATAACTCCTTCATCTATTAGTGAGGGGCTACTTTAGTAGCGATCAAGCAATCTAAACTTATAACAACAATATCAGAACTTATTCGACTTAGCTATATAAAACAAGGGATAAGCGATTGCAGTATAGTAAAGTTCGTATAATATCTTGTGGTAATTTCTCGTACAGAACAACCGATAGGTTAATTATGAAAAGTAATGAATTTATTGAATATATTAAAGATATACTAGCCCCTTTTGGTCAAATCACTACTCGTGCAATGTTTGGTAGTTATGGCATATATAAAGATGGAGTAATAATAGGAATAGTTGCAAGAAATGAGTTGTACTTTAAAATAGATAACAAAGTAGTTGAGTATTTAAAATCTTTTGTTTCCGAACCATTTACATATAATAGCTCAAATAAGTTGATAACTATATCATATTGGAAAGTGTTACCTGAGATTTTAGAACAAGAAGAAAAGTTAGTGAATTTAGTCTCTATGGCATTTGATGCATCTATTAACTCTAATAATAAAAAGTTACTTTAGTAAGATTCAATTTAATAACACGGTGACCCAAATATAAAAATAGAACTTACACAAAAAAAGTTATTGACTCCCTTTTCTGGATGCTGACTAATAAAAAGTAAATAAACTGTATTAAATTTCCTCTAATATTTTGCTAGCTAATGCGTATAGTTCCTGTTCTATCCGTGTTACCCGAGCTAGTCTTGCCAGAGGTATAAAGTCGTGTAAAGTATCCAAGGCAATTCTTTTTTCTTGTTCTCTTGACTTAATACGATGAAGGGTTTGCATTTTATAGTCAATTGATGAGAAGTTGGTGACGTCGTCACTCGTCGCTCGCCTATTACTTATAGGCGTCGCTCCATCGTTCCTAGCCCCAACTTCCCCTGAATTGACTATATCATTAAAGATGCACCTAAAATTTACTTTCTTGATAGACCTCCCACAATAGAAGAAGAGAAAAATATCTTGATTCCTATGGATGAAGATTTATATTCCCCGCTACTACGGGCTGCCAAATGGTGTCCAAAGTAAAGTAATGCTACTTGCTCAACAACAAATATTTACTTTCTTTCATGAGGTAGTTCAGCTAATTTCAAAAAGTTTGTTGTATATGATAGTAAGAAGTGCGATAATATAGCAATAATTAACATAGTTATTTGATTTTTATGAGATTAATAAAATGCTTTTTGCTTATTATATGTTCTTTTTTAATAGTTAGTTGTGATAAACCATCTCAAGAAAAGAGCTTAATAGTTGCAACTTCTGCAGATAATCCCCCTTACGAATTTATTCAAAATGGGCAAATAGTGGGACTTGACATTGATATTATTAATGCTATAGGAGAAAAATTAGAGAAGAAAGTTATAATTAAAAATTTTGATTTTAATGGCTTACTTGCATCCTTAGCTAGTGAAAATGTTGATATAGTAATCGCTGGATTAACAGTGACTGAAGAACGTAAGAAACACATTAGCTTTTCAGCCCCTTATGTAACAACTAACGTATCAGTATTATATAGAACAGCAGATGATTTGAAAAATGTTGGAGATTTGGATAATAAAATTGTTGGTGTGCAACTTGGTACAACATGGGCGGTGATAGTTCAGGATTTAGCCAAGCAGTTTAATATTAGAACAAATTATTTGTCAAATAATTTAATGCTAGTCGAAGAATTGAAATCGAAAGTTGTAGATGTGGTAGTATTAGAGGAATCGCAATCTAAGAAATTTATTGAGAATAATCCTGATCTTGCTAGTTTTAGTTTAACAGAATTCTCATCTGAACTTGCTATCGCTATGCCAAAAGATTCTAAACTTGTTGAAAATGTTGATAAAGCTATTAGTGAATTAAAAAAAGATGGTACAATTAGTCGCATTACTAAAAAATGGCTGCAATAGTGGATTCGGAACAATTTAAACAAGCTCTTAGCACTTTGCCTACGGGCGTTACTATTATCACTACTTTATATAATAACAAGCTATTTGGTTTTACGGCAGACTCTTTTACCTCGGTTTCCTTATTACCGCCATTGGTATTGTTTTGTATTGATAAAAAATCCTTTAGTATGAGTGCTTTTACTGGTAGTGAGTATTTTGCTGTTAGTATTCTAGCTGAAAATCAAGAGAATATTTCTAGACATTTTTCTAAGTTTAATGCTGATAAATTTGCTGGTATTTCATATAATTTAGGACAAATTACTAATTGCCCTTTGATTGAAGGAGCAGTTTGCCATATTGAGTGCAACAAGTTTAGTCAATATGAAGTGGGGGATCATGTTATATTGGTTGGTAAAGTGATAAGTGCTATGGTAAAAAGTAATTTAAAACCATTGGTGCATTGTTTAAGGCAATATAGAGAGTTAAAATGATTTCTATAGGTATTTGTGGTGCTACCGGTAAAATGGGGCAGATGATAATTCAAAAAATGCATGGATTAAATAGCTGTACTCTTTCTGCTACATTTTCTAGAAAAAATAGCATAAGGGATTTTGCTGAATTTTGTCAAAATTCTGAGGTGATTATTGACTTTTCTAGTAGCGAGATATTGGACAAACTTCTTGATTATGCCATTATGTACAACAACAAATTAGTTATTGGTACTACTGGTCTGACTAACTATCAACTTGATAGTTTACATGAATTTTCCAAAAATTTGGCAATATTCTATTCAGCTAATATGAGTTTAGGGGCAAATTTACTAGCGATGCTAGCGAAAAAGGCAGCAGAAATTCTAGATAATACTTACGATATAGAGATTTTAGATTGTCACCATCGTATGAAAAAAGACGCTCCGTCTGGTACGGCGATAATGTTAGGTAAGGCTGTGGCAAAAGTTAGAAATTTAGACTTTAATAAATGTGCGATATTTGACCGTACTGTAAAAGAGCAAAGGCAAACTGGCGAAATTGGCATTGCTTCTATTAGGGGAGGGCATTTACATGGAGAACATCAGGTGTTATTTTTAGGGGATAACCAAACCCTTACTCTAAAACATCAGGGATCAAGAGAGTCCTTTGCTGATGGGGCAATTCAGGCTGCCATCTGGATATCTGATAAACCACCTGCTCTTTATTCAATGAACGATATGTTGCCATCTCTTCAAAAGTTTTAACTATAGTCAATTGAGGAGAAGTTGGTGACGTCGTCGCTCAATGCTCGCCTATTACTTATAGGCGTAGCTCCATCGCTCCTAGCACCAAATCCTCCTGAATTGACTATATTAACAAATATTTGTATTATTTACAGCTGTACATATTGACATAAAGCCCTAATAGTAGTATAATTACGTAATATTGATGAACAATTATAGGAGTCACGATGTCTCGTAGGTGTGAGCTTAGTGGGGTTGGTGTTTTACACGGTAATAAAGTGTCACACTCGCAAAGAAAAACTAGAAGACGCTTTGAGCCGAATCTAAGAGTGGTGAGGTTTGCAAGTGTTCTCACTGGGCAAGAATATAAGCTTTCGGTAAATGCTAAATGTCTACGTTCTGTTGAGAAAGTAGGTGGTTTTGATGAATATATGCTTAAAATATCAAGTGATATACTTTCCGATAAAGCACAGGTAATTAAAAGAAAGATAGCTGAAAAAAAAGTTGGTGCTGCATTATGAAAGCTGGAATACATCCAAAATATAAAAAGTTCAAAATTATCATTAGTAATGATGTTTTTGAGACAAATTCCGGTGGTCATGCAGAAGAGATTTTGATGGATGTTGATTACAGGAAACATCCAGCATGGACTAAAGAATCTGGAAATGTTGTTAACCAATCTAACAAAAATGTTAGTGACTTTAACAAAAAGTTTGCTGGGCTTAGTTTCGGTAAGAAGGTTTAAGCAAGTTTTACTTGTTCATGAAATTGAAGCATATCATTTGCTAACAAATAAAAGAACAATTTTTGAAATCAGAAGAAATTGATATTATCGTGGGGTGGAGCAGTCTGGTAGCTCGTCAGGCTCATAACCTGAAGGTCGTTGGTTCAAATCCAACCCCCGCAACCAACTGTAACGGTATTAGACATCCTGCAAAACTCGCTTATGTGTAGGGATTTGAAGGGACGCTTCACTTCGAACCACAGCGTATTCTAATGTATGTGAGGGTTTGAGCATGTACCCTACAATTTTTATTCTATAATTATAACAGCATAAAAACGTCATTGCGAGAATAGACTTCTTTCGAAACTTGCTTATGTGCAAGGATTTGTAGGAGATACTTCACTTCGAACCGCATCGTACTCTAATTTACGTGAGGAGCAGAGTACCGGTATCACGCACAAATTACCAGCAGAAGTAGAGTTTCGAAAGAAGTCTAATGTCACAACTGTCGAAAGTTAGAAGAGGAAGGGCTTTTAGACAAGAGGGGTTAAAAGTTGTATGTGGTTAACGTTTATTAGCGAGGAAGACCGTAAGTCGACGAAGCAATCCATAAAAGTAACCAAAAGATGACCTGTAAAACTGCTTCCTCTTCTAACTTTCGACAGCTGTGGGTCTCATGCCTTTTCGCAATGATGTCTGGGATATCTAAAACTTATTCGGGTTAGCTATAGGAGATGGGTATAAGAAAATTATGACGAAAAGATATTGTTTCAAAATTGATAAACTTATTCGTGATTTAGTACCAGGAATTATGCGTTCGCGTGGTGTTTCGGTATTTGAACGCAGTATGAAAGAAGATGAATATATTCAGCGTCTTAAAGATAAATTGTTGGAAGAAGCACAAGAAGTGATTGATGCAAAAACACCAGATGAAGTTTCTGAAGAACTAGCTGATTTGCTTGAAGTGATTTATGCGTTAGGCAAAGAATACAACTTATCGATGGAACAAATTGAAACAAAGCGGCTTGTTAAGAAGCAGCAAAATGGTGGTTTTGATAATCGTATTTATAGCTCTCATATAGAAATGTCCTCTGACAACAAAGATATTGGTTGTTTTTTAGCTAGACCAGAAAAACATCCTGAAATAAAACTATCTGATACGAAATAATTGTGAGCGGTCACGGTTTTTAGGTCATACGTCATTGCGAGGAGCCGCTTTGCGGCAACGCGGCAATCCAAAAATGGTTAGGAATGGATTGCTTCTTGGCTTACGCCTTCTCGCTAATAGACGTCTTGTACTTTAACTTTTTTTCCGTGAACGCTTACGGTTAAGCTATATATCTATCGAACTTTCTTAATAGAATCTAAAGTAGTCTCTAAAATCATACTTGCTGCAATTGAATCGTCTTTTTGGTTACGTTCTCGTCTCTTTACCCCTAACGATTTTAATAAGCTATTGGCAGCAAGGGAAGTAAGTCTTTCATCTTGTAGATATATAGGAAGATTTGTCGCAAAGCTTAGTTTTGTGCTGAATTTTAAAACAATTATAGTTTGTTCACTAGATTGACCATTCATACTAATAGGCAAACCTATGACTATACCACAGATGGAATAAGTTGCGATTAAATCTAATATTGACTTAATCTTATTTTCTTCTATCGTTTCATAAATAGTTTTTATCGGCATAGCGATGCTCTGTTCTTGATTTGAAATAGCGATGCCTGTTTTCCGTATTCCATAATCTACGGCAATAATTGGTTTATTAGCTTGTAGAAGTTGAAAAAATTCTTGCAATGTTGCTATTATCATGATACCTAAGTTACAATTTATACAAAGTACGTGTTTATTATGTCAGAGCTAATTCAAAAACA
This sequence comes from Candidatus Tisiphia endosymbiont of Dioctria linearis, assembly GCF_964026545.1. Classification (NCBI taxonomy): domain Bacteria; kingdom Pseudomonadati; phylum Pseudomonadota; class Alphaproteobacteria; order Rickettsiales; family Rickettsiaceae; genus Candidatus Tisiphia; species Candidatus Tisiphia endosymbiont of Dioctria linearis. The sequence continues at coordinate 183,629 of NZ_OZ032156.1, read as the reverse complement.
CCTAGATAGTAAATTAATAAAACTATCTTTAGTTTTTGCCCTTATTTATTTCATATTTTTTAATTCAGTAGTTTCTTGTTACAAATTCAGTTACTACAAGGTAACTTTTGTAAAAGCGATATTGGAGTTAGGTAAAGACTTTCTGTATATTTACTTTACTTGTTTTATCATTTTTTTTGGTTTAACTATCCATCGGCTTGTTTTTATAATTGGAACAATATTTTTATTTATAACAGGGGCAATTGCCAGCTATTACCTATATTTTTTTAGAATTTCTCCTACAAAAGAAATGATGGGTAGTTTTTTCTCCACCGATTTTAATGAAGTATACGAAATAGTCAGCATCAAGCTAATTGTTTGGTTAGTTTTCAGTTTATTTAGCTGTGTTTATACAATGAAACACTTCTCCATTTTAGATAGTAAACTATTTGTTACAAAATTACTATCAGCAATTTGCCTTTTAATTACCGTTAATAATATTATCACACCACAGTTTAAATTGCTAGACAGTTATTTTCCTATTCAATATCTACATAATACATATTTATGTTTTTCTAATAGTAAACACACCATGCGTGAGGATATAAACAAGAAATTTTCTTTTGCCGATCAATCTGATCAAAATATTATAGCGGTACTTGTTATAGGAGAATCAGCCAGGTTTGATCATTTTGCTATTAATGGTTATACCAGGGATACTACGCCATATTTAAGTACTGTTGAAAATCTTTTTTCATTTAAAGCACAGTCTTCGTCTAATCATACATATATTTCAGTTCCATCTCTTATGTCTCGCCATCCTGCTAGAGATTTAGAGAAAAGTATGGAAGACACGAGCTTCTTATCAGTTTTCACCACACTTGGTTTTAATACTAATTGGATTGGAACTCAAAGGTTGTTACAATGTTTAGATAGTAAAAACAAATTTGCCATTTATGATGAGGTTAAGTTTACCATAGTACCAGGCGGCTCTGCTTTGTTAAGAATGAATGAGTATGATGAAAAAATGTTACCTTATGTTAAAAGTATTGTAAATAATTCTACTACTAAAGAGGTTTTAGTTATTCATACAAGTGGTAGCCATTGGAAATATTCTGCTAGATATCCTAAAGAATTCCAAAAATTTATTCCTAAGTGTGATTCTTATGCTATGGTAGATCAAAGTGTTTGTAAGCCTGAAGAGTTAATTAATGATTACGATAACACTATTGCATATACTGATTTTTTTTTATATAATGTAATAGATTTATTAAAAAATAATAATGCCATTTTAATGTATGTTTCTGATCACGGTGAATCTTTAGGAGAACATGGTTATTACGGTCACGGTGGAACAATGACTCCAGAACAAACCACAGTACCTTTCTTAGTTTGGGTATCGGATGAATTTAAAAAGAAACATCCTGATTTGGTGAGTTCTATAGCTAATCATTTAGGTACTGAAATTAGTCATGACTATGTATTTCATTCGATTCTTAATTGTGTTGGTATCCGTTCGACAGTGATTGAAAAAAGTTTAAGCCTATGTGGTAAGAAGTAAAATGGCTAAAATTTACCTAATTGCTGGTGAAATATCAGGGGATTTTATAGGGGGTCGTTTGATACGAAGTCTAAAAGAACTATATAAACTGGAGGAAATGAAGTTAGAGTTTGTTGGTGTTGGGGGAAGCCAGATGGAAGAGGCGGGGTTAGAGCGTAGTCTTTTCTCGATGAGTCAAATAAATCTCATAGGCTTCGTCGAGATTATACCACATATTTTTAGGATCACTAAGTTAATTCAACAAACTATTGACGATATTATTCAACATAATCCAGATTTATTAATTACTATAGACTCACCAGAATTTACTTATAGGGTGGTAAAGAAGGTTCGAGAAATTAGACCTAACTTAAAGATCATGCATATTGTTGCCCCATCGGTCTGGGCATACAAGCCTTCCCGGGCTATGAAATACGCTAAAATTTACGATTATTTGTTAGCTTTACTGCCATTCGAGCCGCCATATTTCCAAAAAGTAGGGCTAGATTGTCGATATATTGGTCATCCAATATTAGAGCAGTATTTTTATGATGATAAAGATAAACAACAGTTAAAGCAGGAATTACAAATACCTATTCATTCAAAATTATTATGTGTTACTTGCGGTAGTCGTAAAGGTGAGATAATAAGACATGCACCTATCTTTATAGAAGCAATTAATTTACTAGCAAGGCAGTTCCCTAATCTTCAAGTGATATTTGTCCTGGCTGCTCCTAGTCATCAGTCTTTAATTGAACAATTTTTATCAGAGGCAGTATTTAGCTATCATTTCTCAAGTGACAGACTTAAGATTTTTGCTGCATCTGACCTTGCTCTAGCAAAATCGGGTACTAATACTTTAGAAATTGCTGCTTGTAATACGCCAATGGTTGTTGCATATAAATTAAATATCGTAAGTTTTTTTCTAATAAAATTATTGATAAAAATACCTTACATTTCTTTGATTAATATTATTGCTAATAGGGAAATATTACCAGAATTCATTCAATTTAACTGTACTAAATCAAATATAGTAGCAAGGCTTACATCACTGTTAGTTGATAAAGAAAAAGTTGCTGAACAACTAAGAGAAAGCCAAAAAATCTTAATAGAATTAGGTTTAAAAGGGCATAATTCTTCATCAACTGTTGCAGCCCATACTATAAAGTCAGAATGTTTAAGCTGAAAAAATAAAAATAGACCTCTTGCAAAACTCTACTTCTGCCGGTAATTTGGACAATGATGCGGTACTCGAATCCTCACGTACATTTGAGTACGCTGCGGTTCGAGGTGAAGCGTCTCCTTCAAATCCTTGCGCATAAGCGAGTTTTGCAAGAGGTCTAATATTCAATTTTATTGCAATAAGCTCTTAATAGTTTTTTCTTTACTGTTAATATTGTTTAGCTCACTCTTAAGATGCAATTTTTCTGCTTGTTGTTTAGCTTTATCGCAATATTCTAAAGCTTTGTTGAAATCTCCCTTGCTAAAATAAGCATCTGAATAAGTTATATAAAAAAACATTTTTATTAGATTATCAGCCTTTTTTTCGATTAAATCATTATGCTTATTAAACTCTACTATTACTTTATCAACTTGATTGGTTAAAATGAGTAGTTTCCCATACAACTCTATTGATAGTAAAAACTCTCTAATGTTGTGAATTTTATGGAATAGCTCTATTGCTTCTTGAATTGATTTTATAGACGCCTCTATTTCTGGTGTATTTGTATTAATTGTATCTGTTTTTTTATTTACACTATTTTTTGCTAAGACAAGATTAGCTTTATAGTACAATAATTTTGCCTTTAGACTTTGCATATCACTATCCTTTATTGACTTATTTACTGTTATATTATTGTATCTGTTAATTGCTGTATTTATTTTTTGTTCTGCCTTTTGATAATTACCAATTTTACAAAAATATGCCGAGTATATATATAGAATTTTACATTTTAATATTTCTAAGCCTTCAGTTTTCTTCAAATATTTATTAACCTCATCAACTATCTTGAGAAAATCTTCATATTTCTCTTGATAAAAGTATACTGAAGAAATCATTAAATCCATTGCCGCAAGATTTTCATTATAGTTATCCTGAAATTTATTTTTAAATTGTTGACTAGTTTCAATAAGTTGTTGAAAAGAATGAATAAGCTTAAATTCATGTTCATTCTCTATAAAAAATTTCAATAGTGATTCAAACCACTTTAAATTTAAGGTAGAATAAATATTATTTTTACTGTCTAGTGCTTGACTAAGCTGATGACGTAACACTGCTTGTACTAAGCGATGAATAGTAATGTTATCATTACCATCATAATTGATCATGGAATATTGCCATAATAGAGCAATATGCTTATTTAACGTTAATTTTGGGGACAATAAATGTGGGTAAGCTATTTGTAGCCATTTGAGTAATAGTTTACGAGAGATTTTATTTGGTGCTAGATAAGCATATACTGTTAAAAGTTCAATAGCTATAGGTGGTTCATTGTTAATCTCAGTATCTTTAACAATTGCCTCTAAACTAATATTCCAGGTTATTGCCACTGGGTAGTTATAGTTATTTGTTTCTTCTAAAAATGTGTTATCCGATAGCAATTCTGTTTCATACTTTTTGTAATGCTAATGGTAAATATCCTAAAACTCCAACTAATTGTTTTATATCATTCTGTTCTTCTGCTATATTTCGTTGTATTAAAGTCTTTATTGTTTTGATAGCCTCTTCTTCTGTCATGATATTAATAGGCAATACTGAGAACTTTGTTGGCCAATAACGCTGACGAGTTGTTAAAATCACATATCCACCAGATTCTGGTAAAAATGGTTCGATTTCACGATAATTGTTTACTTTGTCATAAACTAAAAGCCATCCTGAGTTTTCAACTAACCATTGTTTAACATAAGCAATAATGTTTTCTTTTGTATATATGACTTCCGCGTGTCCTAATAATTTAGCGAATTCAATATATTTATTATATAAATGATCAATATTTTCTGCAAGAAACCAAACTTTAAGTGTATAAGGATGTTTTGTATGATTTATATATTGCAAGGCTAATTGTGTTTTGCCTATTCCGCCAAGTCCAGCACATGCAGTAATTGCTAAATTACTTGTTACATCAGATGTATGATTGTGATGTAATTTATTATACAAATCCCTCAATAGTTTTTCTCTACCAATAAAAACATGATCTTGTCTAGGTATATTCCAACTAGTTATATTCTTCGGAAATGTTGTTGTATCTTGTAGCTTAGACCATTGCACTTCTGATTCTTGATTCTTAACTGTTTTTTCAATAGTTGGGCTAAATATTAAAAGATAAGTACTACAAATAATCAAAACCAATACACCAATTATTGGCAGATAAATATTCTTAGCTTTACCTTGAATATTTTTATCTGTTAAATGAGATTGAGGAGAAAGTGAATCAGAATTATTTGATATAATATTATTATATCTTTCACTAAACTTAAGAATAGTGTTGTCTACATTCACATTAGAAAAAATTCTTGCGATAATTTCTAAGAAAATAAAATAATATTGCTTGGATGGGGATATGTCAATATATTCAAAGTTAGCTTGTTTAGGTAAAAATTTTATATATTGTTCTTCTTGCGGTGTAAGGAAAAATACTTTAGATATATCCTGATCATTAGACATAATAACAGAACTATCACCTTCCTGTTGTTTAGCTATATTAGCTTCATTTACCTCTAAAACATAGATGGTACATTGCCTTAATTGCTTTTTGCCTATGTGCTTGTGCTTGCCTAAAACTATAGGAGTATTATTAAGGTATTCTAGCAGTTCTACAAAAACAGTTATTCCTATAAGTTGTAAATCACTACGTATCTTATTGAGCAACAAGTTTAAATCATTGTTTCCTGAGCCATTATTTTTTAGGTCTTGCAAAACAATAAAAAATGATATGTTATCAGATTTTGTTAATATTAATATTTCCTTCAAGACTTTTCTGAATTCTTGTTGAATTAATAAACTGAAATAATAACTCTGTATTAGTTTGTATTTATCAGATTTTTCTATAAAGTTTATAATCCCCTCTCGGGCATTTGTTGATATTTTTCGTTTGATATTAGAAATATGACTTTCAATAGTTCTAATTTCAAGCTGTTTATCCTCATTTGATAGAAAATTAGCTATTCCCTTTGTGTTTTTCCCATGCATAATGCATGCTATTACATCTATTTTTCTTGATGTAAATCTAATATTGTTAATTGTTAGCAAATATTTTTTACAAATCTCTTGTGGACACAAGTTCTCTTTATTTTCCATAATATATATAATTACTTAAACTACTAAATTCATACTCTTGAGGCATTGTATTTTAAATATAAGACATAGTCTGCTTAATTCTCTGAATTATGTCTATGTATTTTTTACTTACGTATAATACTTAATGCTTTTTAATAATTGAAATAATATTTAATATTTTTTAATTAATTAAATTTTTAAGGTTTTAATAAATATCTTCCAGGCTAGAGTTAGTTTAGTTATTTTAGACAGCCTCCTAGGAAGTTAAACTATAATTTAAATTATTGTAAAATAGAAAATATTTTAAATAGGCTCACTGCAACTATAGTAGATATTAATTATGCAAGATACAAATACTAACGATTTATGTAATATCATAAGTTCTATTAGTAGTAAATTGGACAAAAATGATATAGTAGCTGAAATACATTTACATTATAGGTTAAAAGATACTTGTTCTGTTTTAAAGAAGATATTAAGAAAAACTATCGCTTTGAAAGAATTAACGGATATAATTGCTTTTAGAGTTATAGTTGATAAAAAAGAAGACTGTTATAAAGTATTGGCTATTATTTACAGTCTCTACTCTATTAATATCAAGAAGTCTAAAAACTATATTGCTAATCCTAAGGATAATGGCTACCGTTCCTTACACGTCATAGTTGTAGTTGGTATCTATGAACGTAATATAGAAATACAAATACGGAGCAGGAGGATGCATAATATCGCAGAATCTGGCACAGCAAACCATGATAAATATAAAAAAAAGCAGGAAGTAAAGCTAAGAAAGTTACTTTCTAAACAGAAGATTAATACAACTGCTATTAATACTGAGATCAATAACGCATATAATATTTTTAGGCAATTTAATTGGACTATAGCAGAACTCGTTGCTTATGAGCAGGCAATTGAAAATCTTTGTTATAATTTGTACGATGTACAATTGAATAAAGTTATTGAGTAATTTTTCTGCCTGTCCAAAAGCTAAAAAAATTAAAAATAAATTAAAATTTAAAACCTTATACTAATTTGCATTAGAAAATAAAGAATGTAACGTAAATATAACAAAATACTTATTATTTTAAGAAATATATAATAAATTATTTAGTAGTATTTTAATTTTTAGTTTAATATACTTTATAATTAAAATAATATTATGTATTAAAATGGAAGATATTAATAATTGTCAGTATGATTGGGAAGCAAGATACACAAATTGTCATTATGCCGAAAGGCTACTCAATAAATTATCTGAACTGAACCATCAAGTAACGCAACCAGTAGATATGAAGGAGGTTGGAAGAGGTATATGTTACGCCAAAAAATATCATGGCAACCAAATGCGACAATCCGGCGATCCGTATTACTCCCACCCGATAGAGGTAGCATATATGGTTGCTGAATATACCGCACTAAATATACCAAAATATTACAGAACTGATATGATCATTACCAGCTTACTGCATGATACTATTGAAGATACAACTCTTACCGAAGATATGATTGGTAGAGTTTTTGGTGAGCAAGTTGCTAGTCAAGTGGCAGATTTGACCAGGGTGAAATTTTATGGGAAGATTAGTGCGGCAGAGACACTGAATATATTATTTCAACAAAAGAAAAATGATATTTTAATAATAAAACTCTTTGATCGACTTCATAACATGCAGACTATTGCTGCTAAGTCTCCTGAGAAGATTAAGAAAATTATAGAGGAAACTTTACAAGGGTTTGTAATCCTCGCTATATATTTAGAGATACCAGAAATAAAATGGAATTTTATAAAAATGTGCTTTCAACATTTATCAATCACACACTGTTCGACATTGGATTTGCACAGTCTTTTGGATAATTTCCCGTTTCTTTTTCCAATTTTTCAAAGTTTTATTCGGAATAAATAGCCACCGTCTCTATGAGCAATAGGTAAATCGCCCACTCTTTTGCCAACTTTTCAAAATACAATAGCCCGTAAGCAAAACCAATAATTATCGGAACATAACAACCCATAATCCCCTTTTAATAGCTCCACAGTTAACAGTCTTGCAAGAAGTAGCAGTATATTTATTTAGAGCTTGTAAATAAGGAGTATTATTAAGTTGTTCAATACTAAAGTACCTAGGCTCTGTGAACAAAATTTAAATTACTAGATTTCGACTCTTTTTAGCTGCAAATTATAAGATTTTTTTGAAATAGAACTAACTATTCCGGCAAAAATCTTATTAATTTTCGCTTAAAAATACTCAAAATATAAACAATTAAAATTTTGTTCACAGAGCCTAGATTCTCCTTTTTGTTCTATATTTTCAGGATAACGGTAGGCTAAATCCTCAGCAGGAGTAATAGATGTTTTTAGTAAATAAGGCTCTATAGTCAATTGATGAGAAGTTGGGGACGTTGTCGCTCGTCGCTCGCCTATCAGTTATAGGCGTCGCTCCATCGTTCCTAGTACCCCCCCCCCTGAATTGACTATAACTTTCGACAGTTGAACTACTATCTTCCTCGCTAATAGATGGTTGATCCACTATCTTGAATAAAGTTCAATTACTAAATGTACTTCTGGCTCAAAAGGGTATGGAACATCAGAAATTACTGGAATTCTGACGAACTTACCAGACAATGAATGGGCATCAAAAGTTAAATAACCTGGTACGGTATTTTCTTGTTTGCTAGCTGTTTCGAGTATTACAGGAATTTGTTTTGCTGATTCCTTTAGCTCGATGACATCGCCTTCTTTTAATCGCATGCTTGGGATATCAACCTTTTTGCCATTTACCTTAATATGACCATGGGTGACAAATTGTCTTGCAGCAAAAATCGTTGGGGCAATATTCATTCTGTAGATAACAGCGTCAAGCCTTCTCTCTAATAGACCTATAAAATTTTCACCAGTATTGCCTTTCATTTTTTGTGCAAGAGCAAAGGTGTTTCTAAATTGTTTTTCGTTAATCCGACCATAATGACATTTAAGCTTTTGTTTAGCTTTTAAGTGTACACCATAATCAGAAGTTTTAACCATACTATTCTGACCATGTTGACCAGGACGGTAATTTCTTGTATTGAAGGCATCTTTGCTATCGCCCCACAGGCTTACACCTAGTCTTCTGCTTGCCTTATATTTAGAACTAATAATTTTTGTCACGCTCTATAAATCTCATAATTTTGACATTATTAACATATACATTGAAATTCATCAAGTATATATCAAAATATATATATTTTAACAACTAAAGTCAACCCTCATTTCTTGAAATATCAAAAGTTATTTGTTCAACAACAGATAATCCTCAAGATTAATTATTTGTGCTGACTTAATATCTATATTGGAGTGGGAGGTAGCCAAAATCACCCCCCCATTATTTGCTTTTGAAATCATCAAATTATATAGCAATTCTTTATTTTCTTGATCTAGATTTGCTTCTACTTCATCTAATAACCATAAATTTGATTGGCAAGCAATGAGCTTTGCTAAGGCAACCTTCTTTTGGTTGCCAGCAGAAAGCCTGTAACATTTCTCATGCAAAATGTTATATAACTTAAAATAATGTACCGAAGATTCTAATGTTTCAAGGGAATCATAAATTGTAGACCAAAATCTTAGATATTCTAATACAGTTGTTTGAGATTTTAATCCAAGATTATGTCCAATATAATTACAATAAGGTTTCTTTAAATATTTGCAGTTCAATGTTCTATACAAAATATTGCCACTTGTTGGATTTTGTATATTAGCAACAATTCTAAGTAATGAAGTCTTTCCACAACCATTGGTTCCTTGAAAATAAACTATAGATGACGGTAAAAAAGTCATACTAATATTAGTGAAGATACTTTTTTGCTCTATAATAAGAGTGACTTGCTCAAATGACAGCATTTATGCTTGAGTATCCTCTGTAAGCTCCGCCATAAGTGCTACATCATCAAGTTCTAATGTATAGTCAATTGGTGAGAGGTTGGTGACGTCGTCATTCGTCGCTCCATCGTTCCTAGTACCAAATCCTCCTGAATTGACAACATTGTTTACAGGAGTTAAAAAATCTGATGGATCAAACGTATCCATCTCTTTATTTGACTCTTCTTGTGTTTCATTACTACAAAACTTATTTTTGATGAACATAGTAGCAGCACCTAGTATAGTTAGCCCTAAAGAAGCTATAGAATATAAGCAATATGACCACAATTTTTGACTTGAGGTTTGCTCTTGAGAGGATGCTGTAGATGAAACAGTAGAATTTGTTTCATCTGTAATAGTAGTTTCCGCAGGAGTAGTAGAGTTTACTTCAAGTGGAGTAGCAATAGAATTTGTCTCAGCTGTAGTAGTACTTTCCGCAGAAGTAGTAGAGTTTACTTCAAGTGGAGTAGCAGTAGAATTTGTCTCGGCTGTAATAGTACTTTCCACAGATGTGTTTAAAGGGGGATATTTTGTATTATACTCCTTCCATTCAGGAAGATCGTCGAATGGTTCAAAAGAATCGTCATCCAATGTGTTTGAAAATGAATCTTCTTCATATAGTTTTTGTGATACAATTAAAGAGTCATTCAATTTTTTTGAAAAATGGTTCAATGTTTCTACAGAATTGTTCACAATGTAACTTCCTTCATGCTTACTTGAAAGTGTATGATCCTCTGGGCTAGTAGAATAAGCATCACTAGGGAGTATACTAGTGGTGCTTTCTGTAGGAAAGGAATTAACGGTATGATGTAAGGCTGAAGTAGCCAGTAGAAATGTTGATCCAGCAGAACTAGAGAAAATTTTCATAAAATTTGTTTCCTATTTAAGAATATTAATTGATATTTAGTTGTATAGTCAATTGATGAGAAGTTGGTGACGTCGTCACTCGTCGCTCGCCTATTACTTATAGGCGTCGCTCCATCGCTCCTAGCATCAACTTCTCCTGAATTGACTATAACAAGATAGTTAACGTCAACTATCTAAATTGATAAAATAGGTTTTTTGTATATAAGTCAAGGTAATTCAAAGTTGTGTATAAAAAATAAAATAGTGAAATCTGGTTTTTTTGCTATTCTTGCTTCTCCTTGTTATTCCCGCTTCGGTGTGGATCTAGACCCCGTACCAAAGCAGGGGTGACACTAAGTTAAGCAGGAATGACACAAAACATGATTGCTTCGTTGCCATTAAAGTGGCTTCTCGCAATGACGAGTTTTACCCAGGTCATTGCGAGGGGCTATAAAGAGCCTTAGTAGATTAGTTATAGTATCGGTTTGTGTTTTTTTAGCGACTTATACCTCTGATGTTACTAGGTCTTCAGCTCCTGTCAGTGAAACTGATAAATCTTGTATCACCTTTGCATCACCGTTATCATTACTTGGGATGAATTGATCTGACTCAAGTAAACCATGCCCATTACAATCTTTAAGTTTTGGGTCTGATTTACTCAAATACTCCAGACAAGCCTCGTAAATATCGCTACCTTTCTTGTAAAGAAAAGCACCAGCAGCCAACACTGTAAGTATTGCAACCCCACTGGAAACTGCAGTATCCACTATATTTTTCACTGTCCATTCTTTAGCGGAAGGGGGAGTTTGGTCTTGTGGTGTTGTTGGTGTAGAAGATTCTGCCTGGGTAGTGTTTTTTGCTACAGTAGAAGCTTCTGTAATTAAAGAAGCAAGAAATGCTTCGGTAATTTGTTCCGGCGTAGTAGAAGTTGTTGTGCTAGAAGATTCCTTAATTGAAGGGGTTAAAACTGGTAAGTCACATACATGATCAATTGAATGAGATTCGAATAATCTGCTATCGGGAGAATAATATCTAAAAGATACCTCAGCTGTATCATTATTTTTTCCAGTTTTTATTGATATGTCATCTAAATTCTCTCCCCAACTAAGATTGGCTTCGTTTTCCCCTGAAGAAAATGATTGATTGTTGCAAGGTTCAGGAAGACACTTACCATATAATCGGCTCCATGCCGTAGGGAATTCTTTAGTAGGAGTTTGTGGTGATTCTCCAGCTATCATGCAATTATCATTTGGCAAAGTATGGTAGATTGCTTTGGATATTTGTTTATTATTATCACGTGACAGCGTATCACTCCGGGAAGCTTTTAAATCGCATGAATGAATTACCTCACCCTGATGCATCTTCGCATCAAGGGCATCATAATATGAAAAAGTTGCTTTTCCTGTTTTGTCATCTACCGCTTCTATATTCAGATTACTTGCTCTATAGTACCATTCATTGTATGTTTCTTTATTCTGAGTATATTTCTCACCACAAGGAGTATTATAACACTGCATATATATCTTAGAGTATAATATTTGGATCATTTCCCCCTTATGAGTTGATGCCTGAACTGCAATGCAATTACCATTTTCCAAAGTAAGTTTTTTTTTCTGTTAAGTGCAAGGGTAGTGGTGATTCAGCCCGAGCGCTCCTATGATGAACTACATAAGAACTCTCTATGGGTTCTGCAGATTGATGATTAGGATTATATTCTGTAGGAAATGCACCAACGCTTTTCAATGCTTCGCTGGTCATTAGCCCTAAGACAAGTCCTTTAGGAATAGATGAAATAACCTTAGCAACCATATCAAGCAAACTGCTTGATTGAGGATTTGCCTCAGGTTCAATGAGTTTAAGACTGATAGCTTCGCTTTGCTCTGTCTTGTTAAGCATATCTTTGTCAATGTTTCCTTGCTCGTCAAGGGCGGCGTATTTTTTTATAATATATTTTAGGAAGGCTGTTTTTTTTGAATTAGAGAATTTTTTAAGTAACTCTTCACTATCTGGGTGGTTAAAGGCATTTTCCAGACTATTAAGCTGAGTTTCAGTAAGACTTTGTTCTACGTTCTTAGCTTCCTTTTTCTTAGTTTTAAAATACTTACTACGTGTAGATGCTTTAATATTGTGTTTGGGTGTCATAAAAATTTATTTCCTATTTCATAATATTAGTTAATGTTTTCTTTAACAAGATAGTTAACATAAACTATCAGAATTGATAAAATAGCTTTTTCATAAAGAAGTCAAGATTTAATTTTAAAATTGTTTAATAAAAAATAAAATAGTGAAATCTGGTTTTTTTGTCATTCTTGCTTCTCCTTGTCATATATGGACGAGTGAATTTGTCAACAAAGAAAATAAAAAAATAGAGCCACAAAGGAAGCGGTCATATATTCGGCATCGAGTGCCATAATGGTTTCTGCATTCTTATAAATATCCTTGAGTAACCTCTCATTCCCACGGCTTCTAGAGCCTCGACATAATTACGGATTTTGTTCATTCCCGCTTCGGTGCGGAATCTAGACCCCGCACCAAAGCAGGGGTGACACTAAGTTAAGCAGGAATGACACAAAACATGATTGCTTCGTTGCCATTAAAGTGGCTTCTCGCAATGACGAGTTTTACCCAGGTCATTGCGAGGGGCTATAAAGAGCCTTAGTAGATTAGTTATAGTATCGGTTTGTGTTTTTTTAGCGACTTATACCTCTGATGTTACTAGGTCTTCAGCTCCTGTCAGTGAAACTGATAAATCTTGTATCACCTTTGCATCACCGTTATCATTACTTGGGATGAATTGATCTGACTCAAGTAAACCATGCCCATTACAATCTTTAAGTTTTGGGTCTGATTTACTCAAATACTCCAGACAAGCCTCGTAAATATCGCTACCTTTCTTGTAAAGAAAAGCACCAGCAGCCAACACTGTAAGTATTGCAACCCCACTGGAAACTGCAGTATCCACTATATTTTTCACTGTCCATTCTTTAGCGGAAGGGGGAGTTTGGTCTTGTGGTGTTGTTGGTGTAGAAGATTCTGCCTGGGTAGTGTTTTTTGCTATAGTAACAGCTTCTGTAGTAGTGATTTTGGCTAATTCTGCTAATACTTTATCCCTACCGTCCAATGCAAGAGAATAATCCTTACATAGCTCAAGAGCAGCCTGATATTCTTCTAGAGCTTTTAGAAGGTTCCCCTTAGCAAGCAAACGGTCGCCAGCCTCTACAAGCGGATAAGCTGGTTCATTGCATGTAACCGCTGGGCTGCTGGTAAGTGGTTCAGTCTTGTTAAACGTATAGCGTATTATTTCTGATTGGTTATCAGGGTGTTCATGTCTTGTGCCTATCCAGATACTTGGTATGTCTTCGTGGATAGATGATTTTTTTCAGCAATATACACTGAGTTATAGGTCGTGCTATTAACTGGAGGATCGCAAGGAACCGCCCAACATCTAATATATAGTTGTGTATAACCTTCGTTTTCGAGCCTAAAATTCTTTACGATCGTTCCTACGCAGTGTTGATTTGGTAAAGTATGCGAGCTAAATATCCTAGTTTCATCATGCCCCGCAGCCCGAGCGCTCCTATGATGAACTACATCAGAACTCTCTATGGGTTCTGCAGATTGATGATTAGGATTATATTCTGTAGGAAATGCACCAACGCTTTTCAATGCTTCGCTGGCCATTAGCCCTAAGACAAGTCCTTTAGGAATAGATGAAATAACCTTAGCAACCATATCAAGCAAACTGCTTGATTGAGGATTTGCCTCAGGTTCAATGAGTTTAAGACTGATAGCTTCGCTTTGCTCTGTCTTGTTAAGCATATCTTTGTCAATGTTTCCTTGCTCGTCAAGGGCGGCGTATTTTTTTATAATATATTTTAGGAAGGCTGTTTTTTTTGAATTAGAGAATTTTTTAAGTAACTCTTCACTATCTGGGTGGTTAAAGGCATTTTCCAGACTATTAAGCTGAGTTTCAGTAAGACTTTGTTCTACGTTCTTAGCTTCCTTTTTCTTAGTTTTAAAATACTTACTACGTGTAGATGCTTTAATATTGTGTTTGGGTGTCATAAAAATTTATTTCCTATTTCATAATATTGGTTAATGTTTTCTTTAACAAGATAGTTAACATAAACTATCAGAATTGATAAAATAGCTTTTTCATAAAGAAGTCAAGATTTAATTTTAAAATTGTTTAATAAAAAATAAAATAGTGAAATCTGGTTTTTTTTGTCATTCCCGCCCACTATTGTCATTCCCGCGTAGGCGGGAATCTAGACCCCTGCTTTCGCAGGGGTGACACTAAGGTAAGCAGGGATGATATAAAATATAAATATTTTTCAAATTAAATTGCATGAAAAGCTTAGTGTTAGGTATTTTTAGTGTATACTCAAAATGAAAGTTAATGGTAGTGGTCGTGGCAATCCATTTGGGTTGCTTCAATGCCACTAAAGTGGCTTCTCGCAATGACGGTTGGGGTTTGTGTGCTTCTCGCAATGACGTCTGGGATATCGAGAACTTATTCGAGTTAGCTATAAAACAAATTTGGAGTGGTTAATATGAATTATGATTATCTTAAAGAAATATCTGTTGGAGAGGATGTTTATAAAATTTTTGATATAAATAAGGCGGCAAGTGATATTGGGCTTGAGTTAAAGCGTTTACCTTATAGTTTAAGGATATTATTTGAAAATGTTCTGCGTCTAACTGGTAGCCAAGAGAAGTTGTTGCTATTTAAAGAATGGCTTAAGGCAAGGAAATCCGAGGCTGAGATACCATTTATGCCAGCTAGGGTACTGATGCAGGATTTTACTGGCGTTCCGGCTATTGTTGATTTAGCTGCTATGCGTGATGCTATGAAAAAACTAGGGAAGAATCCATTAAAGATTAATCCTTTGATACCTGTTGATCTGGTAATAGATCATTCGGTACAAGTCGATTATTATGGAACAAGTGAAGCTTTTGATAAAAATGTTACAATGGAAGTAGCTCGGAATATAGAGCGTTATGAGTTTTTAAAATGGGGGCAGGAAGTATTTGATAATTTTAAAGTAGTACCCCCGGGAACAGGTATTTGTCATCAGGTTAATTTGGAATATTTAGCTAATGTTGTGTGGACTAAACAACAAGAAGGGGTAACTTTCGCTTATCCGGATACATTGGTTGGTACAGATAGTCATACTACGATGATTAATGGTCTGGCAGTTCTTGGTTGGGGAGTAGGGGGGATTGAAGCTGAGGCGGCAATGCTTGGTCAGCCTTTATCAATGATTATACCCGAGGTAATTGGCTTTAAATTGACTGGCTCTTTAAATGGGATGATTACCGCTACAGATTTGGTGCTAACCGTTACCCAAATGTTAAGGAAGAAAAATGTCGTTGGCAAATTTGTCGAATTTTATGGAGATGGATTGGACTTTTTAACATTGGCAGATAGGGCAACTATTTCAAATATGGCTCCTGAATATGGTGCTACTTGTGGCTTCTTTCCAATTGACAATGAGACTATCAAATATCTTAACTTGACGGCTAGAGAGCCAAATCGCATAAAATTAGTAGAGCAATATGCTAAGCTACAGTCATTATGGTACGAAACGACAATTATTCCAGAATATACTGAGACATTAGAGCTGGATTTATCTACTATCGAAGCTTCTTTAGCAGGGCCAAGACGTCCACAAGATCGAGTTAACCTAAGAAATGCCGCCAGTAATTTTAACAGTGAACTAGCTTCTTTAACCAAAGGTGATGTTAATATTGATAAAAAATACCCTGTGACTGATGAATATGCAATCAGTCATGGTGATGTCGTAATAGCGGCAATTACTAGCTGTACCAATACTTCCAATCCTAATGTAATGGTTGCTGCTGGCTTGCTGGCTAAAAAAGCAGTAGAACTTGGACTAGTGAAAAAGCCATGGGTTAAGACCTCATTGGCTCCTGGTTCAAAAATAGTAACGGAATATTTGAAAAAAAGTGGGCTTGAGCAATATCTCAATGATTTAGGTTTTAATCTTGTTGGCTATGGGTGTACTACTTGTATCGGCAATTCTGGGTCACTGTTGCCGGAAATAGAAGAGACTATTACCAAAAACAATCTGGTTGTTGCTTCGGTATTATCTGGTAACAGAAATTTTGAGGGTAGGGTACATCCTTTAACCATAGCTAGTTATCTTGCCTCTCCGCCGCTAGTTATTGCTTATGCTATCACCGGTACTATCAACATTAATCTTGAGACTGATGTGATAGGAAAAAGTCATGATGGTAAGGATGTTTATCTTAAGGATATTTGGCCTACTCAACACTCGATACAGAAAATAATTGAGGAATCTATTGACTGTAAAATGTTTAAGGAGAAATATAGTGATATATTCTTAGGTGATAAGGAATGGCAAAATATTAAGGTAACTAAAAGTGATACTTATAATTGGAATAAAAATAGCACTTATATCAATAATCCACCTTATTTTGAAGGTATCGAGCATATATCCAGTGAATTGGGGGATATAGAATCTGCTAGGATATTAGCCATCTTTGGCAATTCTATTACTACTGATCATATATCGCCAGCCGGAAATATTAGTAAAACAAGCCCTGCTGCTAAATATTTAACTGAGCAGGGTATTTTACCAGCAGATTTTAACTCTTATGGATCACGACGTGGCAATCATCAAGTAATGATGCGTGGGACTTTTGCCAATAATAGGATTAAAAATGCTATGTGTCCTGGAATTGATGGGGGGATAACGATCAATCAACGGAATGGTCAACAAATGAGTATTTATGACGCCTCTCAGGATTATAAGGCTCATTCTATCCCTTTAGTAATTTTTGCAGGTAAAGAATATGGCTCTGGTTCGTCGAGAGATTGGGCAGCAAAAGGTACTAGTTTACTAGGAGTAAAAGCGGTAATTGCTGAAAGTTTTGAAAGAATTCATCGGTCAAATTTAGTTGGTATGGGCGTATTACCGCTTGTACTCACTTCTACTACGGTAAGTGATTTAAAACTTGATGGTTCTGAATATATTACAATTACAGGCTTAAGTAATAAAGTAGGGCCTTATAAACAACTTAGTTGTGTTATCAAGAGGAAAAGTGATATAATTGAAACTATCGGCGTAATATTACAAGCTTTTACAGATAATGAGATAGATTATATAAAATATGGTAGTATAATGCACTTAGTGGTTAAGAATTTTAGTAGTTAAAAAGTTGAAGAGATGAAAATGGATAAGGAAATTAAAAAATATATAGCAGCAGGAAAAACTAATCTTGTCGTAACTTATATATTATTTTTATGTGGAATAGTTGCTCCGTTATTACCTATTATTGGTGCAGTTTTTTCCTATATTAATAAGGATATTAAAAATAAATATTTATCTAGCCATTATATTTTTATATGGCGGACTTTTTGGATAGGATTCGTTGGTATGATGATATCTATAATAACCACTATAATACTAATTGGTCCTGTATTGTATGTATGTTTGTTGGTGTGGTTTATATTAAGGATTGCTATGGGTTTTAAATATTTATTAAATGGTGTGGAGCATCCGAACTACATGACTTACTGGATAAAATAAAATGGATTTGGAAACTATACTTGGCAAACAAACTTCATATATAGATGTGTACGATAATAGTTTATTACAACCAATTAGTCGTAAATTTGCTAGAGAGCAATTACAGATAATAGGTGATTTACCTTTTTATGGCTTTGATATTTGGAATTGTTATGAGGTCTCTTGGCTAAGCCAAACTGGTAAACCTGAGGTATGGATATTGGAATTTATGGTGAGTAGTGATTCACCTAATATTATAGAATCAAAGTCACTAAAGCTTTACTTAAATTCTTTTAGTAATACTAAGCTTAGCAGTTCAGAGCAAGTAATAGAGTTAATTACCAGGGATTTAGGTCTAATATTTGGGTCAGATGTAATAGTGTTTTTAAAAGATTTAGAGTCATATGATGGCACTAGGCTGCAGTCTTTTTCAGGTGTAAATCTCGATAAATTAGATGTGACAATTACTAGTTTTGAAATTAGCCAGAACTTGCCAAAATTGTTGGAAGATGATACGAATATCGTCGATGAGGTGCTATATTCTAATTTGCTCAAATCAAATTGTTTAGTTACTCAACAGCCAGATTGGGCATCAGTACAGATTAGTTATCGAGGCAGAAAAATTGACCATAGTTCTTTATTAAAATATTTGGTGTCATTTCGTAATCATAATGAGTTTCATGAACAATGTATTGAGCGTATTTTTTGTGATATTAGTAAGTTTTGTATTCCCGATGAATTAACTGTTTATGCCAGATATACAAGACGTGGCGGCATAGATATTAACCCTATAAGGTCTAGTAGCAATCTAGATGTTACGAAAATTAGCAATTTAAGACATATTCGTCAATAATTACTGAGTAGCTAACATTAATTTGTTGTATATATATTTATAATAAGGTATTTTTAGTGGAAAAAATATGGGCAAAAGTAAGTTATAGCTAATAGTATCTGTATATTAGCGAGGAGTCGGTTTGTAACACCTCGTCATTGCGAGGAGCCGCAAAGCGGCGACGCGGCAATCCAAGAAAGTGATTAGAAATAGATTGCTTCGACTACTATATGGTCTCGCAATGACGTATAGAAATAGATTTAATTATCTCCTGTATTGAAACGAATTCAGGAAATTTAAGAGTGTTAGATGTTTGAGCAATTACTTGATTTTTCTTCTATATATTTTATTATAGAAGGGATGGTAGTAACACTAAAATATAGCTTAGTTTCAGTGTTATTTGGATTGATTATCGGTACTTTACTAGCAATTTGTAAGGTAAGCAAAAGTCATGCCTTAAGGCTATTTGCTAATTTTTATACATCAATTTTTCGTGGTACACCACTACTTATCCAACTTAGCATAATTTATTTTGGTTTGCCTGGGGTAATTGGTATTAAGCTTGGGGTATTCGCTGCAGGTACCATAGCTTTCTCATTAAATTCAGGGGCATATGTTTCGGAAATAATTAGAGCTGGAATGAATGCTGTTGATAAGGGGCAGATTGAAGCGGCTAAGGCGTTAGGCATACCTGAAAGATTAATGATCAAAGATATCATCTTACCGCAAGCTATAAGAAGTATTTTACCTTCACTGGTTAATGAGCTTATTAACCTAATCAAAGAGTCGTCGATTATATCAATGATCGGTGAAATGGATTTAATGCGGAGAGCTCAGCTAGTATCACTGGAACATTATACTTATTTTACGCCTTTGTTAATAGCAGGGCTTTGTTATTATGTTATGGTAATAATTATTAGTAACTTAGCCAAAATTCTTGAGAAAAAATTAACAATTGGTATTGAGTAGGATTTGTTTATATGTATTTAAGTGAAATATGCATCAAGCGTCCAGTATTTGCAACAGTTCTGAGTCTAGTAATTGTTATTTTAGGAGCTGTATTTTTTACTAAACTACAAATTAGGGGGATTCCCGATATCTCTTCTTCTGTAATAACAGTATATGCAGATTATCCTGGGGCGGATGCTCTTTATATGGAAAAAGAAATTACCACTCGTATTGAAAAGGCTCTAAAAACTATAAAAAATCTTGATTCTATCACTTCCCAAAGTGCGACAGGTAGTAGCCATATCTCTTTAACATTTTTATCATCGGCTAATATCGAAGCATCCTTAAATGAGGTTCGGTCTAAAATTGCTGAGATAAGCTATATATTTCCCAAAGATATGCAAGCCCCTTATATTGGTAAGCACGATGCTAATAATTATCCTAGTTTGTTCTTAAGCATTAGTAGTGACGTATATAATAATTTGCAATTAACTCAGATTGCTCAAGAGAATGTAGTCAACCTTTTAGAAAAACTTGAAACAATAGGTCGAGTAGAAGTGCATGGTGGTAAATATTATTCTATGCGGATAGAGCCAGATCCGGTAAAATTATATCAGCATAAAATGTCGGTGTTGGAAATTGAAAATGCTATAAAAAAACAAAATATCTATTATCCGGCAGGAATTATTAAAACCGCCATCCGTGATTTTACTGTAAGATTAGATGGGTCTTTAAGTAAACCGGAACAGTTTGAACAAATTATACTAAAAGTAACAGATGCCAGTATATTAAGATTGCAAGATATTGCTAAAGTGTATTTAGCTCCTCCAGAAAATAATACAATTGTTAGATATAACGACAAAAGTGCATTAATACTTGGTCTTGTCAAACAATCAAAGGCAAACATACTTGAGTTATCTAAAGAGGTTAGGTCGTCACTAGATAAAATTAAAAAGAATTTACCTAATGGGGTAACAATTGATATAGCCTATGATGAGTCAATTCCAGTTAATGCCTCAGTCAAATCAGTATTCTTCACGATCTTTGAAGCATTAATTTTAGTTATAATAGTAGTATATTTATTTCTGGCATCAGTAAGAATCACTCTGATACCACTTGTAACCATTCCGGTATCGCTGATTGGTACATTTATTGTCATGTATTATTTAGGATTTTCTATTAACATATTTACCCTTTTAGCAATGATATTGGCTATTGGTTTGGTGGTAGATGATGCAATAGTAATGCTGGAAAATATTTTTAGATACAATGAGATGGGACATTGTGCTATGGAATCTGCCATCCTGGCATCTAAGGAAATTGGTTTTGCTATTATAGCAATGACTATAACACTTGCCTCAGTATTCTTACCAATAGGTTTTATTGACGGATCTATGGGTAAGTTATTCATTGAATTTGCTTGGACCTTAGCATTCTGTGTGTTAGTTTCTGGTTTTGTTGCTTTAACTTTGACGCCAATGATGGCAAGTCGCATGATTGGCAAAAATGACCAACCTTCCTTAGGGTTTTTAGTTAAATTTGACCAGTTTATTAAATTAGTCCAAAGCAAGTATTTGGTCTATTTAAATCTTGCTTTTGATCATAAAAAGCAATTCTCACTTATTATTGCCCTATCTTTAGTGGTGCTAGTCGTTAGTTTTATCTTTGTTCCAAAGGTGTTTATTCCTCAGGAGGATGATGGCATTGTGAATCTTTCCTTCGTTGGTCCTCAAGGTTCTAATAGTGAACAATCAGAAAGATCAATAATAGAAGTTGAAAAAATACTTAGTTCTTACAAAGATATCGCAGGTTATTTGATAGTAATAAAAGGGGGGCGTGGTCATGGTTTTATACCTCTTAAAGATTGGAAAGTAAGGTCAATGTCACAAACAACTATAATAAACTTACTTAATCAGCAATTTCAACAAATAGCTGGAATATCAATTTTTGCAGTGGAACCACGCTCAATGGTTAGTGATAATGCTGGAAGTCCTATGGAATTTACTTTGCAATCCTCGCTTGAATATGAGCAATTAGTTCAAATATCAGAGAAATTCGTCGATACTATGAAGAAAAAACCAGCTTTTATGAATATTTACAGTAATGTAGATTCCTCTATGCCGACCATTGACGTAATTGTTAACCGAGATAAAGCTTACCTTTATGGTGTGAGTTTAGAAAATATAGGGTTAACATTGCAATATTTGCTAGCAGGAAAGCAGCTTGGTGATTTTAGAATGGGCAATGAATTGTATGATATAACTATGCAGTATAATTTAAAACATCGTAGTAATATCGATCACTTTAGTAAGATACTGATACCAACCAATAAACCAACTAATAATTTATTGCCATTAAATGTCGTGGCTAATATAGTTGAGAAAGTATCTATCAAATATTATAATCATTATAATAATGCTAGATCAGTAACCATCTCGGCAGATTTAGCCCCAAACCAAAAAATTACCGATGCAATAAAGCAAGTGAATAACATAGCTAATGAATTATTGGATAATAATACCACTATTCTAGAATATATTGGCGAAATTAAGAAAAAGGCTGAATCAGAAGGTACTATGACTACTACGTTCTTATTTGCTTTATTGTTTATTTACTTAGTGCTTTCAGCACAATTTGAAAGTTTTACTGATCCGATATTAATCCTTATTGCTGTACCATTTTCATTTACTGGTGGCGTATTAACACTCTGGATATTTGGTAATACGTTTAATATGTATAGTAGTATTGGCTTGCTCACTTTAATTGGTTTGATCACAAAAAATTCTATTATGATCGTAGAATTTACTAATAACTTAAGAAGCCAAGGATTAAATATTAGAGAAGCTGTAACTAAAGCTTCTAGCTTAAGGCTTAGACCAATTCTAATGACTACTCTAGCAACCATTTTTGGAGCAGTATCATTAGTTATCGCCTCAGGAGCAGGAGCCGAAGCTCAAAAGTCTATTGGTTTGGTAATAGTTGGGGGTATGACTATTGGAACTCTGTTTACTATATTTGTTATTCCAGTTTTATATCAAAGTTTTAAAAGGGAATCATTA
Organism: Candidatus Tisiphia endosymbiont of Dioctria linearis; assembly: GCF_964026545.1. Lineage (NCBI taxonomy): Bacteria > Pseudomonadati > Pseudomonadota > Alphaproteobacteria > Rickettsiales > Rickettsiaceae > Candidatus Tisiphia > Candidatus Tisiphia endosymbiont of Dioctria linearis. Next base: position 160,707 of record NZ_OZ032156.1, on the reverse strand, counting down.
ACTTAATGTCGAATACTCTTACCTAAGCTGTCATTGCGAGGAGCTACTTTAGTAGCAGCGAAGCAATCCATTTCTAACCATTTTCCTGGATTGCTTCGTCGGCTTACGCCTTCTCGCAATGACGTCTTGTACTTTAACTTTTTTCCCGTGAACGCTCACAAAACCTAATATATATAATATCGTGAGTACTAAATTCAATAAGAGTCGACGTTTAATTATAGCAATATTTTGCAAATAATTGTTAAATATTCAACGCTCCACGATATATCTCTATTAGGCTATCTTCTTCAGCAAGATCATCTTTATCTTTTTTCTTAAGTTTCAGAACATGCTTAATTATCTTAATATCATAGCCTTTATGTTTAGCTTCTTCATAAGCATCCTTTATTAGATCGGTCAGTTCGGTTTTCTCTTCCTCTAATTTTTCAAGTTTACTGATAGTGTCAATTAAATCTTGTGAATCGATTATCTCTGTCATAATTATAAATATTATAAGTTTAGTAAAATGCCAATTACCAAATTATTTGCTAAAAAACAAATAATTAAAGTAGCAAGCTATTCTCTTCAAAAATCCTACTTTGTCAATGGATTCTTTAGCAAGAAGAGCTATTTCTTGAACATCATTGTCAACAGTTACAGTTATTTTACCAACAATATCCCCAGCCTTTAAAGGAGCTGAAACAGTTGACGGTATCGATATTTTTATATCAATTTTTTCTTGGTTAGAACGTGGCACAACCATTGACAACTTTTCTGCTGCTACAAGTTGCACTTTATCCTTTACACCAAGCCATACATCAGTTTCTGATATTATATCACCTTTGGCATAAAACTTTTTGTTAATAAAGTTTTGCTTAATCCAATCTAATAGCATTAGAGATTCATCAGCTCGCTTTTTCATAGAACTAAGACCATTAATAACCATAATATAGCGACGCCCATCATCTATACATGATGCTACCATACCATAACCCCCATCATCAGTATATCCTGTTTTAATACCATCACATCCAACTTCTTTATATAATAAGGGATTACGATTTCCTTGAATAATAGGGCGACCTTTTTGATCTTTACCGAAAGTAAAATATTTTTCACTATAAATGCGATAAAACTCTGGGTGGTTTTTAATAAGAGCTCTGCTAAGTAGTGTGAGATCATAGGCGGTACTATAATGATTTTCTGCTGACCAACCACTAGCATTAACAAAATGAGTATCCTTCATACCTATTTTCTGTGCTTGTAAATTCATAGCCTCAACAAAATTTTCTTCCGTTCCGTACAACCCTTCAGCCGCTACAATACAAGCATCATTTCCTGATTGAATAATAATACCATTCAAAATATCTTCAAGACGTACCATTTCACCTAGAGGCATGAAAGATTTTGACCCTCCCATACGCCAAGCTTTCTCACTTACAATAAAATGCGAATCAAACGACACCTCGCCCTTCTGAATTTTCTCTTCAATAAGATAAGATGTCATTATTTTGGTCATAGATGAAGGAGTCATACGCTCATAAGCATTCTTTGCCAACAACACTTTACCTGTAGCGTAATCTATGACTATTGCTTGCTTTGCTTCAAGGGTTATTGCATTACTATCAGAATGATGAATCACATTATTATTTTCCTCTGTGCTAGATGTCACTGCTTTAATAGGAGACTCTGCCTTAACAGTAACAATAGGTAATATTAAGAGACAAATTAATATCAAATATAGTGTAAATATCGAAATTTTATAAATCTTGTTCATGTAATGCCATAGTTGTCAATTTTATTTCCACATCATAATATTTATTTCAACACATGAAAGGATAAAACTTAATATAAAATCAGTTATTATACCATAAAGGTGGTTCTCTGTTAATCCATTTCGGTGGTAATTTATCATGGTGCCATTTTGCATTGAGATATTTTCTATAAGCTTCACAAGGATCGCTAATATGCTTAAAATCCACCTGCATGCTCTCTGATTTAGTACAATTAGCAAATGGAGTTATTATGCCATCTTGAATATCAGTTCTACGTTCTAACAAATATGGTAATAACCTTGTGGAAGCATGTTTTTTGTTATAACGAAAATTATATTCTTCGCATAATGCTAAAAAATGCTGAAATAACCAGTCCCAATTGCCAATATTCAATGCCGCCCAGATAGTACATGGGTGCTTCATGTGAGTTGGTTTGTAGATATGATCATATATAACGCCGCTATTAATGAATATTGCGGTACTTAACAATTGTGCTGTTTCTAAAACCATTTTAACTACACGTTTGTTATCCAAGGCATGTGCAGATATTACAGGACAGTTATTAGTAACAAAAATATTCATAATTTTTATCGATTAAATAAATAACAATATAATTTATTATTCTAACCTGAATTAGATATAACAAGATAAATATAACAGATTTTTATGCTCCACTAATAGCTGTTTTCATTATTTTTGCAATATTGCTTATTTTTTTCATTCTCTAACTCAGTACATCATAAGTTTTTACAAGAATTTTCAAATAACTGCTTGCATAAAGCGAGAATTTAGTATATGTTGCTGCAGCAGCAAAGGTCGTATTAAACGGCTTTATTGTAAAAATAATACACAATCTAAATGTATTAACACATTAAACTTGAGGTTTTACATGAATTTAACTAATCTTCTTATCTGGCTCTCTCCTTTGGTGAATAACATTACCGGTGCTTATAGCTCTAAAAATACTAATGAAGTAGATACAAATGGCGCATCATCCGTATCTTACGGTGATAATGATATTTTAGACTCATTTAACCCTAAAATACCTTTTGATTTACTTGAGCAAGAAAAAATTGATCCGTATTTTATGAAAAATTTAGAATCTAGAACAGTACCTATAGAGAAATATTTTGTTCCAGCATTATTCAGAACTACAGATGCAAAAATATCTGACGATAATACTCCATATTTTCAGATAAAGCATCCTTTAAAAATGAATATAACTCTCAAAGGCTTTACTGCTGATCAGATATTAAAGGTTAAAGCCAGTATTCGTGAATCAATTAAAACATTTGACAGCACAATTGGAGTAATACCATCTAAAATGGAACATAAATGTACCCTTACCAAGTGGGATACCCCTCATGGAGTCATAGCGGGACAGTATATACCTGGAGGTAACGATCCAGAAAATCCCAATATTATGCGATGTGCAATGACAGCTGTAATAGGAACAACAGAAGAGTATGATGGTAGTGTTGTGGTACATGAAGTAGCTCATGCCATTCAATATTATAACACTGATGGTAGAGGGATAAGGACATTATTATCTGAAGGAATTGCAGCATTTGTTGAACGTAATAATGACAATTCTAAAAATTTGATTAATTCAGCTCGCTCTCTTTTTGATAACAAGGCATTGCAAAATTATAATGACGATCAAGTTCTAGAGAACTCTATTGGACGATATACAATAGGACCTGTTATAATAAAGTATTATCAAGAATATACACCAGGGACAATAAGAAACTTTTTAGAATGTCGGAAAAATGAAGAAGAACGACAATGTGTAACTACACACTTAAAACCATACTTTGATGTATCAAAGTTCAAAAAATGGCTAAGTAATAATTCAGATCCTGTCGCAGCAAAGGATACACCCTTTGTTATTATATGCAACCCTAACAGTTCAAAATATGAAATATCGTCTTGCGATTCAGGTACAGTGAAATGGGCTGAGGAAAAACTTAATAACCATACCGCAATGTATCAGAGAGTCCAAGGTTGTTTCCCTCATAAACAAAAACATATACCTTCAGATAGTGATATTATAGTCTATTATGATAACTACAAAATATCCTATAATACTACAGCAGGGGCATCACTTACTACAATCCACCAGAGTTCTGATACAACATATAATTGTGGTACCCATTGGGGAGATTGGCTCTTAGAACTAATACATAGAATGGAAGATGATATAAGTGATAATAAGAGTTGTGCCTTAATACAACAAGAGATAGGTCAGAGTATAATTGAGGGTATGCAGAATTGTCCTGCTACTAATAGTGTACAGCCTACTACAACTGTACAGCCCACAAGTGTAGAACCTACTACAACTCCTTATCATGTAGATAAAATATTACTAATAAAATGTGATTCTTCTGACTCACCATGTGCAGTATTTCATTGCAATACACTTAATGGTCTGAATATAGTAGATTCTTATATTAGAAATCATTGTCAAAAAATACCAGTTACAACTGATAATCATCATGGTAATAACAATATTGCAGTTACTATAGTCAAAAATGACAACACTATTCAACAGTTTGAGTGTATTAACGGTTGGGGTGATTGGTTAATGCAACAAATTCAAGATTCTACTATAAAGAGCTTGTTTGCTAATAGAGATATTCCTGGTGGTTGTAGAAGCACAACAAGCACTACTCCATCTACTACTCACACTGAAGATAATAACACCGAAGAATCAACAAGCTCTTCTATACCACTAGCCATAGTTGGAACAGGAATAGCAGCAACCACACTAATAGCAGCCATAATATATGCCCTAAAAAAATTAAGAGTGGTGACGATTCAATTGGTCATCAAGAGAAGTCCCCTATTAAGACAGCACTTGGTAACATATTTTCACATCAAAATGCTGAACCTCTTTATGCAATACCTGATCAGCCAAAAACGATACATGTAATAACAAAGAAAGATATTACATCACCTAATCTAAATACGACGACACTCTCGCCAACAATAGCACTTATTAATATATCTGGTACTGAGAATTCAGCAGAGCCATTATTAGGGATAGACGAGCATATATATTATGAGGTACCATTTGAATCACCGTTATTAGGTCAGCATGTCACAGTACATATTGAGAATGATTGAGCTTTGTATAGCTAATCCGATGAGTTATATACTCAAATGATTTGAGTATACTAAACTGACTCTTTATGGTAATTTAATATATAGCATAAATTTAGATAGGTTTATAAAATGCCAAACCCAACAACTTATACAATAGAAAACTTAGGTGATGCACGAGAGTTTTTATCTGAATTTCACGATCCTGTTATTTTAACTAATAAAAGTGGTAGTACGAGATATTACGGTATGCTAGTGCTTGATTATATGTTTAAGATATTAACCAAAGAATTCCCCCAAATCATAAAAATTATTGTTAATGTAGAGAACGATCACCCAGCTTTGTTTACTGTTATCAAACTTAATTACCAAAATATAATTTATACTGGTGAATCATCAGAAGCTAAGAAGTTGGCTGTTCTTCCAGTTCTAGACGAGCAACATTAGTTAAAAACCAATCTGTATTTTTAGAAATAAGGCTTCTAGAGAAAGTCCATTCTTCTTGTATGTTTTTTATCTTACTAGTTATATTTTCGCCAGTGAATAATACTTTTATAAAAATATTATTAGCAAATGTATAAGCTTCAGAAATTTGGGCATCTAGTACGCTACCATGGACAAATTCTCCATAGGTTTCAGAAAAAATATGAAATTCCTGTATATATCTTTTATCCACCAATGTCAGTAAATCTTCAATATCGTCATCATTAGAAGCTTCAATGATCAGCTCAAAGGCTGCTTTTGCACTATATAAAAATTTCCTTGCTTGAAATGATGGAAGTTTAGCAGATATAGCTGCAATCCCAGCTATTATAGCCACAGAATTTTCGTAAACTATTAACCCATCAAACTCCATAGGATTGATAGGGGCTGGTTTTACCATATTTTGAGGTAATTTTTTCTTAAAAATACTACTAGTAGCAGCTTTTGCTGTACAAGTAACGTCTCTGATTCCTGTTTCACCGAAAAAGGAAGATTTATGTTTAGTTGGATCCTCATCTGACGTAGAGCCAAGCGTAGCAATTAGCCTATTTATAATAAAAAAAGCAACCCCAGCAAAAATTAATAACTCTATTATTTGAGCAGACATTTAATATAACTCATTGTTTAAATTCTTTACATTAATGCATCTTGCATTAATGTTTTAATGTTTGCAACACAACGTCATGGCTCAGAGCTACTTATAGTATAGTCAATTGATGAGAAGTTGGGGACGTCGTCACTCGTCGCTCGCCTATTACTTATAGGCGTCGCTCCATCGCTCCTAGCCCCAAATTCTCCTGAATTGACTATAGCGACGAAACAATCCCTAAAAGTAACCACAAATGGATTGCTTCGTCGGCTTTATGCCTCCTCGCAATGACGTCATATTAGCTGCAACATTATTTTATACCGTAAAATTTCTGACCTTATATTTGGGTTCTATGTTGGCACAAGCAAGCATTGGTGCTATCAAAAGAATAGCTGTAAACGAATATTTTAAATATTTAAGAGTGTTGAACATATAATAATTGCCTTGATAAAATTGTTATCATTAACACCCCATAACTTATTAGGCTAGTACATACTAATACTTTAATAGAATGGAAACAAAATGACAAGCAATTTTATTAAGTTTGTTGTGAACATTTTTCTTTATAGCTAATTCGACCATAGTCAATTCAGAAGAATTTGGGGTTAGGAACAACGAGTGACGACGTCACCAATTTCTTATCAATTGATTATAACATTACTTCGTCATTGCGAAGCGACGTAAGCCGACGAAGCAATCTTAAATTGTCGTTCCTGCGTATCTTGCCATCCTAGCTTCGGTGCGGAATCTATAATATTTCAGAGCTTTTTGTAATAATTATACCATCAACTCTTCTATTACTTTTTTAGACAACCCAGTAGATGTAGAGATGATATCAATTGACACACCAACTTTAAGTAAATTTTTAGCTACAGCCATAGCTTTTTTCTCTTCTCCTCTGATCTCTCCTCTAGCTTCTCCTTCATCGATATATTTTTGTGCAATGGTTCTCATAATATTCCCTTTTTCTTCTTCAGATAAATATTTAGCTAGTAGCTGTTCTAATTCCGATTGCCTTTCTTCAGGCAACTTGGCATCAGTATACCATAAAAACGATCTTAAGTAAATATAACCATTCTCTTTATCCACTAATATTTCTAACTTAAACCTTTCTAAAAACTGCTCCCATAATTTTATCATATCTCGCTGATGTATATGCTTCATCACATATTCCATCATCCCTAAATGTTTTTTCTGCACTATCTCATCATCAGACATACTCTGTAAATCTACCAATTGGTAATCTTCCGTCATCAGTTTTTTAGCTTGCTCAGAATCTGTAAATAAATTCCATAAATTCCTTGGAGCATGATATTTCTCTACACCATTATACATGATAATCGGACAAATTAATGGTAGTTTATCCTCATTCTTTTTATGCCTTTCACATAATAATAACGTGTACCTCCAAAGTCTTAGTGCCATCCAATAATCAGATGTCGATTGATGATCAAGCAAAACATAGATGAATGCAGTCTCGTCATTTTTAGTTTTTACCGAATAAACTATGTCACTATATTTTCGTCTCAAACTCTCTTCAATATAACTTTCTTGCTCTATTTTGATCTTTGATAAGTCTATCTTTTCTTTAAAATTATTCGGTAAATAATATTCTAAAAATTCCTGGGCTGCTATTTCATTGCCCATTATTTTCTTAAATAACTGGTCATGTTTTGGTCTTTTCGTCATCTTAATTATCCTTAGACATATTATTTTTTCTTGTTTATTGCTTAGTTGATTTATTTGTAATCAAGGGAGGTATGTAATGCAATAAAAAAAATTTAAATATTTGACGAATATTTATGCGTCAACACTTAGTGCAGCAATAAAATAATGTTATAAGTAATTACAAGAAATTTATTTTAGGTAAGTATGATAACAGAATATCTTAAAAAGGTCTTTAAAGCCAAAAATTGTAAATCTCATACATTTATTGATTTTAATAGTTTAGGGAATTCAGAATTTAGGGATGTAAAAGTTGGGATAGAGGCATATCGTAGAAATGTTATAGTTTATCGATGTGTGAATTTAATAGCCCAGTCAGCAAGTCATGTCCCTTGGATAGTTAGTAAAAACAACCGAGGGGCTTTTGAAAAAATGCCAAATCATCCTGTTTATAATTTATTGAAAAAACCTAATCCAGAAAAAGCTGGAGCAGATTTTTTTGGTGAAGTGATAGCAAGTAAGCTGTTATATGGTAATGCTTATATTTTAGCAACATTAATAAATAATCGCCCCCGAGAAATTTACTTATTACCTGCCAATTCAACTGAATTAGTATTAGAGAAAAATTCCCCAGTAGCATATAGATATATAAATAGCAGCGGAGAAAAAATTTATCCTATTTCACCAATTGATCGAATGAGCAAGGTGTTACATTTGAAAAACTATCATCCTACCAATTGTTATTATGGATTATCTTGCCTCGATGCTGCTTCCTTGTCGATCGATCTGCATTTGCAAGCTACTAGCTGGAATAGTTCTTTACTGAGGAATGGAGCTCGTCCAAGTGGAGCATTGATAGTCAAAGAAACTAATGGTTATCTTAGTGATGAGCAGTTTGATAGGTTACACGAGCAACTTACCGAAAAATTTACCAGTAGTAATAATTCTGGTAAGCCTCTTCTTTTAGAAGGTGGGCTTGATTGGCAGGAAATGAGTATTAATCCCAAGGATATGGATTTTATCGAGGCAAAAAACTCTGCAGCTAGGGAAATAGCTTTAGCTTTTGGTATTCCCCCTCAATTGCTAGGTATTAATGGCGATAATACTTACAGTAATATGCAAGAAGCTAGATTAGCTCTGTGGGAAGAGACGTTAATTCCGTTGCTTGATAAATTATCAGACGCCTTAGGTAACTGGTTGTCACACTGGTATCAAGAGGAAATTATTATTGATTTTGATCGAGATAGTATTTCAGCATTGACCGAAAAACGAGAGAATTTATGGGCTAAAATCTCCAATGCTAGTTTTATGACTTTGAACGAGAAAAGATCTCTTGTCGGTCTTAAACCAATAGATGGTGGAGATAGATTATGACAAACGATACAATTACTACATTATATGGTTTTATTGCTAAGATAGTTTCTCTGCTTGAAGATGAAATAGATGAACTAGAATCAAAAAAATCCAAGGGGGAGATAGTAGTTAAAAAGAATATTACTGAAACGCTGAATAAATTAGTCAATTTAATTATTCAGCTAAATAAACTTAGCAAAGATGAGTATTTAAATGAAAACACCATAATGAAAGAAGAGGACAAAGAAATTATAGCTGAATTTTTGAGTAAATATCAATGACTTATCCGAAGAAGTTATTACATGCAATATTGAGGCAAGATTTTAATAGTTTTATCAATAAAGTATTTAATACCATTAATCCTGGAGTAGAATATCAAGCCAATTGGCATATTGAGCTAATTGCTGAATATTTGCAAGCAGTACAGAATGGAGATATTAAGAGGCTAATCATTAATATGCCGCCTAGGTCTCTAAAATCTGTATGTATTGGAGTAGCATGGCCAGCCTGGATATTAGGACATGATCCAACAAAAAGGATTATGTCTGCCAGCTATTCTCAAGTATTAAGTGTAAAACATTCTTTAGATTGTCGTTTGATACTTACTTCCGATTGGTATCAGCAAATTTTTCTGAAGACTATTTTAAGTAAAAAACATAATCAAAAAAGTAAATTTCTGACAAATAATAATGGTTTTAGGTTTGCTACGTCAGTTGGTGGTTCGGCAACAGGTGAGGGGGGTGATATACTCATTATTGATGACCCACATAACCCTACTCAAATCAATTCCCCCAAAATGCGTAAACGGGTGATTGAATGGTTTGAACAAACTTTTGTCACCAGACTTAACAACAAAAATACCGGAGCAATAGTATTAGTTATGCAAAGATTACATGAAGAAGATTTAAGCGGACATTTATTGGCAAATTCCAATTGTTGGCATCATTTAAAAATTCCAGCTATGGCAAAACGAGAACAAATATTTTCAATCAATAAGTATAAATATCAATATGTTACAGGTGATATTTTACATAGTTTTCGCGATAATTCTGATTATCTGATAAAATTAGAACAAGAAATTGGTGTGCATAATTATGCTGCTCAATATTTGCAAGAGCCAATATCTAATAATTGTATATTGTTAAATATTGAGGATATTAGTTTTTATGAAACCATACCAAAAAAATTTGATTATTTTGTGCAAAGTTGGGATACCGCCATTAAAATTTCAGAAAATGCTGATTATAGCGTTTGTACCTCTTGGGGTATTTTAGATAAGAAATATTATCTTGTATCAATGTTCAGGCAAAAAGTTACTTATCCAGAGTTAAAGGGGCAAGTAGAAAAACTAGCCAAGAAATATTGTCCTAGATATATATTAATTGAAGATAAAGCCAGTGGTCAGCAAGTTATACAAGACCTAAGATTAGATGGGATTGTTAATATAGTTGCCATAAAGCCCCGACTTGATAAAATTACTAGATTCTCCTCAGTTTTAGCTTTATTCCAATCTACAGCCGTAGTTTTGCCAAAACAGTCGGCTTTTAATACTATATTGCTCAACGAATTGTTAAATTTCCCACATTGCAAAAACGATGACATAGTTGATTCAGTTAGCCAATTTTTGAATTTTATCAAAGAGCGATCTAACAAATCAATAGCAAGGATACGGGGGTTTTAATTGGCGAAGTGAGGAATTGCTAACCCGACTAACATTACGCTTCATCACTAATAGACGTTAGTTTACTATGGCTAAATACTAGGCTCTTATATCTTGAAAATGTGATATAAGAGCCTAGGGTAGCTGCATAATATTAAATTTATTGCCTTATCATTCTGGTGCCAAACAATATGTCATGTAGAAACACTTTTTCATTGGTACATATAATGCAAGCAATATTTGGGATTATCAATATCCCAGTACTATTTATCAATACTAATGTAATAAATCTAAACAAAGATTTAAAAAAGCTTATTCGAGTACCATTTTTGTTTATAATTTTCATGTCCAAGATATAACAGCCAGGAGTTGCTTGCATTGAAGATGACTCGAATATTGGAATATATAAGAATAGTAGTAATGTGGTTGGAAAAGTCCAATCCATAAATATTTCCGCTAAAAAAAAGAAATATTTGTTAAAAAAAGCCAAACAACACCCATAACTATACATACAAGACCTATAACTGTACATATTAATGTCATAATAATGTAATTAAACAATCCAGCTGCTATTCTTCGCCAAAAGCCACAATATATATATTCACCTATCAAATTATTACCTCTATTAAATTTTAGGTGGTACTTCAAAAGTATGGAATGGTGGGGGAGAAGAGACTGTCCACTCAAGAGTATTAGCCCCATCACCCCAAGGATTATTTGGGCATTTTTTGCCGTATTTCAGAGTGTAAATAACAATGAATACAAAGTAAAGAGCCGCAATAAAGGAAATAACTGCTCCGATAGATGATACCATATTCCAGCCGGCAAAAGCATCCGGATAATCCGGTATTCTTCTTGGCATCCCAGCTAATCCAAGAAAATGCTGAGGGAAAAATGTCAAATTAACGCCGATAAACGTAATCCAAAAATGAATTTTGCCCATCATTTCAGAATATTGTCTTCCTGACATTTTACCAAACCAATAATAGAATCCAGCAAATGCAGTAAATAAAGCCCCAAGCGACATAGTGTAGTGAAAATGTGCTACCACATAGTATGTATCATGTAAAATTCTATCGATTGCCGAATTTGATAATATTATGCCGGTAACTCCGCCAATAGTAAATAACAAGATAAACCCTATAGAAAATAACATAGGGGTTTCAAAAGTAATTGACCCTCCCCACATTGTGGCAATCCAGCTAAATATTTTAATACCAGTAGGCACCGCGATAATCATTGTACCAGCGGTAAAATAGATTAATGTATTGTATGAAAGACCAACAGTAAACATATGATGAGCCCAAACTATAAAACCGACAAATCCTATAGTTACCATAGCTACTACCATACCTAAATAACCAAATACCGGCTTACGAGAGAAAGTAGAAAGAACCTGACTAACTATCCCAAACCCCGGCAATATTACGATATATACTTCTGGATGACCAAAAAACCAAAATAAATGCTGAAATAATACTGGATCTCCGCCCCCTTCAGGTTTAAAGAAAGTAGTACCAAAGTTTCGATCAGTTAATAACATGGTTATTGCACCACCTAATACTGGAATTGCTAGTATCAGTAAAAAGGCAGTGATCAAAATTGACCAAATAAATAGAGGCGTTTCAAATAACCCCATACCATCGGTTCTCATATTAAAGATAGTAACAATCATATTGATTGAACCAAGAATAGAAGAAAGCCCTGTAATATGTAAACTTAAAATAGCCATATCGACTGCCGCCCCAGGATGTCCGACTAGAGTACTTAGAGGGGGGTAAAGCGTCCAGCCAGTACCTGCACCACCATCAACAAAAGCCGAAAGCATTAATAACATAAAAGCAGGAACAAGCAGCCAAAAACTTATATTATTTAGCCTTGGAAAAGCCATGTCTGGTGCGCCTATTAAAATTGGTACAAAGTAATTACCAAACCCACCAAATAAAGCTGGCATAATCATGAAAAATACCATAATTATCGCATGAGCAGTAATTAATACATTATATAGTTGGTAATTTTCCCCTAATATATGCCCACCGGGCATTGCTAATTCTAGCCTAAAAATAACAGAAAATAACCCTCCAACGATCCCAGCAAATATGGCAAATATAATATACATTATGCCAATATCTTTGTGATTGGTAGAGAAAATCCATCTTTTTATACCTTTAGGGGTTTGGTAATGATCTGTTGTTTGGTTCATAAATTATCCTTTTCTATCATGTCATTCTGAAATTGTTTTAAGTTCTTAATATCTTTAAATTATGATATAATACCCTAGTAGGTCAGTCATCTTTTAAGCTTTCTATTTGAGATTTACTAAGTCCAGTAGATGTACAAATAACATCAATAGATACTCCAGCTTTAAGCAAATTCTTAGCGATAGATTTTATTGCTTTTGCTTCTCCTCTAGCTTCAGCACCTTGTAGTTCATCTCTATCATTATAAAGCTTCTTTCTGTAATAGGAATAGTTTGCCCTTTCTTCAGGTGTCATTTTTAGGATATTAAGCTTTTCCGCTACTTGGCTCATATAAGGCGAATGGTAAGTTGGTGGTACTTCATCATATTTCAGGACATGCAACCAATCATCGATCTCTTTTTCTAGACGATCATTAAACAACGGCACTGATATATAAAAATATTCTGGTAAGATATTGGTTGCATCAAAAATTTCGTGAGTTTCCTTATTTTTAATATGGACAGTTAAACGTTCATTACTCTCTATTTCATGTATGATAGTCTTGCCATGATAAATAGTACCATTACCGCTACCTATAGGGAAATAAAGCAGAGAGATATGAAATATTTTGATAATTTGGGTATAGTCCTCTCTTTGAGCAAGATTATCAACAATAAGCCTTGCAGTATTAAAACAAGCCTTATGGATGAAAGAATCCTTAACAGTACGCTCAATTTCAATAATATATTTATGGTGTTCTTCATCTTCAACAATTAAATCAGCTAGGCTTCTTTTGCTTTTACTATCTTCTTTGTTACTTTCACTTTCAAGAAGAGATATTATTTTAATATCTTTATAGCCCTTAGTTTTAATAATTCTACTAGGATTACCTGCAACGATAGAGTAGGGGGGTACGTCCTTGGTCACCACTGCATATGCTCCGATAATTGCTCCATCTCCTATTGTTACTCCCGGTATAATCACTGCATTAGTACCAAACCACACATCATTACCAACTATTGTACTTCTTCCTTTATTAGGAGTTGGTGTATAATTATTCCAACCTTCGAAAATAAAAAATGGATAAGTAGAAAAACCATCCATTGGGTGATTGACATCATCTGCAATAAAAATAGTTCCTTTAGCAATAGCACAAAACTTACCAATAATTAATTTACACTGATAATATCCTACAACGTTATTACATTCAAAATGTTCTGGATATCGGTGATCATGATAATAAGTATAATCACCTACCATTATGTTAGGATTATGAATAAAATGTTTTAAAAATACAATTTCTTTAACCTGTTTTGGGTAAATATGTGGATAAAGATTATTATGGCTTACCATATGACTCTCGTTCATTTAGTTAATGTTATCCTTGCTCATAGGCATCAGTTTAAGAAAGTAAAGTAGAAAAGTCGTCATTGCGAGCCACCGTAGGTGGCGTGGCAATCCATTTTTAATCACTTTTCTGGATTGCTTCGTGACCTTACGGTCTCCTCGCAATGACGGTTTTTCAATTATTGTTTTCTTAAACTAACGCTTATGCATACCTAAGATAGGTTGTCATACCTGCATAAGCAGGTATCTAGATTCCGCACCGAAGCGAAAATGACAATTTATTGCTTCGGCATCCTCATGGTTTCATCGCAATAACGTTTGTCTTTACTTTCATAGAGAATTTTGTTTTTGCCGCAATCAACCAATCTTGAAATTCTTCTTTGCTTACTACTTCAATGGCAATAGGCATAAAGCCGTGATTAACACCACAAAGCTCTGAACATTGACCATAATACACACCTTTTTTACTAATTTTAGTCCAGGTTTCATTAACTCTGCCAGGCACAGCATCGATCTTTATACCTAATGCTGGTACTGCAAAACTATGTATAACATCCCCTGCAGTAATTAAAAATTTTACGGTAGTATTTTCTGGTATAATAATACGATTATCAACTTCTAATAATCTTTTTTGACCAGGTTTTAAGTTTTCATCAGTAATTAAACAACTATCAAATTCCATATTATCATAATCAGGGTAGATATAGTGCCAATACCACTGATATCCTACAACTTTAACCGTCATGTCTATTTCAGGAATATCTTCTGCAATACGTGCAACACGAAATGATGGTACAGCAATAATAATTAAAATAACTATAGGAATTATCGTCCAAATAATTTCAACCAATATATTATCAGAAAATTTTGCTGGAATAGGATTGGCTTTGGCATTAAATCTGATGCAAACATAAATTAATAAAACAATAATAAAAGCAACTATTCCTCCTGATATGAGCAGTAGGAAATTATGAAACTCCTGAAGCTCTTCCATAAGATGACTGGCTGGAGTCTGTAACAGCATTTGCCATGCCTGAGGTTCTGATGCTAGGCAGTCGTGAGCAAATAAGAGATATAAAATTAGACTTGCTACATAAGTCAATCTAGTTGATGATTTTGTCGTCGAAACTCGCCTCAGCTGCTCATGTACGTTTATGTACACTGCGGTACTTGGCTTCGTTTCTCCTAAAAATCCTTCAACTATTTTTGACTTATGCAGCAAGTCTATTATAAATTTTTTCATAAATAGTACTTAGTGGACTCAATTCTATATGTTATAGTTAGACAATATAAGACGATATACAGTTTTATTAAAGTAAAAAATAAAGTATGGTGAAAAAACTTGAGGAATTTACTATTGACTTTAAATTGCCTTCTGATACGATTCGGCTTACTCAATAATGATTTAAGATTACAATATGGCAGGTCATTCAAAATTTAAAAATATTCAGCATCGAAAAGGTGCACAAGATAAAAAAAGGGCAAAAATTTTTACTAAGTTAGTTAGAGAAATTATTACTGCTGCTAAATTAGGGTCTGATATAAGCAATAATCCACGGTTGCGGAGTAGCATAGCTGCCGCTCGGAGTCAAAATTTGCCAAAGGATCGAATAGATAAGGCAATAAGTGCGGCAAGTGATTCGAATAACAACGAAAATTATACCGAGATTAGGTATGAGGGCTTTGCTCCCGGTGGAATTGCAATAATAATAGAGGCTTTAACTGATAATAAAAATCGTACGGCTGCGGAAATTAGGGCGGCTTTTAGCAAATTTGGTGGCAATTTAGGTGAAACGGGTAGTGTCAGCTATATGTTTGATCATCTCGGAGTAGTACAATATCCGGCAAATTTAGCCACAACAGAAGCTATGTTTGAAAGTAGCCTAGAGGCTGGAGCAAAAGATATGATTTCTGAAGAAGATACATATTTAATCTATACAGATATTGAGAACTTTGTGCAAGCTCTTGAATTTTTGACCAGTAAATATGGACATCCTGAAGAATCTTACATAGGTTGGGTGCCTAAAAATACCATAATTATAGAAGAGAATGATAAAGCCGAGAAGTTGTTAAAATTAGTGGATATTTTAGAAGAAAGTGATGATGTGCAAAAAGTTTTTGGTAATTATGAATTATCTGACACAATTTATGAAACTATGAAGGACGTTTAATATGGACTGCCAAGTTATTGTTCTAGCTGCAGGTAATGGTAGAAGAATGGAATCTACCTTACCAAAAGTAATGCATAAAGTTGGTGGTAAATCGATGCTTGATAGGGTAATAACCAATGCCCAACAAGTTAGCAATGAAGTTATCTTAGTCCACTCCTGGCAATTAGAAAAACATATTGTTTGTTATAAAGATAGTTGTAAATTTGTTTTACAGCCAGAACCCCTTGGTACTGCTCATGCGGTATATAGTGCTTTGGACTTAATTGATGACAATAAAATTGTAGCCGTACTTTATGGAGATAATCCTTTAATTACGCCAGAGATTATTAATGATTTACTAGAACATCTAGTTTCGACAAATTCTGCCATAACAACCTTGTGTTTTGAGCGAGATAATCCTGGGCAATATGGGCGAATAGTTACTGATGAATTAGGAAATTTTTTGAAAATTGTTGAATTTAAACAAGCAACGAGTGAAGAACTAGCTGTAACAATTTGTAATTCTGGTATTATGGCTTTTGCCAATGGTGTATTAAAAAAATATTTACCTACTATTTTTTTAAAGAATCCTGATAAATCAAAAGAGTTGTATTTAACGGAACTGGTAAAAATTGTTAAGGATAATGGCGAAAAAGTATCGTATTTGCTATCCGCCAACCACGACATAGTGGTCGGAGTAAATACTAAACAAGAGCTAGAAGAAGCTAATAGAACTATTGCTAAGTTAACTATAGGAACTTAAAAAATGACTAAAAATGAAATATTATCTTACCCAGAAGTAAAAAGTTTGAGCAGTGAATGTAAAAAACTTGTGGTATTGTTACATGGGCTTGGTTCAGATGGCGATGATTTAATAGGATTAGTTCCTTTTATATCTAAGGAATTACCCGATTGTCACTTTATTGCACCACATGGCGTTGAAAAATTTGATAATGCCCCTTACGGTAGACAATGGTTTAGTCTAAATAATCGTACCCCTGACATAGTCAGGGAATTAGCAGCTAAAAATAGTGGCTTAGTTGCTAGCATAATCCAAAAGAAACAAGCTGAGCTAAATTTAACTAATAAAGATACCATCATCATTGGTTTTTCACAAGGCACCATGATGGGGTTATATTTAAATTTTATACAAAAAGAACCTTTTAATTGTGTGGTAGGGTTTTCTGGCAGATTAATTGCTCCACAACAATGTATCAATAAAACTACACCAGTTTGCCTGATACATGGCGAATTAGACGATGTGGTTGATGTAAGTAGTATGGATGAAACAGTAGAATATCTAGAGAAATATGATATTCCTTATAGTAAATACAAAATACCAAATCTTGTACATTCTATTGATGATAAGGGGCTACAATTTGCTGTCAAGTTTATAAAAACACACCTCATTAAATAGTAGGTTAAATTAATGAATATCTTTACTAAAAAATTATCTGAAACAGATAATGCAATATATCAAATTATCGATGGTGAAAAAAAACGTCAGCATGATTTTATTGAATTGATTGCTTCTGAGAATTTTGTAAGCCCGGCAGTATTAGAAGCCCAAGGCTCGATTCTGACCAATAAATATGCTGAAGGATACCCGGGAAAACGTTATTATAACGGTTGTAGTGAAGTTGATAAGGCTGAGCTTTTGGCTATAGAGCGGGTAAAAACACTATTTAATTGTAAATATGCTAACGTTCAGCCTCATTCCGGCTCTCAGGCTAATCAGGCAGTATTTTTGACTCTATTAAAACCACATGATACTATACTTGGTATGTCGCTAGATACAGGGGGGCATTTGACGCATGGTGCTCCGCCTAACTTGTCTGGCAAATGGTTTAACTCGGTGTTCTATTCTGTAAATAAGGAGAGTTATCTAATTGATTATGCCCAAATAGAGCAGTTGGCAGTGCAACATAAGCCTAAATTGATTATAGCTGGTTATTCTGCCTATTCGCGTCAATTAGATTTTGCTAAATTTAGGGAAATTGCTGATAGAGTAGGAGCGTATTTGCTAGCAGATATTGCCCATATTGCTGGACTGGTTGCGGTAGGTGAGCATCCAAGCCCTTTGCCTTATGCTCACGTTGTGACTTCTACTACTCACAAAACTCTGCGTGGTCCACGTGGTGGTCTTATTCTGTCAAATGATGAGGAATTGGGTAAGAAGATAAATCTTGCTTTATTTCCTGGGTTGCAGGGTGGTCCATTAATGCATATTGTTGCAGCAAAAGCAGTAGCATTTTTGGAATGTTTACAGCCAGAATATCGCCTTTATATAAAACAGGTTATCAGCAACGCCAAGGCTCTTGCTAATAGTTTGATGGCAAGAGGCTATGATATTTTAACTAATGGTACTGATAATCATATAGTATTAGTGGACTTACGAAAATATGGTATAACTGGTAAGGTGGCAGCAGATTCGTTGGAAAGGGCAGGTATAACCTGCAATAAAAATGCGATACCATTTGATGCCACTTCACCATTTATTACTTCTGGTATTAGGCTCGGCACTCCAGCATGTACCACTAGAGGATTCAAAGAACAAGAGTTTATAGAAGTTGGTAAGATGATTAGCGATGTATTGGATGGGTTGAAAGATAAAAATGATGGGCAAGATAATAGTGATTGTGAAAAAAAAACTTTCCAACAAGTTGAAAAATTAGTAGATAATTTCCTAGTTTACGTTTAAGATATAAACCATAAGTTAAAAGGCTATAAGAAATTATTGCTATCCGTTATAACGTTTTAAAAAGGTAAAGTTTATGAGGTTTTATACACGTAGGAATAAATCTAAATCTGATATACAAGCTCCCAATGATAACTCACGTTCTATAGAGTTGCAAGCCATTTCGAGTATAAATAATAGTGCAGTTGAGCTAACTAAAAGCGCACTATTTTTTGCTGTATCTTTCGAACCACGAAAAAGAGCATCCTCTTTTGACGAACCAAGTTCAACTAAAATTAAGCTAACTAAAAGAGCATTCTCTTTTGAAGAACCAAGTTTAACTAAAATAGCTAAACTAGCTGAATCTATAGAAAAAACACCTAAAGATATAACATTAGAAGAAAGCTCAGCAGCATTAGTAGCAGTAATCGGATGCTGCACACGAATATGTATGTTTTTAAAGCATATTTTTACTCATGATATTCCCAATCCTAGTGATGATTGTTTTGTTGATTTTAGTGATTTTATTAACCCTGATGAAGCGGTTTCTTTCCCTGGTATAGTTAATCCTGGTTATACTGATCACCAGGACGATATTAGTTTAGCAGGAGCTGAAGTGCAACAGTAGGTGAAATTAACTGAATTGTGAGCGTTCACGGTTTTTTTTTGCTATTTTTTATGATGAATAAAAAATCTGCTCGCCAAACATCTATTAGCGAGGATCAGCTTTGTGGCGATGTGGCAATCCAAAATTAGAAATGGATTGCCACGCCACCTACGGTGGCTCGCTAATAGACGCCTTTTCGACTACTATTTTCTTAAGTTGACACCCATGGGTAATGACGTAATTTTTTATATTTTTAATAATTTTTTAAAATCTTCTTGACAGGTTATAGGAAGTTGATATTGTCCGTTCGTAACGATTTAAAATTAAAGGAGAATTTATGACGGTTTTTGATGATCATTTGCTAAGAAGGATAACATCTAATACATCTGACGGTGCTATTGACTTACGGGAGGAGAATATAGGAGATAAGGAAGTTAAAGCTTTAGGAGAAGCCCTTCAGAATAACGATAAAGTTTGGTACGTTCAATTACCAGGCAAATATGGTAATATTACTTATGATGGGCTTAAGTCTTTTGCAAAAAAGATTGCTCTTAGAAAAGAGCTGCTTGTTGTCGAGACTAATAAGGAGCAGTGGAATTACGCATTTAGGTGTATTGAGAAGAGCAAAAGGTTAGGAAAAGAAGTCGATGAACTTGATGATTTCTTACCTACTGATATTCATAATGTGCAAAATGATAAATCAACAAGTGATTTAACTGATTCATCTAAATCTACAACATCACTAGCTTTAGAAGAAGACAAGCTAGTACAAGCAGCTTCAGTGGTAGAAGAGCTAATAGATAAAGCGGAAGAAGCAAAAGAGGATTTAGTAGAATCTACTGAATCGTTAGAATCGCTGCTATATTTAGATGATTCTGTAAATGTAGTATCAGAAAGTTTCAATACAAGTTACCAAGAAGATTCTGCTACTATTTCATCTAATGATATAAAAACTGCAAAAATAAAACCAACATCGTTCTTCGCAAAGATATCTAATACTTTTACAACTATTAAGTATACAGTGGCTTCATTATTTCATAATACTACTAAGGATCACGATTCTTCAAAGTTCTGTGTTACAAACGATGATATGTCCGAAGAAAATACTGATGCTTTAGGGTGTGTGGATGATATTCATAACGACTAAAATTTAAGTAAGTAGTAATGTATAGCTAACCCGTTAGTATTTCATAAGCGTCAGTTTAAGAAAACAATAATTGGGAAACCGTCATTGTGAGGAGACCTTAGGTCGACGAAGCAATCCACTCTTTTATGGATTGCCACGCCACCTACGGTGGCTCGCAATGACGGTTTTTCTACTTTTCCGGAATTTTTAAATTGTCATGGGGTTTATGCGTAAGGTGAGTGAAGTAATCCAAAAAACGACCCAAAATAGATTGCCACGCCACCTATGGTGGCTCGCAATGACAGATAACGTCATTGCGAGAAGGCGTTAGCCGACGAAGCAATCCACTTCTAATTTTTCTGGATTCTTGCCATAATCTTTTCGGAAATATTTGATGAAGTAAGACCGAAATATGAGTATAAATCATTAGAGGGAGCGGAGAGTCCAAATTGTTCCATTCCGAAGAACATTCCGTTCTCTCCAATGATTCGATGCCAGCCAAAACTACTTGCAGCTTCTATAGCAACTTTTAATTTGGCATTGGACAGGATATTTTGGATATAGCTAGGCTGCTGTTTAAAAAACAACTCAAAACATAACATTGAAATCACATTGGTACTAAAGCCATTTTTGCTTAGTATATCTTTTACCTCTAATGCTATTGACAATTCAGAGCCGGTGGCGAAGATAGCAACATCTACTGTTTCTTGATTATTCCCTGACAGTATATACCCACCTTTAGAGCATAAATTTTGCGAAATATTTCGGCTAACTATTTGAGATACTGACTGTCTGGTTAAAGCAAGAACAGAAGGACCCTCTTTATTAGCTAAAGCAATTCGCCAAGATTCAACTGTTTCAAGATAGTCTGCCGGGCGTAATACCATCATATTTGGTAAGCTTCGAAAGGATGCTAGATGCTCTATTGGTTGGTGAGTAGGGCCATCTTCTCCTACCCCAATTGAATCATGGGTCATGATGTAGATCACTTGCTGCTGCATAATAGAAGAAAGCCGCATAGTTGGTTTCATATAATCAGAAAATACTAGGAAAGTAGCCCCTACGGGTAAGAAGCCTGATAATGCGAGTCCGTTCATGATAGCCCCCATAACATTCTCACGAACCCCATAATGGATGTAATTGCCAGTAAAATCATCTTTATTAATTATGTTACTAGCAGTATTTTTGATATTGTTGGATAATGATAAATCAGCTGAGCCAAAAATAATTTTATCTGATAGTTTGCTTAGATATTCTATAACTCTACCAGATGAACAACGGGTTGCTTCAGCTTTTTCTGGAATAAGGATATTATCAAGAAAAGAGCAATCTATATCAGCTTTATTGCAATAGGCTTTTTGCTCTTGAGTTATATCAGCAAACTTCTCTTGCCAATTAGTATAACTCGCTTGATTTCTTAACCAAGCTGTACCCCATATCTCTTGTAATTCCTTTGGTATAGTAAACGCCTGATCATTAAAACCTAAATTTTCTTTAAGAAGTTTAACCTCATCTTTGCCGAGCGGGCAGCCATGGGCGGCATTTGAATTCACCTTGTTAATAGAGCCTTTGCCAATTAAAGTACGGCAGGCAATCAAGTATGGTTTATCAGAATTTTGTGCCTTAATTAGGCTGGCATTAATTTGCTCAAAATCATGCCCATCAATAGATTCGGTATTCCAGCCCATGGCGGCAAATTTCAGCAGATGGTTTTCAGATACAGTAAGGTTGGTAGAGCCGTCGATGGAAATTTTATTATCATCAAATAAAACTATTAAGTTATTTAGGCATAAATGCCCAGCTAAAGAAGCAGCTTCATAGCTTATACCTTCCATTAGGCATCCATCTCCAATTATACAATAAATTTTGTGTGCACTAAGCTCTTTGCCCAATTTTTGTTGATATTTTTTTTGGGCAATCGCCATCCCAACTGAAGTACCAAACCCCTGACCTAAAGGCCCTGTAGTAGCCTCAATAGCTTCATACGCCCCATATTCTGGATGTCCAGGAGTTTTGGAATGTAATTTCCGAAATTGTTTCAAATCTTCTAGGTGAAAATTTTTATAATTTGTTAAATAATAAAAACTATAAAGCAACATAGAACCGTGCCCAGCTGATAGCACCAGGCGATCACGGTCAAACCAAGTTGGATCATTAGGATTGAATTTTAGAAAATTAAATACTAGCATGGTCATAACATCTGCCATACCAAGAACCATACCTGGATGCCCTGATTGAGCATATTCTATACTATCACTTGCTAAAACTCTAATACAATTACTTAATTTAGAATATTCTTCTGAATATTTTGGTATTTTATTAAACTTCATTATAATAAATATTAATTTTGTGTTAAAAGATATTGATAAAAAATTTTTT
This sequence comes from Candidatus Tisiphia endosymbiont of Dioctria linearis, assembly GCF_964026545.1. Lineage (NCBI taxonomy): Bacteria > Pseudomonadati > Pseudomonadota > Alphaproteobacteria > Rickettsiales > Rickettsiaceae > Candidatus Tisiphia > Candidatus Tisiphia endosymbiont of Dioctria linearis. The sequence goes on along the minus strand of NZ_OZ032156.1, from coordinate 137,635 downwards.
ATGAATCTACATCAAAATAGATATTATGACAACAAAACTATTATCCGTTTTCTCATGGTTTAGCACTTTATTGCATCAATTATGGTTATCAATTAGTTCAGTAAATTTCTACCAAGATGTTTATAAGTCATATAAAGGATACGGGATTAAGTATATATTTGCTGTGTCTTTTATATCATCATTAATCTATTGTATTGTTATATTTAATTACTTGTTAGTCCTCACCGATTACTTTACTGAGAATCGTTTAACAAAAGGCACTATAACTATTGAACATATATTAAAACAATTACCGGAAATCTATTATGATGGTAATAAAATTTTAGTTGATCAGGATGAACCTATATATTTACTTGATGAGAATGGTAATAAGCTTGCGGTTATAGACTCAAAAAATCAATTATCTTATAGTGATAAAATTAAAATTCCTATCCTGTTTGGTAGTAACAATATAACCCTTACTACAGTAGAAATAACCGATAAAAAAAAGAGCATGTTCAGTATAGGATATTCTAAATTATTTACTCCTGATCAAAAGATTCTCACTGAAGAAGTCATTAAAAAGCATTTTGCCAAAACCCTAATACAAGCACCAAAGATATTTATTTACATTTTAATGCCGATAATAATAGTTTTTCGTTTTGCAACAATTTTATTTGAAAAAAGCTTTATTATCATCTTAGTATATTTGTTAACTAACTATTTTGGTCCTAAATCCTCTTGGCAAACCTGTATCAGGATAACCTTATTTTCAAGTGGCATAGCAATTTTATTACAACCTATGATGGTTATATTTTTGCCAGAATTTAGTAGTATTATATTTTTTATACAGATGTTCACCAGTTTGTTACTGCTTTTAGCAATGTTGAGGATACGAAACAAATAGGGAAGGGGGTATTCCAGGAATAGTATATACTTGTTTATACAATAAATTGCTGTAGGTAATGAATTGTGGTAACATAAAGTGATTAGAAATAGATTGCTTCGTCGCTACTAAACTAGTTCCTCGCAATGACGCTTGGGAATTAGTGACGGCACGGTAATCCAAACTACTTAAATTATATTTGGATTGTTTTTTTTGAAACAGGATAGTACACAAAGGCTAGCAAAAGCGATTAGTAATGCAGGGATATGTTCAAGGCGTGATGCAGAGCTGCTTATCAAAAATAGTCAAGTAATGGTAAATGGGGTGATTATCGATTCGCCTGCCACCTTGGTTGATAATACTAGCATTATTGAAGTATCAGGAAAAGTAATAGATCAACAACAAACTCCGCGTTTATGGACATATTACAAACCTGTTGGCTTAATTACCTCACATAAAGATAATTATGGTAGAGAAACTGTCTTTGAAAATCTGGTATTACAGAATATGCCTAGGGTAATTTCAATAGGGCGACTAGACCTCAATAGTGAAGGGTTACTATTACTTACCAATAATGGTGACTTAGCAAGGAAGTTTGAGCTACCATCAAGCAAACTCGAACGTGTATATAAAGTCAGAGCCCATGGTAATCCAAGCCTGTTGCTTAAAAATTATAAAAATATAGAGATTGATCAAATACGTTATGATCCTAAATTAATTAAATTAATAAAATCAGGAAAAACTAATTGTTGGTTTGAAGTAATTTTGACTGAAGGCAAAAATCGTGAAATTAGGAAGATATTTGAATATTTTGGTCTAAGTGTTAACCGGTTAATTAGAATTAGTTATGGGGGGTTTATATTAGGTGATTTGCAACCAAATCAGTATAAAGAAATGCCATTTGAGAAATTTAAGAAATTTTTATGATACGAATTATCGCCGGCAAACATAAAAACCGGATAATACCCACCTTAAAAAACTCTAATTATCGTCCTTCTACTGGCAAAATTCGAGAAGCGATTTTTAGTATATTAACTTCAGGAGAATTTAGTGATGGTAGGTTATTTACCAAGGATTCTAAGGTTCTCGATTTATTTGCCGGCACTGGTAGCTTAGCTTTTGAGAGCTGTTCTAGAGGAGCAGGGGATATTACAGTAATTGATATAAATGCTGATTATTTGCGGGCAGCAAAAGCATTTGCTAGTAAAATAGGTGAAATGGATAAAATGACTTTCCTAAATATCAATGCTACAGCTTTGCCAAAATGTAAAAACAGCTTTGATCTAATTTTTATTGATCCACCATACTATCAAAATCTTGTATCAAAGGCAGTAAATGCTTTGAAAAAAGGTCAATGGTTAAAAGATGGAACAATTATTGTCGTTGAATTTGCTAAAAATGAGCATCTTACAGATGATTCTTTAGAAACGATTAAAGAAAAAATATATGGTGATAGTAAATTGCTTATTTTACGCTCCTAGCTTAAACTTATTTGTATACAATAGTTCTATAATATATATTATGGAAAATAGTTTGTTATTAGTGGCACTAATTTTAACAAGCAAGGTAATCATATTATACCCTGTAGAGGAGAGGTAATTAGAAAGGAACAAATAAAAAGGATTGCTGAAGTATTAGAAACAAATGAAACAGTTACTACACTATCATATTGTAGCAGTTCTGGATATGAACCTACGGGATATGAACCTATGGGAGATGAAGTGGCAGAAGCATTTGCTAAAATGCTAAAAAACAATAAAACAATTACAGTAAAACAATTACAGAGTTTTATTTTAAGCTGCCATAATATAGGAGATGAGGGTATTAAAGCTATTGTTCTAGCGTTAGAACATAATAAAACTATTACTAGCGTTAATTTTTCTAATTCAGAGCTTACTGATGATCAAATTTTAGTCTTTACGGACAGTCTAAAGAAGAATAAGACAGTTACTGATGTTACTATAGTTGGGAATAATAACGAGATAACAGCGGCTGGTATCCAGCACATTTATGATATGCTAGATAGTAATCCTAGGATTATTACAGGACATTTTTATCTTAGTCCTGGTGAAGGAATGCAGGAATCTGAGAAAGCATCATTTTTATCTACTCTTGAATCCTGTAAGTACAACCTAAACCCCCTATACAAGTTAGCAAAGTTTGTTAATAATAACCTCGAATCTTTTGTTGGGGAATTTGATGTTACATCTAACCCCAAACATCTATCTGCTTTAAAATTTTATCAACAATCTAACAAAGATTTGTTATCTAAGATGTTAGAAGTAGTCAACCCAGCTATAAACCCAGAAAAGGTTTTGACGCAACTTAATTCGTATATAAACTATAATTTGTTTTCTTTAACTGGAGTATTTAAAACTCCCCAACCTGAAAATAATTCTGATACCAAAGGTTTATTCAGTCTAAATGAAGACGTACTTTCGGTGATTGGAGAACATTTAAACTTATGGGATATTAAGTCAGATGATATTGTGAATTAATCACTTCGATAGCGTCATTGTGCATAAACGTCAGTTTAAGAAAACAATAATTGAGAAACCGTCATTGCGAGACCACGCAAGTAGGTCGTGGCAATCCATAAAACTTGTCATATGGATTGCTTCAATGCTACTAAAGTAGCTTCTCGCAATGACGTTTGAGGTTTACGCACTCCTCGCGACGGTGTAGCTGATAAAGAAGCGTTGCATCACCATAACTAAAAAACCGCATTTTTTGATCTATAGCATATTTGTAGATATTAGTTATTTCCTGATAGCCAGCAAATGCACAAACTAACATGAATAATGTAGATTTTGGCAAATGAAAATTGGTAATTAACATATCGACAATTTGAAATTTAAATCCTGGTCTAATAAAAATGTCTGTTTCAAATCCACCATTTGTTATTTGCCCATTATTTGCTATGGCGTTACTTTCTAATGCTCGTAAGGTGGTAGTGCCGACGGCTATTATTCGTCTATTTTCTTTTTTTGCCTTATTAATCATATCTTCAGTTTTTTTATCTATATGATAATACTCTGAATGCATTTGATGTTGATCAATATCTTCAGTTTTAACTGGTAGGAACGTCCCTGCCCCAACATGCAAGGTAATAAAGGCAGTTTCAATATTTTTTGCTTTAACTAATGCCAACAACTGTTCGGAGAAATGTAGCCCTGCAGTTGGGGAGGCTACTGCTCCAGGGTTATTGCTATAAACTGTTTGATATCTATTATAGTCAAATTCTTCTGAATTGCCTATATCATCCTCTAGATTAGCGTCCTTTGGTAACCTTTCTCCCCTTTTTATATAAGGAGGTAGCGGAATTTCACCATATTTCTCTAAAAACTCAAAAATTGAGATATTATCTAGAGCAAAAGCCACCTCAACTTGTCCCATTCCAAGCTTTTTACTTATAATAATCTTATTACCAGCAAACTCAAACTGATCTTCAATGGCAAGTCTTTTTGATGGTTTGGCAAAACCATGCCAATAATTATCACTTATTGCCTTGTTTAGGTATAATTCGATCTTTTTACCAGCTTTATTCAGTAGCAATTTGGTGTTAATAACTTTAGTGTCATTAAATACCATTAAATTACCAGGGCATAGATAGTCGATTATATCATGAAACTTGGTCTGCACTAAGTGATTATTTGGGGCAGCTACCAATAAATTAGACTCATCTCGTTTTTTTGCTGGGTTCTGGGCTATTAATTCACTCGGTAAGGTAAAATCAAAATCAGATAACTTCATTAGACCTCCTGCAAAACTCTACTTCTGCTGGTAATTTGTGCGTGATACCGGTACTCTGCTCCTCACGTACACTTAAGTATGCTGCGGTTCTCCGTTCCTTGTCTCCTACAAATTCCTCAGCATAAGCGAGTTTTGCAAGAGGTCTATTCAGGCAATACTTCCCCATCGTCACTATCATCTTGCATATTCTCTTCTTCTGTTTCAGGACTTTCAGCAATCAACGCAACAGAAACTACTTTTTCTTCTTGCTCGGTTTTAAATAATATTACCCCGCTAGTATTACGTCCAGTGATACGTACCGATTCAAGTTTACATCTAATTAGTTTGCCGTTATTAGTAATTAGCATCAACTCATCGGACATATTAACCGGCATTACGCCAACAACCAAGCCTGTTTTATTAGACACATCCATATTAACAACACCACTCCCACCACGATTAGTAATCCTATACTCATATGCCGAACTTCTTTTGCCAAAACCATTTTCCGTAACAGTGAGGATAAATTCTTCAGACAGTGCCATTTCCAAAATCTGTTCTTTAGTTAAATTTACCCCATATTCTTCCGGAGTAAATTCTTTACCATCAGCTATTAACAATCTTTCCTCTAGAGGAATTGATCGGTAAGTTTCTCTTTCATCCATAGTGCAGGAGATGCCTTTTAATATGGTCATAGAGATAACATAGTCGCCTGAAGCAAGTCTCATCCCTCTTACCCCATCAGAAGTGCGGCTTTTAAATACCCTAACTGAACTAGCAGGAAATCTTATAGCTTTACCAGATTTTGTTGCCAGTAACACATGATCTTCATCTTTACAAACTTTAACATCTATTAAAAGGTCATTATCATCAAGCCTAATAGCAATTTTACCATTTGATTGAATACGTTTAAAGTCTGATAAATCATTTCTCCTGATATTACCTTGGCTTGTAGCAAAAATAATATTCAAACTATCCCACTCATCCTGATTCTCAGGTAATGGCATAATATTATTGATATGCTCTCCTTTTTTTAAAGGTAAAATATTGACTATTGGTCTGCCCTTACTCTGAGGATTACCGAGCGGTAATTTGTATAATTTTAAGCTATATACTTGACCAATATTTGAGAAAAACAACATTGGTGTGTGAGTACTACCAACAAATATTTGAGTAGTAATATCCTCGTCTCTCATTGACAGCCCTGACCTGCCCTTCCCTCCCCGGTTCTGTGCTCTATAGGTAGCAAGAGGTACGCGTTTAATATAACCGCCTAATGTTACGGTCACAACCATTTCTTCTCTTTGGATAAGATCCTCTATATCCTGATCGAAGTCACCAAATTCAATACTAGTAAGACGTGGTGTAGCGAATTCATCTTTAATTCTAATTAACTCGTTTTTTAAAATTTCTAGAAGTCTCTCACGTGATGATAAAATAGCAGTATAGCCTGTAATTTCCTCAGCAATTTCTGCTAGATCATTTTCTAATTTATTCTTCTCCATAGCAGTTAAACGTTGTAACCGCATTTCAAGAATAGCTTTGGTCTGTGTTTCAGTAAAATAACAGTTACCATCATCGGCTATCACCGCTCTATCATCAACAAGTTTTACTAAATTTATGATAGTTGAGGCATCCCAAGTCCTTTGCATTAATTGCTCTTTAGCACTTGCCGGATCACTTGAAGATTTAATAATTCTAATAACTTCATCAATGTTACTAACTGCAATAATTAGTCCCAATAAAATATGAGCTTTATCCCGAGCCTTATTTAATAAATATATCGTTCTCCGAGTGATTACTATTTCTCTAAAATTAACAAAAGCCGCTATTACTTCTTTTAAGTTCATAACTTCTGGTAGCCCGTCTTTTAGAGCTAACATAATCACCCCAAAACTGGTTTGTAACTGAGTATAAGAATATATTTGGTTTAGCACTACTTCAGCTACCACGTCTTTCTTTATTTCAATTACTACTCTAATACCATCTTTATTTGATTCATCTCTAAGATCGCTGATACCCTCTATCCGTTTTTCTTTGACTAATTCAGCAATTTTCTCAACTAATTTAGCTTTATTAACCATATATGGTATTTCTGTAATAATAATAGCCTGTCTATTATTAGCAATCTCTTCAATTTCTGCCCGACCTCTAGTTAGAATACTCCCCCTGCCCGTTAAATAAGCTGACCTAATACCGCTTGTACCAAGCACAATACAAGCAGTCGGAAAGTCAGGTCCTTTAACCACTGACATAAGATCTAATATTTCTATATCATTATTATCAACATATAGGCAGCAAGCATCAATAATTTCTCCAAGATTATGAGGTGGAATGTTAGTAGCCATACCCACAGCAATACCATTAGTGCCATTCACTAAGAGATTTGGAAACATTGATGGCAATACTGTAGGCTCTCTCTCAGAACCATCATAATTTGGAGCAAAATCAACGGTTTCTTTGTCAATATCTTCAAGCAATGTATGAGTGACTTTAGCCAGTCTTGACTCTGTATACCTCATAGCAGCAGGTGCATCACCATCTCTCGAACCAAAATTACCTTGACCATTAATTAGTGGTAATCTTAAAGAAAAATCCTGTGCCATTCTCACTAATGAGTCATAAATTGCCGCATCACCATGTGGATGATATTTACCCATTACATCACCAATAATTCTCGCTGACTTACGATGAGGTTTGTTAAAGTAGTTAGAAGCTTCATACATTGCATAAAGGATTCTGCGATGTACTGGCTTTAGACCATCGCGTACATCTGGAATAGCCCTACTGACAATTACACTCATTGCATAATCTAAGTATGAGCCTTTCATCTCATCTTCAATGTTAACAGATATTAAGTTTTGATGATCTATAATAGCCACAGTTAGAACCCACATTTATTAAAGTAATATTCGAATGGTTTAAGTATAGTACATATTCGGAAAGAAATCTATCGTTGAATGAGCATAGACTAGCTAGGAAAGATATTTTTTAAGATGATTGAGATTATATATGTAATGATATATAATAATTATTTGAGGTAAGTATATTTAGGAAATATTTATGGCCAATGAAAAACTAACATGGATGGAAATTTTTGAAAAATTGTCACTAATACCAACAGGGGATTTTTTTGATAAAGAAGGTAGAGCAGATTCACCAACTGAAGAAAAAGGGGAATTAAACAAACCTAAATATAATGATACATATCCCTACTTCAGTGATTTTTGATAAGGTACAAGTCTGAAAGACCGTTGTATAAGGGTATAAGATTCTAAGGCTGACATCTCCTCGCAATGACGATTGTGTAATAAGTACTCTTGTCATTGCGAGACCACGCAAGTAGGTCTTGGCAATCCATTTCTAATCACTTTCCTGGATTGCTTCGTTGCCACAAAGTGGCTCCTCGCAATGACATCTTGTACTTTAACTTTTTTCCGTGAACACTCACATTCAACCTACAACTGTAGTACTAGATAGCCTCTTTTGTCACTTTGGAATGTCTGAACTTTAGATAAATTGGCAGGCTAAATAATGTTAACACTCTTATGACATAGTAGTAACGGTAATCACATGCCATAGTAGCAAAAAATAATACTACCGAAAAGACAAGACCTATCGCAACAATATAAGTTAAAATAACCTTCTCAGGATTATTAGATTGTTTATTTGTTAAAATAGCTGCTAAATAAACAAATATTAGTATAAAGCTAATAAAATTCTTAGTTATTAGCCTTGGAAATGCTTTTAAGTAGGCTATCACTAGGTCTTTTACATGATTCTTTTTAAGATAAATGCCATATTTTTCAGCTTCATTAGGATCAATAAATAAATCGTCACTATAATACTCTGCACTCTTCATTAATAAGATGAAATTCTTTATACGATGTTTAAGAAAAGCTAGTGGATAATGGGTTGCAGCTTTTACATAACTAGATTCCAGCTCTTGTAGCTTTATAGGGTCTGATGTTGAATTATAAATTCGAACATCACCAAAAACTAAAGCATTAACTAAAGTTGGTGTATAGAGGGATTTAAGCTTTTCAAAACTATATAAATTTTTATCTTCTTTGACATAATCTGGTAGTAAATAATCATTATCTATTGCAACAATCACTCCTGCTATGTCAAATAGTTGGCGTAATTGGTTTGCATGACTATCCGTAGAAAAATGCTTAGCAAGATAATTATTCCCCTCTATTATTACTAAAGAAAGAATAATAGTTACTATTATCCTAATAAACCAGTTAGCTTTAAGAGAAACTGATAATACAAACAAAATTAAAATTGGGGCAATAAATTGTGCTTGAAATTTAACACCAACAACATAAAAAATAACTAATAACAGTCCAATAGCTGCCAAATAAGATGGTCGTTTTTGATGATAGCTATAAAAAATACAACTAGCTATTACAAAAAAACTACCTAAGCCAAACCCTATATCTTTCCAAATTACACCGGATTGAGCTAATATATTTGGAAGAAATGGTATTACAAAATAAAGATATCTATATTTATTTTGTCGATCAGCATAAAAAAGCAATAATACCCCACCCCACAACAATACTAAATGCCATAATAGCATTATCTGTGGCCCTTGATAGATATGATTGAGTAACGACCATATCATTGACATTAAAGGTGGATGATGAGAAAAATAATTTCCACTAATACTTTGTTCATATTGAGAAAAGCTATCAACCGTCATTCCACCAGGATAGGCTGATAGAAAGTGAAAAAACATTAAAGTGAAACATAAAATTATGGGATAATATTTACACCAAAATTCTGTATAAAAAATATTTTTCATAATTTAAAAATCCTTGAGATATTATAAATTCTCGCCTATACACCTACACGGGAATGAAATTTGTTACTTCCATGTCTAAACTTCAGATAAATTGGCAGACTAAATAATGTTAACACTCTTATTACATAGTAGTAACAGTAATCAGATGCCATAGTAGCAAAAAGTAATACTACCGAAAACACAAGACCTATAGCAACAATATAAGTTAAAATAACTTTTTCAGGATTATAGTCAATTGATGAGAAGTTGGGGACGTCGTCACTCATCGCTCGCCTATTACTTATAGGTGTCGCTCCATCGCTCCTAGCCCCAAATTCTCCTGAATTGACTATATCAGATTGTTTATTTGTTAAAATAGCTGTTAAATAAACAAATATTAGTATAAAACTAATAAGGTTGGTTGTTAAAATCCATGGGTATTTTTTTAAATATTTTGTTATCGCCTTTTTTAAGTGATTATTCTTAATATCTATATTATGTTTTTGAGCTTCGGTAGAATCAATAAAGCCATAGCGATAGAATCGCGTTTTGGTCATTAAAAAAGCAAAATTGACCATTCGATGTTTTAAAAAAATTAGAGGATGGTACATTATAGCTTTTATATAAGCAGACTGCATATCTTGCAATTTTATAGGGTATGATGTTGAATTATAAATCCTAGTATCACCAAAGATTAATGTATCAACCCACCTTGCAGTATATTGTGCCTTGAGCTTTTCAAAACTATATAAATTTTTGTCTTCTTTAACATAGTCTGGTAATAAATCATCATTATTTATGGCGACACTCACTCCAGCAACATCAAAAAATTGAGGTAATTGCTCTGAATGACCCTCTGTAGAAAAATATTTAGCAAGTGTAATATTACCATATATGATTATTACGGAAATAATACTAGTAGCTGTTATTCTTATCAAAATATTGGTTTTAAGATAAACTGACAATATAAACAAAATCAAAATTGGTGCAATAAATTTAGCTTGAAATTTAACCCCAACAATATAAAAGCAAATCAATAATAATCCAACAATCACCCATAAAGGTGGTGTTTTTTGTCGATAAGTAAAAAAAATACAAGTAGCTATGCAGAAGAAACTACCTAAGGCAAAAACTACATCTTTCCAAATTGTTGCAGATTGAGACAATATATTAGGCGAAAGGGCAATTACCAAATATAAATATCTATAATTTATTTTGTTGATCTGCATACAGAAGTAGTAGTATTCCACCCCATAAAAATGCTAAATCTACCAATAGCATCAATTGTGGACCTTGATGGATATGATTAATTAACGACCATACTATTGACATTAAAGATGGGTGATGAGAATTATAATTTCCACTAATACTCTGCTGATATTGATCAAAACTATCAGATGACATACCACCAGGATAGGCTGATAAAAAATGAAAAACCATTAAGACGAAACATAAAATGACGGGATAATATTTACGCCAAAATTCTGTATAAAAAATATTTTTCACAATCTTAAAAATCCTTGAGATAATCTATTCTTATGGAATGGATTGTTTCAACCCTTGCATAGTTTCGCAATGACGCATAGGTATCTCAAGCGTCATTGCGAGAAGGCTTAAGCCTCCGAAGCAATCCATTTAATCGTTTTTTCTGGATTGCTTCGTCGACCTAAGGTCTCCTCGCAATGACGACTTTTTTACTTTATTTTCTTAAACTAACGCCTATGCGTCATTGCGAGACCACGCAAGTAGGTCGTGGCAATCCATAAAGCTTGTCATATTGCTTCGTCATCACTAAAACATCTCCTCGCAATAACCTTTGGGTAAAAGTCTTATAAAAAATGATGGTCTATAAGCCGGATTTTGTATAGATAATATTTCTATTATTTATTGCAGTTATTTATCTAGGATAAATGTTACCATTTACCTCAAGCGATCTACCCGCACTACTTCTAGCCAGAGATGCCTAGGAACACGTAAGTTCTGTAGTGCCTATTTGATCTTGCTCTTGGTGGGGTTTACCATGCGTAGCTTGTTACCAACCTACCGGTGTGCTCTTACCACACCATTTCACCCTTACCAAACTATGTTAAATTATAATTTGGCGGTATATTTTCTGCGGCACTTTCCCTAAAAGATTACTCTTCCGCTGGACGTTAACCAGCACCATATCTCTGTAGAGTCCGGACTTTCCTCGTAAATTCCAGTATAGATTTTTACGCAACTGCACGACCATCGAGATGATTATGTTTTAATATAGTTGCCTCGTCAATGATTTTTTTACAAATATCATTGAACATAACACACTTTCTTCACAGCATTAATAACGTCTTCAATAGTTGGTAAGGCTAATTTCTCTAAATTAACAGCATATGGTAAGGGGACATCCTTAGCCGAGATAATTTCTATAGGAGCATCTAGATAATCAAATGCCTGACTCATCACCATGCTAGCTATAGTTGCCCCAACCCCGGCAAAAAACCAACCTTCTTCTATAATAACCAATCGATTAGTCTTTTTGACTGATTGTAATATAGTTTCTATATCCAAAGGCTTGATCGTTCTAAGGTCAATCACCTCACAGTTAATGCCATTATTCTGCAAACTATTTGCCGCATCTAAAGCCAACTTAACTTGTAAGGAAAATGTTACTATGGTAGCATCATCACCTTCAATAAGTTTCTTAGCTTGCCCAAAAGGAATAGGCTCGATTATTTCTGGAACTTCAAAACTATGCCCATAGAGAATTTCATTCTCTAGAAAAATTACTGGGTTATCATCACGAATAGCCGTCATTAACAACCCTTTGTGATCTTCTGCACTATAGGGAGCTACTACTTTTAACCCCGGAATATGACTATAACAAGCTGTATAATTTTGACTATGTTGTGCAGCAACTCGACTTGCTGCTCCATTTGGTCCACGAAATACTATTGGACATTTAATAATTCCACCAGACATATAATGAGTCTTAGCTGCAGAATTAACTATTTGATCCATTGCTTGCATAGCAAAATTAAATGTCATAAATTCAACAATTGGACGCAACCCCGAAAAAGCTGCACCAATAGCCACCCCAGCAAAGCCATGTTCTGTTATTGCTGTATCAATTACTCTTTTTGCCCCGAATTGCTCTAACAATCCTTGGGTTACCTTATATGCTCCTTGATACTTGGCAACTTCCTCTCCCAGAATAAAGATACTATCATCTCTCAACATTTCTTCCTGCATTGCCTGACGCAAAGCTTCCCGTACTGTTATTTGTAACATCTTCCTACTCATTCACAACATAAATATTAGTATATAGTTCTTTCTCATCCGGTAAGGCTGAGCTTTCTGAAAACTCAACTGCTTCTGCAATAATATCTTTGACCTCTTTGTCAATTTCTTTCAACTGCTGCTCACTAGCATATTTGTTAGCTAAGATTATATCTTTCACTTGTGATAAGGGATCTTGTTCTTTATAGATTTCCACTTCTTCCTTAGTACGATATTTGGCTGGATCAGACATTGAGTGTCCTCTGTAACGATAACAATCCATTTCTAATATTATTGGTCCATCACCATTTCTTGTAAATTCTGCAGCTTGCCGAGCATAATCATAAACTGACTCTAACGACATACCATTTACTCTAAATCCGGTAATACCACACGACTCCCCTTTCTTGTAAAGGTCAGTCATAAAGGTCGAACGGGCTACTGAAGTACCCATAGAATATTGATTATTTTCAATAATATAAATTACCGGTAAATGCCATAATGCCGCTATATTAAAAGCTTCATATACTTGCCCCTGATTAACTGCCCCATCTCCTAAAAAGGTAAAACACACATTATCAGTATTTCGATATTTTTCAGCAAAAGCCAGACCAGTACCTATCGGCACCTGGGCTCCTACAATGCCATGCCCACCGTAAAATTTGTTTTGTACATCAAACATATGCATTGAACCACCCTTGCCTTTCGAACAACCAGTTTCCTTACCCATTAGCTCTGCTAACACATATTTTGCTTCAGTCCCGGCTGAAATAATATGAGCATGATCCCTATAACTGGTAATAGTATTATCACCCGCCTGTTTTACTAATTTTATACCGGTAATTATCGCTTCTTGTCCAATATATAAGTGACAAAACCCACCTATTAGACCCATACCGTATAATTGTCCACATTTTTCTTCAAATCTTCTAAGCAACAATATCTTTCTATAAGACTCGAGATATTGAGTACTGTTTAGTTTATATTTCCCAGGAACAATCATCTATGACTCCTCTATATTCTCAATTATATATACTATAAATATAGCAGATTTTTATGATCCACTAATAGCTGTTCTCATTATTTTTGTGATATTGCTTATTTTTTCTGGATTGCCACGCTCACTATGTGGTCTCGCAATGACAGATAACGTCATTGCGAGGAGGCACAAGCCGACGAAGCAATCCAGAAAGGTGTTTAAAATGGATTGCTTCGACCATTACATGGTCTCGCAATGACGTAGATGCACCCCAAACGTCATTGCGAGTGAGCCAGTTTACTGGCAACGAAGCAATCCACTACTATCCTAAAATTATCAAGGATTAACTGTCAATTTATGTTTTAGATTTACTAATTTTATATGACAATTAACGCTACATTTAGGATTGGCTACTTTTTTTTGGGCAATACAATTTTCCTTAGGTCTTAAAGCAATATTATGCAAAAATTCTTTAGTCTCCTTACCCATATATTGCACTCTAACCTTTGCTATACCACGTCTTTTAAATCCTAAAATCTCAGCAGATTTTTCTGAAACATCTATAATACGGTTCTTTTTAAAAGGTCCACGATCATTAACCATCACAATCAGGGACTTATTATTACTTAAGTTAGTAACTTTGACCAAACTAGGCAACGGCAAACTACGATGAGCTGCACTTAGCATATGTTTATTATAGGTATCACCATTGGCTGTTTTTTTTCCATGGGTATTATCCTTGAAACCATACCAAGATGCCATACCTACTTCATTGCAATTAACATTTTCCTTAGGCTTATAAGTCTTACCTTTAATAGTATATTTTTTGCCTATCTTATAATGTCCCTTATAATGAATATTTTTAGGATCTTCCTTCGATAATTTGCTATATAGGCTAGTCTTTGGTGAAGTAGAACAAGAGCTAAGTCCTATACAATAAACTAGCAACAAAAGAATAGGTCTAAATTTCACTTTCATTTATATCATGTTCATTATTAATCTTTTTAGTTTCCTTCATTTTAACATGACAGATTACTCTTTCCACCCCATTAATCTGAGAAGCAATAGAAGTGACCATTTCTAACTCCTCCTCAGACCTTGCTAAACCAAATATATATACTATATTGTTAACTGTAACAATAGTGTAATTTACCCATTTTATATCTCGCTTAATAAAAGTCCTAGCTTTAATCTGACTAGTAATTATAGCATCTTTAGTATATTGCACTAAGTCAAAATGATCACTTTTTTTATCTATTATCAATTCATTAATAACTTCACTAACTCCTGTTATATCCCAGACAAGTTCTACAGCTTTTAATGCCTCTTCTTTTTTGTCTATGGTTCCAGTAAGTAGCACCCTACCCTGTTCTACCTCAACCTTAATCTTAGTGTATAATTCCCTGAAATTATTTTTCATGAAAGAAGCTTTGATCTTCGTTGATATTTTTATGTCATCAATTGTTTCGGAAATTGATTGATCTTTTGCCGCTGCGATAGTAGAACTAGTTGTTGCAGTAAAAATTGCTGGAAAACATCCTGTGAGTATGAAAGATAAGATTATAATAATAAAGTTAATTCTATACATAACCCTCCTTACGTCTACGTAATATCCGCCCTTAAGATAAAGCTAACCCGTTAATGTTCTAGATAACATCTTCGTCATTGCGAGACCACGTAGTGGTCGTGGCAATCCATTTCTAATCAATGTTTGGATTGCTTCGTCGGGTCATGCCTCCTCGCAATGACACCTAGGATATCTAAAACTTATTCTGATTAGTTACAAAGCTTTCTAAATAATTTATTATAGTAAATTTTATAGTAAGCACAACTAATTTCTGCCAAGAAATTCTAATATAACAACCCGAATAGGCTTTTGATATTGTTATAACTCCTTAAATGTATGTCAGTGAGGAGCTGCTCTGTAACACCCCGTCATTGCGAGCGAACGTATGTGAGCGTGGCAATCCACATTCTGGTGTCATTGCGAGGAGGCGTAAGCTGACAAAGCAATCCATTCCTGACCATTTTTTGGATTGCCGCATCACCGCAAAGCGGCTTCTCGCAATGACGAAGTGTTACAGAGTAGCCTCCTCGCACAATGACGTATATACTTGGCTAGCTATATAAATCCTCTAAGCTCCATTTTGCTCTAGGGCAGAAATCAAGTGAGTTAGTAAGATTATTTTGCAGCCGTTCTAGCCCAGCATAAGCGATCATAGCAGCATTATCGGTGCATAAATGTGCTGGTGGTACTAAAAGTACATATCCTTGTTTTTCTGCTTGATGCTTAAGTATAATTTTCAAATAAGTATTAGCGGCAACTCCACCGGCAAGTACGCAAGTGTTTTGTAGTAATGCCGACTTACCGATAAATTCCTCATACATTTTAAAGCTATTAAGCATTTTTATTGACAAGATTTCTCCAACTACATATTGGAAACAGGCTGCTATATCATTAATTTCTTGACCACCTATAGGTTGTAATTTGGATATTAATATCCGTACTGCTGTCTTTAAACCTGAAAATGACATATCACAGCCAGCTTGATGAATAATAGGCTTTGGCAAAATATACTTAAATGGGTTGCCAAACTTTGCTCTTCTCTCAATTTCTACTCCCCCAGGGAAAGGTAAATTCAGCATTTTAGCTACTTTATCAAAGCATTCTCCTACCGAATCATCGATAGTTTGTCCTAAAATTTTATACTTACCCAACGCTTGAACAGCAACAAACTGGCAATGTCCTCCCGAAACCAACAGTAATAAATAAGGATACTCAGCCTTATTGGTTAATCTGGCAGTAAGTAAATGTCCTTCTAAATGGTTAACTGCAATAAATGGCTTTTTTAAAACGCTAGCAACTGTTCTGCCAAACATTGAGCCAACTATCACCCCACCTATCAAGCCAGGGCCGGAAGTAGCTGCGATTCCATCTATATTAGATAGTTCAAGATGAGTTTCATCTAAAACATACCTAACTGCTTTTTCTAAATTTTGCAAATGTGACCTAGCAGCGATTTCCGGCACCACCCCTTGAAAAGCCTTATGCTCTTGGTGTTGGGAAATAACAATATTTGATAAAATCTCTTTATCTGAGGTAACTATTGCTACGCCAGTATCATCACAACTTGATTCAATACCTAATATTTTAATTATTGTAATTTCTCCTTTAATAAATCATTCACTAGGTTAGGGTTTGCTTTTCCTTCAGTTTTTTTCATTACCTGTCCAATGAAAAAACCAAATAATTTATCTTTACCACTTCTATAAGAATCAACAGAGTCCGGGTTTTCCAACAATATTCTGTCAATTATAGCAGTTAGTATACCACTATCTGACACTTGCACTAAGTCTTTTTCTTCAATAATTTTTTCCGGTTCTTGTCCAGTTTCAAACATAGTTTCAAAAACTACTTTGGCAATTTTGCCGGAAATTACCCCATCTTCTATTAGCTTCACCATTTGAGCAAGCATTTTTGGGGTAATTTTACAGTCACTTAAGCTAATGGAATTTTTATTAAGCTGACCAAATAACTCACTAATAATCCAATTAGCAAGTATCTTTGGATTACATAAGCTAACTGCTGCTTCAAAATAACCTGCCACCTGTTCATCAATTACCAAAACTTCAGCATCATAAGCATTTAAACTATACTCTGTCATATATCTTTGAATTTTTGCATCCGGTAATTCTGGTAGCTCTTGAGCTAATTGTTCTATTAGCTCCTCAGATATAACTATTGGCAATAAATCTGGGTCAGGGAAATATCGATAATCATGAGCTTCTTCTTTTAGACGCATCGTTCTAGTCTCCCCAGTATCTCCATCAAATAATCTAGTTTCCTGTATTATTGTCTGCCCATCTTCAATTAAATTTACTTGCCTATTTGCTTCAAACTCTATTGCTCGCATGATATTACGAATCGAATTGATATTCTTGATCTCACACCTTGTGCCAAGTGGAGCCCCAGGAAGCCTAACCGAAATATTAGCATCACAACGTAATGAGCCTTTTTCCATATCACCATCACAACTTCCTATATATCTTAACAAAGTCCTGAGTTTACGAACAAATGCTGCTGCATCTTCCGGCGAATCAAGGTCTGGCTCAGTAACAATCTCCATTAATCCTACACCAGAACGGTTTAAATCAATGAAGCTATAATGAGCTGATTGATCATGAATGGACTTACCAGCATCTTGTTCTAAATGCAAACGATTAATTCTAATTCTTTTGGTTGTTTTCTGTTCAGTTACTATATCCAAATAGCCCTCTTGGACAATTGGATGATAAAATTGGGAAATTTGATAACCCTGCGGTAGATCAGGATAAAAGTAATTTTTACGATCAAATCTTGAATTAAGATTAATTTTCGCATTAAGTCCAAGACCAGTTTTAATTGCCTGATGAACACAATATTCATTTAACATTGGTAACATTCCAGGCATTGCTGCATCAATCAAAGATACTTGTGAATTAGGGGGAGCGGCAAATTCGTTAGAACTACCAGAGAAAAGTTTGGATTTTGAAGAAATTTGGGCATGTATCTCAACGCCTATCACATATTGCCATTTACCTGTATTACCAATAATATAAGCCATTTAAAATCTCTTTAAGTTTAGTATTAATATAACTTTTACCCAACATCATTAGCCGTCATTGCGAGGAAATCGTAAGCTGACGAAGAGCAATCCATATGATGAGCCTCATAGATTGCCACTCTCACGTACGTTCGCTCGCAATGACGTATGTGAATTTGGTACAATGCTAATCGGATTAACTGCACATAAGTGTTTATCATATTTTCAATAAAAATTGTAGTTTTTTATAATTTTTATTTTCTGGAGGATAACGAAGCAGTTTACAAAAAATATTGAAATTTAATTACTTTTTCTCTTAGTGGAAGAAAGTTTTGATATACACTGTAAATCACTTGAATAATTTAGATTTTGCAAAAATATCATAAATTACAGAAAAGTTACTAATTATTGTCTATATTTTAAGAAAAAGTGTTTAATATTACTTGATTATTACTTACAAATCTGTCTTAATTTAAATAATAGGTTCCTTGTATAGCTTTATTGAAAGAGAAATTTGGAAAAAAAATTAAGCAAAGAACTTCCACTAATAAAATATTTAGTATGATTTTTTGCTTAATTTTGACAACAAAATTACCTTACAATTAGTAAAGTTATGCAAAAATCTGTTACTAAATAATAATTATAATGAATATATGAGAGGATATTATGTCTAAGACCCAAAATGAGAACAATGATAGCGTAGACTCAGATTCTATAACATTCAAAATAGAAGGCTTGATTAACAGGCTTAATCGTCTCCAAAAGATTGGTGATATAGCTATAGTTAACACCCCTCTAGACAACTATTCAGACGCCCTGAAGGAATATAACGCACTTAAGTACAAGGCAACACACACCAAGCAATTTTCATCCCCTGCTGACAAAGCCGCATTTTTGTCTGACTTAAACAAGTGTCAAGCCATTATTGCCTTCCGAGCAGGTCAAGACGCAAGTACATATTTAAAGGCGTGGGAGAAAAATACTAGTACTAATGCAGATGACTTTATGACAGGGCTACAAACAATCCTTGAAGGTCGTATTAAATTTCTTCAAGAAAATGGCAATATAACAAAAATTAATGAGCCTCTTGATTCATCGGAATATAAATCAAGTAAGAGCATATATGATAGTTTAGTTAAAACTATCAAGGACTATTCGCTTTCAGATAAGATCAAAACAAAACTATCTTTTGACTTAAACAAGTGTCAAGCTATTAGTGCTGTCCGAGTAGGTAAGAAGGAAGATGTACTTAAATACTTATTAGATATGCGTACAGCAGATAGGCTTAACACAGATAAATTTATATTGGAACTAGAACCATCAGCTAAAAAATATGCAGAAATGAAGAAAAATGGACAAATTGTTAACGATGAATATCTTGAACTATACAGCTATTTACAAGAAACTGTTCGGACAAAAGTGGAATCACATTTAAAAAATAAAAAATATACAGAGGCTTATAATGAGACGATGTATTTACGGGAAAAGGGCAATAGTCTTAAGGTATTTAAGTTATACTTAAACTGTATAGAAGAAGATGACTCCTTTGAGAGTTTACAAAACAAAGCAGATGCATACATAAAAGCTTTTAATGAGTTTAAATTAAAAATTTCTTCATCCCAAATTCCTGAAGGTAATAAAACTATTTGTGGTATGTATAAAGATTTACAAACTGCATTGCAAAATATATCTGATAAAATTGTATTTACTAAAAATACTGAAAATACTAAAAGTGCTGATTATATACTCAAGAATAACTGCAATACTCTTGCTGCAGAAGCTGGGACTCTTGCTGAACAATATACCCCTAAACAAAAACAGGAAGAGGCGCAGGAAAAGGCACAGGTATCTCCAACTGTTACTTTAACTCCGGCACAACAAAAAGTACAAAAAGAACTTAAGGTACTGGAAAAGGCAAAAGTAAAACTTGGTGCGAAACTTGTTAATACTCAAGCTAAGGCTGAAGTAATCAATGTAGAAACCCAATTTAACACTGAACTAGAAGCCGCAACAGCTAAACTTACGGCTGAACTCGCAGCTCAAAAAAATCAACAACTAGCCCAAATCGAAGATGAAAAAACTAAACAACTAGCGACATTACACGATCAAGGTCCATATAAAGCCAGTGCTCCTCTTCTTTCAGATTTGCCTCCTTCGGTAAAGGCAACTCAAGGTCAAGGTTCATCTGTTAAAGAAGAAACTACAGCCAGTGACTCTCTTCTTTCAGATTTGCCTCCATATGAGTCTGTTGTCACGAATCCTGTCTCCAATAAGCCTGTCTCCAATAGCAACCTATATCCGGATCCTTTTAAAGTAGCAGCCGATATCGCCGCCATTGAGACTGCTGCCGCTGAGGTTCTTAAAACAACTATACTAGAAAATGTAAAGGAGTTTATTACTTCAAGCAAAACAGATACTATGAAGCAAATTATAGTAGATTGTGATAATGCTATTAAGAAAGGCATTAATGTATATGAAACCGTTAATGATGTAAAAACTTTGGAGGTCTTAGCTTCTGGATTTTTATCTTTAAACAACCAAGAAAAAGCTGAAGAAATTTGTGGTAAAATTGCTACAATATCTCCAGAGGCATATAGGGGCATTAGGGATAATAAAGTTTTGAGTTTATTAGCTAAGAAATATAGTGAACTAGAGCTTTATAATAGTTGTATTGAATCTTGTAAAAATTTAAGGGCAACTTCTGAAGAGAATTATCAGTTATTAAAAACAATAGCAGAAAAAACAACAGATACAGATATACAGCTTGCTGCTCTTACTGCTGCTAAAAGTAAAACGGACAACCTTAAACAGCAAGCTGAACTCTTTCTATCTAAAGGTAAGATTCTCTTGTCTTTAGGAAAGAAGGAGCAAGCTTCAAATGAGTTTGGGGAGGCTGCTGCTTATAATCATGATATATATAAAGATGTTGCTGAGGAAACTTTAAAGTCCCTATATGAATCAGGTAATCATGAAGTAGGGTATTGGTACTTATCTAAGACACACAATTTTAACCATAAGAATCCAAGCATTGCTAAAAAATTAGTAGAATTTTCCCACTATGTGAACTTAGTCCACGGTGTTCAAGGAGAGGTAGCATGTTTTATAAAAGCTTACCTTTGTGCACCCAATGCAGCTGCATTAGTAAAAGTTCAAAATGATTTATCTATAATGACCTCCATACCTTACGCAGCTGACTATTACAAAAATTATTGTGCAGTTCGTGACACAGCCCAGATAGAGACGTATCTCCAAGGTATTGTTCCGGTGATTGATGAGCATATGTAGAAAAACAGCTATGTCATCCCACCTAGGCGGGAATGATGCTTAGTCGGCTATACCTCCTCGCAATGACGATTTTAGCTTCCAACGTCATTGCGAGACTACGTAGTAGTCGAAGCAATCCATAAAAACAACAAAAAAAAATGGATTGCTTCGTTGGCTCATGTCTCCTCGTAATGACACGGTTATTTTTCCGTAACTTTTAAACTGCCATGATGCCCTCTAAAACCTTTCTACCTTCTAACTTTTGACAGTTGTGGGGTATGTGTAAGGTAAGTAAATAAATACAAAAAAAAAAGAATAAAATGAATAAATATTTTATAATATTAATGTTATTAATAATACCGCATACTTCATTTGCTCAACAACAAATATTTAATTTTGTGACACCAGTTAGTTATTTTGTCAACCATGTCAAACAACTAAATCTACTCAAGAATAATTTAACTAAATACAGACAAACAAGCATAGTAGGCACCAGTGGTATGGGGAAAACACAACTTACTAGAATGTATTGTTATGAGAATCAAAATAATTACAAACTTATTTGGTTTATTGACTGTAATTTAGATATTAATGAAGAGTTGCTAAAGCTAGCAAAAGCTATTAATAGTACTGATAAATCTAATCTAATATTATCAGAAGATATAACATTAATACGAAAAGAAATAATGAACTATTTATTGAATCAAGATAAATGGTTGTTGGTATTCGATAACTTAAAGATAAGTGAAAATAAAAAAGTTCAATAGTTCGTTGATTGGGAACATAATGGACAGGTTATATTTTGTTCCCAAGATAGTGAAATATTACCTAATATAATCAAAATGACTGTCTTTGAAAAAAGTGAAGCCATTATTCTAGCTAATAATCTTCTAGAAAATAACGATATCAAATTAGCAAAATTCTTGAGCAAAGAATTTGCTGGTTATCCTATCATGATAGTACAAGGTGCACAATTATTAAACAATGTACAAGGTTTAGGTAAAAAAGAGTATAAGGAAAAGATACACCAATCAACAGACAAAATTAAATTAAATATTACATTAGTTATCAATGAGTTAAAGCCAAGTGCTAAAAAATTACTAAATAGAATAGCCTTAATAAATAATCAAGGTTTCTCGAAAGAACTTTTAAAAATTATTACGGATAATCAAAATACTCTTGATGATGATCTCTATCAATTATCTAAATTTGCTTTAATATCTAACATTGAGCTACATGAAATTAATCCGATCTTTGAAATGCACGATGTTATTGCTCAGAAAATATCTGAGAGTGCTAGTAATAATAAAGCCTATTTAGAAGATATCATTACTAAATTAGTTGGATATGTGCCAAAGAGTGTAATAAAATCCCGTATTTTTAGAAGCGCTAAAACTATGGAAGAAAATTTTGAAATAATTTTAAGAAATTCAAAAAAATATAATTTAAGTATATATAAACTTATGCAACTTAATAGTCAATTGGCAACTCAATATAATAATTCTCTTAATTATTATAAGCTAGAGAAAAATATTCAGTGGTTTAATAAAATTAATCAACAAGGAAAATTTAAATTATGGTTAATGAGCAATGACGAGAAATATACATATCTAAAATATATGCAAAAAATAGGTGCGTATTATGCGAATTATCTTAACTATAGGATGGCAATAAAATATTTTATAAAAGCGAAAGAAATATTTTATAATAGTAATGTAAAAGGTTATGAAGTTTCAAAATGGACTTTATTCTATAATATAATGATATCTAATCTTGCATTAGGACAGGTTCAAGAAGCAGAAAAAGATATTCAAATTATAGAACAAATGTTTAATGAAGGTTTAATAGATAAAAGTGATTTAGGTTGTATACATCATGGTAAGTCAAGGTTATTCTTAGTACAAGGAAAATATACTGAATCATTAGAACAAAATAATAAAGCTATAGAAACATTTATTAAAAGTGGATTAGATACTGATGACCTAATTCTTATGTATACTTATATAGCTAAAGCATTAATATTGAATTATCTTAAAGAATACCCAAAAGCATATGCTCAACTTAAACAAGTATATAATTTGTTTAAAACTTACAAAATACAGTCTCTTGAAATACTTGGTACTATTTATGCCGAGATGGCAAGAAGTGAATTAGGACTGAATAAGCTAGACCAAACCTCATATCATGTTAAACAGGCTATCTCTATATTTTTAACCGATGAGCGTAGAAATCCTAAAGATGCAGATTATTCAGAAGATATAGGTCTAGCACTGAGCTACGTAATACAAGGTAATATTTTGTTTGCTCAAGATAAGATAAAAGAAGCAATAGAATCATATAATAAAGCTTACAGCATATATTATTATGTATATAGAGATAATCGTAAAAATGTGGCACAAGTTAGTGAGTTGTATAGTCAAGGAGCTAAAGCATCATGTAAAGCAAGAAACTTATTTAGTTATAAATTTTTTGGTAAGTCTCAAGTGAAGGAGTTTGGGATAAATCATCCTAATACTGTATCTATGTTCAAGTATTGTAAAAAATATAATATGGGTTTATGGGCAGAAGAACAGTAAAAGCGGCTCCTCGCAATGACATTTTATACTTTAAATTTTGTTCACAGAGCCTAGTCTCAGTACTAACATCAAAGATTTTTAGCCCTTTATTTCCCAAGTAGTTTTTTTTGTAAATTACCAAATTTTGAATGCTGACTATCATAGTGAAGATGAACATTGCCAACAGGACCATTACGATGTTTCGCTATTATAATATCCGCAACATTATATACTTGATTTAACTTACTTAACCACTCTGCATGTTTTGCATCACCCGCCGAAGGTTCTTTACGGGTTAAGTAATATTCTTCCCGATAAATAAACATTACTATATCAGAATCTTGTTCAATAGACCCAGATTCCCGTAAGTCCGACAACATCGGCTTTTTATCTTCTCTAAGTTCGACAGCTCTAGATAATTGTGATAAAGCAATTACAGGAATATTTAATTCTTTGGCTATAGCTTTTAACCCTTGAGTAATTTCTGAAATTTCATTTACCCTATTCTCTGATTTGTTTATTCCTCTAATTAACTGCAGATAATCTATAAATAATATACCAAGATTATGCTTACGCTTCATTTTTCTAGCCCTAGTACGAATAGCAGCAATAGATAAAGCCGGTGTATCATCAATAAAAAATGGTAGGTCAGAAAGGGTTGTAACTTCTCTGCGTAATCGATTATAATTCTCTTCCGTCACATGACCTGACCGAAGAGCAGATGAATTAATTTCAGTATGCATTGACAGAATACGAGTAGTAAGTTGCTCAGATGACATTTCAAGAGAGAAAAATCCTACTGATTGACCTTCTGTTTCTTGTTCATTATTTTTTTGCTGTAGAACTTTACAACTATTTACTGCAAGATTTATAGCAAAAGCTGTTTTCCCCATTGATGGACGCCCAGCAATAATAACTAAATCTGAGTTATGAAAACCTGATAATTTTTCATCTAAATCAATTAAGCCGGTAGAAATACCTATTACATGATTAGAATTCTTCATTGCCCTGTTAATACTGGCAAGAGACTCTGAGAGAGATAGCCCAATTTTAACAAAGCTCTTATCATTCACTCCTTCACTAGCAAGGTTATAAAGCTTACCTTCTGCATGTTCTATTTGCTGACTTGAATCATATTCTAAAGAAGCATCATAAGCATTATTAACTACCTCTTCCCCTATCTGAATTAAATTACGCCTTATTGCCAAATCATAGATTATTTTTCCATAATCTAGAGGATTAATTACCATCATTGACAGAGTGACTAATTTATTTAAATAGTCACTACCACCTAATTGCTGAAATAATTCATCTTTTTCTAACATGCTTCTAAGCGTTATTGGAGTAGCGATTAAGCCTTTTTCTGTGATAACTTCAATAGAATTATAGATTTTTTGATGTAGTGGCTCAAAAAAATGATTTGGTCTTAGGAATTCTGAAACAATATTGTAGTAATCATGGTTAACTAAAATCGCTCCTATTAACATTTGCTCAGCTTGAACGTTTTCCGGTAAAGTTCGAGCAACAGGCATGACTATACCTGACTCATTCGAGCCGCTTAACTTATCTGCTTTATCAATCGCTTTACTGCGAGCCATAATTTTTTCTTATGTTTAGGTCTAATTATTTAAAAACTTTTCTGCTTCTAAAGCTGCCATACACCCAGTACCAGCAGCAGTAACTGCTTGTCTAAAAATTTTATCTTGTACATCTCCAGCGGCAAAAACACCTTTAATACTGGTTTCCGTTGAATTTGGTTTAGTAATAATATAATTATCACTATCTATATCTAGTTGTCCTTTGAACAAACTAGTATTTGGCATATGTCCAATCGCTATGAATATACCAGTACAGTCAATTGAGCTAACCTCACCTGTTTGGGTATTTTCTAGCCTAGCTGAGCTAACTGATTTAGGATTATCAGTACCGATAACTTCAATCAGCTTATGATTCCAAACGACAGATATTTTAGGATTTTTAAATAATCTGTCTTGTAAAATTTTCTCGGCTCTAAAACTATCCCCACGATGCACAATAGTCACCTGACATGCATGATTGGTTAAATATAACGCCTCTTCAACAGCACTATTACCTCCACCAATAACTAATACGTGCTGATTTTTAAAAAAGAAACCATCGCAAGTGGCACAAGCTGAGACCCCACATCCTTTGAATTGTCCTTCGGAAGGAATATTAAGCCATTTGGCTTCCGCCCCGGTACATATTATAAGACTATCCGCCCAGTAAATTATACCAGATCCAGTGGTCACCACTAAGGGTTTTTTTGATAAATCTACCTTTTCTACATAATCGTAGATAATTTCTGCCCCAACATTTTTTGCCTGCTGAGTCATTTGCTCCATTAACCAAGGACCTTGAACCGGATCAGCAAAACCTGGATAATTTTCAACATCTGTCGTAATGGTTAGCTGTCCGCCTGGCTGCATACCATGTAATAATATCGGATTTAGTGCTGCCCTAGCTGTATAGATTGCCGCACTTAAGCCAGCAGGACCTGAACCTATAATAAGTACTTTAGTAGAAATAGTCATAATTAATATCCTTGTCAAAAATCATTTAGCCAGGTCATTTAGCCAAGCCATCTAACCAGAATTTTATATAGTTAATTTGATCACTAGTCATTAACGAAGGTACATGACCAGCATAATCAACAACAAAAAGTTCCAGCTCTTTATTTTTTTTCATTTGTTCAATAGTAGATTGTTGTAAAATATCAGACTTAGCTCCATGGATAACCAATAATTTACAAATAATTTTATTCCATATAGCCCACATATCAACATTTTTTTGCTTACTCGCATTAGCACTCATACCATGTACTATGTCAGGATCATAATTCATTTTATATTTTCCATCTTGAGTCTTTATAAAACTATATTTGGTAAGATAATCCCAATCTTCCTCACTACTAATACCAAATTGGCTATATATTAGCTTTAAATGTTGCTTGGCACTAGCTAAATCAACAAATAAGGGTACTTGGCCTGCATATAGACCAATTTTAACTAAAGGGGATGACGGAATAAAAGGACCTATATCATTGATAATCATGGCTTTGATAAGTTTGTTATATCGACTAGCTAGAACCATACCAATTATTCCACCCATGGAACTACCAAGCCAAATACAGTTCTTAATAGCTAACTTCCTTAGAAAAAGTACTGTATCTTTTATATATACTGGATAGTTATAATGCTCTTTCTTTTTAAAAACATCACTATTTCCACGCCCTGGATAATCTATAGCAATTACTCGAAATTTATCACTTAATGCCATAGCAATTTTATCAAAATCATGAGCATTTCTAGTCAAGCCATGGGCACAGACTATGACATTTTTATTATTAGGGTTGCCAAATTCAAGATAAGCCAGCTTATGAGATGGGATATATTGTGAGCCAAACCAATTAATATACGGTCCAACTTGGATGAATTTTTGTATCATTTCATTTCTAATTTTTTTACGTCATTGCGAGCCACCGTAGGTGGCGTGGCAATCTATTGACTTCTCAGTTTTCCTTGGATTGCTTCGTCGACCTAAGGTCTCCTCGCAATGACGGTTTCTCAATTGACGAAGCAATCAATTTTTAATCACTTTCTTATATTTAAATAATTAATTCAAATCGCTTAAAAATATACTTACCATAAATGGTATATATATTACACTAAAAATTAGTGAAAGAAATACTGTAGTAGCAACTTTTTCTGGATGGAATTTTTGTAGACTTGCTATAACAATCAGATTGGCTGCCATAGGGGCAGTGGCAAGAAGCCTAAAAGCATTGTAATAATTCTCATCATACCATCCTAAAACAAATTTATCTAAAAGGATAAATAAGTTAATTCCTATTGGATAAAATAGAAATTTTGCCATAAAAGTGGCAACAGTAAACTTTATGTCTATTTCAAATTTTTGCAAAGTTGAAAGAGCTAAACCAACCATAACCATACCAAGTATAGAAAATGACCCTCGCATATTATATATAAAATCATCTAAAAAATCAGGTAAAGTAAAGCCAGCGAAACTAAATAAACAACCAAGTAAAAAACCATTTAAAATTGGTAGCTTTACAACTTTCAAGATACTTTCACTACTATTGGCAAAACTTCTGGCACAAATATAAAATCCCACAGAGCATTCAAAAATATTTACACCTATAACTGCCATCATATAGATACTTAAAACATAATCATCAAAGAGAGCAGCAGCTATTGGTAGCATAAAATAACCACCATTAGCGGTACCGGCAGATAATGCTATAATGTTTCGTGTATGATCAAACCAATATCGTCCAAAAAAATAGTAGGAAAATATTGATAAGGAAGTAGCAATAAAAAAAATAACTACAGTAACGCTTAATGATGATAAAGTTAAAGTAGTACTGGCAGGAATAGCAAAAAAAACAATAGGAGATATAAAATAGAATAACAACGAAGCTATACTATCTCTTTCAACTTTAGAATATCTTCCTGCTAGGAAACCAATTACTACGCTCAGTAAGACAGAAATGGTTTTAAAAAAAACTATACTAAATATTGCCATGCAATAAAGCCAGAATATATAAGATTCCTGTTTTAGTCAACCTTTGAGAAAATAGCAATTTTATTTTACAATTAATATAAATAAAGTGTCTTTATTCACCTAATTCTTGTATTGCAAGACACAGATCTGCTAATTGAGTTCTATATTTTTGCTTACTAAGGTAGCGACCATTTAGTTTAAGATTTTCAAAATCTTTGTTACTGGTCGGTAAATGTTGACAAATCTTTACTAATTCCTCATCACTAATAAAATGTCTCCTTGGTAAATCTATGGTACTTGCTTGTTCTTCCCGATAAGCTGCCATAATTTTCATTTTATTAATAAAAAACTCTGAATGATTATAGAATCTGACTTTTTGCCAAGCCTTTTGTGTATCAACAATATAATTTTTAATATTAAGCAAAGATTTTATTTGTTCGTCATATTCATTTTGCAGATTATTATTTTGGATTATTGATTGTAATATTTTGTAAATCGGTTCTAAATATTCAACATCTTTAATAGCATAATCTAGCAGATTAGTACTAAGGGGGCGTTTTAACCAATCAGATCTTTGGTAAGTTTTATCAATATGAACGAAGCAAATTTTACTGCATATATCCGAATAACTTAAATGTTTACCAAAATCACAAATACCAGCAGCAATTTGTATGTCAAAAACATTTCTTGGCAATTTCTTAAATAAATGATAAAATATCTCAAAATCCTCTCTAGGAGCGTGAACTATTTTAAGAATTTTCTCGTTCAAAAATATTTCGTTAAGAGGCAAAAGATCCAAATCACATAAAGTGTCAATTATCACTTTGTGACTACTAGTCATGATTTGTATTATGCTAAGCTGAGCAAAATAAGTATTCTTACGCAAAAATTCAGTATCAACACTTATAGTCTTACAATCCAATAACTGCCGACAAAATTCGTTTAATATTTTTTGATTATCAATAATCAGCATTTTTGAAGTATTAGTAATTAAATTGCTCCTAATCTAACGGATTTAGCCATACGCTCATGGTTATAGTAAAAATAGCTTAACAGTTTTACAGCACTTTGTCAAATAATGGAATCCTTAAGAAAGTTCAGACTATCAAATGTACTTCTTAATATGGGAATGTAAGATCTAATATTATTATAAATTTTATAGTCTTGTACTTTCATTTGTTATCCATTCGAGATATATTTTAATTTTCGTAATGACTCCACATTCTGAGTACTTTTACTATTTGCATATTCTCATCTATCTCATAAACTAACCGATGTTGTAAATTAATTCTTCTCGAATATTTATTTACTAGATCCCCCAACAATTTTTTATAAGGCGGGGATATTTGCAAAGGATTAACACTTAGTATTTGGCATAATTTCCTTGCTTTATCTTCTAAATTAGCCGCTTTTAATTTTGCAATATCTTTTTGGGCAGCTTTAGATAACACTACCTTATATTGTACTAAATCTACCATTCTACTTCAGTATAATCTTTGCATTCTTCTATAGGCTCTCTACTAGCTTGTAAAATAGACTCTCTCATATTAGGAATTGATAACAAATATAAAGTTTCTTGCATAGAAGCATAATCTTCTTCCGATAATATCACAGCATTATTACGTTTTCCTTTTATATATATGGGTTCATGCGTTTTGTGAATTTCATCAATTAGTTTAAATAATTTCGATCTTGCAATAGTTGCTGAATAAATAAACATAGTAGATACCTCATAGAATATAAATACTAGAAAGTACCACTTTACGTACACACTGTAAAGGCAATTTTTTATTGAGAGTTCACGGAAAAAAGCTGAAGTACAAAACGTCATTGCGAGACCATGTAATGGTCGAAGTAATCCATTATTCTTGGATTGCATCAATGCTACTAAAGTAGCTCCTCGCTAACAGACGTCTTGTACTTTAACTTTTTTCCGTAAACTCTCACTATTATAAAATATTCTGCTTCGAATTATTAGTCTTTAATTTTAATTCATCAAGGTTGAACGTTATATTGATAATGGCACCACCTTCTAACCTATTTGCTAACTCTAGTGTTGCACAATGATCTTGTGCTATTTTTTTGATAATAGCCAATCCCAAACCTGTTCCCTTAGATCTAGTTGTTATATAAGGTTCTGTAGCTCTATCAATTAAATTTTCTTGAAAACCTACCCCATTATCATCTACTGTAATAATAATCTGATGGTCAGATTTAGCTATAGAAACAATAATAACCCCTTGAATCCCTATAGATTCTTCGGCATTCTTTAATAAATTAACCATAATTTGATTAATTTGAGTTGTGTCACAAATAAAATCTATATGCTGATCAGTTGTGATAAATTTATATAATATTTTATCATTAATTAATTTTCGGGATTCAACCATATTTTTTATCAGAATTACTAGATCACAATCCGTAAATACTGGAGCTGGTAATCTTGCAAAATTAACAAATTCAGAGACAATCTTCTTAATATCATCAGTATGACGTACAATCATCTGTATGTATTTATTAAACTCTGCTTTATCTTCAACTTGATTACCGAATTTTCTAAATAATCTTTCGGAGGCAAGGTGAATGGGGGTCAAAGGGTTCTTGATCTCATGAGCTACTTTCCTTGCAACATCAGACCAAGCAAGTGCACGCTGAGCTATAACTAAATCTCTTTGTTGACGATCAATCTGTTTAACCATCCTATTAAAAACTGAAGATAAAACGCTTATTTCATCTTTATTAATAACATCTTCTGGCACTTGGATAGTTAAGTCACCGTCTTTAACTTTTTCAGCAGCAATTACTAATTTCCTAATAGGGGTTACTATTTTTATAGCAAAGATCATCCCCCAACTTATTGCAGCTAATAGTAATAATAAAGCAATAAAAATAAATACTATAGAAAATTTGATCTGCATACTGGATATATGTTTTTTAAGACGATAATATTCTTCAGCTGCACCACTAGTTTTATTAATATGATCGGTAATTTTAGCATCAATCAACCTACCTACCAACAAATATATATCATTCTGATCCTTAAGTTTTATAAGCATTCGAATCTTTGTTGGATCCGATTTTATCTCAACAATTTCTCCTATCTCAGCTCTTTTCATTAAATGAGCTGGAATAGTAGCAAATGAAGTTGCAAAGCTTAAGAATGTGTTAGCAATAACAGTATTAGTAGGTTTATGTAAAACTATAACTTCATCAAGAGAACGCATCTCAGCTTCAGAATTTAATGTATCATTAAATAAAATGGGGTTATGTATCAAGTCATAATACATTTCATTTAAATCATAAGCGACAGATAACGTCGTTTCTCGCAATTGTAGTTTATGTTCATTGATATAAGATTCTGCTACTATTATTGATTGATCAAGCACAGCAGAAATCTTTTTATCGAACCACGATTGAATACCAAAGTTAAAAAAATATGCTGAAAATACTGAAACAATAATCGTTGGAATTGTAGCAACCAAACTAAAAGCAATGATGATACGATTTTGCAATTTTGAAGATTTCTCAACATCTCCTTTATCAACAAAATCTCGTAAAAATTTGCGAGCTAATAAAATGCCTAAAAGTAAGAATATAGTAAGATCTACTAATATCAGCCCGATAACTCTACTTGGGTCTGGACCAAGAGACTTTGGCTCAATTGAAATCACATAATAAGTTGAGTAAGCCAATATGACGGCTACAATTATTAGAACAAATAGTAATTTACCGCTATCACAATATTTCCTAAGATTTTGATAAAAGTGATTCAACATTTTTAACCTAAACGAACTCTAGTAATACTTGACCACTAACCACCAGCTCCTTTTCATTAACTAGGATTTTAGCAATTTTCCCATTACGCTCAGCAACAAGTATATTTTCCATTTTCATAGCAGTTAAAACCATAATCTCTTGACCAACAATTACCTCACTACCTTCTTGAACCCTAATTGCAATAATTTGTCCTGCAAGCGGAGCTTGCAATTCTGTTTGCTCTTCTTGGATATTTTTGGTAATCATCAACGCTTCTAGTTCAGACATCCTTGGAGAACGGACATAAGCTTTAACAGTAATGCCTGAATGCGATAACATATAACCTGTTACGATATTTTGAATTTTTATATTGGCTTTTCTACCATTTACAATACAGGAAAAGAGTCTACTACCTAAGTTCCAATTACTACGTATGTAGATTCTATCATTTTCTTGTCTTATATTATAACCATAATCTACTGGTGTAATTAAAACTGGAAATAGTTTATCATCAATTGATACAACCCATCTAGTGCCAATTTTATGAGTTTGATCGATTATTTGACCAGAAATTAATGAGGCACGTTTTTGCTCGGTAATATAAACAAAAATGGCTGTAGCGAGGAATATTTTAGTAATTTCAGAAGTTAAACTTGCTCCAGAAAAACCATCTGGATATTCTTCTTCGATAAACGCGGTATTTATATCACCTGCTATAAAGCGAGGATGTGATATTACCGCTTCCAAAAAACTAATATTATGAGAAATGCCTTGTATTATGTAAGAACTTAAAGCAGAACGCATAACTTCAATAGCTTGCTTTCTAGTTTCTCCATAAGTACAAAGTTTGGCAATCATTGGATCATAAAACATACTGACTTCTCCTCCAAGCCCTAAACCAGTATCCACACGAATATTAGCATTTTTTGGCGGTTCTGAATATTCAGTAATTCTACCACTAGATGGCAAAAATCCACGCATTGGGTTTTCTGCACAAATTCTCGATTCAAATGCATGCCCCTTTAATTTTATATCTTCTTGAGAAAATGATAATTTTTCACCAGCCGCTATTTTTATCATCTCTTCTACTATATCAATACCAGTTATCAGCTCAGTTACTGGATGCTCAACTTGTAGTCTAGTATTCATTTCAAGAAAATAAAAATTCTTATCTAAATCAACTATAAATTCAACTGTACCGGCAGAGTAATAACCTACTTTACTAGATAAAGCTATGGTTTCTTTATACATTTTTTGTCGTATTTCCTCAGTAATAAAGGAACTTGGGGCTTCTTCAATCACTTTTTGATGATAACGCTGAATTGAACATTCTCGCTCACCAAGACAAACACTATTACCATACTGATCAGCTAATAATTGAATCTCAATATGCCTTGGGGACTTAATTAATTTCTCAATGAATAATCTACCATCACTAAAATTATTTACTGCCTCAAGCTTAGCTGATTCAAAGGCATTAGCCATTTCTTCAGAGTTTTTCACCACTCTCATTCCACGACCGCCACCGCCAGCTGTTGCCTTAACTATAATAGGGAAACCTATTCCTTCTGCAATTTCTATTGCCTGATTTATACTGCTGATAGTACCCATATAACCAGGAACTGTGCTAACTCCTGCTTCTACAGCGATTTTTTTTGCTTCAATCTTATCGCCCATTTTCTTAATGGCAGAAGCATTTGGACCTATTAAGGCAACCCCTTCCCTTTTTAAAATATTTGCAAAATTTGAATTTTCCGATAGAAACCCATATCCTGGATGCACCGCCGAAGCTCCACTCGCTCTAATAGCATTTATAATATTTTTAATCGACAAATAACTTTCAGTAGCAGGGGAATTGCCAATATAATAAGATTCATCAGCATATTGTACATGCATTGAATGTGTATCGGTTTCAGAATATACTGCAACTGATGTAATACCCATCTTTTTTAGTGTTCGCATTATTCTTAAAGCTATTTCACCACGATTGGCGATTAAAATTTTATCAAATAATGGTTTAGTCATAAAATCTCGTACTTAAATAATAATATTAGACATTATACCAGATGTCCTGCTCCTCACTAATAGATAATTAGAGATAATTTCACTAATTTTTATATAGCTAACCCGATTAGCATTCTTGGTCAAATTTTAAAATAGAAGACTATGCTAAAGCGGTAAGTTATCATGTTTCTTCCATGGTAACTGTACTTTCTTGTGTTGAAGAAAGTTTAGTGCTTTACATATACGCCATCTAGTGTTTTGAGGCTTGATAATATCGTCTAGATACCCTCTAGATGCTGCAACGAAAGGAGAAGTAACAGTATCTTTATACTCCTGAATCTTTTGTTTTTTTGATTCTGGATATTTACATTCTGCTTTAAATATTATTTCAGCAGCCCCTTCAGCTCCAAGTACCGCAATTTCCGAGTTAAACCACGCATAATTGACATCACCACGAAGATGCTTTGAGTTCATTACGATATAAGCACCACCATAAGCTTTCCTAGTAATTATGGTAATTTTCGGTACAGTTGCTTCAGCGTACGCATATAATAATTTCGCACCATGTTTAATAATACCGTTATGCTCCTGAGCAATACCAGGTAAGAAGCCTGGAACATCAACTAAAGTCACTATCGGAATATTAAATGCATCACAAAAACGTACAAATCTTGCTGCTTTTCTTGATGCGTTAATATCCAAACAGCCAGCTAAATGTAATGGTTGATTCGCAACAAATCCTATAGACCTTCCTTCCATATAACCAAAGCCAATTATAATGTTTTTAGCAAAATCTGGTTGTAACTCAAAAAAATCTCCTTCATCCACAATACGCTCAATTAACTCTTTCATATCGTAAGCTTTGTTTGGAATAGTTGGGACTAAGGTATTTAAAGACATATCAACTCGATCAGCTGGATCTTCGGTACGACGATATGGTAGTGGGCTACGATTTGATAGAGGTAAAAAATTAAAAAATCTTCTAGTTTCTAGAAGTAGCTCTATATCATTTTTAAAAGCAAAGTCAGCAACACCACTCTTGGTAGTATGCATCTTTGCACCACCAAGTTGTTCTTGACTTACTTCTTCACCTGTAACAGTCTTAACTACCTCCGGTCCGGTTACAAACATATAAGAAGTATTTTTAACCATGAAGATAAAGTCTGTTAAGGCAGGAGAATAAACAGCTCCTCCAGCACAAGGTCCCATAATTAAGGTGATTTGTGGAATAATACCAGAAGCAATTACATTGCGTTGGAATAATTCACCATAACCACCAAGACCATCAACTCCTTCCTGGATTCTTGCTCCTCCCGAATCATTTATCCCAATAACTGGTGCTCCTACTGCCAAAGCAGAATCGAGTATAGAGCATATTTTTTTAGCATGATACTCACCAAGAGAACCACCTAATACCGTAAAATCTTGGCTATACACAAAAACTAACCTACCATTTATGGTGCCATGTCCAGTTATTATACCGTCCCCTAGGAATTTTTTTTCTTCCATTCCAAAATTACTACATCTATGTTCAACGAACATTCCTGTTTCTTCAAAACTCTCGGGGTCTAGCAACACTTCTATTCTTTCTCTGGCAGTGAGCTTACCTTTCTTATGTTGTAAGGTAATTCTTTCTTCTCCCCCCCCTTGACGGGCATTATTACGCTTTTCATCAAGTGAATCAGAAGAATTTGCAATATGTTGACTCATATATGGCTATTATAGTTCATTATAATCATAACTCGTAGTATAATAACAAAATGACGAAAAGATAGTAGAAATTTATCTGAATTAGTTTTATAGAATGTAGTGTGCTTACTTAAAAATTTTATATTAAAGGATAAAAGTGAAAATAATTAAGATTGCTCCTTCGTTACTATCAGCAGATTTTGCTAATTTACAAAAAGAAATTAGTTCTTTGGAAAAAGCTGGTGCTGATATGATTCATATAGACGTTATGGATGGACATTTTGTACCTAATTTAACATTTGGATATCCTATAATAAAATCCTTGAGAGCTCATACTACATTACCATTTGATGTACATTTAATGATTAATAACCCAGAATATTCAATTAAAGATTATGCGAATAGTGGAGCAGATATTATCACTATCCACCCTGAAACAACTATTCATCTTGACAGAACTTTAGATATTATTCAAAATTTAGGAGTAAAAGTGGGAGTGGCACTACTTCCTTCCACTAATCCAAATTATATAGATTATATTATTGATAAATTGGATTTGATACTAGTAATGACTGTAAACCCTGGATTTTCTGGTCAAAAATTTATAGAAAATCAGTTAGAAAAAATTAAAATTATTTCAGAAAAAATTAAAAATTCCGGCAAAAATATATTGCTTTCTGTTGATGGAGGAATAAATGATGTTACCGGCAAAAATTGTATCAAAGCAGGAGCTGATCTTTTAGTATCAGGTAACTTTATTTTTCAATCAAAAAATTATCAAAAACAAATAGATTTACTAAAATATTAGTTTGGTTAAATCTATTGTAGATATTGATACAATTTATTGCCATTTTCCTTAAGCCATAATCTAGCCAACTTATAATCCGGATAAAGTCTTGCCACTAAATGCCAAAAATGTTTACTGTGATTCATTTCCATTATATGACATATTTCATGTACCACTAAGTATTTTAATATTTTTTTTGGAGCAAAAATAAGTCGCCAATTAAAAGCAAGTACAGCATTACTGGAACAACTCCCCCATTTGTTCTTATTATTGGTAATTTTTATTTTACTAAAATTTATATTATGTTTTTTGCCTAGAAAAGTCACTAGGTTTACTGCTTCTAGTAACAATTTATCTTGCAAGAATCTTGTTAAGGTGCTTTTGTGTTGAGAAGGTAGAGAATATATCTGAATAATATCCTCTCCTATTTGTACTTTATTATAATCTGCATCAATATGTAGTAATGAGTATATTCTGTCAAAGACTGTTATAGTATTATTATCTACAGGGTCTTGTTTTGAATAGTCTGGTAAATTCCGTCTTATCCAAGATTCTTTGTCTAATAAAAATTTATATCCTGTATAAAAATTTTTATTAGGCAGAACTAATTCAGCTCCTTTGTGGTTTATTTTAATGGCAATGCGTTTGGCTTTATTACTACACCTTATTGGAATGTCAATACCATAACCTAGCTTATCTAAAGTAATAAAATTCGGTATTAATTGCGGCTGATTATTCATATCTAATATTATCTATGTTATCTAATGTTTATTTATAGCAAATGATAGTATCAATAACTGACAATGGGTATTGGCGAACCAGTGTAGTCGGCATATTTAAAGCTGATAAAATAACACATATTAGACCTTGCAAAATTCACAAAGAAAGATTAAGGTTTATGATATTTATCAATCATCCAATCTATAAATGTATTATCAACAGACTGCTTTTTTAGAGCATATTCATATACTTCTTTTATTAGGGCTGTAAGATTGCTAAATGAAAAGTTTAAATTTCTCTCAGTTAATATATTAATAGTTAAGCTAGTGGCTTTGCTAAAGATTTTCATCTGATCAACAGTCATCACCTCAAGGTTTACTTCGTTATCAACAACAAGAGCTTCCAAATTAACATCTAATGCCTTAGCAATTAATTGTAAATTAGTAGCACTAGGGTTTTTTGAACTACCGTACAAAATACTGTAAACAGTATTTCTACTTATTCCAGTTTTCTTCTCTATCTCTACAGCGTTGATATTTTTTTGAATCATTAATGAGTTAAGTTTGGTTTGTAAGTTTACCATAAATAAAGCTTTTTCTATAAAAATTAATGTTTCTAAATATTAAGGTATCTTTATTAAAAAGTAAACAAATAATAATTAATTGATTTGGATTCAATTATACGTGGACACAAATCATTAAATAATCTTATGTAAATTAGCCGCCAAAAGCAGATTCTGAAGAATTGTTGTGCTTTCTAGAACCACTCCGGAAGCTACTAAGTCTTTTAGATCTAGTCGGATGTTTTAATTTACGCAGTGCTTTGGATTCTATTTGCCTAATACGTTCCCTAGTAACATTGAATTGCTGCCCTACTTCTTCCAAAGTATGATCAGTATTCATCCCTATACCAAATCTCATTCTTAGAACCCTTTCTTCACGAGGAGTAAGAGTTGCTAATACTCTAGTGGTAACCTCTCGTAAGTTCGATTGAATTGCTGCATCAAGTGGTAATATAGCATTTGGGTCTTCAATAAAGTCTCCCAAATAACTACCATCATCATCTCCTACTGGATTTTGCAAGCTAATTGGCTCTTTAGCTATCTTCATCACTTTACGTACTTTATCAACTGGCATAGAAAGGCGAGCAGCAATTTCTGCTGGAGTTGGTTCATAACCTAGTTCGTTCAGCATCTGCCTAGAAGTACGGATAATTTTGTTAATCGTTTCAATCATATGTACAGGAATACGTATGGTTCTAGCTTGATCAGCAATGGCTCTAGTAATAGCTTGCCTAATCCACCAAGTAGCATAAGTAGAAAATTTATACCCCCGACGATATTCAAATTTATCAACAGCCTTCATTAATCCAATATTTCCTTCCTGAATTAAATCTAAAAACTGCAATCCACGATTTGCATATTTTTTAGCAATCGAGATAACTAGACGAAGATTAGCTTCTATCATAGCTTTTTTTGCCCGAAGAACCTGTCTTTCACCCTTTTGTATGGTATGCACTAATTTTTTAAATTCAATAATTGGCAAACCGCTAATCATTTCCATGCTTCTTAATTCGCTAATCATTTGATCCGTGACATCAGATTCTTTAGCAAGGAAGTTCCTCCAATTAGCATTCTTATTTTTTTGCATTTGCCTTTTCCAATTCTCATCAATTACTGCTCCCATATATTCACTTAGGAAAGATTGACGAGTTACGCCATATTTTTCAGCTAATTTAAGAAAATTTCCTTCTTTATTTACTAATTCTCTATTCAAACTATATATCCTATTAAGAATTTCCTCCGTCCTTTTAGAATGGAAATGGATGCCAGAAATCTCAACAATTATTAAATGTAAATTTTTGGCATATTTTTTATTATCTTGCAACCCCTTAGGTTGAGGATAACGGGCATAATGTTTTTTTGCTTCAACTAACAACTCTTCAGAAAGTTTAGCAATTTTCTCCATACGCTTGATAACAGCAGGTAATAACTGTAATTCAATAGTAGCTATTGATAAATTACTAGCTTCTTCATGCTCTTCATTGTCTGATTCCAGATCGTTATTATGATTTTCTTCAGAATTACTACAATATTCGTGAACCATATTAGCTTCTAAATCAATCAAATCCCTAAGTAGTATTTTCTCATTAGCTAAATCTTCATGCCATTTAATAAAGAACTTCATCGATATTGGATTTTCACAAAGTGATTTAACCATTATTTCTTTGCCTTCCTCAATATCTTGAGCTACTTCTATTTCAGCCTCACGAGAAAAGAGCCCTACTCCGCCCATATCTCGTAAATATAATCTTACTGGATCATCGGTTGAGCCTATATTTTCTTCTTCACTGTCATCTTCAGGCTCGTTATCAACATTATTAGATAGTTTAAATTCTTCATCTACATTAATATCAAGTTTAATCTCATCTTCATCGCCTTCTATAATATCAACTCCAGCCTCAGAAAACTTTGATATTACCTTTTCTAGATCATTTACTGATATATTATTAGTAATTGGAATAACTTTGTTTATATCATAGTAAGTAACTGCCTTACCTTTTGCTTTGGCTGATTTAACTAAGTTATCAACTGCTTCGCCTTTTTCATCTATATTCTTTTTCACTTCTGTCATAATTTATAAACCTTAGGTCAATTAGTAAAAGATTCGTTTAAATTATAAAGTTCTTTAGAGACCCTCATAATTTCTTCTCGGTATAGCATAGCTTTTTTCAATTCTTCATCCGTTCCATTTTGAATAATGGAACTATATTCTTGTTTTAATAGTACTAGGTGATGTTTTTTATGCAACCATTGCCAAAGCAAGTCAGAATCTATATCATTCTTGTTAAATGATAAATCTAGAAATAGATTATTAGATTTCGACAATAGCGAAAAAGTCTCATAAAATCCAGCTTTTTCTGCCAAATCAATAATATTCTCCTGATCGAATATATCATTGCTAATAATCTCTGCAAAATACCAATCACGAAAAGCTTCAAGCGTACCATTTTGAAAATGTAACGTTAATAAAAAACCCTTTATTTCTTGCTTGTTAACTATCTCTGGAAATTTTACTAACATCATACAAAAAACTTGTTCTAACATCTCAATTTCTGAATAGTCCGGAGCTGAAAATATTACATTTGAATTTTTTGCAACCCCTTTACTTTGGCGTTTAATTAAATTTTGCCATATTTGCTCTTTAAAATATCTATAGTAATTATGGCTGAGAGTCCTATCTTTTATTTGCTTACAATAATCTTCAAGATTTTTTTCCAAAATAGCTTTATCTTCCGGGGTTACAAACTTCTTACCTTCATATTCGGAACGCCAAATCATTTCGGATAGATTAATCCTTTTATCAAAAATTTTGGCAAAGCCCCCTGCCCCATCTTTATTGATAATATCATTAGGATCACTGCCGCCAGGTAACATCACAAAGGAAATTTTCTTATTACCATTTATCAACGGCAATACTAGGTTAATTACTCGCTGAGTAGCTTTTATCCCCGCCATATCACCATCTAAACAAAGTGCTATTTCATCTCCGGCACGCCATAATTTCTGCAAATGATTCTCTGTAACCGCAGTACCAAGACTTGCTACTGCCTCTTTAAAACCAGCCTGGTGCAAGGCAATAACATCTAAGTACCCCTCAACCAAGATTGAATGGTTTTTCTTATAAGCAACACTAATCGCATTATTC
The DNA here is from genome assembly GCF_964026545.1 of Candidatus Tisiphia endosymbiont of Dioctria linearis. Lineage (NCBI taxonomy): Bacteria > Pseudomonadati > Pseudomonadota > Alphaproteobacteria > Rickettsiales > Rickettsiaceae > Candidatus Tisiphia > Candidatus Tisiphia endosymbiont of Dioctria linearis. Next base: position 96,408 of record NZ_OZ032156.1, on the reverse strand, counting down.
TCTCCATATAATGTTTCATTTTTCTGAAATAATATGGTTTCCGGAGAATTTAAATATTTAGGCAATCCATTACCAATTACTCGTCCCCCGAACCCAATTACCTTGTTATAAATATTCCTAATCGGAAAAATGATCCGGTTATAAAATATCTCATACATTGTACCATCATTTCCCTTGCCCACTAAGCCTGCTTTTTGAAGTTTTTTCAAAGATATTGATTTTTTTTCAAAAAATTTCTGCAATTCCTTAGCCGGAGGAGCAAAACCAATGGAAAATTCCTTAATTGCCTCTTTACTAATACCGCGATCACGTAAATAATTACACACTTCTTGTGACAATTGTGAGGTAAAAAACCTTTCTGCCATCTCTAAGATATCAAGTAGTTCATCCGATTCTTCATGCAGTTTTTGTTGCTCTACGGTTAATTTAGGCAATTCAATGCCATAATCATTGGCAAGTTTAATAGCTGCTTCTTTGTAAGATAAACCACTAAGGCTAGCAACAAATTTTATAACATCTCCGTGAACAGTGCAGCCAAAACAGTAATAGAACCTCTTGGCATCATTTACAGTAAATGATGGAGATTTTTCAACATGAAAAGGACATAGACCCAAGTAATTCCCAGATTTTTTAGTTAAAACTACTCTTTGCCTAACAATATCCGATAAATTAATCCGAGTTCTAAGAAGTTCATAAAATTCTAATGGAATTCTCATAAACCTAAAATAAAGGTGAATATAATTGTAGAAAAACAGTAAGTAAGAGGTACTAATAAATTATCATTGATCAATAAATCTTTTGCATAAAATTCACCAATAGTAGTAATTACGGAACTAATGATGATAACAGTAAAACTAGTATGATAGCCAATGAAAAAATACACTAACATGCTGATAAAAATTGCAGAAGTTAGAAAGGCAATAGAACCTTCCAATGATTTACCATTTTCTAAAGGCTTACCTATTTTGGTACCAACTAACGCAGCAAGACAATCAGCTATTATCAATATCAACCAAGACGAAATCGCTAAACCTTTTGAAAATAACAGAGCTGTCAAAAAAAATCCAATTGCCATAAAACTACCACCACTTAGTCTGAATGAACCGCTCCGTTCCTCGGGTCTCATAAACTTTCTAAGAAATCTATCTGTAAATTTCTTAACATATAAATTGTAGTGCCTGGCAGTATCTATATATAATACACAGGCGGTAAGTAAAAATAATAGTGTAGTAACAACTAATTTAGATGAAAATAAATAAAAAAGTGGTATAGTTAAGCTATATACATGGAAAGTCTTACGTTGTATCTCAAATTTAAATATTTTAGTTTGCATGATAATCTAAAAGGGCTGTTTGACAAAGTTTAACACAACAAATATACTAGAAAACTTAACTTAGACAAGACATATTATTATGACAAAATTTCCTATTACACATAAAGGGTTCGATAGTCTAGAAAAAGAAATCAAGCGCCTTAAACATGTAGAAAGACCAAAAGTAATTGAGGCTATAGCAACAGCTAGAGATTTTGGAGATTTATCTGAGAATGCAGAATATCATGCAGCAAGGGAAAAACAAAGTTTTATTGAAGGTCGTATTTTATATCTTGAAGATAAAATGGCAAGGGCGGAAATTATTGATACCTCAAAGCTCTCAGGTGACAGCATAAAATTTGGTGCTACAGTTAAGTTGATCGATGACGAAACAGAAGAAGTAGTTGTGTACCATATTGTTGGAGAATATGAAGCAGATATAACTAAAAAGAGAGTATCGATAGTATCGCCAATTGCTAAGGCTCTCATAGGTAAAGGAGTTGGAGATGTAGTAGAAGTGACAACTCCTAAAGGTTCAAAATCTTATGAGGTTTTGGAAGTAACCTATCAAGAACTAGTAGATATTTGACAGCAATTATAAAGTGAATGTTTACGGAAAAAAGTTAAAGTACAAGACGTCTATTAGCGAGGAGTAAAAAGCCTCAAACGTCATTGCGAGGAGAGCGTAGGTCGACGAAGCAATCCAATCTAATAAATGTGGATTGCCACGCTCATATACGTTCGCTCGCAATGACGTCAGAAAGTGGGGTGCCACGACTTACTTGAGTGGTCTCGCAATGACGTTAAAAGATATTGTAAGCCTCGCTAATAGACATTTGTATTTTAACTTTTTTTCGTGAATACTTACGTCTCATCAGTCCTAACTGAAACTATCACAGACATTCCTGGCATCAAATTACTAGTACCATTTTTAGGAACCTCAAAATCTATTAGCACAGGAACCCGTTGAACAATCTTAGTAAAATTACCAGTTGCATTATCACTGGGAATTAGACTAAATTTCGAGCCGGTAGCTGGTGATATGTTACGTATTCTACCATATATAACCTTTTTGGGTAAAGAATCAAACTGTAATTTAACTTTTTGCCCTGACTGGAATTTAGCAATTTGTGTTTCTTTAAAATTAGCTTTTACATATATTCGTTCATCCTGTACAACAAAAAATAATACCCTACCTGGGCTAATGAAATTTCCTACCTGCAAACTACTATTTGCTATTATTCCATTAACCGGAACTCTAATTTTGGTATTTAGTAAACTCCTGGATATTATATTTTTATCTTGCAATAATCCTTTTAATTTTTCTTCTTCAGCAGTTTTTTGCAAAGCTAAAAGTAGTAATTTTTGCTGGGCTATTTGCAAGTTTAACTTTGCCTGATTATAATCAGTTTTTGCTTTAGTAAAAGACATTCTAGATTCATCTAATGTCTTCTGACTAGAAAAATTCCCTTTGTTAAGCTCTTGAACTCTTGTATACTCAGTTGAATTAATTTCCAAATTAGTATTAGCAAAATCAACAGCCTCTTTACTTTGTTGTAAATTAAATTGTGTGATTAAAGTTTTTTGTTCTATGATTTCTATATTTTTAATAGATGCATTAATAGAAGCTTCAAGCGACGCAAGGCGTTACTTATAATCCTGATCATCGATTTCAGCAATAAGGTCACCTTTTTTTACTCTCATATTATCTGAAATCAATACATTCTTAATCACTCCACTAATCTCAGAACTAACGCTAGATATGTCTGCCTCAATATATGCATTATCAGTCGACTCTGTATGACTCCAAATATAAATATTATAAGCTAGATATACAACTATTACACTGAACAAAACTAGAAAATATTTAAAAAATGGATGAGACTTATATTTTTCAAAGGCTTCTAACATAATTTAAATTTTCTTACTAATAAAACAGCAAATTGGTATAGACAAAATATATATAGAGGCAATGAATGGTAATAAATACCATGGATATATAATAAGACTTATGATGATAACAGCAAACACCATCATGGCTAATGATAAATATTCGTGTTTTATCTTAATATTTTTTGTCGAAAATGTTGGCAACCTACTAGCCAGTAAAAAAGCAATTACCACAATATATAAGCCTATTATAATGGTATGGGTACGAATATTGATACCTAAAATGCCACTCACTTCAAAATCTAGAATCATGGGAATTAGAGCAAGTAAAGCTCCACAAGGAGCAGGTACACCAGTAAAAAAATATTCTAACTTCTTATTATTTGCCTCATGAAAAATAGCAGTGTTAAATCTCGCAAGCCTTAATGCCATACATACGATAAATAGCAATATAGTTCCCCATGAAAATACTTTATATTCATATTGTTGAAAAGACCATAAATATACAAGACAAGCCGGCACTACCCCAAAATTAGCAAAATCACATAATGAGTCCAGTTCAGCACCAAACGGACTAGTAGCATTTAGCATCCGTGCTATCCTACCATCAATTCCATCTATTATAGCAGCAACTAAGGTACAATATACAGCCCTTTCCCATATACCATCCAATCCAAATTTAATGGCACTAATACCAATCACAAGACCCAATAAAGTAATAAAATTAGGAAGCAATTTTATAAACGGAATTGGTTTTGTTATTCTAACTTTGCGTATTCTAATCAATTTATACCTATATACTTACTAACATTAAAGTAGCAATAGTCTCACCTTCTTTCAAATTTAAGTTCAGATGTTTTTTTGACCCTAAAATCAGCAATAATAGTTTCTCCCCCAACTGCAGTTTGCCCTTCAGTAACACAAAGGGCGGTTTTAAGTGGCAAATAAACGTCCGCTCTACTACCAAAACGGATAATACCATATCTATCACCAATTCTAACCTCAGTATCTTCTTCTAAGTCACATAATATCCTTCTGGCTATTAATCCTGCTATTTGGACAAAAGCAATTTTATGACCACTATTTGTCTCCATTAGAACAGATTGACGCTCGTTATAGATACTTGCTTTATCAAGAGAAGCATTAAAAAACTTTCCCGGATTATAATGTAGAGATAAAATCTTGCCATTAGCCGGAATACGATTTACATGAACATTAAAAATATTCAAAAAAATGCTAACTCTAATCATTTCCTGATCACCAAGACCAAGTTCTATCGGTGGAACTGCTTCAGTTATTTTATGTACTATTCCATCTGCTGGACTGACCACCAAATCGTCACTAATAGGGGTAAAGCGATCTGGATTTCTAAAAAAATATATACACCAAACTGTCATAACCAACCCTACATACCCAAAGGTATTATGGACAGTAAAAAGTAAAAAAGTTACCACTGCAAAGCTTACAATAAATATGTAGCCTTCTCGATGAATAATCTTCGACAAATCGTTATATTGCTTCATTCTCACTCTCTAATTCGTATTATTTTAGTATAGCTTTACTATACATTAATTATTAATAGCACTAATAGGCAATTGCATTTAAATTTTATTTTTTTAATTATTCACCTTACGCAACCCTCATAGCAATTTAAAAATTACAGACAAGTACCCATCATTGCGAAGAGTGCATAAACCTCAAACATCATTGCGAGGAGGTGCTAAGCACGAACGAAGCAATCCATCCAGATATATCATATATCATCGCTAATATCATTATTACTATCTGATTGGTCATTACTACTTTCTGATTCTTCATTTTTTTCAGTTCTATCATCCTCTTCTTGTGCTGACCCAAGAGCATACACACATAATTCTTCAAGTAATACATTATTCTTATTAGCCAGTTCTTGTAGTTTAGTAATTGCATCCATGACCTCTGCTGGTATTTTTCCACCACGTTGCTTTGATAACCAGTCATCCTGAAAATGCAAAGGATGATGTCCCGGCTCAGGTTGCCCTACATATATGGTAAACGGTGCCATTTGCCCACCAAAATCACAATTAACAGTAAATTTCTTCATAACATAATATCAAATTATTAAAAATTCCACTATGTGGTCTCGCAATGACGTATACGTCTATATAGTCAATTGATGAGAAGTTGGTGACGTCGTCACTCGTCGCTCGCCTATTACTTATAGGCGTCGCTCCATCGCTCCTAGCCCCAAATTCTCCTGAATTGACTATAACTCGTCATTGCGAGGAGGCGTGAGCCGACGAAGCAATCCAAGAAAATGGTTAGAAATGGGTTGCTTCGACCTACTTGCGTGGTCTCGCAATGACGTTGGGTTAGCTATTTTTCTGCTAATAAATGTTCAAATTTCTTAGAAAGTTCATAATTAGTAGCAACAAACATTTCATCATTATTTATTATCGCTCCACCTGCTTCTCGGATGATTAGATCAAAACCGGCTTTTAAAGTGTAATTTAATGATGAAAAATAAACAGCATCGATCTTACCAGTTGTTAGTAGTAACATTCCATAGCAGTGACAACCAAAAACCCTAGCATTTTTCAAAAAAACTGGGTTGATATTAAGGTCATCGGTAGCGATTAAAAAATTATCAACACTAGCACAACCAGAAACCCTCAATCTACTATTACCAGTAGTATTATTTTCTGACCATACCCCTCTGCCTTTTTCAACATAATAAATCTCATCAAGAGCTGGAAAATTTATCACCGTACATATCGTAGTTAAAATTTGATTAATCTTCTTTAAACACGTTATAGATACAGCAAAAAATGGTAGGCTCTTTTCTAAATTACTAAAACCATCCAGCGGATTTATTAGTAAAACCATCTCTTCACTATTATCTAGTTTAAACTTATCCTCTGGAAAGAATAACGCACTTGTATATTTTTGCAACTCATTACGTAATAAATCTTGTGCTTTAACATAAGCCTTATTGCAAAAATCATAGTTTCCCTTACTAGATCTTTGAAGCATTTCTAGTTCCAAAAAATCTCTATGCAAAAATTTAACAGCTTTACGTGACGCAGTAATAAGTAAGCTAGTTATAGGTTGTTGCATAAGATATTACTTAGCTCTTTCAACAAAGCTAATATCTTCAATTCTCACCACTATTTTCTCACCTACCACTAAGTAAGGTGGAACCATTACCTTTACTCCATTAGTTAAAATTGCCGGTTTGTAAGAAGATGTGACCATAGCCCCCTTAATTACGGGATCAGTTTGCATAATTTCAGCAATAACGGTTTGTGGTAATTCAACACTTAAAGCTTTTTCCTCATAAAACTGTACCTTTAATACCATATTATCTTCAAGAAATGGCAAACTTTCGCCAAGAATTGACTTATTAATTAAAATTTGCTCAAAGGTCTCATTATCCATTAACACTAGATTATCTTCCTCAAAATATAGGAATTGTAAATCTTTGGTATCAAGTTGTGCTTTTTCAACATAATCAGATGAATTAAACCGCTCATTAAGCTTTGTACCAGTTTTAAAATTTTTCATCTCTACTTGTACATAAGCCCCACCTTTACCAGGTTTAGTATGTTCAGGAGTTTTATGCACTACCCATAACTCATTATTATACACTATAATGTTGCCAGCTCTAATAGCATTTGCTGAAATTTTCATATTATTATTACTTATCTAAAATCTAATTATTCTTAGCCAATTCCGAATTTACTGAACTATGATGACATGAATTTATTAGGAAGAATATACAATAACTGTTATAAACACAAGTAGATTTAAGTAATAATAATTTAGTAAAATTACTTAGTGCTGTAAAAAATTATGCTAAAATAAAAAAAATTGTTAAGAAACATAAAGAGAATATATTTATTTTATGACTGCCAATGTACTAGTAGTTGATGATATAGAATCAAATATTAAATTACTGGAAGCTAAACTTTTAGGGGAATATTACACTGTCTTTACTGCCAATAACGCCAAAGACGCTCTAAACGTTCTTGCCATTAATAGAATTGATATTGTATTACTTGATGCCATGATGCCTGATATGGATGGATTTGAAACCTGTAGAAGAATTAAGTCTAATATTTCTACCATGCATATACCAGTCATTATGGTTACAGCCCTTTCTGATACTGAAGATCGTATAAAAGGTCTTGAAGCTGGAGCTGATGAATTCTTAACAAAACCTATTGATGATACTGCTATTTTTGCCAGGGTACGATCTCTTGCTAGAATGAAGGCGGTTATTGATGAACTCAAACTAAGAAATACTACTAATGCTGAATTAGGTGGCTCTGTCATAGAAATACAAGATAATTTTTCAGATAGTAAAATACTGTTAATTAACGATGATATAGTACAGGCAAGAAATATCAATAAAATGCTTCTAACTCTTACCCCCAATATCAAAATAATATCTGATATCAAGGAATTGGAGAAAGATACTGAATATCCTCTAGATTTAGTAATTATTAGCTGCCAATTAGAACAAGGAGACCCTTTGAGAATAAGCGTGATGTTACGCTCTAATACTAAATTTCATGATATAGTGCTGATATTACAAGCTGAAGAAGAAAATAGAGCAACAGTTATCAAGGGTTTAGAACTTGGTATTAATGATTATTTTATGTATCCAGTAGATAAGAATGAGCTGTTAGCTAGAATTAGAACTCAACTGAGAAGAAAACACTATCAAGATAAATTACGCAATGATTTAAAGTTAAGTGTAAATCTGTCTATTAAAGATGGTTTGACTGGTATATTTAATCGTCATTATTTTGATACACACATAAAACAAATGGTAAAGAAAGCTACTGATAGCAAAAGACCCTTATGCTTGCTTATGTGTGATATTGATCATTTTAAACAAGTCAATGATAGTTATGGTCATCAAGCAGGAGACGTAGTACTAAAAACTATTACTAATGTTCTGAAGAACATTTTTCGGGTCACAGACTTAATTGCTAGATATGGCGGTGAGGAATTTGCTGTCCTTTTAAATGATATAACGATTGACGAGGCTATGTATGTAGCGGAGCGGGTAAGAATAAGAGTGGAGTCTATCGAATTTAAAGTTAAAACTCAAGAAACTCCTATTAAGAAAACTATCTCAATAGGAGTAACTGAATACAAAATTGGGGAAACGATTAGTGATTTTATAGGGCGTGCTGACAAAGCTCTGTATAAAGGAAAGGAGCAAGGAAGAAATAGAGTGATAAAAATAATTTAGGTACACAAATGAAGAGTAATCAGGTATAATGGGTTGTGAGATGGGCATTTTGCAAATCTGCCTTCCATACAAAACTAAGAACATGAAAAATAAAACTCTTCGTAAATGTTATCCTGAATTACCATATAGACCAAGTGTAGGTATGATGATAATCAATGATACCAATAAAGTATTTGTTGGTAAAAGAATCGATACCAAAATACCAGCCTGGCAAATGCCTCAAGGTGGTATAGATTTGGGAGAAACACCCAGCGTTGCTGCTCTTAGAGAAATGTTAGAAGAGATAGGTTCCAACAAAGGTGATATTATTGCAGAAAGCAGATATTGGTATAGTTATGACGTGCCTAAAATTTTAATACCTAAATTATGGGATGGTAATTTCCGGGGACAAAAACAAAAATGGTTCTTAATTAGGTTTACAGGTACTAACGAAGATATTAATATTAACACTAGTAATCCAGAATTTGAAGAATGGTGTTGGGTTGAGTTTGACGAATTATTGTCAACTATAATTCCCTTTAAACGCAAACTTTATAAAGCTGTAGTTAAAGAATTTTCTCCGATCGTTAATGATACACTATGTTCTGTAAAGTAAGAAATTAGGAATTAAAATTTGGTATTATGACTGATAAAAAACAGTTGGCTTTTGGTGTGGATTCTCGTAGATGTGAGAAATATAGTTTACGTCAAAGTAGATATTACGTTATTTCAAGAGATGTTAGTCGTATCGTAAGTGAAATTAAATCTAAAAACCAAAGAGTAAAGTTATTAGATATTGGTGTTGCTTCTGGTGTATCTCGGCGTTATATCGAAAATCAACCAAATAATGAAGTGATAGATTATTATGGAGCAGATATTGAAATAAGAGATGATATATATAAGAAGGAATCTTATAGTTGTTTATACCAAGCTGATTTAATGCAAGGAATGTTAAATGTTCCGAGCAACATTTTTGACATTGTAATTTGTGAACAAGTTTTAGAACATTTAGATGAATTAGAACTTGCTTTTAAATCGATAGAAAGAGTGTTAAAGCCTGGCGGGACGTTATTTCTGGGCGTTCCAATTTTTCCTCATGGAATACATTTAGTACGTCAATATTTAGTGCCTTTAATTGATAAAATATGTCGAGTAAAAAAAGTTAGAGGTCATGTTCAAGCATTTTCATTACTTACATTTACAAAATTACTTCATAAATATACTGAATTGGAAATTTTAGAATATAGAGGATTTCGAGTTATTTCTGGAGGTATTCTTCGATCGCTTGAAAATCATAAATGGTGGCTAGATTTTAACCTTAAATTAGGTAAACTAATTCCTAGCCTATGCATTGAAATTCAGATTGTTGCTAAGAAGTCAGATAAGGCAACATAGATTTATAGTAAGCGGGGATGACATTTTTGGTTCCTTACCTTGTAAAAAAACTCTTTGATTAGATTTTCAGAAATTTTTGCCGAAAAGCCACTATATATTTCAGGGCGGTAAAAACAAGATTTGCTATTAAAAAAACGCCCACCATTTTCAATCGCCCCCTGTTTTGGATCATTTGCTGCATAAAATAATCTACCTATTCTAGCAAAAGATATTGCACCAGAACACATAACGCATGGCTCTAAAGTAACATACATATCACAATCTGATAAATTTTTACTAGATAGAATCTGACAAGATTGATTTATCGCTACAATTTCAGCATGCAATATCGGATTTTTGGTTTTCTCAACAATATTATGAGCCTTTGCAATAACTTTGTTAGTTATTCTATTGACTATAATAGCCCCTACTGGAATTTCATTTTCATCTAAAGCAAGTTGTGCTTGCTTTAGAGCTTCCTCCATAAAAAAATTGTTAAATTCTGTTGATCTTTTCACGGTAATTAACTTTTTCTTCATAACCATATGGATCTAGATGAATAATTATTTCTGCCTCTGGAAACTCTAACAGCAATTCACTACAAATTTGATCACTATGATAATGAGAATTATATAATGACATATCTGCATCCATTTCTATGTGACATTGTATAAACGGCTTACTTGCAGCATATCTAGTTTTCATTTCATGGATGCCTTTTACTTCTTTAAAGCTAATAATTCTTCAAATAATTTGCATATATCTATTAGTGTAGTTGATTTTTATGATATATTGTCATACAGGAAGGATGAATTTTTAGAGGTATTATGCCAATAATTAATAATTATAATCTCAAACAACAATCTGGTATATTATCTATACAATCACATGTTGTTTATGGGTATGTGGGTAACAAGGCTGCAGTATATCCATTGCAATCTATGGGATATGACGTATGGCCTGTAAATACAGTACAATTTTCTAATCATACCGGGTATGGACAATGGCAAGGAGAAATATTTAGCAGGGAGCATATTAGAAATATACTACAAGGAATAGAACATCTAGGGGTTTTAAATCAATGTTGTGCTATATTGTCAGGTTATATGGGAAGTGCTGATATATGCTATGAAGTATTTGATATTGTTAATAGATTAAAACATCAAAACAGTCAATTGCTATATCTTTGTGATCCAGTCATAGGTAATACACATTGTTACGTAAAACCTGAAGTTTTAAATTTTTTTAAAACCAAGCTTATAGCTGATATTATTACTCCTAATCAATTTGAAGCTGAGATATTATCAGGTATTAAGATTACTAATACAAAAAACCTTAAATTAACTTTAAGGTTTTTTCATGATTTAGGAATACAAATTGTAGTAATTACTGGAGTAAAATTATTTGATATATCATCTACAGATATACACCTTGTTGCTTCTGAGGGAAAAGATACTTATATAATCAAGACAAAAGAATATAATTTTCCTAAAGTAATAAGTGGAGCTGGAGATTTATTATCTGCTATATATCTGGGTAGCTATATAGCCACCAAAAGTATAATTCAAAGTTTACAAATCTCAGCCTATTATATGGATAAAGTAATGGGTTATACTTTACAATCAGGAGCAAAAGAGTTACAAGTAACAAAAATAAGCTATGATACAGTATTATATACTAATGATTTGCCAAGAGTTATAACAATTTAGGATTCTATCACATCTGTTTACTGGGAGAAACCTAGGAATGGCATTTTTGATATCTTACCTTGTAAAAAAACTCTTTGATTAGATTTTCAGAAATTTTTGCCGAAAAGCCACTATATATTTCAGGGCGGTAAAAACAAGATTTGCTATTAAAAAAACGTCCACCATTTTCAATCGCCCCCTGTTTTGGATCATTTGCTGCATAAAATAATCTACCTATTCTAGCGAAAGATATTGCACCAGAACACATAACGCATGGCTCTAAAGTAACATACATATCACAATCTGATAAATTCTTACTAGATAGAATCTGACAAGATTGATTTATCGCTACAATTTCAGCATGCAATATCGGATTTTTGGTTTTCTCAACAATATTATGAGCCTTTGCAATAACTTTGTTAGTTATTCTATTGACTATAATAGCCCCTACTGGAATTTCATTTTCATCTAAAGCAAGTTGTGCTTGCTTTAGAGCTTCCTCCATAAAAAAATTGTTAAATTCTGTTGATCTTTTCACGGTAATTAACTTTTTCTTCATAACCATATGGATCTAGATGAATAATTATTTCTGCCTCTGGAAACTCTAATAGCAATGCACTACAAATTTGATCACTATGATAATGAGAATTATATAATGACATATCTGCATCCATTTCTATGTGACATTGTATAAACGGCTTACTTGCAGCATATCTAGTTTTCATTTCATGGATACCTTTTACTTCCTTAAAGCTACTAATTATTGATATAATTTTTCTTCTATCTTTTTCCGGTAACTCTTCATCAATAAGATTTTTTAAAGCTTTTCTGAATAAAGCATAAGAAGCATATATTATGTATAATGAAATACCTATACCAAATAATGAATCTATAAACCAAAAACGAGTAGTTAAGTTTATAGAAAAGATTACCGCAATATTTGTTAGTAAGTCTGTAAAATAATGTAATTTATCTACTTTTATTATTTCCGAACTAGTCTTTTTTATCACATAAGTTTGATAAGCTACCAAAATAAAAGTTAGTATAATACACAAATACATTACATTGATACCAGACTCTATATTGCTTGGAACAGATTTATCAATAAGAGATTTTATCGAAGAGAAACAAATAAATAAACCAGAAACACAAAAGAATACTGATTGTGAAAAAATTGCTAAATCTTGGATTTTTTCATGCCCAAATCTATGGTGATAATCAGGGGGTTGCAGTGCAAAACGAATAGCAATCAAATTAATAAAAGACGATGAAATATCAAGTATAGCATCAATTAAAGATGCTAAAATAGACTGAGAATCAGTCACAATCCATCCATAAGATTTAATAAATAAGATGAATGCAGCTAAAATAAAAGATACATAAGATGCCGATTTAATTAAATTTTGATGCTCTGAAGTCGTCATATAAAATTTCAATTGTTTTATAATATAAAATACATTATTATCCGACAATCTCCTAGTATATATTCTAATCAAGGGATGTGTCAAATTTAACGACACTTAATAAGATTTTTTGTATATCTTTAATTTAAAATTATATGGTTTTTATGAATTTAACATTCAAAATTACGGCAATTATTTTGGCAACAACAATGTTGCACGGTTGTTCTGGCATGAATAAACAAGGTGGTGGAACATTAATTGGCGGTGTAGCTGGTGGGCTTTTAGGATCGCAATTTGGCAAAGGCACAGGACGCCTTGCAGCAACTGGTATAGGTGTTTTAGCTGGAGCACTTATTGATGGTCAAATCGGTCAAACTATGGATGAGCATGATAGACAATTGGCACAGTTAAGCTCTCAGAAAGCATTGGAAACTGGTTCTAGTGGTCAAAGCGTAGAATGGCGTAACCCAGATAGCGGTAATTACGGATATGTAACACCAGAAAGAGCTTTTAAAAACGATCAAGGGCAATATTGTCGTGAGTATACTCAAACAGTCGTTGTTGGTGGTAAGCAGGAAAAAGCTTATGGTAAAGCTTGTCGTAAACCAGATGGGCAGTGGGAAATTGTTAAATAGACTATCATAAATTTAGCAACACATCGTCATTGCGAGGAAGGTCGTAGGTCAACGGAGCAATCCACAAAAGTAATCAAAAATGGATTGCCACGACCTACTTGCGTGATCTTGCAATGACCCCATTTGTAAAGTTTCGCAAGGAGTCTAATGCCTATCTCGAAATCAGAAGATACTATATTAATAAAGTTCAATAATGTATCTAAGCAATTTGGGAAAAAAATTCCCCTTACCAATATTAATTTTACTGTCAAAAAAGGCGAAGTGACGACTTTAATTGGTCCAAATGGTGCTGGCAAAACAACAATAGCTAGGTTAATCTTAGGTTTAGATCGCCCTTCCTCTGGTAACATAATAATTCACCCTAATCTAAAAATTGGCTATGTCCCTCAAAGACTAGATTTTGCTTCAGATTTACCAATTACAGCTGAAAATTTTTTGTATTTATTAGCTTCAAATAGTACTAACAAGGATTGGCAAGAATTGAGCAATTTTATTGATTTTGATAATTATAAGCATCACGATATTTCTGAACTTTCTGGTGGTCAATTTCAGAAGTTAATGCTAACTGCTACCTTACTAAACAATCCTGATCTAATTATTTTAGATGAACCGACTCAGTCATTAGATGTTACTAGCCAACAAGAATTTTATCGAATCATTAATCAAATAAAAAAACGTCTAAATATTACAATTTTTATGATCTCACATGATTTATTTACGGTAATGAAAAATTCCGACCAAGTAATATGTTTAAATGGTCATATCTGCTGTAGTGGCAAACCAAATGATTTAGCAGAAAACCAAGAATTCCTAAACACCTTGTCAGCAATTGGTTTTTACGTCCATCATCATGACCATAAACATTAGGAGTTGTAAGAAAATAGGTTTGACTTTTTTATAAATAAAATATACCAATCATTTATAATGATGAAATTTTATGTATAAATACCTAGGCTCTGTGAACAAAATTAATTTTTCTACTATATTAATAGGAAACATTTCTTGTGTTTCGCTCTTAACCTGTACATAAGAATTAATGTCTTCTAATTCCTCTAGTTTTTCTTTAATTTCTTCATAAGTTTCTATCGACAAAATTACGGCTTTCTTACCATGTGAATCTTCAATAAAACTGATATTATCTAAATTAACCATAGACATCCCCCCTACTCTGAATTTTAATTATATTAACTCCTTTAATTCCTTTAGATTACTAATTGGACAAATTAGGTTACTACTCAGTTTTTCAAGTTTGGAGCAAATTAATTTATTGAATCCTAATTTTGTTGCTTCTTTTATTCTGACTTCTGCTGCAGTTACTTTCCTTATTTCACCAGATAAACCAATTTCTCCAAAGAAAATACTATGTTCTGGCACAGCTTTATTTTTTGCGGCAGAAATTAAAGCCGCTGCAACAGCTAAGTCTGAAGCTGGGTCTGAAATTTTAAGCCCGCCAGCAACGCTCAAATATACCTCATGAGAAGATAAATTAAGACCAAATCGTACATTTAATACAGCTATTATCATTGCTAGCCTATTCAAATCCCAGCCTACAACTGAACGTCTTGGCATTGGTATATTTGACGGAGCAATTAATGCTTGGATTTCGATTAATAAAGGTCTTGATCCTTCGATTCCAGCAAATACTGTTGTACCGCTAACGTTTTTATCTCTTTTCATCAGAAATAATTCAGAAGGGCTGGAGACTTCAATAAGACCGCTAGCAGTCATTTCAAAAACACCAATTTCTCCTACTCCACCAAACCTATTTTTAATAGACCGTAAAATCCGAAAATGACTATTATGATCACCCTCAAAATATAGTACGGTATCAACGAGATGCTCAAGTAACTTAGGACCAGCTAATTGCCCATCTTTTGTCACATGACAACTAAGCAAAATAATAATATTATTATGTTTAGCATAGCTAACTAATTCATTAGCACAGGCACGAATCTGGGAAATAGTACCAGGGGGGGATGATAATGTACGAGTTACCATCGTTTGAATTGAATCAATCACTACCAAATCAATATTGTTCTTATCGGCATCAATAGTTGAGATAATATCTTCAATGCTAGTGGCGGCTAAGATGGAGGTTGTTTTATTAGTAAGTCCTAATCTTAAAGCTCGGAGTTTTATTTGGTCAATAGATTCCTCTCCAGTTACATACAGACAGCACTTCATTGTAACACAAGAGGAGGTTGCCACTAAGTGTAATAATAAAGTTGATTTCCCAATTCCAGGGTCACCGCCAATTAAAATTGCAGAAGAGCATACCAACCCGCCTCCCAGCACCCTATTTAATTCCTTTATAGGCGTAGGGATACGTAACGAATCCACTACCACCCCATCCAGCTTTTGTATTTCTTGTTTATTACCTAACTTAACTTGTATTTGACTAATTATCTCTTCTTCAATTCCTCCCCATAAGCCACAATCAAAACATTGCCCAGCCCATTTAAGGGAGCTATTACCACAATTTGTGCATATATATTGTTTTTTAATTTTACTCACGCTGCCAATAATTGTTCTAACAAACTATTTGTTTCTTCTATAATATCCTTTCCTACCAATATTTTGCTAAATATTAATTTAGTATCCGGTTTTATTTTGGTTTGCTGAGGATGTTTTATAACAAAATTCATAACCTTATCAGCTATATCCGCTTCTTTGTAAAATTTTAAAACAAATCCTCGTTCACCAGAGTCTAAATTTTCAATATTAAGTTTACTGCATTTATGTTTTATTTTCACTATATCAAGTAGATTATTAAACTCTAATGGAATAGGACCAAAACGATCAACCATTTCATCCTTAAAATTTTCAATATCTGTATCGTCAGTTAAATTGCCAATTCTTCTATACAAACTTAGTTTAAGAGAAGAATCTGCAATATAATTATCAGAAATGAAAACAGGTAACCCCAAATTAATTGTCGGAACAAAAGATTTTGGATTTTCAGTAACTTCACCCTTAAAAATTGCTATTTGTTCATCTAACATTTCCTGATAAAGCTCTACCCCTACTTCTTTAATCTGACCTGATTGTTCTTCCCCTACTAAATTACCAAAACCACGTAAATCCATATCATGGCTAGCAATAGTAAACCCAGAACCAAGAGTACAGCTACTCTGCATTATTTCTAGACGTTTTATTGAATGGGCAGTCATTTTTTTATAATTTGCTAAGGTTAGATAGGCATAACCTCTGAATTTACTTCGACCTATCCTTCCTCTGAGCTGATATAACTGACTTAGACCAAGAGTATCAGATTTATGAATAATCATCGTATTAGCTTCGGCAATATCTATACCGGACTCAATTATTGTAGTAGAAACTAGTATATCAAACTTACCATCACAAAATTCACCCATAATCTCATCTATTTTACCAGCTGGCATCTGACCATGAGCAACTTTATACTTTAATTCTGGTACAATTGTTTGTAAATATCTCTCTATATTTGGAATATCCTTAATTCTAGGTACCACATAGAAGATTCTACCACCACGGAAACGTTCTCTAAGTAAAGCGTCTCTGATAATTACTTGGTCAAATGGCATCACTGTTGTTCGAACTTCTAACCTATCCATTGGCGGGGTGGCAATGATGCTAAGATCTTTAAGACCAACCATTGACATTTGCATTGTACGAGGAATTGGTGTTGCTGAAAGAGATAAAACATGCATTGTAGCTCTGAGACTCTTTAAATATTCTTTTTGAGCAACACCAAAATGTTGTTCTTCATCAATTATTAATAATCGGAGATTATTAAATTCTATATTTTTACTTAATAAAGCATGTGTGCCAATTATTATATTAGCTGTACCGTTTTTGATTTGTTCTTTAATAATTTTAGCATCTTTATTGCTAACCAGACTGGATAATTGTACTATATTTAAACCAAAATCCTTAAATCTTTTAACAAACCTTAAATAATGTTGCTTACCTAGAATAGTAGTTGGTACGATGATCGCTACTTGAGAAGTCATCATAATTGATTTTGCTACCATAAAGGTTGCTCGTATAGCTACTTCGGTTTTCCCAAAACCAACATCTCCGCAAATTAATCTATCCATTAAAATACCAGAGTCAAAATCTTTTTTAATGTCGTTTATGGCATTTAATTGATCTTCAGTTTCAGTATATTTAAATCTATGACAAAATTGCTCATACTCTGCATGATCAAATTCTATTGGACTTGCTACAGTTAACTTTCTCTTAGCAGCTATTTTTAATAATTGTTCAGCAATTTCTGTAATACGGTTTTTAAGCTTGGCTTTACTTCTTTGCCATGCACTACTACCCAATTTGGCAAGCTGTGCTTCACCACTGCCATATTTTTTAATTAGTTCTATATTTTCAACAGGAATATATAATTTATCATTATTCTCATATAGAATTTTTAGGAAATCATGAGCTTTGCCTTTAACATCTAGTGTTTCAACGTTAAGAAACTGACCAATACCATGATCCTTATGAACAATTAGCTCTCCTTCAGTTAAATTATCTAATTCCATTAAAATGTTTTTGAGCTTACGTTTAGCACCTTGCTGACGAAAATTCACTGCACTTTTTCCTAGAATATCATGAGCGGCAATAAACAAATATTTATCACTATAAAACCCTTGGCTAAGTTGAACATAGGCAAGATTTATAACTGCAATTTTTGCTTGTTGTAAATTGTCTATCTAGATATATTTTCGTGAATAACTATCTATTAGGCTTTTAAATCTTTCTAAATTACTTTTAGAATGACAAAAAATAATCGGTATTTTATTTTTATTATTTTCTATAATTTCGAATAGCTTATTAAAAACTGTCTTATCCTCCATAAAACTAGTTACCGTAATTTTTTCTAATGAATGGGCATAAGACGAATCTTCTGGCGTAATTAAAATATTATTATCATGTTCCAGGAACTTTTGTATTTCCTGGCTGGTAAAATAAACTTGTTCGGGAGGCAATGCAGGATAGAAGGTATTTAATTTTATTTTGTTAGACTCAATCCGCGATCTGTAAAGATCGGTATAATTATTTTCCTGCTCAATAATTGATTGCAACGATAAATTATCGTAAATAATAACAGGATCATCCAAGTAATTAATTAGGCTACTGAAAGAATTATAAAATAAAGGAGATAAATGTTCATATCCTTGGAATTTTTTCCCCTCAATCACTGATTCATATAAAGGGGTATTGACATAATTAACTCCAAAAACTTTTAAATAATTATCTCTAAAATTCTTTATTGTTTCTGGATTTAATATCACCTCACTAGCAGAATTAAGTATTAGCTTCGTGCAATTATTGGTAGAAATCTGACTATCAATATCAAATTCTTTTATTGATTCTATGTGATCCCAACTAAAATTAATACGATAAGCTTTAGAACCAGGCAAGACTATATCTACTATCTCTCCTCTTACAGAAAATTCACCACTATCAATACTACTGCTACTCCTAGTAAAACTATTATGTACCAAGAATTCCGCTAATTTATCGGCTGAGAGCTGCATTTTATTATGTAATCTCAAAAAAGACTTAACCAATAACTCTGGAGGAGGTAATTTTGTCAGTAAATTTATAGCACTAGTCACTACCAATTTTGTATCGTTATTACTTGCCAAGTAACTCAATATATTCGCTCTTTCTGATAAAATATTTTGATTTGGCGAAATGCGATCATATGGTATAGTATCAAAACTAGGGAAATATAATATGTTGCTAGTTTTAATATTTTGTGCCATAAATAATAATTGTTTATGGCTATTGATTGCATCATCTTCACTGGCAAAGATAAGTAAAATATTCTTGGTACGTTTATTTGATAAATGTTTATTTGATAAATACTCACTAGCAAAAAAACTTTTTGCACTGAGCGGGAGTGGTTGTTGTATCATTATTTACTAAGCTTCTATGTTGTTAATATCAAAACTAAGTATTTGTAACATTACTTTTGAGTTTAAGTGAGAAGGAGGAGCCGTTTTATTGGTAATCCAATCATAAATATCTATATCATTTTGGTTAAGTATTAAAGCAAAATCTGCTAAATTAGCTGCATCCATGTTAGCAAGAAATTTTTCAGCAAATTTACCCAATATTAAGCCAATTTCTTTGCAACCACGATTTTTGCTTTGATATAACAATTTTTTGGTTAAAGATGTTTTGTTAAAATAATCCATATTTACAATCTTACAAAAAAACATCATAATATAATTCAGATAGTTTGACAATTACCAAATATAAAATAAAATGTAAGCTGTATAAAATGGTGCTAGAACTTAATTGCTCCAAATCTTCTTTATTCAATAATATTTAATATATCAAAGAAACTCTAAACTTTATGAGCATTAAAAATATATCTTCCTTAAAAGCTTATAAGTTGCTAGAAATAGATAATAATAACATGATAATTGATGTTAGGACTGCTGAAGAATGGCAACAAGTAGGCATTCCAAAGCTTGATAAAGATAAAATAATTTTTATTAGTTGGCGTTTATTGCCTAATATGTCACTAAATAACGAATTTAAGAACCAGTTGATGTCGAAAATCAGTAATATAGTCAATTCAGGAGAATTTGGGGCTAGGAGCGATGGAGCGACGCCTATAAGTAATAGGCGAGCGACAAGTGACGACGTCCCCAACTTCTCATCAATTGACTATAACTATAAACTATTATTCCTTTGTCGCTCCGGAGGTAGATCCCATGAAGCTGCACAATTTGCTAGTACTCTAGGTTATAAAGAGTGCTATAATATAATTGATGGTTTTGAAGGAGGAACTAATGGAGCTGGTTGGAAACAAAATAATTTACCATGGCAAATTCTGTGAATATTAACCATAATCAATTGACTATAGCAAAGGAAGTGACTTATCATAGAGATATTTGGCAACAAGTTTGCTCTGACCTTAATAAACATTACGGCGATGCCTTATATAAAAGCTGGTTCAGTAAGATTAACTTTTTAGAAGCTGCTACTAATACTGTTATACTTTCTACACCAACAAATTTTATTCGAGATTGGGTGGAATCTAGATATGCACGGGCTATATTGCAATCTTGGCAGTCCTATGACAAAGATATCAAATCAATTGAGATCATTACTAAAGAATTATCAGAACAAAACCAAAATATACCTGAATATTTAGCAAAAGTTCCATCAATAAAAGAAGGAATGGATACCAATTCCGAAGGCATTTTTTCAGCCTTAGACTTACGATTTACTTTTGAAAATTTTGTGGTGGGTGGACCAAATGAATTAGCCTATGCAGCATCTAGAGCAGTTGCTGAGTCGGAAGGAGCCGTAGCTGAATCTAACCCTTTATTTTTATATGGAGGGGTCGGTCTTGGCAAAACACACTTAATGCATGCCATTGCTTGGTATATAAAACATAATAATCCGACTCGTAAGGTAATTTACATGTCGGCAGAAAAGTTTATGTATCAATTCATCAAGGCACTACGTAATAAAGATGTTATGTCTTTTAAAGAAGAATTTCGTTCGGTTGACGTGCTAATGATCGATGATATTCAATTTATATCAGGTAAAGATAGCACCCAAGAAGAGTTTTTCCATACTTTCAATGCTTTAATTGATAATAATCGTCAAATGGTTATATCGTGTGACCGTTCACCGTCAGATTTAGATAATATCGAAGATCGAATTAAATCCAGACTTGGCTGGGGATTGGTTGCCGATGTCCACAGCACTACTTATGAACTAAGATTGGGAATCTTAGAATCTAAACTTGAACAAATGAATATCCATATACCTAAAAATGTTGTAGAATTTTTAGCAGCTAAAATAACATCGAATGTCAGAGAGTTAGAAGGAGCTCTTAATAAAGTTATCGCTCATTCTACCTTAGTTGGTAGGGAAATAACTTTAGAGAACACCCAAAATATCTTGCGTGATTTACTACGTTCCAATGAGAAAATTATCACCATTGAGGATATTCAAAGAAAAGTAGCTGATCGTTATAATATTAAATTTTCCGATATGTCTTCTCCTAGGCGTATTCGCTCAATAGCTAGACCAAGACAAGTAGCTATGTATTTGAGTAAAACATTAACGCCAAAAAGCCTGACTGATATCGGTAAGAAATTTGGCAAGAAAGATCATACTACGATAATGCATGCTATCAAAAAGGTAGAAGAATTATGTGAGATTGATACAGAATTCCGAGAAGAACTTAGTCTGTTAATGAAGATACTACAAAATTAAAATTCTGAATGTGGATTGCCACGCTCACGTACGTTCGCTCGCAATGACGGTAGTTTGTATGGATAAATACTAATCTGGTTAGTTATAATATGAGATAGCATTGAAAATATATTAGACTTAGCTAAATAACTTATCTATATTTATACTTACATAAGATAATATTAAAATCACAAATTAAAAAAGCAAAATTATGTCAAGTGGTGAAGTCGAAAGAAAAGAGTTAAACTGTTCTTTTTGTGGTAAAAATCAATATGAGGTGATAAAATTAATTGCTGGACCAACGGTATTCATTTGTAATGAATGTATCGAACTTTGCCTTGATATTATAAAAGAAGAAACTAAGGTATCACTTAAGCAAGTCTCCTCTTCAATTCCAACACCACAAAAGATTTTTTCTACTCTTAATGATTACGTAATTGGTCAGGATCAAGCAAAAAAAGTCTTATCAGTCGCGGTATATAATCACTATAAACGATTAGAATATATCGAATCAGGTAATAATGATGTCGAATTAAATAAATCAAATATCCTGGTTATTGGCTCTACTGGCTCAGGAAAAACTCTTTTGGCACAAACCTTAGCAAAAATTCTTGATGTACCTTTTACTATGGCAGACGCCACTTCTTTAACCGAAGCTGGCTATGTTGGTGAAGATGTTGAAAATATCTTGCTAAGATTATTACAAGCAGCAGATTTTAATATAGCTAAAGCCCAACGAGGCATTGTTTATATAGACGAAGTAGATAAAATCGCAAGAAAATCTGAAAATCCTTCTATAACAAGAGATGTATCAGGAGAAGGTGTACAACAAGCGTTACTTAAAATCATGGAAGGAACTGTTGCGTCTGTACCACCACAAGGGGGAAGAAAACATCCGCAGCAAGATTTTGTGCAAATAGATACTTCCAATATTTTATTTATATGTGGCGGGGCTTTCATGGGAATAGATACTATCATTAATGCTCGTACCGCTCAAAGTTCAATTGGTTTTGCAGCAAATATCCAGTCAAAACAAGAAAGAAACCACAGCGAAACACTAAAATCATTAGAAATTGAAGATTTAGTAAAATTTGGATTAATTCCTGAATTTATTGGTAGGCTTCCAGTAGTAGCAACTTTAGATGACTTAGATAAAGCATCCTTAGTAGCAATTTTAACTCAACCAAAAAATGCTGTTATTAAACAATATCATAAATTATTTGAATTAGACGATGTTGAACTATCAATTGACAATGATGCTTTAGAAGCAATAGCCGAAAAAGCACTGACACGAAAAACCGGTGCTAGGGGACTCCGTTCTATAATCGAAACGCTTCTACTTGACAGCATGTATAATGTTACCAATTTGAAAAAAATGCACGTACATATTTCAAAAGATGTGATAGATGGCAAAGCTCAGCCGGTAGTCACTCCAAAAAATTATGTAAAAGCTACTAAAAAGCGTATGGCGGTTTAGAGTGATTTCTATAGATTTATTGCTAATTTCTGATATTAACGAAGAGTTGTATAATATTTTTTGATAAATATTATATAATCTCTCTTTACAATTAATAGGAGATTTATATATGAGAAATAATACTAATATACAACCTCACCACTTCAAAAGCTGTTTTCCCAGCTTTTGAAGTTAGTTACAAATGTTAAGTGTATTTTAAAAAAGTTTTACTGATTTGTCATGAAGCAACATAATTCCTGTAGTAAAAAATGGAGCAAATATAGTCTTTACTTCAGACAATAATGCTTCGTTACTAATTTCTTGTTGCAATTCTTCTCTAATTAAATCAAACATCTCCTGCAAGCTTTTACCACCATCTATCATTTGTTTAAAAACATATTTGGTATAATTAGAAACTGGTATAGCAATATTGATATTTTTTAACCACGAAGTATTTAACGTAAAATTAATGACATTGCCAGCTATCAAAGTACTAGATTCCATATGATCATAAATTTGTTTAGCAATACCCGCAATACCATAAAAATATGGTACATTATCCAAATCATCAAGAGTAGCAATGGTATCTTTTGCATTAGAAGCAAAAAAACTATGTTTAATGATATTGCCAACCATTAATTCACAAATTGCTTGCTGAGTTATTATATCCATCCTCTTAATTTTTTGCAAAAGAGAGAAATCGCTAATATAATTCTCAATTCTTAGAGCTAATTTTTCGCTAACATCAGAAAATTCGACAAAATTCAAACCTGCATTATGGATAAATTCGTATAATTCAGGAATGGAATAAGCCCTATCTTGTTTATGCAAGAACAGATCATATAAACCTATATCGCCAAAAACAACATGGTCTCTTAATAGTTCTTGTCCACGTATATACCAATTAGTTGCAGGAAAACCAGCCATAACAGCCTTGGCATTCATTACTTCCTCTACCCTATTACTAACACCCTGATTTACCATTTTCATAATATCTTGCACCTGATATAGCCCAGTACGACCATATTTAGCATAAACCATTACACCCATTGCTCCATGATCAGTTAGAGAATCTTTTAAAATCTTTAAACCATCGGGAGGGCTTTTTAAATGGTGCAATACTCCTGTACAATTAATATAATCAAACTTGCCTAAATTAAGTTTTGGGATATTTAAGATAGAATCATATACCCATTTAATATTGGTAAGACCGCGTTTCTCGGCACGTTTTTGGGCGATCTCCATGCTTGGCTTGCTAAAATCTAAATATACTACTTCGGCATTTTTATTTTTTAGCTGCTCTGCCATATATATAGTAGAATCACCAGTACCACCGCCGGCAATTAACACTCGAAAACCTGAATTAAAATCCTCTTTGCCTTGATATAAATAATGATTTAACTCCCCCAAAAATTCACCACTAACTGCCAGTAATCTTTTTGTTTCCTCTTCAGGATCTCTATAAGGATAATCTTGATAATGCTCTTGAACTGTAGCAAGATCGTTTGTTGTTTCAACAGAAACACTGGTCTGTGATTTTACTTGTTTAGATTTTGACATAAAAAACTTACATATATATTGATTGTTCTAATCGCTTTCTTGAATTGCTTCGACCATTACATGGTCTCGCAATGACGCCTGGGTTGCATATTTTGAATATAATTAAAAAAATCATATTATCAAGTCCTTTATTTGTAATTGTATAGTATGACGTTCTTGCCAGCTATTGACTTTTAATGACCCAATCACGGAAATATTATAAGACTTAACATTAAGCAATATATTCTCTATCGGACTAGACACGGCATTAAAAGCAATAGCAGCAAGGGCTTTAGAGCCAAACGCTTCCTTAGAAGGGGCTAGCAAACATTTTATATGTTTACCACCAACTATGTCAGCTTTCAAAACAAAAAGATTAGAGAATTTAAATATTGGGTCAGGATTTCCCTGACCAAATGGCTCAAGTTTACTTAGCTCATCCATTAACAGCAAATTTACACTACTAGTAGTGAGCTCAGCATCATATTCTTCGCCTGTAAGGTCATTCTGATTATTCATATCACTCTTAAAGGCGTGATTTAAGAATTCTTGCAACTCTAGTAATTTTTCTTCTAATACTGTAAATCCAGCAGCCATTGAATGCCCCCCGCCAACTACAATTAACTCTTTAGTTTTGGCGTTGATAATTTTACTACCAAAATCAACATTTTTGATAGAACGACAAGAAGCCTTACCTATTCCATCATTTAAAGCTATAACTGACACCGGTTTATTAAATTTTTCTTTTAATCTTCCAGCGACAATACCAATCACACCCGGATGCCATCCTTTACCAATTATAAATAATGAGCTATCATTTTCCTGAGTTAAAGCTATTTGAGTAGCTTCCTCTATCATCATCAGTTCTATTACTTTCCGCTCATTATTATGTTTCTCCAACTCCTGTGCTAATCTATTTGCTTCTATTGGACATTCGGTAGATAAAAGATTAGCCCCTAATGATGATTTACCAACTCTTCCCCCAGCATTAATCCTAGGTCCCAAGACAAATCCCAAATGATAACAGTTTGGTTTTTCATTTAAGCCAGCAATATCGCATAAGGTTGTCATACCTAAATTTTTTCTTTGCTGAAGGATTTTTAATCCTTGAGTAACAAAAGCACGATTTAAGTGAACAAGCTTCATTACATCGCATACCGTACCAAGGGCAACTAAATCTAAATACTGCATTAAGTTAGGTATAGTAATATCATCCCTACCACTAATGTCATGATGATTGGCAAAGAAATTTTGTTTTTTTAAATCAGATAATAAGGCAGTAGCAAATAAAAATGATACTCCTACAGCAGCCAGATACTTATAATCGCTGGTTTCATCAATACGATTTGGATTAACAACGGCAACAGCCTCAGGTAATATATCGCTACTAATGTGATGATCGATCACTATCACATCAAGCCCTACTAGTGCTGCATGTTTCAGAGCCTCATGTGCCATTGCTCCGCAATCTACAGTAATAAGCAGCTTAGTTCCATTATCCTTAATTTTTTGCATAGCAGCTGGGGTTGGTCCATATCCTTCAGCAATTCGGTCTGGAACATAAATATCAACATTCTGCCCCAAATCCCTAAATAGATTCTTAAGCAATGATGAAGAAGTAGCCCCATCAACATCATAATCAGCAAATATGCAGATTTTTTGTTTATTTATAATGGCTTCTATAGCTCTATCTACTGCCTTGTGCATATCAAGTAAATGAAAAGGATCTGGCAGTAGGTTCTTAAGTTTAGGTGATAGAAAATCAGTAACTTGCACCAAATTCTCTAGACGGGGAGATAGAACCCTAGCTAAAAAATCACTAATTCCTACAGAACGACAAAGCTCTAGAACACCATCCTCGTTGACTAATCGCTGCTGCCAAATTTTGTCATTTACTGAACATTTAGGTTCTAGTGATATTGACATGTAGGGTAACCTTATTAAAAAGTGTAAAATCTAGTTATATAGTCAATTAACCTGAATTAGTGCCGAATAAGCACCGCTGTCATTGCGATAAGGCGTAAGCCGACGAAGCAATCCATTTTAATCGTTTTTTGGATTGCTTCGTCACACTAAAGTGGCTCTGAGCCATGACGCTAAGGCTAAATACTAATCGGATTTATAACATTGCCAATTTAAGTTAATTGACTATATCTATAATATAACAGATTTTTATGCTCCACTAATATCTGTTTTCATTATTTTTATTTTTTTTACCATGTATACTCAAATGATTTGAGTATACACCTCATCCCTTATCGCTATTCTTAAAACAAAAGCACTATTAACAGCTCTTCTTCTATGCTACAAATCACTCTATACTTCCCTACCCTATATCTCCACAATCCAACATAATCATATTTCATTGGCTTGCCTAAATCTTTAGGATGACTACATTTTAATACCTTATCTTTAAAATAATTACTGATCAATTCTTGTGATGCTTTATCTAGCTTTCTAAATTCTTTAGCAGCCTTGAAATCAAATTCAATTTTCCAAGTCATTATTATCTTCTAACTTCTCTAAAGATATTCTAGGATTCCTTTGTTCTAATCTGTGCAAAGCTATAAAATAATCTTCCTTTTCTTGCAAAAAACTCTCTACTGCTTTTCTGATAAGATAACTTTTCTTTCTATCTATAGTTTTTCCAAGCTGGTCTAATTTATTATAAAGCTCATCTGGTAGCTTTGATGTGATTGTATGCATAGGTATACTTTTTGCAAAGTCAAATAAATCGTTCCACAAAAAAATTATTTTATAATCTTAAAGTGAATTAGCTTGAATTGGCAACGTTATAAATCTGATTAGTATTTAACCTCAACGTTATTGCGAGGAGACCAACAAAGCAATCCAGAAAGGTGTTTTAAAATGGATTGCTTCTACCATTACATGGTCTCGCAATGACGTATATGCACCCCAAAAATCATTGCGAGGAATGCGGAAACCGCACGACGAAGCAATCCATATAGTCTTGATGTATCTATACTATTTTTTACTCATCATAGGAAATAAATAAAAAATTGTAGGGTACTATGCGTCATCATAGGCATTTACTCAACAATCAATCCTTTTAACTTATAGACTAACTCTAAAGCTTGCTTAGGGGAGAGTTGATCAGGATCGATTTTATTAATTTCTTTTTCTAACTTATTGAATTTCATTTCTTTTTTGCTTTCTACTGGCAAATTAAATAAACTTAAATTGTTTGATTCGGTATTTAATATATGCTTATTTTTGTACGTTGCACTTTTTTCTAATTTTGCTAAAATGTCATTCGCCCTAATTATAACAGATTTTGGTAGCCCCGCTAAGTAGGCTACATGAATTCCATAAGATTTATCAGCCGCCCCTTCTATAATATTATGCAAAAATAATATTTCTTTTCCTAATTCCTCAATAGCAACTGTATAATTTTTTAGGCTTGGCAAAAAATTACTCATACTGGTTAATTCATGATAATGCGTAGCAAATAAACATCGGCATTTGAGATTATCATGAATATATTCAAGTACTGACCAAGCAATTGATACACCATCATATGTCGAAGTTCCACGCCCAACCTCATCTAGTATCACTAAGGAATTTTTAGTAGATTGTGCTAAAATAGCTGATGTCTCTAGCATTTCTACCATAAAAGTCGACTGTCCTGCCTGTAAATCGTCCCCTGCCCCTATTCTACTGAATATCTTGTCTACCACTCCTATCTTGGCACTTGTCGCTGGTACAAAACTACCAATTTGTGCTAATATGGCTATTAGGGCATTCTGCCGCAAAAAAGTACTTTTACCAGCCATATTAGGTCCAGTAATTAACCAAATTCTATTAGATTCTGATAAAGTACAATTATTGTCAATAAAGCTCTTTTTATCGGTTAATAGGCTTTGTTCAACAACTGGATGACGTCCCTTGATAACTTCAAAAGTTAAATCGTTCGTTAAAACTGGTCTAACATAATTATATTCATCGGCAATATAAGCAAAATTACAGAATACATCAAGCTGACTCAAAGAACAGCTAAGTAATCGCAGAAATACGGTGTTATCAATAACTTGCTGGCATATTTTATTATATAATTCCAGTTCAAGACTAATTGCCAAACTTTTGCTATTAACCATATCGCTTTCTAATTTTTGTAATTCAATAGTAGTATATCGACTAGCATTAGAAGTTGTTTGACGATGAATAAATTTTGTGTCTACCATCTTATCACTATGTCTTAGGGTAATTTCAATAAACAACCCAAGCACATTATTATGTGATATTTTGAGAGTTTCAATGCCAGTATCAAGACGATATAGATTCTTTAGCTTCTCTATATGTGATTTGCCATTATTAATTAGGTCATATAATTCTTGTAGTTTAGGGTGATAATGATGATTTATTATACCGCCTTCATTGGTATTATTTGGTGCATCCTCTCTAATTGCCTGGTCTATTAAGGAATATAATTGTTCATTGCCAGATAATGGTTTAATTAAGTTTTCTATATAGTCTGGCAAATTTAGTCCGTAATGAGCAATAAACTCGCCCTTTATTTCCAGTGCAGCATTTAATGTATATTTAATATTTAACAAATCTCGTCCTGAACCACGATTCATCATAATTCTAGATAAGCAACGTTCTAAATCTCCAGTTTTTTTGAGTAATTTTTTAATATTTCCTACTATGGCAATATTTTTATAAAAAAACTCTGTTATATTTTGTCGAGAATTTATTTGATCAATATCTATTAGTGGTGTAGATAAAAAGTGATATAATAGACGGCTGGCAGCTTTAGTAACGGTATGATCAATAGTAGCAAGAACACTGCCTTTGGTTTTTCCTAATAAATTACTGGTAATTTCCAAATTCCGCCGAGTTGCCGAATCAATAATCATAAAATTATGATAATTAACCAACCGAGGTAAAGGTAGAGAAGGTATATTTTGCTTTTGGGTCAAAGATAAATATTCTAAAACACTACCAATACTACTTATTTGACATTCAGATACTTCACCTATAGCTTTTAGATCATTAATTTTATAAAAATCTAAGATAATTTTATGACATTTCTTACTAGCAAAAAAACTATCAACTTGATATGAGATACGAAAATGCAATTGGTTATTAATATTACTAGCTAATTGATGTCCCCTCAAATTTTCACTAAGTAAAATCTCTTTTGGCTTAAGACGCGATAGTTCGTTGATAATCTCATTTTGTGGAATCTCAATAACTGAAATTTCCACGGTAGAAATATCTACGTAACAAATTGACGCTTTGTTTTTTAATAAAACTAAACTTGCCAAATAATTAGGCTCACAAACATCAATTAAAGATTCCTCAGTAATAGTACCTGGGGTGATGATACGCGTTACATCCCTATGTACTACAGCCTTATAACCATCACGTTTTTTTGCCTCTTCGGGTGTCTCTAATTGATCGCAAATAGCAACTTTGTAATTCTCTTCAATTAATTTATTCAAATAGGTCTCAAGAGCATGATGAGGGACACCACACATAGCAATCTCACAATCACCATTAGAACCTCTTTTAGTCAAAGCAATACCTAAAACTTGACTGGCAAGAATTGCATCCTCAAAAAACATTTCATAAAAATCACCCATCCTAAACAATAGAAGACAATCAAGATTAGCAAATTTGATGTCTAAATATTGTTGCATCATCTTGGTTGATTGAACATAATTATATTTCTGGTGAAATTCTTCTAAAGTCATAACTACACATAATTATAAAAAATAAACAATAAAGACGATAGGATGTTTTGTCAAATTTACTAACAAAAAAACAATTAAAATCAATTTATTGTAAGCTTTTTAGTGGAGAAGATGATAAAATATTTTTTAAACAGACAAGGGTTTTTTATAATGAGGATAAGTTATGAGCAGTAAACCGCTGATATCGTTGGACTACGCAATTAAATTTTTACTCAAGAATAAAGGTGACTATGAAATAGTCTAGGGATTTGTTTCGGCGATACTTAAAGGTGTTGGTGGTTATCCAGCAGTAAAAATCATTGCCTTGCTTGAAAGTGAAAGTAATAAAGAAAGTGAAAACCTAAAGAAAAGCATTGCTGACGTTATTGTTGAAATAGATCGCACATATACTAGCCTCTTTCTCCATAAAGCTTGCTTTAATGCTAGTCGATTGATTGTCGATAGTATTTATGCTAGTCAGGATTATACTAGTATCAAGAAAGTATTTCATATCAACTTAATATATTTTCCATATGCAGGGCTGAAATCGCCTTTATGTCACGGTAAGACTATTTTTAGAGAAATCGACCGAGAACATCCTATAGACGTACATCTTGCTGATAGTAAAGGTAATGAAGTGGAGCTTCATAATGTATTTCCAGAATATTTTATTATTTCCGTACCACTTTTTAACGATATTGTAAAAAAGGAAATGGATGAATGGTTGTATTTTGCTAAATATGCTGAGGTTAGAGATGATTTTAAATCACCTTATATGAAGAAAGTAGCTGAGCGTCTTAGCATCCTAAAAATGACTACTCAAGAACGTATAGATTATAATAAATATGTCAATGAATCCTTAAAGCAACGTGATTATATAGTTTCAGCTGAGCAAAAAGGTAGGGAAGAAGGTATTGAAAAAGGTATTAAAGAAAAAGCTATAGTCACAGCAAAAGAAATGTTAATTGATAATGAGCCAATGGAGAGAATAGTTAAATATACAAAACTAACTATTGAAGAAATAGAGAAGTTAAAAGAAGAAATGAAGTAAGCGTTCACGGTTTTTTTGCTATTTTTCTTATGATAATAGTATGGATCTACCCTATATACAGAATGAGAAGCAGATGCTAATCTTCTAGGATAGGAAATGAACCCTAAACAACAATAAGGAGGCTCATATGGAAGTTACCACAATTGGTATAGATATTGCAAAAAGAATCTTTCAAATTCACGAGCATTGCCTAAAAACAGTTGATAAGGTATCCGAAGGTTTTAAAATAATAATATATAGATAGAAAGCCGCAACATTATAATGCATTTGGAGTATTTTTTAGTTTTTCGATTTAGCCTTGCTAAATTATCTCTACTAGCGACAAAGCCTAATTTTTCATAGAAATACTTTGCTTTTGAACGCTTTTTATTTGTTGTAAGTTGAATAAGAGAAACATCATTATCTTTAGCATATAAGATAGTTTGAGCAAACATCCACTGACCTATTTTCTGACCTCTATGTTTTTCAGCAACTCTTACGGCTTCTATCTGCATGCGAGTACTACCGATAAACGTTAGCGAGGGCATAATAGTAAGATGACATGTACTGATTATCTCGCTTATCTTTTCTACAACCATCAAATATTGGTTTGGATCGCTATCAATCTTGTGAAACGCTTTTATGTAACATTTATCCAATTCTGTACTTTTAGATTCACGCGTTTGTCCTAAGTCATCCTCAAGCAATAGTTCTATAATACGAGGTAAATCCTCTATTTTTGCTTTTCTATGTGTTAAATTCATAACTCCTTCCTTAAATATTTAATATAGAGTTAGATCAACATAGTAGCAAGTAATAAGAGTATGAATAGTTATAATGATCTGCTTAAAACTTTAGCAGGCACCATGGATAGTAACATTATTGATTTTGGTACAATAGTTACTTTAATCCCAAATAATGAATAAAAAATCTGCTCACTAATAGACGTTCATGATTCTATATTTTTCTCCCATATGTTACCATAATTTTTAGGCATACGATAATAAACGGTTTTATATGATTGCTCACTATTTGAAAATTTCCGCTGCCTAACCGAGAAACTACCAAACCCTCTAATTTCAATACGGTTTTGTTCAGCTAAGCTAGATTTTAAATAATCCAAAACTAAATCTACAGAATCTTTTATATCCTCTCTAGAAAGATAACCAAGGTTCTCCGATATTTTATTTACTAAGTCAGATTTTTTTGCCATAAATCAAAAGATTGCCCCTAATCCTTGAAATTTATTCTTGAAAAAACTTGGCAAGATACTATCAAAATCTTCCATAATCATTTCAAGGAATTTTGGTTTCGGTTTTATTCTAAATTCTTTTACTTTCAAATCCTTATCGATTTTTTTAACTTCCTGTAACCATTTAATCGCATCATCCTGTGACCCCACAGCATCAACAATCTTTAGCTTTAAAGCTTGGCGACCAGAATATATCCGCCCATCAGCTAGTTCTCTAACTTGATCAATTGGTATATTCCTTCTTAAAGCCACTAGTTCAATGAAATAATCATAAGTATCTAGTACATTCGACATTATTGCCTGACGAACAGCTTCTGTGACTTTTTCAGTAGGATTAGGAACCGCCTTTAATTCTCCGGATTTAAAATTATTAAAGGTAATACCTAAAGTTTTTGCTAAATCTGTGACTTCTAGAGTTTGAAGAATTACACCAATTGAGCCGGTAATTGTCCCATTATGACTAATTATGTAATCACCTCCTAAGGATATCAAGTATCCCCCGCTGGCTGCCAATGTACCCATAACAACTACTACCGGCTTTTCTGCAGATATTTTCCTGAGTATATTATAAATTTTCTCTGAACCAACAACAGTTCCACCAGGAGAATTGACATTAACCACTAAAGCACTAATCTGATCATCATCAATGATTTTTTCCAATCTTGTATCACGTTTTGCATCTTCAAAAATGATATCTTCTATTGAAATAGCAGCTATATATTTACTATTAGTAGTTATATATTCAGATTTTGTCAAATCAAATTGTTTAATCATCACCACAATTAAAACTATAAACATAAAAATTGTTGCTAGCTTCCAAAGCATTAATTTCGTCTTATTTTGCTTTCTTTCAATTAGGTATTCAGCAGTTATTGTCATTAATTCACCATTCGTTGATTTTTTCTTAATATTTGACGAAGCAATCTAATCCATTTTAGTAATCCATTTTGGTAATCCATTTATGATGGTTAGCACTTCACCCGCATAATTCGCCCTTGATCCCTTTTCCAATCTTGTTCTTTAATTGTCTGTCTTTTATCATGTAATTTTTTACCTTTTGCGATCCCTAACTCAACTTTTACTTTATTTTTCTTATTAAAATATAAAGAAAGAGCTACGAGAGTATAACCCTTTAAGCGAATCTTACCAATTATTTTTTTTATCTCACTCGAATTAAGGAGCAACTTACGTGTCCTTCTAGTCGAGTGATTAAACCTATTAGCTTTTTCATATTCCGCAATATGACAATTATACAAAAACACTTCATTTGCTGAATTTTCTGCATGACTATCTTCTATACTGGCTTTTCCTTGACGCAATGATTTAACTTCACTACCAGTCAATATTATGCCAGCTTCAATTTTTTCTTCAATAAAGTAATTGAAATATGCCTTCTTATTTTGCGCTATTACTTTTTTATATTCCGACATATTCCATAGCTTTATTTATTTTTTCCTCGGTAACGACGTTAGCTGAAGTTAAAGGAAGTCTTAATTCATTGGCACATAACCCCAATCTTGCCGCAGCATATTTTACCGGTATCGGATTGGATTCTGCAAATAATGCTTTATATATAGGTAATAATTGCTGTTGAATTTGCAGAGCTTCCTGATAATTACCATCACGACAATCGTCCTGTAACTTCTTGCACAAACTAGGCGTGATATTGGACGCAACAGAAACGCACCCTACCCCCGAATGAGCATTATAATATAAAGCTAATTCATCATTACCACACAATAAATTAAAATCTTTGACTATAGCCCTAATTCGTAAGGGGCGTTCTAAATCGTTACCAGCATCTTTAAGGGCTACAATACGCGGTAGTTTACTGAGCCTAATTATCGTATCATCGGAAAAGTCTGCCAAAGTTCTACTAGGTACTGAATATAGCATTATTGGTAAATTACTGGCATTATGGATAGTTTCAAAATGCAAATATATTCCCTCTTGAGTTGGCTTTACATAAGAAGGAATACTACACATAAATCCATCAACGGCAACTTTTGTGCATATTTGCACCATATCTACGGCGACGCTAGTAGTCATGGCTGAACAACCAGCTATTACTGGCATACGTTTATTAACAATTTCCAT
This sequence comes from Candidatus Tisiphia endosymbiont of Dioctria linearis, assembly GCF_964026545.1. Classification (NCBI taxonomy): domain Bacteria; kingdom Pseudomonadati; phylum Pseudomonadota; class Alphaproteobacteria; order Rickettsiales; family Rickettsiaceae; genus Candidatus Tisiphia; species Candidatus Tisiphia endosymbiont of Dioctria linearis. The sequence continues at coordinate 61,607 of NZ_OZ032156.1, read as the reverse complement.
AACCGCTTGTAACAAAGACTGATATTCTTGCAAAGTTAAACTAGCTCCCTCACCAGTAGAACCAGCAACCACTATCCCATCAACTTTATTAGCAATTTGATAGTTCACTATCTTTTCCACAGAAGCAAAATCTAATTTATTCTCCTTAAAAGGAGTTATCATAGCTGTAATGACTCCTTTGAATATATTATTTTCCATAAACACCTGTTAAATTCATATCATTTTTATTATAGTCAATTAGCATTTAGCCATTTGTCTCAACGGGAATGTCATATATAACATCCAATGAACAATGGATTGCTTCACTCACATACGTTCGCTCGCAATGACGGTATTGTCAAGCTACTCTTCGCTAATAGACGGAAGTACTTTACATAACCTCAGTATATCACTATTTATTTGCATACTAAGTAATTATATTCTTTTTTTAGCAAATTAGTAATTTTACTATCTTCAAAGATGACATTTCGCTCACCAAGGTTAATCGATTTAATCCCCTTAACTTCTACAGCTGTACCTGTCATAAAACATTCATTAAACTCCCCTACCCTATCTGGAGTTATATACTCTTCTATAACCTTGATATTTAAATCATTAGCAAGTTCAATAATTGTTTGACGTGTTATGCCATTTAAGAAACTATCAGCTATTGGAGTAAATAATTGATCATCTTTAACAAAGAAGATATTTGCCGTACTACATTCAGCAACATATCCCCGCCAATCTAATAAAATTGCATCATCGTACCCCAGAGACTTAGCTTCTTTCTGGCATACTATCATCATATTATAATGTCCTGATGATTTACATTGTGGCGGCAATGAGTTTGGATGACATTTTCGCCAATGAGCAATATGCAGACTTAAGGCACCAGAAGGTCTAAGAGTTGATGGAACAGCAGCAATTAATAGATTAACCGATAAGTTTACATTAGTCAGATTAAGAGATTCACTACCCAACCAAATTAATGGGCGAATATACGCATCTTTAATATTATTTTTTGTTATAAGTAGCTGGTGAGCTTCTATAATTTCTTCAAAACTATATGGCACCTCTATGCTTAGACTTTTTGCTGACTCTATCAAGCGTTGTGTATGTTCTTCTAATTTAAAAATTTTACCATTATAGGCTTTTTCTCCTTCAAAAACTCCACCAGAATAATGCAAACTATGAGTAAGAGCGTGTATCTTAGCTTCCTGCCAAGCAATAAATCTACCATTAATCCAAATATAACCTGATAATTGATTAAGATTTTTAAACGGCTTTTCAGTTAGTATATTTTCTTGTATTATTGTCATTGTTAATATTCTACTATTAAACTATAGTAATTTTTATTACCTAAAATTTATTTATGCAAAGCTCAAAACCCCACATTCTTGTAGTTGATGATGATACTAGAATACAAAAGCTTTTAAAACAGTTTTTGTATAAAAATGGATTTTTAGTATCAACAACACATTCTGTCGAAGGAGCTGAGGGATTATTAAAATCTTCTATTTATGACTTAATTATTCTAGACGTCATGTTACCAAATGTTACAGGACTTGATTTTGCTAAAACTATAAGAGCTACCAAAGACCTTGTGCCAATTGTTATGCTAACTGCATTGTCAGAACCAAATGATCGTATCAAGGGCTTAGAAGCCGGGGCATCAGATTATTTAACTAAACCTTTTGAACCGAAAGAATTATTATTAAGAATCAACAATCTATTAAATAGCTATAATAATTATAAAAAACAAGATAAAATCAAACAATTAGGTAATAATTATTATAATTTTGAGTCAAAGGAATTCATAAAAAATAATCAACTTGTATCATTAAGCTCTACAGAACAAAAATTACTAGAAGTATTACTAAACAACGTTGGACAAGAAATGAAACGTGATGAGTTATCAAAAATAATGGGAGGTCTTAGCCCTCGTTCTATCGACGTACAAATTGTTAGAATAAGAAGTAAGATTGAAGATGACCCGAAAGAACCCAAATACCTAAAAACCATTCGGAATAGCGGATATGCTATCTATACATAAATTTACACCACAAACATTACTGGCTAGATTTGTACTCATTATCATTGTTCCAACATTAATAGGACAAATTTTAGCGGTATTTTTGTTCTATGATCGTCACTGGTATAATGTTTCTTACTATACTAGTAATATTATTGCTAATGAGATTATTTCCCTTCTTGAAAAAGATGATAATAATTTATTGGCAAAGAATACTGTAGCAACCAATTATTTAAATTTATCGTATCAGTTTTATCCAGAATCAACCTTATCACCTACCCAACCTAGAATTAGTGAGGAATTAGAGATTTTTAAAAACATTATTAACGTAAAAATTAATAAAAATAATATAGTACAGCTTAATGATTCAGGAAGAATTGAAGTACTACTTCAATTAACCAATGGTTTAATACAAATAACTTTCCCAGCAAAATTGTTGATGAATCCAACTGCCTATATTTTTGTCTTATGGTTAATCTTCTTGACCATTTTACTACTTTCCGTTTCCTTAATCTTCTCTAAAAACCAAATTAAATCCATTTTAATTCTGGCAGATGCGGCTGATCAATTCGGGCAAGGAATCACCAAATTACAAACATTTAAACCTTCTGGGGCAAAAGAAATAAGAAAGGCTGGTATTGCTTTTCTTAAAATGAAAGAACGCATTGAAAAGCAAATTAGCAAAAGAACTAGAATGCTTGCTATGATTTCGCATGATTTATGTACTCCGTTAACTAGAATGAAGTTACAATTAGAGCTAATGAACAAATCTGAGGAAACAGAAGGTCTTAGGGAAGATATAGTTGCTATGCAGCAAATGATAAAATCATATCTTGATTTTGCTAGAGGAGAAAATGGAGAAGAAGCTCAAATAATCGAATTATCTTCTTGGATGTTAAATGTTACAAATAAATGGTCTGCCAACATTGAATTAATTACGATAGGGCAACCAATATACACACAAATTAAGCCTAGCAACTTTGAACGTGCAATATCTAATGTAATAAATAATGCGATAAAATATTCTACAAAAATAAAAATTACTATATGCTCTACCTCTACTAATGCAATAATAAAGATTGAAGATAATGGAATTGGCATAAAGGATGAAGAGAAATTATTAGTATTTAAAGCATTTTATCGTTCAGATAAGTCCCGTTCACTTAATAATTCAGGGAATGTTGGACTTGGTCTTGCTATTACTAAAGAAATAATTATTGATCATAGTGGGACAATATCATTACAGGATAGTAAAGCTTTAGGCGGGTTATTGGTTGAAATTTCACTACCTATAATACAAAAGTAAATATGAGTACAATCAACAAAGTAAATCATTTAGCTATCATCATGGATGGTAATGCTAGGTGGACATTAGGGAAAGACCTACCTAAATTTGAAGGACATAGAGTAGGTGCCGATAAAGTGAAAAAATTATTAGCAAATTTTATAGAACTTAATATACCTTACGTTACACTTTATACTTTTTCATCAGAGAATTGGCGTAGATCAAAGACTGAGGTCACATTTTTATTGAAATTATTACGTTATTACCTAAAAAATGAGACTGCGGCACTGCACAAGAATGGGGTTAAAATAAAAATTATCGGTAAATTGGGTTTATTAGATTCTGTGTTACAAAAACAAATTCATGATGCTATGGAATTAACAAAACATAATAATAAAATAACTCTTTGTCTTGCTTTTAGCTATGGCGGGCGAGCAGAGATTGTTGATGCCTGTCAGAAAATTATCGATTCTGGTAAAATAAATATTAGCGAACATGAGTTTATTAATTATCTGTATGATCCAGAAATGCCAGATGTAGATTTATTAATTCGCACTGGTGGGGTATATAGAATCAGCAATTTATTATTATGGCAAATCGCATATGCTGAACTATATTTTTCACCTAAATACTGGCCTGACTTTAACAAACAAGATTTATTAGAAGCGTTAGATGATTACTCAAAAAGGAAGAGGACTTTTGGCGGCAGGTAAGAAAAAGTCTAATATAGCGACGAGAATATTATCAGCCCTAGTAATAGGACCGGTATTTATTATATCGATAATATCTATCAAGTCGTTATTTTATATATTGATGTTATTAATTGCCGTAGGTATGTTATATGAATGGTATCAGATGACCAAACCATCAATAACCAAATCGTCCTTTCTTTATGGATTATTTGGGTTGATTATTATTCCCATTCCTATTATATCTTTAGTAATAATTGCTACTGAAGATAAAAATCGGTGGCTATTATTACTCTATTTTACTATAATATGGTCAGTTGATGTATTTGCTATGATTGGCGGGAAAAATATAGGCGGTATTAAACTTGCTCCCAAGATTAGTCCTAACAAAACTTGGAGTGGATTAATCACAGGAGTATTAGCTAGCGGGGTTGCGGCATTTTTATTGAGTTTGTTGCCAGGATTTGATTTGCCAACTTACTATTTGTTAAACAAACGGCACTTAATTATAGCAGCTTTTTGTTTAGCACTAATAGCACAAATGAGCGATTTATTTATTTCATATTTCAAACGCAAATTTGCTATTAAAGATAGTGGTACTATAATACCAGGTCATGGAGGCGTTTTAGACCGATTCGACAGCATAATTCTCACCGCCCCAATATTATTTTTTATTATTAAAATATTATGAATTATCAATATTTTATTGATTTAGTTAAAAGATCCAAAATTATAATATTTAATGTTTTGCTTTCTTTACTATTAGCTTATTTTATTTTTCATTCTATTTATGGTAATAGAGGAATTATTGCTTATTTTACATTAAATCAACGACTGGAAAAAGCCTATAGTGAGCTAGAAACTTTAAGGGCAGAACGTGTTGAACTTGAACATAAAGTAACACTACTTAGACCAGAATCTCTAGACAAGGATATGCTTGACCAAGAAGCCAGAAGAGTTTTAGGAGTGGCTTCTCCAACAGAACAGGTATTTACCGTAAAATAATATGGTAACCCAGGACAGTTTTAAAGTCATATGTGGTCGTCATTGCGAGAAAGACCGTAGGTCAACGAAGCAATCCACAAAAGCAACCAAAAATGGATCGCTTCGCTTACATACCTTCGCTCGCAATGACGCTTTGAGTATACCAACAAAAGATTAGGAGGTTATTATTAGCATTATAGTTTTTTACAATGATATTCCAGAAGATTTTAATATTGCTGGAGACCTAGCAATTGATACAGAAACGATGGGATTAAAAGTGCATAGGGATAGATTATGCCTTTTGCAAATAAGCAATGGTGATGGTGATGCTTATCTAGTAAACTTTATTGACAAGAACTATGCAGCGCCTAATTTAAAAAAATTATTACTTGATAAAAATCGGTGTAAAATATTTCACTATGCTCGATTTGATTTAGCCGCAATAAAGAAATATCTTGAAATTGATTTAGAGAATATCTTCTGTACCAAAATATCTTCTAAATTGGTTAGAACCTACACTGATTCCCATGGCTTAAAAGATTTATGTCGTGAATTGCTTTCAGTGCAAATTTCTAAACAACAACAATCTTCCTATTGGGGAAGAAATGAACTTATGGAAGAACAAAAAGAATATGCTGCCAAAGATGTCCTTTATTTACATCAGCTGCGTTCTATCTTACAAGATAGATTATTAGCCGAAAATAGGCTAGACCTTGCAGAACAAATTTTTAAATTCTTACCTATTAGAGCTAATTTGGATCTGATAGGCTGGAACGATATCGATATTTTTATGCACTAAGATCCCTACTTTCGCAGGGATGACATTAAAAAGACAAAACTATATAGTAATAAAATATGTTAACTATCAGTAAGTTTTTTTTCTTACCAATTAAATCACATATTAACGTTAGTGATAATATAATTGATGGACTTAAAAGATTGGGGATCATCAATTTAAGAGATTTGCTATTTTACCGCCCTACTTCTTATCAAGTTAAAACAATTTCGCCCAATTTATCTTTACTGAAAAATGGACAGTTAATTCAAGCGGAAGTAACAATTGAAGAAATTCTTGTTCCTAAAAGCAGAAAGCAGCCTTTAAAAATCTTAGTATCTAATGAGACTGGTTCTATTCTACTGATATTTTTTAATAGACCACCTTATTTTCTGCTAAATAAACTTATGACAGGTAGTAAGCAAATAATTGAAGGCAAGGTGCAAATATTCTCTAGCTTAGCTCAAATATCTCACCCAATATTTATTTTTGATAAAAAACTTACCAACTCTATACAATCAATTTATCCTTTAACTTATGGAATAATTAATAAACAACTTTATTCCTATATAATAAAGGCTATTGATTTGCTTGAAAAAGAGTGTAACAGTATCCCTGAAAATTTTCAAGAAATAAAGGAGTATATTGAATCTTTATTAAATGATTTAAAAATCATGCATTTATACCAAGTTCATGATACTAAATTACAAACTCAATCCTTAAGACGATTAGCAGCAAGAGAACTATTTGCTAACCAGCTATCATTACAACATCTCCGTCAACAAACAAAATTAAAACAAGGTAATTCATTTACTAAATCCGCTCAGCTACAACAATCAATACTTAAAATATTAGGATTTGAACTAACATATGACCAAAAAAAAGTCATTGAAGAAATTGAAAAAGATCAATTATCTCCTACAGAAATGATGCGTTTACTGCAAGGCGATGTAGGGTCTGGCAAGACCCTGGTAGCTTTATTAACAATAGTCAATGTAGTATATCATAAATTTCAAGCTGCACTAATGGCTCCTACTGATTTATTAGCAAATCAACATCACCAATTCTTTGTTAAAGCCTTAAGTGAAAGCGGAATAAAGATTGGTTTACTTACTGGGAAAATATCTAGCAAAGAACGCAATAAGCTATTATCAGAGCTAGAAAACGGAGATATTGATATATTAATTGGTACTCATGCCTTATTTCAAGAAAAAGTAATTTTTAAAAATCTAGGTTATATTGTCATTGATGAGCAACATAAATTTGGTGTACAACAACGGCTCGATTTAATTAACAAAGCCTCGTATCCCGATGTTTTAGTAATGACAGCCACCCCTATTCCTAGAAGCCTTACTTTGACTATGTTTGGAGATATGGATATTTCTAAATTAACCAGTAAGCCAAAAAATCGACTGCCAATTATTACTAGCATCTTACCCAAAACAAAACTAAATAATGTAATTTCCGTTTTGGATAAAAAACTAACATCTGGAGAAAAAATTTACTGGATATGCCCCCTTATCGATCAAACTGATGAAGAGTTAGTAACCCAGGAAAAAAACACTGGGATGACTGACGTTAATAGCAGATTTATTACCATTGAAACCGTCTACCCTAACATTACAACTACCATACACGGCAAAATGAAAAATGAACAAAAAGATACGATTATGCAACAATTTAAGAATGGTAATATTAAAATCCTTATTGCTACAACTGTAATTGAAGTGGGTATTGATGTCCCAGATGCCACCTTAATCGTCATAGAGAATGCCGAGCAGTTTGGTTTAGCTCAATTACATCAGATAAGAGGTAGAGTTGGACGTGGAATGTTACAATCTCATTGTATTCTTCTATATGATCCTCAAAAATTAACTATACTTGCAAAATCTAGATTTGAAGTAATGAGAAATAGTAATGATGGCTTTTATATAGCTGAGCAGGATTTACTGTTAAGAGGTAGCGGAGAAATATTAGGAACAAAGCAAAGTGGTGAGATAAGATTCTTTTTTGCCGATCTAGCTAGAGACTTAGACCTTTTAACTAAAGCTAATAAATTGGCAGAAGAAAGTTCAAATAATCATTCAGAATTATTGATACTTCAAACAAAATTATTTGCTAAAGTAGAATTTAATGAATTAAACTAGGTTGTGAACACTCACAATTAATCATATAGTACACATTGTATAAAATTATCTCGAGCATGTAGTTGTTGGTTGTTGTGAAAGAAATATCGGTTAAAAAAATATGTAGTTAAATTAAAAGCTTGTTTTTTATCATTATTAGTAATTTCACACTTAGTGGAGGTTAGGAATTGTGGTAAGATTAGAAGCCTGTCTTGATATTTCAGCCCTTCTGATAAACAGACAGCTTTTCCAGATTTTGGTGAGACATATTTCAGATTCTCCTGGCTACCTGTTACCACACATTTATCCAGCTCAAGACCATAGCCTGATTCTTGGAGTATGGCTAATTCAAATCTAATATACTCTTCAAAAATAAAATTATTTGCTAGGCTGTTTAAATATTTTACAAAAATTGGAAAAAAATTATTGTGATCTTCTCTTTCATGAAATGCTATTTTAATAAGGCTAATAATTGAATTAAAGGCATATAATTTAATTTTATTAGTTATTAAAAGACCAGCGTAAGATTTTATTAACTCGCATTTAGCCATTCCTATATGCTCGTGTAACCTAGCTTGCCAAAAAAAATCGACAATATTGCCTTGTTGATTTATAGAGCCAGATTTTCTAGATGTTTCTCGTATTACACCGGAATATAAACCATGATTCTCAGTAAAAACTGTAATAATAGCCGAATTTTCTTTTAATGGTTTTTTAGCAATTATTATTCCTATATCTTTAAAATTCATATTTGAGCTTGTTGCAATCGCATATGGCTATATGAGTTTGGGTCATCTTGCCAAAGTTCACGTACTTTTACAAAAAGAAAAAGATGAATTTTACAATCAAAAGATATCTGCATTTCTATTCTTGCCTTAGAACCTATTTCTTTAATTTTACAACCATTTTTTCCTAAAATAATAGTCTTATAAGAATCTCTTGAAACAACTATTACTTGATGAATTTTGATAGATTTATCGTTATTCTCCTGCCACATTTCAGTTTGGACGGTTAAGTTATAAGGTAATTCTTGGTGAAGATTCAAAAATAATTGTTCCCTAGTTATCTCAGCTGCTAAAAATCGCATAGGCAGATTAGTAACATCATCCTCTTCATATAGCCAAGGCGATTCTTTAGCTTGGCTTTGGATATAATTGAGTAATTTATTGACATTTTTACCGGACAAAACGGATAATTTTAATATATAACTATCTATGAACTGAGAATTTAGAGTATTTTCTATTTCTTCTAGATATTCAGAAGGAATATCAATTTTGTTTAATAAGAATATTAAATTTATTTTAAGAGTTTGCAACTTTTTGAGTATTTGTAAAGTAAATTGATTCATAGGTTTCGTACTATCTATGATCAATAAAACTAGATCTACACCATGTAAACTTGACCATGAACACCGTACCATTGCTTTTTCCAGCTGTTTCTTTGGTTCGAATATACCTGGCGTATCTAATATTATCAGCTGTGTATCTTTTATGGTAACTATTCCGGTTATAATAGAGCGGGTAGTTTGAACTTTAGGAGTAACTATCGATATTTTTTGTCCAATGAGTTTGTTTAATAATGATGATTTACCAGCATTTGGTTTACCGATTATAGATAGAGATATTGTCTTTTGAGTTATTTCCACGAATTAAACCTTACAGTGAGCGTTCACGAAAAAAAAGTTAAAGTACAAGACGTCTATTAGCGAGGAGGCGTGAGCCCGAACGAAGCAATCCAGGAAAGTATTAGAAATGGATTGCCACGATCTACTTGCGTGGTCTCGCTAATAGACGTTTGGTAAGCAAATTTTTTATTCATCATAAGAAAATAGTAAAAAAACCGTGAACGCTCACAACTTACAAATTGTTGAGGTAATTCATTAATTTACGAGCAGCGACTTTTTCTGCTTCCTTAACTGAGTGACCAGTACCAGTTTGTTGATATTCATCCATCTGTACTAATACAGTGAAGATGGATGAATGTGGAGAACCTTCTCTTTTAATCACTTGATATAGAGGCTTTTTAGTCCCTTTTTTCTGAGCTAATTCCTGAAGGGTACTTTTAGGGTCATAATCAGCTAAATCAATAATATCTATAAACTCATACCACAAATCATTTACTATTTTTTTTACTGCGTCAATATTGCTATCAAGATAAATGGCAGCAATTAATGCCTCCATAGTATTTTCGATATTATTAGGATTTTGCCTTCCCCCTAATAGTTCTTCGCCATAAGTCATAATAATATAGTCTGACAGATTGATTTTGGCAGCTACTTTACAAAGTAATTCTTTACAGACTAGATAAGCTCTAATTTTTGCTAATTTCCCCTCATCATAAGTAGAGAAATTTTTAAATAGAATTTCAGTAATAACAAAATTAATTATTGTATCACCAAGTAATTCTAAACGTTCGTAATTCTTTTGGACTCCATGCTTTACGGTATGCTGTTTTAGAGAAGGGTGGCTTAACGCTTCTAGTAAAAAATCTTTATTATTAAAATTATACCCTATATCTTGCTCAAGTTTTTCCGGAGTAGAGAGTGCTGATTCTTTATTTGTGATCATCTTGTATTTTATCTGTATAAAGAGAGGTAAATAGTCTGTTAAATCTAATAGATGCCAGCCAAGTACCAACACGGAATATTTGATTAATTATCCCAATATCACTTTGCCATAATTTTTCTTTTGTCGAAAAATAAATAAATTGTCCTTTAGCAATAAAGTTTTTGAATGGGACAAATCCTAGTTCTATCCTACTATCATTTGATTCATCTCTGTTATCACCAAGAAAGAAATATTTTCCTTCTGGTACATAAAAGATTTCTGTATTACCATATTGATTTGCTAACAAACGATCATTTTGTTTTAATTTATAAGAAAAATAATTTACGCCGTTAGGTAATATTTCCTTATATTTTATGTAACTTCTTCCTTGTTCACTTGTATATGTCCCAACTTCAGTACGATCTATAGCTTTATCATTTATATATACTACATCATTGATTAATTGTATTTTATCTCCAGGTAGCCCAATTAATCTTTTTATATATCGAATATCCATATTATTTGGTGGACGAAAAACTACTATATCTCCTCTTTGTGGCTGTGATGCTAATATTCTATCATTAAAAATATTAGGGCTGAAAGGAAGAGAATAATTACTATATCCGTAAGAATATTTTGTTGAGAAAATATAATCATTCTCCAGCACTGTTGCTTTCATTGAACCTGTTGGCACAAAGAAATTTTCCATCACAAAAAATCTTATCATCAGTGCCAAAAATATTACAAAAATAAAAGAGGCAAATTCTTGAATTGGTGTTTTTTTGTTAGTAGCCTTACCTGTTATTTGCATATGTAATAATTATTTAATAATGAGTCAAATCTGGGCAATGATAATCCATTAATGTATTTAAATCCAGCAATTTTTTGAATCACTTTCTTCAAAATATTTGAGTGTGACTTAAGAGTACTAACTCCTGCCACTCATCTTCATCAATAATTTTAATTCCCAGCTCTTTAGCTTTCTTGAGTTTACTACCAGCATCGCTACCTGCCACTACTAAATCAGTGGTAGACGAAACGCTACTGGCTACTTTAGCTCCTAATTTTTCTGCCTGAGATTTGGCTTCTGCTCTTGAGAGAGTTAGTAAGGAACCAGTAAATACCACAATTTTGCCAGATAATGCAGTTTTAGTTGCTTGTTGATTATGATCTTGAATATTTAGAATTTTACTCAGTTGCTGAATAATTTGTAAATTTTCTTTAATATCAAAAAAGTCGATAATGTCTAGTAGAATCTTATCTCCTATTCCTTCCAAATCATTTAACCTTTGGTAAATTGGCTGATCACCTTTCAACAAAGATTCCATAGCTGCTATGAAATTATTATAATTCTGAAATTCTCGAGCAAGTAATTTGGCGGTTTGTTCACCAATATGTCTGATTCCTAGGGAATAAATGAATCTATTTAGGGAAACGGTTTTGGCTTTGTCAATATTGGCAAATAGGTTTTCTACAGATTTTCGCCCCCATCCTACCATATTTTCAAGCTTGACTAAGTTTTTTTCATTATTATTTTGTAAATAAAAAATATCCACAGGATTTTCTATTAAAGATTTTTCCAGCAAAAATTCTATTTGCTTTTTCCCCAAACCATCTATATCTAAAGCGTTTTTAGATGTAAAATGGCAAATACGTTCATAATTCTGAGCCGGACAATTTAAACCATTATCGCAACGAATAATTATAGTTTCTTGATTATAATGTAACTGAGAGCCACAAGATGGGCAAAGCTTCGGCATATCGATTTTTTGTGATTCACTAGAACGACGAGTAACATCTACAGCAGTAATTTGCGGTATGACATCACCGGCCCTCTGCAAAAATACATAATCATTGATCCGTATGTCTTTTCTGATAATTTCTTGATAATTATGTAAGGTAGCTCGTGATACCCTAACTCCACCAATAGAAAGCGGCTCTAACTCAGCAACTGGAGTTAATACACCGGTTCTACCTACTTGTAGAGTAATGTTAATTAGTTTAGTTTGACCAATAATCGCCGGAAATTTATGAGCAATAGCAAATCTTGGACTTCTTGCAATAAAGCCCATTCTTTGTTGCAAAGCAAAATCATTTAGCTTATATACAACACCATCAATTTCATAAGGTAATTCTTCTCTAGATGAATTCAAATATTCATAGAAAGATTTCATCTCATCTTCAGAATAGGCTAATTTTCCTATATTATTGACGATAAACCCTAACTCTTTTAACTTATCTAGTAAAGCATCCTGACCATCAGCTATTTTGCTACTGCTACTCCCCACAGCATAAACAAAATATCCTAGAGGTCTACTAGCTGTAACGTTTGGGTCTAAATGTCTTAATGACCCAGCAGCCGCGTTACGCGGGTTAGCAAATTTATCTTTTTTGGATAATTCTTGAGCTTGATTTAATAATAGAAAATCCTGTTTATTAATATAGACCTCGCCTCTTACTTCCAAAATTGCTGGAGCCGCAACTATTGTATGAGGAAAATTCTTGATAGTCTTAATATTTTCCGTTATATCTTCTCCAATAAAACCATCACCTCTTGTCGCAACTTTGGTGAGTATTCCATCCTCATAGGTAGCAGAAAAAGATAAGCCATCTATTTTAGGTTCGCAAAAAATAGGCGGAAAACTATCAAGTAGTAGAAAATTCTTTATTCTATTGATAAACTCTGAGACATCTTCGTTATCAAAGGCATTACTAAGCGAAAACATCGGATTGATATGTGTTACTTTCGAAAATTTCTCTGCTACAGAACTACCAATTTGTCTAGTCGGACTATTTGCCAGTACCAGATGAGGAAATTTTTTTTCAAGTTCAAGATTTAAATTAAATAATTGATCATACTCAGCATCAGAAATTAGAGGAGCATCTTCTTGGTAATAGGCGTTATTATATTCTCTTATCTTATTTACCAGGTGTTTTAGTAAATTTTTTACCTCTAATTCAGAAAGATGTTCAATATCAGTTGGAATATTTTGCATATATATGACGCTTGGGGCTGTATTTAGTATTAATAAGACCTATTTAAAGTAAATTCTAGTAAGGAAGCTAAGTAATCTTTATAAATATTTTGTATGGGGATTTGCTTTAATAAATTACTAGCTTCATTGTTAATAGCTGCTAAATAGTCAATAATTTGCTGCTTAATACAATGTTCTATCATCAATTCTCGTATTAGTTTAAACTCACTTTTAGTTCTATTATCTGCCTTAATCATTTCTTGAATTTTTAACTGCCACTGATCATCAAGCTTTTTATATAAGAAAATTAGTGGTAGAGTTATTTTCCCTTCTAAAAAATCATCACCTATATTCTTGCCAATATCACGACTATCCCCCAAATAGTCAAATAAATCATCAATGATTTGAAAAATATTGCCTAAATATCTACCAAATTTTTGTAATATTTCACAAGTTTCATTAGATTGATTAGAAATAATTGCTCCTGCTTCACAAGATACACCAAATAATTCTGCAGTTTTAGCCATAATTATTTCATTATATTCTGTTTCGTCAATAATTCTCCGCTGATTCAATTTTACCAGTTGAGAAACCTCTCCTTCTGATATAATTGCTGAAGCTCTTGATAAAGATTTCATGGCTTTAATAGATTTTGTATCAACCATTAGCTGAAATGATTGGCTAAATAAGAAGTCTCCTACTAAAATACTAGCCTTGCTATTCCAGATAACGTTAGCAGTAGGTTTGGATCTTCTCATGGTACTTTCATCTACTACATCGTCATGCAGTAAAGTTGCTGCATGAATAAACTCTACAGCCGCAGCAAGCTTTATATTATCCTCTCCTACATAACCAAACATTTTACTAGTTAAGATTGTTAGTAGCGGTCTGATTCTCTTTCCACCAAATTCTAGCAAATATTTACCTATTACGCTAACTAGCTCCTCTTTGGTAGATAAGTGGGTTAGAATAAGCTTATTCAATGCAGAAAGTTCTTGGCTTAAGTCTTTATGTATTATTTTTATAGTGTCCAATTTATACTCACTTATTAATCAAGTTTTCGTTACTATAACACCGTTAAGGTTCTAGGTAACTCCTTTGTCTAGTTAGCTATACTAACAAAATTTTAGCTAACGGGAAATGTTGTAATATCGGTAAGAATTTTATATAGTTTTTTTCCTACTATTGCTGGTGTATACAAATTTTGAACTTTTTTATATGCACCTTCTATATATTTTTTAACAATCTCAGGGTTATTAATAAGAAAAATTATAGATTCCGCTAATTTTTCTGCATCATTAATTGGTACAATTATACTATCGTTTTCATGTGACAAAATTTTCCTAGCTCCGCAACTATCGGTAGATACTATAGGTTTCAAATTAGCCATTGCTTCCAAAAGTACAATACCAAAAGATTCTTTTATACTAGGAAGACAAAAAATATCAATCTCAGAAAAAAATTTAGTTTTATCGTTAATCCACCCTAACCATTTAATTTGTTTTTCAATTGATAACTGATAAGCTAATTTTTGTAAATTTTCTTTCTCTTCACCATCTCCACCGATAAACAACTGAACCATTATGCCTTGTGATTTGAGTATTCTAACAGCTTGTAGTAAAGTATTTATTCCTAAGATACCTATAACAGGAATCTTATTCATAGAATACTGAAAATCAATAGTAAGATTATTTGCAATATAAGTAATATTGGGTAATACAAATATTGGCTTCAATATTTTTTTTTGTAATTCATTTTTCATATGTTCGGTAATGCAAATTATCGAATCTGTATATTTAATACCTTTGATACTATAACCATGTGATACACCGATACTAGGAACCAGTTTTTTCGCAGCCCAACCGGCGATAAATCCTGCATGATTTGAGTGGGCTATAATAATATCAGCCTTAAAATTTTGTATTAACTTACGTTGCGAGAAATTTTATGAAATTCTATATCTTTAATGTAAGGTAAAAGATTTGCTTCACTCTCTGCCTTATTAGCAAAAATACACATTACTTCGCATTGATGTTCCAATAACATGGAAACATAATCAATTGCAGCCTGCTCAACCCCGCCAAGCCCTTTATTTAACATTACATTAACTACTCGCATATAATTTTACAAAATTAGAAATCTTTCACATACAAGTCTATTGTATAATTTCCTTCTTAGGATCATTATCAATCTCCAAAAAAGGTTGAATCATTAATTGCTCTAACAATTTTTGATGTTCATTAAAATCAGGTACTAGTTCTTGCATTCTTTTTGTTATACTACCACCAACTCGTATTTTTTCCGAGGCTTTTTTGTATAATGCCAGATAATATAATGGTAAAAATTTATCAAGATCAACAGTGCCTATTTTGCCTTTTGTTATATTACTTGAATCTAATTTATACTCAAAACTTATATCACCTGAATTAGAATCAGGATGATCTGATATGGTTTTTAAGAAATACTTGATGCCTTCTCGGTATACCATACGACTATCTTCTGAAAATGTTTTAAACCTACCTAAATTTAACAAGTAATTAGTTATAATATCAGTTACCTTTAAATAATTATTGACGACCACAAGTCCATTAATATCAAATTTTCCAAATGAATTTAGCTTGCATTCACTTGATAACCGAAATCCAGTATTATTAGAGAATAAACTAAGGTTATGTATTTGAGCTCTCATTACATCGTTTGTTCTAGCAAAAAAATTTATATCTAAATCAAGAATATATTGATGATTTTCTAATTCAGTTAAATTGAATTTATCTTTATTATTGTTAGCATACTCCAACTCTTCCATTAACGATAAATTGTTAGGCAATGCTGATATATACGGCAATAAATACTGGATAGAATTTAATATTCTATCGGAAAATCCTGATTTCAAATCAATTGTTGATTCAACCTTAAGGTGGCTAGCACGATTACCTTCTTCCTCTTTATTTTGATAGAAGAAGCTAGTCAAAGAGTCTTGGACGTTGCTTGAAAATTTGCTGGATATCATTTTTATTTCTAAATCGTTAGCAAATTCACTATATATAGATTTATTTGTTTTTATATAAAACTTACCTTCAAAACTAAAAGGCATTGGCCAAGCAAATCTATATAATAAAAGACCAGCTGGCACCCTTCTGTTGATAAGATTACTTTCTAAGATGTTTGTTGAATAACTAATATTTAATTTTTGCGGCATATTATTTTTAAAATCTTCTAGATCAGTATAATATTTTTTCTTTTCCAGTGAGAATGAAATAGCTGTATGATCTTCATCATATAGTTTCTGTTGGTCAACTAAATCAAAGATTTTAGTTTTGTCATATCTTAATTCCAACTTCTCGACAAAATTGATAATTTCAAACGGATCTTTTTTTTGTATAAAAATCTTAAATAACTTCATACTTAAAGGAATCTTTGCTATAAAAGAATAATTATCACTTTCAAATTTTGTGCCAAATCCTGATTGAACAGGCTTATAACGACCTGTTGCGTTACCAGAATAGGTAATAAAGCAAGATTGTTCTAGTAAGTCATACCCTATATAAATCGGGGTATGAAATTCAACTACACTAGTCTCTCCCTCTTCATGCCAACCAATTATTTGAAAGGCAATTTTAAATGGAAAGCCATAGCTGGCAATTTTATTAAATTTAACAAAATATTTTTGTTCACTATCTACCGTATTAGCAGCAATATAACGATTGCTATATTGCTGATTGATCTTACCAGCTATAGAACTAATAATTAAGAACCATGAGATAGTATAAATCAAAAGGGTTACAGTAATTATCACTGATATAGATATTAATGTTTTTCGCATGCTAATTAATCTGAATTCGATATGACAAGTTATTCCAAAATCTGTTATATCTACAAATATAACAGATTTTTATGCTCCACTAATAGCTATTTTCATTATTTTTATGGTATACTCAAATGATTTAAAGAATTGAGGCTAATTACATAATTTTACATATTCACGGTTTAACTGCACTATATCCCAAAACCATAAAATAACTATCATAATAAACATTATTAGTAAATAAACTACTATTGAATCACATGTGGCAGTAGGCACTATTATGAATATAAAAGACTGAATAAAAGCTCCTAGAGACTTACCAAATTTAGTACTAATAACCTCAGCAGCAGCTTTACCTTTTGTTCGAAGTTCTAATGATAAAGGAATATATGCCATTTCCTTTGTTGAATCAAATAACGAATATTTAGTTGATTTACTTAAAATATTTTGTATCCCTCCAATAATTACAGCAGCATAAATTGGATTAAAGTCTTTAATACCACAACCTATATCTTCTGAGAAAATAACAAAAATGAAAAACATTAAACCAGTTATTGAAAACATCAAAGGTGTTAATAATGCTGACACTAACCAAGTAAATTTCCTAATCACATTACTGCCAACTACCATAAAAGTCACGCAGGAAATTCCCATCCAAATATTAAACCTACCCATAAAGTTTATATAATCTAACGTATTGGGATTAAGCTCTCTTACTTTAGCTTTCCACGGACCTTCCACTATATTAGTTAGTGCTCCATAACAAATTATCAATAAAGCAATGCGTCCAACATATTTTGAGCTAATAATTAGCCTGATACTATCCAGAAGTGGTAAAGAGGTTTTTGCCTGTATTTGAGTTACTTTAAAATCAGCCATTAACCCCTTATCATGCAAAATCAGATAATTAATTAACCTAAATAACAACATTGAAATTATACCGGCAAATACTATTATAGACATAATTGGTTGTAACATTAGTTCTGAATTATATTGTAAATCTTCATCTATTATCATTTGGGTATCGGATATCTCTTGTACATTTGAGAAAGCTACTAATACATTACCAGCTACAATTAAGCCAACATTGCCTACCATTCCTAAAATTGGATAAAAACGTTTTGCATTATTTGTATCAAAAATATTATTAGCAAATTGCCAAAACATTAGGTTAATAATTACTGCACTCCATAATTCTGCACAAACATACATGATAGCGTAACTCCACTTACCCATTATCTTGATAAACCACCGAAAATTAGGATACAAAGATACTAAATGTTCTATCTGCTCAGTATTTGGATGATAAAACTCCTGATTAGGATAAATGACATAGGCAAATATCAGAAAAAACAACAAGAAGCTTGAAATTATTATATAAAAAATATATTCAAAACGGATGTGATTACTGAGCTTTACATATAATACAGCGAATAATATAGAAGATGGCAAAACAAGCCAGAGTTTTAGAAAACTGATAACCTCCGCTCCCATTGATGGAACAACTAATCCGTCTTTAACAGACCTCAGAGCCCCAAAATTAAAAAGAACACAAAGCATCATTAATGCCATAGGTAGAAAAATCTTCAATTCCTCCCTTTCTATTGGCCAAATGATTTCCTGAATTTTAGAAAAAATATTTTTGAATGGTAACATTATTATTACACAAAGAATTACCTAAAGATAGATGCTATATTTCATATATGGTGAAGCTGCACTAGCACTTTTAAAGCTCTATGGCAATAAAGTCAATGAAAATTAGCATATTTCTCTATTAACAAAATAGTTACGTGACAAAATTATATAGTTTTTTCAAGCTTTCGTGTGAGCATCACAACAATTATATCATGAATTTCGTTTGCACTAAGATCTACAGCGTTTATTTTTACTATTCTATCTGGAAATTTATCTGATATATATTGAAATTTATCATAGACTTTTTGATGAAATTCAATATTCTTATTTTCAAATTTATTGTTATTACCTCTCGCCCACGCCCTTGCTAAAGCAATATTTGGCTCTATATCAATAAAAAAGGTAATATCAGGCATCACAGGTGATATTAGAGATTTATGAAGGTCATAAACTAAATCAGTACCTACCTCTTGCCCTTGATAACAAGCCGTAGAATCTACAAACCTATCACAAATAACTGAAACCCCAGAATTTAATTTAGGAATAATCCTTTTATGAACATGTTCGTAACGTGCCGCCATAACTTGCAGCAATTCTGACATAGGCAACAAATCTTGATGAACTAAAATGTCACGCATTTTCTCAGCAGCAATAGTTCCACCCACTTCACGTGTTAAATCTATAGGGATATTTTGTGACAGTAAATACTGGGATAACATATTACTCTGGGTAGATTTACCGCACCCTTCTCCGCCTTCAAACGTAATAAATTTACTGCCTTTAATTGGCATAGCTATCACTATTCATTTCATGCAACCTTGAAATAGTTCTCTTAAATTCATTACTACGCAAACCATTCTGATATATTTTTATGGGTTCATCTTGTAAAGTCATAAATAGTACAACCTTATAAAAATAAGCATTATCAACAAAATTTATAAATCTAACAGCTAAATCTGTATTATCAGAACTTATTATACGAATATTTTCTACTATTATAATAGAAAATTTTTGACAAATATCTACATAATCAACATAACCTAATTCTCTTACAAATAGCTCTTCAAAATCTGTTACTAATATTTTTTCGCTAGCCATTTTAAAAGATATTTCTCGTCCGAAAACAACAATATCTTTAGGAACAAGTTGGTTATTATGATTTAACTTGCTAATAAGTTCTTGTATCTCCAACTTATTATTTTCATTAATTGGGTAGATTATATGCCTGCCAGTCCTCTGTATAATTTTATCTAACCGATAATCATGCTCACTATCTAAGTGCATGACTTCAAACCTTTGATTAATCTCTTTAATTATTGGCAGAAAAGAACTTCTTTGTAAACCATCTTTATACAAATCTTCTGGTTTGGTATTACTGGTAATGAAGATAAATACCTTACATTTTATAGTAAAGGCAGTTGAGTTATGTTAGTGATTGTGATAATATAAAATGAAAAATGTCAACTAGCCCATACAGTATAGATTTAAGAGAAAAAGTAATAAAATATCTAGAAGCAGGAAATAGTCAAAGGTCAGCATCTAGAGTTTTTCAATTGAGCCCTACAACAGTAAATACATGGCATGTAAGGTATAAGAAAGAAGGTCATTATCAAGCAAGGAAGTATAAAGGAGCAAAGCCTAGTATAGAAATGGATGATTTTATCAAGTATGTAGAAGAAAATCCTAATAGCAAAACGGAAGATATTGGTAAGAAATTTGGGATAAGCGCTAGTGGGGCAAGATATTGGCTAAGACAATTGGGATTTAGTTATAAAAAAAAGCCTTTACCTATGTGGAAGCTAATGCTGAAAAGCGATGTAAGTATTTAGAAGATATCAAAGATCTAGCTACAGATGCGCTTGTGTATATAGATGAGAGCGGAATAGAGATGAACATTACCCAAGATAGAGGTTGGGGAAAGAAAGGTCAAACACTACAAGCAAAGAAGAGTGGGAAGTATTACCAAAGGACGAATATTATAGCAGGTTTGGTAGGTAATAAATCTATAGCCCCTTTTGTATTCAATGGCACCTGTAATACCGAACTATTTAATAATTGGGTAGAGCAATTTTTGATAAAAGAGCTTATAGCTGGTCAAGTTGTGATTTTAGACAATGCTGCTTTTCATAAGTCTAAGAAGACTAAAGATTTAATAGAATCAGTAGGATGTAGGGTAATATTTTTACCACCTTACTCTCCTGACCTAAATCCAATAGAGAAATTTTGGGCTAATATGAAAAGGTGGATTAAACAAAAAATCGGGCTTTCACAAGAATTGTATAACACCATTTGTGCATTCTTTGCTGTAACATAACTTAACTGCTTTTACTATATCAGTTCAAGGAGTAGCGGTCCTATTATCATAGCATCAGCTATATCTTTAATTTCAAACTCATCGATACATATTACTGCTGCTTGTTTTGCATAATTTGTCGCAATGCTTTTTATAATATTATTTTTAGACTTTGATTTGTCTTGTAACTGATAAATATCTTTATGTACCGATTGCATCAAGTTCTGGTAATGGATCATTAATTTCTTAATTTGCAATATTTGAAAAAAATGTTGCATTAATGCAGTCTTGCCATTACCTACATTACCATATAAATAGATACCTTGTTTTGCTAATAAATTACCATTAAAGAACCTCAAAAATGACTTATCTTCAATTTGTTTAGCAACATTCTTGATTCTACTAAGCAGAAATAGCTGCTTTTTATCAAATTTTAATTCAGACAATCGATTATATTCTCGTTAAGGTTATTGTTATGAGCCATCCTGAACTTGTTTTAGGATCAATAGCTAATCAAACTTGAGCATTCACGGTTTTTCAATTTCACCATAAATTCTTAATTATTAAACCCTATTTCATTAACTTGATGCGTATGCTTTATGGAACTTCCTTATAGTTTCAAGCAGTTCTTCGTTTTTATAAGGTTTATGGATTATATATGTCGCTTGTTCTTGTAAGAACCCTTGTATTTCCTTATGATTGCTAAACAAACCACTTTGAAAAATTATAGGAATATGGGCAAGATTTTTGTCACTTCTGATCTGTTTATGTACTTCATAACCTGTCATATCAGGAAGAGAAATATCAAGAAATATTATATCTATTTTATTAGCATATATTTTAAATAAATCAACTGCTTCTTGTCCGGTACAAGCATTGATAATTTTATATTTTTGTTCATGACGTAGCACTAAATTGATTGCGTCATGGCAAATTGGTTCATCATCAACAAAAAGTATAGTAAATACTTTTATAATATTATACTTTGTCATCATTTTGTACCTCTTTGTCATCATATACAGGAATCATAAATTCTACCTTTGTTCCTTTTCTACGGTTATTTTCAACAGAAATATGCCCCTTATGAGCTAGTATAATTTCCTGGCAAATAGATAAACCAATGCCAGTACCAATAAAATTATCATTAGTTCGTGAGCTACAAGTAAATATTTCAAAAACAGTTTCAAGCTCTGAGTCTGGAATTCCTATACCTGTATCGATTAAGCTAAAGCACCAATAAGGAGTATTTTCATAATTCTTTAAATTAATTATTGCCACAATTAATCCTTCTTTAGTGTATTTAAGGGCATTATTAAATAAATTATTTAATAATTGGTTAATTCTAATTGCATCTCCATTAATCATTGCTTTCGTAATGCTATGATTAATAAGAATAATATTTATTTGATCATTAAATACATTTAATTCTGTAAGTTGTTGCACAATATTTTTTATAGAATCTAATAGATCCATAGCAGCAAAATTAAACTTCATCCTCCCGGTACTAAACTTAGATAGGTCTAGTAAGTCATTAATTAACTTTATAATATTCTGACTATTCTTAGCTATTATACCAACATACTTTACATGCTCTTGCTCATCCATTTTATCCCAATTCTCATATAAAAATTGTGCTATACTACTTCCTCCATGTATTGAAGTCCTAATTTCGTGAGTCACGTGATTTAAAATATTATCTTGTTCTGATAATTTTTGTTCTAATTCTAATATTTTAGTTTTTGAATTACTCTTTAAACTGAACCATGAAAACATCCTATACCTACAAATATAAAAAAATACAGGAATCAAAAATATAACTAAAATAGCCCAAATAAGTTGGAACATATGCTTATTTTATTTAAAATAATTATATATTACTTTGTTTTCAAGAATTACTTTTTCATTTTATCATGAATTTGCATACTCACATATCTTATAGTGGTTAGTATGGACTCACCATCTCAAACGAAATTCAATTCTTAAGACCAAAGCAGTATATGTAAGGTGAAATATAAAATAACTAAGAAAAGATTAAACTGCTTAAATAAGAACTTTACAGCATATATAAACAATTCAGTGTAGTAACCTTTGACAATTCATTAATAGAAATTACCAAACTATACAACTAATACTTTATGTATAATATCAAGTATTTTGATAAAATAAATAACTTTTAGTGAATTAGTCAAAAGACTGTCTTAATGTTATTGCAGCTGATAGAGTCCCTTCATCTAAATACTCCAGTTCTCCGCCTATTGGAATGCCGCTAGCTAGTCTTGATATTTTGATGGTAGAACCTTTAAAATATTCAGTAATAAAATAAGCAGTAGTTTGACCTTCTAAAGTAGAATTAGTTGCAATAATTACTTCATTAATGTTATTATCCTGACATCTAGCTAGTAATTCTGGTAGTCTTAGTGCTTTAGGATTATGACCATTCGAAGTTGATAAATTATGTCCTAATACATGGTAATGCCCGTTAAAAATACCACTACGCTCTATTGCCCATAATTCTGTCACTGTTTCAACAATTGCTATGATAGATCCGTTACGATCATCAGAGGAACATACTCTACAAATATGATGAGAATCTATGTTACCACAGATATCACACTTAACAACATTATTATCTACAGAACAAAGAACAGAAATTAGACTTTTTAACCTAATATCTTTTTCTTGTAAAAGATGCAGGACTATACGCCTTGCTGATCTTTGACCAAGACCAGGTAGTTTGGAGAAAAGATAAATCAACTGATCTATCTCATTTAGTTTATTCATAGTATACCTTCACTACTTTAAAAGTTGTTAAAACAACTTATTAAAATTAAGTAAACAACACATCTTTTCGCTTGCAATGACGTATATGCATCACAATCGTCATTGCGAGACCATGTAATGGGCGAAGCAATCCATTAGACCTCTTGCATAACCTAATCTAATTGGTAATTTTGTTGTCAAAACTCGTCTCCGTTCCTCACGTACATCTTAGTACGCTGCGGTACTCGACTTCGTTTTTCCTAAAAATTCCTCAATTATCTTTAGGTTATGCAAGAGGTCTATTTTTGATCACTTACAATTGCTTCGTCGACTTTTACGGTCTCCTCGCATGACGCCAGACTATTTTCCCTATGGCTTTTAAATGCCATGCGTAAGGTGAGTAATTAGTTATAGTGTTTTTTTAACTCTTAATAACCACGGTTCCAGCAATTTTATCATGCAAAGCTTGGCGTTGTTTAGAAAATAGTATAAACCAAATACCAACTAGCACTAATACATATCCACAAAATCTTTTAATTAATTGGCATTTACTAGGTTTTTCAAGAGTTATCGCATCTACTATTTTCATATGCATAATAAGTTTTCCAGGTGTGGCCCCGCAATAAATCCAAAAACCAATAAAATATGTTGATACTAGAGCAAAGTTAATTATAAGCATTAAAATAAATAATGTAAAAACACCACTAGCAGTCACGTTTTGGAGTAATTCCGGCTTCCTGCTACCCATTATTAGTATGTCTGCTATACTAGCTTGGAAAAAAAATAAAGACAGTCTGGATAATATAAAGGTAGTAATCGGAGTTGTAAACATTGATAACAAAAATGAATCTAGACAAGAAGCAAAAAGCCTGGGAACTAGTTTGGGGTATATAATTTGCTTATTCATTTTTTTAGTTTTAAGTTGTATAATTATTTTAAAATGCACAACTTAAGGCGACTACCTTAGGTCATTGTGCTAATTTTTAGGTCATTATAAATTCTCTTTCAAAAGAAGTCTAATGTAATATAAGATCCACACTATTACCAAGCATAATATTTAGTAATTCACTTGAATGAGGAACTACATCAAGATGCGTAGCAATGTCTATATGTTGCTTAGGTGGTAGTTTAATGTTTTTGTGATTCATTATATAGGATTTTACTGTTACATATTTTTTATCCAATAATCTCACTCTAATTAATGGTATTGTCACATCATGGTCGGAATTATTGGTTATCTGGTAGGAAACTTTAATTTGTCCCATTTTTTTATTTTGTTCAACATGGATGTTTCCTATAGTTAAGATATTATCGTTCTGTTTATACAAAGCTGGTATGTTAAACTTTTCATGAAATAACAATAATAATAAAAGAATAATTAAGCTAAACAATAATGTAATTACAATATGTGAATGTTGGGGGGGTTTTGGTGGTAATAAAGCTGGCAAATTAGTACCTTGGGTTAAAAATATTTTATTATTTTCATTAGTGCTAGCATTTTTTGCTGTATGATGATCTGATATAATTGGTGGTTGTTGCTTTTCATGCTCTGATTTTTGATACCAGATATGGTTACATTGTGAACATTTGACCTTCCTACCGGTCATGCCTATTTGTTCTTTCGACACTATAAAGTTAGTGTTACAACTTGGGCAGGAAATACTCATTTACATGCTCTAATTTTATGTACTCAAACTATTTAAGTATATTAGGTTGACTTAAAAATAAAGTAAATTATGATTTTTTTTTACCTTTTAGCAAGAACCTTATGCAAAAACATATTAATACTATAGAAGAATTTTGGCAAATACGCGACAAATTAACCAAAGATTCAGAAAAAACTAATTACGCCAAACAAATATTGCAGGATATTATTGATGGTTTGAATCAAGGATTAGTAAGAGTTTGCGAAAAAGAAGGGGCTGATTGGCAAGTTAATCATTGGGTAAAAAAAGCAATTTTACTACATATGATAATAACTGATCCGCAAACTTATTCTGGAGATTGCATGAGATGGTATGATAAAATTGTCCCCAAATTTTCTACACATTATACTAACGAATTATTCCAAGCGGATGGCTGTCGTATTGTTCCCGGAGCAATTATTAGAACAGGAGTCTATTTAGCGAGAAACGTTGTTGTTATGCCTTCTTTTATTAATATAGGGGCATATATAGGAGAAGGAACAATGGTTGATACCTGGGCTACTATAGGCTCATGTGCTCAAATAGGTAAGAATTGTCATATTTCCGGTGGAACAGGTATTGGTGGTGTGTTAGAACCAATCCAAAATAATCCGGTAATAATCGAAGATAATTGTTTTATAGGTGCAAGATCAGAAATAGCAGAAGGAGTTTTAGTAGAAGAGGGAAGCGTAATTAGTATGGGAGTATTTATTGGTGCTTCTACGAAGATAGTAGATAGAGAAAGTGGCAAAATAATTTATGGTAAAGTTCCAGCCTATTCAGTTGTAGTACCTGGTAGCTTGCCTGCTGATTCAGGAAAACCAAGTTTATATTGTGCCGTAATCGTTAAGCAGGTAGATGCTGGAACTAGGAGTAAAGTATCTATAAATGATTTATTAAGAGGCAATTAAAGATATGGGCAACAACGAATTAAAGATTATAGTTGAGACCAAAACCCTAACTCATGCTCTGACTTTTGCTAATTCTGTAGTAGAGAAACGTAATGTAGTTACCGAACTTAGTCATATTAAATTATCATCGAAGGATGGTAAACTAGAGTTAATGGCTACTAATATGGAAATATATTTAAGCCAGAAAATAGCTGCTCAAGTAATAAGTGAGGGGGCAATAACAGTATCTACTAAAACATTAAATGATATAGTAAAAAAGATAGCTGATAATGATATAGTACTCAGTGTATCCAATGAAACCGATCAGCTTGAAATTTTAGGAAAGAATTGTGCTTTTAATCTGCTAACTTTACCTGCTGACCAATTCCCTGCATTAGATGATATTAATGTTGAAGCTATTTTTAAAATAGCTTGTCGTGATTTTGTTAAGATGATCGACGGTACCCTGTTTTCGGTGTCCCTTGATGAAACTCGCTATAATCTTAATGGCGTTTATTTTTACGTAAAAGATGAAGAATGTTGTATGGCTAGCACCGATGGACATAGATTATCAGTGTCAGTAGTAGAAATAGTCGATAAGGTTAGCAAGTTTGGCGTTATTTTATCTAAAAAAACTCTCGAGGAAATCGTCAAAATATTAAAAGACCCCAAAAATATTCAGTTAGAGGTAGAAATTTTTCTAAGTGTGAATAGAATTAAATTTGTTTGCAATGATATTATGATGGTATCAAAACTGATTGATGGAACTTTCCCGGATTACCAAGGATTTATCCCAGTAGATAATAACTATAAACTTACTATTAATACCAAATTGCTAGCTGATGTTATAGATAGAGTAGCAACAATAACTATAGATAAATTTCAAGCAATAAAATTAACTTTATCAAGAGATATGCTTGAAATCACAGCTTCAGGAGAAGCAAGGGGAGCAGCTAAAGAAACTATACCACATTCACTAGATGAAAATAATTTATACGTTTTTGATCATGAAGATACTTTGTCTATAGGTTTTAACCCTAAATATCTTACTGACGCACTCAATGCTGTGTTAAATGCTACTAAAGCAAACCAAGTTGAGCTATATTTTTTAAACGCATCATCGCCAATGTTATTGAAAACGCTTCAGAATCCTAAAGACGTTTTTGTGATTATGCCAGTTAAGGTTTGATCATAACAAGAGTATCACTTATAGCTAACCCGAATTAGTTTTAGGAGGCTGCCTACAATAACTAAAGTAAGCGTCATTACGAGAAGGCGTAGCTGACAAGCAATTTTCTAATTACTTTCCTGAATTGCTTTGTCGCTACTAAAGTAGCTCCTCGCTAATAGACGCTTGACGAGCAAATTTTTTATTCATAAGAAAATAGCAAAAAAACCGTGAACGCTCACATAATACCATTTAGCGTTAATAAATAGAGTTATATAATGGGAAATTACACATATATGTTAAAAAGCGTGCAATAATGACCCATTTACTGGGTCATTATTGCACGCTTTTTAACAGCAAGACTCAATTTAGCTCCAAAATTTAACTTTTAGATGTAATTTTTACAGTTTTTAGTTGCAAAATTCTCAAGCAATTAAATTTCATCAATCTGATATTCTAATGCCACTTCCTTGCCGCAAAAAGCCATAGCAATTTTGATGATTTTTTGAACATGTGAGTGTTCTTTTATTTTAGCCTCATATTGTTTTTTCTCTATTTGATCTAGCCCTTCTTTTGCAACAGATTCTAAAATATCAGGAGATTTACATATTTTATATTCAATAATAATAGCATTGTTCTGCCTTCCGGCTTTAGGTAGCAACATAATATCAGCTCTACCACTGCCTGTCTCTCTTTCGCTTTCTATGATATAGCCAAGAGATAATGTGTTAATCAAACCTAGCATAAAGCCACTATAAAATAGCTCAGCTTTTTTCTCGCCAGTTTGATGAAAACTAGTAGCATTTAGTAATAATTCTTGCAGCCTTTCTTTGAATTCTTCTATTTTACCTGCGGGCAACAAACTAGCAAATGAATAATATAAAGAACTATCCATTTGTAACTTATTACTAACCCATTGCAATAATCTTGCATTATATATATGTTTTACCTCTTTATTAGGAGCAGATAATTCACAAATATTCTCTTCTGACTCGATGATTATTGGGTTTAAATAACCACTAAATAGCAATAGACTAAATAATCCTGACCGCGTGTTAATATCGCTGAAACTAATTTGTTTGGTAATAGGGGAGATAATAGTTTTACCACTAGCGAGTAGCTGAATATCTTGTTGTATTTCATCCGATAGTAATGCTTTATCAATGAGTCCAGTACCCCCACTATCTAGCCAATAATGATCAAGCTTACCTCTATTATCTAAACATAACATAATTGACCATGGGTTATAGATCACCTCACCACCAAAACTATAACCATTATACCAAGCTTTAATTTCCTCGGGGCTTGTATCAAGAGGAACCTTGGTTAATAAATCATCAACCTCTACTTGAGTAAATCCATAAAATTTGGCAAATTTTTCATCTAGCAAAGTATATTCACGAACATTATTCAAACCTGAAAATAAATTAGCCTTAGCTATTCGTAATATACCAGTTATTACCCCTTTTTCTAGATAAGTATTAGTCTTTAGACTGCTACCAAATATCTCGCGAAATAGATCAAGCACTTGTTTAAATTCTTGTGGTTTGTTACCAAACTCAATATAGCAACTATTAATAGGCGTATCATACTCATCGATCAATATATAAACTTTTTGACCAAAATGAGCAAAGAGCAATTCGCTTAAAAATTTTAAACTATTCTCTATATCTAATTTATTAATGTTACCACTAAAATATTTCTCCAGTTGTTTTTTTTGAGTGTTGGCTAATAATTTATTATTTTCTTGGCAATATTGTTCTAGATATCTATGTTTTTCAAATAATTTTATTATTTGCATTTGTATCTTAGCTTCTATTTCCTGATAACTACTACCTTTTACATCTTTAAGATTAAGCAAAATCACAGGGTAATTACCTTGCTGAACCATGGCATATTCATTACCGTTAATCTTTAAAGGCTCTAAAGTCCTTTTTCCTTTAATACCTAAATCTACTTCCCCTCCGATAAATAGCTTGTTATTTACTCTGCCCTCTTCAGCTAAAGGCATACCTCTCTCATCCACTTCTATTTCAAAGAACTTCTGAAGCATATTCATATTTAAACTTTTACCCCACCGCCTTGGTCTAGTAATGAGTATAACATCTCCACTATCTTCTAATAATTCTTTGATCATTAGACTTTTAT
Organism: Candidatus Tisiphia endosymbiont of Dioctria linearis; assembly: GCF_964026545.1. Lineage (NCBI taxonomy): Bacteria > Pseudomonadati > Pseudomonadota > Alphaproteobacteria > Rickettsiales > Rickettsiaceae > Candidatus Tisiphia > Candidatus Tisiphia endosymbiont of Dioctria linearis. The sequence continues at coordinate 31,832 of NZ_OZ032156.1, read as the reverse complement.
CAACAAATACATCACTATTTAACAACAACGTTTTAAAATCATCCGTACCTGTTCTCATTCTCGGTGGTTTACTATTACCTTGTATGACCTTGGTTTTTTGAATTATTGTATTAGACGGGGTAACAGTCATATTATTATTTAACCATATATTTATTAATAAATTGTAATATAAATAGGATAGCAATGCTAATCATTTACAACCTAAAAGCAAGATTGCAATTTAATCCTTTTTACAGTTAAAATTAAATGATTTTATCAATCATTCTGACTACCTTTATTTGCAACTGACAACAAGAAGAGTTTATGTTCTTTTTGTGTACAGTTTTCTCCTTTTTAACCATAAGTACAGCGTTGATGGAAAACATTCAATTAATTTAGATATAGCACGCTTATTAATTCCATTTCTTAAATATCCTTTGATCTCTTCGTAGAAAGAATCAAGTTTTAATAACTGCGATTGACCTTTTGGTCTTCCTAGCTTAAACCAATCAGCTTTGCGTTTTGCTAAAGCTTTCTTTGTTCTACTGAAAATAAAATCTCTTTCTATTTGAGCTGCGAGTCTTAAAACTGTGGCAGTTATTGTAGATTGCATTGAGCCATCTATCACGATATGGTTTTTAGTTATATGTACAGATATTTCTTTTTTTGCTGCCATTTCTAATATTTCGAGGACTTGTAGAGTTGATCTACCAAGTCTTGAAATCTCTGATACCAGAATAACATCACCTTTTATTGCTTTTTCTATAATATTACCAATCGTACGCTCTAGCCAATTGGTTTTACCACTTGCTGTATCTTTTATAAATTTCACTGTATTTATATTACGATTATTACAATATTCTAGCAAACCAAATTTTTGATTATTGGTATCTTGTTGATCGGAGGAGACTCTTAAATATGCAAAATTGGTCATTAATTTATCATTATTCTTACAAAAACCCTAATTGTAATTTTAATGGACAATTAGTATTTGAATTTAAAGTAATTAAGTGTACGATATTTGTCTATTTTAATTGATCATTTATTGTAGACGGTTGTTATGATTTTTGCAATCATCTTGGTATAGTTAAACCCGTTGAATTAGATGACATTATATGGTACAAATAAGAGAAAAAATGTCAACAAGCCCATATAGTTGTTAAAAATCGTGCAATAATGACCCAGTAAATGGGTTAATGTGCGTTCAATTTTGCCCCACCCTAAAAGTGGAAAATCGTAGCCTTATTAACCCATTATTTTCAACCTATATTTCTATTATTCAATTTAAATAATAGGAGTATTAAATCAGAGTGTTAATAATGGAAAGTAAAAGAAAAATACTAGGCTCTGTGAACAAAATTTAAATTACTAGATTTCGACTCTTTTTAGCTGCAAATTATAAGATTTTTTTGAAATAGAACTAACTATTCCGGCAAAAATCTTATTAATTTTCGCTTAAAAATACTCAAAATCTAAACAATTAAAATTTTGTTCACAGAGCCTAGAATGTGAAAAAGTTGCTGGTCATGCAGGAAGGCTTGCATGTTCAATAGAAAAAATGGATGTTTTAGTACTTGATGAACTTGGTTATTTACCATTCTCTAAAAATGGTGGTCAGCTTATCTTTCATTTGCTATCTAAGCTACACTCAAATACTTCAATCATAATTACCACCAACCTTATGTTTTCCGAATGGCCTCAAGTATTTGGATGTAACAAAATGACAGCAGCACTGCTTGATAGAATTTGTCACAATTGCGATATTATATAAACTGGAAATGAGAGTTACCGTATGAAAAAAAAGAGCTAATATTTTGTAATTTAAGTGGGGCAAAATTGGACGCACTTGCTGGGTCAATTTTCAACGCTTATTGACAGAGGCTAGAGTAATTGACTCATTATCTATCATACTGCAATATCCGGCTGAGTATTTTTGGCAATGTGGTAGAATATTGATAAATTTACAATTTAAATGATATAAATAGAATCTTTTTTTTATATTAATATAGACAATTGTAGATTACTGTTACAATCATTAATTAGGTAATAATAACATAAAGATTTTTATGTGAATTTATCAGATTGGTGTGCAAAAAAATATATATATAGTAAACCAGAATCAGATAATTACTATAGTGTGTTTGTATATTAACGATACCATTAGTCAAGCTGTATTAGCCCTACTGTGGTACATATGGGGCAACATGGTTCTCTTTAATATACAGTGTACTAATAGTAATTCAAACATTAAAATCCTTATATCATCATTAATTAATAATAGTAGTTTATAATTGTCTACACTGATTTTATAATCTATTTCTGCCATCTAAATTTTTAATGGTGATTTTTGGATTGTTTGTAGGCTTGTAGTAATTAACAAACACACGATAGTTTTGGCTGAGTTAATATATTGATTATAGTAAACTATAAAGAAAGAACAAAAACAGATGGTGTAAAAATATCTGTTGCTTTAACTCTTTTTGCGTAAAAATTAAGTTTAAAAAATTAGAAGAGGTTAAAATATTATTAATCAATGGAATTTGTTTGGAAGATGTATTTTTGTGTAAGTATGATGTTCAGTCAAAATTAGGGTAAGTTATATTCTTCCAAACAAAGTCATTCAATTGGGGGTATAAATATGAATTCAAGAACAATCATGCTATTCAATATTTGGTTTGTACAACTAGTATTGAGCGTGCATGTAAAGCTGAAGGTAGCAGTTTATCACATGTCAGATATGATAAATCTAAATCACCATCGAAAATTCTTACTAATAGGAATACTGTAAATGAGTTTGAGCCAAATGACACTCAATCTCAAAAATCAAATATTTCATTAAATTTAGATCCATCATTGTATGATAGAGAATTGGATTCAGAAAACATTCCACCATCCAAAGAAAACACTCCATCACCTAAAGGTTCAAGTGTTTCAAGCCCAAATAAATCTAGCTATAGTTCCTACTTTAAATATGAGGGTGGCAGTCCACCAAGTGCTAAAACTGATAAATCTAAATCACCATCGAAAATTCTTATTAATAGGAATGCTGTAAATGAGTTTGAGCCAAATGACACTTAGTCTCAAAAATCAAATATTTCATTAAATTTAGATACATCATTTGAAGTAGTTGAGATTTAATCTTACATTTAGTAAAATAAACAAATTATTAAATGGAGATTAAAATGAATTTAAATCAGAAAATAATAAGACCAAAAATAGGATTACTTGAACTAGCAAAAAGCTTAGGAAATGTATCTAGTGCATGTAAAACAATGGGGTATAGCAGAGATAGTTATTATAGATTCAAGGAATTATATGAGAATGGTGGCGATGAAGCCTTGTATGAAATAAGCCGTAAGAAACCCATATTGGCTAATAGAGTTGATCCTATTGTAGAGAAAGCGGTATTAGACATGGCAATAGAGTACCCCGCTTATGGTCAACTTCGTGTATCAAACGAATTAAAAAAAGATGGGATTTTAGTATCTCCCGGTGGCATTAGATCTATCTGGCTTAGGAACGATCTCAATAATCTTAAGAAACGGCTAGTAGCTTTAGAAACTAAAATGGCTCAGGATGGCATTATACTTACGGAAGCTCAATTACGTGTCTTGGAGAATCGTAAGAATCTTAAAGAGGCACATGGGGAAATAGAGACAGAACATCCAGGCTATCTTGGTTGTCAAGATGTTTACTATGTTGGCAACTTTAAAGGAATAGGTAAGGTTTATGGTCAAACTTTTATCGATAGCTATTCCAGGGTGACGGATGCCAAATTATACACAGACAAAACAGCTATAACCTCTGCTGATATGTTAAATGATAGAGTTCTACCTTGGTACGAAGAACAAGGTATTCCTATACTACGTATATTAACTGATCGTGGTACTGAATATAAAGGAAATATAGAACATCATGCCTTTGAATTGTTTTTAAGTATTGAAGGAATAGAACCCACCGTTATAAAAGCATATTCCCCTCAAACTAACGGGATATGTGAGAGGTTTCATAAAACCATGAAAAATGAGTTTTATGATACTGCAATGAGTAAAAAGATTTACAATTCACTTTTTGAATTGCAAAAAGATCTTGATACCTGGTTACATTATTATAATAACGAACGTCCTCATTCCAGCAAGTATTGCTATGGTAAAACTCCAATGCAAACCTTTAAAGATAGTAAAAAATTAGCGTTTGAAAAAAATAATGAGATCTTGTATCTTGAACACTTATCTGACAGTCAAAATTTATCTGACAATCTAATAAGTTAATTTATGGGGTCTGTAAGATCAAATCTTGACTTCTACAGCTAATAAGTATTGGTGGAGACGAAGGGAATCGAACCCCCGACCCTCTGCGTGCAAAGCAGATGCTCTACCCCTGAGCTACATCCCCAAACCGTATTAATGAACAGGTAGTTTATATACCTTTTCACATGTAAGGTCAATAACCTTATTTCCAAATTCTATCTCAAGTTAAATTTTTGTTCTGTCCCAAGGTAATGCCTTACCATCAGAACCAACTACTAAATCTCCTGATACGTCATATTCTGCTGCCAAAAAAGAAAATTTGCCAGATATAAGTTTTACTGGTTTAATTTTTTGTCCATTATGAAAATACTCTTTAGCTTGCTCTCTGGAAGTTGGGTTATTTTTAGACGCTGTTTTAGCTTTTGACATATTATGTAATTACCTCAAATATTTTTCTATATATTACTCTAATGTTTTAAAGAATTGGCTCCGTAAATATACTCAAATAATTTGGAGAATTGAATTTGAAAATGAGGGGCAAGCAAGTATAACGTACATGAGGTACGTGATGTTACTTCATCCTTGATATTAAAAAACAATTCTTCAAAGCATTTGAGTATACTTTGCTCACGTATGTTTTGTACGGTTAGGAGACTGCCTACGATAACTAATTAATTATCTCCTACCATAGCCATTATATTCCAAATTTAGTAAAATCATTCAAGTATACTAATGTAACTACAAAATATCTCACCTTTAATATTTGTCAAGGAAAAGCTGTAGCATAATATACTCAAATGATTTGCAAAGTACTAGCTTATAGCTAACTTAATTAGTATTTATGTCTACTAACTTTAATTGCTAATTGCCTAGCAATTAAAGTTAGTATATTATCTCCAATAATTTTAAAAACCTTGTTAGATGATAAAAACATTGTTCAATTTTCCTATTGTTAGAATTTATCTAATATTTCAGTTTATTACCCGCAGCCTATTAAGCTCATACGCTTTATGGCAACAACAAATAACCATATCTGATCTAGCGTCAATTTTTGTTATTGGCAGTCTCAATGATCTAGTGTCTCTTTGTTATTTTTTACCGGTAATTTTACTGCTGATCATTGGTTTCCATAAATTATTGGCTCGGTATAAATTGTTGTATTTAAGCTGTTGCTTTGTTGGTTATTTCTGTATCATTGTTCTATTAATATTTATTACAATTGCCGAGATTACTTTTTGGGATGAGTTTGGTGTTAGATTTAATTTTATTGCGGTAGATTATTTAATTTATACCCATGAGATCATTGGTACTGTAAAGGAATCTTTGCCTTATATAAAAATATTACTAGCCATTATAGTTATTACACTATTAATTGTTTTTTTCTTTAGAAAATACATAATTAATCAAGCAAGTACTATAATAAATAGTAAGAAATATATTCTTTGCACGATAATGCTATTTTTGCTTAGCATAGTTGCTTTTAATTTCTATAACCCTAATAAAATTGCTTTTAATTCTAATAAATATGCTATCGAACTTGCTAAAAACGGTCCATATGAGTTTTTCTCCGCCTATTTTAATAATAGCTTAGATTATAATAAATTTTATCCCGTAATTGATAAAAAACAAGCTTTAGATACTGTTCGCACTAGTTTATCAAAAAACGAAGAACTATACTCAGATGACTCTACTATAGCACGTTATATCAAAGCTAATTCTTCTAATAGTAAGAAATATAATATTATTTTCATTACCGTGGAAAGTTTAAGTGCTGAATTCATGGGCAAATTTGGTAATCAACAAAATATTACTCCAAATTTAGATAGATTAGCTGATCAAAGCATATTTTTTACCAATCTATATGCAGTAGGAACTAGAACAGTAAGAGGTTTGGAAGCTATTACTTTATCAGTACCACCAACTCCTGGTTCTTCCATTATCCGTAGACCTGAGAATCAATCACTATTTAATATAAGTACTATTTTTAAGAATGAAGGTTATGTTATTAACTTCATAAACAGTTGTTATAGTTACATTGATAATTTGCAGAATTATTTTCATGGTAATGGTTATAATATAGTTGATCGAGGTAATCTAAAATCCAATGAAATAAGTTTTTCCAATATTTGGGGAGTAGCTGACGAGGATATATTAATAAAATCACTAGAGTTAGCTGATCAAAATTATAAAGAAGGCAAACCCTTTTTCTCATTAATTATGACTATCTCTAACCATCGTCCTTATACTTTCCCCAAAGGTAGAATTGATCTGCCATCTGGTGGTGGACGTAATGCAGCTGTTAAATATACTGATTATGCTATTGGTAAGTTTCTTGAATTAGCTAAAACTCACCCCTGGTTTGAGAATACTATCTTCGTTATTACGGCTGACCATTGTGCGTCAAGTGCTGGTAAAACTGATTTGCCAATTAATAAATATCACATACCTCTATTAATATATGCTCCTAATATATTAAAACCGCAGATAGTTGATAATTTAGCAAGTCAAATTGACATTGTTCCTACTATTTTGGGATTATTAAATTTCTCGTATAATAGTAAATTTTTTGGTCAAGATATATTAAACATGCCGGCAAACAGAGCCTTTATTAGCACTTACCAATTGCTTGGTTTTATGAAGGATAATCATTTAGTTATCTTACGCCCACAGGAGAAAGCCAAAACTTATAAATTAGCGGGTAAAAATAAAATAGAGATTGAGAATATTCCTAGTTTAACAGAAGAAGCTATTAGTTTTTATCAAATAGCTTATGATTTATATATTCAGGGTAAGATGAGAGAATAGATTCTGTGAGTGTTCACGTCTTGCAAAACTATTATAACAATTTTACTGCCTGTTACTAGATTAACACTATTCTAAAAAACTAAAAAAATCTTAATTTTATTAAAAAACCCCCTTTACTCTAGGGAAAAATAATAGTATTTGTGGAGGACGATACTACGTGGTGTAGTGTCAAGCACCGAGGTTAGAAGACAATCGAACAAATTTCACTCTAACCTCAGTGTTTATTTTCCGAAAAACAAAAAACATGATTTCACTTTATGTCCTCCTCTATTAAAAATCAATAAAAAACCACTTAATCTAAATAAAAAATACCAATAATATCATCAGTGACAACATTGCTGAAACGGGTGATTATATGAGAAAAATTATTGTCAAATTTAATAAGTTAAAAGATATTGAAAATCTTAAAAAAATCATGAAAAACGTTTGCATGGGTAATAGAGATCATTTACCAGATATCGCTAAATTTCATTTGGGCGATAAGATTTTCATACCGAATCAGGTAGATAAAGCAGAATTGCACATGATAACTGCCAACGGCACTGAAATTATAGCATTTTCTGAGACTGCACTAAGCTTTTATCTTGGCTCGCAACATCCTTTCACTAAAGTAGCTATGACCTCTGAGGATGAAGGAAACTATATCGTATTGAGTGCTAATTCAGGTTAATTCACTATAAAAAAAACAAAAAATTATAAAAATTTTGCTAATTAGCTATTAGTGGAGAATAAAAAAGGAGTATAATGATATTATAGTTAGAAGAAACACGTGAAAACAATGACAGAAGAAACAAACAAAATTGACGCTAATTATCAACCAACCATGCTAGTTGGTACTGATGATTTTAAGAAATTATTGCTTAATAGCAACGTATTTGTTGATAAGAGTTTAATGATCAAAGAACTATTGGTTAATACTGGAGATGTAACACTCATCACCCGTCCAAGGCGGTGGGGGAAGAGCTTGAATATGGATATGGTGCGAAGATTTTTTGAGATAGAGGTGGATGAACAAGGGATACCCTTGCCGCAAGAACAAAGAGTTAATTATAAGTTGTTTAGTGGAGGAGAGGTGGATTTGGGGCTAGCAAGTGGTAGAAAAAAGTTGCTTAAACCACTTAAAATATCTGAGTATCCAGATATTCTTTTAGACTATCAAAGTCAATTTCCAGTTATTATTATAAGTTTCAAGGGCGTTAGGGGTAGTAGTTATGAGGAAATTGAAAGTAAAATCAGCTATCAAATAATTAAGTTGTTTAGCAATTATCGTTATTTAAAACGTTATGTAAGTGAAACAGAACATTTATTGGAAGAAGCGGAAAAAGAGCAATTAACTAGATATTTTTCTGGAAAGATTAACAAAGTAGATCTTGAAAATAGTTTAAAGTTTTTAAGTGATTTACTTTATAAACATTTTAATCAGAAAGTTTACATACTAATTGACGAGTATGATACGCCAATTAATAGTTCCTATATGGAATTTGGTCATAAAGAAGAATTTAATCAGGTACTTAAACTATTCCGGGCAATATTTGGTAATAGTCTTAAAACCAATGATTCATTACAAAAAGGTGTTATTACTGGTATATTGCGTGTTGCTAAGGCTAATTTGTTTTCAGATTTGAATAATTTAACTGAATGTAGTTTACTAGATGAAAGATTTTCTAGCAGTTACGGATTTACTCAAGCAGAAGTTGATGAACTATTAACTAAAGTACCAACCACTACAAAGCCAGAAGAAATTAAAAATTGGTATAATGGCTATAATTTTGGTGGAGAGATTATTTATAATCCATGGTCAATTATGCAATGTTTGGCAAGTAAAGGCAAGCTTGATCACTATTGGATTGATAGTGGTGGGACTGATTGGATTGATCATGTATTGCTTTCAGATGAGATGCAACAAAATATCCAGGCTTTAGTTGCAGGTAAAACTATTACTTCTTCTATTACTAAACATATAAATTTTGCTGATATTAACAAACCAGAAGGGTTATTTAGCTTATTATTATTTAGTGGTTATCTAAATCCTGCAGCCAAGATGTCAGAACAAGATATTTACGAACTATCTATCCCTAATTATGAGGTAAAATATATCTACCAAAAAAGAATGGTGCAATGGGTTAGTAAACAATTGGATATTGATAATTCTGGCTATTATTCTTTTGTTACTCTATTACCAGATGGTAGAATAGAGGAGTTTAAGGAGCGTCTGCAGGAATTGTTACTTAATTCTACTAGTTTTCATCAAACAGGAGAGAAAAAAGCCGAATTATTTTATAGTGGCTTTATGCTCGGCTTTATTAATATGCTAGGTTCTAGTTATATAATATCGAGCGAACAAGAATCAGGGGATGGCAGAGCTGACGTTGTGATGATTCCCAAAATTGGCAAAGGTGATAAAGCGATGATTATCGAGTATAAAATCGCTAAATCCTCAGAAGGTCTAGCAGATATAGCTAAATCTGGCTTACAACAAATTATTAACAAAAAATATGATAGTAAAATAAAAGAGTACTCACATGTAAAACAAATACTCAAAATTTCCTTAGCATTTTGTGGAAAAAATATGGAGTTAGAATATGAGGTAACGAAGCTCTAATAATAGAGCGTAAGCGTTTGAATTACGAGCAATTTAGTGTCTGACTGGGTTCGGAATATATTATTTTTTCTTGCATTATCGGGTAGGTTCATACAAATTTGGTGGTCTAGCTAATCATAAAGCAACAGCAATGGAAAGAACCATTACCTGACTTTATTAAAACATTATATGACAATCTGATAAGTTAATTTATGCTATCTGTAAGTTCAAATCTTGACTTCTACATAAAATATGGTCAAGACTATGTAGAACAGGGAATTGAAGCTTATGAAAAAAACAATACCAGGAAACGATGGTGAAAAACCTTCAAAGACAGGCTACAAAATTGGGTTTTGAGGTGATCAGAATAGAGCCTTTGCCACAAGTTTGTTAAGAGAAAATAGCAAAAAAACCGTGAACGCTCACATCCATTTTTGGTCACTTTTTTGGATTGCTTCCTCTCCACCAAAGTGGCTCCTCATTAATATAGAGTAAAAGGCTATCTAGGAGGCTATCGGAGATAACTAATTAATATTCCCAACAGTCTCCTAAAGATAAATGTTCACCTAGTTTTTTATGATACATAGTCGACTAAGACCTGTTCGTACTGCGGCTCTAATCCTTCAAGTTCCATCATTTCCTGACCACAAGAGGTAGTATGGTAGGTAGTATAGATACCCTCATAAGAGTCAGAAATTAATGACTTAATATTTTGTAATACACCTGAACGACTTTCCGCATCTAAACTTACGATCCACTGAATAGCCTCTTGTACTTCTTCAGGTAATGATTCAATTTCAGCAAGATATAACTCTACAGCAGGATACTTAACATTCTCTAAATACTCTAAATATTGTAAATATTCTGATGTATTTTCATGGTTATGTTTAATCCACTGAATAGCTTTTTGTAGCATTGCTGCGTTAATTGTAGACTCTGTATCCCCGTTAGCTAAGGTACTACCAGGTTCTAACTTAGCACTTACCATTACTGAAACTTTAGGTTCTACAATAGTCTCTTCTATATCAAAGTTTAAGTTGTTATTACTTTCATATCCTTCATCATTATTCTCAACACCTAGCATTGCATTTGAGTTTATGTTTGTGTTTAAGAGTTTAGATTCCTCAAGATTATCCTGGTAATCAGCCATTAATCTATCACATAAATCCTGTACCAACTTGGAATTATTTGCTAGATATTGTTCAGCGATTATCTTTAATTTTGCTATATTACTTTTACTAGAATCATCTAAATTTTTACATTCTTTGGTAATAGGTAACACTATTTCTGTATTTTGCCCTTCACCTGTTAGATATAACCTAACCTCAGTTGCATCACCTTCTTCATCATTTTTCATAATCATATCAACTAAGCCGTTAAGCAACCATCCTAATACCCCATCAAAATTAGCTGACGGTATTTGGGCTTTTATTTGTTCATCTACACCAAAATTGATAGAACAAACCGTGGTACGCTCCATAATGTCTGCTTGTTCATGATAGGTATGACCTTCTTTAAGCACCTGTAGTACTATAGCAGCTGGGCGATTAGCCCCAAGACCACCATCCGCAAAAGCATAAGGCTTGTCGGCAGCATAATCATAGTCTCTTACAGCTTCCTTATTAACAACCGCTTTAAAATAGGTTGGTGCTGCAGTAGTTGCAAGAAGTACGTCCTTTGTTCTAATATGTATACTATGCTTATCTTCGCTATCAAAGATTTTTATACTATCTCTTCCCCCATTCAAATCAGCAACTGGTATAATAAGACGACACAGACTATCATCCAACCTGTTATCCCCTAAATGTTTTTCTAACATTTTTTCCAAAGGTTCTTGGCTATATTTGTGTTTTATTATTCCCCAATTAAACCAACTTTTAGGAAAGATTTCAGGAGCAGTGTTTTCAAATAATTCTAAAGCTTCTTTGGCTGAATAACGAGGTTCTGTTGATCCTTCTTCCTTAGGAATTGTTAACAATGCTGCGATTAACCCACCAACGCTAGTGCCAGAAATAATATTAAATAATTTAGATATGGGTTGCTGGGTTATTTCTTCTATTTTCTGTAGCACGACTAACTCAGCTATTCCTTTTACTCCACCACCTGAAAGACAAAGAACTTTATTTTGTTCCATTTGATTTGTACTCATCCTAACCTCCATAACATAATTTGAAAGTTTCATAATATTAAGTTACCATAAGTTTAATATTATAACAAATAAAAATTTATAACAACACATAAAAAAAATAAACTTAAAATTTTGTTCACAGAGCCTAGTTATTGCAGACAGTCTCCTAAAACATTATTGCTTACTCTTTAACACTCATCTTTATAGACTCCCCACAATACTGTTTTAGGTAGCCATCCAGTATAATTTTTACAACATACTTGGCAATAATCTTTTTTGCATTTTTTAAGTAAGCAACGGACATAATTACTTATTCTTGCAACAATTTTATTTTGATCGTTAGGTACTCTAGTAAGAGATACTAATTCTGGACTTACCACAATCACCGACCTTTTGCCAGACAATACGCTTGAGTGTACCCAACCGCCCTCTCCTTTTATATCACGAATTTGCCTCCATTGTTCATATTCTGCAATAATTTCTACCGGCTCCCCCTTTGTAATAAACACCCATTCTATAGGGGCTCTTATCGTAGGACCAACTCTAGCATTTACCTCATTAGCCTTTATCGAGGCAAATCTTGGTATAGGCAACCTGTGATTATCTGCTTTTGTTAATAAAGGTATAGCGGTCAAGATAAGTACAATCGAAATATATAGCCCCATATATAGTTTTTGTTGTAATAGTATACTCAAATGATTTGAAGAATTGGAACGTAAAACAAGGGGTGAGCGAGCAGAGCGTAGTAAACCTACGTGAACACGCGAATACCCCGAAGTTTTACGGAGCCAATTCTTCAAAGCAGAAGAGTATAACTGTAATTTGATTGCCATGAGTAACACACCTAGTATTTATCTGAATCATTTTCTTCTAATTCATTCAATGCATCATCTCGCTTAGCTGTTACATAATTACCTGACCTAAATTGCCCTTTGATACGATTTATTTCATATTCACTCAAACCAATAAATTTTAGAATAGTTCCACCAAGCTGTAACCCAGTCTCATAATTTTCTGGGATGATTGTGGTTGCTCCAGCATCATAAAATTCTCTAGCATTTTGTAGATTTTTTAATCTTACAATAACCTCAAGGTTTGGAAAATTACTTGAGATTGTTCGAAGAGATTTTTTGATAGTAACCTTATTATTCATTGTCAGCGCTAGAGCTAAAATCCTTTCTGCTCCCACGGCTTTTAGTGTATCAATTTGTGATACATCTCCCCTAAAAACTGGAAATCCATTAGCTGTTTCTTCTTTGACAATTTCGTCATTAACATCTAATGCTATATAATTGATCCCTTCAGCTTCTAACACTGATGCTACCATCTTACCAACGCTACCAAAACCGGCAATTATTATATGATTTGTTAAATCTCTTGCCCCAAGTTCTATAATTTGTATTGGAGTTTTGCCAAGCTGCTTATCAAGTTTTTCAGCAAGTTTCCTGCCTAAAATTGCCAGTAATGGAGTTAGTGCCATGGTACATGTCACCACTAATAAAAGCACAGTGGCAGTACTCTCTTCAATGACACCAGTTTCTTTACCAAGACCAAATAAGATAAAAGCAAACTCTCCGCCTTGTGACAATAATAAACCGGCATGCAATGCCACTCCCCGATTGAAACCAAATAAGATACAAAAGGCGGTAATAATTAGTGTTTTTACCATGATCAAGGCAACAGTGCAAGTTAGGATAGTTGATATTTGAGCATATATTTCTTGTGCGTCGATATTCATACCAACGCTCATAAAAAATAGTCCTAACAATAAACTTTTGAAAGGATATATACTTTTCTCCGCTTGTAATCGAAACTCTGTTTCTGCAACCAAAACACCTGCAACAAAAGCTCCTAAAGGAAGTGATAGACCAAAATATTCTGTTGCCCAAGCGGCAGACAGAACTACCAATAAAGTCATAGAAATTGGCAGCTCACTTATATCACCACTATCCGATGAAATGAACCCAAATAAAGGTCTTAGTAATACTCTACCTGCAACAAATATAGCAAGTAGAGCAATGATAGCCTTAAGCAGAGCTATTCCTAAAGCTGATGCTAAAGAAACTTTACTATCACCAGCAAATAGCGGTACGATAACCAGTAGCGGGACAACTGCTAAATCTTGTAATAACAAGATAGCTAGGGATATACGCCCGAGTTGAGTCGCCTGGCTACGGCTTTCTTCAATAACTTGCATGACAAGTGCAGTCGAGGATAAAGCAAGACCGCCCCCAATAATAATTGCAGCACCACTATTACCGCTAATTAGGGCAACAGCAGCAGCAATTATTATAGTGGTTGTTAATACTTGCAGTGAGCCAAGACCAAATACATACCTCCTCATTACCTTTAATCTTTCAAAAGATAATTCTAGACCTATAGCAAAAAGCAAAAAAACTACACCTAATTCTCCTAATAATTTTGTCTGATCATAGGTTACAATCCTGAATCCATTATCACCAATTACCGCTCCGGCAATTAAATATCCCAAAACAGGACTGAGATTAAGACGTTTCAGTATTGCTACAACAAATACAGCAGTTCCTATTAAAATTATAATATTGATAAGAATATGTTCTTCCATTTACACCTTTTCTTTAGAAATATTTATACATTATTTTTTAACTACACTAAGTAGTTTTCAGTAAAAAATCTAATATTTTTAATTTATTTTTTTTTCTCCACATTTCTTCCAACTTAAAATGTTCTCTAGTTTCTGGGTAGAAAATATTAACTAATATATTTCCAGCATCTATTAATACCCATTCAGACTGTGCAAGTCCTTCAATATTAGTATTGACATTAGCTTGATTCTTTAACTCTAAAGATAAATATTCAGCAATTGCTCCAACATTTTTAGTGGAACGTCCGCTTGCAAAAATAATATATTCAGCTAAGGTGGTTTTTTGTTTTATATCTATTACCAGTATATCTTCTGCTTTTTTTTCTTCTAAACATTTAACTATAAACTCTTTTAATAGTTCAATATTTTCTATCATAATTATCCTTTTGTTTTTTTCGAATCGAAAATGATGACATTTTTGACATAATTCCAAGATATATTATATTGCTAGTTTGCTTTTTATCAATGTTTGTCTTGAAATTCATGATAAAATGATTAAAACTCAAGTAAGCCAAAATATTTAAAGATTGCAGGCTATAAATTTCTGCTGTATTTTTTATAAAAAATCTAAAGAAAATGGCAATATCTATTAAAGAACTTGAAAAAATTATACGTTATAGTTTTCCAAGCACAAAAATAAAAATTGTTGATCTAGCTGGGGATCAGGATCATTATTCCTTAGAAATACAAGATGATGCTTTTCTTGGAATTAGCCCCATTAATTAGCCCAAGATGGTAAAAAAAGCTTTAGCAGAAATATTGGATAATAATAAACTATATGCTATCACTATAAAGACTATAGCCAACCAGGCACATGCACAGTTCTATTTGCTCCAGAACTAGCCCAGTATTTATCAAGCAAATAATTATAAGTCTTATAGTTCTTTCAGTCCATTATATCTTAACTTATTTTATAATTTGCATTAATTCATCCCATTCTCTTTTGGTCATACCACTAGACTCTAGCGTGACATCTTCTTTATTAATTAGTCTTTTTATGACAGCCAGTCCTTTTTTAGAAATATTATTACCCTCTAGCCTATATTCCTTAAAGGCATCATAAGTAAAAGGTACCCAAGCTTGTACTATTTCTAGCATTTTTTCTGCATATACTCTGATTTCATATTGGGCATGAGAATCGGCTCGGAGTAGCAGAAAATTTAACAAATTATGCAAATTAATTTTCCAATACCATTCTGTATAATAGTTCAAAGTTAAATTCATTCTTGCCAGTTCCCTAGTGATACATAAGGTATTTTCATCAATAATATTGCCATGTTCATCCTGATTCATCATTTCAGTATAATGCTGATAGCATATTTTAGCATCTTTTTCTAGTAGCACTAATACTTTATCTGCAATTTTTTCTGGAATTTCTTCATCACTTCTTCCTTGCTTATTTATTGTAGATTGAGCAGCAAGATTCTGTTTTTCTGGTAAATAAAATTCATTTCCTAATATAGAATATCTAGCTGAATATTCATTAACACTAGCAGTTCTATGACGTATCCACTGTCTTGCAACAAAAATAGGTAGTTTAATATGAAATTTGATATCACACATTTCAAATGGTGTTGTATGTTTATGACGCATCAGGTAATTAATTAGCCCCTTATCTTGGCTTAGTTGTTTTGTCCCTTTACCATATGATACTCGTGCTGCTTGTACTATGCTACTATCATCCCCCATATAATCAATAACTCTAATGAAACCATGGTCTAGTACTTTTATCGGTTCAAATAATAATTGTTCGAGAGCTGGTACAGTTGCTCTTTTAGTATTGTAAGTAGTATCGTGCATTTTTTTCCTCAATTAATCTATTTGAAAATTTGTTAATTCCAGCATTAAATATTCGTCCACAGGAACCTTACTTTGATTAAGCATTTTATTGATATTAGAACCAAGGGCTTTAAATAACTTACCTTTAGCGATTACTGTTCTAGTGCCAACTGGTACTTTACCATGTAGAGCATATGATACAATTAATGGGTAATTAATATCACCAATTTTTATATCTAGTTTCTCACCTTTTTGTACTGAATCATAAAGTACCTGCCCATTCGATAATTTAGTAATCTTTGCGTCAATTCCTACTTTATCTCCACATAATAATGGCATCCTATAAGCTATTTCATCATCAAATATCTTTACTTCATTACTATTAACAAAATTATTAGGTAATATTGAATTTAAGACAATATTAACCCTGTAAGGTTTATTTTCTTCGTTAGAAGATGTATATTTTGTAGGAAATATAGCTTGTCTGGTTTGTCCAACCATCATCCCTACTACTACAGAATCAATTCCTGGCATGATCGCTCTAGAACCAAGAGTAAAGGTTTTAGTATTTTCGCTAAGTAAATTATTGTTAATATCCAATAATTGGTAATGTAATGTGACTACATGACCACAAGTCGCTGGACCGATAGTCCCATTACCAAAGGTGTTAATCTTAAACATTGGCTGAATTAAATCTCTATTAACCTCTATAGTATATTTACCATCAGCAATAGGTTTGTTAGTTGGTTGTAGTAAATTTTCAAAGAATAGTCGACCTTCTTCTGTTTTAAGAGCATTGATCAAAACTTTTGAAACAGTTTTTTCAAGGAAATTACCAGTTAATGGTATATTTGCTTGCTCAGGGGTACTAGTATTGTTATTACTTTCAGCTTCAGTTGTCTGAACCTTAGAGGCATTCTCCTCAGGTGGAGATTGCATTTTCATTTGTACAATATAGTAAATAATTGCTGCAGCAATTATAAAAGTTAGAGCTTTTTGCATATAATATTTCTTCTTTAAGTATCTTTTAGTTTGGTTTTGTTCTAAGTTGCTCTGCTTTGCTAAATGCTTCCTTTGCCTGTGAGTATTTACCTAATTCATCTAAAGCTACACCTTTGTTATGGTAAGCCTCAGCACAATCAGGCTTATATTTAATTGCTAAATCACAGGATACAATTACCTCATACCATTTACTTAACTTGCCTAAAGCAAAACTTTTGTTGTTGTAGAATGCAGCACAATCAGGTTTATATTTAATTGCTAAATCATAGGAGTTAATTGCCTCCTGATATTTGCTTAGCTTCTCCAAAGCCTCACCTTTATTATAGTAAGCTTGTTCATAATCAGATTTATATTTAATTGCCAAATCATAGGAGTTAATTGCCTCCTGATATTTGCTTAGCTTCTTCAAGGCAGCACCTTTGTTATTATAAGCTTCAGCATAATCAGGCTTATGTTTAATTGCTAAATCATATGCTATAATTGCTTCCTGGTATTTGACTAACTTAAGTAAACTATTACCTTTGTTGTAGTAAGCATCAGCAATATCAGGTTTATATTTAATTGCCAAATCATGGGAGTCGATAGCCTCATGATATTTGCCTAAATTATTCAAAACAGCACCTTTATGATTGTAAGCATTAGCATAATCAGGTTTATGTTTAATTGCTAAATCATATGCTATAATTGCTTCCTGCAATTTGCCTAACTGACCTAAAGCTATACCTTTGTTATGATAAGCCTCAGCACAATCAGGCTTATATTTAATTGCTAGATCAAAGGTTGTAATTGCCTCCTGGTATTTGCCTAAATTATTCAAAACAGCACCTTTATGATTGTAAGCATTAGCATAATCAGGTTTATGTTTAATTGTCAAATCATAGGAGTCAACAGCCTCATGATATTTGCCTAACATACATAAAGCTATACCTTTGTTGTTGTAAGCTTCAGCAAGATCAGGTTGATATTTAATTGCCAAATCGTATGAATCAATTGCTTCCTGCCATTTGCCTAACTCATTCAAAGTGACACCTTTGTTAGTATAAGCCTCAGCAAAATCATGTTGATATTTAATTGCCAAATCATAGGAATCAATTGCTTCTTGCAATTTGCCCTCTCTTGCTAAAGTATTTGCTTTCTCAAAATGTTGTTGACTATTGGCAACCACTTTGCTAAAGGGGAGTAACATTAAAGCCAGCAGGATCGTTAGTTGTTTTATGTTGATTATTTTCATAAACTGCTTTTTTATTAACTATAGATTATATATTCCCAGATGGTCAAAAGCATTTTTGGTAATAACTCTGCCTCTTGGGGTACGTTGTAATAACCCTATTTGTATTAGATAGGGTTCGATGGTTTCTTCCACAGCATCGCGTTGTTCTGATAGAGCTGCGGCAATTGTTTCTATACCAACCGGACCCCCATCATAATTATCAGCGATAAACTTTAAATATCTATAATCATTACTGTCTAAACCTATTTTGTCAACTTCTAATCGATTCAGCGAGATATTGGCAATATTCCTATCAATTTCTAGCTGATCATCGACAGAAGCGAAGTCTCTCACCCGTCTAATTAGCCTAAGGGCAATTCTTGGAGTTCCTCTACTACGCTTTGCTATTTCTTCTAACGCCTCATCGGTTACATTAATTGCCAGTAATTTACTAGCTCTACTCAAAACAAGTTTTAATTCGACCACATTATAAAAATGTAAACGTAATGGTATACCGAATCTATCTCTCAAAGGGTTACTCAATAGACCTAGTCTAGTAGTTGCTCCAACTAAAGTAAAATTGGGTAAATTGATTTTTACTGACCTTGCGGCTGGCCCTTCTCCAATAACTATGTCCAGAGCAAAATCTTCCATTGCTTGGTACAATACTTCTTCAATATTGGTGCTAAGACGGTGAATTTCATCAATAAATAACACATCATTATCTTGCAAATTGGTAAGTATAGCAGCTAGGTCAGCTGCCTTTGATATAGCAGGTCCTGAAGTGGATTTAAAATTTACTCCCATCTCCTTAGAAATAATTTGGGCAAGAGTGGTTTTGCCAAGTCCAGGCGGCCCATAAAATAATGTATGATCCAAATGTTCAGACCTATTTTTAGCGGCTTGGATGAAAATAGATAAATTCTCTTTGATCTGTTGTTGCCCAACAAATTCTTTTAAATAGCTAGGTCGTAGAGAGAACTCTTGATCGCTTGGCAATATATCAGCTGATAAAACATTTTTAGAAACTGGGTTTTTAGACATTGGAACTACGTGCCTTTAGTGCGAGTTTAATTAGCTCATTAATAGAGAGATCAGGATCCTTTGCAATAATTTCCTGTACCAAATTATGGGCTTCAGTTCTATTAACCCCAAGTGAGGTTAAAACTAATGTAGCATCAGATGATATCTTAGATAAATCACTATCATTCTTATCGATGGGAAGATTGGTAGTAAGGTTAGTTAAGGCTTTATCCTTTAACTCTATGATAATTCGTTCAGCTAATTTTAGTCCAACACCGGAAACGGCTTTAAAAGCTTCTTTATCCCGCCTAGCTATCGCTGATTGGATCTGCTCAGGTGATAAATTTGATAAAATAGCTAAAGCCATCCTTGTCCCAATACCGTTTACTGATTGTAATAAATTAAAAACAAACTTTTCTTCGAGCGATAAAAAGCCGTAAAGATTAATATGATCTTCTCTTACATGCGTTTCGATAAATAATTGACAAAACTCATTAACGACTAATTTATTTAGAGTTTTACTACTACAATACACTAAATATCCAACACCATTAACATCAATAATGACATAATCATTAAAACATGCATCTATTGTGCCTTTCAGTTTACCAATCATAATTTTTTAGTATCAGATTTTGCTTTCATCTTACAATTCTTCGTACATATATACGTTATCACTGGTGCTGTAGTTACTATCAAAGCCAAAATATAATGCAATAATGTTGGAGTTTCGGAGCAGTGACATTGCCCATCATCCGGGAATGTTGATATAAGTATAATTTTTGCGATAATCCAAGTGACCACCCCATATATAAGCAAGTATACTATACATTTAACTTTTTTACAGATATCTTTCATTGTGGCGTCCTCTTTTATTTAATATAATAACAATAATAGAATATTTGAATAAATGATAGAGTAAAGTAAACTCTAACCCAGCAATTCTAATTATTCAATAATACACTAAATATTGCACACACTAATACCAATAATGATATAATAAGTAAAATATTTCATTTATTTTACTTTTTAGTTTGCTAATCACAATTTATTTAATATTAAGACTATATAATTAAAAAAGTTATTGTGTTTTTCCAATTGTTTCCACTATAAACACTCCTTAAAAAAATATTAACAATATTAATTTTTCGGAGATATTGTTATTTAGGGGGGCAATTTTCATTACAATTTACAGATAAATCTGTAGGCGAGAAACTATCAAAGACAGAAGTTGACGAGAAGTTTTACTTAATTGCTTACCACAATTATTAGTAAGGTTTCGCCATTCAGGTGGGACGAAATTACCAACTATATTATAAAAGATAACATCAGGATTTTCAACTGAAGCGTTAGGAAAAATTAATGATTCTGTCATATTCTCCCTTGTAATAGGGTTAAAAATAGACTTTTTTGTAGGTCAAATTTCAGGATTTTTGTCTGAGAAGTGACATATGAATTACATATGAAATGGTTATTAAGACTATAAAAAACCCTGAAAGTCTGATAAGTACTGGTGGGCGGTAGTGGGTTCGAACCACCGACCTTTACGATGTCAACGTAATGCTCTAACCAACTGAGCTAACCGCCCCTATTTTTTTTGATTTAATTTTATACTCTAAACAACAAAGTATTCAAATATACACTAAAACTTTTGTAGTAACATGTCTAATCTATAATAGCTTCAATTTCAAGTTTTATTTGCATTATTTTAAATTTTCAGCTATAATCCACCATAAAATTATGAATAAATGACCTTAAAATCTCAAGCTTTGGATATCTGCAATAATTTTGTAGTGGCACTGGATGGTCCAGCGGCATCAGGTAAAAGTACAATTGGACGAATGTTAGCACAAAAACTTGAGCTCACCTATTTTCAATCAGGTATTGTATATAGAAGCCTTGCTCTTTCTTGTATAAAGCAAAAAATTGATCTTACTGATATAAATAGAATAATTGAATTATCTAAATCCACGGAATATATAAAAAATTCAGAACTTGATAGTGAGGTTGTAGGTAATATAGCCTCACAGGTTGCCGTTATACCGGAAGTAAGAAATAATCTGGGAATATATTTGGTAAAATTAATAAAAACAATTCCTAGAATTGTAATGGAAGGTAGAGATATTGGAACAGTAGTGGCACCGAAGGCTGATTTAAAGATTTTTATTAAAGCAGATATTGTTATTAGAGCAAAAAGAAGGTATAAAGAACTGCAAAAGAAAGATGGAGAATGTCTTTTTGATGTAGTTCTAAAGCAACTGGAAACAAGAGACAAAAGAGATATAGAGCGTGATATCGCTCCGTTAACTATCTCTCCAGGAACTTTAGAAATTGATACTTCTTATCTATCACCAGAAAAAGTGATTGATAAGATTATGGAGTTTATTTTAGTTAGGTAATATCAACATATTTTATGTGCAATAGGTTGTTTTATCTACATTTATTAACCATTCATAGTTAATTTAGTTGGATTTGCTTATCAGTGAGATAGAAGTGAAACCTAAATTTAGGTCAACATCTAAGCAACTCGCTCGAGCAAATTCAAATCAATTAACTATATTTATTATACTAGGTGGCACAACTAGTATTAGAGAATAATATGCAAAAAATTAAGAAAAAATTTGTTTCCCAACTTGCAGAAATTAGCCTTCAATCTCATGAAGATTTTGCACAAATGCTTGAAAGCATAAGTACTAGCCATATAAAAGAAGGTACTGTTGTCAAAGGTCAAGTAGTAGGTATCGCCAAAGGAATTATCATAGTTGACGTTGGCTTAAAGAATGAAGGTAGAGTTCCGGTAGAAGAATTTGCCTTGGCTAGTAATCAACCTTTACCAGAAGTTGGTGATATAGTTGATGTATATATTGAAAAAATTGAAGGTCGCAACGGTAGAACTATATTAAGCCGTGAAAAAGCTATTAGAGAAGAATCATGGGGACATTTAGAAATTGCATGTGCTCAAAAGCAGTTTGTGGATGGTGTAATATTTGGGCGTGTTAAAGGTGGGTTTACCGTTGATGTATCAGGGGTTGTTGCTTTCTTGCCTGGAAGTCAGGTAGATGTTAGACCAATAAAAGATATTTCTTCGTTAATGGGTATCAAGCAGCCATTCCAAATTTTAAAAATGGATAAGAAACTTGGTAATATTGTAGTTTCTAGAAGAGCCATACTTGAGGAATCAAGATCCGAGGCTAGAGATGAAATGTTATCGAAAATTAAGGAAGGGATAATATTAGATGGTACAGTAAAAAATATCACTGATTACGGTGCATTTATTGCTTTAGGTAGTTCAGGTAATGTAGACGGTCTATTGCACGTTACTGATATTTCATGGAGCAGAATAAATCACCCTTCAGAAGTTTTATCGCTAGATCAAAAAGTTAGGGTTATAGTTATAAAATTTAATGAAGAAACTAAGAGAATTTCACTTGGTATGAAGCAACTTGACCATAACCCATGGCAAAGTATAAAAGAAGAATTCCCGGTTGGTACGATAATGACCGGCAAAGTAACAAATATTGCTGATTATGGAGTATTTATTGAACTAAAAGATGGCATTGAAGGACTTGTTCATTCAAGCGAAATTAGTTGGGTAAAATTAAATCAACATCCTAAGAAAATACTTACTATCGGTCAAGAAGTGCAATTCGCAATTTTAGAAGTTGATACTGATAAACATAGAATATCCTTAAGTATTAAACAATGTCAAGATAACCCACTCA
The DNA here is from genome assembly GCF_964026545.1 of Candidatus Tisiphia endosymbiont of Dioctria linearis. Taxonomy (NCBI): domain Bacteria; kingdom Pseudomonadati; phylum Pseudomonadota; class Alphaproteobacteria; order Rickettsiales; family Rickettsiaceae; genus Candidatus Tisiphia; species Candidatus Tisiphia endosymbiont of Dioctria linearis. The sequence goes on along the minus strand of NZ_OZ032156.1, from coordinate 8,730 downwards.
TTGAATTTGCCCATCGTAATCCAATAGGCAGTATAATTAAAGCTCCAATACGAAATATCACTGACTTTGGTATGTTTGTAGCACTTGATGATAACATTGATGGCATGATTCATGAAACGGATATAAGCTGGGAAGGCAATGGTATTGAATTGTTAAAAACATATAAAAAGAATGACCAAATAGAATGTAAGGTTTTATCAATTGATATTGAAAAGGAACGTATAAGTTTAGGTATTAAACAATTAAGTGAAGAGATGCAGCAAGATGAATTTGAGCTGTACAAAAAAAATATGATCGTTACTTGCTTAGTCACTGCAGTTCAAGATGATAGAATAGAAGTGGCTTTAGACGATAAAGTATCGGGCTTCATCAAGAAGGCTGATCTTTCTAGTGAAAAAACCGAACAAAAAACTGAAAGATTTGCCCCTAATGACAGAATTGATGCAAAAATCGTCACCATTGATAAAGCATCTCATAAAATTACTTTATCAGTAAAAGCCCTTGAAATAGAAAGGAGAGAAAAAGCTATCAAAGAATATGGTTCTGCTGATAGTGGTGCTAGTCTAGGAGATATACTTGGAGCAGCTCTTGACGATAAAAGATGATAGTAAAAAACAATAATGGTGTATTATAGTTAAACCCGTTGAATTAGATGACATTATATGGTACAAATAAGAGAAAAAATGTCAACAAGCCCATATAGTAAAGATTTAAGAAAAAAAGTAATAAGTTATATAGAAAAAGGTAACAGTCAAAGAGCGGCTGCCAAGATATTCGATATACATAAAAATACAATTAGTCGTTGGAACGTAAGGAAGAGAAAGGAGGGAACGATATTAGCAAAAGCTAGAGTAGGTTTTAAAAGTAAAGTTGATAAGCAAAAGTTAGCAAATTTTGTAAAAAATAATCCAAATATGAGATTACAAGATATTGGTAAAGAGTTTGGAATTGCTAGGTCTAAAACTGGTAGGATATTAAAACAGTTAGGCTTTAGTTATAAAAAAAACCTTTACCTACATGGAGTCAAGTGTAGAGAGACGAGCTGAATATTTAGAAGAGATCAATAAATATGATAAAGGGCAAATAGTGCATATTGATGAAAGCGGTATAGATACGGGTATTTGCCAAGGTCTTACTTTTACCCACAATTTTGGAGGAAAATATAGATAATATTTCGATACTTTCTGTAAGATTTTCGTAGCCCCTCCATAATGTCATAGTTCCTGGTAATTTATCACTTTTTCTATTCATAAATCCTCCTAATTTGTCAAGCCAAATAATAGCTTGTTTCATAGTTGGGGGGGCTTTAGGTATAGAAATAGTTTTATGTTCTCGAATATAAAGAGTTTGCCACTCTTGTGACTTATCTTCGAGATAAAAAAGTGCTTGAAACATCTAAGTAATGGGGTTTGTAGAGATTTTTATGAGATTTGTAGTCATGTAAACATCACTTTTTACTTGACATGATTTAAATTAATCGATATAATATTTTCAAACATCAATTTCCACTGTTAAAGCACATTCTCATCAGCATTTCTTCAATTTATCTGGCATTAGTAATTTTATGGGGTAATTTTTCTAGTTCAGCCAATGCCCATATTAAGGTATGAATGTCAAGTAATAATCTTACACCTAATCCTTTATCCCTAACCTTGTTGCCATTTCTTCAGACCATTTGTCAAAATCTTTAGCTACTTTAATTTTATCTTTAAATATCCCAAGCCTATTAATAGATTTCACAGGATTGTATTTAACGATTTTAGCAATTGGTTTCCCAGCTCTTTCAATAATAACTTCTTCATTTTTGTCTTCTACTTCTTTTAGTAGAGATGATAAGTGAGCTTTTGCAGAAGTAATGTTTACTGGATACATAAAGTTTGCTCTAATGTTTACTAAGACTAATATTAGTTCAATTAAACATGTTTAGCAACTATAATTAAAATCCAGGATAAAAATATATATTGACTTTAGGTGTGTATATAATTTAGAATTCGGGGTGGAATTGCTGCAAAGTAATTTTTGGGGTTCGAAAGCCTCTACTAACAACGGTATGCATTAAACCGTAAAAATGATGCTTCTCGTCTTTTATGGTCGGGGAGGATGGTGGTCGTATGTCCTTAAGTGTTTACATTTAAGTTTGACGGCTACCATAACTGTTTGTTAGCAGTCTTTCGAACCCCCCGATCACCAATCTAGATTCACTTCTTCTAAAAATCTTGTCTTTGGTGGTCAAAAACTTACAGTTTTTTGACATTCGGGGGAGATTATATGAATAATGTGGACACAGCCATTTTTGCTATCTTTTTAACTTTTAACTTAGCAGTAGGTTTATTTTATAGTCGTGATATAAAAAATATTAATGAATATGCTATAGGTAACCGCAATTTCTCCACTGGCACTATAACTGCTACAATTATTGCCACTTGTATAGGAGGTGGTCTCTTTTCTGAAGCAGTTAGTGAATCCTATAAACAAGGTTTATATTTTATCATTCCGGCATTGGGTGAACCTTTAGCTCTTGTAATTGTTGGTTACTTTTTAGCTCCACGTATGGCAGAGTTTTTGGGTAATCTTTCCATAGCTGAAGCCATGGGGACTCTTTATGGTAAAAAAGTTCAATTGCTTACAGCTATAGCAGGCATCTTTCTTTGTATAGGAATAGTTGCAGTGCAATTTAAAGTTTCAGCTACCATGTTGCAACTTTTCTTTAATGTTTCTAGTTTTTATGCTGTTGTGCCAAGTGCTATTATAGTAATATTATATTCAGCTTTTGGCGGTATCAAGGCTGTTACTTTTACAGATATAATACAATTTCTTACTTTTGGCACTGTTGTTCCTATCATTACTTTGATAATTTGGGGAACTCTGCATGAGCCTCACAAAGTTTTTGTAACAATCACAGAAAATCCTTTATTCGATTATAGGCAAGTATTTAGTTTCAATGATTCTAAATTTATAAGTTCCTTTTTCTTGTTATTATTTTTTTTAATCCCAGCTTTTCAACCGGTTTTTTTTCAAAGATTGGCAATGGCTAAGAATATCATACAAGTTAAAAAGTATTTTATAACAGGAGGTTTAATATCTCTTACGATATTAGTAATAATAATCTGGGTTGGAATATTATTACTGGCAAATAATCCTAATCTTGACCCTGAGAACTTATTAGCCCATATTATAGAGAATCACAGCTATCCAGGATTAAGAGGGCTTACTGCTATAGGCATTGTAGCAATAATCATGTCTAGTGCAGACTCGTACATTAACTCTTCAGCTATATTATTCACTAATGATATTTTAAAATTACTAGATTTTGAGATTATAAGAAAGATACGTAATAATCTTAGTGATCTCATTATATTACGTGTTTTCGCTATTTTTGTTGGTATTTTTGCTATTTTTCTAGTTTTCGAAGCAAGTAACATACTTGATTTGCTGTTAATAATATTAGGTTTTTATATGCCTGTAGTTTCAGTGCCTTTTCTTTTAGCAATTCTAGGCTTTCGTACTAGTAGTAAAGCAGTATTAATAGGAATGTTTGCTGGATTTATTATAGCAGTTAGTTTTAAAGTCTTAAATGTACAAATGAAAGCTGTCATACCAGCTATGGCAGCTAATTTGTTAACTTTGATGTTTAGCCATTACTTTTTTAAACAACCCGGTGGTTGGATTGGCGTAAAAGACCCCAGTCCTATAATCTCTCTCAGACTTGAACGTAAAAGAAAATTCAAGAAAATTATTCGTTCCATCAAACAATTCAGTCTAATAAATTTTTGTAAAGGTAATCTACCAAAAAATGAAATTACTTTTTCTCTATTTGGTTTCTTTGTAATAATTTCCACTTATTCATCATTATTCACTATCCCAGAATATTATACCACAAAATATGCTAATATTTATCACTTCATTTACCACTCAGTATTGCTAATACCTACCTGGTTTGTAGTTTATCCAATATTGCCTCCTAGATTTAAAAACGAGAGGTTTATAGCAGTAATTTGGAATTTAGGTGTGCTATATACGTTGATTTGTGTTGGAAGTATGCTGGTCATTATTAGCGAATTTCATCAACTACAATGTATGATATTTATTATTAATTTACTAGTTACTGGTATTTTGCTCAGATGGCAGATAGCTTTATTCATAGCGATTTTTGGTACATTTGCATCATTTCAATTTTTTAAATGTTATATAGGCGAAGACTATTTAACTAGTAATTTCGGCGATATACAACTCCAAATAAATTACCTTTTGTTGCTATTTAGTAGTGCATTAATAGCATTTCTAAAACCAAAACAAAAACATGAAGAATTATCTGAAATCATGAAAAATGTATGGGAAACAAAATCAATAAAACTAACGCATGATTTGATCAAATTAGCACAACATGAAGAAGAGTTTTTTAATAGAGTAGAAGATCAAGAACAACAGCAACTTCATACCTTGCAACTCCAACTTAAAACATTATGTACAAAACTACAAAAAACAACTGATAAAGACCAAATCTCTCGGATTACTGAAGAATTATATGAGGTAACAAAACGAATAGAGGCTTGGGCTTTTTATCTTTCAACTATTACTCATAGAGTAAGACGTAAAGTGTACATTAAGCTTACTAAAATTAACATTAAGGACTTAATAAAAGAAGTAGTAGATGAATGTAAAAAATTATTCTATCAACCATTACAATTTATTATCCAAGATGAAACGAAATATCCTAGCATAACATGCGACCCAGAAAAACTGAAGGAAGTAATAAAAAGCCTGTTGATTCATGCTATCAACAATAATGTCTATAGTAATATAGTGAGTATTTTTCTAGAAGATGATATTCTAGATTTTGAGCTAAATATATCAGAAACTACTAAAAGTAAAAAACCAATCAAAGCAATAAAGCTAATAATACAGGATCAAGGCGGTACACTTACTGAGCAACAACTGCAATTACTTCTTACTCCAACTTTTAAGCAGACGAATGAACTAACTTTTTTGGAGTGTTTTAATATTATAGATGCTCATTATGGGAATTTAAAGGTTCATAGTAACCGAGACCAAGGTATAAATTATAATATCACTATTCCTGTTAATATTAAGGAGATTCGACCTAAAGTAATGGATTTACCTGATATAAGGATTGAGAATTTACAAAAGATTGCAGAAATATTTTTACAGGCACAAAAGGATGACAGGTTTAATATAGCACAGAAACTTTTTCAAGCATGTGTTGACTTTGATATCATTGAACGAATTACCTTAATTAAAAAAGAAGAATTTACCAATATTAAAAATTAAAGTTACTTGAAAACGGTATTTATTATTACGCATAATTTGTTATTAACACTTCATTAGATGTTCTTCGGTAATTTGATATCGGATATTTGATTGTAATAGTCAGGGTGTTTAAATATCTGACTAGAAAATAAAAAATCAATTAATTGTCTATGATTATAAATGCCAATTTTATTTTTAGCATTTGTTATATGTTTTTCTGCAGTTCTGTATGATATGCCTAATCTACTTGCTATGTGCTTTTTAGGAAACCCAAGGGCTGCAAGTATAAGACATTCCAGAGCTCTTTGGGTAAGAATGAAAGATTTGCCTAGATAATTTATGTGAAGTTTAGTTATTTTCATAATGGAACCATTTTTAGTTATTGCTTGAGATCCTTTCTGGAAATAATTCGTCCAAGCTATTTTGACTAAAAATTTTTACGTATAAATCATTGTGCTGTAAAGTTTCACAGTATGAATTATTGCATCTTATGCTACTTAGAACTATACTAACATAAAGACTGACAATGTTAATAAACTGCTCAAAAGATTCAAGATGGTTAATGTAATAGCTAATAATCTCTGGATTGTTACTTGAAGACAAAAAGTAAAATCCTTCAATTTTATCTTTTGTTCTTTGGTAGATGATAAAGCTGTTACATGTTTCCTGATTATAGAATCTTCTCAAAGTTTCGTATTCGTAGCCTAGATTTTTGCTTTGGGTGTTTGTGATATTGTCAATATTTCTTGTGCAAAAACCGATAGTTGTTCCATCGCTTAGAAATTGACGATAGCCAAATTCCTGAATATTTAAGTTAAATATCGCCGTCAATTGGTCAGTTAGCTTTGCTTGTAATTCATTTTTTACTAACTGTGCAAGAATAAATTGATTGATTAGGCATTTACTCATTACACCTTCAGCTATTTTTTTATCCCTTTGTTCATAGTCACTCTCATTACTTTGATAAAATTCATCAGAAGCTTGTTCGACTAAAGCAAGTTGTAGTCCATATTTGATAGCTTTTTTGTTCATAATTTTTACTTTAATTGCTGTTATTATTCAGATTATGACAAGGATTTTTCTAAAAACAATAGGTATTTCATTACGTGAAACGCTATTTTATATAGAAATATAAGACAAGAGCTGTAAAATAATTAAAATTAGTTCATGTGATGACACAAGCTTAACAACATCGTTGTATTTCAGCAGTGAAATAAGCAAAAGATTTTGGATGTTCTAGACCTTGCTTGCTAATATGCTGGAGTATTAGGACAATCTTTTGATAAATAGAATCGATACTAATGCCAGTTTTTATCCATTCAACTAGCAAAAATTGATCCCTAGGAAAAAGCATACTATGCTCACTAAAGAGTAATTGCAGTTTATTGTATAATTCGTGATAAACGGCTAATTGCCCTGAGTTATCCACAAGCCTATCTATATCATCTAATCTTAAATCAATATCTTTCTTTTTAGACGCATGCACGTAGCATTGATTTTGCATATGCTATAGCATCATTTGATTTACAATCTTTACTTCCTATTGATATAATATTTTCAACTATTTTGTCATCTATATTACAATTCTGTTTACCCCATCTCTTTCTAGCTTTCAGAGAATTCTTTTGTGATATTAAAATAGTTTTTTGGTATTCTTTTTTGAGTTCAGTATGAGTAAATGTTTTGTCAGAAAAAATGAAAAAATTTTGTAAAATTTTTTTGTAATTTTGCCATTTTTTTGGTGTAATGCGTAAATAATGAGCAATTTTTGTATCATCATGTGGTAGTTTTCCACCACTTATCCACATATGTTCCAATAGACGAATATAAACACCATATTCATCATGTTTTAGTAACTCTGCATCCTTAATAATAGCTGATGGATAAAAGAGTTTACGGTAAAATTCTGTCATAATTAATGTCCTTGTTAATTAATATAAATTGGTAAAATATTTGTACTAAAAAGACTGTTCATTTTATGAAACCAAAAAAAATCTTTAAAAAATTGGTAAAAAGTTCTAATTTTCTGAAAAATTTCCTAAAATTTTCTGCTAACTTTTATAGTTTTTATAGTTTTAAAAAACTTATCCATGCGTTGCCCACAAAGTTATCCACAATATTTGCGAATAACTTTAATATCATTAATGGTTGTTTAATAGTATTTTATAATTAATGGTTTTATTAAAACTACTTATGCAAAGAGATAATGCTAAAGATTAGAGGAACATTGCGTACCGATTAAAACTTAAAATGACCATGAAAGATTGGACAAGCAAATATCCTGTAAAAAGATATATGAATTATTTTATTGTCTTATGTAACCAGCTCTTCATGGTCATTTAATGTGCTTAAAACATCAGAAATATGGAAATTATTATCTGATACATAAGAGTTATTGATTGGATTTTAATATGTTAATTACGATTGATATACTAATCCCGAAAAGAATTAGTATGTAATTTTTCTTTCTCAAATAATTTATCAGAAAGCCTATGGAAATCATTAGCTGAAACTGCTCCAAAAGTTGTAATATAAATTTTAAAAATGACATTATGCTTGGGTACAACATCTTCATGGATATATTTATGTACTTGACTTCTATTCTTACCTATTTTCTTAGCAAATATATGAATTGGCATGTGTTGCAGCTCTAACCACTTTTCTAATCTCATACAACCTTTAAATAATCAACCAACAAATTGTAGATATATTCATTTAAAAAAACATCGTTTGCTAAATATTCCAAAGGATTTAGTTAATTAGTTCATCACATGAACTAATTTTTAAACCCTTTTACAAAATTATACTGCTTATAAAGCTAAAGTTACAAGACAACAAAACTTTATAAAACAAATTATTTTATGTTGCATGTAATGAACTGACAGTTGTGTAATGTAAAATTATGTTGGATGCTAAGATAAAATTATAAAAATAAGAAGAGCTGAAAATATTATGCCTATAAAAGAATATTAATTGCAAGATGAAAAAGCAAGAACAGAAAGACAACGAAAATAACAATTAATGGTAAAAAAACTGTTATTGACTTTAGGGGAGTATAGTTTAAAATTAAAAATAGAGTAACTGCAAAGTTACTTTGGGGGGTAGTAACCTTAAAAACACAAAGCGGTAGATATCAACCGTTAAAACGATGTTCCTCGACTGTTATGGTTGGGGGGATGGTAGTTATGTCCAGGGCTTAAGGTGTAAATCTTAAGCCTAAATGCTATCATAGCTGTTCTTTGTGATGGTTTTACTAACTCCCTGATCACCAAAGTAATCTTTAAAGATTCTTTGGTGGTTAAAACTTGATAACTTTAAGTTTAATCATAAAGGGGATACCATCATGACAGATAAAACAACTTTACCTTCCAAAGCAATAGTCTTACTGAACCCAGCTTATGACGATCCTACTAGTCTTAAGCTTCGCAACAATATTATCACTGCCAGCCAAAAGAACGGGCT